>NZ_NEIX01000016.1:0-107894 GCF_002112885.1 Pseudomonas sp. B37(2017) | reverse complement strand
AGTGATTATTTTCAGAAGCTTTCGAAGATTTCCTCAACAACTTCAACCACTTGCGCTTCCGATCTCTCGTTAGCGGGAGGCGAATTCTACAGCGTTACACGCTGCTGTCAACACCTCTTTTTCTCCGCTTTCGACCGAGAAGATCGAACCGTTGAAAGCACCCAACAAACCGGCATTTCCAACTCCTTCCAGGCTTCGATGAACTGAAGCAACCCGCCTTCGAAACCTACTTAACTCATTGAACCTCAAGGAGTTTTCCGTTTCGACTGCGCCGGAAGTGGGGCGAATTATAGACCTCTGGAATTCGCCGTCAACCCCTTATTTCAACTTTACTCAGATTTCAGCGAAATCCGTGCAAAAGCCTTCTTGCCGGCCTGACAAACGTGAGTCGCGCCCAGTACGTATATAAAGGAACGATCAACCACCTCACCATCTATACGTACACCACCGGAGGCCAGCAGATCACGAGCAGCCGCCGAGTTCTTCACCAGACCGGCCTTATTAAGGACAGCAGCAATCGGCATATCCTCGGAAGCAGTCAACTCGACCTCTGGCAGATCATCCGGCAACTCACCATCTTTCATACGGTTACCCGCACCACGGTGAGCATTGGCCGCAGCCTCTTCACCGTGGAAGCGCGCAACAATCTCTTCGGCCAGCTTGATCTTGATATCGCGAGGATTAGCGCCCGCCTCTACATCAGCACGGAACGCATTGATCTCATCCATCGAACGGAAGCTGAGCAACTCGAAGTAGCGCCACATCAACGCATCAGGAATCGAGACCAGCTTGCTGTACATGACACCCGGCGCTTCCTGGATACCGACGTAGTTGCCCAGCGACTTGGACATCTTCTTCACACCATCCAGACCTTCAAGCAACGGCATCGTCAGGATGCACTGCGCTTCCTGGCCATAACCACGCTGCAGCTCACGCCCCATCAGCAGGTTGAACTTCTGATCGGTACCACCCAGCTCAACGTCAGCGCGCAAAGCAACCGAGTCATAACCCTGCACCAGCGGATAGAGGAATTCGTGAATGGCGATCGGCTGATTGGTGGTGTAGCGCTTGTCGAAGTCATCACGCTCGAGCATACGAGCAACGGTGTACTGCGAAGTCAGACGAATAAAGTCCGCAGGCCCCATCTGATCCATCCAGGTGGAGTTGAACGCGACTTCGGTTTTCGCCGGATCAAGAATCTTGAACACCTGAGTCTTGTAGGTCTCGGCGTTTTCCAGAACCTGCTCACGGGTCAAAGGAGGACGCGTGGCACTCTTGCCGCTCGGGTCACCGATCATTCCGGTGAAATCACCAATAAGGAAGATTACCTGATGCCCCAGTTCCTGGAACTGGCGCAGCTTATTAATAAGCACAGTGTGACCAAGGTGCAGATCCGGCGCAGTTGGATCGAAGCCGGCCTTGATTCGCAGCGGCTGGCCACGCTTGAGCTTTTCGATCAGCTCGGACTCGACCAACAGTTCTTCCGCACCACGTTTAATCAGCGCTAGCTGCTCTTCAACCGACTTCATAACAGACCCGCAAGGCTCAGATTCAAAGGGAACCAACCATACAAGATCGCGCACCAAATACAAGTTTTGCCCGGCGCACGGACGCCAATCCACAGACAGGGCGTCCACAGACTTGCTTCAGGGATGATTTGGTTATATTTTATACAGTTATTTCATCTTCATCATGTCATTCATCTTTTCCAATTCATCTTTTTCAAAGTCAAATTACTTATGACCACTGAACCGTCTAAAGCGCCACCGCTTTACCCGAAGACCCACCTGCTCGCCGCGAGTGGTATCGCCGCCCTTCTCAGCCTGGCGCTCCTGGTGTTTCCATCCAGTGATGTTGAAGCCAAAAAGACGACGCTGAGCCTTGAACTGGAAAGTCCTGCTGAACAACTGACACAAGATCAAGACGCTGCCGACGCAGCTCAAGCCACAAATGAGTCCGTAGCCTCCCCTTTCGCGCAGATCGAAAACAGCGCCGAAGAGGCGCAGGAAACCGCTCAGGCTGCACCAGCGCCGACACCGGTAGCTGAAGAAAAGAAGGCTCCAAATCACAGGGAAGTGATCGTCTCCAAGGGCGATACGCTTTCTACATTGTTCGAGAAAGTCGGCCTCCCGGCCGCGGCCGTGCATGAAGTGCTGGCCAGCGACAAACAAGCCAAGCAGTTCAGCCAGCTCAAACATGGCCAGAAACTCGAATTCGAATTGAACCCACAAGGCCAGCTGACCAACCTGCACAGCAAGGTCAGCGACGTTGAAACCATCACCCTGACCAAGAACGACAAGGGTTATGTGTTCAACCGCGTTACCGCCAAACCGACTGTTCGCACTGCTTATGTCCACGGTGTGATCAACAGCTCGCTGTCGCAGTCCGCCGCCCGCGCAGGCCTGTCCCACAGCCTGACCATGGACATGGCCAGTGTCTTTGGCTACGACGTCGACTTCGCCCAGGATATCCGCCAGGGTGACGAGTTCGATGTAATCTATGAACAGAAAGTGGTCAATGGCAAAGCCGTTGGCAACGGACCGATCCTGTCCGCCCGCTTCACCAACCGCGGCAAGACTTACACTGCCGTGCGTTACACCAACAAGCAGGGCAACAGCAGCTACTACACCGCCGATGGCAACAGCATGCGCAAGGCGTTCATCCGTACACCGGTGGACTTCGCCCGCATCAGCTCGAAATTCTCCATGGGCCGCAAACACCCGATCCTCAACAAGATCCGCGCCCACAAAGGCGTCGACTACGCCGCTCCACGCGGTACGCCAATCAAGGCTGCCGGCGACGGCAAAGTGCTGCTGGCCGGCCGTCGCGGCGGTTACGGCAACACCGTGATCATCCAGCACGGCAACACTTACCGTACGCTGTATGGCCACATGCAGGGCTTCGCCAAGGGCGTGAAGACCGGCGGCACCGTCAAACAGGGCCAGGTGATCGGTTACATCGGCACCACCGGCCTGTCCACCGGCCCGCACCTGCACTATGAGTTCCAGGTCAACGGTGTTCACGTCGATCCATTGGGCCAGAAGTTGCCGATGGCCGACCCGATCGCCAAATCCGAACGCGCGCGCTTCCTGGCGCAGAGCCAGCCGTTGATGGCTCGTATGGACCAGGAAAAGGCCACCATGCTGGCTTCGAGCAAACGTTAAGCCATGGCTCTTTATATCGGCGTGATGTCCGGCACCAGTCTCGACGGGCTGGACATCGCCCTGATCGAGCAATCCTCGGCGATCAATCTGGTCGCCACGCACTACATTCCCATGCCAGATACCCTGCGCGCCGAGCTGCTTGGCTTGTGCGCCAGCGGCCCTGACGAAATCGCCCGCTCGGCGATTGCCCAGCAAAACTGGGTGAAGCTCGCCGCGCAAGGGATCCATACCCTCCTCGAACAGCAACAGCTCAAGCCTGAAGCCATTCGCGCGATCGGCAGCCACGGCCAGACCATTCGCCATGAACCTGCGCGCGGTTTCACTGTGCAGATCGGCAACCCCGCTCTGCTGACCGAACTGACCGGCATTACAGTCGTCAGTGACTTCCGCAGCCGCGATGTGGCCGCTGGCGGACAAGGCGCGCCGCTGGTTCCTGCCTTTCATGAAGCGCTATTCGAAGAGCATATCGGCAACCGCGCGGTCCTGAATGTCGGCGGTTTCAGCAATCTCAGTCTGATCGAGCCGAACAAGCCTGTAGCCGGTTTCGACTGCGGGCCGGGGAATGTGCTGATGGATGCGTGGATTCATAAGCAACGGGGCGAGAACTACGACCGTAACGGGCAGTGGGCAGCCAGCGGCAAGGTCGAGCCGACCCTGCTGAAAGCCCTGCTCAACGATCCGTTTTTCATGACCCAAGGCCCAAAGAGCACCGGCCGCGAAGTTTTCAACCTGCCCTGGCTGGAACAGAAACTGTCGCACCTGCCAGAGTTCGCACCCGAAAACGTACAGGCGACACTGCTCGAACTGACGGCGCTGACCATCGTCGAATCGCTGCAAAGCGCTCAATCGAATACCGAAGAACTCCTGGTCTGCGGCGGCGGCGCTCACAACGCCACACTGATGAAGCGCTTGGCCGACCTGCTACCCAACGCCAAGGTCGCCAGCACATCGACCCACGGCGTCGATCCGGACTGGGTCGAGGCCATGGCCTTCGCCTGGCTGGCCCACTGCTGTCTGGAAGGCATTGCCGCCAACCGCCCGAGCGTCACCGGCGCCAAAGGTCTGCGCGTACTCGGCGCCATCTACCCCAACTGACAAATCCCAGATAACAAAACGCCGCAGAACCGTGAGGCTCTGCGGCGCTTTATTGTGTTCGGTGAAGCGCGATCAGATCGAGAACGAGGAGCCGCAACCACAAGTGGTGGTGGCATTCGGGTTCTTGATCACGAAACGCGAACCTTCCAGACCTTCCTGATAATCCACCTCGGCACCTGCCAGGTACTGGAAGCTCATCGGATCGACCACCAGACTGACGCCTTCGCGCTCGACGATGGTGTCGTCCTCGGCCACATCTTCATCGAAGGTGAAGCCGTACTGAAACCCTGAACAACCGCCGCCCGTAACGAATACGCGCAGCTTCAAGCGATCATTCCCCTCTTCATCGACCAGGCTCTTCACCTTGTGCGCGGCACCTTGAGTGAATTGCAAAGCCGTGGGGGTGAAGGATTCGACGCTCATGCTGACTATCTCCCGGCGTTACGCCGCCATAATGCGTGATGACGCGCATTATCCGCTTGTCCTAGAAAATCGGTCAACTATTGTTACGGTATATCAATAAAGCTGATCAACCGACCAGAATGCAAAAAGGCCCGTTAGACGGGCCTTTTTACCAAGCAAGATCAGTCGTTACGGCAGCATGCCGGCGTGGGACAGACCAAAGCGCTCATCCAGCCCGAACAGGATGTTCATGTTCTGCACCGCCTGACCCGACGCGCCCTTGACCAGATTGTCGATCACCGACAGCACCACCACCAGATCACCATCCTGTGGACGGTGAACCGCGATGCGGCAGACGTTGGCGCCACGCACGCTGCGGGTTTCCGGATGACTGCCGGCCGGCATCACATCGACGAACGGCTCATTGGCATAACGCTTCTCGAACAGCGCCTGCAGATCCACCGAGCGATCCACTACAGTCGCGTAGAGCGTGGAGTGAATGCCACGGATCATCGGCGTCAGATGCGGCACAAAAGTCAGACCGACGTCCTTGCCTGCAGCACGACGCAGCCCCTGACGAATTTCCGGCAGATGACGGTGACCTTTCACCGCATAGGCCTTCATGCTTTCCGACGTCTCGGAGTACAGCGAGCCTACGGCAGCGCCACGACCGGCACCGCTGACACCGGACTTGCAGTCGGCGATCAGGTGCGAAGCGTCGGCAATACCCGCTTCAAGCAACGGCAGGAAACCCAGCTGCGTCGCGGTCGGGTAGCAACCCGGCACCGCGATCAGGCGTGCTTTCCTGATCTGCTCACGATTGACTTCCGGCAGACCGTAAACCGCCTCGTCCAGCAACTCCGGCGCGCCGTGCGGCTGGCCGTACCACTTGGCCCATTCATCGGCGTCCTGCAGACGGAAGTCTGCCGACAGGTCGATGACCTTGGTGCCGGCCGCCAGCAATTCGCCGGCCAGTGCGTGGGCAACGCCGTGCGGAGTGGCGAAGAACACCACGTCGCAAGCGCCCAGGGTCTTGATGTCCGGCACGCTGAATGCGAGACCGTCGTAGTGGCCGCGCAGGTTCGGATACATATCAGCCACGGCCAGACCGGCCTCGGATCGGGAAGTAATCACTACCACTTCCGCCTGCGGATGCTGTGCCAACAGACGCAGCAGTTCGACACCGGTGTAACCCGTGCCGCCGACGATACCGACCTTGACCATAAACCTGCCCTCAACGAACCCACTGGAAAGCCGTCGATAATAGGGGCCGCGCGCCCCTGCGACAACCGTCAAGGTGACGTGCGGACGCTCAAGCCTCTACTATCCGGCCTACCGTGAATCAGGGAATAACCAAAAATGCTCTATCTGTGGATCAAAGCGCTTCATATCGTCAGCATCGTGTGCTGGTTTGCCGGGCTGTTCTATCTGCCGCGACTGTTCGTTTATCACGCGCAAAGTGAAGACACGATCAGCAAGGAACGCTTCAGCATCATGGAGCGCAAGCTGTATCGCGGCATCATGGGCCCGGCGATGATCGCCGCGCTGATCTTCGGCGGCTGGCTGATCTATCTCAACCCGAGCATCTTTAGCAGCGGTGGCTGGATCCACGCGAAACTGACCTTGGTCGTGCTGTTGATCGGTTACCACCACATGTGCGGCGCGCAGGTAAAACGTTTTGCCCGTGGCGAGAACACCCGCAGCCATGTCTTTTATCGCTGGTTCAATGAAGTGCCGGTTCTGATATTGCTGGCTATCGTAATTCTGGTCGTGGTCAAGCCGTTCTAACTTCAACAAATACAACTTTCCGGGGTACTTCCGATGTCGCTGCCCGCTCTGCTCGAACAACGTCTGCGTCTGCCTGTGGTGGCGGCGCCGATGTTCCTGATCTCGAATCCTGAACTGGTGCTGGCGTGCTGCCGCAATGGCGTGGTTGGCAGCTTCCCGGCGCTGAACCAACGCGAAAGCAGCGGGTTCAAGGCCTGGCTGGAGCAGATCGAAGCGGGGCTGGCGACATTGGAGAACCCGGCGCCGTACGCGGTAAACCTGATTGTTCACAAGAGCAATCCGCGTCTGGAGGCGGATCTGAACATCTGCGTCGAGCACAAGGTGCCCATCGTCATCACCAGCCTCGGCGCGGTGAAGGAAGTGGTAGACGCCGTGCACAGTTACGGCGGCCTGGTCTTCCATGATGTGACGACCCGTCGCCATGCCGAGAAAGCTGCCGAGGCCGGTGTCGATGGTTTGATCGCCGTCGCAGCCGGCGCCGGTGGTCACGCCGGGACCTGGAGCCCGTTTTCGCTGATTGCCGAGATCCGCGAGTTCTTCGACAAGACCCTGTTGCTTGCAGGATGTTTGAACCATGGACATGAGATTCTCGCCGCACAACTGCTCGGCGCGGATCTGGCCTACTTCGGCACGCGATTTATCGGTACTACTGAAAGTCATGCGCCTGACGCCTATAAGGAGATGCTGCTGACTGCCAAAGCCGCCGACATCATTCATACTCCTGCCGTGTCCGGTGTACCGGCCAGTTTCATGCGTCAAAGCCTGGAGGCCGCCGGTTTCGACATGGCAGCCCTGCAAGGCAAGGGTGAAGTGAATTTCGGCGACAAGCTCAAGCCGATCAACGACGAAGCCAAGGCCTGGAAAACCGTGTGGTCTGCGGGCCAAGGCGTAGGCCAGATCGACGATCTGCCAAGCGTGGATCAACTGGTGGCGCGTCTAGATGCCGAATACCGCCAGGCCCTGGAGCACGCAGCGCAACTGCCGAAACGCTGGCCACGTTGAATGAAACCCGGCCAGTCGCTGTCTGACTGGCCTTAGACTCAATTTATCTCGCGACAAGGATGCCTCGGCCATGAGCGAACCCCGTTACAAGATCGTTTTCGACGGCGCGCTCCAGCCCGGCGTCGATATCACCACGGCCAAGCTCAACCTGGCCGATCTGTTCAAAAGCGATGTCGCCGCCATCGAGCGCCTGTTCAATGGTCGCACCGTCGCGCTCAAGCGTGATCTGTCCCACAGCGATGCGCAGACCTACCTGCAAGCGCTGGGGAAGACAGGGATCGATGCCCGGATCGAAACCGAAACGCCCATCGAACTGAACCTGTCGGATGTCCACGAGCAAAGCGCCGCTCCCGCGGAGCCTGACTCGCCTTATGCTCCCCCTCGGGCCGCCGTCGGTGAAAGCCTGCCGACATTCGCGCCGCTAAAGCCGTTCAGCGTTGAGGGCCGGATCGGCCGCTTGCGTTATCTGGCATGGTCGATGGTGTTGAGCCTGGTAGCCCTGCCAATCGTCAGCGTATTCGCGCTGATCGGTCTGGGCCTGGTGAGCGCCGACTCGACGACCGGCCTGATCATCGGCGGTCTCCTCGCTTTCTTCCTGTTTCTGGCCTTCGCGATTGTCGGGATCCTGTTCAGCATTCAGCGCCTGCACGATATCGGCTGGTCCGGGTGGCTCTGGCTGCTGACGCTGGTGCCGTTCGTGGGCAGTTTCTTCCCGCTGGTAATCATGGTCGTGCCGGGCAATACCGGCGCCAACCGCTATGGCCCACCGCCTCCGCCGAACAGCACGGCAGTCAAAGTGCTGTGCTCGCTGTGGATCGTGTTTATCGGGCTGTTCTTTGTGGGTGGCATGCTGGGCGGGATCACAGCCATCCAGCAGGAATACGAAAGCAGTCTTGAAAGCAGCTACGAGAGCGGTTCGGTGACCACCGATGAAATCGATGTGGAAGTCGAGCCCGCCGCGAATTCGGCAGACGATGCAGCCGAAGCCGCCCTCGCCCCTGTAGACTCTGCGAAAGAATGAACAACGCTCCCCGCCGTGACACCTGCGTCCACGGCGCGGCGCTGTTGCGATGGAGATTTGCATGACCCGTTACGCTCTGATCACCGGCGCCTCCAGCGGCATCGGCCTGGCCATGGCCGAAGCCCTGGCACGCCGTGGCCGAAGCCTGATTCTGGTGGCTCGCCAGCGTGATCAGCTGGAAAGCATTGCGATTGAACTGACCCAGCGCTTCGGCGTTGAAGTGCTGTTCCGCGCCTGTGACCTCGGCGAGCCGCTGCGCCTGTCCGGTTTTCTGCTGGAGCTTGAAGAAGGCGACCGGCAGATCGATCTGCTGGTCAATTGCGCCGGCATCGGTACTTGCGGCCCGTTCCTGGCCCAGGACTGGATGACCGAACAGGATCTGATCGAAGTGAACATCCTCGCCCTCACCCGCCTCTGCCATGCCATCGGCAACACCATGGCGTTGCAGGGCGGCGGGCAGATTCTCAATGTCGCGTCGGTGGCGGCCTTCAACCCCGGTCCCTGGATGAGCACCTACTACGCCAGCAAGGCGTACGTGTTGCACTTCTCGGAAGCACTGCGGGTGGAATTGAAGAAGTGTGCGGTCAAGGTGTCGGTGCTCTGCCCCGGCCCGACCCGCACCGCGTTCTTTCGCACCGCGCAACTGAACAACGACAAGCTCAACGCCAGCAAATTGCTGATGAGTCCCGAGGAGGTTGCGCTATATACCGTGCGCGCCCTGGAGAAAAACCGCGCAATCATCATTCCCGGACGCCGAAACCGCTGGTTCGCCTTTCTGCCACGGCTCGGTTCGCGCTGGCTCAATCGAACGATTGTCGGCATGGTCAACAAGGCTTACTGCCCGCGCTGAAAAGCCCTACGGCAAAACACTGGGCGGGCTAATCCTCCTATGAGTACACTCAGACCAGCCCAAACAACGGAGAAAACAGCTGTGGATACTCTGTTCACCAAGATCATCAACCGGGAAATCCCGGCGAAGATCATCTACGAGGACGACCAGGTTCTGGCGTTCCACGACATCGCCCCACAGGCACCGGTGCATTTTCTGGTGATCCCGAAGAAACCGGTGCGCACCCTCAACGACCTGACCGAAGACGACAAGGCACTGGCCGGACATATCCTGTTCACCGCCCAGCGTCTGGCGCTGGAACTGGGTTGCGAGGAAGGCTTCCGTGTGGTGATGAACTGCAATGAAATGGGCGGGCAGACGGTCTACCACATTCACATGCACGTGCTCGGTCAACGCCAGATGAACTGGCCTCCGGGCTGATTGAACCCAGAGATCGGTGGGAGCGCCCTGCTCCCACATGACCCAGCGCAAACCTTCCCCGGCCGATTCGGTTAAACTGGCCGCCGAGATTCTTCCCGGAGGTCAGCATGACTACCCAACGTCACTACTCGCCCATTGATCGTCTTCTGCTGCAAGCCGATGCCGCGATGCGCACCTTGCTGCCCTTCAGCGGTCAGCCGTACCGTCCGTCGCCGGCGATCGTGCAGCCCGATGTGCAGATGAGCGATGAAGACACCCGCCACGTAGCCGGTCTGATGCGCATCAACCATACCGGTGAAGTCTGCGCCCAGGCGCTGTATCAGGGCCAGGCGCTGACCGCCAAGCTGCCACAGGTGCGCGAGGCCATGGAGCATGCGGCCGAAGAAGAGATCGATCATCTGGTCTGGTGCGAACAGCGCATTCACCAGTTGGGCAGCCACACCAGTGTGCTCAACCCACTGTTCTACGGTATGTCGTTCGGCATCGGCGCAGTCGCCGGGCTGATCAGCGACAAGGTCAGTCTCGGGTTTGTCGCCGCCACCGAGCATCAGGTCTGCAAGCATCTGAACGAGCATCTGGAGCAACTGCCGGCCGAGGACGAAAAGTCCCGGGCGATTCTGGAGCAGATGCGTATAGATGAAGAACATCACGCGGAAAGCGCACTGGAGGCCGGCGGCTTCCGCTTCCCGGCGCCGGTGAAGTTCGGCATGAGCCTGTTGGCCAAAGTGATGACCAAGAGCACTTACCGGATCTGAAAAACGCCCATAAAAAAGGCGACTGCCGCAAAGCAGTCGCCTTTTTTTGTGCCCGGATTTCTTAGCTCGGCATATTGCGCGCGTAGAAGATTTCCAGCATTTCGTGTTTCACACGCTCGGTCACCTGAGCGCGCTGCTCGGAAGACAGATTGCTGGTGGCATCACCGAACAGGTAGTTGTCCAGTTCGAAGTTCTTCAGCAGCATTTTGGTGTGGAACAGGTTTTCCTGGTACACGTTCACGTCGGTCATCTGGTACGCGTCGCGAGTGTCATCGGAGAGGTAGTTCTGGATCGAGTTGATCTCGTGGTCGATGAAGTGCTTGTTGCCTTCAACGTCACGGGTGAAGCCGCGCACACGGTAATCCACGGTCACGATGTCCGAATCGAACTGGTGAATGAGGAAATTGAGCGCTTTGAGCGGTGAAATGACACCACAGGTCGACACGTCGATGTCCACACGGAAGGTCGCGATACCGGCGTCCGGATGGATTTCCGGGTAGGTATGCACCGTGATGTGGCTCTTGTCGAGGTGGGCCAGGATGATTTCGGGCAACGGGCCCGGGGACTCTTCGATCTGGCTTTCGGTCGGGGTCACCGGCTCTTCCGAGATCAGAATCGTGACGCTGGCACCCTGAGGCTCATAGTTCTGACTCGCAATGTTCAGAATGTTGGCACCAATGATTTCGACAACTTCCGTGAGAATCTGCGTCAGGCGTTCGGCGTTGTACTCTTGATTGATGTACTCGACGTAAGCCTGCTGGTCTTGCGGGGTTTCCGCGTAGCAGATGTCATAGATGTTGAAGCTCAAGGTCTTTGTCAGGTTATTGAACCCGTGGAGCTTGAGTTTGCTTTTCACCGTTAAAAACTCTCTATGTATGCGGCACGGCCGCGTGATCAAGCATGCCCGTCAAGTGCGAACAACGCACCTGCGTAGGACGGTTAACACCTCTTCGCGATGGCGATTTTGGTTATCTGTTCAGGCGGATGACCGGTCGGTTGACTGATCACGGCCCTGAAAAAAGTGGCGCATTATGCAGACGTCAGCGGGGGATCGCCAGAGTCTGCACTGCTTTTATGATAGTTGAATGTCGGCTCAGCCGAGTTCAACGATTTCGTAGTCGTGGGTGATCGCTACGCCGGCCGCGCCGAGCATGATCGAAGCCGAGCAATACTTCTCGGCAGACAGTTCGATGGCGCGTTTGACCTGGGCTTCTTTCAGGCCCCGGCCCTTGACCACGAAGTGCATGTGGATCTTGGTGAATACTTTCGGATCTTCGGTCGCGCGCTCGGCTTCCAGAAAGGCTTCGCAGCTTTCAACGGCCTGACGGGACTTCTTCAAAATGCTGACCACGTCGAAATTGCTGCAACCGCCGACACCCAGCAGGAGCATTTCCATCGGGCGGACACCCAGGTTACGACCACCGGCGTCCGGCGGACCGTCCATGACCACGACATGACCGCTGCCGGATTCGCCGAGGAACATGGCTTCGCCAGCCCATTGGATGCGTGCCTTCATCGCCAAGACTCCACTGTAGAAAAAAGGGTCGCCAGCTTAGCACAGGGCCCTGCCCGGACAGCGAGCACGTTCCTGGGACGAATGCACCTTTAACGTAGGTGATTTCTCGAAATTTCGACGAAGTGTCTGGTAAGCTGGCGCCAATTCACTGGCGCCTTCGCCAGACTGTGTAGCGACCGCCTCAGCGCCTCATATAAAAACCAAATATAACCGTGCAGTCTTTTCGGGATACAACCATGGTTGGTATTACCCCCACACCCAAAATCAAGAACCTCGACAAGCTGCTGATGCATTGCCAGCGCCGGCGTCACGCGGCCAAGAGCAACATCATCTGCGCCGGGGATCGCTCCGACACGCTGTACTTCATCATCCGCGGTTCGGTCACGATCCTGATCGAGGACGACGACGGCCGCGAGATGATCATCGCCTACCTGAATGCCGGGGACTTCTTCGGCGAGTTGGGTCTGTTCGAAGAAGCCGGCCAGGAACAGCAGCGCAGCGCCTGGGTGCGGGCCAAGGTTGAATGCGAAGTGGCGGAAATCAGCTACACCAAGTTCCGCGAACTGTCGCAACAGGATCCAGACATTCTTTACGTCCTCAGCGGACAAATCGCACAACGCCTGCGCAACACCACACGCAAAGTCGGCGACCTGGCGTTCTTCGACGTCACTGGTCGTGTTGCTCGCTGCCTGCTGGAGCTGTGCAAACAACCGGACGCGATGACCCACCCGGACGGCATGCAGATCAAGGTGACCCGTCAGGAGATCGGCCGAATTGTCGGTTGCTCGCGAGAGATGGTCGGTCGCGTGCTCAAGGATCTTGAGGAACGCAACCTGGTGGATGTGAAAGGCAAGACCATGGTGGTCTTCGGCACTCGCTGAGTTCGAAAACTCAGCCGGCGTAGATCTGCGCCAGCATCAAACGAAAGAGTTCATCGAGACGCGCCAGTGCATGGGGCGCCGGGAATTTCTCATGCAGAGCGATGTGGCTGGCGGCACGTACCCGTTGCTCCAGACCACATGCTTCGTTGAAGCGGTTGACCGCCGCAACCATCGACTCACGTTCGTCATCCACCAGCATCGCCCCGTGCACCAACCCCACCGGACGCTGCCCCCCCTGACTCTGGCGCCAGCGCTGAGCGGTGCCGACCATCTTGCGACCGTCGAGATTGACGTTGAAGCGACCGTCGCAGAATGCACCGTCGATTTCACCCAACGACGAAGTGCCACCCAACTCATCCAGCAACTCACAGATCGGATCGCACAACCGCCGGTAACCGGTTTCGATGCGGTTCAGATCGCCTTCGCTGCGAGGCGGTGCGTAGACCAGTGCAATATTGATGGTGGAAGCCGATTGCGGAACCGGTTCGCCGCCGGTTTCACGCAGCAACACCGGCCAACCGGCAGCAGCGGAGACTTCGCAGGCGTGATCGAATCCGGGCAAGCGGTTCAAACGGCGCGGCATGACCAAAGCGCGATCGCTGGGCTGCCAGAACAGCAGGCCAAATTCGGCATCACCGGCGCAGACCGAGGCCAGCAGATCCTGTTCGGCTTGCAGGCCGGCTTCGATGGTCAGGGATGTGGGGATCATAAGGTTTCCATAGGACGTTGAGTCTGAGGTGAATCTTATGCCGCCTTCGCGGGCAAGCCCGCTCCCACAGGGGGACGGGCGCCTGCGAAGACTCGATCAGTCGAGGGTCGAACCGCTCACCGGAACGCCGCGCTCCGGGAAGAACAGACGCTGCAGTTCGATGCCCGGACTTTCGGCGCGCATGAACGCTTCGCCGACCAGGAACGCGTAGACATCACTGATTTCCATCAGCTCGACATCGGCACGGTTGAGGATGCCGCTCTCGGTGATGACCAGACGATCGCGCGGAATGCGCGGCAGCAGGTCGAGGGTGGTTTCCAGGCTGACGTCAAAAGTGTGCAGATTGCGGTTGTTGACCCCGACCAGCGGCGTGTCGAGGGTTTTCAGCGCGCGCTCCAGCTCATCGCCGTCGTGCACTTCCACCAGCACATCGAGGCCGACGTCTTTGGCGACCGACGCCAGTTCGGCCATTTTCACGTCATCCAGTGCGGAGACGATCAACAACACACAATCGGCGCCCAGCGCACGGGCTTCAACGATCTGGTACGGATCGATCATGAAGTCCTTGCGGATCACCGGCAGCGAGCACGCCGCGCGGGCCTGTTGCAGGTAAGCATCGGCGCCCTGGAAGTAGTCGATGTCGGTCAGCACCGACAGGCAGGTCGCCCCGCCCTTCTCGTAGCTTTTGGCGATATCGGCAGGCACGAAATTCTCGCGGATCACGCCCTTGCTCGGCGACGCCTTCTTGATCTCGGCGATCACTGCCGGCTGTTTCTTCTTGGCCTGCGCCAGCAGTGCCTGGGCAAAACCACGGGGTGCATCGGCCGCCTTGGCCAGACTTTCCAGCTCGCTCAGGCTCACACGGGCGCTACGCTCGGCGACTTCCTGAACCTTGCGGGCCAGAATGTTTTCCAGAACCGTCGGTACACTCATCCCTCATTCTCCACTTTGAATACCGCGGTAAAGGCACCCAACTCCTCGAGTTTTTCCCGAGCAAGACCGGTGTGCAGAGCGTCGTGGGCCAGTGCCACGCCCTCTTTCAGACTTGTCGCCAGGTCGGCGGCGTACAGCGCCGCACCGGCATTGAGCACGATCATTTCGGCAGCCTTCTGACCGTTCTCGGTCTTGCGCTTGCCCAGTGCATCGCGGATCAGCGCCAGCGACGCTTCCGGGCCTTCGACCGACAGGCCGTGCAGGCTCTGGCTCTTCATGCCCAGATCTTCCGGCTCGACCCAATATTCGGTGATTTGATCGTCCTTCAGCTCGGCGACAAACGTCGGCGCCGCCAGACTGAATTCGTCCAGACCGTCTTTCGAATGCACCACCAGCACGTGCTTGCTGCCCAGACGCTGCAAGACTTCAGCCAACGGCCGGCACAGCGCCGGGGTGAACACGCCCACCACCTGATGTTTCACACCGGCCGGATTCGTAAGCGGGCCGAGCATGTTGAACAGGGTACGCAGGCCGAGATCGCGACGCGGGCCGGCGGCATACTTCATGGCTTTGTGGTGGGTCTGGGCAAACATGAAACCGATGCCGACGTTGTCGATGCAGCGCGCCACCTGAACCGGGGTCAGGTTGAGGTAGATGCCGGCGGCTTCCAGCAGATCGGCGCTGCCGCTCTTGCCCGACACCGCGCGGTTACCGTGCTTGGCCACGGTGCAGCCAGCCGCGGCGACCACAAAGGAAGATGCGGTCGACACGTTGAAAATGTTTGCCCCGTCACCGCCGGTACCGACCACATCGACCACTCGGTCGAGGGTCTGGAGTTCGACCTTGTCCGCCAGCTCGCGCATCACCGACACGGCACCGACGATCTCGTCGATGCTCTCGCTCTTCATGCGCATCGCCATCATGAACGCGCCAATCTGCGCGTCCGTGCATTGGCCAGTCATGATTTCGCGCATCACGTCGCGCATTTCATCGGTGCTGAGGTCGAGGTGATCGACGATACGGCTCAGGGCTGTCTTGATATTCATGGAAAGTCCTTAGCGCGTGCCGCCGGTTTGTTTGAGGAAGTTGGCGAACAGTTCGTGGCCCTGCTCGGTGAGGATCGATTCCGGGTGGAACTGTACGCCCTCGATGTTCAGGGTCTTGTGACGCAGGCCCATGATCTCGTCGACCGAACCGTCATCGTGCTGGGTCCACGCCGTCAGCTCCAGGCAATCGGGCAACGTTTCGTGTTTGACGATCAGGGAATGATAGCGGGTGACGGTCAGCGGGCGGTTCAGACCGGCAAACACGCCCTTGTCCTCGTGGAATACCGGACTAGTCTTACCGTGCATCACCTGGCGAGCGCGGACGACATCGCCGCCAAAAGCCTGGCCGATGGACTGGTGACCGAGGCAGACACCGAGGATCGGCAGTTTGCCGGCGAAGTGCTTGATGGCCTCGATGGAAATGCCGGCTTCGGTCGGTGTGCACGGGCCCGGGGATACGACGATCCGCTCAGGGTTGAGCGCTTCGATTTCGGCGATGGTCAGTTCGTCGTTGCGCACCACTTTGACCTCGGCACCCAGCTCGCCGAGGTATTGCACAACGTTGTAAGTAAAGGAGTCGTAGTTGTCGATCATCAGCAACATGGCGTTTCGAACCTCTTGAATTCTGACTTGAAGACAGCCTTCGAATGACTTGCCAGGGCGCTGCACACTGGCGGACGCGCAGGTCGCATCGGCACAGCGGCATTTCAAACGGGCAAGGAAGGCAAAGCGATACAGATCCGGCGGGGCCGGCAGAAAAGATTCAGGCGCGCCAACGCCAGCGGGCGTGTGCCTTGATGACTTGATCCAGAAGTTTGCTGGTGATCAACACGGGGAAGGTCTCGTTCATACGTTTCGGCACAGTAACTTAGCTGGGCGGAGCGTGCAATATGGCCGGGGCCGTGGGGGATAAAACAATGGGAGGGTTGACGACCGATGGCAAAACGCCGGAAGTTTTTGGTACTGTCGTTTCGTTCACTACAACAATAAATAAACGGACTTGCTCATGATCAAACAGACGTTGTTTGTACCGCTCGCCGGATGCCTGCTCGCGATGGCCTGCGCCCAGGCGAACGCCGCACCCAATCCCTATTCGAATTTCGTGGTCTTCGGCGACAGCCTTAGTGATGCGGGGACTTTCACCGACAGCGGCGGCCCGGCCGGCGCCACCGAACGCTACACCAACCGCACCGGTCCGAACTATCAGGACGGCAGCGGTGAGTTCTACTCACTCAATTCCACCCAGTTGCTCGGTGGCCGCCTCGGCTTCACCCCCGATCAAACCGCCTCCTCGTCCTCAGCGGTACGTGCCGGCCAAGGCCAGCCGGATGGCAACAACTGGGCAGTAGGCGGTTACCGCACCGACCAGATTCTCGACTCGATCACCAGCCAGTCCGCCACCGGCGAACGCACCCGTGCCGGTTATCTGCCGTCGAACGGCTTCCGCGCCGACCCGAATGCCCTGTATTACCTGACCGGGGGTGGCAACGACTTCCTCCAGGGCCGCGTCACCAGTCTTCCTCAGGCGAATGCCGCGGCCGATCGACTGGTCGACAGCGTACGCACGCTGCAAGGTGCCGGCGCCCGCTACATCATGGTCTGGCTGTTGCCGGACATTGGCCTGACTCCAGCCATCAACGGCTCGCCGCTACAGGCCTTCACCTCGCAACTCAGCGCCCAGTTCAACACCGAACTGGTCAGCCAATTGCAGAGCGTCAACGCCAACGTCATCCCGCTGAACGTCCCTGTTCTGCTCAAAGAGGCATTCGCCAATCCGGCGCAGTTCGGCCTGGCGACCGACCAGAATCTGGTCGGCACCTGCTTCAGCGGCAACAGTTGCACGGAGAACGCGCGGTACGGGATCAACAGCGCCACCCCGGATCCGACCAAGCTGATCTACAACGACGCCGTCCACCCGACCGAAGCCGGGCAGCGCCTGATTGCCGATTACGCCTACTCGTTGCTGGCCGCGCCATGGGAAGCGACCCTGTTGCCGCAAATGGCTCAAGGCACCCTGCGCTCGCATCAGGATGAACTGCGCAACCAGTGGCTGGCGGATTGGGAAAACTGGCAAGCCGTTGGCCAATGGCGGGCGATTGTCGCCGGTGGCGGCCAGCATCAGGATTTCGACAGCCAGCGCAGCGGCGCCAGCGCCGACGGCAACGGTTACAACCTGAGCATCGGCGGCAGCTACCGTCTCAACGACGCCTGGCGCGTGGGCGTGGCGGCCGGTTTCTACAACCAGAAACTCGAGGCCGGCGACAACGATTCGGACTACAAGCTGAACACCTACCTCGGCACCGCGTTCGCCCAGTACCAGCAGAACCGCTGGTGGGGTGACGCCGCCGTGACCGCCGGGCATCTGGATTACGACAGCCTCAAACGCAAATTCCAGCTGGGGGTCAACGAACGCGGCGAGAAAGGCGATACCGATGGCTATGTTCTGGCCTTCAGCGGACGCGTGGGTTACGACATTGCGCCAGAAGCGAGCAGCCCATGGCACCTGTCGCCATTCGTCAGCGCCGACTTTGCCAAGGTTGAAGTCGACGGTTACTCGGAAAACGGCGCCGACTCCACCGCGCTGACGTTCGATGACCAGTCGCGCATTTCCCGGCGTCTCGGCCTCGGGATCCAGGGCAAGTACCAGATCACCTCGCAGACCCAGGTGTTCGGCGAACTGGCCCATGAGCGCGAGTACAACGACGACACCCAGAATGTGACGATGAACCTCAACAGCCTGCCGAACAACCGCTACACCCTGGCCGGCTATGCCCCTCAGACCAACCTGAACCGCCTGAACCTGGGTGTGAGCCACAACCTCACCAAGGATCTGGCATTGCGCGCCAGCTACGACATTCGCAAGGATGACGACTTCACCCAGCAAGGGATCAACGTCGGCGTAGCACTCGACTTCTGATTCGCAGGCCATAAAAAAACGCGGCGCCCTCACAGGCGCCGCGTTTTTTTATGGCTGAGTCATCAATCACTCAGTCCGGGGTTTGCTCGGCCAATGCAACAGCGCGGAACATCGCCCGACGCTTGTTGATGGTTTCTTCCCATTCCAGCGCCGGCACCGAGTCGGCGACGATGCCGCCACCGGCCTGCACGTGCAGCTCGCCGTTCTTGATCACGGCGGTACGGATCGCAATCGCGGTGTCCATGTTGCCGTTCCAGGCGAAGTAACCGACCGCGCCGCCATACACGCCACGCTTGACGGGCTCCAGTTCGTCGATGATTTCCATCGCGCGGATCTTCGGCGCGCCGGACAAGGTGCCCGCCGGCAGGATCGCCCGCAGCGCGTCCATCGCCGTCAGCCCGGCTTTCAATTGACCGGTGACGTTGGACACGATGTGCATCACGTTGGAATAACGCTCGATGACCATCTTCTCCGTAAGTTTCACTGAACCGATTTCCGAAACGCGCCCGGTGTCGTTGCGACCGAGGTCGATCAGCATCAGGTGCTCGGCGATCTCCTTGTCGTCGGACAGCAGGTCTTCTTCCAGCGCCACGTCCGCCTCTTCGGTCGCCCCGCGAGGACGGGTGCCGGCAATCGGGCGCACGGTGATCAGGTTGTCTTCGACCCGCACCAGCACTTCCGGCGAACTGCCGACGACGTGGAAATCGCCGAAGTTGAAGAAGTACATGTACGGCGTCGGGTTGAAGCAACGCAGTGCGCGATAAAGATCGATCGGCGCCGCCTTGAAGTCGATCGACATGCGCTGGGACGGCACGACCTGCATGCAGTCACCGGCGAGGATGTATTCCTTGATGGTGTCGACAGCTTTTTCGTAGTCGTCCTGGGTGAAACTGGAGCGGAACACCGGCTCGGCCGCCTGCTGCTTGCTGAAATCCAGGCCACGACGCGGGGTGATCGGCTGACGCAGTTTTTCCAGCAGTTGCTGCAATTGCGCTTGGCCCTGCTCGTAGGCATCGGCCTGTGCCGGGTCGGCCAGCACGATCGCGTGCATCTTGCCGGCGAGGTTGTCGAACACCACCACCGCATCGGAGACCATCAGCAAAATGTCCGGCACGCCCAACGGATCCGGGTTCGGGCATTTGCCGAGGCGCTTCTCTACATAACGCACACAGTCGTAACCGAAGTAGCCGACTAGGCCGCCGTTGAAGCGCGGCAGACCGGCAATGGTCGGCACGTTGTAGCGGGCCTTGAAGGTTTCGACGAAGGCCAGCGGGTCTTCAACGTCGTGGCTTTCGGTCTCGACGCCATCGACGGTGATGCTGACGTGATGATCGTGAACCCGCAGCACGGTGCGGCACGGCAGGCCGATGATCGAGTAACGGCCCCATTTCTCGCCGCCCTGCACCGATTCGAGCAGGTAGGAGTTGGGCTGGTCGGCCAGTTTCAGGTAGATCGACAGCGGCGTGTCAAAGTCGGCCAGGGTTTCGCAGGCCAGCGGGATGCGGTTGTAGCCGTCAGCGGCCAGACGCAGGAATTCTTCGCGGATCATAGGGTGCCTCGTGGTGTGAGGGGCAAATCAGTCAGGTGTGCAAACGCGCCGGCAGGCCGGCCAGGAACAAGTCAGGCGCGCCAACGCCAGCGGGCCAGGGCCTTGATGACTTTCATCCAGAGTTTGCGGGTGACCACCACGATGGCGTTTCCAGAAGGGGATTGAGAAGCGTCGGGCAACGTTATCTCAGCGGCCGTATCCAGGCAACCGGGAATTAGCTTGCGCAGATCGTCGATCACCAGCGCCGGGGATTCCTCGGCAATCGGCCGGCCATGGTTGTAGCCATAACTCAGCCCGACACATTTGACCCCCGCTGCTTTCGCCGCCAGCACGTCGCTGCGCGAATCGCCGACGAACAGCGATTGCGAGGCCGGGATACCGGACATCTTCATGACAAAGAACAGCGCCGCCGGATCGGGCTTCTTCTGCGGCAGGGTGTCGCCGCCGATGATCCACTTGAAGTAGCGGCCGATCTTCATCTGATCCAGCAGCGGCGCAACGAAGCGCTCCGGCTTGTTGGTGATCAGCGCCATGGCCACGCCCTGCTTGTGCAGCCATTTCAGGGTATCGCGCACGCCGGGATAGACCACGGTCAGCTCATGGCTGGCGCCGTAGGCTTGCATGAAAACCTCCAGCGCATGCTCGGCTTCGACGTCATCCACGGAGGAATGATCGATGCCGCCGGCCAACGCGCGGCGCACCAGCACCGGCGCACCGTTGCCGACCCACTCGCGCACCGACTCGATACCGGCAGGCTTGCGCCCGAGGGAGAGCAGCATGTTATCCACTGCCGCCGCCAGGTCGGGTACCGAATCGATCAGCGTGCCATCCAGATCGAACATCACCAACCGCGGCAGTTGCCCCGGGAACAGCTGCTCAAAACCGCTCATGGGCGAGCCAGCGCCAGTTCGGAACGCATCTTGTCGATGACTTCCTGATAGTTCGGCGCATTGAAGATCGCGGAGCCGGCCACAAAAGTGTCGGCGCCAGCGGCAGCGATTTCACGGATGTTGTTGACGTTGACGCCGCCATCGATTTCCAGGCGGATGTCACGGCCCGACGCATCGATGATCGCCCGCGCTTCGCGCAGCTTATCGAGGGTGCCGGGAATGAACTTCTGCCCGCCGAAGCCCGGGTTGACGCTCATCAGCAGGACCATGTCGACTTTGTCGATCACGTACTTGAGCACGTCCAGCGGGGTCGCCGGGTTGAACACCAGGCCGGATTTGCAGCCGCCTTCACGGATCAGTTGCAGCGAACGATCGACGTGCAGCGTGGCTTCCGGGTGGAAGGTGATGTAGGTGGCGCCGGCTTCGATGAAGTCGCCGACGATGCGATCCACCGGGCTGACCATCAGGTGCGCGTCGATCGGCGCGGTCACGCCGTACTTGCGCAGCGCAGCACAGACCATCGGGCCGATGGTCAGGTTCGGTACGTAGTGGTTGTCCATGACATCGAAGTGGACGAAGTCGGCACCGGCGGCCAGAACGTTGTCCACTTCCTCGCCCAGGCGGGCGAAGTCGGCGGAGAGAATCGACGGAGCAATAACGAAGGGCTGCATGACGCACCTTTTCTGAGCTAAATCACGATGGCGCGCATTGTATACCTCAAGTTTCCGCGCGCGCACCGTGACCGCGATGATTGGGTTGTGCCATGACCGGCGGCCGACAGTTTCTCAGTACGCCGCCCGGTAGATCTTCTCGATGTCGGCGGCGCTGAGCTTGCGCGGGTTGTTGCGCATCAGGCGCTCGATGCCGGCGGCCTCTACGGCCATGGCCGGGATCGCCTCTTCGGGCACGCCGAAACTGCGCAAGCCCAGCGGGATTTCTACCGCTGCGCACAGTTCGGTCATCGCCGCGACCGCACTGTCGGCGGCCTCGTTGAGACTCAGATGACCGGTCTTCACCCCCATGGCTTCGGCGATATCCTGCATCCGCTCGACGCAGGCCATCTTGTTCCAGGTCATGACATACGGCAGCAGCAACGCATTGCTGACGCCGTGGGCAATGTTGAAACGCCCGCCCAGCGGATACGCCAGCGCATGCACCGCGCCGACCCCGGCATTGCCGAACGCCATGCCGGCCATCAGGCTGGCGGTGGCCATGTCTTCCCGGGCTTGCAGGTTGGAGGGGTTGGCGTAGGCCTTGGGCAATGACCGGGCGATCAACTTGATCGCGCCGATGGCCAGCGAATCCGTGATCGGCGAGGCATTCAGCGACAGATAGGATTCGATGGCATGCACCAGCGCATCGACGCCACTGGCGGCCGTCACGCTGCGTGGACAAGTCAGGGTCATCTGCGGGCTGACCAGCGCCACGTCCGGCAACAGGTAATCGCTGACGATGCCTTTCTTCAGTTGGGCGACCTTGTCCGAAAGAATGGCGACGTTGGTCACTTCAGAACCGGTGCCGGCCGTGGTCGGGATGGCGATCAGCGGCGGGCCTTTGCGCGGCACCTGATCGACGCCGAACAGGTCTTCCAGCGCGCCGTGATAACCGGCGTACGCCGCGACACTTTTGGCGATGTCGATCGCACTGCCGCCACCGAGACCGATCAGCCCGTCATGCCCGCCCTCTCGGTAAACGCGCATGCAGTCCTCGACGATGGCGATCTCCGGATCCGGCAGTACCCGGTCGAAGATTTCGTACTCGCGCTCACCGATTTGCGCCAGCGCCAGCTCCACCGTGCCGGACTTGACCAGCGCAGCATCGGTGACGATCAGCGGGTTGTCGATGTCCAGCCGCGTGAGCTCGGCCGCGAGTTGCTCGATGGCCCCGGCGCCGGTGATCAGTTTGTGAGCAATCTTGAACGAGGAAAGACTCATCGTGCGCAGCCTCTTATAGATGTGGGAGCTGAGCACAAGCGTAGCTGGGGAATTCGGGTTGTCTGTCATTCAGCGCATGAATGGCAGACAACCCGGATGATCGTTCCCACGCTCTGCGTGGGAATGCAGCCAGGGACGCTCCGCGTTCCATTCGGAAGCTGGAATGCGGAGCGAGGGAACAATCATCGAGGGGGTTCAGACCTGAGCGGTACGCAGTTTCTCGCTACGTCCACGCAACCATTCCAGCGTCAGCAACAGAATCACCGAGAAGGCAATCAGCAGAGTCGCCGCCGCCGCAATCGTCGGACTCAGGTTCTCGCGAATCCCGCTGAACATTTGCCGAGGCAACGTCGCCTGCTCGGGACCTGCAAGAAACAGCGTCACCACCACTTCATCGAACGAGGTCGCAAAGGCAAACAGCGCACCGGAAATCACCCCCGGCGCAATCAGCGGCAAGGTCACCCGACGGAACGTGGTCAGCGGCGAGGCGCCAAGACTGGCCGCCGCCCGCACCAGGTTATGGTTGAACCCCTGCAACGTCGCCGACACCGTGATGATCACGAACGGCACACCGAGCACCGCGTGCACCACGATCAGCGAGAAGAAACTGTTGCCCAGCCCCAGCGGCGCAAAGAACAGGTAACTGGCCACACCGATTATCACCACCGGCACCACCATCGGCGAAATCACCAGCGCCATCACCAGCGGCTTGCCGGGGAAGTCGCCACGGGTCAGGCCTATGGCCGCCAGCGTGCCGAACACCATTGCCAGCACGGTCGCGGCCGGGGCGACGATGATGCTGTTCTTCAGCGAGCGCATCCATTCCGCCGAAGCGAAGAAGTCCTGATACCAGTGCAGCGAAAAGCCCTGCAGCGGATACACCAGAAAACTGCCCGAGTTGAACGACAGCGGCACGATCACCAGCACCGGCAGGATCAGAAACAACAGGATCAAGCCGCAGAGGATCCGCAAGCTGTAGAACCACACCCGCTCGACGGGCGACATATAAGGACTCAGCATTTCAAATTCCCCTTAGCTCAGGCGCAGGCGACTGGCGCCCACCAGCCAGCTGTAGATCAGATAAAGCACCACGGTCGCCAGCAGCAACAGCCCGCCGAGTGCAGTGGCCATGCCCCAGTTGATGCTGGTGTTGGTATAGAACGCGACGAAGTAGCTGACCATCTGATCGTTCGGGCTGCCCAGCAGCGCCGGGGTGATGTAGTAGCCGATGGCGAGGATGAACACCAACAGGCAACCGGCGCCGACACCGGCATAGGTCTGCGGGAAGTACACCCGCCAGAAACTGGCGAACGGATGGCAGCCGAGGGAAATCGCGGCGCGCATGTAGGTCGGCGAGATGCCTTTCATCACGCTGTAGATCGGCAGGATCATGAACGGCAACAGGATGTGCACCATCGAGATGTAGACCCCGGTGCGGTTGAACACCAGCTCCAGCGGTTTATCGATGATGCCCATCGCCATCAACGCGCTGTTGATCAATCCGCCGGATTGCAGCAACACGATCCACGCGGCGACTCGCACCAGAATCGACGTCCAGAACGGCAGCAGCACCAGAATCATCAGCAGGTTGCTTTGACGCGACGGCAGGTTGGCCAGCAGGTAAGCCAGCGGATACGCCAGCACCAGGCAGATCACGGTGATGATCAGGCCCATCCAGAAAGTCCGGGCGAAGATGTCGAGGTAGATCGCCTGATCCGGGGTGGCCGGGGCAATTTCGCCGAGATCGTCGATGCGGTGATCCACTGCTGCCAGCAAGTAGAACGGGGTGATGCTGCTGGTGTTGCGCTTCACCGCTTGCCAGTAGGCCGGATCGCCCCAACGCTCGTCGAGGCCTTCCAGTGCTTCTTTATAAGAGGCCGGTTCGCTGGCGAATGGCAGCGAGCGGGCGGTTTTGGTCAGCAGGCTGCGATAGCCGGCCAACTCCATGTTCAGGCGCTTGGACAGATCGCCCAGGGTCTGGTTTTTGCGCGCTTCGGCGAGGTCTTCGCTGGCGGCTTTGTAGACCGGTTCTGCGGGCAGGCCGCGGCCGTCCCACGCAGCAATCGCGGTCACGGTGCGCGGCATGCCGCCGACCACTTCCGGGTTGCCGACGCTTTTATAGAGCAGCGCCACGATCGGCACCAGGAACACCAGCAACAGAAACAGCACCAGCGGCGCGATCAACGCCTGGGCCTTCCAGCGGTTGACCCGCTCGGCGTGCTTGAGCCGCTGCTTCAAGGTGGGGCTGTTGCCCTCGTTCAGGGGAACGGCGATGGCCATGACGTACTCCGCAAATCTTTGATCGTTACAGAGGCGGCAAGCCACCTCGAACTTTGAATGTGGGAGCGGGCTTGCTCGCGAAGGCGGCGTGTCAGTCGACATCAATGTTGAATGTACTGACGCTTTCGCGAGCAAGCCCGCTCCCACAGGAGAGCGAGCCCTCTGGTTACTTCGCAGCCCAGGAATTGAAGCGCTGCTCCAGTTGCTCGCCGTTGTCAGCCCAGAAGCTGACGTCGATCTGCACCTGGTTGGCGATGTTTTCCGGAGTGGTCGGCATGTCTTTCAGGATTGCCTTGTCCAGCAACGGCACTGCCTGAGAGTTGGCCGGGCCGTAGGCGATGTTTTCCGAGTAGGTCTTCTGCTGTTGCGGCTGCACCGAGAACGCGATGAATTTCTTCGCCGCTTCGGCACGCTTGGCGTCCAGGCCTTTCGGGATGGCCCAGGCGTCGAAGTCGTAGATGCCGCCGTTCCACACCACTTTCAGGTTGGATTCTTTCTGCACGGCGGCGATACGACCGTTGTAGGCCGAGCTCATGACCACGTCACCGGAAGCGAGGTATTGCGGCGGCTGGGCGCCGGCTTCCCACCACTGGATGTTCGGTTTCAGCTCGTCGAGTTTCTTGAACGCGCGATCCTGACCGCCCTTGCTGGCCAGTTCCTTGTAGACGTCTTTCGGCGCAACGCCGTCGGCCATCAGTGCGAATTCGAGGGTGTACTTGGCGCCTTTGCGCAGGCCGCGCTTGCCCGGGAATTTCTTGGTGTCCCAGAAATCCGCCCAGCTGGTCGGTGCGGTTTTCAGTTTGTCGGCGTTGTAGGCCAGCACGGTCGACCACACGAAGAAGCCCACGCCACATGGCTGGATCGCGCCTTTGACGTAGTCTTCGGATTTGCCGAACAACGCAGGATCCAGTTGCTCGAACATGTCTTCGTCGCAGCCACGGGACAGTTCCGGCGATTCAACCTCTACCAGATCCCAGGACACGCTTTTGGTGTCGACCATGGCTTTGACCTTGGCCATCTCACCGTTGTACTCACCAGCGACGATCTTGCCGTTGCCCGCCGCTTCCCACGGTGCGTAGAAGGCTTTGACTTGCGCCGCCTTGTTCGCCCCGCCAAACGACACCACGGTCAGATCCGGGCCAGCGGCCATTGCGCTTGCCGCACCCATCAGGCCCAGGGTCAGGGCTGTGAACTTCAGGGATCTCAACATTTATTGTTCTCTCCACGTGCAGGGTTGGTGTTGGTATTGCCGGGGCGCTTAATGCGCCTCTAGAAGAGGATCGAGCGCGCGAACGTGCTCGACCTGCCAGCCAAGCGGAACCACGTCGCCGACCGCGAGCGCTGGATCGAGCTCGGCAATCGGTTGTTTCACGAAGAAGTCGGTCTTGCCGCAGACTTCCAGGCGCACCCGGACGTGGTCGCCCAGATAGATGAATTCGGCCACCCGCCCGGAGAAGCGGTTGACGCATTGGTCGCTCGAACCGTTGAGGCTGACGCGCTCCGGACGGATCGACAGAGTGACCGGTTCGCCGGTCTGGCCGATGTTGACCGCCAGCGCCTCGACCTTTTCCCCACGCCCCAGCTCGACCACGCAGCGCTCGCCGTTCTGGCTGAGCAGGCGACCGTTGAGGCGGTTGTTCTCGCCGATGAAGTTGGCGACGAAGGTGTTTTTCGGCTCTTCGTAGAGGGTGCGTGGCGGCGCGATCTGCTGGATCTCGCCCTGATGGAATACGGCAACACGGTCGGACATGGTCAGGGCTTCGCCCTGGTCGTGGGTCACGTAGACCACGGTCACGCCGAGGCGCTGGTGCAGGTGTTTGATTTCCATCTGCATGTGTTCGCGCAGTTGCTTGTCGAGGGCGCCAAGCGGTTCGTCCATCAGCACCAGTTGCGGCTCGAACACCAACGCACGGGCCAATGCCACACGCTGTTGCTGGCCGCCGGACAATTGCGCCGGATAACGCGATGCGAAGGCGTCGAGCTGGACCATGCTCAGGACTTTCTTGACCTTGTCGCTGACATCGCTCTTGTTCAGGCCGCGCACGGTCAGCGGAAACGCCAGGTTTTCGGCGACGGTCATGTGCGGGAACAGCGCGTAGTTCTGGAACACCATGCCGATGTCGCGCTTGTGCGGCGGCACGTTGTTGATCGCCCGCCCGGCGAGGAGGATTTCACCGGCGGTCGGGGTTTCGAAACCGGCGAGCATCATCAGGCTGGTGGTCTTGCCGGAGCCGGACGGCCCGAGCAAGGTGAGGAATTCGCCCTTGCGAATGTCCAGGTTGAGGTCTTTGACGATCAGGTTCTCGCCGTCGTAGCTCTTCTGCACTCCACGAAAGCTGACCAGCACATCGCTGGCCCCTGCGTTTGATTCGACCTGGCTCATACCCACACCTTTGTTATTGATGACTGCTGTGGGATTAAGCCTAGTGGCTGCTCGCAGTCACGCAAATCGGGGCGCAGGAGAGAATCGCCTCAGCCGGATGGAAGGCCGGGGGTAGGGATTGCCCTACAAGGATGGCGCGTTTTGGCAAACCCGACCCATGGGTCGGGGCTCAAGCCGTCAGAACCGGCAAAAGCGCCTGTCGCTATTGGATATGTCGCTCAGAGGAGCTTGTGTTCCATCGCGTACTTCACCAGCTCGGCGAGCGAAGTGATGTTGAGTTTCTGCATCAGCCGCGCCTTGTGGGTACTGATGGTCTTGCTGCTCAGGGCCAGTTGCTGGGCGATGTCGTTGACGTTGGCGCCTTGCGCCAGGCGTTCGAACACCGAGAATTCGCGCTCCGACAGCAACGAGTGCAGTGGTCGCGCATCGGTCAGGCCGACTTCGAAGACCATGCGGTCGGCCAGCTCCGGGTCGATGTAGCGCCCGCCCGCCGCCACTTTGCGAATGGCCGTCAGCAGCAGCGCCGGATCGCTGTCCTTGGTGGCATAACCGGCGGCGCCGACCTTCAGCGCCCGGGCGGCCATTTGTGCTTCGTCGTGCATCGACAGCACCAGAATCGCCGGCGGATGGTTCAGCGCGCGGATTCGTGGAATCGCTTCGAGCCCGTTGACGCCGGGCATCGAGATGTCCAGCAACACCACTTCGCAGGGCACGTTGCGCAGGGTTTCCAGCAACTGCTCGCCATTGCTCGCCTCCCCCACCACTTGCAGATCCTTGGCCAGGCCGATCAATTGCTTGATGCCTTCGCGAACGATGGTGTGGTCTTCGGCTACCAGTACACGGATCACTTACTTCTCCTCATCCAGTGGCACCCGCACGCTCAGCGTGGTGCCCTCGCCCGGCTCGCTGTCGAGTGACAGCTGCCCGCCCATGATCAACACCCGCTCGCGCATGCCCACCAGTCCAAAGGATGTCGGCCTGCCGGCAGCGGCGACAAATCCTACGCCATCATCGCTGACTGTCAGACACAATTCGTCGCCTTCCTGCGCCAGCGTCAGTTCCACAGTATGCGCCTGGGCATGGCGCATGACGTTGGTCAGCGCCTCCTGAAGAATGCGGAACAGGCCGATGGCCTTGGCGTCGCTGAGCGGCGCCAGGTTGTCCGGCACCTGCACCAGACACGGTATCTGCGTGCGCGCCTCGAACCGCCGCGCCTGCCACTCGATGGCCGAGGCGATCCCGGCATCGAGGATCGGCGGGCGCAATGCCGTCGCCACATCGCGCACCAACTGGAACAGCTGGGCGATCAGGCGTTTCATGCTGTTCAGCCGTTCGTTCAGACCCGGGTCGAGTTGCGCGTAGGCCAGTTCGCACATTGATGTCTCCAGTTTCAGCACTGTCAGCATCTGCCCCAGTTCATCGTGAACCTCGCGGGCAATCCGCGCCTTTTCCTCTTCCCGCACGCTTTCGAGGTGCGCCGACAGTTCGCGCAGTTGTTCGCGGGAGGCCGCCAGTTCCAGTTCGATGCGTTTGCTTTCGGTGATGTCCCAGACAATGCCGTCCCAGACATAGGAACCGCCTTCCAGCTGACGGGTGATGGCCTTGATCTCGGCCCAGCGCTGTTCGCCCTGGCGCGTGAGAATCCGGCCCTGCCACGACCAGTCGCTGTCGGTGTCCAGCGCCTGATCCTGGGTCTGGTGATAAGCGGCCCGGTCATCCGGATGCACCAGACTGCGCAGGCCCATGTCGCGATGGGCGATGGCGGCCGGCGCGTAGCCGACCAGACTTTCGCTGCCCTCACTGATGTAGGCAAAGTCGATTTGCCCGGTGACCGGTGCGCGCTCAAGACGGAACACCAGCCCCGGCACATTGGCCGCGATGCCTTGCAGCCGCGCCTCGCTTTCCTGCAACGCAGCCAGGGCACGACGGCGTTCGGTAACATCGGTGAGATAAACCACCAGGTACTCGCCATCGCGAAAACGCAGGAAGCTCAGCGACACGTCCGCCGGCAGCACACTGCCATCGGCGCGCACACAGTTGGTTTCAAAACTCAGCGGCCCTTCTTCGCTGGCCCGGGCGCGCTTCCACAGGTTGAGCCAGCGATCCATGTGCAGGCCCGGTTCGAAGTCGATCAACGGCCGGTCGATGATCGCGCCCTGTGGATAACCGAGCATGTTTTCTGCCGCACGGTTGGCGTAACGCACATGACTGTCCCAGTTGACCCAGAGAATGCCGACGGTGCTTTGATCGATGGAAAACTGAGTCAGACGCAGGGCCTCTTCGCTGGCGGCACGCAGGGCGATGTCTTCGCGCGCGTCGAACAGGCGTTGTTCAAGACTGCGTTGCTGGCGGCGTTGCCAGAAAACGATGGCCACGCAACTGAGCAGCAGCACCGCGAACAACAGACTCAGGTTCTGCCAGAAGCCCGGCGACTCGGAGAGCCGTGGGTACTTGGGTTGCAGCCACTGCGCATGCAGGCGTTCCAGATCCTTGGCCGGAATTGCGCGCAGGGCGCTTTCAACGATGCCAGCAAGCTCCGGCCAGTCGCGGCGGGTGCCGATGCGCAGCAGTTGCGGCAACCCAATGTCACCGACCACCACCAGCCCGGCAAACTCCGGTTCCGCCGACAGCCGACCGAGCTGCGCCTCATCGACCACCGCGTAGGACGCCTGCTGACTCAGCAACAGTTGCAGCGCCTGGCGCTCCATCGGTACGCCTTGCAGATTCAGGTGGGGATAGTTGCCGCGCAGGTAATCGGCGGTGACGCCGGGCATGCGCACGGCGACGCGGGTCTGGCTGTCGAGTTTTTCCAGCTCCACGGTCGCGCTGCTTTTCTGGTCGCTGACCACCAGTTGCGGCACACGCATGTACGGGTCGGAGAACTGCCACAGACGCAGCCCGCCCGGGGTCTGGGTCAGGCCCGGGGCGATGTCGATCTCGCCGTCCCGGGCAGCGGCCTCGAGTTGTGCCAGATCCTGAAAGTTGCGCCAGCTCAGCTCGACATTCAGCGCCTTGGCCAATGCTTTCATGACTTCGACGTTGGCCCCCGACAGCCGCTGCAAGCGTCGGTCGTATTGCGCGTACGGCGCCTGCAACACCAGGCCCACGCGCAATTCATTGTGCTGCGCGAGCCACTGTTGTTCGCTCGCCGACAACCGCGCGAGGTGGCTCGGTGGCGCAGGCGCCGCCCAGCCCATCAAGGGAAACGCCAGACAGCCGATAACCCACAGGCAGCAAAAACGCATCATTGAAGTCTCATACACTGACAAATTCTGACCAACCCATTAGGCTGCCGGGATAACTTCTGGCCTGGAATAACCGATGCCCCCTGTCTATCGCCTGGCAATGCCAGCATTGTGCCTGTCGCTGATCCTGCCTTGTGCGTTTTCCGTCGAAGCCGCGGATCCGGCACCCGCCCCCGCGGCAGAAAAAGCCGCCGAAGAAAAACCGGTCGAACGCCAGCCTCTGCTTGAGCGTAGTCAGGAAGAAGCCGCGGCACTCGAACGCAAGGTTCCGGCTCAGGAACAACAGCAATTGCAAGCCGGCAGCGACACCTTCCTCGCCCTGTGGAAACCGGCCAACACCGCCGACCCCAAAGGCGCGGTAATCCTCATTCCCGGTGCCGGCGAAACCGCAGACTGGCCCCAGGCGATCGGCCCGTTGCGCCGCAAGTTGCCGGACGTCGAGTGGAGCAGCCTGAGTATCACCCTGCCCGATCTGCAAAGCGATGCCATCGCACCGCGCGTGGTCGAAGCACCCGCCGCGCCGAAAACCGCCGACCCGGGCAGCAAGGATTCGACCACCGCCGAGCCGATCGAACAAGCCGCCGGTGGCGAAGCCGATGTGGCCGACAAGGTCGTGGCTGAATCCACCGAAGAACAGTCCAAGGCCGACGCCGAGCGAATCTTCGCCCGCATCGACGCGGCACTGGCCTACGCAGAACAACAGAGCGCGCGCAGCATCGTCGTCCTCGGTCATGGCACCGGCGCTTACTGGGCGGCGCGCTACATGAGCGAGCGACAAAGCTCGCAAGTCGAGAAGCTGGTGCTGGTAGCCGCGCAGACGCCGGCCAAGGCCAAACCGGAGCTGGTGGAACTGACGCCGACCCTGAAGCTGCCGACGGCGGACATCTTCTACATGGATAAGGCGCTGGACCGCAACGCGGCACTGGAACGCCTGCAGGCGAGCAAGCGGCTGAAAACGTCCGCGTTCAGTCAGGTCGCACTCAAGGCCCTGCCGGACAACAAGGCCGAGCAGGAGCAATTGTTCCGACGGGTGCGTGGCTGGTTGAATCCGCAAAGCCCGGACTGAAGAGCCCGGACTGGAAACGCAGACAAAAAAATCGCAGCCCGACGCTGCGATTTTTTATGCCTAGCGAAAATCCCGCCGTTCGCGAATCAACGTGTAGGCACTGTGCAACTCGCGAGTCCTCTCGGTGGCCTCGCGCACCTGCGCCGGCGTGGCACCCGTCCCGGCCACCTTGTCCGGGTGATGCCGGCTGAGCAGACGTCGATAGGCACGCTTGATCTGCGCCGGTTCACTGGTGGCCGATACGCCGAGCAGGCGCATCGCCTCCTGATAGCTCACCGCCGCGCTGACGATCGGACGCTTGTGCGGCTCGTAGTCCGCCGCCAACGCTTGGATCTGGTGGGTCGTCCAGCCCAGCCACTTGCCCCACTGCGCCAGCAATTCACGCTCACTGACGCCGGCCCGGCCATCTGCCCAGACCATTCGCCAACAGGCGCGCAACACGCCTTCGGCCGCATGGGGTTGAGCACTCAAGCGACGCAGATAACCGCGCAGATTGTCGTTGCCGGACTTGCCGCGATTGAACGCGGCAATCGCCCGGCGCTGTGCCGGTTCGCTCATTTCCAGCGAGCGCATCTCCTGACGCGCCTGCTGGATGTGACCGTCCGTGACCCGCCCGTCGCTCTTGGCCAGACGCCCGAGCAACACGAACAACAACTCGTCGTTGCGCAGCATCGGCCGTCCGCCGAGTTTTTCCCGCAAATGCCCCCAGCTCTGTAAATGCAGGCGCCGATCCAGCGCCTGTCCCAACAAAGCACCAAGCATGGCCCCCGGAATGCTGGCGATCGCAAAACCCGCTCCGGCTCCAATCAGAGTCCCTGGCCACAACATATCAGCGACTCGCTTCTATCAAGGCTTCGGCTTCGGCCAGACGCTCGTGCGTGCCGACATCGACCCAGTGACCTTTCAACCGCTCGCCGGTTACCTGCCCGTTCGCCATGGCTTTTCGCAGCAGCGGCGCCAGTTTGAAGGCACCGTCAGTGCAGCCGTCGAACAACTGCGGGTGCAGTACGGCGATGCCGCTGTAGGTCAGGGTCGCCGCATCGGCCTGGCCATCACGCACCTGGCCGTCGGTCAGGGTGAAATCCCCTGTCGGGTGATGCGCCGGGTTATCCGCCAGCACCAGATGCGCCAGGCCGGTGATCGGCTGATGCAGCACGCTGAAGTCGTAATCGGTCCAGATGTCACCGTTGACTACCAGAAACGCGTCGTCGCCCAACAGCGACAAGGCGCGGAAAATGCCGCCGCCGGTTTCCAGTGGCTCGCCCTCCGGCGAGTACTGGATCGATACGCCGAATCGCGAACCATCGCCCAGATGATCTTCGATCTGCTGTCCGAGCCAGGCATGGTTGATCACGATCTCATTGAAACCGGCCGCCGCGAGGGCACGCAGGTGGTATTCAATCAGCGGCACGCCGCCGGCTCGCACCAGCGGTTTGGGGGTGGTCAGGGTCAGCGGGCGCATGCGCTCGCCTTTGCCGGCCGCCAGAATCATTGCCTTCATGCCGTCACTCCACCACGCAGACTGGCGAGCAGTGCCTGCAGATCCGCCAGCTCGGGACGGCGCGCGATAACCGCTTCTATATAAGAGAAGAAACGTGGGACGTCACCGAGGTAGCGTGGCTTGCCGTCGCGATGGCAGATGCGGGCGAAGATGCCGATGACTTTCAGATGACGCTGCACGCCCATCAGGTCGCTGGCACGCAGGAACTCTTCGAAGTCCGGCTGCACCGGGATGTTCAGCGCCGACGCCTGCTGCCAGTAGCTTTCCAGCCAGCCGCGCACACGCTCTTCAGGCCAGCTGAGGAATGCGTCCTTGAACAGGCAGGTCACGTCGTAGGTCACCGGGCCGTACACGGCGTCCTGGAAATCCAGCACGCCGGGATTCGGCTCGCTGAGCATCAGGTTGCGCGGCATGTAGTCGCGGTGCACCAATACTTTCGGCTGGGCCAGGGCGCTGTCGATCAGCAGCTCGCTGACCTTTTGCCACTGCTGCTGTTGGGTGGCATCGAACTCGACGCCCAGCTCGCGCTTCACGTACCACTCGGGGAACAGCTCCAGCTCGCGGCGCAACAACGCGACGTCATAGCTCGGCAGCGGCGCCACCATCGGCAGCTGCTGAAAAGCCAGCAGCGCTTGCAGGGCATCGCTGAATAACGCGTCGGCATTTTCGCTGTCGATCACGTCCAGATAGGTCTTGTTGCCCAGGTCGTTGAGCAAAAGAAACCCGCGTTCGAGGTCCTCGGCATAAATTTTCGGCACGTTGATGCCGGATTTCGCCAGCAAAAAGGCGATATCCACGAACGGTTTGCAGTTTTCCTGAGGCGGCGGCGCGTCCATCACGACGAAGCTGCGACCCGCGCCTTCCCAACGGAAATACCGGCGGAAACTCGCGTCGCTGCTGGCCGCGGTCAACGTGGCCGGGGGTACGGCTCCCCAGCCCTGATCGGCAAAAAGGGTTGCCAGCTGTTCATCGAGCCAAACTTTCAGGTGTTGCAAGCGTACATCTTGATCAGGCATTGCAAGGGTCTCCGACGGCGCTAGCCGTCAAGCGGGTCATGCTTTATTATCCAGCATCTTTTTCAGACCATCGAGAGGCGTGCGGCCCACACCGCGGGCAGATGGCACGCAGGAAGCCCGGACTAATAAGATGGCATTGAAATCCCCCGCGTTTCGTAAAAAATTTCCGTTGTTGGTAACCGGCAGTCTGCTGGCTATGCAACCTCTGGCCAGTTCATTCGTTGTTGCCGCCGAGCAGTATGACTGCGCCGTCTCGGCAACGGGAGGCTGGGCCTGCTCGCCGAAGACGCCGGCCGCTGCCTTGCCGCCGCGTCCCGTGCATGACGGCAGTGCCGTCAGCGCCGCCGGCGAAGCCCCGGCCGAGAGCGGCTCCACTGCGGAGTACGGGCCCAAGCCGGTACTGGTTACCGAGTCCAAGGGCCGTGGCCTGAAATCCCGTAGCGAAGACTACAGTCACCTCGACTGGGTTCCGCGCGAGAAGCTCACCGCCGCCCAACTGGCCGAGACCGGTCCTTACTGCTCTGGTTCCTATATCGAACCAATTCGTCCTGGCATGAATGACAAGACGAATAAAAGTGACGCCCCGACCTTCATCGGCGCCAAGGTGTCGCGTTATCAGCAGGATTCGCAGGTCGCGAGTCTGGCCGGTGACGTGGTCATGCGTCAGGGCAGCATGCAGGTCGAAGCCGACGAGGCCAACCTGTATCAAGCCGAAAGCCGTGGCGAACTGGCGGGCAACGTGCGCATTCGCGACAACGGCGCGCTGATCGTCGGCGACCACGCCGATGTACAGCTGGACACCGGTGAAGCCAAGGTCGACAACGCTGAATACGTGATGCACAAGTCGCGCATCCGCGGTAACGCGCTGTACGCCAAGCGTGCCGAAAACGCGATCATCCGTCTGAAGGACGGCACGTACACCACGTGCGAACCGAACAGCAACGCCTGGCAGCTCAAGGGCAACAACATCACCCTGAACCCTGCCACCGGTTTCGGTACCGCGACCAACGTGACGCTGCGGGTCAAGGACATTCCGGTTCTGTACACGCCGTACATCTACTTCCCGATCGACGATCGTCGTCAGTCGGGTTTCCTGCCACCGACCATCGGCTCCGGCAGCGACACCGGCTTCATGCTGGTCACCCCGTACTACTTCAACCTGGCACCGAACTACGATGCCACGTTGTATCCGCGCTACATGAGCAAGCGCGGCATGCTGATGGAAGGCGAGTTCCGTTACCTGACCAAGTCGAGCGAAGGTCAGTTCGGTGCGGCGTACCTCAACGACGAGGACGACGAGCGCAAGGGCCAGACCGACTACGACAAGACCCGCTACATGTACAACTGGCAACACAAGGGCGGTCTCGACTCCCGCGTGTTCACCCAGGTGGATTACACCAAGATCAGCGATCCTTATTACTTCCAGGATCTGCAGACCGACCAGATCGGCGTGAAAAGTGCCGACTACGTGAACCAGCAGGGCTCGGTCACCTATCGTGGCGACAGCTACACCGCCCGTTTGAACGCCCAGGCGTACCAGCTGGCAACCGTATCGAACATCACACCGTATGACCGCCTGCCGCAGATCACCTTCAATGGCAAGCTGCCATATCACCCGGAAGGCCTGGACTTCAATTACGAGACCGAGCTCGTCCGGTTTGATCGCGATCTGAAAAGTGGCAATTTCATCAACGAGGATGGAACATCGGAGCGTCGTCTCGACTCGAACGTTTTCGGCCTCGCTCGCGCCAATGGCGACCGTTTGAATCTGAAGCCAGGCGTCAGCCTGCCGATGAACTGGACCTATGGTTTCCTGAAGCCGTCGCTGAAGTACCAATACACCCAGTATCAACTGGATCTGGATGGTCAAGGCAAACGCGACATTGCGACGCAAAATGCCGAGCAAAACAAACTCAACGGCACCTTCGACAGCAACCAGAGTCGCGGCGTACCGATCGCCAGCGTTGACGGTGGCCTGTACTTCGACCGCAATACGTCCTTCTTTGGCAAGAACTACCGCCAGACGCTTGAGCCGCGCATGTTCTACCTCTATGTACCCAAGGTGGATCAGGAAGACATTCCGGTATTCGACTCCAGCGAATACACCTTCAACTACGCATCGCTGTTCCGTGACAACCGCTTCTCCGGCGCCGACCGTGTTGGCGACGAGAACAAGCTGTCGCTGGGCGTGACCAGTCGCTGGATCGAAGACGACGGTTTCGAGCGTCAACGCATCAGCGTCGGCCAGGCTCTGTACTTCAAGGATCGCGAGGTTCAACTTCCAGGCATCGCGTTCAACGATCGGGATGACGCCAAGGCTAATGTTTCGCCTTACGCACTGGAATACGAATACCGCTGGAACCGCGACTGGCGCACCACTGCCGATTACAACTGGGATCCGGACAGCCGCAGCCCGCGATCCGGCAGCGCGATGTTCCACTACCAGCCTGAAGACAACCCGAACAAGGTGGTCAACCTCGGCTATCGCTATCGCAACGACCAGGTCCGTTACGACCAGAACACCGGTAAGTGGTCGGTGGGTGGTGGTGACTACGGCACTCCGGGCCAGCCTGGCTACGTGAAGGACTACTACAAGATCCAGCAGCATGACTTCTCGGTCATCTGGCCGATCGTTCCACAGTGGAGCGCGATCAGCCGCTGGCAGTACGACTACAACCGCAATCGCACGCTGGAAGCCTTCGGTGGTTTCGAATATGACAACTGCTGCTGGAAACTGCGCCTGATCAACCGTTACTGGGTCAGCTATGACGAATTCAGTCAGAACGCCCCGGAAAACGAAAAAGGCGACCACGGCGTCTTCCTCCAAATTGTTCTGAAGGGACTCGGCGGCCTCACTGGCGCCAAGGTAGAGAGCTTCCTCGACAAAGGCATCCAAGGTTATCGTCAACGTGAAGACCAAGCTTTCTGATTGTCTGCGCCCGCTGATGCTGGGCGCGCTGTTCCTGGGTACCGCGGCCAACGCCGCGGTGCAGTCCATCGATAAAGTGGTGGCCATCGTCGACAACGACGTGGTCATGCAGAGCCAGCTGGATCAACGCGTCCACGAAGTTCAGCAAACCATCGCCAAGCGTGGCGGTGGCCTGCCACCTCCGGGCGTACTGGATCAACAGGTGCTCGAGCGCCTGATCGTCGAAAACCTGCAACTGCAGATCGGCGAACGTTCCGGTATCCGCATCACCGATGAAGAGCTGAACCAGGCTGTCGGCACCATTGCCCAGCGCAACAACATGACCCCGGAACAGTTCCGCATCGCTTTGTCTCGCGATGGCCTGTCCTACGAGGACGCTCGCGAGCAGATCCGTCGTGAAATGGTCATCAGCCGTGTGCGTCAGCGCCGCGTGGCCGAACGCATTCAGGTATCGGAACAGGAAGTGAAGAACTTCCTCGCCTCCGACCTGGGCAAGATGCAACTGTCCGAAGAGCTGCACCTGGCCAACATCCTGATTCCGACCCCGGAAAGCGCCAACTCCGAAGCGATTCAGAGTGCTGCACGCAAGGCGATGGACGTTTACCAGCAGCTCAAGCAAGGCGCTGACTTCGGCCAGATGGCCGTGGCCAACTCCGCCAGTGACAACGCCCTGGAAGGCGGCGATATGGGCTGGCGTAAAGCCGCTCAACTGCCACCACCGTTCGACCGTGAACTGAGCAGCATGACGGCTGGCGATATCACTCAACCGGCACGCACTCCAGGTGGCTTCATCATCCTGAAGCTGCTGGAAAAACGTGGTGGCGAAAGCCAGATGCGTGACGAAGTGCATGTGCGCCACATCCTGGTCAAGCCGAGTCCGGTTCGCGACGAAGCCAAGACCAAGGAACTGGCTCAATCGCTCTACAACCGCATCGAAGCCGGTGAAGATTTCGCCGAACTGGCCAAGAAGTATTCGGAAGACCCGGGCTCTGCCCTCAACGGCGGCGACCTGAACTGGATCGACCCGAACGCACTGGTACCGGAATTCCGCGCAGTGATGGCCAAGTCCCCGCAGGGTCAGCTGTCCAAGCCGTTCCAGACCCAGTACGGCTGGCACGTTCTGGAAGTCCTTGGCCGTCGCGCCACCGACAGCACCGAACAGGCCCGGGAGCAGCAAGCGATGACTGTACTGCGTAACCGCAAATACGACGAAGAGCTGCAAACCTGGCTGCGTCAGATCCGTGACGAAGCGTACGTAGAGATCAAACTCCCTGGTGCAGACCAGGCAGCGCAGTGAAACCCAAGCGTTTCGCGCTGACACCCGGCGAACCGGCCGGCATCGGTCCCGACCTGTGCCTGCTGCTCGCCTCGCAAGCCCAGCCACACCCCCTGATTGCCATCACCAGCCGCGACCTGCTCCAAGAGCGGGCCGCGCAGTTGGGGCTGGCCGTCAGCTTGCTGGAAGTTGCGCCTGACCACTGGCCGGACGCTCCGGCGCCCGCCAACAGCCTGTACGTCTGGGACACCCCGCTCAGCGCCCCCGTGATCGCCGGGCAACTGGACAAGGCCAACGCCGCATTCGTCCTCGAAACCCTGACCCGCGCCGGCAATGGCTGTCTGAACGGCGACTTCGCCGGAATGATCACCGCCCCGGTGCACAAAGGCGTGATCAACGAATCGGGCATCGCATTTTCCGGTCACACCGAATTTCTCGCCGACCTGACTCACACCGCCCAGGTAGTCATGATGCTCGCCACCCGCGGTTTGCGCGTGGCGCTGGTCACCACTCACCTGCCCTTGCGCGACATCGCCGATGCGATCACGCCGGAGCGGCTGGAGCGGGTCACGCGAATTCTGCACGCCGACCTGCAACAAAAATTCGGCATCGCCCAGCCGCGTATCCTGGTCTGCGGGCTCAACCCGCACGCCGGTGAAGGCGGACACCTGGGCCATGAAGAAATCGACATCATCGAACCCACATTGGAGCGCCTGCGCGGCGAGGGCATGGACCTTCGTGGCCCGCTGCCTGCCGACACTCTGTTTACCCCCAAATATCTGGAGCACTGCGACGCAGTGCTGGCGATGTACCACGACCAGGGCCTGCCCGTGCTGAAATACAAAGGCTTCGGCGCTGCGGTCAACGTGACCCTGGGCCTGCCGATCATCCGCACGTCGGTCGACCATGGCACCGCCCTGGATCTGGCCGGCAGCGGCAAGATCGACACCGGCAGCCTGCAAGTCGCCCTGGAAACCGCCTACCAGATGGCCGAGACCCGTTTATGACCGAGCAATACCAACACAAGGCGCGCAAACGCTTTGGCCAGAACTTCCTGCACGATGCCGGCGTCATCGACCGCATTCTGCGCTCCATCAGTGCCAAGGCCGGCGACCGCATGCTGGAAATCGGGCCGGGCCAGGGCGCATTGACCGCCGGCATCCTCAACTCCGGCGCACAGCTGGACGTAGTAGAGCTGGACAAGGATCTGATCCCGATCCTCAACCAGCAGTTTGCCGGCAAGAGCAATTTCAACCTGCATCAGGGCGATGCGCTGAAGTTCGACTTCAACAGCCTGAACGCTGCGCCGAACAGCCTGCGCGTGGTCGGCAACCTGCCGTACAACATCTCCACGCCGCTGATTTTCCACCTGCTGAACAACGCCGGCATCATCCGCGACATGCACTTCATGTTGCAGAAGGAAGTGGTCGAGCGTCTGGCCGCAGGTCCTGGTGGCGGCGATTGGGGCCGTCTGTCGATCATGGTTCAGTACCATTGCCGGGTCGAGCATCTGTTCAACGTCGGCCCGGGCGCGTTCAATCCGCCGCCGAAAGTCGACTCGGCGATCGTCCGTCTGGTACCGCACGCAGTGCTGCCGCATCCAGCCAAGGATCATCGCCTGCTCGAACGCGTGGTGCGTGAAGCCTTCAACCAGCGTCGCAAGACCCTGCGCAACACCCTCAAGCAGTTGCTGAGCAACGCCGAAATCGAAGCCGCCGGCGTCGATGGCAGCCTGCGCCCCGAGCAACTCGATCTGGCTGCGTTCGTGCGCCTGGCCGACAAGCTCGCCGAACAGCCGGCGAAAGCACCTGAAGCCGACTGACCGGCAATGATCGCTATCGGGCGGGACGCCAACTCTGGTCTACTGCCCGATACTTGCCTAGACTGAATCCCAATCAGCTACGCCCCGCGTCCCGCTTCGTTTTTAAGGCCTTTTGCATGTCCGATCCTCGCTACCAGGTCGATGTCAGTGTCGTTACCCACTATCTGGCAGACCAATCGCAACCCGAGCACGAGCGCTTTGCCTTCGCCTACACCATCACCGTGCAGAACAATGGCGAGCAACCGGCCCGCCTGATGTCGCGCCACTGGGTGATTACCGATGGCGACGGGCATGTCGAAGAAGTGCGCGGCGCCGGCGTGGTTGGCCAGCAACCGTTGATCGGTGCCGGCAAAAGCCACACCTACAGCAGCGGCACGGTGATGACTACCAAGGTCGGCACCATGCAAGGCACCTACGAAATGGTCGCCGACGACGGCAAGCATTTCGATGCGATCATCAAGCCCTTCCGCCTCGCCGTTCCCGGAGCCCTGCACTGATGGCGACGTATGCCGTCGGCGACCTGCAAGGCTGCCTCGAACCACTCAAATGCCTGCTCAAGCAGGTCGCGTTCGACCCGGCTCTGGATCGCCTGTGGCTGGTGGGCGATCTGGTCAATCGGGGCCCGCAGTCGCTGGAAACCCTGCGCTTCCTTTATGGCATGCGCGACTCGCTGGTCTGCGTCCTCGGCAACCACGACCTGCACCTGCTGGCTGCGGCGAAGAACATCGAGCGCATGAAGAAGTCCGACACGCTGCGTGAAATCCTTGAAGCGCCGGACTGCGCCGAACTGATGGAATGGCTGCGTCAGCAGAAACTCATGCACTACGACGAACAACGCGAAGTGGCCATGGTGCATGCGGGCATCCCGCCGCAATGGTCGCTGCGCAAGGCGCTCAAGTACGCTGAAGAAGTCGAGACCGCGCTGCGTGACGACAACCTGCTTCCACCCTTTCTCGACGGCATGTACGGTAACGAGCCGGCGAAATGGGACAGCGACCTCAAAGGCGTGACACGCCTGCGAGTCATCACCAATTACTTCACCCGCATGCGTTTCTGCACCGCCGAAGGCAAGCTCGACCTCAAGAGCAAGGAAGGCCTCGACACCGCGCCGCCGGGCTACAAGCCCTGGTTCCAGCACAAGGAACGCAAGACCCGTGGCCTGCGGATCATTTTCGGTCACTGGGCGGCGCTGGAAGGCAACGTCCAGGAACCCGGCATCTGCGCCCTCGACACCGGTTGCGTCTGGGGCGGCAGCCTGACCCTGATGAATGTCGACAGCGGCGAACGCCTGTCATGCAAATGCGACGAACACGGGGCCGTCCTGCCCAGCGTCGCACCACTGATCACCGAATCTTCTCCCGTCAGCGCCCCGCGCTAGACTGCGTTTTCAGCCGAGCCACAGGAGCCCGCCATGAGCGAATTCAAACGTATCCCCCCGGAACAAGCCCAGGCCCTGCGCGAGCAAGGTGCTGTGGTCGTCGACGTCCGTGACCCGGCAACATTTGCCGCACTGCACATCAGCGGCTCGAAGCATCTGGATAATCATTCCCTGCATGCTTTCATCCAGGGCGCCGACCTCGATGCCCCGACCGTCGTGGTCTGCTACCACGGCAATTCGAGCCAGGGTGCCGCCGCGTATCTCGTGAGCCAGGGCTTCTCCGACGTCTACAGCATGGACGGCGGCTTCGAACTGTGGCGTACGACTTTTCCTTCGGAAACCGCGCAAGGCACCTCCGAATAATTTTTTTGTAACGTGCAAGCCCCGGCTCCCGTGGGCTCGCGCGGTGGCAGACGAACGGTCTGCCACAACTAATTACGTATCTCGCCTTTACCTCCCGAATTCCCAACTATCCTTAAGCCCAGGCCATCCAAAACAGGGGAGAGCCGGTACACCGGCGCACGGGTCATCGGGAGTGACTTTCGCGATTGTCGATCGCGAAAGTGTTCTGGGGGGTAAACAACAGCTGCCATCGCAGCTGCTTGCCAGCATCGACTGAGTGATCCGGCGTCGGCTCCACGTATCGAGCGAGGTGACGTCATGAGTATCTTTAGCCACTTCCAACAACGCTTCGAGTCCACACGCCAGGAAGAATTCTCCCTGCAGGAGTACCTGGAACTGTGCAAAAAGGATCGCAGTGCCTACGTTTCCGCCGCCGAGCGTCTATTGCTGGCCATCGGCGAACCGGAACTGCTCGACACCTCGACCAACTCGAGACTGTCGCGCATCTTTTCCAACAAGGTGATCCGCCGCTATCCGGCCTTTGAAGACTTCCACGGGATGGAAGAATGCATCGACCAGATCGTGTCGTATTTCCGCCATGCCGCTCAGGGCCTGGAAGAGAAGAAACAGATCCTCTATCTGCTCGGCCCTGTCGGCGGCGGCAAGTCGTCCCTGGCCGAGAAGCTGAAACAGCTCATCGAAAAAGTGCCCTTCTACGCGATCAAGGGCTCACCGGTATTCGAATCGCCTCTGGGTCTGTTCAACGCCACCGAAGATGGCGCGATCCTCGAGGAGGACTTCGGCATTCCACGGCGCTACCTGAATACCATCATGTCGCCATGGGCCACCAAGCGCCTGGCCGAATTCGGCGGCGACATCAGCCAGTTCCGCGTGGTCAAGCTGTACCCGTCGATCCTCAACCAGATCGCCGTGGCCAAGACCGAACCGGGTGACGAAAACAACCAGGACATCTCCGCGCTGGTGGGCAAGGTCGATATCCGCAAACTCGAAGAATTCCCGCAGAACGACGCAGACGCCTACAGCTACTCCGGTGCGCTGTGCCGGGCCAACCAGGGCTTGATGGAATTCGTAGAAATGTTCAAGGCACCGATCAAGGTGCTCCACCCGTTGCTGACCGCCACTCAGGAAGGCAACTACAACAGTACCGAAGGTCTCGGCGCGATTCCGTTCACCGGGATTTTGCTGGCCCACTCCAACGAATCGGAGTGGCACACCTTCCGCAACAACAAAAACAACGAAGCCTTCATCGACCGGATCTACATCGTCAAGGTGCCGTACTGCCTGCGTGTGAGTGACGAGGTGAAAATCTACGACAAACTGCTGTTCAACAGCTCCCTGGCCAAAGCGCATTGCGCGCCCGACACCCTGAAGATGCTGGCGCAGTTCACCGTGCTGTCACGCCTGAAGGAGCCGGAAAACTCCAACATCTACTCCAAGATGCGGGTGTATGACGGCGAAAACCTCAAGGACACCGATCCGAAGGCCAAGTCGATCCAGGAATACCGCGATGCGGCGGGCGTCGACGAAGGCATGAACGGTCTGTCAACCCGGTTCGCGTTCAAGATCCTGTCCAAGGTCTTCAACTTCGATCCGCATGAAATCGCTGCCAACCCGGTACACCTGCTATACGTGCTGGAACAGCAGATCGAACAGGAACAGTTCCAGGCCGAGACCCGCGAGCGCTATCTGCGTTACCTGAAAGAGTACCTGGCACCGCGTTATATCGAATTCATCGGCAAGGAGATCCAGACCGCCTACCTCGAGTCTTACAGCGAGTACGGCCAGAACATCTTCGACCGCTACGTGCTGTATGCGGACTTCTGGATTCAGGATCAGGAATACCGCGACCCGGAAACCGGCGAGATCCTCAACCGCGTTGCCCTCAACGAGGAGCTGGAAAAAATCGAGAAACCGGCCGGCATCAGCAATCCGAAGGATTTCCGCAACGAAATCGTCAACTTCGTGTTGCGCGCCCGGGCCAACAACAACGGCAAGAACCCGACCTGGCTCAGCTACGAAAAACTGCGTGTGGTCATCGAGAAGAAAATGTTCTCGAACACCGAAGACCTGCTGCCAGTCATCAGCTTCAACGCCAAGGCCAGCAAAGAGGATCAACAGAAACACAACGACTTCGTTACACGAATGGTCGAACGCGGCTACACCGACAAACAGGTACGACTGCTCTCCGAGTGGTATCTGCGGGTCAGAAAATCACAGTAAACCGCGGCCGGTCAGACCGGTTGTCGTCAGCCCGAGGCCTGTGCGCGCATTTTCTGCTACACAGGCCTCTGGAAGGTGTTCGAAAGGCGGTAGCGAGGTTCAGGCAGCACCCAAAGCGCTTGGGGGAGCGTGTACGTCCCTTGGCATTCGGTTCAATGCTGCATGACCGCTCGCCCCTTTGCAGGACAGCTTCTAAGGAGCAGTCATGAGCTATGTGATCGACCGACGTCTCAATGGCAAGAACAAGAGCACGGTGAACCGTCAGCGCTTCCTGCGGCGTTACCGTGACCACATCAAGAAGGCTGTCGAAGAGGCGGTCAGCCGGCGTTCCATTACTGATATGGAGCACGGCGAGCAGATCAGCATTCCCGGTCGCGATATCGACGAACCGGTGCTTCACCATGGTCGCGGCGGCAAGCAGACCGTGGTTCACCCCGGCAACAAGGAATTCACCGCAGGCGAACACATCGCCCGTCCGCCGGGAGGTGGCGGAGGCCGTGGGCCGGGCAAGGCCGGCAACTCCGGCGAAGGCATGGACGAGTTCGTCTTCCAGATCACCCAGGAAGAATTCCTCGAATTCATGTTCGAGGATCTCGAACTGCCCAACCTGGTCAAGCGCAACCTGACCGGCACCGACACCTTCAAGACTGTGCGTGCGGGAATCAGCAACGAGGGCAACCCGTCGCGGATCAACATCATCCGCACCCTGCGCTCGGCCCACGCTCGGCGTATTGCGCTATCGGGCAGCAGCCGCGCCAAACTGCGCGAGGTCAAAGAGGAACTGGCGCGACTCAAACGCGAAGAACCCGACAACTTCGGCGACATTCAGGATCTCGAAGCGGAAATCGAGAAGCTCAGTGCGCGCATCCATCGGGTGCCGTTCCTCGATACTTTCGACCTCAAGTACAACCTGCTGATCAAGCAACCGAACCCCAGTTCGAAAGCCGTGATGTTCTGCCTGATGGACGTTTCCGGCTCCATGACCCAGGCGACCAAGGACATCGCCAAGCGCTTCTTCATCCTGTTGTACCTGTTCCTCAAGCGCAACTACGACAAGATCGACGTGGTGTTCATCCGCCACCACACCAGCGCCCGCGAAGTGGACGAAGAGGAGTTTTTCTATTCCCGCGAGACCGGCGGCACCATCGTTTCCAGCGCCCTGAAACTGATGCAGGAAATCATGGCCGAGCGCTACCCGAGCAACGAGTGGAACATCTACGCCGCCCAGGCTTCCGACGGCGACAACTGGAACGACGACTCGCCGATCTGCCGCGACATCCTGATCAACCAGATCATGCCTTTTGTGCAGTACTACACTTACGTGGAGATCACCCCGCGCGAACATCAGGCCTTGTGGTACGAGTACGAGCGCATCGCCGAAGCCTTTTCCGACACTTTTGCCCAGCAACAACTGGTCTCGGCCGGGGATATCTATCCGGTCTTCCGTGAACTCTTCCAGCGCAGGTTAGTGACATGACTGCCAAGACCGCCAAAGAGCAGAAGCGCCAACCCATTTCCACCGGCTCGGAATGGACATTCGAGCTGATCCAGACGTACGACCGCGAAATCGCCCGTATCGCGGCCGGCTACGCCCTGGACACCTACCCCAACCAGATCGAAGTGATCACCGCCGAACAGATGATGGACGCCTACGCTTCGGTCGGCATGCCGCTGGGCTATCACCATTGGTCCTACGGCAAGCACTTCCTCAGCACCGAGAAATCCTACAGCCGCGGGCAGATGGGGCTGGCGTACGAGATCGTGATCAACTCGGACCCGTGCATCGCGTACCTGATGGAGGAAAACACCATCTGCATGCAGGCACTGGTGGTCGCGCATGCCTGCTACGGCCACAACAGCTTTTTCAAGGGCAACTATCTGTTCCGCACCTGGACCGACGCCAGTTCGATCATCGATTACTTGGTGTTCGCCAAGCAGTACATCATGCAGTGCGAGGAGCGCCACGGGATTGATGCCGTGGAGGATCTGCTCGATTCCTGCCACGCCCTGATGAACTACGGTGTCGACCGTTACAAACGTCCGTATCCGATTTCCGCCGAGGAAGAGCGGCGCCGGCAGAAGGATCGCGAAGAACACCTGCAGAAACAGATCAACGATCTGTGGCGCACCATTCCCAAAGGCGCGGACAAGTACAGCGACAAGGACAACGCGCGCTTCCCGGCTGAACCACAGGAAAACATCCTGTATTTCATCGAGAAACACGCCCCGCTGCTGGAACCCTGGCAACGCGAGATCGTGCGGATCGTGCGCAAGATCGCCCAGTATTTCTATCCACAGCGCCAGACCCAGGTGATGAACGAAGGCTGGGCGACGTTCTGGCACTACACGCTGATGAACGACCTGTACGACGAAGGCCTGGTGACGGACGGCTTCATGATGGAGTTCCTGACGTCCCACACCAGCGTGGTGTTCCAGCCGGGGTTCGACAGCCCTTATTACAACGGCATCAACCCGTACGCGCTGGGTTTTGCGATGTATCGCGACATCCGCCGCATGTGCGAAGAGCCCACGGAAGAAGACCGCCGCTGGTTCCCGGAAATCGCCGGCAGCGACTGGCTGTCGACCATCAAGTTCGCCATGAGCAGCTTCAAGGATGAGAGTTTCATCCTGCAGTACCTGTCACCCAAGGTGATCCGCGACCTTAAGCTGTTCAGCATTCTCGATGACGATCAGAAAGACGATCTGCTGGTGCCCGCGATCCATGACGAGGGCGGCTACCGGATCATTCGCGAAACGCTCGCAGCGCAATACAACCTCGGCAATCGCGAACCGAACGTGCAGATTTACAGCATCGACCGCCGCGGCGATCGCTCGCTGACCCTGCGCCACCAGCAACACGACCGCAAACCGCTGGGCGATTCCACCGAGGAGGTTCTGAAACACCTGCATCGGCTGTGGGGTTTCGACATTCACCTGGAAACCCTGCAGGGCGACCAGATCATGAAGACCCATCATGTTCCACCCCGCAGCGAACACAGTGAGGGGGATTACGGTCGACTCGACCTGGCCGTCATTCATCTTTGATCCCGTTCAGGCCTCCGAAAGTCCGGCGCAAGGGTTATCCTGTCGGGCCAACGGAGGTTTTTTATGCAGATTTACAAGGTCGGCGGTGCGGTACGTGATCGCCTGCTGGGCAAACCGGTCACCGATATCGATTGGGTGGTGGTCGGCGCGACCACAGAAGAAATGCTCGCCAAGGGATTTCGCCCGGTCGGCGCGGATTTCCCGGTGTTTCTTCACCCGAAAAGCGGCGAGGAATACGCCCTCGCCCGCACCGAGCGCAAGAGCGGTCGCGGTTATGGCGGTTTCACCTTTCACGCCAGCCCCGAGGTCACGCTTGAAGAAGACCTGATCCGCCGTGACCTCACGATCAACGCCATGGCCGAAGACGATCAGCAAAATCTGACCGATCCCTACCACGGCCAGCGCGATCTCGAAGAGCGGATTCTACGCCACGTTTCCCCCGCGTTTGCCGAAGATCCGCTCAGGGTTCTGCGTGTTGCGCGCTTTGCCGCCCGTTACGCGGAGCTTGGCTTCAAGGTAGCGCCCGAGACCCTGGAGCTGATGCGTCAGCTCAGCGAATCGGGCGAACTGGAAGCCCTTACGGCCGAACGTAGCTGGAAGGAGATTTCCCGCGCGCTGATGGAAGATCAGCCTCAAGTTTTCATTCAGGTGCTGCGCGATTGCGGCGCCTTGAAGGTGCTGATGCCGGAGGTCGATGCCTTGTTCGGCGTGCCGCAGCCGGAAGCCCATCACCCGGAAATCGACAGCGGCATTCACACCCTGAGCGTGCTTGAGCAGTCAGCCCTGCACAAGCAACCGCTGACCGTGCGCTGGGCCTGCCTGCTGCACGACCTCGGCAAAGGCCTGACTCCAAAGGAGGAATGGCCAAGGCACATCGCCCATGAGCACAAAGGCCTGAAGCTGATCAAAGCGGTCAACGAGCGCTTCAAGGCACCGAAGGACTGTCAGGAGCTGGCCTTGCTGGTCGGCCAATATCACACCCACGGACATCGCGCTCTGGAGCTGAAGGCTTCGACCTTGCTGGAGTTGCTGCAAAGCTTTGACGTTTACCGTCGTCCGCAGCGTTTCGAAGAATTCATCGTCGCGTGCGAGATGGATGCCCGAGGCCGCAAAGGACTTGAGCAGCGCAGTTATCCACAGGCGGATTACCTGCGCGGCGCGGCCAATGTGGCACGTGGCGTGGCAGTGCAGCCGTTGCTGGAGAAGGGATTCAAAGGCCCGGAACTGGGCGAGGCAATCAAGCGCGAACGGCTCAAGGCGTTGAAGGTTTACAAGGAATCGGCGGCGTCCTGAAAACACCTGATCCGCCCTTGCGAGGGCGGATCAAACTGCTCAAGACAGGTCTGAAGGCGTGAGCTGAGTACCGCGCCACTCAAATCCGACCGGTGCCAGCACTTGATCGATCTGCGCTTCGGCCCACAATGTGGCAAAGCTTTTTCCTACACCGGGATGTACCCGATCCGGCGCAATCAGCGACAGCGGCCACAGCACAAAGGCATTTTTCAGGATTTCCGCACGAGGCAGGATCAGCCCGTCGAAGTTGCCCGCCAGATCGCCGTACAGCAACACGTCGATATCCAGCGGCAAGCCCTTGCGATCCGGCGCATAGCGACCGTTGTCCGCTTCAATGAACTTCAAGCGGCGATCCAGCTCGATCAACGGCAGATCGGTGAACGCCGACACCACGAAGTTGAAGAACGGCCCGCTCTTGATTCCCACCGGCAGGCTTTCGAACACAGGCGAACAGCGGATATCCACCAGAAACGTGGACAAGGCATCCAGACCGGCCTGCAAATGGGTTTCGCGCTCGATATTGCTACCGAGCCCGAGATAGACCTGGGTCAGCGGCATCCGCGCTCGATCTCCACACCCACACCACCCTTGGCGGCCGGTACGGCACCTGGCTTGGTCAGCTTCAGGCGCACCCAGGTGATCTTGAATTCATTCATCAGCACTTCAACCAGACGCTCGGCGAAGGTCTCGACCAGTTGATACTGGGATTGCTCGGCAAAGGCCTGGATCCTTGTGGACACACTGGCGTAATCGAGCGCCAGGGTCAGATCGTCACCGGCCGCGGCCGGGCGATTGTCCCAGGCGAAGCTCAAATCAAGACGCAGGCACTGTCGGATGCCGCGCTCCCAGTCGTAGGCACCGATCACGGTGTCGACTTCCAGGCCCTCGATAAACACTCTGTCCAAGCACTTTTCTCCGCTGCACGACAAGGGCGCAATGCGCCGTTAGAATCAGGGCGTCCTCGCCCGGAATAGTTAGCATGTTTTGGTTACTGGCGATCCTCGCCTACCTGCTCGGCTCTCTGTCCTTCGCCATTTTGCTCAGCCGCCTGACCGGAAATCCGGATCCGCGAATGAGTGGCTCGGGTAATGCCGGCGCCACCAACATGCTGCGCCTGGCCGGACGCAAACTCGCGATCCTGACCCTGCTGGGTGATCTGTGCAAAGGCCTGCTACCGGTGCTGATCGCTTCGGCAATGGGCCTTTCGCTGCAGGATCAGGCGTGGATCGGCGTCTGCGCCGTGATCGGTCACCTGTTCCCGTTGTACTTCCGCTTTCGCGGTGGCAAGGGCGTTGCCACGGCGGCCGGCATGCTGCTGGGGCTGTATCCACCCGCCGCGCTGCTGGCCGTGTGCGCCTGGCTGCTGACCTTCTACCTGACCCGCACCAGCTCGCTGGCGGCGCTGATCGCCACTCCGCTGACCCTGCCGTTGCTGGCCTGGCAGGAACCGGCGGCGCTGTTGCCGATGAGCACGCTGACACTGCTGATCGTCTGGCGCCACCGGGGCAATCTACGCGACCTGTTCGCCGGGCGCGAACGGCATTTTTAAATACCGCACGTGAGCGCCGCTCATCACAGCGCCGACAACTGCTCCATCGGCCAGCGCGCCTGCACGCTGATCGCCAGACTCTCCTGCTGACCGGCCTGCAAACGCTGGCAGCCGGCAAACGCAATCATCGCGCCGTTATCGGTGCAAAACTCGGGACGGGCATAGAACACATCGCCCTTCATGTCGCCGAGCATCTTCTCCAGCGAAACACGCAGCGCCTTGTTGGCACTGACGCCGCCGGCGATCACCAGACGCTTCATGCCGGCCTGCTTGAGGGCACGCTTGCACTTGATGGTCAAAGTCTCCACCACGGCCTGCTGGAACGCCAGCGCGATGTCGCAACGGGCTTGCTCGCTGTCGTCCCCGGCGCTGACGCACTGCTGCCAGGTGTTGAGAGCGAAGGTCTTCAGGCCGCTGAAGCTGAAATCCAGGCCCGGGCGATCACACATCGGACGCGGGAAGGTGAAACGTCCTGCGACGCCCTTCTCTGCCAGCTTGGCGATTTCCGGTCCGCCCGGATAATTCAGGCCCATCATTTTTGCAGTCTTGTCGAAAGCTTCGCCCGCGGCATCGTCCAGCGTCTCGCCGAGCAGGCTGTATTGGCCGATGCCATCGACCTGAACCAGCTGCGTATGACCACCGGAGACCAACAAAGCGACGAACGGGAATTCCGGCGGTTTTGGCTCCAGCATCGGCGCCAGCAAGTGGCCTTCCATGTGGTGCACGCCAAGGGCCGGAATGCCCCAGGCAAACGCCAGCGCCTGAGCACAGGACGCCCCCACCAGCAGAGCACCGACCAGGCCGGGACCCGCGGTGTAGGCGATGGCATCGATCTCGGTCGGCACGCAGTCGGCCTCGGCCAACACCTGACGGATCAGGGGCAGCATGCGCTTGACGTGGTCGCGCGAAGCCAGCTCCGGTACCACGCCGCCATAGACGCGGTGCAGGTCGATCTGACTGAACAGCGCGTCGGCCAGCAGGCCGCGTTCGCTGTCGTACAAAGCGACGCCGGTTTCGTCGCAGGAAGTTTCTAATCCCAGTACTAGCATGGGTTTGCGCCTTGTTTAGGCTGAATTCGAAGGCGCGCATAATAGTCGCCGCGTGATGCCCCGACCAGCGGTTTTCGATCAGAGGCTTTGCATTCCGAGCGATGAGGGGTTAACATCCGCAACCCTTAAAAACCGACGTCTTCAAGTGCTCTTTTGCCGCGAGGATGTTGACCCCGGTAATGAATGAAGGTAGCTCTGGATGCCAGCCGTCAAAGTTAAAGAGAACGAACCCTTCGACGTAGCTCTGCGTCGTTTCAAGCGCTCCTGCGAAAAAGCCGGTGTACTGGCTGAAGTTCGTAGCCGCGAATTTTACGAGAAGCCAACTTCTGAGCGTAAGCGCAAGGCAGCTGCTGCTGTTAAGCGTCACGCCAAGAAAGTTCAGCGCGAACAGCGCCGCGCCGTTCGTCTGTACTAATACACAGACGATCGTAGCAAGCTTCTGCCAAGCCCGGCCCTCAGCCGGGCTAATGGCATTTGCGTAAAACGCTTGATGCTTCACCGTCGAAGCCGCAGATGCGACCGAGACACACCCGCTTCACCGCGTCAGGCCTGGCTCTTTTGCCAGCGGTGCACGTCTTTTCTGACGAGCCTTTCAAGGCTACTGACGAGCACACCCACTGATTCCTCTTACGACGATCAGCCCAAGGCACCTGCTTGCGTGCCCGCTTCATGAGCTATCCGAGGCCGATTACAGGCCGTCAGCGGATTCAGCGCAACATTTTCGAATAGTCGAAAACTGATGAGTACTAACGTCAGTGGATTTTCGGCAGATACACTTCCCGACAGCGATTACGCAAACGACACCGGTCGAGCCGCCTCACGTGCGCGCATCACTCAATGACCCGCGTCCGGCCGCCTTTCGCATCGGATCCATTACAGCGCAGACGAGAACGCCATGGCCGGGCTGATTCCCCAGAGCTTCATTGACGACCTTCTGAACCGCACCGACATCGTCGATGTGGTCAGCTCGCGCGTGCAATTGAAGAAGGCCGGTAAAAACTACACCGCCTGCTGCCCGTTCCACAAAGAGAAAACCCCGTCGTTCAGCGTCAGCCCCGACAAGCAGTTCTATTACTGCTTTGGCTGCGGCGCCGGCGGCAACGCCCTCGGCTTTCTCATGGATCACGACAACCTGGACTTCCCCCAGGCTGTCGAAGATCTGGCCAAAGCCGCCGGCATGGAAGTGCCGCGTGAAGAAGGCGGCCGCTCGAACAAACCGCGCCAGCCGACCGATTCACCGCTGTACCCGCTGCTCACCGCCGCTGCCGACTTTTACCGGCAGGCACTCAAGAGTCACCCGGCACGCAAGGCAGCGGTGGATTACCTCAAGGGTCGCGGCCTGACCGGCGAAATCGCCCGGGACTTCGGTCTCGGATTCGCACCGCCGGGCTGGGACAACCTGTTCAAACACTTGAGCAGCGACACCTTGCAGCAGAAAGCCATGATCGACGCCGGCCTGCTGATCGAGAACGCCGAAACCGGCAAACGCTATGACCGCTTCCGCGATCGCGTGATGTTCCCGATTCGCGACACCCGTGGACGAATCATCGCATTCGGTGGCCGAGTGCTCGGCGACGACAAGCCAAAGTACCTGAACTCGCCTGAAACCCCGGTCTTCCATAAAGGCCAGGAACTCTACGGCCTGTACGAAGCCCGCAAGAACAATCGCAACCTCGACGAAATCATCGTCGTCGAGGGCTATATGGACGTCATCGCCCTCGCCCAGCAAGGCCTGCGTAATGCCGTCGCGACACTGGGCACCGCGACCAGCGAAGAACACCTCAAGCGCCTGTTTCGCGTCGTGCCGAACGTACTGTTTTGCTTCGACGGCGACCAGGCCGGTCGCAACGCCGCCTGGCGTGCGCTGGAAGCAACGCTTTCCAGCCTGCAGGACGGGCGTCGTGCACGCTTCCTGTTTCTGCCCGAAGGCGAAGACCCGGATACGCTGATTCGCGCCGAGGGCACTGATGCCTTCCGCGCCCGGATCAATCAGCACGCACAGCCGCTGGCGGACTACTTCTTCCAGCAACTGACCGAAGAAGCCGACCCGCGCTCGCTGGAGGGCAAGGCCCACATGGCCACGCTCGCAGCACCGCTGATCGACAAGGTTCCCGGCGCCAACCTGCGCATCCTGATGCGCCAGCGCCTGACCGAGATCACCGGCCTGAGTAGCGAAAGCGTCAGCCAGCTGGCCCAGAACGCTCCGCAGGAAGCGCCGCCGGCCTACGACCCGGGCATCGATTACGACGCCATGCCGGACTACAGCGACTACCATCAGCCGCAGGCACAGGACATGTATGTGCCGCAGCAGGAATGGACGCCGAAGAAATCCGGCGCCGGCGGCAAGAAATGGGACAAGAAACCGTGGGACAAGAATGGCAAGCGCGGCGGTGATCGCGACCAGCCCCGTGCCCCACGCGTGCCGGCCGCCGTCGAACCACCGACCCTCGCCGCCCTGAGAACCTTGCTGCATCACCCGCAACTGGCGGAAAAGGTCGAGGATGCCGGGCACTTCGCGGACGAGAACCAGACCAACGCACAACTGCTGGTGGCACTGCTCGAAGCCGTACAGAAGAATCCCAAGCTAAACTCATTTCAGTTGATCGCGCGATGGCACGGAACCGAACAGGGCCGCTTGCTCAAGGCGCTGGCGGAAAAGGAATGGCTGATTGACGGAGACAACCTTGAACAACAGTTTTTCGACACCATTACTAGCTTGTCAGCCCGCCAACGCGAGCGAAATCTGGAACAACTGCTCAGGAAAGCGCGTCAAAGCGAACTGAGCGCCGAAGAGAAAAATCAACTGCGCGACCTTTTAAGTCGCAATGTTTCCGCATCAAACCCGACCTCAACTGGCGCGTGAGGTCATAGCTCAGGTATAATCCTCGGCTTGTTTTTTGCCCGCCAAGACCTTCAGTGGATAGGGTGTTATGTCCGGAAAAGCGCAACAGCAGTCTCGTATTATTGAGTTGATCAAACTGGGTCGTGAGCAGAAGTATCTGACTTACGCCGAGGTCAACGACCACCTGCCCGAGGATATTTCAGATCCGGAGCAGGTGGAAGACATCATCCGCATGATTAACGACATGGGGATCCCCGTACACGAGAGTGCTCCGGATGCGGACGCCCTTATGCTGGCCGACGCCGATACCGACGAGGCCGCTGCGGAAGAAGCAGCCGCTGCGTTGGCGGCGGTGGAGACCGATATCGGTCGCACCACTGACCCGGTGCGCATGTACATGCGTGAAATGGGTACGGTCGAGCTTCTGACTCGTGAAGGCGAAATCGAAATCGCCAAGCGTATCGAAGAAGGCATCCGTGAAGTGATGAGCGCCATCGCGCACTTCCCTGGCACGGTTGACCATATTCTCTCCGAGTACACTCGCGTCACCACCGAAGGTGGTCGCCTGTCCGACGTTCTGAGCGGTTACATCGACCCGGACGACGGCATCACGCCGCCTGCCGCCGAAGTCCCGCCACCGATCGACGCGAAAGCCGCGAAAGCGGACGACGATTCCGAGGACGATGACGCCGAAGCTTCCGATGACGAAGAAGAAGCCGAAAGCGGTCCGGATCCGGTCATTGCCGCACAGCGCTTCGGCGCCGTGGCCGATCAGATGGAAATCACCCGCAAGGCCCTGAAAAAGCACGGTCGCAACAACAAGGCGGCGATTGCCGAACTGTTGGCCCTGGCCGAGCTGTTCATGCCGATCAAACTGGTGCCGAAGCAATTCGAAGCCCTGGTCGAGCGTGTTCGCAGTGCCCTGGATCGTCTGCGTCAGCAAGAGCGCGCGATCATGCAACTGTGCGTACGTGATGCACGTATGCCACGCGCTGACTTCCTGCGTCAGTTCCCTGGCAACGAAGTCGACGAAAGCTGGTCCGACGCCCTGGCCAAAGGCAAGAGCAAGTACGCCGAAGCCATTGCCCGCGTGCAACCGGACATCATCCGTTGCCAGCAGAAGCTGACCGCGCTGGAAACCGAGACCGGCCTGACCATCGCCGAGATCAAGGACATCAACCGTCGCATGTCGATCGGTGAGGCGAAAGCCCGCCGCGCGAAGAAAGAGATGGTTGAAGCGAACTTGCGTCTGGTGATCTCCATCGCCAAGAAGTACACCAACCGCGGCCTGCAATTCCTCGATCTGATCCAGGAAGGCAACATCGGTCTGATGAAAGCGGTGGACAAGTTCGAATACCGTCGTGGTTACAAGTTCTCGACTTATGCCACCTGGTGGATCCGTCAGGCGATCACTCGCTCGATCGCCGACCAGGCCCGCACCATCCGTATTCCGGTGCACATGATCGAGACGATCAACAAGCTCAACCGTATTTCCCGCCAGATGCTGCAGGAAATGGGTCGCGAACCGACCCCGGAAGAGCTGGGTGAACGCATGGAAATGCCTGAGGACAAGATCCGCAAGGTATTGAAGATCGCCAAAGAGCCGATCTCCATGGAAACCCCGATCGGTGATGACGAAGACTCCCATCTGGGTGACTTCATCGAAGACTCGACCATGCAGTCGCCAATCGATGTCGCCACTGTTGAGAGCCTGAAAGAAGCGACCCGCGAAGTGCTGTCCGGCCTTACTGCCCGTGAAGCCAAGGTACTGCGCATGCGTTTCGGTATCGACATGAACACCGACCATACGCTCGAAGAAGTCGGCAAACAGTTTGACGTGACCCGTGAGCGGATCCGTCAGATCGAAGCCAAGGCGCTGCGCAAGCTGCGCCACCCGACGCGAAGCGAGCATCTGCGCTCCTTCCTCGACGAGTGACACCAGAACCCCCGGCCCAGGCCGGGGGTTTTGTTTATATGGCAGATTAAATACCCAGCTCCGCCCTCCCCCCGCGCACAGCCCGTCTACACTCGAAACATTCCCCCGAGCCATAACGAGACCGTTATGCCCAGACTGGCGTCCGTGCTTTTTTTGCTGTCACTGATGATCTGGACCGCAACGGCTGACGCGCTGACTCTGACCGATGAAGAACGTAGCTGGCTGGCGGCTCACCCGGACTTGCGCCTGGGTGTGGATGCGTCGTGGCCGCCCTTCGAGTTCCGCGACGACCAGAACCGCTATCAGGGCCTGGCAGCGGACTATATCGATGTGATTCGCCAACGCCTGGCGATCAAACTCACCCCCATCGAGCCGGTGAGCTGGACCGTCGTGCTCGAACAGGCGAAAAACGGCACGCTGGACCTGCTTCCGGGCATCATGTCCACCCCGGAGCGCCAGAGTTATTTGTCGTTCACCCGCCCTTATCTCGACTTTCCGATCGTCATCCTCGCCCACGTCGGCGGCCCACAACCGCGCAAGCTCGAGGATCTTTACGGCCTGAAAATCGCCGTTGTCGAAAACTACGCGCCCCATGAACTGCTGCGCACCCATCATCCTGACCTGAACCTGGTGGCAATGCCCAACGTCAGCTCCGCGTTGCAGGCCCTGGCCACCGATGAAGTCGACGCGGTGGTCGGCGATCTGGCCTCCAGTGTCTGGAGCCTGCGTCAGCTCAAGCTCGACGGCTTATACGTCAGCGGCGAGACCCCTTACCGCTACCAACTGGCGATGGGCGTCCCCCGGGACAACAAAATGCTGGTGGGGATTCTGGACAAGGTGTTGGCTGACATGTCCCCGGAAGAAATCAGCAGCATTCAGGAGCATTGGGTCGGCAACGTTCTCGATCACCGGACATTCTGGTCGGATCTGCTGATTTACGGTTTACCGGGCCTCTCGCTCCTGGTCATCGTCCTGGCAGTGGTGATCCGCATCAACCGGCGCCTGAGTTCGGAAATCGCCCGGCGCATCGACCTCGAACAGGAGCTGCGCAGCAGCGAATACCATTATCGCGGACTGGTGGAGAGTCTTTCGGCCATCGCCTGGGAAGCGCGGATCAGCGATTTCACCTACAGCTATGTGTCGCCCCACGCCGAAGATCTGCTCGGTTATCCCCTGTCCCATTGGCTGATTCCGGGCTTCTGGCGCAACATCATTCACCCGGCAGATCTGACCCGTGCCCAGAGTTTTTGCGATCACGAGGTGCTGGCCGGGCGCGATCACAGCCTCGATTACCGCGTAATCACCGCTGACGGCCGTTGCTTGTGGGTGCGTGACATCGTCAGCCTGATCGAACATGGCCACGAACCGGTGATGCGCGGCCTGATGATCGACATCAGCGAAACCAAGCGCACCGAAGAGGCATTGCGCCTGTCGGAACAGAAATTCGCTTCGGTATTCCAGCAATGCCCGGACATCCTGGTCATCGCCCGGCTCTCCGACGGCTGCCTGTTGGAGGTGAACGAAGCCTTTGAGGAACAGATCGGGCTCAAAGCCGAAGAAGTTATCGGCCAGACTGCCACCGAACTCAACATCTGGGGCATTCCCGGAGTTGGCCCAGGCCTGCTTCAGCGGCTGCAAGCCGGCAGCATTCGCAACCTGGAGATGCCCTTTCGCCGCAACAATGGCCAGGTGTTTACCGGGCTGATATCCGCCGAACCCTTCGAGCTCGACACCACGCCCGCACTGGTCGTGGTGGTGCGCGACATTACCCAGCTCAAGGAAACCCAACAGCAACTGCAAACCTCCGAAGAGAAGTTCGCCAAGGCCTTCCACGCCTCGCCGGACGGTCTGCTGCTGTCGCGCCAGAGCGATGGCTTGCTGCTGGAGGTCAACGAAGGTTTCAGTCGCATCACCGGTTTCAACAGCGCCATGTCGGTGGATCGCTCGGCGCTGGACCTGGGCATCTGGGTCAACCTCAACGAACGCAAGCAAATGCTCGACCTGCTGCACCGCGACGGGTTCGTTCGCGACTTCAGCTGCCACATCCGTCGCAGCGACGGGCAGATCCGGCTCTGCGAGGTGTCCAGCCGTCCACTGCCGATCGGCGACGAAGACTGCATGCTGACCATCGCCCGGGACATCACCGAACGCCACCTGATGCAGGAAAAGCTGCAACAGGCTGCAACCGTGTTCGAGAGCACTGCCGAAGGTGTGCTGATCACCGACACCCAGCAACACATCAGCGCCGTGAACCGGGCTTTCACCGAAATCACCGGTTACAGCGAAAGCGAAGCGCTGGGTCACACCCCTCGCCTGCTGGCCTCCGGGCTGCACGACAGCGCGTTTTACGCGGCGATGTGGCATCAATTGACCGACGAAGGTCACTGGCAGGGCGAAATCTCCAACCGGCGCAAGAATGGCGAGCTGTACCCGAGCTGGCTGACCATCAGCGCCGTGCGCAACCGCGACAAGTTCATCACCCACTTCGTTGCGGTGTTCGCCGATATCTCCAGCCTCAAGCACGCCCAGGCCAAACTCGACTACCAGGCGCATCACGACCCGCTCACCGGCCTGCCAAACCGCACGCTGTTCGAAAGCCGCCTGTTGATGGCACTCAACAGTCAGCAGGAAAACGGCGGCCAGGGCGCGGTGCTGTTCCTCGACCTCGATCGTTTCAAGCACATCAACGACAGCCTCGGTCACCCGGTCGGCGATTTGCTGCTCAAGGGCATCGCCGTGCGCCTCAAGGAGCAATTACGCGATATCGACACCGTCGCGCGGCTGGGTGGCGACGAATTCATCATTCTGCTGCCCGGCCTGCAGCAACCCGGCGATGCCGACAACATCGCCACCAAACTGCTGAACTGCTTTGGCGCGCCATTCCAGGCTGGCGAGCATGAGTTCTTCATCAGCGCCAGCATCGGCACCAGCCTTTACCCGCGCGACGGCTGCGATGTCGCGACCCTGATCAAGAACGCAGACGCGGCGATGTACCGCTCCAAGGCCAAGGGCCGCAACCGGGTCGAAAGCTACACCCGCGATCTCACCGCCCAGGCCAGCGAGCGTGTGGCGCTGGAGCACGAACTTCGCCGGGCCATCGAGCGCGAGGAGCTGTACCTCTATTACCAACCGAAAATCAGCCTCGACGATCACAGCCTGGTCGGCGCCGAAGCCTTGATCCGCTGGCGCCACCCGAACTTCGGCGATGTGCCGCCGGAGCACTTCATCCCGCTGGCGGAAGAGAACGGGATGATTCTGCAAATCGGCGACTGGGTGCTGGAGACCGCCTGCCGGCAGATGTTCGAGTGGGGCCAGATCTACGAGTCCCTCGGCCCGCTGTCGGTCAACCTCGCCGGCGCGCAACTACGCCAGCCGAACCTGCTGGGACGCATCGAGCAACTGCTCAAGGACAACCGCCTGCGGCCGGAATTACTGCAACTGGAAATTACCGAAAACTTCATCATGAGCCAGGCCGAAGAAGCGCTGGCGGTGCTGCACCAGCTCAAACACCTGGGCGTGCAACTGGCCATCGACGACTTCGGCACCGGTTATTCCTCGCTGAGTTACCTCAAGCGCCTGCCGCTGGACATTCTCAAGATCGACCAGTCTTTCGTCCGTGGCCTGCCCGATGACCCGCACGACGCGGCAATCGTGCGCGCCATCATTGCCCTGGGCCGCAGCATGCAATTCACCGTGATCGCCGAAGGCGTGGAAACCCAGGCCCAGCAACAATTCCTCGCCGCTGAGGGCTGCGAACAGATCCAGGGCTACATCGTCAGCCTGCCGCTCCCACCCGAGGAATTTGCCGCGACGTTTCTTCGCATAGCCGTATCAGATTTTTCGGATAGCACAGCCGAGAAACCGTCGCTATAATCCGCGGCCTACTGAGGGCCTATAGCTCAGTTGGTTAGAGCAGAGGACTCATAATCCTTTGGTCCACGGTTCAAGTCCGTGTGGGCCCACCAAACATGAAAAAGCCGCGCACTCGCGCGGCTTTTTTTCGCCTGTCGTTTGGTGTTTTACGTTCTTCACAAGCGCAACGTTCGGAAGACTACCGCAAGGTCTGTAGGTTATTTCCCAAGCTGTGTTTTCACTCCGTTTTCGGCCTTGTTGGCCTTTTCTTCGAACGAGTAATCTCCGGGCGCCGCTGTTCGCCAGGGATTACTTTCATGCTCGTGAATGCTGCGCCACTGATAAAAGAATCCAGTGGCCAACAAACATGGATCGACTTAGCTTTGCCCGACCTGCGTACGCTGGCCAGGGAGCTTCGCTCAGCCGCAATTGATGAAGTGAAAAGGGCAGACGATGCGCAAGGAGCCCTCAGAATTCTCCTGGCTCACTTCGGATTCATCGATGAGGCGTTGCTCGCAGTCACCATCCTCACCCCGATCGGAAACGTTGCGGTCATGAGGGACAAACTTGCCCACATCGTCGAAAAACGCGCTGACTCACGAGAGCGCTACGTTCGGCATGCGATTGATACGCTGACGGGACCGTTTGAAATATGGAGAGTGCTGTACGACAACGGCGGATACCGCATGGCCTTCATCAACGCCTACGAGGCAAAAAATGACATGCTCGTCGTGGTAGATGTCAGGCACGGACACGTCCTGTGGAACTTCATGCATGCCCCGGCAAGAGCGATGAACAAGCACCGCCAGGGCGAACTTCTCTACAAGAGATACGTTCTTCAGGACAAACAAAAAGGGGAGCCTGCTGGCTCCCCTTGAATATTTGAATCCTGATATTGGCATCCTCAGGAAATGGGATGAAGAGGTCTCACCTTACACCGATGTTGCAGCATCGCTGAGGTACCTACGTCTGCTGAAGCCCTGCAAGGCAGCAGATTTCGCGCTCTTGAGGCCATTTTTGATAAAGGCAGCAGGCAAGTCAAATCATTTGTCTGTTCTTTTGTTTCAGTAAAATCCCCCGATCCGGCGGCTGCCTGATCCCCCGCCGCTCAATCAGCGCTCACAAGCGCCTCGCGTGGCGAGCCTGTAACATGCGACCCCATTGATCCGTACCGCTGGAGCCTGCCCTTGCCCGACATCCGCCCACCCGTGCTCGATGAAATCGACCGTCAGCTGATCGCTGCCCTGCAAATCAACGCCCGCGAGAGCGTGGCGATGCTGGCCCGGCAATTGGGGATCGCCCGCACGACCGTGACTTCGCGACTGGCGCGGCTCGAAAAGGCCAAAGTCATTACTGGCTATGGTGTGCGTCTGGGCCAACGTGTGGTGGACGGCGGATTGCAGGCTTACGTCGGGATCAAGGTGCAGCCACGCTCCGGCAAAGAGGTGTTGCGCCGCTTGAGCGCAATGGCTCAGGTACAGCAATTGTGCGCGGTGAGTGGCGAATTTGATTACGTGGCGTGGTTACGGACCGATTCACCGGAGCAGCTGGATCAGCTTCTGGATCAGATCGGCAGCGTAGACGGTGTAGAGAAGACCACGACGTCGATCATCCTCAGCAGCAAGATCGATCGCGGGCATCCAGTCTGACCAACAAGATCGTCAGATTGCAGCACCTACACTCAAAACGACGACACATTGCGTCTTATTAACGTGTTCTACGCTCCCTAGAATGGCTGGCATCTTTTCCTATACTCAGACGCGCATCCAGCGTCGGGTCGCCAGCAAGGTCAGCCATGAACAAGAACAATCGCCATCCTGCAGACGGTAAGAAACCAGTCACCATCTTCGGCCCGGACTTTCCTTTCGCCTTTGACGACTGGATCGAACACCCGGCCGGTCTGGGCAGCATTCCGGAGCACAATCACGGGGCCGAAGTGGCGATCGTCGGGGCCGGTATCGCCGGTCTGGTGGCGGCTTATGAGTTGATGAAACTCGGCTTGAAACCCGTCGTTTATGAAGCCTCGAAGCTCGGCGGCCGTTTGCGTTCCCAGGCGTTCAACGGCACTGACGGCATCGTCGCCGAGCTAGGCGGCATGCGCTTCCCGGTGTCCTCCACTGCGTTCTATCACTACGTCGACAAACTCGGTCTGGAGACCAAGCCCTTCCCCAACCCGCTGACGCCGGCCTCCGGCAGCACCGTGATCGACCTGGAAGGCAAAACCCATTACGCACAGAGCCTGAAGGATCTTCCTGCACTGTTCCAGGAAGTGGCTGACGCCTGGGCCGACGCTCTGGAGGCCGGTTCGCAGTTCTCCGATATCCAGCAAGCGATTCGCGACCGTGACGTGCCACACCTCAAGGAGCTGTGGAACACTCTGGTTCCGCTGTGGGACGACCGCACCTTCTACGACTTTGTCGCCACCTCGAAAGCCTTCGCCAAATTGTCGTTCCATCACCGCGAAGTGTTCGGCCAGGTCGGTTTCGGCACCGGTGGCTGGGACTCGGACTTCCCCAACTCGATGCTGGAAATCTTCCGCGTAGTGATGACCAACTGCGACGATCACCAGCATCTGGTGGTCGGCGGCGTGGAACAAGTGCCGCAAGGCATCTGGCGTCATGCGCCGGAACGCTGCGTACACTGGCCGCAAGGCACCAGCCTGAAATCGCTGCACCACGGCGCTCCACGTTCCGGGGTGAAGAAAATTGCCCACGCGCCCGACGGACGTTTCGCGGTCACCGACAACAACGGCGACACCCGCGAATACGCCGCCGTACTGACCACCTGCCAGAGCTGGCTGCTGACCACGCAGATCGAATGCGACGAAAGCCTGTTCTCGCAGAAGATGTGGATGGCGCTGGACCGCACTCGCTACATGCAATCGTCGAAAACCTTCGTGATGGTCGACCGCCCGTTCTGGAAGGACAAGGACCCGGAAACCGGCCGCGACCTGATGAGCATGACCCTCACTGATCGCCTGACCCGTGGTACTTACCTGTTCGACAACGGCGACGACAAACCCGGCGTGATCTGCCTGTCGTACTCGTGGATGAGCGATGCGCTCAAGATGCTCCCGCACCCGGTGGAAAAACGCGTGAAACTGGCGCTGGATGCGCTGAAGAAGATCTACCCGAAAGTCGACATCGCCGCGCGGATCATCGGCGATCCGATCACCGTGTCCTGGGAAGCCGACCCGCACTTTCTCGGCGCGTTCAAGGGCGCCCTGCCCGGCCACTATCGCTACAACCAGCGCATGTACGCGCACTTCATGCAGGACGACATGCCGCCGGAGCAGCGCGGGATTTTCATCGCCGGCGACGACGTTTCGTGGACGCCAGCGTGGGTTGAAGGCGCGGTGCAGACCTCGCTCAACGCAGTGTGGGGAATCATGAAGCACTTCGGCGGGTCCACTCATACAGAGAACCCCGGCCCGGGTGATGTGTTCAACGACATCGGCCCGATCGCCCTGCCCGAGTAAGAGGAATCCCTGATGCGTGTAGCCCTTTACCAATGTCCACCGTTGCCACTGGAACCCGCCGCCAACCTTCAGCGCCTGCATCAACTGGCGATGGAGGCCAAAGGCGCCGGCCTGCTGGTGGTGCCGGAGATGTTCCTGACCGGCTACAACATCGGCAAGGAGGCGGTTGCGACATTGGCCGAGGTCTACAACGGTGAGTGGGCGCAGCAAGTAGGACGGATCGCCAAGGCTGCCGGTCTGGCGATACTCTACGGTTACCCTGAGCGCACCGCCGAAGGACAGATCTACAACGCCGTGCAGTTGATCGATTCGAACGGCGAGCGCCTGTGCAATTACCGCAAGACGCATCTGTTCGGCGATCTGGACCGTTCGATGTTCAGCCCCGGTGATGGCGAGTTTCCCATCGTCGAGCTCAAAGGCTGGAAGCTGGGTTTCCTGATCTGCTACGACCTGGAGTTCCCGGAAAACGCCCGGCGCCTGGCCCTTGAAGGTGCCGAGCTGATTCTGGTGCCGACAGCCAACATGATTCCTTTCGATTTCATTGCCGACGTCTCCGTGCGCTCCCGCGCCTTCGAAAACCAGTGCTACGTGGCGTACGCCAACTATTGTGGCCACGAAGGCGACATCCATTACTGCGGGCAAAGCAGCATCGCCGCGCCGGATGGCAGCCGCATCGCCCAGGCCGGACTGGACGAAGCCTTGATCGTCGGTGAGCTGGATCGCCAGTTGATGGTCGACTCGCGCAGCGCCAACCGCTACTTCAACGACCGCCGCCCGGAACTTTACGACGCGCTCAACAAGCGCTAATCCGCTAGCATTGGCACTTCACTGTTCTGGAAGTGCCCATGCCTGCGCCGACTCACCCCCGCCCCCACACAGAAACCCTGGCCAACGGCTTGCGCGTGACCCTGCGTCACGTGCCCGGCCTGAAGCGCAGCGCCGCCGCGTTGCGGGTGGCTGCCGGCAGTCATGACGTATCGTTGGCGTGGCCGGGGTTGGCGCATTTCCTTGAGCATTTGCTGTTCCTAGGCACCGAGCGTTTTCCTGCACAGCAAGGGCTGATGGCCTACGTGCAAGGTCACGGCGGTCAGGTGAATGCCAGCACCCGTGAGCGCACCACCGATTTCTTCTTTGAGTTGCCGCCAGCGTCCTTCAGCGGTGGGCTGGAGCGTCTGTCAGACATGCTCGCCCGACCGCGTATGAATCCGGACGATCAGTTGCGGGAACGGGAAGTGTTGCAGGCGGAGTTTGTCGCGTGGTCGCAGGATGCGGCGGCTCAGCAGAAAGAGGCGCTGTTTGAGGGATTGTCGGCAGCGCATCCGTTGCGCGGCTTTCATGCCGGGAACCGCGACAGCCTGCCGTTAGAGCAAGCGGATTTTCAGCAGGCGTTGAAAGACTTTCATCAGCAGTTTTACCGCACCGGGCAGATGACTTTGAGCCTGCTCGGGCCGCAGAGTGTTGAAGAACTGCGCACGCAGGCCGAACAGTTTGCCGCCACGCTGACGCCTGGGGATAAAACTGCACAGGCTGCCCCCGTTCGCTTGATGGACAACGCACAAGAAAGTTATCAACAGGTCGGCGAGCGGCACGGCAATCTGCTGTTTGCGTTGGAGGATTTGCCGGAGTCGTCGGCCGAGGCGCTGGCGTTTCTCTGTCACTGGCTGAACAGCGCCAAACCCGGTGGATTGCTCGCGCATTTGCGGCAGCAGGGGCTCGCTGACGGCTTGCAAGCTAGCGTGCAGTACCAGTTCGGCGGGCAAGCCTTGCTGCATCTTCAGTTCACTTCAGCTTCCGGTTCGCTCGACCTCATTCGCGAGCATTGTCTGGATTGGCTGAGTTTCTTCGCAGCGCAGCAGGACTGGCCGGCGTTGCGTCAGGAGTATGCAACGCTGCTTGAACGGCAGCAGCAGGTCAGCGGTGCATTGCAGTTGGCCCGACTCGACAGCGAACAACTCGAGAATGAAATCTCCGAAACGGCCGTTGCGGCGCTCAAAGTGATTCTCGGCAAAATCGGCACTGTGGATAACTTCAGCAGTCACTGGCATCTGCCCGCTGCCAATCCGTTCCTGCGCGCAGCCGAGCCACTGGCCAACGCCGGCCTGATCCGCGGCCAGACCAGCGCCCACCGGGGCCTGCGCACGTTTGCTCAGGATCGCTCGCGCAGCCGCCGCGAACGCTCGCCGATGCAATTCAGCCAGGCGCTGCCGGATAACGGTGACGAAGGTGCGGTGTATGTGCGCTGGCAGACGGAAGCGGCGGCCACGACCGAGCTGCAAGCGAAACTGCAACGCAGTCTGCGGGAGGTTTCCGACGACGCGCGTCAGGCTGGGGTCGAGTTGTCTTTCAGCGCCTCAGCTGATCAGTGGCTGCTGAAACTCACTGGCCTGCAGGACACGCTGCCCGTTGTCCTGGAACACGCGCTGAAATCTCTGACACAAGTAGGCGCCGATTCCGCAAAAGGCGAGCCACAACCGTCGCTGATACCGATCCGCCAACTGCTCAAAATACTGCCCGAACAGTGCCTGCCAGCCATCGGCGAATCCGATGACGCCGCCCACCTGTGGACAACGTCCCGCTGGGACGGTCTGGCTTTGGGGTTAAGCCCGCAAACCCAGTCAGCCATGGGTCTGGCCCTGAGTCGCATCCCCGGCATCCCGGACAATCAAATTCCCGCACCGTCGGCAATCAACGCCGGATACCGGTGGAGTCAGATCGACAGCGCGTCCAGCGAACATGCCTTGCTGCTGCTCTGCCCGACCGCCAGCCGTGAAATCGACGACGAAGCCGCGTGGCGCCTGCTCGCGCACCTGTGCCAGACACCGTTCTACCAACGCCTGCGCGTCGAACTGCAACTCGGCTATGCCGTGTTCAGCGGGTTGCGCCAGTTCCACGGCCAGACCGGATTGCTGTTCGGTGTGCAATCGCCCACGGCCACCGCCGCGCAATTGCTCGACCACATTCAGCAGTTTCTCGATGACCTGCCAGCCCTTGTCGAACAGCTGGATGCTGCCAGCCTCACTCAGCAACGCCAGACGCTTGCCGATCAGTTCGATGACAACGTCCTGTCCGGCAAAGATGCGGCTGAACTCCTGTGGCAGGCCCGCCTCGCCGGCCACTCGTCGGATTATCTGGTGCAATTGCGCAGCGCCATCGCTCAACTGGATCGCCCGACATTGCTGGCCGCTGCCCAACGTCTGATCCGCGCCGAAGGCGGCTGGCATGGTCTGGCCAACAGCCCTGCGCCGGGCGCGCCATGGCAAGCGGCAAAATGATCATTACCGGGGCTGCAAGGAGCTTTCTCAAAGATTCACGGGCAAAGCCACCGAAATTTTGAGTAACATAGCCACCTAACTATTTGGAACATCCCTGTGCTGCCGTGGACTATACCTATGGATAGCGCTATCTCACCCACCTGAAAAAGGAGTCACCCGATGGCTTGGACCAAACCTGCTTACACCGACCTGCGCATCGGCTTCGAAGTCACCATGTACTTCGCCAGCCGCTGAGTCCTGCCTCAAGCAGAACACTGCAGTGCAACGCCTCGGCTCGCCGGGGCGTTTTATTTTCAGCGTTGAAATGATGGAGCGTTCATGTTCGTCCAGATTCTGGGTTCGGCCGCCGGTGGCGGTTTTCCGCAGTGGAACTGCAACTGCGTCAATTGCGCCGGTTTTCGCGACGGCAGCCTGAATGCCCAGGCCCGTACCCAATCGTCCATCGCGATTTCCGATGACGGCGTGAACTGGGTGCTGTGCAACGCCTCCCCGGACATCCGCGCGCAGCTTCAGAGCTTCGCCCCGATGCAGCCGGGCCGCGCCCTGCGTGATACCGGCATTAGCGCGATCATCCTGATGGACAGCCAGATCGACCACACCACCGGCCTGCTCAGCCTGCGCGAAGGTTGCCCGCATCAAGTCTGGTGCACGGACATGGTCCACGAAGACCTGAGCACCGGTTTCCCGCTGTTCACCATGCTCAAGCACTGGAACGGCGGGCTGGACTGGAACCGCATCGAACTCGACCAGAGTTTCACCGTCGCTGCGTGCCCGAACCTGCGCTTCACCCCGCTGCCGTTGCGCAGCGCAGCACCGCCCTACTCGCCGCACCGCTTCGACCCGCACCCGGGCGACAACATCGGCCTGATCGTCGAAGACCTCAGCACCGGCGGCAAACTGTTCTATGCCCCAGGCCTGGGCAAGGTCGACGCGCCGCTGCTGGAAATCATGGCCGGCAGCGACTGCGTGCTGGTGGACGGGACAATGTGGGACGACGATGAAATGCAGCGCCGTGGCGTCGGCACCCGCACCGGCCGCGAAATGGGCCACCTGGCCCAGAACGGCCCCGGCGGCATGCTCGAAGTGCTGGAGCAGCTTCCCGAGCAGCGCAAGGTGCTTATCCACATCAACAACACCAACCCGATTCTCGACGAAGACTCCCCGGAGCGCGCGGAACTGGTGCGGCGCAGTGTTGAAGTGGCGTATGACGGCATGAGCATCGTCCTGTAACGAATGGCCCGGAGAACCGCAATGACCGACACCCCGCTGTCCACCGCCGAATTCGAAGCGGCCCTGCGCGCCAAGGGCGCCTATTACCACATTCATCACCCGTATCACGTCGCGATGTATGAAGGCCGGGCCACCCGCGAGCAGATCCAGGGCTGGGTCGCCAATCGCTTCTACTATCAGGTGAACATCCCCCTGAAAGACGCGGCGATCCTCGCCAACTGCCCGGATCGCGAGATCCGCCGCGAGTGGATCCAGCGCTTGCTCGACCACGACGGCGCTCCCGGTGAAGACGGCGGCATCGAAGCCTGGCTGCGTCTGGGCCAGGCCGTCGGTCTCGATCCGGATCAATTGCGTTCCCAGGAGCTGGTGCTGCCCGGCGTGCGTTTCGCCGTCGATGCCTACGTCAACTTCGCCCGCCGCGCCAGTTGGCAGGAAGCCGCCAGCAGCTCGCTGACCGAGCTGTTCGCGCCGCAGATCCACCAGTCGCGGCTCGACAGCTGGCCGCAGCATTACCCGTGGATCGACCCGGCCGGCTACGAATATTTCCGCACTCGTCTCGGCCAGGCCCGACGCGATGTCGAGCATGGCCTGGCGATTACGCTGGAGCACTACAAGACCCGCGAAGGCCAGGAGCGCATGCTGGAAATTCTCCAGTTCAAACTGGACATTCTTTGGAGCATGCTCGATGCCATGAGCATGGCCTACGAACTGAACCGCCCGCCGTATCACAGCGTCACCGATCAACGGGTCTGGCATAAAGGAATCGCCTTATGAGTTTCGACCGCAGCAAGACCCCGACCTGGCGTCCCGGCTACCGTTTCCAGTACGAACCGGCCCAGAAAGGCCACGTGCTGCTATATCCGGAAGGCATGATCAAGCTCAATGAAAGTGCCGCGCTGATCGGCGGCCTGATCGACGGTGAGCGGGACGTCGCGACAATCATTGCCGAACTCGACAGACAGTTCCCCGGCGTGCCCGAGCTCGGTGACGACATCGAGCAATTCATGGAGGTTGCCCGTGCGCAGCACTGGATCGAACTTGCCTGAGTCATCGGTGCAAGTCCCGGCCAAACCGGAAGTCGGCCTGCCGCTGTGGCTGCTCGCCGAGCTGACTTACCGCTGCCCGCTGCAATGCCCGTACTGCTCCAATCCGCTGGATTTCGCCGAGCAGGGCAAAGAGCTGAGCACCGAGCAGTGGATCAAGGTGTTCCGCGAAGCGCGGGAAATGGGCGCGGCGCAACTGGGTTTTTCCGGGGGCGAACCGCTGGTGCGTCAGGACCTCGCCGAGCTGATCCGTGAAGCGCGCCAGTTGGGTTTCTACACCAACCTGATCACCTCCGGCATCGGCCTGACCGAACAGAAGATCAGCGACTTCAAGAAGGCCGGACTCGATCACATCCAGATCAGTTTCCAGGCCAGCGACGAGCAAGTGAACAACCTGCTCGCCGGCTCGAAAAAAGCCTTCGCGCAGAAACTGGAAATGGCCCGCGCCGTGAAGGCCCACGGCTATCCGATGGTGCTGAACTTCGTTACCCATCGGCACAACATCGACAAGATCGACCGCATCATCGAGCTGTGCATCGCGCTCGAAGCGGACTTCGTCGAACTCGCCACCTGCCAGTTCTACGGCTGGGCGCAGCTCAATCGTGTCGGCCTGTTGCCGACCAAGGAGCAACTGGTCCGCGCAGAACGCATCACCAACGAATACCGCGCCAAGCTGGAAGCCGAAGGGCATCCGTGCAAGCTGATTTTCGTCACCCCGGACTATTACGAAGAACGCCCGAAAGCCTGCATGAATGGCTGGGGCAGTCTGTTTCTGACGGTCACACCGGACGGCACCGCCCTGCCCTGTCATGGCGCCCGACAGCTGCCGGTACAATTTCCCAATGTGCGCGACCACAGCATGCAGCACATCTGGTACGACTCGTTCGGCTTCAACCGCTTTCGCGGCTACGACTGGATGCCCGAGCCGTGCCGCTCCTGCGACGAAAAAGAACAGGACTTCGGCGGCTGCCGCTGCCAGGCCTTCATGCTCACCGGCGATGCGAGCAATGCAGATCCGGTGTGCAGCAAGTCCGAACATCACGGTGTGATTCTCAAGGCCCGCGAAGAAGCCGAGTACGCCACCCAGACCATCGAACAACTGGCCTTTCGCAATGAACGAAACTCGCGCCTCATCGCCAAAGGCTGAGCCTTTCAGCGCCACCGCTGCGGTTGCTGCCGGCGTGGATTTCGCCGAGCTGCAGCTCGGCGCCCATGGTTTGTTCTGGAATGAATATCGCCCGACGGACGCCGCCTGCCGGATCTGGCACTGGCGTGATGGCGCGGCGAAATGTCTGACGCCTGCGGGTCTCAGCGTGCGCAGTCGGGTGTACGAATATGGCGGTGGGGCGTTTTGTCTGACGCCTGACGGGGTGGTTTTCGTTAACGAGGCGGATCAGCAACTGTACCGACAGACGCTGGTCGGCGAGCCCGTGGCATTGACGTCGGGCGAGTGTCGATATGGCGATCTGCATTTTGCCGATGGGCAGGTGCTGGCCGTTGAAGAGAACGGTGATTGCCATCGGTTGGTGGCGATCGATCTGGCGAATGGCGACCGCCATACGCTGGTTGAAGGCGCGGATTTTTACGCGTCGCCGATCATCAGCCCGGACGGCCAGCGCCTGGCGTGGATCGAATGGAGCCGTCCGCATCAGCCGTGGACTTCCACCCGACTGATGCTCGCCGAGCGTTCTGATAGCGGATTTTCTACCCCACGTTGCGTGGCTGGTGAAACGCTTGAAGAGTCGATCCAGCAACCGCGCTTCGATGCCAGCGGCCGACTGGGCTGTCTGACCGACCGTGGCGGATATTGGCAACCGTGGGGCGAGTCGGCAAACGGCTTGCAGCCGTTAGCTAGCGCCGAAGCCGATCACGCGCCGGCCCCATGGCAACTTGGCGGCTGCACCTGGCTGCCCACCGACGAAGGCTTTTTGGCGAGCTGGAGCGAAGGCGGTTTCGGTCGTCTGGCGCTCAACGGCGAAGACTTCACCGGCGACTACAGCCGCTTCCGTCATCTGGCTGTCGATGATCAGTTCATTTACTGCATTGCCGCGTCACCGATCAGCCCTTCAGCGGTGATCGCCATTGATCGCAAATCGCGTGAAATGAATGTCCTGGCCGGCGGTGTCGCACCGCTGCCAGCGGAGCGCATCAGCCGCCCGCAAACCCTGCGCTACCCCAGCGGTTCAGGTGAAGCGCACGGCTTCTTTTACCCGGCCACAAATGGCGACGTGAAACCACCGTTGGTGGTGTTCATCCACGGCGGCCCTACCTCAGCCTGCTACCCGATGCTCGACCCGCGCATCCAGTACTGGACGCAACGCGGCTTCGCCGTCGCCGACCTCAACTACCGAGGCAGCAGCGGTTATGGCCGGGAGTATCGGCAAGCGCTGCATCTCAGCTGGGGTGCAGTGGATGTCGAGGATGCCTGTGCGGTCGTGGCTTATCTGAATGATCGCGGCATGATCGACGGTGAGCGTGCATTCATCCGTGGCGGTAGCGCCGGAGGTTACACCACGCTTTGTGCATTGGCGTTCCATCAGGTATTCCGCGCCGGCGCCAGTCTGTACGGCGTCAGTAACCCGGTGGCCCTCGGCCGCGCGACGCACAAGTTTGAAGGCGATTATCTGGACTGGCTGATCGGCGATCCCGATAAAGATGCCGAACGCTACGCCGCCCGCACGCCGTTGCTGCACGCAGGCAACATTCGCGTACCGGTGATTTTCTTTCAGGGCGAACTGGACGCCGTGGTCGTACCGCAACAGACCCGCGACATGGTCGCGGCCCTGGAGCAAAACGGCATTGAAGTCGAAGCGCATTACTACGCCGACGAACGCCACGGCTTCCGCCGGGCCGCCAACCAGGCCCATGCGCTGGAGCAGGAATGGCGGTTCTACCGGCGAGTGATGGGTTTGACGGACTGAGACTCAACGCTTGGCGATGATGTACACCGCGTGCACGATCCCCGGGATGTAACCGCACAACGTCAGCAGAATGTTCAGCCAGAACGCGCCGCCGAACCCGACCTGCAGAAACACACCCAGTGGCGGCAACAGAATGGCGATGATGATGCGGATAAAGTCCATGGGGCAGCTCCTGATTGGGGTTGGCTCACCTGAGCCATACAAGCTAATCGACCTGTGCCGTTTGTCAGGGTTCAGTGCAAACCACAATCTCGCCATCTGATCGCCATTACCCGGCCACAAAAAAACGCCCCACGCCAAAAGAATCAGGCGTGGGGCGTGCGTTATACCGCGAGACGGTTCTTGAATTCGGGTGGGAAATTTCAGCTCAGACGGCAATCCCTTTGCGGCATTGCAGCTGCGCGGTGCGTACCCGGGAGAAGGCACGGGCCAGGCGCAGGAGCATTTCGTCGATGTTGGCCTTGCTGACGTTGAGCGCCGGGGTGAAGCGCAGGCAGTTGGCTTGTGGGGCGTTGAGCAGCAAGCCTTCATGCAGCGCGGCTTTGACGACGGCCTCGGCGGAGTCTTCCGACAGGGTCAGTCCCCAGAACAGTCCTTGCCCGCGCAACTCGCCATGTTCATAACGATGCGCCAGACGGGCGAGCCCTTCGCGCAGATGCTGGCCGTTGTCCCGGATTTGTTCGAGGAATGCGCGGTCTTGCACGCTGTCGAGCACGACCAGCCCTGCGGCGGTCATCAACGCGTTGCCGTGATGAGTGCCACCCAACTCGCCGGGGTCGAAACAGCAGGCCTTGCCTCGCGCCAGCAACGCCGCCAGTGGCACGCCACCGCCGAGGCCTTTGCCGAGCACGACGATATCGGCGCGCACGCCGTAGGATTGTTCGGCGAGCATGGTGCCACAGCGGCCAATGCCGGTCTGAACCTCGTCGAGAATCAGCAGAATCCCCAACTCACGGCACAAGCGTTCGACACCCTTGAGGTAATGCTCGGTCGCCGGGATCACCCCGGCATCGCTCTGGATCGGTTCGAGCATGATCGCCACGGTCTGCGCATCAACCGCCGCATGCAGCGCCGGCAGATCATTGAACGGCACTAGGTCGAAACCCGGCAGCAGCGGCGCAAAACGGTTGTGCAAATTGCAACTGTCCGACGCCGAAATCGTCGCCAGACTACGTCCGTGACACCCTTGTCTGGCGACAATGATCCGCGAGGCGCCGCCGCGATGCAGCTGGCCCCATTTACGCGCCAGTTTGATCGCCGCCTCACAGGCTTCACTGCCGCTGTTGAGCAGATACGCCTGATCGCTGGAAGTACTGGCGCACAGGCGCTCAGCTAGGCTGAGCATGCCGCGGTTGTGCAGATTGAAGCCGGGATTGATTAACGCTTGAGCCTGGTTGGCAATGGCTTTGACCAGCGCCGAAGGGCTGTGGCCGAGGCTATTGGCGCCTCCGGCCTGGGAAAAATCCAGGTAGGCGCGGTCATTGCTGTCCCATAGCCAGGAACCCTGGCCGCGAACGAATACCTGCTGCGGGCGTTCGACGCTGGGCATCAGACGCTCGGCATTCAGGCCGTCAGCGGCATCCGATTCCTGGGTTTCAAAAGCCAGGTCATCGAGGCTCGGCGTCTGGCGCCGCAAACTGAACAGATTCATTGAAAAAAACCTCGATCGAGGTTTTTTGAACTGCCTATGCAAACACTTTCAAAACAAACGCTGGTCATTGCGCTTTCCGGCCCTGTAAGCCTTGTGAATGCGGTTAGACTAGGCCTGTTCACGGCGTCGAGCCATTTCGATTTCCCAGCATTTTCGATAAGTGTTACTTATGGATTTCAAACAACTGCGTTATTTCGTCGCGGTCTACGAAGAAGGTCATGTCGGACGCGCCGCCGAGCGCCTGTCGATCTCTCAGCCCGCGCTGTCCCAGCAGATCCGCCATCTGGAACAGAACCTCGACGTCACGCTGTTCGAGCGCAGCAGCAAACGCCTGCTGCCGACCCTCGCCGCCCACACCTTGTACAACCACGCCTTGCCACTGCTCGACGGCATGCAGCGGGCGCGTGAGGCGCTGGGCAACTTCAAGGGTCAGGCACTGCGAACATTGGCGATTGGTGTGTTGCAAACCGTGCACACCAGCCTGGTGCCGCAGATGCTTGAGCGGGTGCGCAAGGCCCAGCCGCATCTGGTGGTACAGATTTATGAACTGACGGGGCTTGAGATCGAGCGGCGGCTGCTCAACGGTTCCTTGGACATCGGCATCAGCTATCTACCGCCACGCCAGCCGGGGCTGCACGGCGTGATGCTGTACGAAGATGAACTGACGCTGGTCATCCCGGCGGATCATCCGCTACGGGAATTCAAGAAAGTCTCGATGAGTCAGGCGGCCGAATTGCCGATGCTGCTACTGGGCGAAGAATTTCAGATCCGCCAGATCTGGCAGGCCCAACTGGCCAGCCTCGGGCGACGCCCGCAAGTGCAGGCCGAACTGAACAATATGGTGGGGATTCTCGACAGCCTGCCGCATACCCGTCTGGCGACGGTGCTGCCTGGGCGTTCGCAAAAAGAGTACGACGATCAGGATCTTTTGTGGAAACCGTTGAGTGAGCCGCGCGTGCCGTTGAAAGTCGGGCTGGTGTGTCGCGATGTGCAACGCCAGCAGGCGCCATTGGCCTTGCTGCGAACGTTGCTGGAAGAAGTGATGCAGCGTGAGGAAAAACCGCTGAAAGGTGCGCCGCCGCTGGACGCGTTGAGCTGAAAACTTTTCTGCGGGCATAAGAAAACCCCGCCGAAGCGGGGCTTTGCAGACTGTTTCCCTGACATCCATTTCACTCCGCCACCCTGGCAGAATCCTACGTGTCCGTGTTGTTGCTTTGCGCTTCCTGCGCGACGTCCATGGAAAGTAGATTAGCTCTGGATCCAATCTACGCCTATGGGAGAACAGCAGCACGTCATGTAAGAGATCGCTTACATGACGTTACATCATCAGAACTGCGCAGCGTCCAGCAGGAACAGCGACTCGCTGCCGGCCTTGACCGACGCGCTCAACGAGTGAATCCGCGGCAGCAAACGGGCGAAATAGAACCGCGCCGTGCCGAGTTTGCTCGCATAGAAATCGTCCTGCGCTTCTTTGCCCAGCGATGCCTTGGCCATCAGCGCCCACATGTAGGCGTAAGCGGTGTAGCCAAACGCTTGCAGATACTCGACCGACGCCGCACCGATTTCGTTCGGATTGGTTTTCGCCCGATCCAGCAGCCACGAGGTCAGCTCGTCGAGGGTGTCGACGGCGTCATTCAGCGGCTTGGTGAACTCGCCCAGATCGGCATTGGCGGTTGCGGTGAAATGGCGGATCTCGTCGGCGAACAGCTTGTAGAACGCGCCGCCGCTGCCGACGATCTTGCGACCCACCAGGTCCAGCGCCTGAATGCCGTTGGTGCCTTCGTAGATCTGGGTGATGCGCACGTCACGCACCAGTTGCTCCTGGCCCCACTCGCGGATGTAACCGTGGCCGCCGAAGATCTGCTGGCCATGGACAGTGGTTTCCAGACCCAGATCGGTCAGGAAGGCCTTGGCCACTGGCGTCAGCAACGCAACCAGATCTTCCGCGCGTTTGCGGGTGGCGGCGTCTTCGCTGAACTTGGCGGTATCGAGTTGCATCGCCACGTAGGTAGAGAACGCACGGCCGCCTTCGTTCGAGGCTTTCATGGTCAGCAACATGCGACGCACGTCCGGGTGGACGATGATCGGGTCGGCCACCTTGTCCTTGTTCTGCGCGCCGGTCGGCGAACGGCTTTGCAGGCGGTCACGGGCGTATTCGATGGCGTTCTGGTACGAGCGCTCACCGGTGGCCAGGCCCTGAATGCCGACGCCCAGACGCTCGTAGTTCATCATGGTGAACATCGCGGCCAGGCCCTTGTTCGGCTCGCCGACCAGGTAACCCACCGCTTCGTCGAAGTTCATCACGCAAGTGGCGGACGCCTGGATGCCCATCTTGTGTTCGATCGAACCACAGTTCGCCGGGTTGCGCGCGCCCAGGCTGCCATCGGCATTGACCATGAACTTCGGCACCAGGAACAGCGAAATGCCCTTCGGCCCGGCCGGTGCGTCCGGCAGTTTGGCCAGCACCAGGTGGATGATGTTTTCGGTCAGGTCGTGCTCACCACCGGTGATGAAGATCTTGGTGCCGCTGACCTTGTAGGAGCCGTCGGCCTGAGGTTCGGCTTTGGTGCGGATGATGCCCAGGTCGGTGCCGGCATGCGGCTCGGTCAGGCACATGGAGCCGGCCCAGACACCGGCGTACATGTTCGGCAGGTAAGCGGCTTTCAGTTCTTCGCTGGCGTGGGCGTTGATCGACAGGCAGGCACCGGCGGTCAGCATCGGGTACAGACCGAAGGACAGGCTGGCGGAGTTGACCATCTCTTCGACCTGGGCCGAAACGGCTTTGGGCATACCCATGCCGCCGTAGGCCGGATCACCGCCTACACCGACCCAGCCGCCTTCGGCATAAGTCTGATAGGCCTGTGGGAAACCGGCCGGCGTGGTGACGGCACCGTCGGCCCAGTGGCAACCTTCTTCGTCGGCGGCACGGCTCAGGGGCGCGATGCTTTTGCTGGTGACCTTGCCGGCCTCTTCGAGAATGGCTTCAACGGTTTCCGCGTCCACGGTCTCGGCCAGGGCCGGCAGTTCGGCCCAGAGTTTGGCGACTTCGAACACTTCATTGAGGACGAAGCGCATATCGCGCAGCGGCGCTTTGTAGTCAGCCATGGCAAACCTCGCAAAGATCTAAACAGGTGATTCGTGGAAGGGTGTTTTCGTTGAGCTGGAGTGTAACCCAACAACTTTTGCGACACATAGGGTCAGGCGGTGACTGTTTTGTTATTTTTAGTCACCAGCAATCAACCATAAAGAAGCCCGCAATCTGCGGGCTCTTTTGTTTAACAGGAGCGTGTTACAGCGCGAACAACTGCGCCGGCAGTTTCATCAGGCAATCGCTGCCCGCCTCGATCGCCGAACGATGTGCCGCGGTGCGCGGCAACAGACGCTTGAAGTAAAACTCGCACGTCGCCAGTTTGCCCTGGCAGAAATCGCCATCACCCTCGCCCGACTCCAGCTGCGCCTGGGCAACCAGCGCCATGCGCAGCCACAGGTAGCCCAGAACGATGTAACCGCTGTACATCAGGTAATCCACCGACGCGGCGCCAACTTCATCCGGGTTCTTCATCGCGGCCATGCCGACCTTCATGGTCAGCTCGCCCCACTGCTGATTGAGGCCATCGAGCTGCGCGACAAACTCGCCAAGTTGCGGATGCCCGGCGTTGGCCGCGCAGAACTTGTGGACGATTTTGGTGAAGTTGCGCAGCAGCTTGCCCTGACTGCCCAGCACTTTGCGCCCGAGTAGATCCAACGCCTGGATACCGTTGGTGCCCTCGTAGATCGGCGCGATCCGGCAGTCGCGAACCAGTTGCTCCATGCCCCACTCGCGGATAAATCCGTGGCCACCGAACACCTGCATGCCGTGGTTGGTCACTTCCAGCCCGGTGTCGGTCATGAACGCCTTGCAGATCGGAGTCAGGAACGCCAACAGATCCTCGGCCTCCTGACGCGCGTCGGCGTCCGGGCTCAGGTGCGCAACATCGAGCATTTGCGCGGTGAAATAGGTCAGCGCGCGGTTGCCTTCGTTGAAGGCTTTCATGGTCAGCAGCATGCGTCGCACGTCCGGGTGGACGATAATCGGGTCGGCCGGTTTGTCCGGAGCTTTGGCGCCGGTCAGGGCGCGCATCTGCAAGCGGTCGTTGGCGTATTTGATTGCGCCTTGGAAACTCGCCTCGCCCAGACACAGGCCCTGCATCCCGGTGCCGAGGCGTGCGTGGTTCATCATGGTGAACATGCAGTTCAGGCCCTTGTTCGGCTCGCCGATCAGGAAGCCTTTGGCGTCGTCGAAGTTCAGCACGCAGGTGGCCGAGGCCTTGATGCCCATCTTGTGCTCGATCGAACCGCAGGAAACGCCGTTGCGCTCGCCCGCCTCACCGGATGCGTTCGGGAGGAATTTCGGCACGATAAACAGCGAAATGCCTTTGGTGCCCGCCGGTGCGTCCGGCAGTTTGGCCAACACCAGATGAATGATGTTGTCGCTCATGTCGTGCTCGCCGGCGGAGATGAAAATCTTGCTGCCGGTCACTGCATAACTGCCGTCGGCCTGAGGCACGGCGCGGGTCTTGATGATGCCCAGGTCGGTACCGCAGTGGGCTTCGGTCAGGCACATGGTGCCGGTCCACTGGCCGGCGGTGAGTTTGCGCAGATAGGTGTTTTTCTGTTCTTCGGTGCCGTGGGCGTGGATCGCCGACATGGCGCCGTGGGTCAGGCCCGGGTACATGCCCCAGGAAGTGTTGCTGGAGGCGACCATTTCACTGATCACCAGCCCCAGCGAACTCGGCAGGCCCTGGCCGCCGTAAGCCGGATCTGCCGCCAGACCGTGCCAGCCACCTTCCACGTATTGTGCGAAGGCTTGCTTGAAGCCTGTAGGCGTTGTCACCACGCCGTTGTCGAAATGGCAGCCCTCTTCGTCACCGCTGCGATTGAGCGGGGCCAGAACGTTCTCACAGAACTTGGCGCCCTCGTCGAGGATCGCGTTGATCATGTCCGGGCTGGCGTCGTGGGCGCCGAGGGCCGCGTACTGAGTGTGGAAGTCAAAGACGTGGTCGATCAGAAAGCGCATGTCGCGCAGGGGAGCTTTGTACTCGGGCATGGTGGCTTCTCCTTCAGCAGATTGCTTCAACCTACTGCCGGCCACCCTGCCTCACAATCACTGTCCAGACGCTGAATGCGCCGTCATCACTCAACCTGCGGCGTTGTCCATGCGCACCGCGCCACGGCGATTCTGCCCGAACGCCATCACGCAGTTTCGGCCTGCGCCCTTGGCGCTGTAGAGCGCCTGGTCGGCGGATTTCAGCACCTCTTCCGGGGTGCGCTGTTCCAGACGTTCGGCCACGCCGATGCTGACCGTGACCGACACGCTGGATGCGCCCGAACCCGAGCGACGCTGACGGCCCTGCTGATCATCCTGCGGGCGGCTTTCCTGATTTCGGAGCTGGATGTTGTAGGACGCAATCGACTCACGGATGACTTCCAGGTGCGGCATGCACTCTTCAAGAGTCTTGCCCGCAAACACCAGTGCGAATTCCTCACCGCCATAGCGATAAGCCCTACCACCGCCGCTGATTTTGGACAGCTTGCTGGCGACCAGACGCAAGACCTGGTCACCCACGTCGTGGCCGTGGGTGTCGTTGAATTTCTTGAAGTGATCGACGTCGCTCATTGCCAGCACATAGTTGCGACCCAGACGCTGCATACGCTCGTTAAGTGCGCGGCGGCCCGGCAGACCGGTGAGTTCGTCGCGGAAGGCCATTTGATAAGCCTCATGCGCTACCGCTGCAGCAATCATCAGCATGACCTGGCTGCACATGATGTTCAGGGTGAACGGCAGGATGAAGGTTTTCGGCAGCATCCAGAACACCCCGAGCAACCCTACCAGTTGCGCCGCGTGCAGCGGACGCGGGTTGCGCCAGTATTGCCAGGCCAGCAGCAGGAACGCCGAGATGAACACCGGATACGACAACTGGATCAGGCTCATCCACGCGCCATGCAGCGCCGGCCAGCGGATCTCGGAAAGCCACATGAGCAACGCCTGCGGGTAACTTTGCTCAAGCCCCAGCGCCACGCTGCCAAATGCCAGCAGCACGGCGAAGCGCGCGACCATGTCCTGAAACAGGTGCGTGCGCTCCTGCCACGCGGCGAACAGACCGAACAACAGCGGCAACAGCAGACAGACCAGGTGGAACACCACGGCCGCGTCTTCGCGCACCTTGCCGTTGTCGCGGTAATAGTCGGTCTGGGTATCGAGCAGGAAGTAGGCGATGTACACCGTGACCATCAGAAACAGCTCGCGCTGGCGTCGGTAAACCGCACAGTACGAACCGCCCAACAGCAGCACCAAGGTCGGCAACACGTTAAACAGCGAGGTGAAGAACACGTTGAGGTCTTTGACGTACGCAGCCGCCAACCCCGCGAGCAACAACAGCAGTGAAGGTAGGAAATGACTGAAACGTACAGCGGAAGAACGCGGCAAGGGTAAAAGCTCCGACCCGTCATGGCAAAGAGATGGCATTGTGCCTGCAATATGGCCAGTTAAGCACACACAATGTGATCCAGATCACAGGCTGTCTCTTTAACGGCCGAAATCGGCGGTTGCTGAGGGATTTAGTCAGGTTTTTTACGTAATGGCCGCTAGACGGCCACCATGGCCATCATTCTTGATGGCCATGGTGTGTTTTTCTGCTCAGAGATCGTTGTAGAACGGCTGCAATGGCCCCTCTGCCGCCGGCCGGCCTTCAGCGCCGTAAGGCTTGAGATTGAGCGATGCATCCATCGCCTGGCGGGTCGTGACTTTCGGACTGGCCGGGCGCTGGGTCACGGCATTCTCGTCGCCGATATGGCCCTGCGGGATCACCAGCGATGGATGATCGAACGGTGCGCGCTCCCAGGCCACGCGCGGATCGGTCAGGCCGACTTCCATGAATTTCACCACGGCATCGATTTCCGCAGGCGTCAGGTTCAACGCCGTCATGTCCGGATCGAGGTTGGAGGTGTTGTGCTGGTTTACCGCCGGATGCTCGAAGCCGCTGGTGTTGTTGGCGTCTTCACCGCGCCGGTCACCGCCACGGTTGTAAAACTCCATTACCTGTTTGAGCGTCGAGCGGCTGCCGTTGTGGAAGTACGGGCCGGTCAGGGCGATGTTGCGCAGGGTCGGCGTCTTGAACGCGCCGTCGACCGAATCGCGGAAACCGACATTCGGCTTGAGCGTCGCATCGCATGGAATCGCCGCGCTCAACGGCGCCTCGAACGTGCAGACATCGACGTCCAGCGGATCCACCGACCGGCCGCCCTGCAACACGGTGTTGTACTGACGGGTGAACGACCATGGATTGCCCCACGCATCCGCGCCGCCGAGGGCGAGGTCTTCCGAGGTCGGGCGCACACCGGTGTTGTAGAAGCCGTTGTCGTAAAGGGTGGTCAGGTTGTCGGCCATCACCATCCGCTCGATGCGTTCGCGCGGATGCATCAGCAGGCGGCTGGCGGCGTTGGTCAGCTCCGGCCCGCCGTGGCAATTGACGCATTTGCCCTTGCCGAGAAACAGGTTCATGCCCTCGACCTGTTGCGCGTTCATTGCCGTATGGTCGCCTTGCAGGTAGGCGTCGATCGGCGCCTGATCGGACACCAGCGTCGCCTCATACATCTGGATCGCCAGACCGAAGAACAGCGGGAAATTGGCCTCCATCTGGGTGTACGGCGCACCGCCCACCAGAACGTTTTGCGTGGCGTTCCACAGCCGGGGCTGGAAGGCGTTCTTGATCAGCTCGCGATAGGTCGGCCGCCGTGCGCCGGACACCGGAGCCAGTACCGAGTCGGTGGACGAAATCCGCTGCTGCTTGAGCATCAACGTGTCGAGCATCCTGCGGCCGATGTCGGCAAAGGTGCGGCCACCGCAAGACATTTCCACCGGACTGCCGGGCGGGCCGACGGCTTGCGAGGCGGCAGACGCATCGTTGAGCGCCAGCCGGACTTTGGTGGCGACCGTGCTGCGTTCGCTGGTCACGTAGATCCCGGCATCCGGATCGCGATTGCCGAACGGCGAGAAACCGTTGAAGACGTTATTGGCCCGACCGTCCCAGAAGTTGCGCACGTTGAACGCGGCGTTGATCACCGACGGCGCATTGCGTCCGGTGCTGCGGCGAACGTTGATGCCGCCGACCTGAAACAGGCCGTCCGGCTGCTGGGTGCACTTGTCGAAACGCGGCTGATTGGGTTTGACGAAGTTGGCGTCGAACACGCCTTGCGAGCCGACCACGTCGTCCGTCGAGTACACGATGGGCGAGTTGCGCTCCAGGGGATTGCTCAGCACGTGGGTCGGGAAGTCGGTTTTCTTCAGCGTGTAGTTCGGGCCGCCCTTGCCGCCGGACAACGTCGCGTAGGACGCCACGTCACCGGGAATGTCCGACGCCACAAACGGCTTGTTGAAGATCGACGCGACGTTGGCGTTGGTGTGCGCCTGGCCGGGGTTGAGCTGGTTGGTGATGCGGTGGTCGACGCCGGCGTGGTAGTGGCAGGACGCGCAGGCCGTGGAGCCGTCGCTGCCGATCTCCATGTCCCAGAACAACGCTTTGCCCAGCAGGATCGCAGCCTGACGATTGAGCACGTAGTCGGTCATCAGGTCGACCTTGCGTCCGCCTTCGGTACCGGACGGATCGGGAGGCACCATCCCGCGCAACGATTGCAGCGAAGGGACTTCCGGCACCGGGGGATCGACTTCGGCGGGGTCGGCGGCCCATGCGCTGTGGACTGATAGCGCAACGGGCAACCAGAAGGTCAAACGAGCGAGTCGACTGATGTTCATAGGCTTCACCCTGACTGTTGTTGTTAAGTGCCGGGCGTCTTGCTTCTTTGAGCAGGCAGTTCTGGTTAGCACCGGTAAATCGGGCAGTGCAATTAATTGGCCACTCTTCTGGAAATATTTTGAATCAATAAGCGCAGGGGTTCGGCTGAACAGTGGCTTCATCAATGCTGGGGAATCAGCCCCGGGATTGGGGAAATCCGGGCACAAAAAAACCGCTGCCCCCGAGGGAGCAGCGGTTTTTTGAAAGACTGCGTTAAGGCTTAGTAGCCCAGTGCGAAGTCTTCTTCTTTCATGTCCATCAGGTTGTTGGCGCCCGACAGCATGGTGGCCACGTGCGTACGGGTACGCGGCAGGATGCGCTGGAAGTAGAAGCGCGCGGTTTGCAGCTTGGCGGTGTAGAACGCCTCGTCGGTGGTGCCGGCAGCCAGTTTTTCAGCAGCCAGACGCGCCATGTCGGCCCAGAAGTAAGCCAGGCAGGCATAACCGGAGTACATCAGGTAGTCCACGGAGGCCGCGCCGACTTCTTCGCGATCTTTCATGGCGGCCATACCGACCTTCATGGTCAGCTCGCCCCACTCTTTGTTCAGTGCAGCCAACGGTGCGACGAACTCTTTGACGGCTTCGTTGCCTTCGTTGTTCTGGCAGAACTTGTGGACGATCTTGGTGAAGCCTTTGAGAGCCTCGCCTTGAGTCATCAGCACTTTACGGCCCAGCAGGTCGAGTGCCTGGATGCCGGTGGTGCCTTCGTACAGCATCGAGATGCGGCTGTCGCGAACGTTCTGCTCCATGCCCCACTCGGCGATGAAGCCGTGGCCGCCGTAGATCTGCACGCCGTGGTTGGCGGATTCGAAACCGACTTCGGTCATGAACGCTTTGGCGATCGGAGTCATGAAGGCCAGCAGTGCGTCGGCTTTCTTCTTCTCTTCTTCGTCCACGCCGTATTTGACGATGTCGACCTGTTTGGCGGTGAAGTACACCATCGCACGGTTGCCTTCGGCGAATGCCTTCATGGTCAACAGCATGCGGCGTACGTCTGGGTGAACGATGATCGGGTCAGCAGCCTTGTCCGGCGCTTTCGGGCCAGTCAGGGAGCGCATTTGCAGACGATCGCGAGCGTATTTCAGGCCGCCCTGGAAGCCGATTTCGGCGTGGGCCAGACCTTGCAGCGCGGTACCCAGACGTGCGGTGTTCATGAAGGTGAACATGCAGTTCAGGCCTTTGTTCGCCGGGCCAATCAGGAAACCGGTCGCGCCGTCGAAGTTCATCACGCAGGTCGCGTTGCCGTGGATGCCCATCTTGTGTTCGATCGAACCGCAGGTCACGGCGTTGCGTGCACCAACAGTACCGTCAGCGTTTGGCATGAACTTCGGAACGATGAACAGGGAAATGCCTTTGGTGCCGGCCGGTGCGTCCGGCAGGCGGGCCAGCACGATGTGGACGATGTTGTCGGCCATGTCGTGTTCACCGGCCGAGATGAAGATCTTGGTGCCGGAAACTTTGTAGGAACCGTCGGCCTGAGGTTCGGCCTTGGTGCGCAGCATACCCAGGTCGGTGCCGCAGTGCGGCTCGGTCAGGCACATGGTGCCGGTCCACTCACCGGAGACCAGTTTGGTCAGATAGGCTTCTTGCTGCTCTGGGGTGCCGTGCTCGGAGATGGTATTCATCGCGCCGTGCGACAGGCCCGGGTACATGCCCCACGACCAGTTGGCTTCGCCGACCATCTCGCTGACTGCCAGACCCAGCGACTCAGGCAGACCCTGACCGCCGTGCTCGACGTCATGGGCCAGGCTTGGCCAGCCGCCTTCCACGAATTGCTTGTAGGCCTCTTTGAAGCCGGCCGGGGTTTTCACGCCGGACTCGCTCCAGGTGCAGCCTTCGGTGTCACCCACGCGGTTCAGCGGTGCCAGCACCTGCTCACAAAACTTGGCGCCCTCTTCGAGAATGGCGTCAACCATGTCCGGCGTTGCGTCTGCGCACGCTGGAAGGCTCTGATAGTGCGCTTCGTAGCCGAGCAGTTCGTCACGAACGAAGCGAATATCACGCAAGGGGGCCTTGTAGTCAGGCATAGCGATAAACCTCTGCTGATGTAACCGGGAATGAACGACCGCGTTGATTTGTTGTGACGGTCAAACAGTTGTTTGAAACATACGTTTACGCCGAAATCTTGTCAAGCGTCGTTCTTTTGCCATTCGTCATCACATTTTCCGAACGCCGGACACAGCAGCGCGACATGCGCCCGACCGAGCCATGTGCACTGAAAAAAGATTAGTTGAGGGAGAAGGACTTACAACGAAAAACGCCGCGAACAGTCGCGGCGTCTGGCAAAGCGCAGATCAAAAAATCAGGCGAAGGTATCGATGATCGTACCGAGCATTTCATCGGAAGCCTTGGCGACTTTCACGCCCAGTTCCGCCTGAAACTTGCCTTGGGCCATCTCGACCATGTTGCTGGCAAGGTCCGATTGCTGGGCGCGATCCACGGAACGCAGACGATCGACCTGCACTTCCGAAGACTGGCTGGTGACCGAACGCTCGATGGTGCTGCGGGCGATCTGGCTGGCGGCCTGATCGACGCGGTTCTGCCCGGTCTGAATGGTACTCAGACCTGCATAAAAAGCTGTGTTTCCGGAGATTTCCATGGGAGCTCTCATCCTTGGGAAGGATCAATGGGTGCCATTGAACCAGAGGCGTCAGAAAAACACCCGTCAAAAACACTAATGGCACAGTGCCTTGTCATAGCCAAAATCAGTCGAGCAGATCCAGTTGCAAGTGATCGGCGACCGCTTCAGCGCTGACGGCTTTGAGTTTCGGCACCCGCCCCAGGCACGGTGCCGGAATCCGCTCGGCCAGTGTCGCCAGGTTTTCCTCCAGCCGCGACGTCTTCGGATCAATAATGTTCGCCACCCATCCCGCCAGTTGCAGCCCGTCCCGGGCAATCGCCTCGGCAGTCAACAACGCATGACTGATGCATCCCAGACGCACGCCGACCACCAGAATCACCGGCAACTTCAACGCAATCGCCAGATCCGACAGATTGTCCTGATCCGCCAACGGCACCCGCCAGCCGCCCGCGCCTTCGATCAGCGTGAAGTCGGCGTTCATGGCCAGAATCTCGCGCATCGGCGCCAGCAACGATTGCACGGTCAACGCCACACCCGCCTCACGCGCTGCCAGATGCGGCGCGATCGCTGGCTCGAACGCCACCGGATTGACCTGTTGATACGTCAGCGGCAACGAGCATTCGGCCTGCAACGCCAGCGCATCGGAATTGCGCAAACCTCTGGGCGTCACCACACAACCGGACGCCACCGGTTTGCCCGCCGCCGTACTCAGCCCCGCCGACCGCGCAGCGTGCAGCAATCCGGCGGCAACGGTGGTCTTGCCGACGTCAGTGTCGGTTCCGGTGATGAAATAGGCTGCGCTCATAAGGGTTTCTCCAACACGGCGTAGACCACCTGATAAGTCGCCGGCAAGCCCTGCGGCTGACGGAACTGCTCGTAGGCTTCGACCAGCCCCAGAATCCGCGCCCGTCCGGTCAATCCGCCCGGCCGGCCAGGGTTCAGGTTATGCGCGCCCAGGGCCTTGAGTTCATGGGTCAGGCTACGCACATCCGGGTAATGCAGCACATGCGGCCGGTTCTCCAGACAAACATTGCGCAAACCACTGGCTGCGCACAATTGCTCGTAGCGGGCGAACTCGCGGAAGCGGTTGACGTGCACCAGGCCATCGACCTGACGCCAGCTGTCGCGCAATTCGTACAGCGTCCCTACACAAAGACTAGCAAACGCGAAAATCCCCCCCGGTTTCAGCACCCGAAACGCTTCGCCGAGCACCGCTTCGAAGTCCGCGCACCACTGCACGGCGAGGCTGGAGAAGATCAGATCGCAGGTCAAATCCTGCAACGGTAAACGTTCGGCATCGCCAGCAATGAAGTGTGTGGCCCCGCCCAACGGCCGCGCGTGATTGAGCATGCCCTCCGCAATATCCAGCGCCAGCCCCTCACCAAATCGCTCGGCCAGCGCCCGAGTGAAATACCCGGTGCCGCAGCCCAGATCCAGCCAGCGTGCCGGCCGAAAATCCACCGGCAAGCGACTCATCAACTGCGTACCGACATCGCGCTGCAACTCGGCGACGCTGTCATAGCTGGCCGCTGCACGAGAAAAAGAAGCCGCGACCTGGCGCTTGTCAGGCAAGCCTCCGGGCAACGCCGCAACAGACAAATCAGTCATCACCGCACTCACTTAAAAACGCCTGGATCGCACCCGCTACACCGTGGGGGTCTTCCAGAAGAAACGCATGGCTGGCCTGCTCGATCAGACCGACCTCGACATCTGCCAGCAACGCGAACAACTCGCCCGCGGCCTCCGCCGGCACCAACCCGTCCAGCCCTCCGAACAGATGCAATTGCGGACCACGAAACGCCTGCAAGGCTTCACGCGTATCGATCTGCGCCAACAATTCCAGACCGGCCATCAACGCGGCCGGCGAGGTATTCGGCGCGCCGCCGAGCAACAGCCGCGACAAGCCACGCGCGTCTTGTGCGCCTTGGGCGCACAGCAGAGAGAATCGCTTGAGAGTCGTGCGCGGGTCGGCGCTGCAGCCGGCCAGAAACGCATCGAAGGTCTCGCCGGGCATCGCGCTCGGCCACTGTTCATGGGCGACAAACGAAGGATTGCTCGCCAGGGTCAGCAAGCCGCAGCAATGTTCGCCACGCCGCGCCGCCAGCTCGGAAGCGAGCATGCCGCCCAGCGACCAGCCGCCGAGCCAGGCATCTGCGGGGATGCGCTCATCGAGTTCGTCGAGCCAGTCGTCCAGATCGCTGGAGTCCAGCTCCGGCAAAGGCTCGATATCGACCTGCAGGTGTTCGTCGAGTCCGCGCAACGCAGCGGCCAACGGCTCCAGCGGCGAAACGCCGAGCCCCCAACCCGGTAGCAGAATCAGGCGATCACGCATGGCTTGGCTCCGACTTGAGTTGCGCAAAGCAATCGGCCAGTCCTTCTAACAATAGCTGCACCTGTGCCTCGCTGTGGGCAGCGGTCAGCGTCACCCGCAACCGCGCGCTGCCGGCGGGCACGGTCGGCGGGCGGATCGCGGTGACCATCAGCCCACGCTCGCGCAGCATCTGCGACAAACGCACGGCGCGACCGGCATCGCCGATCAGGATCGGCTGGATCGGCGTGAAGCTGTCCATCAGTTCCAGGCCGATCTGTTCGGCGCCGTGGCGGAACTGGCGGATCAGCGTCTGCAAATGCTCGCGACGCCAGTGCTCGCTACGCAGCAGTTCCAGACTTTTCAACGTTGCACAGGCCAGCGCCGGTGGCTGGCTGGTGGTGTAGATGTAGGGGCGGGCGAACTGGATCAGACTTTCGATCAGCTCTTCACTGCCGGCCACAAAGGCGCCAGCCGTGCCGAACGCTTTGCCGAGCGTGCCGACCAGCACCGGCACGTCCTCCTGACTCAGACCGAAATGCTCGACGATCCCGCCACCGTTTGCCCCCAGCGGGCCGAAACCGTGGGCGTCGTCGACCATCAGCCAGGCGCCTTTCGCTTTGGTTTCCCGGGCCAGCGCCGGCAGATCGGCGAGGTCGCCGTCCATGCTGAACACGCCGTCAGTGACCACCAGCGTATTGCCGGTGGCTTTCTCCAGACGCTTGGCGAGGCTGTCGGCGTCGTTGTGCAAATAGCGATTGAAGCGCGCGCCGGACAACAGGCCGGCATCCAGCAACGAGGCATGATTGAGCCGGTCTTCCAGCACCGTATCGCCCTGCCCGACCAATGCGGTGACCGCGCCGAGGTTGGCCATGTAACCGGTGGTGAACAACAGCGCACGCGGCCGTCCGGTGAGATCCGCCAAAGCCTCCTCAAGCGCGTGATGCGGACCGCTGTGACCGATCACCAGATGCGAAGCACCGCCGCCGACGCCCCATTTCGAAGCGCCGGCGCGCCAGGCTTCGATCACTTGCGGATGATTGGCCAGGCCCAGGTAATCGTTGTTGCAGAACGCCAGCAACGGCTGACCGTCGACCACCACTTCCGGCCCTTGCGGGCTTTCAAGCAGCGGGCGCTGGCGATAGAGATTTTCGGCACGACGGGCAGCAAGGCGTGCGGCGAGATCGAAAGACATGCAAGCCTCGACATTCAAGTGACACAGATCCCTTGTGGGAGCGAGCCTGCTCGCGAAGAGGCCTTCACATCCGACATCAATGTCGACTGAAGCACCGCTTTCGCGAGCAAGCTCGCTCCCACAGGAGTTTGCATTCCTTCAGAGGAATCCGCGCAGTTTTTTACACCGCCGCGTTGTAGAACTGCTCGCTGCTCTTCTGCTCCACCAGCGCCTGCTCGATGGCGGCCTGATGCACTTCGTCGGCGTGCTCTTCGCGAGCTTCCGGCTGAATGCCCAGACGCGCGAACAGCTGCATGTCCTTGTCGGCCTGCGGGTTGGCGGTGGTCAGCAGTTTGTCGCCGTAGAAGATCGAGTTGGCGCCGGCGAAGAAGGCCAGGGCCTGCATCTGCTCGTTCATCGCTTCGCGGCCGGCGGACAGGCGCACGTGGGATTGCGGCATCAGGATGCGCGCCACAGCGAGCATGCGGATGAAGTCGAACGGATCGACGTCGTCGGCGTTTTCCAGTGGCGTGCCGGCGACTTTCACCAGCATGTTGATCGGCACCGATTCCGGATGCTCCGGCAGGTTGGCCAGCTGAATCAGCAGGTTCGCGCGGTCATCGAGGGACTCGCCCATGCCGAGAATGCCGCCGGAGCAGATTTTCATCCCCGCATCGCGCACGTAGGCCAGGGTCTGCAGACGCTCGGCATAGGTGCGGGTGGTGATGATGCTGCCGTAGAACTCCGGCGAGGTGTCGAGGTTGTGGTTGTAGTAATCGAGCCCGGCCTTGGCCAGCGCTTCGGTCTGATCCTGATCGAGACGACCGAGGGTCATGCAGGTTTCCAGGCCCATGGCCTTCACGCCTTCGACCATTTTCAACACGTAAGGCATGTCCTTGGCCGACGGGTGTTTCCACGCCGCACCCATGCAGAAACGGGTCGAGCCGATGGCCTTGGCGCGGGCAGCCTCTTCGAGGACTTTCTGCACTTCCATCAGCTTTTCTTTTTCCAGCCCGGTGTTGTAGTGACCGGACTGCGGACAATATTTGCAATCTTCCGGGCAGGCGCCGGTCTTGATCGACAGCAGGGTGGAAACCTGGACGCGGTTGGCGTCGAAATGCGCGCGGTGCACCGTCTGCGCCTGGAACAGCAAGTCGTTGAATGGCTGAACGAAGAGTGCTTTGACTTCGGCCAAAGTCCAGTCGTGACGCAGGGTGGCAGTGGTGCTGGCGCTCATGGGCGGTTCCTTGGTTATGCTTGGCTGGCGCCTGGGGAAACGGAATACCCACAGGCACGACACGGATGTTCGGCATATTTAAGGAAGAGTCATGCGCTGTCAACCACACTACGAACGGCCGGTTTACATCTGGTTAAAAAACAAACAACTCTGTTTATTGTGCGATGAGCCGGCAGACGCGCAAATCCCGATCTGCACCGCCTGTGAAACCGATCTGCCGTGGCTGGGCGATCAATGCCTGACGTGCGCCCTGCCCTTGCCCGCTGCCGGGCTTACCTGTGGTGGCTGCCTGCAGGATCCGCCAGCCTTTGAGCAAGTGGCCGTGCCATGGGTTTATGGCTTTCCGGTGGACACGCTGATCACCCGTTTCAAGCACAACGGCAAATGGCCGCTTGGCCACTTGCTCGCCGACGTTCTCGGCGAGTTCCTGCAACATCGCTTCGAAGAAGACCTGCCTCGCCCGGACGCCCTGCTGCCGGTACCGCTTGCACCGAAACGCCTGCGCCAGCGCGGCTTCAACCAAGCAGCGATGCTGGCGCAGTGGCTGGGCAAGTCACTCGACCTGCCTTGCGAGGAACACAGCCTGTTGCGCGTGCAGGATACCGACGCCCAGCAGGCCCTCAACGCCAAAGCGCGTAAACGCAATCTGCGACACGCCTTCGCCTTGAGCCCCGATGCCCAGGTGAAAGGCCGGCACCTGGCCCTGGTCGACGACGTGCTGACCACCGGCGCCACCGCCCAGGCGCTGGCCCGGTTGCTGATGGACGCCGGCGCCGCGCGGGTGGATGTGTACTGCCTGGCCCGCACGCCAAAACCCGGCGACGCGGCTTGACGGATACGCCTCGAGCCGCCAACGTCCTCCCTCAACCTTTCAGCACAAAGCGTCCGCCATGTCCCTGCCCTCTCTGTTGTCCCAGCACATCGTCCGCCGTCCGCAGCGCATCGCCTTGCTGCAACACATCGCCGAACAGGGTTCGATCACCCGCGCTGCGAAAAGCGCCGGCCTGAGTTACAAGGCGGCGTGGGACGCCATCGATGAGCTGAACAACCTCGCGCAAAAGCCTCTGGTCGAGCGCGCGGTCGGCGGCAAGGGCGGCGGTGGCGCCAAGCTGTCGAGCGAGGGCGAGCGAGTGCTGCGTCTGTATCAGAAGCTGCAAGCCTTGCAGGCCCAGGTGCTGGAAGCGGCCGAGGACGCCAGCGATCTGGACCTGCTCGGTCGGCTGATGCTCAGGACCAGCGCGCGCAATCAGTTGCACGGCAAAGTTGTGCTGATCGAAGGTCAGGGCCGCAACGATCTGATCCGCCTCGAACTGGCCGAAGGCCTGTCGATCGACGCACAGATCACCCACGACAGCACCTTGCACCTGGAGCTGCAACCGGGCACCGAAGTGGTGGCGCTGATCAAGGCCGGCTGGCTCGAACTGCTCGCGCCAGAGGCCACGCCCGCCGTCGGCCATAACCTTCTGAGCGGTCGGATCGAGGCGATTCTCGACGCCGAAGACGGCCCGAGCGAAGTGCGCATCGCCCTGCCCAACGGCCAGACCCTGTGTGCGCTGGCAGAACCGCTGGACTTGCGCACTCGTGGCCTGACGGTCGAGCAAGCGGTGCAGGTGCAGTTTTCCCCGTCCAATGTGCTGCTCGGAACACCGCTCTAAACAGCGCTGCAACGAAAGCGTCATCGACCCGCATTAAGGTGGCTGCCAAAACCATGCAGGGAGCCTGATGTGAGCCTATTAGAAGAAAACCAATCCACAGACCTGGAAAAAATGGTCGGCCTGAGCCGTCGCGGTTTCATCAGCGCCGGCGCGCTGTGCGGCGCGGCGATGTTCCTCGGCGGCAACCTGCTGAGCCGCAGCGTACTGGCCGCCAGTGTCAGCGCCGGCAACAGCCGTCTGCTCGGCTTCGACAGCATTCCGGCTGCCACCACCGACACCATTAGCCTGCCCAAAGGCTACAAGTCGTCGGTGCTGATCAGCTGGGGCCAGCCGTTGCAAAAGAACGGCCCGGCCTTCGACCCGAGCGGCAACGGCACAGCGGCTGCGCAGGAAGTGCAGTTCGGCGACAACAACGACGGCATGAGCCTGTTCGAATTCCCGGGCGAGAAAAACCGTGCGTTGATGGCGATCAACAACGAATACACCAACTATCGCTACCTCTATCCGCACGGCGGCATGCCGCAGTCGGCCGAGGACGTGCGCAAGGCCCTGGCCTGCGAAGGCGTGTCGGTGATCGAAGTCCAGCGCAAGAACGGCCAGTGGCAGTTCGTCCAGGGCTCGCGCTACAACCGGCGCATTCACGGCAACTCGCCGCTGCGTATCAGCGGCCCGGCAGCCGGTCACGAGCTGATGAAAACCAGCGCCGACAAGCACGGCAAGAAAGTTCTCGGCACCTTCCAGAACTGCGCCAACGGCAAGACGCCGTGGGGCACTTATCTGACCTGCGAAGAGAACTTCACCGACTGTTTCGGCAGCAGCAACGCCCAGCAACAGTTCGACCCGGCGCAGAAACGCTACGGCGTGTCGGCCGCCAGCCGCGAGATCAACTGGCACCCGTTCGATCCGCGCTTCGACATGGCGAAGAACCCGAACGAGCTCAACCGCCACGGATGGGTCGTGGAGATCGATCCGTTCGACCCGCAATCGACCCCGGTCAAACGCACCGCGCTGGGCCGCTTCAAACATGAAAACGCCGCACTGGCCGAGACCGACGACGGTCGCGCCGTGGTGTACATGGGCGACGACGAACGCGGCGAGTTCATCTACAAATTCGTCAGCCGCGACAAGATCAACCACCGCAACGCCAAGGCCAACCGCGACATCCTCGATCACGGCACGCTGTACGTGGCCAAGTTCGATGCCGGCGACGGCAACCCGGACCATCCGAAAGGCCAGGGCCAGTGGATCGAACTGACCCACGGCAAAAACGGCATCGACGCCAGCAGCGGTTTCGCTGATCAGGCTGAAGTGCTGATTCACGCGCGTCTGGCGGCGAGTGTGGTCGGCGCCACGCGCATGGACCGTCCGGAATGGATCGTGGTCAGCCCGAAAGACGGCCAGGTTTATTGCACCCTGACCAACAACGCCAAGCGCGGCGAAGACGGCCAACCGGTGGGCGGGCCGAATCCTCGGGAGAAAAACGTCTACGGCCAGATCCTGCGCTGGCGCACCGACCGCGACGATCACGCGTCGAAGACTTTCGCCTGGGATCTGTTCGTGGTGGCCGGCAACCCGGGCGTCCATGCCGGTACGCCGAAGGGCGGTTCGTCGAATATCACCCCGCAGAACATGTTCAACAGCCCGGACGGCCTCGGTTTCGACAAGGCTGGCCGACTGTGGATTCTCACCGACGGTGATTCGAGCAACGCTGGTGATTTCGCCGGGATGGGCAACAACCAGATGCTCTGCGCCGATCCTGCGACCGGTGAGATTCGCCGGTTCATGGTCGGGCCGATCGGCTGTGAAGTCACCGGGATCAGTTTCTCGCCGGATCAGAAAACCCTGTTCGTCGGGATTCAGCACCCGGGCGAGAACGGCGGTTCGACCTTCCCCGAGCACCTGCCGAACGGCAAGCCACGCTCATCGGTGATGGCGATTACCCGTGAGGATGGCGGGATCGTCGGCGCCTGATTTGACGACGCTCTGATCGTTCCCGTGCGCTGCACGGGAACGATCCCACTCAAGACAGCCCGTCTGCGCTACCATGCTGAGCCGGACGCGGCAGCCTGCTGCGCGCAGGAGTCAGCATGGCCCACCCGTTTGAAACCCTCACCCCAGACCTCGTGCTCGATGCCGTCGAAAGCATCGGCTTCCTGAGCGACGCGCGCATTCTGGCGCTCAACAGTTATGAAAACCGCGTCTATCAGGTCGGCATCGAAGACTCGGAACCGCTGATCGCCAAGTTCTATCGCCCGCAGCGCTGGACCAACGAAGCGATCCTGGAGGAGCACCAGTTCACCTTCGAACTGGCCGACGTCGAAATCCCGGTGGTGGCGCCGCTGATCCACAACGGCGAAACCCTGCACGAACACGCCGGTTTTCGTTTCACCCTGTTTCCCCGTCGCGGTGGCCGGGCGCCGGAGCCGGGCAATCTCGACCAGTTGTATCGCCTCGGCCAGTTGCTCGGGCGCATGCACGCGGTCGGCGGGACCAAACCGTTCGAGCACCGCGAAGCGTTGGCCGTGAAGAACTTCGGCCATGACTCGCTGACCACTTTGCTGGAAGGCAACTTCATCCCGAAAAGCCTGCTGCCGGCCTACGAATCGGTCGCCCGCGATCTGCTCAAGCGTGTGGAAGACGTCTACGCCAACACGCCGCACCAGAACATCCGCATGCACGGCGACTGCCACCCCGGCAACATGATGTGCCGCGACGAGATGTTCCACATCGTCGACCTCGACGACTGCCGCATGGGCCCGGCGGTGCAGGACATCTGGATGATGCTCGCCGGCGATCGTCAGGATTGTCTGGGACAACTGTCGGAGTTGATGGACGGCTACAACGAATTCCACGACTTCGATCCGCGCGAACTGGCGCTGATCGAACCGTTGCGCGCCCTGCGCCTGATGCATTACAGCGCGTGGCTGGCCCGACGCTGGGACGATCCGGCGTTCCCCCGCAGCTTTCCTTGGTTCGGCAGCGAGCGGTATTGGGGCGATCAGGTGCTGGCGTTGCGCGAGCAACTGTCGGCGCTGAACGAAGAGCCGTTGAAGCTTTTCTGACACGACACGTCTATACAACTGCCCGTACAATCGCTGCTTTGTTAGCTGCCTAAGCAAGGATTCTGCATGCAAGCCGCCAACCCGCGTCGCGGGTACATTCTGGGCCTTAGCGCCTACATTATCTGGGGACTGTTCCCGCTCTACTTCAAAGCCATCGCCGAAGTGCCGGCGGTGGAAATCATCATCCACCGGGTGCTGTGGTCGGCGCTGTTCGGCGCGCTGCTGTTGATGGTGTGGAAGCATCCCGGCTGGTGGCAGGAACTGCGCGACAACCCGAAACGCTTGGCGATTCTTGCGCTCAGCGGCACCTTGATCGCGGCCAACTGGCTGACCTACGTCTGGTCGGTGAATAACGGCCGGATGCTGGAAGCGAGCCTCGGTTACTACATCAACCCGCTGGTGAATGTGCTGCTGGGCATGCTGATCCTTGGCGAACGCCTGCGGCGCATGCAGTGGCTGGCGGTCGGTCTGGCGGCGGTCGGCGTGGCGCAGCAGGTGTGGCAGGTCGGCAGCCTGCCGTGGGTGTCGCTGGTGCTGGCGCTGACCTTCGGTTTCTACGGGCTGATCCGCAAGCAGGCGCCGGTCAAGGCGTTGCCGGGGCTGGTGGTGGAAACCTGGATGCTGGTGCCGATCGCTCTCGCATGGCTGCTGTTCAATCCGACCGCAACCAGTGCTCAGGCCGAGTTCTGGACCACCTCCGAAGCCTGGTGGCTGGTGGCGGCCGGTCCGGTGACGCTGGTGCCGCTGGTGTGCTTCAACGCGGCGGCACGGCACCTGCCCTACACCACCCTCGGTTTCCTGCAATACCTGGCGCCGACGTTGGTACTGCTGCAAGCCGTGCTGCTGTTCGGCGAGCACTTGTCGTCCAGCACGCTGATCGCCTTCATGTTTATCTGGGCCGGTCTGGCGGTGTACAGCGTCGATGCGTGGCTGAGCCTGCGCCGGCGCAGCTGATCAAAAAACGCACAAACCTCCGCAGGCCACGGTTCTCGTGGCCTGTATCGTTCCTTCCCAAGGTTATCCACAGCGTGATCCCCGCCGTTTGTGCGCAAGTCACTGAATGCTGGCGGTTTTTTGATCAATCTTCGCCAGGCCACGGCGGACGTGGCCTGGCGCTCAGTCTCTACAGGTTATCCACAGGCAGGTGCACGCTAAAACTGGATAACCCGTTCCGCTCTTATGGATCAGTGCGCAGCACCAGTTCCACCATCAAGTCATCGGCCAGGGTTTCCAGCCGCGATTGCAGCACGTCCAGCGACAAGGTCAGCGGCACTGCGAGAATCGCCTCGGCGTGGAACAGCGGTTCACTGCTCATCGGCGCCGGGCGCACTTCGGTCACCAGCCGTTCGAGGTTGACGCCCTGCTCGCTCAGCAAGCGAGTGATGTCGCGCACGATGCCCGGTCGGTCATTGCCCACCAGCTCCATGGCGATCGGTTTCCAGGTGCAGGCCTGCTCGATACCGCTTTCGGCCACCAGCACGCGAATCCCCTGAGCCGACAAAGCTTGTAGGGCATCGACTAATTCGTCGTAAGCCTCCGCCGGCACACCGACCCGCAGGATCCCGGCGAACTGCCCGGCCATGCGTGACATGCGGCTTTCCAGCCAGTTGCCGCCGTGTTCGGCGATACATTGGGCGATGCGCTCGACCTGCCCGGGCTTGTCCGGTGCGAAGACGGTGAGTACGAGGTGATCCATGGCGCAGCCCTCTTGTCATGACTTTTGTTATAGAAAAGCAAGTATAGGCAAGCGTTCGACAGACGCCTCAGACGCTCGAAATCACAAATCGTGTACAACTTTTTATATTTAACTGGAACAATACATTGGTTTTTTGAGAACATCCCGTTCCGCGCCGTGACCGCAATGCGTCATGGGGTCGCAGAACGACGTAATTAGTCTGATTTTCACAACCGCAACTCATCATGTAGTATGCCGCAGCGCGCACTACATAACGCTGGATCGATGTCTGCCCAAGGCACGTTCGCAACCCTGAAAGCCCCGTCAGCAAGGCCCCCAAGCCGTTGATTGGTCCCAGCCCAGCCGCCAGCGATGGCATGTACTGGTCGAGGGGTTTGTGGTTTAAATGGCCAGAGGCTTCATTGTTAAATTGAAGAGCTGAAAAGCGAAATAGCTGAGCAGAGTGAGGCAAGCAATGACTGAACACGTTCAAGTCGGTGGCCTGCAGGTCGCCAAAGTCCTGTTCGACTTCGTGAACAACGAAGCCATTCCCGGTACCGGCCTCACCGCCGACAAATTCTGGGAAGGTGCCGACAAGGTCATTCACGACCTGGCGCCGAAGAACAAAGCCCTACTCGCCAAACGCGATGACTTCCAGGCTCGTATCGATGGCTGGCACCAGAGCCGTGCCGGTCAGCCGCACGACGCCGTGGCCTACAAAGCCTTCCTGCAAGAGATCGGTTATCTGCTGCCAGAAGCGGCTGATTTCCAGGCAACGACGCAAAACGTCGATGACGAAATCGCCCGTACCGCCGGCCCGCAACTCGTGGTTCCGGTGATGAACGCCCGCTTCGCCCTCAACGCCTCGAACGCCCGCTGGGGTTCGCTGTACGACGCCCTGTATGGCACCGACGCTATCAGCGAAGCCGGCGGCGCGGAAAAAGGCAAAGGCTACAACAAGGTGCGTGGCGACAAAGTCATCGCCTTCGCCCGTGCGTTCCTCGACGAAGCCGCGCCACTGGCGACCGGCTCCCACGTCGATTCCACCGGCTACAAGATCGCTGACGGCAAACTGGTCGTCACCCTCAAGGGCGGCAGCACCAGCGGCCTGCGCAACGAAGCTCAGCTGATCGGCTTCCAGGGCGACGCCAATGCGCCGATCGCGATCCTGCTGAAAAACAACGGCCTGCATTTCGAAATCCAGATCGATGCCAGCACCCCGGTCGGCCAGACCGATGCCGCTGGCGTCAAAGACATCCTGATGGAAGCAGCGCTGACCACCATCATGGACTGCGAAGACTCCGTCGCTGCCGTCGATGCCGACGACAAAGTGGTGATCTACCGAAACTGGCTCGGCCTGATGAAGGGCGATCTGGCGGAATCCGTGTCCAAGGGCGGCCAGACCTTCACCCGTACCATGAACCCGGATCGCACCTACACCAAGGTCGACGGCAGCGAATTGACCCTGCACGGCCGCTCGCTGTTGTTCGTGCGTAACGTCGGTCACCTGATGACCATCGACGCGATCCTCGACAAGCACGGCAACGAAGTGCCGGAAGGCATCCTCGACGGCCTGGTGACTTGCCTGGCGGCGATGCACAACCTGAGCGGCAACACTTCGCGCAAGAACACCCGCACCGGTTCGGTCTACATCGTTAAACCGAAGATGCACGGCCCAGAAGAGGCGGCGTTCACCAACGAGCTGTTCGGTCGCATCGAAGACGTGCTGGGCCTCAAGCGCAACACCCTGAAAGTCGGGATCATGGACGAGGAGCGCCGTACCACGGTCAACCTCAAGGCCTGCATCCAGGCCGCCAGCGAGCGCGTGGTGTTCATCAACACCGGTTTCCTCGACCGCACCGGCGACGAAATCCACACCTCCATGGAAGCCGGCCCGATGGTGCGCAAGGCTGACATGAAGGCCGAGAAATGGATCGGCGCCTACGAGAACTGGAACGTCGATATCGGTCTGAGCACCGGCCTGCAAGGTCGTGCGCAAATCGGTAAAGGCATGTGGGCGATGCCCGACCTGATGGCAGCGATGCTCGAACAGAAAATCGCTCACCCGCTGGCCGGCGCCAACACTGCCTGGGTTCCGTCGCCGACCGCCGCTGCGCTGCACGCGCTGCACTACCACAAGGTCGACGTGTTCGCCCGTCAGGCCGAGCTGGCCAAACGTGCCCGCGCTTCGGTCGATGACATCCTCACCATCCCGCTGGCGGTCAACCCGAACTGGACCCCGGAGCAGATCAAGAACGAACTGGACAACAACGCCCAGGGCATTCTCGGTTACGTGGTGCGCTGGATCGACCAGGGCGTGGGTTGCTCGAAAGTGCCGGACATCAACGACGTCGGCCTGATGGAAGACCGTGCGACGCTGCGTATCTCCAGCCAGCACATCGCCAACTGGCTGCGCCACGGCGTGGTGAACGAAGCGCAAGTGATGGAAAGCCTCAAGCGCATGGCGCCGGTGGTGGACCGTCAGAACGCCAACGACCCGCTGTACCGTCCGCTGGCCCCGAACTTCGACAGCAACATCGCCTTCCAGGCGGCGGTCGAACTGGTGATCGAGGGCACCAAACAGCCGAACGGCTACACCGAGCCGGTCCTGCACCGTCGTCGTCGCGAGTTCAAGGCTGCCAACGGCCTGTAACCTGCGCTGATGCCGGACATGAAAAAGCCCTGATCTTTGGATCAGGGCTTTTTTGTTTACGCCGGATTGGCTAGGGCTCGATGCCCAGCTCATGTCTGACGAGACCGAGCAACTTGGCGGTATCGATCGGTTTGAGCAGGAAATCCACCACGCTCAGATGCATCGCCGCAATCGCGTCCTTCACGTCGGCATCGCCCGAAACAATGATGATCGGCATCGCCGCCCGCACCGATTCACGCACCTGACGAATCAGGTCCAGCCCGCCGACATTGCCCATCCGCAGATCGGTGATCACAAGACCGATGGAGGGTTTTTCCTCGAGCATCTTCAGGGCGGACTCGCCGCTGGCCGCGGTCAGGCAGCGAATGCCATCCAGTGCCAGGATCTCCGACAACAACTCGCGGGCATCCTTGTCGTCGTCGACGATCAGTACCCGCTGCGGTGGCAGGTCGGGTTCCAGCATGACGGCGCTGAGCGCTTCCCGCTCGGCGTCGCTCAAAATATCGTGGTCGGACATGGCGTTCTCTACGTTTTCAAATCGATCCCCTGGCACAGTGGTCAGACATCGCTGGGCAGAGCTTCAATGTGCACTTCGTCGGATTTTTTTCCAAGGGGCGAACCGAAGAATTTCCGACTGATTTTGTAGGGCATATCCGAAAACTCCCCAACGGCATGCCCAACCTAGACTTACGTCCAATGGGCACCCCGCGCGATGGGGTCGACCATGGCTGCAACGATCCGACAACAACAATTCGAAAAAGACTGCGGTAATGGTTATGAGTAAAGCGGACGCCTTCACCCAGGCAGGGAAAACCGCGGTGTTGCAGAACATTCAGGGCACTTTGCAATTCCTCCAGCGCTTCCCCCCTTTCAATCAAATGGAACACGCCCACCTGGCCTATCTGGTGGAGCAATGCCAGCTGCGCTTCTACGGTCAGGGCGAAAGCATCATCAAACCCGCCGACGGGCCGGTCGAACACTTCTACATCGTCAAGCAGGGCCGGGTGGTCGGCGAACGTCCGCACACGGCCAAGGGCGGCACCGAAACCACGTTTGAAATCACCACCGGCGAGTGTTTTCCCCTCGCCGCGCTGCTCGGCGAACGGGCGACCCGCACCGAGCACCTGGCCGGCGAAGACACCTTCTGCCTGCAACTGAACAAACTGGCATTCATCAAGCTGTTCGCCCTCTCCAGCACCTTCCGCGATTTCGCCCTGCGCGGAGTCAGCAGCCTGCTCGATCAGGTCAATCAGCAAGTCCAGCAGAAAGCCGTGGAAACCCTCGGCACCCAGTATTCGCTGAACACTCGCCTCGGCGAATTGGCCATGCGCCATCCGGTGACCTGCAGCCCGTCTACGCCTCTGCGTGAAGCGGTGAAATTGATGCACGAACAACAGGTCGGCAGCATCGTCGCGGTGGACGAGCAAAAGGCGCCGCTAGGGATTTTTACCCTGCGCGACCTGCGCCATGTAGTGGCTGAAGGGGTTGGCGATTTCAGCGAGCCGATCGAACGCCATATGACCCGCTCGCCGTTCTATCTGTCGCCGGATCACAGCGCCTTCGACGCGGCGATTGCCATGACCGAACGGCACATCGCCCATGTGTGTCTGGTCAAGGATCGACGCCTGTGCGGTGTGGTTTCCGAGCGGGATCTGTTCTCGCTGCAGCGGGTCGATCTGGTGCATTTGGCGCGCACCATCCGTAGCGCCCAGCGGGTCGAACAACTGGTGACCCTGCGCGGCGAGATCGGCCAACTGGTGGAGCGCATGCTCGCTCACGGCGCCTCGTCGACCCAGATCACCCACATCATCACCCTGCTCAACGATCACACCGTGTGCCGGGTGATCGAACTGACCCTCGCCGAAAAAGGCGACCCCGGCGTGCCGTTCAGCTGGCTGTGCTTCGGCAGCGAAGGCCGGCGCGAGCAGACCCTGCACACCGATCAGGACAACGGCATTCTGTTCGACGCGCGGGATGCGGCCCATGCGGCGGAGATTCGCGGCAAGCTGCTGCCCATCGCCCAGCAGATCAATAACAGTCTGGCGCAATGCGGCTTCACCCTGTGCAAGGGCAACGTCATGGCCGGCAATCCGCAGCTGTGCCTGTCCCGCGCCGAATGGGCCCGACGTTTTGCCGCGTTCATTCGCGAGGCAACGCCGGAGAACCTGTTGGGATCAAGCATCTATTTCGACCTGCGCGTGGTCTGGGGTGATGAACAAGGCTGCGAGCAGTTGCGCCGGGGGATTCTCGATCAGGTCGCTGATAACCGACTGTTCCAGCGAATGATGGCCGAGAACGCCTTGCGCAACCGTCCACCAGTAGGACGTTTCCGTGAGTTCGTGCTGACGAAAAAGAACGGCGAGAAAGCCACGCTGGACCTGAAAATTCAGGGCCTAACCCCGTTTGTCGACGGTGCCCGCCTGCTGGCGCTGGCCCATGGCATCGATGCCAACAACACCCTCGAACGCTTCCGCCAGTTGGTGGATAAAGAAGTCATCGACCGACTGGATGGCGCCGCGTACGAAGAGGCGTATCACTTCATCCAACAGACGCGCATGCAACAGCATCAACTGCAGACCCGGGAAAACCTGCCGTACTCGAACCGGGTCGATCCCGACAGCCTCAATCATCTGGACCGACGCATCCTGCGTGAATCCCTGCGCCAGGCCCAGCGCCTGCAAAGCAGCCTGACCCTGCGGTATCAGCTATGAGCCTGTTTTCGTGGCTGCGTCCGGCCAGTCCCGTCGTGCCGGACGACCTGCAACAGCGCCTGACGAAACTGCCGGCCATTGGCGAACTGCGTGAATGCAGTTTGCGCGAGCAGCGTTGGGTGGTGCTGGATCTGGAAACCACCGGGCTGAACCTGAACAAGGATCGGGTGGTGTCGATCGGCGCGGTGGTGGTTGAGGACGGCGCGATCGACTTCAGCCAGCAGTTCGAACGCACCTTGCAATGTCGCGAGCTGAAACTCGGCCCGAGCGTGTTGATTCACGGTCTGGCACCGAGCGCGATTGCTGCGGGCAGCGAGCCCACCGAAGCCTTGGTCGAGCTACTGGAGTTTATCGGCGACAGCCCGGTGCTGGCTTTTCACGCCTCGTTCGACCAGCACATGCTCGGCCGCGCATTGAAGGAACACCTGGGGCACAAGTTGCAGACGGTGTTTCTCGATGTGGCGCAGATTGCCCCGCTGCTGTGCCCGCAGGCGCACATTCGCGAGGCGGGGCTGGACGAGTGGATCGACTGGTTCAAGCTCGAAGTGTTCGAACGCCACCATGCGAGCGCCGATGCTCTGGCCACGGCGGAACTGGCGCTGATCCTGTTCAGCCGGGCACGCCAGCAGCAGATCCACAGCCCGCTGAATCTGCAGCAACGCCTGAGTCAGTGGAAACGCCGCCAGCAGACGCATTCGTTCTGAATCCGGGTTGTCGCCCGACAACCCGACCGGTGGCCAATTGCTAACCATTCCCACCTCTGCCACAATCGCGAACAATTCTCGTTAGTTAACACTTCCCAGTCGGTGTCGTCGTGTCTTCAGCCCAAAGCCCTCACAGCGAGCTCGTCGGTGCGTTGTATCGCGACCACCGCGGCTGGCTGCTGGCCTGGCTGCGCCGCAACGTCGCCTGCCCGCAACGGGCCGAAGACCTGAGCCAGGACACCTTCGTCCGCCTGCTCGGCCGCGATGAACTGCTGACGCCTCGCGAACCCCGGGCGTTTCTGGTGGCGATCGCCAAAGGCTTGTTGTTCGACTACTTCCGCCGGGCGGCGCTTGAACAGGCGTATCTGACCGAACTGATGCTGATCCCCGAGGGCGAACAGCCCTCGGTCGAAGAACAGCAACTGATCCTCGAAGACCTCAAGGCCATCGACCGCATGCTCGGCAAGCTGTCGACCAAGGCCCGCGCCGCTTTCCTCTATAACCGCCTCGACGGTCTGACCCACGCCGAGATCGCCGACAAACTCGGCGTGTCGGTCCCGCGCGTGCGTCAGTACCTGGCCCAGGGCATCCGCCAGTGCTACGTCGCGTTGTACGGTGAGCCGACATGAGCCCGGCCAGTTCCCGACCGGTCCCGGCCCATGTGCTGGATGCGGCGATTGCTTGGCAATTGACCCTCGATTCCAGCACGCCGCTGGAGCGCGAAGAGTTCGCCAAATGGCACGCGGCCAATGAAGAACACGCTCGCGCCTGGCGCCAGTTGGGCATGCTCGACCAGCGTTTCAGCGTGGCCAACGGCCCGGCACGCAGCGCGTTGTTGCAATCGCGCGAAGGCATCCGCCGCCGCGTGCGCAAGCTCGGCAGCGGGCTGGCCAGTGTCGTGGCGGTGGTCGGTCTGGCGTTGTTTGCCGGCGAACGTTATCTACCGCTGGATTACTGGCTCGCCGATCAACGCACCGCCACCGGCGAACAGCGCACCGTGCGCCTGGCCGATGGCACCGTGCTCAACCTCAATACCCACAGCGCGGTGGATGTCCGCTTTGATGAGAAGCGGCGGCTGATCGTGTTGCAGGAAGGCGAAATCCTCGTCGAAACCGGTCACGGCGATGCGCGGCCGTTCATCGTCGAAACCGCCGAGGGCAGCATGCGCGCCCTGGGCACGCGGTTCCTGGTCAAGCGCGAAGACGCCGGCACGCGCCTGAGCGTGTTGCAGTCGGCGGTCGCGGCGCATCCACAATCCGATCCCAAGGAACAGATCCTGCGCGAAGGCCAGCAAGTGCTGATCCGCAATAACGGTCTGGATTCGGTGGTGGCGCTCAACCCCGGCGCCGATGCCTGGACCCGCGGCATGCTGGTGGTGGACAACGCGCGCCTGGAAGACCTGGTGCATGAACTCGGTCGCTATCGTCGCGGCCATCTGGGCATTGCGCCGGAAGTCGCCGACCTGCGCATCACCGGCAGCTTCCCGCTGCACGACACCGACAAGGCGCTGAACGCCCTGCTGCCGACCCTGCCGGTGCAGATCGAGCAGCACACGCCATGGTGGGTGACCGTGGCCAAGGCTGATCCGAAGCCCTGACAACTTGCGTTGCCTGAGCAATCGCTGTCGCGAACAGGTCGCGACAGAACCTTCACACCCCATGAAAACGGACTTTCTGCTGACTTGCGCAGCGATGTCGTTCGTTAATCGAAATTATTTTCATCCAGCCCTATCACTTTTCGAATCTCGTCCGGCACACAGGCAATTGAGAAATATTTCCATTCAGGAGCCGCCGTATGTCCCGTTCGCTAGACACCTTGTTGCGCCCCAGTTTGCTGGCGGTCGCCATTGCCCTCTGCACCCCGCTGGCCAGCAGCCAACTGATCGCCGCTGAACAGGCGTCGAGCGTACGCGCCTACAACCTGCCGGCGGCTCCGTTGTCGACCACCCTGAACCAGATCGCCAGCCAGGGCGGCCTCACGCTGTCGCTGAACCCGTCGCTGGCGGCGGGCAAGACCTCGGCGCCGGTCAACGGCCAATATGACGCGGCCGGCGCCCTGCGCGCGGCCCTGCGCGGCACCGGTCTGCAACTGGAACAGAGCAGCGCCGGCACCTACACCCTGGTCGCCGTGCCGGAAGGCGTGATGGCCCTGCCGGAAACTTCGGTGATCGGCGTGGAAAACTATGAAAGCGCCTGGGGCCCGGTCGAAGGCTACACCGCCACCCGCACCGCCGCCGGCACCAAGACCGACACCGCGCTGGTCGAAGCACCGCGTTCGATTTCGGTCGCCACTCGCCAGCAAATGGAAGACCGTGGCGTGCACAGCCTCGATGACGCCGTGCGCTACATGCCGGGCATCACCGCCAGCAGCTACGGCAGCGACACCCGCGCCGACTGGCTGCGTGTGCGCGGTTTCGAACCGACCCAGTTCCTCGACGGCCTGCCGCTGCCAAAAGGCGTGTACGCCAACCCGAAACAGGAAACCTGGAACCTCGACCGCCTCGCCCTGCTGCGCGGCCCGGCCTCGTCGGTTTACGGCCAGACCCCGCCGGGCGGCCTGCTGGACATGGTCAGCCGTCGCCCGAGCGATGTGCAGAGCAGCGAAATCCAGCTGCAATACGGCAGCGACAACCACCGTCAGATCAACTTCGCCAGCACCGGCAAGATCGACGACGCCGGCCAGTTTCTCTATGGCCTCAGCGGCGTGGTGCGTGACAGCGGCACTCAGGTCGACCACGTCGACAACAAGCGCTACAACATCGCGCCAAGCCTGACCTGGAACATCGACGACGACACCAAGTTCACCCTGCTGACCCAGTTCACCCGCGACGATACCGGCATCACCAGCCAGTTCCTGCCGGTGCAGGGCACCAAAATCGACATGCCGTTCGGCAAGGTTTCCCACCACAAGAATCTGGGCGATCCGGACTGGGAATACTACGACCGCACCTACTACGCGCTGGGCTATGCCTTCGAACATCGCCTGAACGATGTGTGGCAGTTCAAACAGAACCTGCGCTACACCAAGTCGGATCTGTCGTTCCAGGGCATCACCGTCGGCTCCTACCCGTTCACTCAAGTGGACAATGATGGCAACGTCGGCCGCTCGACCACCATCGTCGACGAAGACATCAGCCAGTTCGCCGTGGACAACAACTTCCAGGCCGACTTCGCCACCGGCGACATCCGCCATACCCTGCTGCTGGGTCTGGATCACCAGCGCAGCAACACCAACTACACCTCGATCTTCGGCAGTGCGCCGGACATCAACGTGAACAACCCGATCCATGGTCAGCCGATCGTGCGTCCGGCGCGCTCCACCGCGTTCTATGACTACAACCAGAAGACCTACCAGACCGGCCTCTACGTCCAGGACCAAATGGCCCTGGATCAATGGCGCCTGACCCTCGGCGGTCGTGAAGACTGGGTGCACACCGGTACGAAGTTCATCAACAAGGCCGATGCGACCAACACCGACCGCGACAAGGCCTTCAGCGGCAACGCAGCGATCAGCTACGTGTTCGACTCCGGTTTCGTACCGTACCTGTCGTACGCCGAATCCTTCCAGCCGACCAGCGGCGCCGACGCCTCTTCGACCGAATCGCTCAAACCGACCGAAGGCAAGCAGTGGGAACTGGGCATCAAGTACCAGCCACCAGGCAGCAAGACTTTGCTGACTGCGGCCGTGTATGACCTGACCCAGAAAAACGTTTCGGTCAGCTCGTTCGTCAACGGCGTATCGATCACCAGCCAGACCGGCGAAGTGAAGGTCAAAGGCCTGGAGCTGGAAGCCGTCTCCGACGTCACCGACAACCTGAAGGTCATCGCCGCGTACACCCTGGCCAAGTCCGAAGTGCAGAACGGCGCCGACAAGGGCAACCGCCTGCAACTGATGCCGAACCAGCAAGCCTCGCTGTGGGCCGATTACACCTGGCACAGCGGCGTGCTCGACGGCTTCGGCATCGGTGCCGGCGCGCGCTACACCGGCAACACTTACGGCGACAAAGCCAACACCTGGCTGGGCAAGGCGGACGCCTACACCGTGTTCGACGCCGCCGTGCATTACGACCTCGGCCGTCTGGACAACAGCCTCAAAGGCGCGTCGCTGGCACTCAACGCCACCAACCTGCTGGACAAGGACTACATTTCCACCTGCGACAGCTTCTACTGCTACTACGGCGACCAGCGCAGTGTCGTCGCCAGCGCCACCTACAAGTGGTAAGCGCCTGAGCTGAAACAGGCCCTGCAACCAGGCCGTCCCTCGTGGACGGCTTTGGTGTTTTTGAAGGTCATGAAATGAAAAGTAAAACAATTCGTCGCTGGTCCTTCGTCCACACCTGGACCAGCCTGATCTGCACCGTGTTTTTGCTGCTGCTGGCCCTGACCGGCCTGCCGCTGATTTTCCATCACGAAATCGACCACCTGCTGGGCGATGCGCCCGAGTTGCGGGTGATGCCGGCGGACACGCCGCATCTGAACCTGGCGCAACTGGTCGAAGCGGCGGAAAAGCATCGGCCCGGTGAAGTCGTGCAGTACTTCGGCTTCGAAGACGACGAGCCGAATGCCGTGCTGACGATCATGGCCAAGACTGCCGGCACCGAGCCCAATTCCTCGCACACCTTCATGCTCGATGCGCGCACTGGCGAAGCCCTGGAAATGCCTTCGGCCAACGGTGGCCTGATGCTGTTCATCCTGCGTCTGCACGTCGACATGTTCGCCGACCTGCCAGGCAAATTGCTGCTGGCGTTCATGGGTTTGCTGTTCGTGATCGCGATCGTGTCCGGCACGGTGTTGTACCTGCCGTTCATGCGCCGCTTGAAGTTCGGCACCGTGCGCCAGGACAAATCCACCCGCCTGCGCTGGCTCGACCTGCATAACCTGATCGGCGTGGTCACCCTGACCTGGGCGCTGGTGGTTGGTGTGACCGGCGTCATCAGTGCCTGCGCCGACCTGCTGATCGCCGCATGGCGGGCCGAAGCCCTGACGACCCTGATCGCGCCCTACCGCGACGCCCCGCCGCTGACGCAACTGGCCCCGGCCACCCGGGTGCTGGACATCGCCGGCAGCGTGACACCGGGGATGAAGCCGGACTTCATCGCCTTCCCCGGCACCCGCTTCTCCAGCGAGCATCATTACTCGGTATTCATGAAGGGCGGCACCCACCTGACTTCGCACCTGCTGACTCCGGTGCTGATCGACGCCAGCACCCTGCAAGTCACGGCGGTGGCAGAACGACCGTGGTACATGGACGCCATGGGCATGTCGCAGCCACTGCACTTCGGTGACTACGGCGGCATGCCGATGAAAATCCTCTGGGCCACGCTGGACGTGCTGACCATCATCGTCCTCGCCAGCGGCGTGTATCTGTGGGTGGTACGGCGCAAGGCCGCGAAACCGGTACTGGAACCGGCGGAGGCCTCTGCATGAAACCGCGTCAGTCGAATTTCTGGAAGGTCTTCAGTACGCCGCTGGTGATCGCGCTGCTGAGTGCGGCGGGCCTGTTCGCCGCGCTGCTGGGCGACGGGATCTGGGATGGTTTGAGCTGGATTGGTCTGGGCATTCCGGCCGCCATTGCCCTGCGCGGATTGCTGCAACGCCGCTGAGATTTGCATTGCCTGGACTGGCCTCTTCGCGGGCAAGCCCGCTCCCACAGGGGTCGCGGTGTTCACGGGATCGGTGAACACCCGAGAACGTGTGGGAGCAACTGTCTTAACCCTGCCATTCGTCACCGCCATTCGGTGCCGTCACGCAGCATGGCATTTAGTCTGATCAGTAGTATCCGCATGCAGGCGA
>NZ_NEIX01000015.1:0-108626 GCF_002112885.1 Pseudomonas sp. B37(2017) | reverse complement strand
ACCAGGAGCGCCCGCACCTGTCCTTAAAATACAAAACGCCCGATGCGGTGCATCGGGCGTTAGGGTGAAACAGGTGTAAACCTATTTCAGGACTAGACACGTCATAAAACCTTTTCCGTATTCGCTGTCCAATCGGCGCCAAGTGCGCTGCAACGCTGGACATTGCCGCGACAACAGCATTCAATCTGCGCCCTTTTTTATTCCTTCTGTTGAGGTTTTTCGTCATGCGTTTAACTCTGCCTGCTCTGGTTCTGGGGCTTCTGGTTGCTCAAGGTGCAATGGCTGGCGACGGTACCGCCGCACTGGGCGGCGGCCTGGGCGGTGCGCTGGGTAACGTGGTTGGCCAGAAAATGGGCGGCAGCACCGGTGCAGCGATTGGTGCTGGCGTAGCTGGCGCGGCCGGCAGCGCATTGGCTGCCAAGAAAGGTGCCCGTACCAAAGCGGCCATCGGCGGCGGCGTCGGCGCGGCAGGTGGTTCGGTGATCGGTGACAGCCTGGGTGGCAGAACGGGCGCCACTATCGGTGCTGGCCTGGGTGGCGCAGCCGGTGGTGCGGTGGGCAGCAACCTGTCCAAGGGTCACAAGCGTCACTGATTGCCAACGCGTGACTGAAAAGGCCCGGCTTGATGCCGGGCCTTTTCGTTGCTGAACGTTTTTCCCGAAATCCCCTCCAATACCACATAGCCCCCTCCGCGGGCGTACCGTCCCGATCCGGGACCTGTGAGGTCTGTATGCGCTTGACATTATCCGCATTGGTTTTGGGATTATTGGTGGCCCAAGGCGCCATGGCCGCTGGTGATGGCACAGCCGCCGTGGGTGGCGGATTGGGTGGCGCGCTGGGCAATGTGGTCGGCGGCCAGCTCGGCGGCAGCACCGGTGCTGCGGTGGGTGCTGGCGTTGGCGGTGCGGCCGGCAGTGCCGTCGGCGCGAATAAACGCAACCGCACGGAAGCTGCCATTGGCGGTGGCCTCGGCGCCGCAGGCGGTTCAGTAGTTGGCAACAGCCTCGGCGGCTCCACTGGTTCGACTATCGGCGCAGGGCTGGGTGGCGCAGCGGGTGGCGCGGTTGGCAACAACCTGGGTGACGATGGCGGCAAGTCGCACTCCGGGGGCGGCCACAAGCACAAGAACAAACACAAGAACCGTCATCGTTGAGTGACCGGTTCTACGAAAGCCCGGCTTTATGCCGGGTTTTTTTTTACCTGCGCGTCATGCGCAGGAACGAATGGCGACCATACTTTTCGAACGTCCTATACGAATGCAATTGACGAGGTGCGCCATGACTCCCGAAACCGAAGGCAAGGAAGAAAAAGGCCCGAGCGGATTGCCGTTTATCAATGATCCGGGGAATGAAGATCCGGGGTCGTTGATGGATGATGCGACGGTTCCGTTAATTGAGACTGATGAAGAGGATACGCTTGAGTATCCGTTGCCTTCGCCTACTGACTCACTGGGGCGTGATGATTTGCCGCCGGAGGATGTCAACGTTTAGCGTATTTTTATTCAGGCTTTCTCATTTCATCGGGTGCCTGTGGCTTACTCGAAAAAAACGTTAATTCTTTCTACGATGATTTTTACGTATCGTTCATTCAAGTGTGGATGTTCGTAATGGATTTCTTGCTCATAGAAGCTAACGAAGGACTCAAGAATGCTGCCATTGAGGTAACCGTAAAGAATGCACGAAAAGCTGTCATCAATTGTTTCAACACCCATTCGCTTCTCTTTTGAAGTTTCAGCGTAGTTCTCATCAGGCAATACAATTTCTAGTTCGACACTATGTTGTTCTCCGATTCGAATTCGGTGTGGGCAGTAGCTTATAAAGCACCTGACTTCAACGTTGTTGATGAGTAGGACGACAAACTCTTCAACGATGTCATCGATCTCAATTACGGTTGCAGCATATTTTTTAATCATTTTCGGGAGTGATCTCTTTGTTTTTTGAGTTTCCGTTGATCGTTTTCCAGAACTCTTTTCCGCTTTTGGTATGAAAGGTTGTTATCTCTTGGTTGTTGTTCGTGCCAACAAATGCAAATTTTGCCTCACCTTTTTTGGTCGTACCCATCAACATAAAAAATCCTGACCGCATTTCTTCTTTGTATACATATCGAACGTGGGTTCCTAGTTTGGCAACGTCACGAGCGACGGATAAATACTCATCTTTGCTCGTTGCATTGAATGCCGCACCATGTTTTTTGTAATGCGTAACCAAGGTTCCTTCATCACCAAAATTATAAGGGCGAGTTTTTGGCTTTGGAGCTACCGGCTCTTCGTTGTCGACAAAAGAGCCGCCAGTTTCGTCCGGAACCGAACAACCCGGCTTGTTCGACGGCGGACAGTTGGACGTCAACCCCAACGGATCCACCCACCCCGTCGGATTCGGCACGTACCGGTACTGATTCAACCCACCCGCCAGCTTCACCGGATCCGGCGTCAGATACCGCCCAGCGTCGGGGTCGTAATACCGATGCCGGTTGTAATGCAGCCCGCTTTCGTCATCGAAGTACTGCCCCTGAAAGCGCAGCGGCTGGTTCAGGTAGTCGTCGGTCGCCAGTTCCAGCGAGGTGACCTTGCCGTAGGCGCTGTATTTGGCTGACCAGACGATGTCGCCGCTGTAGTCGGTCAGTTCCTGCGGAGTGCCGAGGTGATCGAGTTGGTAGTAGAACGGGCAGGCGCGTTTCGGGCCTTTGCCGTCGAGCATGGCCAAGGGGCGGAAGGTGCCGGGTTCGTAGATGAAGCTGCGGTGCTGTTCTTTGCTGCTTTCGGCGATCAGATGGTCGCCTTGCCAGAAGAACTCGGTGGTCTGGCCGTTGACGGTTTTGCGGATGCGCCGGCCAAAGGCGTCGTATTGGTAGGTGGCGCTGGTGCCGTCGGGGCGCGTGAGGCCGATCAGGCGGTGCTGGCTGTCGTAGCGATATTCGGTGACGAGGGTTTGCGCGCGGCCGCGGCGTTCGCGGATCAAGTTGCCGAAGGCGTCGTAGTCGTAGTGGCGGTCGCCCTGCATCAGCAGGCGGTTGCCTTTGATCTGTGTCGGGCCTGGACGGTCCTGCATCAGCAGGTTGCCGGCCGGGTCGTGGGCGAAGTTTTCCGGCACATCGTCGCGGGTATGGCGCACCCGAATCAGCCGGTCGAGGGCGTCGTACGTGTAGCTGCGCTGGCCGTGGCGGGTGTCGGCGATGTGTTCGAGGTTGCCGTTGGCGCTGTAGGCAAAGTCGCGACGGTACAGCCCGCTGCGCTGATGGCCTACGGCGTGGGCGCGTAACCGGCCCTGTTCGTCGTAGGTGTATTCGCTGAGCAGCAAGCCCTGCTGGCGTTGTTGTTCGCGGCCGTTCTGGTAGACATGGCGGGTGAGCAAGGCGCCGTTGAGGTCGATCGCCGTCAGCGCGCCGCCCTTGGCGTAGTGGTAGTCGAGCTTGCTGTTGTCCGGCAGACGCAGGCGGGTGAGCTGGCCGCAGGCGTCGTAGGTGTAACGCAGGGTGCCCCAGCCCTGATGCTCGCGCACCAGCCGGTCCTGCAGGTCGTATTCAAAGGCCAGTGGGTGATCCTGGCCGTCATCCACGCCGACCAGTCGACCGAGACGGTCATAGCGGTAGCTGACCTCGACCCCGTCCGGCAGGGTCTTGAGCAGTAGACGTCCGGCGCTGTCGCGCTCATAAGTGGTGACTAGCGTGGTGCCGTCATCGCCATACTCGGTCTTTTCCAGCAGGTGGCCGTTGCGGTCGTAGGCGTAGGCGGTGCGCCGGCCATCGAAGCCGGTTTCCTGTCGGATCAGTCCGGTCGGCGTGTAGTCCAGCCGGTACTTTTCGCCGGACTCGTTCTCGATTTCCGTCAGCAGCAGCTGCGCATGGTCGTAGCGGTATTGCAGCCGGGTGCCGTCGGGGTTGATCCGGCGACTGACCAGGTGCAGGTCGTCGTCATACTCGTAGCGGGTGATCCGTCCCAGCTCGTCGCGTTCGGCGGTGATCTGGCCGTAGGCGCTGTAACTGAAGGCTCGAGTGGCGCCATTCGGCGAGGTGGTCTGGATCAGCCGGCCAACGGCGTCCCACGCCTGGCGAGTGACCGCACCGTGTTCATCCTGCGAAGTAATCCGCCGCCCCAAAGCGTCGTAGGAGAACTTCCGAACCCCGCCGTCCGGCAGGCTTTCCTCGACCAGTTGCCCGAGGTCGTTCCACACGAACACATGCCGGCCCGAATCCGGATAACGGATCGACAGCAACCGCCCCTGCGCGTCGTAGTGGTAATGGGTGACATGACCGTCGGGATCGACTGCTTCGGTGACGTCACCCTGAGCATTACGCCGGTACGTCCACACCGCATCGCCACGCGAACGGCTGTGAAGGAAACCATTGCGGTACTCGTAGGACGTCGGCGCATCGTCCGGCGGAATCAGCGCGATCAGCCGTCCGGCATCGTCATAGCGGTATTCGGTAACCGCCCCCAGCGCATCCTGCTCAGCGACCAGCCGGCCCGCCGAATCGTAGGCCTTGAGCTGTTCACCACCGTCCGCCGCGACCTGACGCACCAATCGCGCCGTGTCGTCGTGGACGTAAGCCTCTTCAGTCCCATCGACGTAATGCACGGTGACACGGCCGGCGTCATCCCAGACGTAGCGCGTGTCCATCTGCGAAAACGACGCCCAATGCCGCACGCAACGCGCCGCCTTGCCGGAACGCTCCCACTCCCAGAAGAAACTCGCGCCGCCGCTCAGTTGCCGTTGCAGGATGACGTGCTGATCGTCGTAGTCGTAACGCTCGCTTTCGCCGACCGCGTTCGCCGCCTCGATCAGTCGATGACGGGCATCAAAGCGATAACTGGCCAGCGTCTGCTCGGTACGCCAGGCAGACTCCCGAAAAACCTGATAATCGACCGCGACCAGATGCGCCCGCTCATAGCGCAACAGCAGCGAACGGCCAGTCCCGTTATCCAGCCGCTGAACCCGGTCGGAAAGATCCCGATGCACCGTCAGACGATTGCCATACGCATCGCTGACAGCCGTCAGACGCCCAGCCCGAAAGTGATAAAACCGCGCCGCCTCACCCGCCAGCGCAACAATCAGCTCCTCCGGCTCATCCCCGAGAAAGATCGCCGCCCGCGACAAGCTGTTGTGAATCGCCGGCCGCTCAACGCTCGGCAACGGAAACCGCGTCCGCCGGTTCTCATGGTCAACCCAGACCACCGCAGCGCCATCAACCTCCAGCCGATGCGCCAGCGAATGGCTCCAGCCAAACCCCAACCCAACATCGATCTCAGCCGCACTGCTGCGGTACAACCGGCTGAACTCAAACGGCAGCAGTCCATCAAGCACACCGTCAGTCAGCGTCAACAATTCTTCGCCGGTGACCATCGACACCGGACACCCATTGGTACAGGTCAGCGGTGCACAATCGGCGCTGTCACCATTGGGATTTTTCGCCTGATCCGAAGCATCATCCCGAGGCTCATGCCGCTCCATTCGCGTCATGCCGTGGGACTTGTCCCGCGCAACGGTCGCCGGATTGGGCACCGTCAGCACCAGCGCATCCCCCGTGCGAATCTCCAGCGGGACAGCCGGTGTCGGCCGCAACGGCACCTGCCGCGCGTTGACCACCAGCGGTTTCAAAGCGCTCGCATGCCGGGTCAGGTCAGGCGCCGAGGTCACCGCTGCCAGCCGCAACGCCGAAGCCGCCAGCCATTCCCGCGCACGCGGCGACTTGATCTTGCCCAGTACCTTGGTGCTCAACCGCAGCGGCACACCCATGCCACCCGACACACACATCAGCAGAAAACTGACCAGCAGCTCGGCCCGAACCTCAGCCACTACCTCGGCCAGATACTGCGGCGGCAACATTTTCAGCCAACTGGTAAAGGCCGCCAGATAAATGAACAGCAACGGCTCATCGCCGAGCATCAGCAGGCCATTGGCAATGGCTTCGCTGGACGCCTCGAGCAAGGCATCCAGTTCAGCGCTGGACAGGTACTGCAGAAGCTTTTCGCTGTTGGCCTGCAAATCGGCGAGCAGGGCAAACAGCTGCTTCACGTCATCCCAGACGCCATTCAGCGCGGATTCGAAGCCGTGCCAGTCAGCCTCTTGCAGTTGGCCGAAACGCTCCAGGAAGCCGGCACTGGAAAACTCGGTCCATTGCGGGTGGAGCTCCGTCCATTCCGCACGCAGCCATTTCTCCAGACCATCGATCAAGCCCTGGTAGGAGGCATACAAGGCTTTAACGTGGTCGGTGGAAACATCGGGAAAGAAGGTGATGCGATAACGCTGGCCCCGGTCGCAGTCGTCGACCTTGAGAATGCCGCTGGGGCCGATGGTGTAACGCAGCGGTTCTCCGAAACCCAGAACACCGTCGACATCGGAAATGACCGGTTCAAGGATCACCGGCGTGTCGCCGATCGGCACAAACCGCGCGGCTTCGAACATGTGCACCAGCGTCAGGGAGCCGGTAGCGGAACACATGGCGACAGAGGAACTGATGGGTTTGCGGCTGGCGACCGGCGCACTGAGCCGGACATCGTTGCCGACCTGGAACACTTGCTCGACACCCAGCGCGGTGCCCGTCCAGAACTGCTCGGCCCAGGCGTCATAGTTGTTGAGACAGAGGCGAAACTCCTTAAACAGCTTTTCGACGTCGGGCTGATCAGGGTTCAGCGCAGCGACCACCAGCAAACCAATGCTGTTGTTCAGTTTCAGGAGTTGGTCAGATGGAAGCATTCGCAGTCACTCGCGCGCATCAGGGGAATGGCGCGAAACTTTGCGGGGGATCAAACAGGAAAGAAGTCAGCCGAGTAGGCGATGTCTGTAGGGCGATTCTCTAAATGTGCGGGAGGGCGTTCGGCGGACAACCGACATTGCCCGTTGCTCAACCTTGGCCGCGCTCGTTATGCTGCTGAACCCTTTAATCAGATCCAAGCAGCGGCGCTATCCGCGCCGCCCGGGATGTCTTTGATAACGGATCCGATGATGAATGCACCGCTGAAGGCGTTCGGCCCGATCAAGGCCGTGATTTTCGATATGGACGGTTTGCTGCTGGACACCGAGGGCATCTACACCGAGGTCACCTCGCTGATTGCCGAGCGTTATGGCCGCACTTTCGACTGGAGCATCAAGCAGAACATCATCGGCCGTGGCGCCGGCGATCTGGCGCGTTATGTGGTTGAAGCGCTGGACCTGCCGATCACTGCCGAAGAATTTCTGGTGATCCGCGAGCCGCTGATGCGCGAGCGTTTTCCCACTGCGCAAGCGATGCCGGGCGCCGAGGAACTGATCCGCCACCTCAAGGCGCACAACATTCCGATTGCGGTCGGTACCAGTTCGTCGCGTCAGTCGTTCGGGCAGAAAACCACGTTGCACCGCGATTGGTTTGCACTGTTCGACTTCATCGTCACCGCTGACGACCCGGAAGTCGGCGCGGCCAAACCCGCGCCGGACATCTTCCTCACCGCCGCGCGCCGCCTGGGTGTATCGCCGGAAGATTGCCTGGTGTTCGAAGACTCTCCATTCGGTGTGACGGCGGCGAAAGCGGCCGGCATGACCGCCATCGCCATTCCCGATGCCGCCATGGCCGATGAAAAGTACGCACACGCCGACGGGATTCTTCGTACGTTGAAAGCGTTCACGCCGAGTGCATGCGGATTGCCAGCGCTGGACTGGGCCTGATCAAATCACGAACAAAAAAACGCCGCCCCTCTGTTAAAGGAGGGGCGGCGTTTTTCGTTATCGACTATCCGATCAATCAGGCGCCGAAACCACCGTCGATGGTCAGGCTGGCACCGGTGATGTAACCGGCCTCCGGGCTCGCGAGGTAGGCAACGAAGCTGGCGATTTCCTCGGCTTTACCGTAGCGACCCACCGCCATCAGCGGGATCAGGCTGTCGGCGAACTCGCCGTGAGCCGGGTTCATGTCGGTATCGACCGGGCCGGGCTGCACGTTGTTGATGGTGATGCCGCGTGGGCCGAGGTCGCGGGCCAGGCCTTTGGTCAGGCCGACCAGTGCGGATTTGCTCATCGCATACACGCCGCCACCGGCGAAGGGCATGCGGTCGGCGTTGGTGCTGCCGATGTTGATGATGCGCGAGCCTTCGCCCATGTGTTTGGCGGCTTCCTGGCTGGCGATGAACACGCTGCGTACATTGATTGCCAGGGTCTGGTCGAAGTCTTCCAGTTTGAAGTCTTCCAGCGGCGCGACGGCAAGCACACCGGCGTTGTTGACCAGAATGTCGAGGCGGCCAAAGGTTTCGACAGTGGCATTCACCGCGTTGCGGATGGCGCTGGCGTCGGCGCTGTCAGCCTTGATCGCCAGGGCTTTGCCACCGGTGGCGGTGATGCTGTTTTGCAGTTCTTCAGCCTTGGCGGCCGAGCTGACGTAGGTAAAGGCAACCGCGGCGCCTTCAGCGGCCAGGCGTTTGACGATGGCGGCACCGATGCCGCGAGAGCCGCCTTGAATCAGAGCGACTTTACCGCTGAGGTGTTGAGTGGTCATGTTCGATCTCCAGAAGTTTCAAGGCAGGCTGCCTTGGTGTGGTGTCGAGTATCTGCCCCTCGCCAATAGGCGGGTAGACCGTGGTTGCTATAGTCTGTGTAAACCAAAAGTTTAGAGTGGTGGCCATGGAAACCTTCAGCAGTATCGAATGCTTCGTGCGTAGCGCCGAAGTCGGCAGCTTTGCCGAGGCCGCGCGACGCCTGAGCCTGACACCGGCCGCTGTGGGAAAAAGCGTGGCGAAACTGGAAGCGCGCCTCGGCGTGAGGCTGTTCCAGCGTAGCACCCGTCGGTTGACCCTGACGGAAGCGGGGCAATTGTTTCTGAGTGAGGTCAGCGGCAGCCTGACCACCATCCAGAACGCTGTGAACAATCTGGCCAGTGCCAGCGGCCAACCGGCCGGTACGCTGAAAGTCAGCATGGGCACGGTGTTCGGCCGTTTGTACATCGTGCCGTTGCTGGGGGAATTCCTGACAAGGTTTCCGGCGATCAACCCGGACTGGCACTTCGATAACCGCCAGGTCGATCTGATCGGCCAAGGTTTCGATGCGGCGATTGGCGGCGGCTTCGAACTGCCCCAGGGCGTAGTGGCGCGCAGGCTGACGCCAGCGCATCGGGTGTTGGTGGCTTCTGCGGATTATCTGGATCGGCACGCGCCGATCAGCGAGCCAGACGACCTCAAGCTGCACGACGGCATCCTGATCCGCTCACCACAGACCGGTCGCGTGCGCTCCTGGCAGTTGACGCATCGCACCCGGCAACACAGCCCGCTGACCCTCAAGGCCCGAATGACCATGAGCGATTCCGAAGCCGCCTGCGCCACGGCGGCGCAGGGGTTGGGGATTGCGTTGGTGAGCATGCCGTTCGCGGTCGGCTACCTGGAGGCGGGGACTTTGCAGCGAGTCTTGCCCGACTGGTACGTCGACGACGGCAACATCTCCATCTATTACGCCGAACACAAATTGCTGCCGGGCAAGACCCGGGCGTTCGTAGATTTTGTCATCGAGCAGTTTTCAACCCTGGGCCTCGCTGAACGGTTCAACGCGCAAAACGTGCTGGCCAGCCGATGATGGTTTTCGGGCGTGGCGTCGCGTAAGTCCGCACCTTGGACGTCGACAGGCCCAGTCGCACCAGCGATTCGGCGATGGTCACGGCCGCTGTGACGCCGTCCACCACCGGCACTCCGGTGCGCTGACGGATCTTCTCGTCGAGTCCGGCCATGCCGCCGCAACCAAGGCAGATCACTTCGGCTTTATCCTGAGTCACCGCCAGTTCCGCCTGATGCACGATGGCTTCCAGAGCGCGCTGCGGTTCATGTTCCAGTTCCAGAACCGCCAGACCACTGGCGCGCACCGAGGCGCAGCGATCCCACAGGCCGGAAAGTTTCAGCCGATCCTCGATCAACGGCACGGTGCGATCCAGCGTGGTGACCACCGAATAGGCGTGGCCAAGAAACATCGCGGTGCTGGCCGCCGCATCGGTGATGTCCACCACTGGCACGTTGAGCAATTCCTGCAAACCTTCGCGACCGTGTTCGCCGTAGCCGGCCTGGATCACCGCGTCGAACGGCTGGTCGTAGGACATCACCCGGTCCATCACGGCGATGGCGGCCAGGTAACTTTCGAAATTGCCCTCGACTGAATCGGCGCCGAAGTGCGGCGTCAGGCCGACAATCTCGGTGCCGGGGGAGGCGACAGCCTGCGCCGAGCGGGCGATGGCCTGGGTGATGGATTCGGTGGTGTTGACGTTGACCACGAGAATTCGCATGGGAAGTCCTTATTACGGTTGGTTCTGCGGCCCCGCGAAGGGCCGCCAAAAGATTCAGTGGCTGACGTTGTCGACGGCGATGGCTTCACCGTCGACATCGGCGTAGTGCGGCTGGCGTTTGGCGATGATCAGGTAGAGCATCCCGGCAATGCCGGCGCCGATCAGCCAGGAGAAGGGCGAAACGCTGTGGAAGCCCGGCACCAGCGCCAGAACGATCGCGATCAGCGCGGCCGGAATGAACGCCGCCACCGCCCGCAGATTGACCCCGCGGCTGTAGTAATACGCGCCGTTCGGGTTTTCGCTGTACAGCTGCGGCACGTGGATCCGGCCTTTGCGGATCAGCCAGTAGTCGACCATGATCACGCCGTACAACGGGCCGAGCAGGGCGCCGAGGCCGGACAGGAAGTACACGATCACCAGCGGGCTGTTGTAGAGGTTCCACGGCAGGATCAGCACCGCAATCGTTGCGCTGATCAGCCCGGCGCGGCGGAAGGTCAGGTATTTCGGCGCCAGGTTGCTGAGTACGAAGGCCGGGGCGACGAAGTTGGCCATGATGTTCACCGCCACGGTGACGATCAGGAACGCCAGGCAACCGAGCACCAGAAAGAACGTGTTGGGAATCGACGCAATGATCTCGGTCGGGCTTTCGATGATCCGGCCGTTGATCTGAAATTGCGCGCCGCACAGCAGGACGGTGATCCCGGCGAACACCAGAATATTGACCGGCAGGCCCCAGAAGTTTCCGATCTTGATCGTCTTGCGGCACGGTGAAGAGCGGGCGAAATCGCAGAAATTGAGGATTAGCGTGCCGTAGATCGCCAGCCACAAGGCGCCGCCGGCAAAGATGTTGCGCCACATCTCGCCGCCGGTCAGCGGTTCGCGGATCGACCAGGCGATGGTCGCGTTGGCCTGGGTGTACATCCACGCGGCGAGGCAGGCAACGGTCAGCAGAATCACCGGCCCGGCGAAGGCTTCGTAGCGGCGGACCATTTCCATGCCGTAGGCGAGGATCGCCAGCTGCACGAACCAGATCGCAACGAAACACACCCAGCCCAGGCTCGACAGGCCGAGGATCGAGTTGTGGTCGTAGTCGGCGAAACCGGGATGGATCGCCGTGAGCAGCACGCGAAACACCACCGACGCCAGGTACGTCTGAATCCCGAACCAGGCGATGGCGATCACCGCCCGGATCAATGCAGGAATCTGTGCCCCGTGAATGCCGAAACTGATCCGGCTGATTACCGGAAACGGCACGCCGGTTTTCTGCCCCATGTAACCGGACAGGTTCATGAAGAAGTACACCAGCGCCGCGCCGATCCCCAACGACAGCAGAATCTGCCAGCCACCCAGGCCCAGGGCGTACAGACCGATGGCAAACGAGTAGTTGGCGATGTTGTGCACATCGTTGGTCCACAGGGCAAAGATGCTGTACTTGCCCCAGCGCCGTCCTTCGACCTTGGTCGGCGCGAGGTCACTGTTGTGCAGACGCGGGCTCAGTTGCAGCGGTTCGGCGATGCCATCACCGGGCACGCTGTGGTCGAGGGGTGAAGAGGCGGGCAGATTCAGCGCAATGTTGTTATTGGAGAGACTCGTACGCATTCCGGCAGGCTCCTGATGTTCGGGCCGCGATGACTGTGCATGAGCGTTCGGGCTCGGCAGATCTTCGTCGCGGCGGTGAAAACATCACTGGTTACGGGGCATCTGCAGCCTGTACGGGATAGGGCGCTTCAGGCTTGCGGATCGAAAGTGTGGGTTCATGTTTTGCAGTTTTGTATACAAAACATGTATGCACTAAAGCCAGATCTGTGCCAGTCGGCGATCTATGAAAACCACCGCTGATTTCGAAAAGTTATTGAAGAGCGCTAAGCTGCTGAAATACGGGCGATATAAATTGACCGTTCGAACAGGTATTTATTTTTCGGGAGGGATTTTGGCGGACGCCGGGAGGGAGTGTTTTTGGAGCTTGATGTAACTTTTCAGGGCGCAGAAACGAAAAGTGCACACATAAATGGCACCGATGGTGACATTCGTGTGTACACATTTTTCAAGGTGGGTAGCGAACACTGTGGGAGCTGACTTGCTCCCACGGGGCATCAGGGGTTATGCCTTGCTGATGATATTCCCGGCATGCAATCCGCATTCTTTCTGGGTCGCTTCTTCCCACCACCAGCGACCTTCGCGTTCGTGCTGGTTCGGCAGGACAGGGCGGGTGCACGGTTCGCAGCCGATGCTGATGAAACCGCGCTCATGCAGGCTGTTGTACGGCAGCTCCAGCATGCGGATGTAGCCCCAGATTTCCTCGCTGGTCATCTGCGCCAGCGGGTTGAACTTGTACAGGGTGCGCTCCGGGGTGGAGAACGCTGTATCGATTTCCATCACCGCCACGGCACTGCGGGTGCCAGGGCTTTGATCGCGGCGCTGGCCGGTGGCCCAGGCTTTGACGCCGGACAGCTTGCGACGCAGCGGCTCGATCTTGCGGATGCCGCAGCATTCGCCATGGCCGTCCTTGTAGAAACTGAACAGGCCTTTTTCCTTCACGAACGGTTCAAGTTTCGTGTAATCCGGCGAGACCAGTTCGATGTCGATCTTGTAGTGCTCGCGCACCTGATCGATGAAGCGATAGGTTTCCGGATGCAGGCGGCCGGTGTCGAGACTGAACACCTTGACGTTCTTGTTCAGCTTCCAGGCCATGTCCACCAGCACCACATCCTCGGCGCCGCTGAAAGATATCCACAGGTCATCGCCGAACTCGGCGAACGCGAGTTTGAGGATGTCCTGCGCGGATTTGTTGGCATAGGTCGTGGCGAGTTCCACGACGTCGAACGTTGGGCTCATCAGGGCGGCTTCCTACAGGTCGGTGGCGCTGGGCGCTCTATATGGCGGCGATGGTAACAAAAAGCAACGCGCGCCGGGGCGGCCTCTGCGTTGCGCGCTCTAGGTCGAGCCGCTAGAGTTCGGGCTCGCTCGACTCAATAAACATTACAAACGGGAGTGTCTTGTGGAAATTGCCTGTCTTGATCTTGAAGGGGTGCTGGTGCCGGAAATCTGGATCGCCTTCGCCGAAAAAACCGGAATCGAATCGCTCAAGGCCACCACCCGGGACATTCCCGACTACGACGTGCTGATGAAACAGCGCCTGCGCATCCTCGACGAGCATGGCTTGAAGCTTTCGGACATCCAGGAAGTGATCGCCACCCTCAAGCCGCTGGACGGCGCGGTGGAGTTCGTCAACTGGCTGCGCGAGCGGTTTCAGGTGGTGATTCTGTCGGACACGTTCTACGAGTTTTCCCAGCCACTGATGCGTCAGCTGGGCTTTCCGACTTTGCTTTGCCATCGACTGATTACCGATGACAGCGGGCGGGTGACCAGCTACCAATTGCGTCAGAAAGATCCGAAACGTCAGTCGGTCCTGGCTTTCAAGGGCTTGTATTACCGGGTGATTGCGGCGGGGGATTCCTACAACGACACCAGCATGCTGGGCGAAGCGGATGCGGGGATTCTGTTCCATGCGCCGGATAACGTGATCCGCGAGTTTCCGCAGTTTCCGGCGGTGCACACGTTTGCAGAGTTAAAGCAGGAGTTTCTCAAGGCTTCGAACCGCGATCTGACTTTGTAGCCACCACATGATCGTTCCCACGCGGAGCGTGGGAACGATCATCAAGCGATCAATGGTTAAAGGTTCTGCAAGGTTTCGAGCAGAACCCTGACCTTGGTAATTGACTCCTGATACTCCGCCTCCCAATCCGAGTCAGCGACGATCCCGCCACCGCCCCAGCAGCACACCTGTCCATCCTTCACCAGCAGGCTGCGAATGGCGATGGAACTGTCCATCTCGCCACGCACATCCAGATACAGCAACGAACCGCAATACAACCCACGTCGGGTCGGTTCGAGTTCGTCGATGATCTGCATCGCGCGAATCTTCGGCGCGCCGGTGATCGAGCCGCCGGGGAAGCTGCCAGCAATCAGATCCAGAGCGTCGCGATCTTCCGCCAGCTCGCCGGTCACGCTGCTGACCAGGTGATGCACGTTCGGATAACTTTCCAGGCTGAACAACTCCGGCACCCGCACCGAGCCGATGCGGCAAGTGCGGCCCAGGTCGTTGCGCAGCAGGTCGACGATCATCAGGTTTTCCGCGCGGTCCTTGGGGCTGGCCAGCAGTTCGGCGGCGTTCGCCGCGTCTTCGGCCGGGGTCGCGCCACGGGGGCGGGTGCCCTTGATCGGGCGGGTTTCCACCTGACGCTGGCTGACTTTGACGAAACGCTCGGGTGACAGGCTCAGTACCGCGTTGCCGTCGGGCAGGCTTTGGAAACCGGAAAACGGCGTCGGGCATGCTTCGCGCAATTTGCAGTAGGCCAGCCATGGATCACCCTGGCACGGCGCGCGGAAGCGCTGGGCGAAGTTGACCTGATAGCAGTCACCGGCCTGGATGTAATGCTGGATGCGTTCGAAGGCCTGACGGTAATCGTCGGCTGAAAGATCTGCCGCCATCGGGCTGTTCAGCTTGAACGGGGTCAGTTCCGTGCCCACCGGTTGGCTGAATACATCGATCAGCCGCTGTTTCTCGCTGGCGCTGACCGAGGGGTGGAACACCAGTTGGCTGGTTGCCGATTGGTGATCGCTGATCAAGGCCCAGTCGTACAGGCCAAATCGCGCATCGGGCAATTGCAGATCATCCCGGGCCTGACTTGGCAGGTTTTCCAGATGCCGACCGAAGTCGTAGCTCAGGTAACCGATCAGGCCGCCGGCGAAGGGCAATTCGTACCCGTCGGGCAATTGCGCATCGCCCAAACGGGTCAGATTGTCCCGCAGACGTTGCAGGAAATCTTCCCCGCGCTCGTCCGGCAATACCGCCAGTTGTTCCAGCGGCCAGGCACTGAGCAGGTCATAACGGCCACGGTCGGCACTCGGCCGGCCACTGTCGAGCAGCACGGCGCCGGGCGCATGGCGGACGGCCGCGAAATAGTCGGCGGGGTTGGCGCGATAGGGCAGCGGGTGTACGGAACAGGTCAACATGGGCGGGGCAGATCGGCCATCGAGGCGGGGTGGGGATTGTAGTCCCCTCCGGGAATTGCTCCTAGAGGGGATGTCGGGGATTGGCAGATTGGCGGCAGGATCACGCGACTTGATCGTTCCCACGCTCTGCGTGGTAACGCCGCCATGGACGCTCCGCGTCCACTGTGACGCGGAGCGTCACGGTATGCATTCCCACGCGGAGCGTGGGAACGATCATGAAAGGGAAGTCAGCCCTCGACCGCCGGAATATGCCCAAACAATTCCTGAGCAAACGCCACCCGCTCTTCAACCGACTCCGTCACTCCACGCGCCTTCAGCTCTTCCAGATGCGCTTCCACCGCATGGGTACGCAACGTCAGCCCGCAATCATTGGCAATCTGGATATTCAGCCCCGGCCGCGCATTCAGCTCCAGAATCAGCGGGCCTTTCTCCTGGTCCAGCACCATGTCCACGCCGATGTAACCCAAACCACACAGCTCATAACAACCGGCGGCGAGTTTCATGAAACCGTCCCAGTAGGGCAGTTGCACGCCGTCCACCGCGTTGGTGGTGTCCGGGTGTTTGGTGATGATGTTGTTCAGCCAGGTGCCGCGCAGGGTCAGGCCGGTGGCCAGGTCAACACCGACGCCGATGGCGCCCTGGTGCAGGTTGGCCTTGCCCCCGGATTGACGGGTCGGCAGGCGCAGCATCGCCATCACCGGGTAACCCATCAGCACGATGATGCGGATGTCCGGCACGCCTTCGTAGCTGATGCTTTTGAAGATCTGGTCCGGGGTCACCCGGTATTCGATCAGCGCCCGATCACGGTGGCCGCCCAGCGAATACAGGCCGGTGAGGATGCTGGAGATGTGATGCTCCAGCTCTTCGTGGGCAATGATCTTGCCCGATACCGTGCGATAGCGGCCCTCGAAACGGTCGGCGACCACGATGATGCCGTCACCGCCGGCGCCCTGGGCCGGCTTGATCACGAAGTCGTTGCGCCCGCCGATGATCTCGCCAAGCTTGTCGATTTCCTTCTCCGTGGAAATCACGCCATACAGTTCCGGCACGTGAATGCCGGCCTTGATCGCGCGTTCCTTGGTGATGATCTTGTCATCGACGATCGGGTACAGGCTGCGCTTGTTGTACTTGAGCACGTAGTCGGCGTTACGCCGATTGATGCCCATGATGCCCCGGGCTTCCAGGGCCTTCCAGGTCTTCCAGAAACCGAACATCAGGCGTCAGCCTTCTTCAGGAAAGCCTTGAAACGTACGAGTTCAGTCAGGCGATAACCGCGATAACGACCCATGGCCAGCATGAAGCCCACCAGAATCAGCAGGATCGCCGGGAAGGTGAACACGAAGTACACCAGCTCCGGAACGGTCATGATCAGGTGCGCCAGGGACGCTGCGAACAGCGTGCCGATCGCCACTTTCATGGCATGGCTGGCGCCGCGTTCTTCCCAGGTGATCGACAGGCGTTCGATGGTCATGGTCAGAATCACCATCGGGAACAGCGCCACCGACAGGCCACGCTCCAGACCGAGCTTGTGACTGAACAGACTAATCGCCGCAATCAGCACCACCACGAAGGTCAGCACCACCGACAGGCGCGGCAGCATTTGCAGCTTCAGGTGTTCCAGATACGAGCGCAGCGATAACCCGAGCGCGGTGATCACGGTAAACAGCAGGATGCCGAAGCCCAGTTGTGTCTCGCGGAAGGCCAGGGCGATCAGCACCGGCGTAAAGGTGCCGAGGGTCTGCAGGCCGATCAGGTTGCGCAGGATCAGGATCACCAGCACGCCGATCGGGATCATCACCATGATCATGAAGGTCTGCTGGGTTTGCAGCGGCAGGCCGTACAGCGAGTATTCGAGGAAGTTGGCGTCGGTGTTTTCGTCGGTCAGCTTGGCCAGACGAATCGCGTTCATCTCGCTGTTGTTGAGGCTGAAGGTCACGTTGGCTTTCTTGCCGCCGTCGACGGTGATCAGGTTCTCATCACCGCTCCACCACAGCAGGCGGTCGGTCGGCAGGCCTTGCTCGCCGGTTTCCGGGTTGAAATACAGCCAGTCGGTGCCGTTGAAGCTGCGCAGCCACAGTTCCGGAGTTTGCGGTTGATCGGCGACGAGGCGGATGGTGTGGACTTTCTCCACCGGCACGTGGGCGATGGACAGCAGCAGCTCGACGATTTTGGCTTTGTGCGGCGTCGACGGATCGCCGGCCAGCAGCAGTTTTACGTTGTCGTCGTTGACGTTGTTGACGCGTTTGATCGCCTCGCCAATGAAGGTCTCGACGTCGGCCGAGTGCTGGCGGATCGGGGCGAGCAGGGCTTCGGCGGCGATCTTTTCCGGGCCTTCGATGGCCATGCTGTCGCGGAAGGTCGGGCCTTTGATCTTGGTTTTTTCGGCGGTGTAACGCTTGGTCAGCACCAGACGGTAATAAAGCGTCTGGTTGCCCTTGGCCCGGCGCGCCGACCAGGTGACCTTGCGGTTGCCGTCGACGCGGTTGACCGCCACGCCGTAGTTGTTGGAGATAAAGCTTTCATTGAGGCTGACGTAATCGCGGCTCAGGGGCGGCACGAACATCTGGATCTTGACCGGATCCTTGGTGCTGGCGACGAACTCGACCTTGGCGTCGATGTTCCACAGGTCGTCGGTGGCGTCTTCGGTCACTGGAATGCCGAGCACGAAAATCTGATAGGCCGTAACCGAAACGCCCAGCAGCACCAGGATGGTGATCAGGACTTTCAGGTGGAAGGTTAGAGAACGCATGGAAATTACTCGGCGGTATGAGCGGCGATGGCGCAGGCGGGTTTGCCGGCAGCGTATTTAAGACTGGGATCGACCAGCGCATCGAAGCGTTTCAGCGCCTCGGAGCCGATCAAAAGCGGGTATTGGAACGCACTACGGTCGGTCAGGTTCACTTCGATGCTGCGCATTGCCGAACCCATGCAGATGTCCAGCTCGATCACCGGGCGGGCGGTGTACTTCTTGCCTTCCTCCGGATCGTAGTCGCCGGCGCGGCGCTTGATCTTGCTGACCCGGGCCAGCGGCCGTTCGATCGGGTGCGAATGCGCGGCGTCGATGGCCAGGTAGAAACGTACCCAGGACTCGCCGTTGCGTTTGAAGCGTTTGATGTCGCGGGCGCTCAGCGAGGCGGTTTTCGCCCCGGTGTCGAGTTTCGCCGCCACTTCCAGGTTGATCCCGTCGAGGGCAGCGTATTCGTTGAGGCCGTACACGGTCTTTTCCCCCGCCACGGCGAGGCCGGGCAGGCAAAACAGTGCAAAGAATGTGGGGAAGGGCTTGAGTCTCATAAATCCTGGCGAGCAGCGTTCCGTTCTCGGTTCAGGGCCATGGCATCAGGAAATCCTGTCTGCCCATGCGCCTTCGTGTGCCTATCAGCTTTTTATGACAAGCCGTGCAAATGACTCGCAAATGCGGGCGGCATTCTAGCACGGTGGTTTTATGGCGCCAGCGCCGGGACCGGTCTATAACCCTTGGGGCTGAGATGAAGGCTTATTAGACGATTGTCGACAATCTGTATTTATCCTTTGACTGGTGCGGGCTGATTCGCTAGTTTTTGCCGCATTGGATTTGAAGGTGTCGACAATATGCTGGATCAACTCGATCCCCCGGTGATCAGCGGCGACGATTCCGAGACGCTCTCGGAAAACGTCTTCCGACGCATCCAGGCGGCCATCGTCAAAGGCGAGATCGCCCCGGGCAGCAAGATCTCCGAGCCGGAACTGGCGCGCACCTACGGCATCAGCCGCGGGCCGCTGCGCGAGGCGATCCACCGGCTGGAAGGCCAGCGCCTGCTGGTGCGCGTACCGCACGTCGGTGCGCGGGTGGTGTCGCTGAGCCACGCCGAATTGCTCGAACTCTACGAAATCCGCGAATCCCTCGAAGGCATGGCCTGCCGTCTGGCGGCCGAACGCATGAGCGTTGAAGAAATCGACGAACTGCGCCGGGTGCTGGAAACCCACGAACGCGATGCGGCGTTTCAGGCCGGTGTCGGCTACTACCAGCAGGAAGGCGACTTCGACTTTCACTACCGGATCATCCAGGGCAGCGGCAACCGCACCCTGACCCAGATGCTTTGCGGCGAGCTTTATCAACTGGTGCGCATGTACCGCATCCAGTTTTCCACCACGCCCAACCGCCCGCGCCAGGCCTTTGCCGAACACCACCGGATTCTCGATGCCATCGCCGACCGTGACGGCGAGCTCGCGGAATTGTTGATGCGCCGTCACATCGGCGCCTCGAAACGCAACATCGCCCGTCACTACCAGGACGGCGCCGACAATAAGACAGCCACTGAACGAGGTGAGTCATGAGTTCCAACAAGAGCACTCCAGGCCAGCGTTTCCGCGATGCGGTCGCCAGCGAACATCCGCTGCAAGTGGTCGGGGCGATCAACGCCAACCACGCGCTGCTGGCCAAACGCGCCGGTTTCAAGGCGATCTACCTGTCGGGTGGCGGGGTGGCTGCCGGCTCCCTTGGCGTGCCGGACCTGGGCATCACCGGCCTGGATGACGTGCTGACCGACGTGCGCCGCATCACCGACGTCTGCGACCTGCCGCTGCTGGTGGACGTGGACACCGGTTTCGGCGCCTCGGCGTTCAACGTGGCCCGCACCGTCAAGTCGATGATCAAGTTCGGCGCGGCGGCGATTCACATCGAAGACCAGGTCGGCGCCAAGCGCTGCGGCCACCGTCCGAACAAAGAGATCGTGACCCAGCAGGAAATGGTTGACCGCATCAAGGCCGCCGTCGATGCCCGCACCGACGACAGCTTCGTGATCATGGCCCGCACCGACGCCCTGGCCGTTGAAGGTCTGGAATCGGCACTGGACCGCGCCGCCGCGTGCATCGAGGCCGGCGCCGACATGATCTTCCCGGAAGCCATCACCGAGCTTGAGATGTACAAGCTGTTCGCCAGCCGCGTGAAAGCGCCGATCCTGGCCAACATCACCGAATTCGGCTCGACGCCGCTGTACACCACCGAGCAACTGGCCGGCGCCGATGTATCGCTGGTGCTGTACCCGCTGTCGGCGTTCCGCGCGATGAACAAGGCGGCGGAAAACGTCTACACCGCGATCCGCCGCGACGGCACTCAGCAGAATGTCATCGACACCATGCAGACCCGCATGGAGCTCTACGATCGCATCGATTACCACACCTTCGAGCAGAAGCTCGACGCGTTGTTTGCGGCGAAGAAGTAAGCCGCAACCGTACTCCCTAATAAATTCAAGATTGGAGACAACAATGGCCGAAGCAAAAGTACTCAGTGGCGCCGGGCTCCGGGGCCAGGTTGCCGGGCAAACCGCACTGTCCACCGTGGGCCAGGCCGGTGCCGGGCTGACCTATCGAGGCTACGACGTACGCGAACTGGCAGCAGACGCACAATTTGAAGAAGTGGCGTACCTGCTGCTCTACGGGGAGCTGCCGACCAAGGCACAGCTCGCCGACTACCAGAACAAACTCAGCAAGCTGCGCGACCTGCCGCAAGCGCTGAAAGAAGTGCTGGAACGCATCCCCGCCGACGCTCACCCGATGGACGTGATGCGCACCGGTTGCTCGTTCCTGGGCAACATCGAGCCGGAGAAAGACTTCTCCGAGCAACGCGACAAGACCGACCGCCTGCTGGCCGCGTTCCCGGCGATCATGTGCTACTGGTATCGCTTCAGCCACGACGGCAAACGCATCAATTGCGTGACGGACGAACAGTCCATCGGCGGCCACTTCCTGCACCTGCTGCACGACAAGAAGCCGAGCGAACTGCACGTCAAGGTGATGAACGTTTCGCTGATCCTTTACGCCGAGCACGAATTCAACGCCTCGACCTTCACTGCTCGGGTGTGTGCTTCGACCCTGTCCGATCTGTATTCCTGCGTCACGGCAGCCATCGGCTCGCTGCGCGGCCCGCTGCACGGCGGCGCCAACGAAGCGGCGATGGAAATGATCGAGCGCTTCTCGTCGCCGGAAGAGGCGATCAAGGGCACCCTCGGCATGCTCGAGCGCAAGGACAAGATCATGGGCTTCGGCCACGCGATCTATAAGGACAGCGATCCGCGCAACGAGGTGATCAAGGGCTGGTCGAAAAAACTTGCCGACGAAGTGGGCGACAAGGTGCTGTTCGCGGTTTCGGAAGCCATCGACAAGACCATGTGGGAGCAAAAGAAACTGTTCCCCAACGCCGACTTCTACCATGCCTCGGCGTACCACTTCATGGGCATCCCGACCAAGCTGTTCACCCCGATCTTCGTCTGCTCGCGCCTGACCGGCTGGGCAGCGCACGTGTTCGAACAGCGCGCCAACAACCGCATCATCCGTCCAAGCGCCGAGTACACCGGCGTCGAACAGCGCAAGTTCGTGCCAATCGACCAGCGCTGACCGGGGAGGGCGCCGGCACAGGCGCCCCCTCTTTGAAACTACCGTGACCGAGTCCTGACCGATGAACACAGAATTTCGCAAGAACCTGCCCGGCACGCCGCTGGACTTTTTCGACGTCCGTGCGGCTGTCGATGCGATCCAGCCCGGCAGCTACGACACCCTGCCGTACACCTCTCGCGTGCTGGCGGAAAACCTCGTGCGTCGCTGCGACCCGGCCACGCTCACCGATTCCCTGAAACAACTGATCGAGCGCAAACGCGACCTCGACTTCCCGTGGTTCCCGGCCCGCGTGGTGTGCCACGATATTCTCGGCCAGACCGCGCTGGTGGATCTGGCCGGCCTGCGCGACGCGATCGCCCAGCAGGGCGGCGACCCGGCGCAGGTCAACCCGGTGGTGCCGACCCAACTGATCGTCGACCACTCGCTGGCGGTGGAGGCGGGCGGTTTTGACGCCCAGGCGTTCGAGAAGAACCGTGCAATCGAAGACCGTCGCAACGAAGACCGTTTCCACTTCATCAACTGGACCAAGAAGGCGTTCAAGAACGTCGACGTGATCCCGCCGGGCAACGGCATCATGCACCAGATCAACCTGGAGAAAATGTCTCCGGTGATCCAGGTGCGCGACGGCGTGGCATTCCCGGATACCTGCGTCGGCACCGACAGCCACACCCCGCACGTCGATGCGCTGGGCGTGATCGCCATCGGTGTCGGTGGGCTTGAAGCCGAGAGCGTGATGCTCGGCCGCGCGTCGTGGATGCGTCTGCCGGAAAGCGTCGGCGTCGAACTGACCGGCAAGCTGCAACCGGGCATCACCGCCACCGACATGGTGCTGGCGCTGACCGAATACCTGCGCAAACAGAAAGTGGTCGGCGCATGGTTGGAGTTCTTCGGCGAAGGTGCTTCGGCACTGACCCTCGGCGACCGCGCGACCATCTCCAACATGGCCCCGGAATACGGCGCCACGGCGGCGATGTTCTACATCGACCAGCAGACCATTGATTACCTGAAACTGACCGGTCGCGAAGACCAGCAAGTGCAGTTGGTCGAGCAGTACGCCAAGCAGATCGGCCTGTGGGCTGACAGCCTGAAAGGCGCGCAGTACGAGCGCGGCCTGACCTTCGATCTGTCTTCGGTGGTGCGCAACATGGCCGGCCCGAGCAACCCGCACGCCCGTGTGGCGGTGTCGGATCTGGCGGCCAAAGGCATCGCCGGCCAATGGGAAGACGTGCCGGGGCAAATGCCCGACGGCGCGGTGATCATCGCGGCCATCACCAGTTGCACCAACACCAGCAACCCACGCAACGTGATCGCCGCCGGCCTGCTGGCGCGCAACGCCAACAAGCTCGGGCTGACCCGCAAGCCGTGGGTCAAGTCGTCGCTGGCGCCGGGCTCGAAAACCGTGGCGCTGTACCTCGATGAAGCGGGGCTGACCACGGAGCTGGAGCAACTCGGTTTCGGCGTTGTCGCCTTTGCCTGCACCACCTGCAACGGCATGTCCGGCGCGCTGGACCCGGTGATCCAGCAAGAGATCATCGACCGCGATCTGTACGCCACCGCTGTGCTGTCCGGCAACCGCAACTTCGACGGCCGGATTCACCCCTACGCCAAGCAGGCGTTCCTCGCTTCGCCGCCGCTGGTGGTGGCCTACGCGATTGCTGGCACCATCCGTTTCGATATCGAAAAAGATGTGCTGGGCGTGGTCGACGGCAAGGAAATCCGCCTGAAGGACATCTGGCCGAGCGACGAAGAAATCGACGCGGTGGTGAAATCCTCGGTCAAGCCCGAGCAGTTCCGTCAGGTCTACATCCCGATGTTCGCCATCCATGAAGACACCGGCCCGAAAGTCACGCCGCTGTACGACTGGCGAGAAATGAGCACCTACATCCGCCGTCCGCCGTACTGGGAAGGCGCGCTCGCCGGGGCTCGTCCGCTCAAAGGCATGCGCCCGCTGGCGGTGCTGCCGGACAACATCACCACCGATCACCTGTCGCCGTCGAACGCGATCATGCTCGACAGCGCCGCCGGCGAATACCTGGCGAAAATGGGCCTGCCGGAAGAGGACTTCAACTCTTACGCGACCCACCGTGGCGACCACCTGACCGCGCAGCGCGCAACGTTTGCCAACCCGAAACTGTTCAACGAAATGGTCGTGGAGAACGGCAAGGTCAAACAGGGCTCGCTGGCCCGCGTCGAGCCGGAGGGCCAAGTGATGCGCATGTGGGAAGCCATCGAAACCTACATGGAACGCAAGCAGCCACTGATCATCATCGCCGGCGCCGACTACGGTCAGGGATCGTCCCGTGACTGGGCGGCCAAAGGCGTGCGTCTGGCGGGTGTGGAAGCGATCGCCGCCGAAGGTTTCGAGCGCATTCACCGCACCAACCTGGTGGGCATGGGCGTGTTGCCGCTGGAATTCAAACCGGGCACCGACCGCAAGACGCTGGGCATCGACGGCAGCGAAACCTATGACGTGATCGGTGAGCGGACGCCGCGCGCCGATCTGACGCTGGTGATTCATCGCAAGAATGGCGAGCGCATTGACGTGCCGGTGACCTGCCGCCTCGATACCGCTGAAGAAGTGTCGATCTACGAGGCCGGCGGCGTGCTGCAACGCTTCGCCCAGGACTTCCTCGAAGAGTCGGCGGTTGCCGTTTAAATCAATCGATGTGGGCATGGGACTTCAAGTCCCATGCTTTCGTTAAGGAGCACCATGGCTCACGCACCGCAAATAAAGATCCCCGCCACCTACATGCGCGGCGGCACCAGCAAAGGCGTGTTTTTCAGCCTCAAGGATCTGCCCGAAGCCGCGCAGATTCCCGGCCCGACCCGCGATGCTCTGTTGCTGCGGGTAATCGGCAGCCCCGACCCGTACGACAAGCAGATCGACGGCATGGGCGGCGCCACGTCCAGTACCAGCAAAACCGTGATCCTGTCGAAAAGCATCAAGGCCGATCACGACGTCGATTACCTGTTCGGTCAGGTGTCCATCGACAAGCCGTTCGTGGACTGGAGCGGTAACTGCGGCAACCTGTCGGCGGCGGTCGGTTCGTTCGCCATCAGCAACGGTCTGGTGGACGCCAGCCGCATTCCGCACAACGGCGTGGCGGTGGTTCGCGTGTGGCAGGCCAACATCGGCAAGACCATCATCGCCCACGTGCCGATCACCAACGGCGAAGTCCAGGAAACCGGTGATTTCGAACTCGACGGCGTGACCTTCCCGGCTGCCGAAGTCCAGGTCGAATTCATGGATCCGGCGGCGGAAGAAGAGGGCGGCGGGGGCTCGATGTTCCCGACCGGCAACCTGATCGACGAGCTGGAAGTCCCGGGCGTCGGCACGTTCAAGGCGACCATGATCAACGCGGGTATCCCGACGATCTTCGTCAACGCCGAAGACATCGGTTACACCGGCACCGAACTGCAGAGCGCGATCAACAGCGATCCGAAAGCGTTGCAGATGTTTGAGACCATTCGTGCTTATGGCGCGCTGCGCATGGGGCTGATTTCGAATCTGGATGAGGCGGCCAAGCGACAACACACGCCGAAGGTTGCGTTTGTCGCCAAGCCTGCGGATTACGTCGCGTCCAGTGGCAAGGCCGTTGGCGCCGGGGATGTGGATTTGCTGGTGCGGGCGTTGTCGATGGGCAAGTTGCACCACGCGATGATGGGGACGGCGGCGGTGGCGATTGGCACCGCAGCAGCTATCTCCGGCACTTTGGTCAACCTCGCGGCCGGTGGCGTTGAACGCAACGCCGTGCGCTTCGGGCATCCGTCCGGGACGTTGCGTGTTGGCGCTGAGGCCAGCCTGGAAAACGGTGAGTGGGTTGTGAAGAAAGCGATCATGAGCCGCAGTGCGCGCGTCCTGATGGAGGGCTACGTGCGCATCCCCGGAGATTCTTTCTGACGTAACACAGATCCAAATGTGGGAGCGGGCTTGCTCGCGAAAGCGGTGTATCAGGCAACATCAACGCTGGATATGCCGGCCCATTCGCGGGCAAGTCGAATCGTCGCACCGCCGCTCCCACAGGTTCTGTGTTTCAACAATAAGAATGGTTTAAAACCAAGACTCAGCCTGAACCGAGGTCCCATCAACGAACCACTTTGAAGAGTGAATCGAACATGAGCGCCAACGTCGACCTGAACAACCGCCCCGACTACGACCGTGTCCTGCAGGACATCGCCGATTACGTCCTCACCTGCAAGATCGAATCCGCCGAAGCCCTCGACACCGCCCGCAACTGCCTGATGGACACCCTGGGCTGCGGCCTGTTGGCCTTGCGTTTCCCCGAGTGCACCAAACACCTCGGCCCAATCGTCGAAGACACCGTCGTCCCATTCGGCGCCCGAGTCCCCGGCACCTCCTATCGCCTCGACCCGGTCAAAGCCGCGTGGGACATCGGCTGCATCGTGCGCTGGCTCGATTACAACGACACCTGGCTCGCCGCCGAATGGGGACACCCGTCGGACAACCTCGGCGGAATTCTCGCGGTGGCCGACCACCTGTCGCAAAAGCGTCTGGCCAATGGTGAAGCGCCGCTGACCGTGCGCGACGTACTCGAAGCCATGATCATGGCCCACGAAATCCAGGGCGTGATCGCGCTGGAAAATTCGTTCAATCGCGTAGGACTCGACCACGTCATTCTGGTGAAAGTGGCCTCGACTGCCGTGACCGCCAAACTGATGGGCGCCAACCGTGAGCAGCTGCTATCAGCGTTGTCCCACGCGTTCGCCGACGGCCAGGCATTGCGCACGTACCGCCATGCGCCAAACGCCGGCTCGCGAAAATCCTGGGCGGCAGGGGATGCATCGAGCCGGGGCGTGCGGCTGGCGGATATCGCGATGCGCGGCGAAATGGGGATTCCCGGCGTCTTGAGTGCCAAACAGTGGGGCTTTTACGACGTATTGTTCAGCCACACCAACAACGATCTGGAACTCAAGCCCGAAGACAAACGCACCTTCAGTTTCTCGCGGCCGTTCGGCAGTTACGTGATGGAAAACGTGCTGTTCAAGATCAGCTTCCCCGCCGAGTTCCACGCGCAAACCGCCTGCGAAGCCGCCGTGACCCTGCACCCGCAGGTGCGCAATCGTCTGCATGAGATCGACCGGATCGTCATCACCACCCACGAATCGGCGATTCGCATCATTTCCAAGGTCGGGCCGCTGGCCAATGCCGCTGACCGCGATCACTGCCTCCAGTACATGACCGCCGTGCCGCTGGCGTTCGGCAATCTGGTGGCCGAGCAGTACGAGGACGACTTTCACAAGGCCCATCCGGTCATCGATGTGCTGCGCGAGAAAATGGTCATCGTCGAGGATCCGCGCTTCACCCGCGAATACCTGGAGGCCGACAAGCGTTCGATTGCCAACGCGGTGCAGGTGTTTTTCAAGGACGGTTCGAGCACGGAAAACGTGGTGGTGGAGTACCCGATCGGACACCGTCGGCGCCGCGCAGAGGGCATTCCATTGCTGGAGGACAAGTTCAGGGCGAACCTGGCCACCCGTTTTACCGGGCAGCGCAGCGGGGAAATTCTTGCGTTGTGCAAGGATCAGGCGCGGCTTGAGGCCACGCCGGTGAACCGGTTTGTCGATTTGTTTGTTATCTGAGAGACCGCGTTATCGTTCTTCGCGGGCAAGCCACGCTCCCACAGGGTTTTGTGTCGGATGCAATTTTTGCAAACGCCACCACACCTGTGGGAGCCGGGCTTGCCCGCGAAGGCGTCAGATCAGATACCGCAGAGCTATTTGAAGCGCCGCTCGACGCCTTTTTCCACGAGGATCTTCGCGGAAATTTCTTCCACCGAAAAATGCGTGGAGTTGATGTTCGGGATGTTCTCGCGGCGGAACAGGTTTTCCACCTCGCGCACTTCGAACTCGCACTGGGCGTAGCTCGAATAACGGCTGTTGGGTTTGCGTTCGTTGCGGATCGCGGTAAGGCGGTCCGGGTCGATGGTCAGGCCGAACAGCTTGTGCTGATGGGCGCGCAGGGCGGCCGGCAGTTGCAGGCGTTCCATGTCGTCTTCGGTCAGCGGGTAGTTGGCCGCGCGGATGCCGAATTGCATCGCCATGTACAGGCACGTCGGCGTCTTACCACAACGCGACACGCCCACTAGTATCAGGTCGGCCTTGTCGTAATAGTGGGTGCGGGCGCCGTCATCGTTGTCGAGGGCGAAGTTCACCGCCTCGATCCGCTCCATGTAATTGGAGTTGTGACCGATGGAATGGGACTTGCCGACGGTGTAGGAAGAATGCTCGGTCAGTTCCTGTTCGAGCGGGGCGAGGAACGTCGAGAAGATGTCGATCATGAAACCATTGGAGGTTGCGAGAATCTCACGAATGTCCTGATTGACGATGGTGTCGAAGATGATCGGCCGGAAACCGTCGGTTTCAGCGGCTTTGTTGATTTGTTGTACCATGGCCCGCGCTTTTTCCACGCTGTCGATGTACGGTCGCGTGAATTTGCTGAAGGTAATGTTTTCGAACTGCGCCAGAAGGCTTTGACCCAGGGTTTCGGCGGTGATGCCGGTGCCATCGGAGATAAAGAAAGCAGATCGTTTCATTTGCACCTTGGGCCTTAAGCTAATGAGTATTTCTGGATATGATAGGCGCGATTTGCCGGCCGCCATTGGCCCGCATTCTCACTTATTTTCCAGGTCCAGGCCATACAGCCGGCCAACGCTCCCCCGAGCCGCCGGTTTCTGAGCTTTTCCAACACAGTTAGTGGAGAGATCACCTTGGTAGAGTACGTAGTTTCCCTCGATAAGCTCGGCAAACACGATGTTGAGCATGTGGGGGGCAAGAACGCATCCCTGGGCGAGATGATCAGTAACCTGGCCGGTGCCGGTGTTTCGGTCCCCGGCGGCTTCGCCACCACGGCGCAAGCCTATCGCGACTTCCTGGAACTGAGCGGTCTGAACGATCAGATCCACAAGGCCCTCGATGCGCTGGACGTCGATGACGTCAATGCCCTGGCCAAGACCGGTGCCCAGATCCGCCAATGGATCATGGAAGCCGAATTCCCTGAAAAACTGAACACCGAGATCCGCACCGCGTTCGCCGCGCTGTCGGCCGGTAATCCTGACGTGGCCGTGGCCGTGCGTTCCTCCGCCACCGCCGAAGACTTGCCGGACGCTTCGTTCGCCGGTCAGCAGGAAACCTTCCTGAACATCCGTGGCGTGGAAAACGTCATCCGCGCGGCCAAGGAAGTGTTCGCTTCCCTGTTCAACGACCGTGCCATTTCCTACCGCGTGCACCAGGGCTTCGACCACAAGCTGGTCGCCCTGTCGGCCGGCGTGCAGCGCATGGTGCGTTCGGAAACCGGCACCGCCGGCGTGATGTTCACCCTCGATACCGAATCCGGCTTCCGTGACGTGGTGTTCATCACCGGCGCCTACGGCCTGGGCGAAACCGTTGTACAAGGCGCGGTGAACCCGGACGAATTCTATGTCCACAAGGGCACGCTGGCAGCCGGTCGTCCGGCAATCCTGCGCCGCAACCTGGGCAGCAAGGCCATCAAGATGATCTACGGCGACGAGGCCAAGGCCGGTCGTTCCGTGAAAACCGTTGATGTCGACAAGGCCGAACGCGCGCGTTTCTGCCTGACCGACGCTGAAGTCAGCGAGCTGGCCAAGCAGGCGATGATCATCGAGAAGCACTACGGCTGCCCGATGGACATCGAGTGGGCCAAGGACGGTGACGACGGCAAGCTGTACATCGTGCAGGCCCGTCCGGAAACCGTGAAGAGCCGCACCCAGGCCAACGTCATGGAACGTTACCTGCTGAAAGAAACCGGCACCGTGCTGGTGGAAGGCCGTGCCATTGGCCAGCGCATCGGCGCCGGCAAGGTGCGGATCATCAAGGACGTGTCCGAGATGGACAAGGTCCAGCCGGGCGACGTGCTGGTCTCCGACATGACCGACCCGGACTGGGAACCGGTAATGAAGCGCGCCAGCGCCATCGTCACCAACCGTGGCGGCCGTACCTGCCACGCGGCGATCATCGCCCGTGAGCTGGGTATTCCTGCGGTCGTCGGTTGCGGCAACGCCACCCAACTGCTGAAGGATGGCCAGGGTGTGACCGTGTCCTGCGCCGAAGGCGACACCGGCTACATCTTCGAAGGCGAGCTGGGCTTCGACATCAAGAAGAACTCCGTCGACGCCATGCCGGAGCTGCCGTTCAAGATCATGATGAACGTCGGCAACCCGGACCGCGCCTTCGACTTCGCGCAGCTGCCGAACGCCGGTGTGGGCCTGGCCCGTCTGGAATTCATCATCAACCGCATGATCGGTGTTCACCCGAAAGCGCTGTTGAACTACGACGGCCTGCCGCAGGACATCAAGGAAAGCGTCGACAAGCGCATCGCCGGTTACGACGATCCGGTCGGCTTCTATGTCGAGAAACTGGTTGAAGGCATCAGCACCCTGGCCGCTGCGTTCGCACCGAAGAAGGTCATCGTGCGTCTGTCGGACTTCAAGTCCAACGAATACGCCAACCTGATCGGGGGTAAACTCTATGAGCCGGAAGAAGAAAACCCGATGCTTGGCTTCCGTGGCGCTTCGCGTTACATCAGCGAATCGTTCCGTGACTGCTTCGAACTCGAGTGCCGTGCGCTGAAGCGCGTGCGCAACGAGATGGGCCTGACCAACGTCGAAATCATGGTGCCGTTCGTCCGTACCCTCGGCGAAGCCAGCCAGGTGGTGGATCTGCTCGCCGAAAACGGCCTGGCACGTGGCGACAACGGTCTGCGCGTGATCATGATGTGCGAACTGCCATCCAACGCGATCCTGGCTGAAGAATTCCTCGAATTCTTCGACGGTTTCTCGATCGGTTCCAACGACCTGACTCAGCTGACACTGGGTCTGGACCGTGACTCCGGGATCATCGCGCACCTGTTCGACGAGCGTAATCCGGCGGTCAAGAAGCTGTTGGCCAACGCGATTGCCGCGTGCAACAAGGCCGGCAAATACATCGGCATCTGCGGTCAGGGCCCTTCGGACCACCCGGACCTGGCCAAGTGGCTGATGGAGCAGGGCATTGAAAGTGTGTCGCTGAACCCGGACACCGTGCTGGAAACCTGGTTCTTCCTTGCCGAAGGCCAGGCGGCGGAATAAGCCGTGAATGAAGCCTCGGCCCGTTGAACCGGGTCGGGGCTTTAAGATTGAAGTAGGGCGAGCTCTCCGGATGCCGCCCTTTTTTGTGCAAGAGCATTATGCAAAGCAGCAGCAACCTATTTCCTGTCGCCCTGATCAGCGCCGAACGACGCGGTGATCTGAGCGAAGACGTTTACCGTTTGAAACCGGGCAACAGCCCTGACTGGTCCGTGGAAATCGCGGTAACCCGTCTCGGCATGGCGGATGAGCCGGCGTCGCGCGGCGTGCCGGTGATCTTGCTGCACGGCAGTTTTTCCAACCGGCGCTTCTGGTTTTCGCCGAAGGGCCTTGGCCTGGGCGCGTATCTGACGCGTCTGGGCTTCGATGTGTGGATCCCGGAAATGCGCGGCCACGGTCTGTCCCAGCGCAACGAGGACTACCGCCGCAACCGCGTCGCCGACTATGCCCGTTACGATCTGCCGGCCATTGCCGCGTTCGTGCGTGAGCAGAGCGGGCAGATTCCGCACTGGATCGGCCACTCGCTGGGTGGCATCACGTTGGCGGCTGCGCTGGGCGGCGAATACCTTGGTGAGCCAGCGGTGGCCTCGGCCGCGTTTTTCGGCACCCAGGTCAGTCGCACGTACTGGCCGCTGAAGATTCCGCCGGTGGAGTGGAGCGGGCGCTTCATTCTCAAGCGTTTTGCCCAGTTGTCCGGCTCGCGGCTCAAGCGCGGCCCCGAGGACGAGCCGATCGGCCTGGCGCTGGAAAGCATGCGCTGGTACGGATTGTTCGGCCGTTTCGGCGACAAGGACAAGGATTGGTGGGCAGGCCTTGCCGATGTGCAGATACCGGTGCTGGCAGTGAGCGCGGCGGGGGATCATCAGGATCCGGCCTGGGCGTGCCAGAAGCTGTTCGAACAGATCGGTTCGGAGCACAAGCAGTTCATCAACCTGGGCCGTGAACAGGGTTTCAACGATCAGTTCGGGCATGTCGAGATGCTGGTCAGCAAGGCGGCGCAGGCTGAGGTCTGGCCGCTGGTGGCGCGTTGGCTGGCGGATCAGCACACGCCATTGCTCGGCGAGAAGCCGGATCTGGCGGCAGCGGTCTGAACGCGGCGCCCTGAAAAGGGCATTTCGTTCGAGTCGGCTTGCGGCTAAGATATGACGCATTGGACGGTTCTGGTCATATTTAGTGACTGTTTCGCTATTACGTTTCAGCTTGTGTTCAGGTTCGTTCAGCGACCATGACATGGGCTAAGGTAAACAGCGACCGCCGGAACTCGTTTCAAAAGAGTGCGACATCCTTGATCGTCTTCCTTGTTACAGGAGTTATTCGATGAACCATTACCTTACGCCTGACCTGTGCGACGCCTATCCGGAGCTGGTTCAGGTGCTGGACCCGATGTTCAGCAATTTCGGCGGCCGTGATTCGTTCGGCGGCGAGATCGTGACCATCAAGTGCTTCGAAGACAACTCGCTGGTCAAGGAGCAGGTCGAGCTCAAGGGTAATGGCAAGGTGCTGGTGGTTGATGGTGGCGGTTCCCTGCGTCGCGCGCTGCTGGGTGACATGCTCGCCGAGAAGGCCTCGAAAAACGGTTGGGAAGGGCTGGTCATCTACGGCTGCATCCGTGATGTCGACGTCATCGCCCAGACTGATCTTGGCGTACAGGCCCTGGCCAGCCACCCGATGAAGACCGACAAGCGCGGTATCGGCGACCTCAACGTGCCGGTGACCTTCGCGGGTGTCACTTTCCATCCCGGCCAGTACATCTATGCGGACAACAATGGCGTGATCATCTCGCCAAGCCCGCTGAAAATGCCTGAATAAATCGCGGTAACCACAGGGGTGAGGATGTTCGAGGAAGAAAACGCGCAATGGGGGCTGGTGCATGCCCTGGTGCTGGACGGTAAAGGCGGTGCGCGTTCGATAGCCCGGACTGATCTCGACGATCTGCAACTGCAGGCTCATGAAAGCCTGTGGTTGCACTGGGATCGCAGTCACCCGCAGACCCAGACCTGGCTGCGCAAATCCAGTGGGCTCAACGAGTTCACCTGCGATCTGCTGCTGGAAGAAAACACCCGCCCACGCCTGTTGCCGCTGCCGGATTCCGAACTGCTGCTGTTTTTGCGCGGGGTCAATCTCAACCCCGGTGCCGAGCCGGAAGACATGGTGTCGGTGCGGATTTTCGCTTCGGCCCAGCGGGTGATTTCCCTGCGCTTGCGTCCATTGCGCGCCACCGACGAGTTGCTGGTGATGCTGGGCGAGGGCAAAGGGCCGAAAACCTCGTCCGAACTGATGCTTTATCTGGCGCAATTCCTCACCAACAAGGTGCAGGATCTGGTGACTTGCCTCTCCGAAGTGGTCGATGAAGAGGAAGAAAAACTGGATGCCGACGAACGGTATACCCCCGAGCATGGCGCCATTTTGCACATCCGTCGCCGGGCTGCCGGACTGAAGCGTTTTCTGGCACCGCAGCGGGATATTTTCGGACAGCTGACGCGGATAAAACTGCCATGGTTCGTCGATGACGATGCCGACTACTGGAACGAATTGAACAACAGCCTGACCCGTTATCTCGAAGAGCTCGAATTGACCCGAGAGCGCGTGGGGCTTGTGCTGGAGGCCGAAGACCGGCGATTGAGCGTGCGCATGAATCGCACGATGTATCGCTTCGGGATCATCACCTGCATCTTTTTGCCGATGAGTTTTCTGACCGGTCTGCTGGGCATCAATGTCGGCGGCATTCCGTTCGCGAGCAGCCCTTATGGTTTCCTGATCGCCTGCCTGACGGTGCTCGCCCTAGCGTTCGGACAATGGTGGTTGTTCCGCCGTTTGCGCTGGGTATGAAGATGCGCCATGTGACCCGACCAAATTTGCCCGCGTCTTTCACAGACATCACGAGAGGTGCGTATGCACGATCCGTTTGAACAGTCTTTGCGCGACATGCTCAACGCCTCGCCGTCCAGCCGCGACGACGATGCCTGTCTGGGCCGCGTACTCAAAACCGCCAACCGCCAGGTTGGCGCCGGCGATCTGTTCAGCCTGCTGGGCCGCTGGCTGCCCGCGCTGATGATCGCTCTGAATAACGGCTCGGCCCATGTCGCGCCGGTCTCCCGTCTTCGTAAACCTACCGCTCGCACTGCTGATAAGGCTGATTGAATATGGAACTTGATCTCTGGACTCAGAGCCTCGTCACTGCAATGACTGCGTTGTGGACCAAAGTCGCTAACTTCATTCCGAACCTGTTCGGCGCACTGGTTGTGCTGCTGTTGGGTTTTGTCGTGGCCAAGCTGCTGGACACCTTGCTGTCCAAACTGCTGGCCAAACTGGGCCTCGATCGCCTGATGGGCGGCACCGGCCTGACCAAATTGATGTCCCGCGCGGGACTGCAAGTGCCGATCTCGACCCTGATCGGCAAGATCGTCTATTGGTTCGTTCTGCTGATTTTCCTGGTTTCGGCAGCAGAATCCCTTGGACTTGAGCGAGTTTCAGCTACGCTTGACATGCTCGCGCTGTATTTGCCGAAAGTGTTCGGTGCCGCGCTGGTGTTGTTGGTGGGTGTGCTGCTCGCACAACTGGCCAATGGCCTGGTTCGCGGGGCGGCAGAAGGCGTAGGCCTGGACTACGCTTCAGGACTTGGGCGAATTGCCCAGGGCCTGGTGATCATCATCAGCATTTCGGTCGCGATCAGTCAGCTGGAAGTCAAGACCGACCTGCTGAACCATGTGATCGTCATCGTATTGATTACCGTTGGTCTGGCGGTTGCGCTGGCCATGGGTTTGGGAAGCCGGGAAATTGCCGGTCAGATTCTTGCGGGAATCTATGTGCGTGAGTTGTATCAGGTTGGGCAACAAGTGCGTATTGGCGAGGTCGAAGGCCAGATCGAAGAGATCGGCACGGTTAAGACCACATTGCTGACCGATGAGGGTGAGCTAGTCTCTCTCTCCAATCGGATCCTGCTGGAGCAGCATGTGAGTAGCCGCTAACCCGGCAAACCCTGCTAATGTATGCCGCCGCAAAATGCCAGCTGTCGCTGGCTGCGGTGGACATTGACCTGACTGTCGGCACGACTTGTTTTGAATAAAGCCCAAACGCTATCCACGCGCTACGACCCCCGCGAGCTCTCTGATGAGGAGTTGGTCGCGCGCTCGCATACCGAGCTTTTTCACGTGACGCGCGCGTATGAAGAATTGATGCGGCGTTACCAGCGCACATTATTTAACGTTTGTGCGCGATATCTTGGGAACGATCGCGACGCAGACGATGTCTGTCAGGAAGTGATGTTGAAGGTGCTGTACGGCCTGAAGAACTTCGAGGGGAAATCGAAGTTCAAGACGTGGCTATATAGCATCACTTACAACGAATGCATCACGCAGTATCGGAAGGAACGGCGAAAGCGTCGCTTGATGGACGCACTGAGTCTTGACCCCCTCGAGGAAGCGTCCGAAGAAAAGGCGCCGAAACCCGAGGAGAAGGGCGGACTGGATCGCTGGCTGGTGTATGTGAACCCGATCGACCGGGAAATTCTGGTGCTACGATTTGTCGCAGAGCTGGAATTTCAGGAGATCGCAGACATCATGCACATGGGTTTGAGTGCGACAAAAATGCGTTACAAACGCGCTCTTGATAAATTGCGTGAGAAATTTGCAGGCATTGCTGAAACTTAGTTCGGCGCAAATATCTCTTACGTGTAGGCAAGTTCTGATAGACTTGCCGCCGAGTTGTCCCCCGGTTTGCGGGACTGCTTCACAATCACCAGATGGGGATTTAACGGATGAAACTGAAAAACACCTTGGGCTTGGCCATTGGTTCTTTGATTGCCGCCACTTCTTTCGGCGCTCTGGCACAAGGCCAAGGCGCAGTTGAAATCGAAGGCTTCGCAAAGAAAGAACAATTCGACAGCGCTCGTAACTTCAAGAACAACGGCAACCTGTTCGGCGGTTCGATCGGTTACTTCCTGACCGACGACGTTGAACTGCGTCTGGGCTACGACGAAGTGCACAACGTGCGTGCCGACGATGGCAAGAACGTCAAAGGCGCTAACACCGCTCTGGACGCTCTGTACCACTTCAACAACCCAGGCGACATGCTGCGTCCATACGTCTCGGCCGGTTTCTCCGACCAGAGCATCGACCAGAACGGCTCGAACGGTCGTAACCGTTCCACCTTCGCCAACCTGGGCGCTGGTGCCAAGCTGTACTTCACCGACAACTTCTACGCCCGTGCTGGCGTTGAAGCTCAGTACAACATCGACCAGGGCGACACCGAGTGGGCTCCTAGCGTCGGTATCGGTGTGAACTTCGGTGGCGGCTCCAAGCCTGCTGCTGCTCCAGTTCCAGCACCAGCTGAAGTCTGCTCCGACAGCGACAACGACGGCGTTTGCGACAACGTTGACAAGTGCCCGGACACCCCAGCCAACGTAACTGTTGACGCTGATGGCTGCCCTGCAGTTGCTGAAGTTGTTCGTGTTGAGCTGGACGTCAAGTTCGACTTCGACAAGTCGGTTGTGAAGCCAAACAGCTACGGCGACATCAAGAACCTGGCTGACTTCATGAAGCAGTACCCATCCACCACCACTACTGTTGAAGGTCACACTGACAACGTCGGTCCTGACGCTTACAACCAGAAACTGTCCGAGCGTCGTGCAAACGCCGTTAAGCAAGTTCTGACCAACCAGTACGGTGTTGAATCGTCCCGCGTTCAGTCTGTTGGCTACGGCGAAACCCGCCCAGTTGCTGACAACAAAACTGACGCTGGCCGTGCTGTTAACCGTCGCGTAGAAGCGCAGGTTGAAGCTCAAGCTAAGTAATTAGCTGCCGCTCCGAGAAAAGCCCGGCTTAGGCCGGGCTTTTCTTTGCCTGCGATTTGGTGAAATCGGGGATTTTCAGGCCAATCGGTCGGCTGGCCAGTGAATCGAATCGACCTGGGACGCAGCCGCTGCGACGGCACCTATGACCAGAATCGCAGGGCTTTTGAGCTGGAAACCAAGGGCATCGTCTTCCATCGCTGTCAGATCACTGCGGCATTCGCGCTGCTCCGGCAACGAGGCGTTCTCGATCATCGCCACCGGCGTATCCGCCGCCATGCCGCCCGCCAGCAGTTGCTCGCGAATCTCGCCGAGCTTCGCCACCCCCATGTAAATCACCAGCGTCGTCCCGCCTTGCGCCAGCGCCCGCCAGTTCAACTGGCTATCGTCCTGGGTATGAGCCGTGACTAGCGTCACGCCTCGGGCCACGCCGCGCAACGTCAGTGGAATATCACACTGGGTCGCGCCGGCCAGTCCGGCGGTGATGCCATTGACCAATTCCACCTCGACCCCGCGCTCGCGCAACCACTGCGCTTCCTCACCCCCACGCCCGAAAATGCACGGATCGCCACCCTTGAGCCGCACCACGCATTTACCCTGACGGGCATAACGCAGCATCAGCCGATGGATGAACGCCTGGGGCGTCGAGCGGCAGCCGCCGCGTTTGCCGACCGCGATAATCCGCGCAGCAGGGCAGTGCTCAAGTACCGCCTCATTGACCAGATCGTCGATCAGCACCACCTCGGCCTCGCGCAAGGCACGCGCCGCTTTGAGCGTCAGCAATTCAGGATCACCGGGGCCCGCGCCCACCAGCCAGACTTTCGCGTTCATGGTGTTTTCCTCTTCAGATGACGGCAACCGGACGCACTTCGGCGGCCAGCAAACGCTTGATTTCCGGGACGCAGGAACCGCATTGCGTGCCGCACCCCAACTTGTTTTTCAAACCCTGTAGATCAAGACCTTCACGAATACCGGCGCAAACCGCGCTGTGGCCGACGTTCTTGCAGTTGCACAGGGTTTTGTCCGCCACAACCTGCGCACCTGCATTGCCCGGCGGCGCACTCATCGGTGCCAGCAGCCAGCGCCGCAGTTGTTCGTCGGCACGACCCTCCAGCCACAGGCCTTGCAACCAGTGTTGGGCAAGGGTTTCACCGGCCAGACGGATCGCGGTGATTCGTCCGTTTTCAATCCGTACCCGTTTGCCGATGGCGCGGCGAGGATCGTCATAAGCCAGCACCGGCCCGTCGATCAGGGCCAGGCACTGGTCGATTTCACGCAGCAATTGCGGCTCCGGCGCCACGGCGCTGGCTGCGCGTATCAGCAGCGCAGGCCGTTCACGTCCGACAAGGCTGAGACTTGCGTAGGAAAACGCCTCACAGAGCGGTCGAAGCGCCTCGAAATGCCGTTGAACATCGCCCTCGATCAGTGCGAACAGTTGCCATGGCAAATCCACCGGTTCTAGCCGCACACCGCTGTGCTTGAGTTCCGGCTGTTTCGACAAAGGATCGAAGGCGGGCAGGGTCAGGCTGTTCACGCCGCCCTTGAGGAAACGATCGCCCCAGTGCATCGGCAGGAACGCCTGGCCCGGACGCACGCTGTCATCGCTGGCGACCGCCACGATCACTGCGCCTCGACGACTTTTCAGATTCACCAGATCCCCCGGCTGCAAGCGGTGACGCCGCAACTCGTCAGGATGCAGACTCAACACTGCTTCGCTGACATGACCGAATAACTGCGCCGCCGTGCCGGTGCGGCTCATACCGTGCCATTGATCACGCAGGCGACCGGTGATCAGGGTCAGGTGAAAACGCGCGTCGCGTTGTTCTTTGGCGGCGCGATAGGGATCGGCAACGAACTGCGCGCGCCCGTTCGGTGTAGGAAAGATTCCGTCGCCATACAGCCGGGCTGTACCTTGGCGGGCACCAGCGGGAAAGGGCCATTGTTGTGGCCCCAGTTCATCAATCAACCCATGGCTGATCCCGGACAAATCCAGATCGCGGCCACGGGTCAGTTGTTTGTACTCGTCAAACAGCTGCGCCGGTTGTTCGAACGCAAACAGCCCCGGCTGCTGCGGGCGCAGACGCTTCTCCAGGCGTTGTGCGAAATCTACGGTGATCGCCCAGTCCGGTCGTGCTTCACCCGGTGCGGCAATGGCCTGGCGGACGTGGGAAATCCGCCGTTCGGAGTTGGTTACCGAGCCTTCCTTCTCGCCCCAACTGGCCGCCGGCAGCAGCAGATCGGCAAACGCTGCGGTTTCGGTGGTGCGAAACGCCTCCTGCAACACCACGAACGGACAGGCTTCCAGCGCGGCGCGGACGGCGTTCTGGTCCGGCATCGATTGTGCGGGGTTGGTGCAGGCAATCCACAACGCCTTGATCTTGCCGTTGCGCACCTGTTCAAACAGTTCGATGGCGCTGAGACCGGTATTTTCCGGCAGCTTATCCACACCCCAATACGCCGCCACTTCAGCGCGGTGCTCTGGATTGGCGACTTCACGGTGACCGGGCAACAGATTGGAAAGGCTGCCGGTTTCGCGCCCGCCCATGGCATTCGGCTGACCGGTCAGGGAGAAAGGTCCTGCACCCGGCCGGCCGATTTGCCCGGTGGCCAGGTGCAGATTGATCAGCGCGCTGTTCTTCGCGCTGCCGGCGGTTGACTGGTTCAGGCCCATGCACCACAGCGACAGAAAACTCGGCGCGGTGCCGATCCATTCGGCGCATTGCTGCAACTGCTCGACGCTGATCCCGCACAGCTGCGAAACCATCGCCGGGGTGTAATCGCGCACCAGGCTTTTCAGCTCGGCGAGGCCTTCGGTGTGGGCCTTGATGAAGTCGCGGTCGATCCAGTCTTCCCACAACAGCAGATGCAAAATCCCATGGAACAAAGCGACATCGGTGCCCGGCAGTATCGCCAGGTGCAGGTCCGCCAGATCGCAGGTGTCGGTGCGCCGTGGATCGATAACGACGACTTTCATCTGCGGGCGGTGAGATTTGGCTTCTTCGAGACGGCGAAAAAGTACCGGATGTGCGTAGGCCATGTTACTGCCGACGATCACCACGCAATCGCTCAACTCCAGGTCTTCGTAGTTGCACGGTGGTGCGTCGGCGCCGAGGCTGCGTTTGTAACCCACCACCGCCGAAGACATGCACAGCCGCGAATTGCTGTCGATGTTATTGGTGCCGACCAGCGCCCGCGCCAGTTTGTTGAAGGCGTAGTAATCCTCGGTCAGCAACTGCCCGGAGATATAGAACGCCACGCTGTCCGGGCCGTGTTCGGCGATTGTTTCGGCGAAAACGTTGGTGGCGTGATCCAGCGCGGTGTCCCAGTCGCAGCGACTGCGCGCCAGGCCTTTGCCCAGGCGCAATTCCGGATATAACGCCCGTGCCGCCAGATCGCCGGTCAGGTGCAGGGTCGAGCCTTTGCTGCACAGTTTGCCGAAGTTGGCCGGATGCGCCGGATCGCCACTGACGCCGAGAATGCGCTCGCCGTCATGCTCGATCAGCACGCCGCAGCCGACCCCGCAATAGCAGCAGGTCGAGGCGGTCGTCTGGCGGTTCATCAGACGGCGTCCCGCAGGGCCAGTTGCACGCGGCCGTTCTCGACCCGGGCCGGGTGATGGTGGGCGCAGCCAACATCCGGTGCCTGGGCTTCGCCGGATTGCAGGTCGATCTGCCAGTTGTGCAGCGGGCAGGCGACACGTTTGCCGTAGATCAGGCCTTGGGACAATGGGCCACCCTTGTGCGGGCAGCGGTCATCGAGTGCGAAAACCTCGTCGTCGCTTGTGCGAAAGATCGCGATGTCACCTTTGGGCCCGGCGATGATCCGCGAACCGAGGGCGTTGATCTCTTCCAGGGCACAGATATCGAGCCAGTTCATGCCGGCACCTCCAGGTTTTTCACGGGGATCACGTCGAATTCTTTTTTCAGTTGCGGCTGGGCGAGGCGCTCTTTCCAAGGGTCCTGTTCGAACGACAGGGAGAATTGCAGGCGCTCGTTCAGGGCCTTGCGGCGTTCGGGATCTTCCAGCACGGCTTTCTTGATGTGCTCCATGCCGACCCGTTGCAGGTAGTGCACGGTGCGTTCGAGGTAGAAGGCTTCTTCGCGGTACAGCTGCAGGAACGCGCCGTTGTATTCGCGCACTTCCTCGGCGGTCTTGAGCTTGACGAAGAACTCGGCGACTTCGGTCTTGATCCCGCCGTTGCCACCGATGTACATCTCCCAGCCGGAATCGACGCCGATGATTCCTACGTCCTTGATCCCCGCTTCCGAGCAGTTGCGTGGGCATCCGGAGACCGCCAGCTTCACTTTGTGCGGCGACCACATGTTGAACAGGTCATGTTCGAGGTCGATGCCCAACTGGGTCGAATTCTGCGTGCCGAAGCGGCAGAACTCGCTGCCGACGCAGGTTTTCACGGTGCGGATCGATTTGCCGTAGGCGTGGCCGGATGGCATGTCGAGGTCTTTCCATACGCCGGGCAGGTCCTGTTTCTTGATCCCCAGCAAGTCGATGCGCTGGCCGCCGGTGACCTTGACCATCGGCACCTGATATTTGTCCGCGACATCGGCGATCCGCCGCAATTCCGACGGGTTGGTCACGCCGCCCCACATCCGTGGCACCACCGAATAAGTGCCGTCCTTCTGGATGTTGGCGTGGGCCCGCTCGTTGATCAGGCGCGACTGCGGATCGTCCTTGGCTTCGCCGGGCCAGGTGGAAATCAGGTAGTAGTTGAGGGCCGGGCGGCAGGTGGCGCAGCCGTTCGGGGTGCGCCAGTTGAGGTAGCTCATGGTGCCGGCGATGGTCAGCAGATGCTGTTCGCGAATCGCCTGGCGGATCTGGCCGTGGTTGAGATCGCTGCAACCGCAGATGGCTTTTTCGCTTTTCGGTTTGACGTCGGCTGCACCACCAACGGTGTTGATCAGGATCTGCTCGACCAGCCCGGCGCAGGAGCCACAGGAACTGGCGGCCTTGGTGTGTTTCTTTACCTCGTCGACGCTGAACAGCCCGTGTTCCTGAATCGCCTTGACGATGGTGCCCTTGCACACGCCGTTGCAGCCGCAAACTTCGGCGTTGTCGGCCATGCTCATGGCTTTGTCCTGGCCCTGATGTCCTACGTCGCCTAAAGCATTTTCGCCAAACATCAGATGATCGCGGATCTCGCCGATGGCGTGATTCTCACGAATCTGCCGGAAATACCAACCGCCATCTGCCGTATCGCCGTACAGACAGGCGCCGACCAGCACGTCATCCTTGATCACCAGTTTTTTGTACACCCCGCCGATCGGGTCGGAGAGGGTGATGGTCTCGGTGCCTTCGCCGCCCATGAAGTCGCCGGCGGAAAACAGGTCGATGCCGGTGACCTTCAATTTGGTCGAAGTCACCGAGCCCTGATAACGGGCGAAACCCAATTGGGCCAGGTGGTTGGCGCAGACCTTGGCCTGTTCGAACAGCGGCGCCACCAGGCCGTAGGCGATGCCACGGTGGCTGGCGCATTCGCCGATGGCATAGATGCGCGGGTCGTAGGTTTGCAGGGTGTCGTTGACCAGAATCCCGCGATTGCACGGGATGCCGGCCTTTTCCGCGAGTTCGGTATTGGGGCGGATGCCGGCGGCCATGACCACCAGATCGGCAGGGATGATGTCGCCATTCTTGAATTGCACCGAGCCGACGCGACCGTTGCCGGCGTCGTGCAGGGCGTGGGTCTGTTCGCACAGGCGAAAGTGCAGGCCACGGGACTCGAGGGCGGTATGCAGGAGCTGGCCGCTGGTCTTGTCCAGTTGCCGCTCCAGCAGCCATTCACCGAGGTGCACCACGGTGACGTGCATGCCGCGCAGCATCAGGCCGTTGGCGGCTTCGAGGCCGAGCAGGCCGCCGCCGATCACCACGGCGTGCTTGTGGGTTTTTGCGGTGTCGATCATGGCCTGGGTGTCGGCGATGTCGCGGTAACCGATCACGCCCTGCAAGGTGTTGCCGGGGATCGGCAGGATGAACGGGGTCGAGCCGGTGGCGATCAGCAGGCGATCGTATTCGGCCTCGGTGCCGTCTTCGGCGATCACCCGGCGTTTGACCCGGTCGATCTCCACCACTTTGCGGTTGAGCAGCAGTTTGATGTTGTTTTCCAGGTACCAGTCGAGGTCGTTGAGCACGATCTCTTCAAAGGTCTGTTCGCCAGCCAGTACCGGCGACAACAGGATGCGGTTGTAGTTGGTGTGCGGTTCGGCGCCGAAGACCGTGATGTCGTACAGCTCGTTGCTCAGCTTGAGCAGTTCTTCCAGGGTACGAACCCCGGCCATGCCGTTGCCGATCATCACCAGTTTGAGTTTTTTCATCAGGTTCTCCGGGAGCATCGGGCTTGCCTCTTGTGGGCAGTCAGGCCTTGCTCGACAAAAATGGCGCAAACAAAAAAGGCGTCCCGCCAGTTACCTAGCGAGGACGCCTTTGTCCTTGTCCCGTTCTCTCGGGAAGCCTGGCCTTCGTCGTTGAAGGTCGGGCTTTATGTCAGTTGAAAACGTTAATGCAGTGGTTGTGCCAAGTCGCGGCGGGCCGCGAATTCACTGGGGTAAAGCTGGAATTGGCCAGATGTTCGTTGTGGTTTTTGCACTGAATGGAAGCGGCACGCCCGTTAATGGAGCGCCGCATCAGCCATGAAACAGCAGAAACAGCAGGACCAGATTGCCCAGCAGTGCCAGTAACGCCAGTGTCCGCCAGACCTTCAGCGGCTCACGTTCCAGCAAGGGGCGAGGGCGCACACTCAGGCTGCGGCGCTCACCTTGCTCCAGAATCAGCAACCATTCCTCGGCGGTTTCATAGCGTTGCAAAGGATCGGTCGCCACACCGCGCTCCAGACACTGCGCCAGCCACTCCGGCAGATCCGGGCGATAGCGACCGGCACTCACCGGCACCCCGAAACGCGGGCGCTGGAAGGCTTCGATCTCGCCGTAGGGAAAATGCCCGGTGAGCAAAAAATACAAAGTCACGCCCACCGCATACAGATCCTGTTGTGCGCTGGGTGCTTCACCCTGAAAGGCTTCCGGCGCGATGTAGCTCGGGGTCCCTGGCAAGGTTGACGGTGCGTCCTGCGACAGACCGGGGCAATACGCCAGACCGAAATCCAGCAGACGCAACTCGCCGTCGTCCCCCAGGTGCAAATTTTCCGGTTTGATGTCGCGGTGCAGGATCTGCCGTCGATGCAACAGGCCGACAGCCCGCAGCAGGCGTTCGGCCAGATCCTGCCACTGAGCCAGTGGCAGCGGGCCGCTTTGCCCGAACAACTGAGCCAGGGTCGTCCCCGAGTATTCACGCATCACGTAGTACAAATGCTGACGCTGGCCGGCGCTATGGACTTCAGGGAAGTGCCGCCCGGCGACGCGTTTGAGAAACCATTCCTCCGCCAGCAAGGCCTGACCGGCCTGGGCATCGTCTGCCAGTTGTGCAGGCAGCGTCTTCAAAAGCCAGGTCTGGCCCTGACCATCGAGCACGCGATACAGCAATGATTGCTGGCTCTGACCGACGATCCCTTGCACCTGCCAGCCTTCGAATGCCTGACCCGGTTTCAACGGCGGGGGCAGCGGCCACTGCTGCAAATGAATCAGTGCATCGCCAAGGCTGGCCTCGCCGACAGCATCCACTCGCACCAACAGCGCGCTGGCGTTGTCCTGGCTGCCGGCCAGATGCGCGGCGTTGACCAACGTTTGCGCCGCACTGTGCAGGTCCGGTTGATCGCGCAGGATTCCGGCGATGGTGGTATCGCCGAGCGCCGCCCACACGCCATCACTGAGCAGCACGAAACATTCGCCGTCACGCAGTTCGCCATCAAGAAAGTCCAGCACCAGATGCTGATCCAGCCCCAATGCCCGCTTGAGCACATGCTGCATGCCCGGTTGGTCCCAGACGTGATCCTCGCTGATCCGCTGCAAGTTCTCGGCATGCCAGCGATAGACCCGGCAATCACCGACATGCGCCAAGGTAAACCGCCGGCCGCGCAGGACCAGCGCACTGACCGTGGTGAGCAGCGGCTGACCGCCACCGTTGGCCTGCAACCAGCGGTTTTGCGCGAGCAACAGACGATCGAGGGCCTGGGCCACGCTCCAGGTTTCCGGGGTGGCGTAGTAGTCCAGCGCCAGCGCCTGCAAGGTCGAGCGCGCGGCCAGCCCGCCATCGGCGCACTGGCTGACGCCGTCGGCGATGGCGAACAGAAAACCTTTGCTGGCCGCCAGCGCCGGGGCCGGGGTCACCAGGCGCAAAGCGTCCTGGTTTTCCGCGCGGGGGCCGGTGGCGCTGGCTTCGGCGAAGCTCAGTTGCAGAGCCATTCGGGCCTCAGACCCGGGCAGCAGTCACGGCCGCCGAACCCCAGGTGGTTCTCCAGCGACGTTTGACCCCGTGCAGGCCAAACCACGCCAGCACGCCAAGGCTGGCGAACAGCCAAAGCGCCAGTTGATAGCTGCCGGTGCTCTGTTTGATCGCGCCCATGCCGGCCGCCAGGGCAAAACCGCCGATGCCGCCGGCCATCCCAATCAGGCCAGTCATCACACCGATCTCGCGACGGAAACGTTGCGGCACCAGTTGGAACACCGCGCCGTTACCCGCGCCGAGACCGAGCATGGTGCAGACGAAAAGTGCCAGTGCCGCGTAGGAACTTGGCAGGTTGAAGCCGACCGCTGCGATACAAACTGCGGCCACCGTGTACATCGCCAAAAGCGTGCGAATCCCACCGAAACGATCAGCCAGCGCGCCGCCCAGTGGACGCATCAGGCTGCCGCCGAACACGCAGGCCGCGGTGTAATAACCGGCGGTCACCGGGCTCAGGCCGTATTGATCGTTGAAGTAACCGGGCAGGGCGCTGGCCAGGCCGATGAAGCCGCCGAAGGTCACGCTGTAGAAAAACATGAACCACCAGCTGTCACGGTCGCCCAGGGCCTTGAAGTAGTCGGCCATGGATTTGGCTTTCGGCCGCTCCGGCGCATTTTTCGCCAGCCAGGCGAACAGCACCAGCGTCAGGATCAGCGGAATCAGGGCGAAACCGAATACATTGCTCCAGCCAAACGCCGCCGCGAGTACCGGGGCGATCAGTGCCGCGAACACGGTCCCGGAGTTGCCGGCCCCGGCGATGCCCATCGCCTTGCCCTGATGCTCCGGTGGATACCACTGCGAGGCCAAGGGCAGGGCCACGGCGAACGAGGCGCCGGCCATGCCGAGGAACAGACCGAGCAGCAGGGCCTGTTCGTAACTGTGGATGCCGAGTTTCCAGGCGCCGAACAGTGCGCAGATCACGATCACCTGGCCGATCAGCCCGGCGGTCTTCGGCGACAGGCGATCGGCGAGCATGCCCATCGCAAAACGCAGTACCGCGCCGGCCAGAATCGGCGTGGCCACCACGAGACCGCGCTGCTGGGTGGTCAGGTGCAGGTCGGCGGCAATCTGCACCGCCAGCGGGCCGAGCAGGTACCAGACCATGAAGCTCAGGTCGAAATACAGGAAGGCCGCGAACAGGGTCGGGGTGTGGCCGGATTTCCAGAAGCTTTTATTCATCGCGCACCTCAGCTGTAGAGAATCTCGAGAAGGAGTCAGAACCAGCACAGTGGGGCGCCACCACGGCCGCACCACCGGCCCCGGGCTGTGGGGCCAAAACGCAAAAACGCCGCTACCCGGATCGCCGAAAGGGGCGAAGAAGGTGAGCGACGTCTTTGTCGTAGGTGGGGCAACCGCCGTTGGTTACCTGTGGGGATTGCTTAGCGAGATTTGTGCCACATCGATGTGGCTCGTTCCCATGCTCTGCGTGGGAACGCATTCGGTGACGCTCTGCGTCATGCTCTGAAGCGGACGCGGAGCGTCCATGGCTGCATTCCCACGCGGAGCGTGGGAACGATCAAGGCAGGGCAGGGCTTCAGCCAAGCAACTCGCTCATGGCAATGATCTGTTCCGCCACCTGAATCAGTTTCTGCTGGCGGCTCATGGCCTGGCGGCGCATCAGGGTGTAGGCCTCTTCTTCGTTGCAGTCCTTCATTTTCATCAACAAACCCTTGGCCAGTTCGATGCGCTTGCGCTCGGCCAGTTGCTGGTCGCGGGCCTGTAGCTGGGCGCGCAGGGCCTGGTCGCTTTCGAAGCGGGCCATGGCCACGTCGAGAATCGGCTGCAAGCGTTGTGCGTGAATGCCCTCGACGATGTAGGCACTGACCCCGGACTTGATCGCCTGACGCATTACGCCGGGATCGTGCTCGTCGGTGAACATCACGATCGGCCGCGGCTGGTCGCGGCTGACCAGCACCACTTGCTCCATCACATCGCGGCTCGGTGACTCGGTATCGATCAGGATCACGTCCGGACGCACCGTTTCGACGCGCGCCGGCAGGTCGATGGTCAGGCCCGACTCGTCGATCACCTCGAAACCGGCCTCGGTCAGCGCAGCTTTCAGGCGTCCGACTTTTTTTGCGGTGTCGTTGATCAGCAGAATGCGCAGCATGTTCGCGGTCTCCTGTCAGCGGTGGGCGAGAAGGGGCGCGCTGTCGCTCAGCGCGTGGAGCTTGAAGCTCCGGGCATAGGCGGCCGGGTCGCTGCCGTCCCAGATTTTGCCGTCGATCAACTGGCTGCTGCGTATGTCCTTGCCCCAGGCCGCGACGCCCACAGCAGTCGCCGCGTCGCGATAGATCTCCAGTTGCTGCACCTGACGGGCGACGGCGAGGTAATCCGGGTCATCGCGCAGCAAACCCCAACGGCGAAACTGAGTCATGAACCACATGCCATCCGAGAGATACGGCAGGTTCACCGCGCCATCGCCGTGAAAGCGCAGGGCGTGCGGGTCCTGCCAACGGTTGCCGAGGCCATCGTCGTAGTCGCCGAGAAAGCGTGGTTCGATGCAGGAAACCGGGGCGTCGAGGTATTCCGGGGCGCTCAGCAACTGCGCGGTGCTGCGGCGGTTTTCCGGGCTTTCTTCGATGAAACGGCTGGCTTCGAGGATCGCCATCACCAGCGCGCGGGCGGTGTTGGGGTACTGCTCGACGAAGGCGCGAGTGCAGCCGAGGACTTTTTCCGGGTGATCGGGCCAGATGGTCTGGCTGGTGGCCAGCGTGAAACCGAGATCCTGCTGCACGGCGCTGGCCGCCCACGGCTCGCCAACGCAGAGGCCATCGATGCGTCCGGCCTGCAAGTGCGCGACCATTTGCGGCGGCGGCACCACCACGCTGTCGACATCCTGCAACGGATGGATGCCCTGGCTCGCCAGCCAGTAATACAGCCACATGGCATGGGTGCCGGTCGGGAAGGTCTGGGCGAAGGTCAGTTTTGCGCGGGTTTGGTGCACATGGTGGTGCAGCGCTTCAGGACCGGTCACGCCCAGGCCTTGCAAACCGTGGGACAGGTTCAGGCTCTGACCGTTCTGATTCAGGCCCATCAGCACCGCCATGTCGGTCGGCGCGACACCACCGATGCCCAGGTGCACCGCGTAGATCAGACCGTAAAGGCTGTGGGCAGCATCGAGTTCGCCGCTGACCAGATTGTCCCGCAGGTTGGCCCAGGAACTCTGGCGCTTGAGATTCAGGGTCAACCCGTAAGGCTGAGCAAAGCCTTGAGTGGCGGCGACCACCAGCGAGGCGCAGTCGCTCAGGGCCATGAAACCGAGGTTGATCGCGCTTTTTTCCGGGGTATCGCTGCCGTTGACCCAGGCCAGCGGCCCGGCGGAGGTTTGAGTCATGAAAGCCACCCTCAAAAAAAACGTCGTCCCGGGCTTTGCCCGCGCAAAACCGAGAGACGACGCCATTGTCCTTGCCTGCACGCCACCATTGGCCTGCGGGCTGATGTCGAGGAAGGTGCAAGGCATATGCCATGCGCACGGATTTACCCGTGCGCCTCGCGCGGCGGGGCGATGCCCGGCTATAATCGCCGCCTCTTTTCGCCGCCCGAGTCATAGCCGCCCATGTACACCCTGGCCCGTCAGCTGTTGTTCAAACTTTCCCCGGAAACCTCCCACGATCTGTCGCTGGATCTGATCGGCGCGGGCGGGCGTTTGGGCCTCAACGGCTTGCTGTGCAAGGCGCCGGCGTCGCTGCCGGTGACTGTCATGGGCCTGGAGTTCCCGAACCCTGTGGGGCTGGCGGCCGGTCTGGACAAGAACGGCGCGGCCATCGACGGCTTTGCGCAACTGGGTTTCGGTTTTGTCGAAATCGGCACTGTGACCCCGCGTCCGCAGCCGGGCAACCCGAAACCACGGATTTTCCGCCTGCCGGAAGCCGAGGCGATCATCAACCGCATGGGTTTCAACAACCTCGGTGTGGATAACCTGCTGGCGCGGGTGGCGGCGGCCAAATACAAAGGCGTGCTGGGGATCAACATCGGCAAGAACTTCGACACCCCGGTCGAGCGTGCGGTGGATGACTACCTGATCTGCCTGGACAAGGTCTACGCCCACGCCAGTTACGTCACGGTCAACGTCAGCTCGCCGAACACCCCGGGCCTGCGCAGCCTGCAATTCGGCGATTCGCTCAAGCAATTGCTGGCGGATCTGGCCACGCGCCGCGCCGAACTGGCCCTGCGCCACGGCAAACATGTACCGCTGGCGATCAAGATCGCGCCGGACATGACCGACGAAGAAACTGCGCAGGTCGCTCAAGCGCTGATCGAAACCGGGATGGACGCGGTGATCGCCACCAACACCACCCTCAGCCGCGTGGGCGTCGAAGGCATGGAACACGGTGACGAGGCGGGCGGTCTGTCCGGCGCGCCGGTGCGTGAGAAGAGCACCCATACCGTGAAAGTGCTGGCGTCCGAGCTGGGCGGCAAGTTGCCGATCATCGCGGCGGGCGGTATCACCGAAGGCAAGCATGCGGCCGAGAAGATCGCTGCCGGCGCGAGCCTGGTGCAGATCTACTCCGGCTTCATCTATAAGGGCCCGGCGCTGATCCGCGAGTCCGTGGACGCGATCGCCGCCAAGCGCTGATCGGCGGACATAAAAGGCAGGCATAAAAAAGGGCTCCTCGAAGGAGCCCCTGGGCCGTAGCCCGCCGTCCGGGAAGGACGTGCATGGTGATCAGGTTGTTGCGAAATCAGATTGTCGTGTCGGAATAAGTGCCCTGTGTCAGCCGACGGCGTGAAGTTCGTTGAGTCTGTGGATTCCCGCAGTGCCGGTCATACCGTCCCAGTTGTCGCCGCGTCCTTCTCGCCAGCCGTTGATCCAGGCTTGACGTACCGACGGTAGAGTAAATGGGCAAAGCTCACGGGATTTGCCACCAACGCCATATTGATATCCGCGCAAAAATGCTCTTTCCAACGGATCACGCTTAAGTCTTCTCATAGGGTGTTTCCCTCACTTGTTGACTGTTTTTGTCGCGTCGACCTCAATTGAGGTCTGGCAGAAAAACTCTGCCGTTGGCGGCTCGCTGCCGGCGTGGCGAGCCAAGGTGTTGACGCCGTTGCGACGTCAACCTGTGTCCAGTTCTAACCAATGAGTCACATCGATGGAATGACCGTTTTGTCATAAGGACGTAACGAAAAAGATGCTATGGCCATAAGTAACCGCGTATTTATCCAGTGTTTGTTGGCCAAACCCCGGTATGATCGGCCCCGCGCTGGATGATGAGGTTAATCCTTTAGTGAGAATGACCCACGTTTGCGCTGGGGTACTATTCGACGAAGGGTTGCTTTGAGTCATTTTGTTGCTTCAACTTTTTTATCTGTCCCGGCATCTAAGCTCTTTTAACCCGAGCAGCGGGGATGGAACGGCACACCTTCGTGCCACGCGGGCGCTCTTGTAGAAAAGCGCCTGATTGAAAACCGGATCGGCAATGCGTTGCCGGTTCATTAGCCAAAGGCTCTGGAAAAACCATGTCCGACCGTTTCGAACTCTTCCTCACTTGCCCCAAAGGCCTAGAAGGCCTGCTCATCGAGGAAGCCGTCGGGCTTGGCCTTGAAGAGGCCCGCGAACACACTTCCGCCGTGCGTGGCATGGCGACCATGGAAACCGCTTATCGCCTGTGCCTCTGGTCGCGTCTGGCCAACCGGGTGCTGCTGGTGCTCAAGCGTTTCCCGATGAAAAACGCCGAGGACCTGTACCACGGCGTACTCGACGTCGACTGGCAGGATCACATGCTGGCCGACGGCACCCTGGCCGTGGAATTCAGCGGCCACGGTTCGGGCATCGACAACACCCACTTCGGCGCCCTGAAGGTCAAGGACGCCATCGTCGACAAACTGCGTACCCCGCAGGGCGACCGCCCAAGCATCGACAAGCTCAACCCGGACCTGCGCATTCACCTGCGTCTGGATCGTGGCGAAGCGATTCTGTCCCTCGACCTCTCCGGCCACAGCCTGCACCAGCGCGGTTACCGCTTGCAGCAGGGCGCTGCGCCGCTGAAGGAAAACCTGGCGGCCGCGATCCTGATCCGTTCCGGCTGGCCGCGCATTGCCGCCGAAGGTGGCGCGCTGGCTGACCCGATGTGCGGTGTCGGCACGTTCCTGGTAGAAGCTGGCATGATCGCCGCCGACATGGCGCCGAACCTGCGTCGTGAGCAGTGGGGCTTCACCGCCTGGCTCGGTCACGTACCGGCGTTGTGGAAAAAACTGCATGAAGAAGCGGTCGAGCGTGCTGCTGCCGGTCTGGCCAAGCCGCCGCTGTGGATTCGTGGTTATGAAGCCGACCCACGGCTGATCCAGCCGGGCCGCAACAACGTCGAACGCGCCGGTCTGAGCGAGTGGATCAAGATCTATCAGGGCGAAGTCGCGACCTTCGAACCGCGTCCGGACCAGAACCAGAAAGGTCTGGTCATCTGCAACCCGCCGTACGGCGAGCGTCTGGGCGATGAAGCCAGCCTGTTGTACCTCTACCAGAACCTCGGCGAGCGTCTGCGTCAGGCCTGCCTGAACTGGGAAGCCGCGGTGTTCACCGGCGCGCCGGACCTGGGCAAACGCATGGGCATCCGCAGCCACAAACAGTATTCGTTCTGGAACGGCGCGCTGCCGTGCAAGCTGCTGTTGATCAAGGTCCTGCCGGATCAGTTCGTCACCGGCGAGCGCCGCACCCCGGAGCAGCGTCAGGCCGAGCGCGAGCAAGCCGCCTACGATCAGACGCCGAACGAGCCGCAAGAGCGCAAGTTCAACAAGAACGGCAACCCGATCAAACCGACGCCGGCCCCGGCGCCCGTGATCGAGCAGCCGCGCCTGAGCGAAGGCGGGCAGATGTTTGCCAACCGCCTGCAGAAGAACCTCAAGGCGATGGGCAAGTGGGTCAAGCGCGAAGGCATCGACTGCTACCGCGTCTACGATGCGGACATGCCGGAATACGCCATGGCCATCGACCTGTACCACGACTGGGTGCACGTTCAGGAATACGCCGCGCCGAAGTCGATCGACCCGGAAAAGGCCTCGATCCGCATGTTCGATGCGCTGGCGGCCATTCCGCAGGCGCTGAACATCGATAAGAGCCGCGTGGTGGTCAAGCGCCGCGAGCGTCAGAGCGGCACCAAGCAGTACGAGCGTCAGGCGGCCCAGGGCAAGTTCAATGAAGTGACCGAGGGTGGCGTGAAGTTGCTGGTCAATCTCACCGACTACCTCGACACCGGGCTGTTCCTCGATCACCGGCCGATGCGCATGCGGATTCAGAAAGAGGCCGCCGGCAAGCGCTTCCTCAACCTGTTCTGCTACACCGCGACCGCTTCCGTCCACGCAGCCAAGGGCGGCGCGCGCAGCACCACCAGCGTCGACCTGTCGAAAACCTACCTCGACTGGGCGCGCCGCAACCTGTCGCTCAACGGTTTCTCCGACAAGAACCGTCTGGAGCAGGGCGACGTGATGGCGTGGCTGGAGAATTCCCGCGACGAATACGACCTGATCTTCATCGATCCGCCGACGTTCTCCAACTCCAAGCGCATGGAAGGCATCTTCGACGTGCAGCGTGATCAGGTGCAGTTGATCGACCTGGCCATGGCCCGTCTGGCCAGCGGTGGGGTGTTGTATTTCTCCAACAACTTCCGCAAGTTCCAGCTCGAAGACAACCTGGCCGAGCGTTACGCGGTCGAGGAAATCACCGCCAGCACCATCGACCCGGATTTCGCCCGCAACGGCAAGATCCACCGCGCCTGGAAAATCACGGCTCGTTGACACTCTGCAAAATTGGATCCACAGAGCCTTGATTTTTAAAGGCTCTTGGATCCGTTCAGAGCTAGCCAAATTAGTGGCTAATAGCTATAACTCACACACGGCCGATGGGGTTTTTCCCGCAGATGCTGACGTAGTGAGTGGCTTTTATGTCGTTGCACCCCGTGCGCCCGAAGATATTGGGTTTTATCAGCGAAGAAGTCTCGGCCTGGCTGGTCGCGCTGCTGGTATTGCTCGCCGGCGGGATTCTCACGGGGCTGCTCGCCTGGGGCACCCTCAATCAGTTTCACAGCCAGTTGCGCCAACGCTTTCAGCTGCTGGCGAACGAGCGCTACAGCCGGATCGAAGAACGTTTTCAGGATCAGGAGCAACGCCTCGATGGCCTGCGCCGGTTCTTCGCCAACTCCGAATCGGTGTCTCGCGCCGAATTCGACGGCTACACCCAACCTTTATTACTGCGCACCCAGGCCTATTCGTTCGCCCTGCGGGTGAGCGGCGCCGAGCGTGCAGCCTTTGAACAGCGGGCGCGGGATGAAGGCCTGAGCACCTTCAGCGTGCGCGAACTCAATGCCCGCGGCGAACTGCAACTGGCTTCGGCCCGCGATGAATACGTAGTGGTGTTGTACAGCCAGACCCAGAGCCGGCTCGGCTCGCCGCTGGGGTACGACTTGCTGGCCCAGCCGCTGCGCCGCACGACCCTGGAGCGCGCCGACCAGATTGGCGGCCTGGCGGTGTCGCAGCCGATGCATCTGGTGGCGATCGAACCCGCCTATGCGCGCGGCGTGCTGCTGGTCGGGCCGGTGGTGCGTCCCGGCGAGACAAAGTCATTCGGCTACGTGATGGCCGTCATCAGCATGCGTCAGCTGCTGGCGGACGGTTTGCCGGATGCGTTCCATGATTATCTGTCGGTGCGCATTCTTGATCTGTCTACCAACGATCAGCATGAAGTGCTGTTCGAATCGACCAATGAACCGGCGCCGAGCGATCTTTCCGCTACCCGGCTGGTGCGCATGGCCGATCACGACTATCAGGTGGATATCCTGCCGAGCGAGGCGTTCATGCAGGCCAACCATTCGGCGGTGGGTAGCGTGGTGGTGCTGGGCGGGTTGCTCAGTCTGCTGTTGAGCGCGCTGCTTTATGTGCTGGTCAGTCAGCGCCAGCGCGCGTTGCGCATGGTCGAGTTGCGCACTCAGGAACTGCATGAGCGTGAACAGGAACTGCGCGGCACCCACGGCCAGTTGCGCGGGGTACTCAACGCGGCGACCCAGGTGGCGATCATTGCCACCGACCTGCGCGGCGTGATCAACACCTTCAACCCCGGCGCCGAGCAGATGCTCGGTTATCTCAGCAGCGAAGTGGTCGGCCACATGACCCTGGAAAACCTGCACTTTCCCCGGGAACTGGTGGCCCGCGCGGCGGAGCTCAGCGCTCGTTATGGCAAAACCATTCCGACCTGTCAGGCGATGCTGGTGGAGGGCGGCGAAGTCGGCGGGCACGAGGCGCGGGAATGGACGCTGGTGCGCAAGGACGGCAGCCACATCCCAGTGAACATGCTGGCCACGCCAGTGCTGGACGAGCAGGGGCTGTGGGTCGGACATCTGGCGATCTGCATCGACATCACCGAGCGCAAACGCGTGCACGAAGCTCTGGCCGCGCGGGACGTGCTGTTGAAGAAACTCAGCGCCCACGTTCCCGGCGGGATCTATCAATTCAAGATGGAGTTCGACGGGCGCTTCAGTGTGATCTACGCCAGCGACGGCATCCGCGAGATCTACGAGCTGGAGCCGGACGTGCTGCTGCTCAACGCCGAAGCCATTTTCACGCGCATCCACCCGCAGGACGTCAGCCGCGTGCGCAAGTCGATCCGTGCCTCGGCAGACAACCTCAGCCCGTGGCGCGAGGAATACCGCGTGCAACTGCCCGAGCGCGGCCTGCGCTGGGTTCGCGGCGAGGCGACCCCGGAGGAACTGCCGGGCGGCGGCGTGCTGTGGCACGGTTATATCTCCGACATCTCCGACCTGAAGCGGGTTGAAGAAGAGTTGCGCGCGCTGTCGGTGACCGACGCACTGACCGGCATTCACAACCGGCGCTATTTCCAGGAGCGCCTGACCACCGAAATGGCCCGGGTCGAACGTGGCGGTGGCGAGTTGTCGGTGATCATGCTCGATATCGACCACTTCAAGCGGATCAACGATCAGTACGGTCACGCAGCGGGCGACCGCGTGTTGCAGGCGGTCTGCGAGCGCATCGGCCATCGTCTGCGGCGTACCGACGTGTTCTGCCGGTTGGGCGGCGAAGAGTTCATGGTGCTGTGCCCGGACATCGACGGCGATCACGCGCACATGCTGGCCGAAGAGTTATGGCAAAGCCTGCGCGGTGCGCCGATCGACGTGGTGGGGGTGGTGACGGCCAGTTTCGGGATTGCCAGCTGGCGACCCGGGGAGGGCGCGGACGCGTTGTTGCTGCGGGCGGATTCGGGGGTTTATGCGGCGAAGCAGGGCGGACGGGATCGGGTTGAGCGGCAGATGAACTAGATATCGAGCCCGTGATCGTTCCCACGCTCTGCGTGGGAATGCCTCCGGGGACGCTCCGCGTCCAGTGACGCAGAGCGTCACGGGCTGTATTCCCACGCGGACGGTTCGACGCCTCGACGTGGGAACAATCATTTACGGGGATTACAAAACCGAAGCGGTCTGCGGCGTCCGCGGCTGCTTGTACAGATCCAGCAGCACCTGATCCAGCACCGACGACGCGCCGAACGGGGCCTTGTCGTTGAGGATCGCCACCACCGCCCAGGTGTTGCCGTTGACGTCGCGGCTGAAGCCGGCGATTGCCCGCACGGTGTTCAGGGTGCCGGTCTTGACGTGGGCTTCGCCGCGCATCGCGGTGGTTTTCAGGCGTTTGCGCATGGTGCCGTCGGTGCCGGCAATCGGCAGCGAGCTGATGTACTCGGCGGCGTACGGGCTGTGCCAGGCCGCCTGCAGCATGCTGGCCATCTCACGGGCGCTGACCCGCTCCGAACGCGACAGACCGGAGCCGTTCTCCATCACCAGGTGCGGCGCGGTGATGCCTTTCTTCGCCAGCCACTGACGGACCACGCGTTGCGCGGCCTTGGCGTCATCGCCGTCGGCGTCGTTGCGGAATTTCTGGCCCAGGCTCAGGAACAGCTGCTGAGCCATGGTGTTGTTACTGTATTTGTTGATGTCGCGGATGATTTCCGCCAGATCCGGCGAGAACGCCCGGGCCAGCACTTTGGCGCTGCTCGGGGTCGGGGCCAGACGATCCTTGCCCTGGATGCTGCCGCCCAGTTCCTTCCAGATCGCCCGCACGGCGCCAGCGGTGTAGGTCGCGTGGTCGAGCAGCGACAGGTAAGTCTGCGAGCTGCAGCCTTCGCCCAACTGGCCGGCCACGGTCACGGTCACGCTGCCATCGGCCTGCGGCACCGGGTTGTAGCGCACGCCGCCGGTGCACTGTTTGGAGTTGAGCGCTTTGACGGTGTTTTCGATGTTGATGCTGGCAATCGGCGGTTCGACCGAGATCAACACCCGGCCATTGTCGTTGCGGGCCACGAAACGCAGGGCCTTGAGGTTGACCAGCAGCGAATCCGGCTTGACCAGGAACGGCTTGTTCTCGTCGTTGCCGTCATCGTTGAATTCCGGCAGTTGCGGCTGCACGAAGAAGCTGCGATCAAGCACCAGATCACCGGTGACCTGGGTCACGCCATTGGCGCGCAGGTCGCGCATCAGCAGCCAGAGTTTTTCCATGTTCAGCTTCGGATCGCCGCCACCCTTGAGGTAGAGGTTGCCGTTGAGGATCCCGCCGTTCAGGTCGCCGTCGGTGTAGAACTCGGTTTTCCACTGATGGTTGGGGCCGAGCATTTCCAGCGCCGCGTAAGTGGTGACCAGCTTCATGGTCGAGGCCGGGTTGACCGAGACGTCGGCGTTGTACACGGTCGGCGTGCCCGGGCCGTCCAGCGGCACCATCACCAGCGACAGGGCAGTGGGCTGCAGCTTGCTGGCCTTGAGGGCTTTTTCGACGTTGGGGGTCAGGGCGGTGTTGATGGTGGCAGCGGAGACGGGCAGGGCCAGCGGCAGAAGAAGACCGGCCAGGAGCAGAGGACGCAACGATTTGATCATATGAAATAAAACCCTACAGCCGAGGGGAAAAAAGACGAGGACATGGATGAAAAGGCCCTCAGTGGTCATGAAAGTGTCGGCATTATGCCCCAAGGTGTAACAGCTTGTGCCTTTCGCAAGGGCGCCAATTCGTTATTTTTTTACAGGCGGTCGCACGCACGTCCCAGAGAGTCGGGCAATCGCCGGCTTAAACTGGTAAAGTGCCGGCCGTTATTACTTAAGAGGATTGTTCCAATGGCGACTAACCGTTCCCAGCGTCTGCGCAAAAAACTGTGCGTCGATGAATTTCAAGAGCTGGGTTTCGAACTGAACCTGGGCTTCAAAGAAGACCTGTCCGAAGAAGCCATTGACGCTTTCCTCGAAGCATTCATCAAAGAAGCCATGGAAGCCAACGGTCTGGGCTATGTCGGCGGCGACGACTTCGGTCTGGTTTGCCTGCAGAAGCGTGGTTCGGTCTCCGAAGAGCAGCGCGCTGCTGTTGAAGCCTGGCTGAAAACCCGCTCCGAGCTGACTTCTACTGAAATCAGCCCGCTGCTGGACGTTTGGTATCCGGAAAAGCCGATCAACGCGGCTAAGTGATACTGAAAAAAACGGCGACCTGAGGGTCGCCGTTTTTTTATGCCTGCTTTTTAACCAGGCCTCAATCCTTGCGCCAGTTGAGGATCAGCAAGGTCAGCACCCCCGCGACAATCCCCCAGAACGCCGAACCGATGGAAAACAGCGTCAGCCCCGACGCCGTGACCATGAAGGTGATCAGCGCCGCTTCCCGTTCCTTCACTTCGGTCATGGCGATGCTCAAGCCGTTGATGATCGAGCCGAACAGCGCCAGCGCAGCAATCGACAGCACCAGCTCCTTCGGCAGCGCGGCAAACAGTGCCGCCAGCGTGGCGCCGAACACCCCGGCAATCCCGTAGAAAATCCCGCACCACACCGCAGCGGTGTAGCGTTTGTTGCGATCTTCATGGGCATGTGGCCCGGTGCAGATCGCCGCGCTGATCGCCGCCAGGTTGATGCCGTGGGAACCGAACGGCGCAAGCAGCAAGGAAGCGATGCCGGTGGCGGTGATCAGCGGCGAGGCCGGGACGTTGTAGCCGTCGGCGCGCAGCACGGCGATGCCGGGCATGTTCTGCGAGGTCATCGCTACGACAAACAGCGGGATGCCGATGCTGATGGTCGCGGCCAGGGAAAAGTGCGGCGTGGTCCAGACTGGTGTCGCGACTTCCAGATGAAAGCCGCTGAAGTCCAGCAAACCCATGAAGCCCGACAGCGCGGTGCCGATCAGCAGCGCAGCGAGCACCGCATAGCGCGGCGACAGGCGTTTGACGATGAGATAAGTGAAGAACATCCCCAGCACCAGGCCGGTGCGGTGTTGCGCGGCGACGAAGATTTCGCTGCCGATCTTGAACAGAATCCCCGCCAGCAGCGCTGCCGCGAGGGACGCCGGAATCTTTTTCACCAGCCGTTCGAAGCTGCCGGTCAGGCCGCAAATGGTCACCAGTACCGCGCAGGTGATATAGGCGCCGATGGCTTCGCCATACGTAACGCCGCCGAGGCTGGTGATCAGCAACGCCGCGCCGGGTGTCGACCAGGCGATGGTAATCGGCGTGCGATAACGCAGGGACAGGCCGATCGAGCACACCGCCATGCCGATGGAGATCGCCCAGATCCACGACGAAATCTGCCCGCTGGTCAGGCCCGCCGCTTGCCCGGCCTGGAACATCAGCACCAGCGAACTGGTGTAGCCGGTCATCATCGCGATGAACCCGGCGACGATGGCGGAGGGCGATGTGTCCGCCAGCGGGCGCAGTCGGGTGTGGGTAATTTCGTTCATGACAGCGGCGTTCCTTGTTCAAGCCACGGATTTCGGGTTTAAGCCTAAACTCAAACGTAACGGAGCGTTGCAATACAGCCAAAGCCACAAACAGCCGTACAGTCGTGTTGCCACCTTCCATTGTGTACAATCGCGCTGTTTTTTACGCGATACTTGCCAGCGACCCACTGTGCCGTATTACAGTCACGGTCAATTCGCCGCAGTTCTTCCCGACTCGAGTGCCCATGAACGAACAGTTGCAACCCCTCAAGAAACAACCGCGAGCAGGCAAAGCCGGCCGCAGCGGAACCCAGGACGATATTGTCTATGCGCATATCTTCGAGGCCATCCTCGAACAGCGTCTGGCGCCCGGCACAAAGTTGAGCGAAGAAGCGCTGGGGGAAATTTTCGGGGTCAGCCGCACCATCATTCGCCGTGCGCTCTCGCGTTTGGCCCATGAAGGCGTGGTGCTGTTGCGGCCGAACCGTGGCGCGGTCGTCGCGAGCCCGAGCGTCGAAGAGGCGCGTCAGGTGTTCCTCGCCCGACGTCTGGTGGAACGCGCGATCACCGAGCTGGCGGTGCAGCACGCCACCGCCGAGCAGATCGCCGAACTGCGCCAGATGGTCAACGACGAGCGCGACAGCTTCTCCCGTGGCGATCGTGGCGCCGGCATCCGTCTCTCGGGCGAATTCCACCTGAAACTGGCCGAAGCGGCGAAGAACGCGCCGTTGATCAGTTTCCAGCGCAGCCTGGTTTCGCAGACGTCGCTGATCATTGCCCAATATGAAAGCGGCAACCGCTCGCACTGTTCCTACGACGAGCACACCCAGTTGATCGACGCCATCGAAGCGCGCAACGGCGAGCTGGCGGTGGACCTGATGATGCATCACATGGATCACATCGACAGCAAGCTCAACCTCGACGAGGAAAGCGCGTCCGACGATCTGCATGCGGTGTTCTCGCATCTGTTGCAGACCAAGAAGCCGGGGCGGCCGGCGGTCAAGCTCTGAGGCGAATCGACAGGCAATAAAAATCCCCCGGACTGCAAAGTACCGGGGGATTTTTTTTGTCCGTCTGATCGTGATGATCGTTCCCACGCTCAGCGTAGGAATGCAGCCCGTGACGCTCTGCGTCACTGGACGCGGAGCGTCCCCAGAGGCATTCCCACGCAGAGCGTGGGAACGATCGAGCAATCAATTAGCGCTGGTGTACCAGCGCGCCTGCCGCATAGGTCTGGGCCACAGTGCGGTCATCGCCCAGGGTCATCAACACGAACAGCGTCTCGGCAATGTTGTTGGCTTGCTTCAAGCGGTAGCTCAGCAGCGGCGTGGCGTTGTAGTCCAGCACCAGGAAGTCGGCGTCGGAGCCCGGTTGCAGGTTGCCGATCCTGTCTTCCAGACGCAGTGCCCGCGCACCGCCGAGGGTGGCGAGGTACAGCGACTTGAACGGGCTCAGGCGCGCACCTTGCAGCTGCATCACCTTGTAGGCTTCGTTCAGGGTTTGCAGCAGCGAAAAACTCGTGCCGCCGCCGACGTCAGTCCCGAGGCCGACGTTCAGCTTGTGCTTTTCGGCCATTGGCAGGTTGAACAGGCCGCTGCCGAGGAAGAAGTTCGAGGTCGGGCAGAACGCGACCGCCGAGCCGGTCTCCGCCAGACGCGCGCATTCGTCGTCGCACAGGTGCACGCCGTGGGCAAACACCGAGCGCTCGCCGAGCAATTGATAGTGATCGTAGACGTCGAGGTAGCCTTTGCGCTCCGGGAACAGCTCCTTGACCCACTCGACTTCCTTGAGGTTTTCGCTGATGTGGGTCTGCATGTACAGATCCGGGTATTCGCTGAGCAACTGGCCGGCGAGGGTCAGCTGTTCCGGGGTGCTGGTCGGGGCGAAACGCGGGGTGACTGCATAGTGCAGACGACCCTTGCCGTGCCAGCGCTCGATCAGCGCCTTGCTGTCGACGTAGCTCGATTCCGGGGTGTCGGTCAGGTAGTCCGGCGCGTTGCGATCCATCATTACCTTGCCGGCGATCATCCGCAGGTCCAGCTTCTCGGCGGCTTCAAAGAACGAGTTCACCGATTGCGGGTGCACGCTGCCGAACACCAGCGCGGTGGTGGTGCCGTTGCGCAGCAGTTCCTTGATGAAAATGTCCGCCACTTCATCGGCGTGGGCCTTGTCGGCGAACTGGCTTTCGCACGGGAAGGTGTAGGTGTTCAGCCAGTCCAGCAGTTGCTCGCCGTAGGCGCCGACCATGCCGGTCTGCGGCAAGTGGATGTGGGTGTCGATGAAGCCCGGGGTGATCAGCGCATCCTTGTGATGCGTGATCTCGATGTCCGCCGGCAGGGTCGGCAGCAGTTCGCTGGCGTGGCCGAGGGCGCTGATCTTGCCGTCATCGACCACCAGCAGGCCGTCCTCGAAATACTCGTAGGAGGCTTCGATGCCGACCTCGGCAGGGTCGGCGATGCTGTGCAGGATGGCGGCGCGGTAGGCTTTGCGAGTCAGAGGCATGAGGGTTCTCTAATCAGTTTGAGGCTTTGAGTGTGGCGGCCTGACTGCGGCGCGAAACCGGCAGCAGTTTGGCAATCGGTTCGGCGCTGGCGGTGTGCTGGCCGAAATTGGCGTTATAGGTGGCGATAATTTCGCCGGCGATGGAGATGGCGATTTCCACAGGCAACTTGCCTTTGACTTCGCCGATGCCCATCGGGCAGCGCATGCGTTGCACGACACTGGCGTCGAAACCACGATCACGCAAACGGTGTTCGAACTTGGCCCGTTTGGTCTTCGAGCCGATCAGGCCGAACCAGGTGAAGTCGTTACGCTTGAGGATCGCGGCGGTGAGTTCCAGATCCAACTGATGGTTGTGGGTCATGACGATGCAGTAGCTGCCGGCGGGCAGGTCGTCGATTTCATCCACAGGCTCCTCGGCGACGATTTTGCGCACGCCGTGGGGAATCTGCTCGGGGAATTCCTCTTCCCGGGAATCGATCCAGCGCACCCGGCAGGGCAGGCTGGCGAGCAAGGGTACCAGCGCGCGACCGACATGGCCGGCGCCGAACACGGCGATCTGCGCCTGCACCTGGCCCATCGGTTCGAACAACAGCACTGTGGCGCCGCCGCAGCACTGACCGAGGCTGGCGCCGAGGCTGAAGCGCTCCAGATGGGTTTCCTGCTTGCCGCTGGCGAGCATCTCGCGAGCGATCTGCATGGCTTTGTATTCCAGGTGCCCGCCACCGATGGTGTCGAACGTCTGGCGGGCGCTGACGACCATCTTCGAGCCGGCATTGCGCGGCGTCGAGCCGAGCTCTTCGATGATCGTCACCAGAACGCAGGGTTCGCCCTGGTTCTGCAGGTCGGCGAGGGCGTCGATCCAGTTGTACATGTTCACCTCGACATCTGTCGTTGTCTGTTCGGGCCTCTTCGCGAGCAAGCCCGCTCCCACATTGAATTTGCACAAGTCCAACAGTCAGCGCATATCACTGTGGGAGCGGGCTTGCCCGCGAAGGCCGCACCTCGGTCTTAGAGCGGAGCCAACTCGGTTTCAGCTTCTACGGCTTTCACCGCCTTGAGCTGGCGCATCTGCTCGCAACCCCACAACACCCGCTCCGGGGTCGCCGGCGCGTCGATCTTCGGTTGATGCTTGTAGTCACCAAGGCTGGCCACCGCATCCTTGATCGCGCACCACGCAGCGATGCCGAGCATGAACGGTGGCTCACCCACAGCCTTGGAGTGGAACACCGTGTCTTCCGGGTTCTTGCGGTTTTCCACCAGCTTCACCCGCAGGTCCAGCGGCATGTCCGCCACGGCCGGGATCTTGTAGCTGGCCGGGCCGTTGGTCATCAGCTTGCCCTTGTTGTTCCACACCAGTTCTTCCATGGTCAGCCAGCCCATGCCCTGAACAAAACCACCCTCGACCTGGCCGATGTCGATGGCCGGGTTCAGCGAGGCGCCGACGTCATGGAGGATGTCGGTACGCAGCATCTTGTACTCGCCGGTCAAGGTGTCGACGATCACCTCGCAGCACGCCGCGCCGAAGGCGAAGTAGTAGAACGGCCGACCACGGGCCTGGCTGCGGTCGTAGTAGATTTTCGGGGTCTTGTAGAACCCGGTGCTCGACAGCGACACCTGATTGAAATACGCCAGCTGGATCAGCGCTTCAAAGGTCAGGATATGGTCACGAACCCGCACGTGGCCGTTGTGGAATTCCACGTCCTCTTCGCTGACCTTGTAGTGCCGCGCGGCGAATTCGACCAGTCGCTGCTTGATGATCTCGGCAGCGTTCTGCGCGGCTTTGCCGTTCAGGTCGGCGCCGCTGGAGGCCGCGGTTGGCGAGGTGTTCGGCACCTTGTCGGTGTTGGTCGCAGTGATCTGCACGCGGTCCATTTCCACCTGGAACACTTCGGCCACGACCTGCGCGACTTTGGTGTTCAGGCCCTGGCCCATTTCCGTGCCGCCGTGGTTCAGGTGAATGCTGCCGTCGGTGTAGACGTGCACCAAGGCACCTGCCTGGTTGAGGAAACTGGCGGTGAAGGAAATGCCGAATTTTACCGGGGTCAGCGCCAGGCCTTTTTTCAGGATCGGGCTGTTGGCGTTGTAGCGACGGATCGCTTCGCGGCGCTCGGCGTACTGGCTGCTTTCTTCCAGTTCGGCGGTCATCTCTTCGAGCATGTTGTGCTCGACGGTCTGGTAGTAATGGGTGACGTTGCGCTCGGTCTTGCCGTAATAGTTGGCCTTGCGCACGGCCAGCGGATCGAGGTTGAGGTGACGGGCGATGGCGTCCATCACTTCTTCGATCGCGACCATCCCTTGCGGGCCGCCGAAACCACGGTAGGCAGTGTTCGACGCGGTGTTGGTCTTGCAGCGGTGACCGTTGATGGTCGCATCGCCGAGGTAGTACGAGTTGTCCGAGTGGAACATCGCCCGGTCGACAATCGAGGCCGACAGGTCAGGCGAGCAACCGCAGTTACCGGCCAGATCCATGGCGATCCCGTGCAGGCGCCCGGTGCTGTCGAAGCCGACGTCGTACTCGACGTAGAACGGGTGGCGCTTGCCGGTCATCAGCATGTCTTCGACCCGTGGCAGGCGCATCTTGGTCGGCTGGCCGGTGAGGTGCGCGATCACTGCGCACAGGCACGCCGGGCTGGCGGCCTGGGTTTCCTTGCCGCCAAAGCCACCGCCCATGCGGCGCATGTCGACCACGATCTTGTTCATCGACACGTCGAGGACTTCGGCCACCAGTTTCTGCACTTCGGTGGGGTTCTGGGTCGAGCAGTAGACGATCATGCCGCCGTCTTCGGTCGGCATCACCGAGGAGATGTGGGTCTCCAGATAGAAGTGTTCCTGGCCGCCGATGTGCAGCGTGCCTTGAATGCGATGTTCGGCCGTGGCCAGAGCCGTGGTCGAATCGCCGCGCTGATGGGTGTGGCTGTCGAGCACGAAGTGGCGCTTGCGCAGGGCTTCGACCACGTCCAGCACCGGTTCCAGATCTTCGTATTCGATGATCGCAGCCATGGCGGCTTTGCGTGCGGTTTCCAGGTCTTTCGCGGCAACGGCCAGCACCGGTTGACCGACGAACTGCACGTCATCGATGGCCAGCAGCGGATCGCCCGGCAGCAGCGGGCCGATGTCTTTCAGGCCCGGCACGTCTTCGTGGGTGATGGCGATGCGCACGCCTTCGAAGGCGTAGCAGGGCTGGGTGTCGATGCTGATGATTTTCGCGTGGGCGCGATCCGACAGCCGCGCGTAAACGTGCAACTGGTTGGGGAATTCCAGGCGGTCATCGATGTACTGCGCTTCACCGGACACATGCTTGGCGGCGCTGTCGTGCTTGACGCTGCGGCCGACACCGGTGGTCAGGTCCTTGGCGAACAATTCAGCCAGTTCAGCTTGAGTTTTCTCTACGCCGTGATGGTTAGACATAAGCGGTCACCCGAGTCTCGATGTGCGGTGTTTGCAGTTCGATGAAGTATTTGCGCAGCAGGTTCTGCGCGCTGAGCAGGCGGTATTCCTTACTGGCGCGGAAGTCCGAGAGCGGGGTGAAATCCTCGCCCAGTGCGGTGCAGGCGCGTTCCACCACTGCGTTGTTGAACGGCTGACCGAGCAGCACGGCTTCGCAATGAGCGGCGCGTTTCGGGATCGCGGCCATGCCGCCGAAGGCGACGCGGGCGTCGGTGATCACGCCGTTCTCGACCCGCAGGTTGAACGCGGCGCAGACGGCAGAGATGTCGTCGTCCAGACGCTTGGAGACTTTGTAGGCGCGGAAACGCTGCTCGGCCGTGGCGCGTGGGACGATGATTTTTTCGATGAACTCGCTTTCCTGACGCGCGGTGACCCGGTAATCGATGAAGTAATCCTCGAGGGCCAGCGTGCGGCGGGTCTCGCCCTTGCACAGCACGATCTGCGCGCCGAGGGCGATCAGCAGCGGTGGCGAGTCACCGATCGGCGAGGCGTTGCCGATGTTGCCGCCGAGGGTGCCCTGGTTGCGAATTTGCAGGGAGGCGAAGCGGTGCAGCAGTTCGCCGAAGTCCGGGTACTCGGCGTTCAGCGCTTCGTAGCAGTCGGAGAGGGCGGTGGCGGCGCCGATTTCAATGCGATCTTCGAAGTGCTCGATGCGCTTCATTTCGGCGACGTTGCCGACGTAGATCATCACCGGCAGCGTGCGGTGGAACTGAGTGACTTCCAGCGCCAGATCAGTGCCGCCGGCCAGCAGGCGAGCCTGTGGATAAGCGTCGTAGAGATCGGCCAGATCGGCGACGGTCAGCGGCACCAGGCAGCGTTTGTCGCCGCTGTTGAGTTCGCCGATCGATGTCGGGGCAATGGCTTTGAGGCGGGAGATGGTTTCCGCTTCGCGGGCGTCGAACTGGTCCGGTTGCTTGCCGCAGCAGGATTGTTCGGCAGCGGCCAGAATCGGCCGGTAACCGGTGCAGCGGCAGAGGTTGCCGGCCAGCGCTTCGTGGGCCTTGGCCTGATCCGGTGCATCGCTGTTCTTTTGCAGGGCGAACAGCGACATCACGAAACCGGGGGTGCAGAAACCGCACTGCGAACCGTGGCACTCGACCATGGCTTTCTGCACGCTGTGCAGTTCGCCCTTGTGCTTGAGGTCTTCGACACTGATCAATTGCTTGCCGTGCAGCGACGAAACGAACGTCAGGCACGAGTTGAGGCTGCGATAGCGAATGTGCTCGCGGCCATCGTCATCCGTCTGCAACTCGCCGACCACCACCGTACAGGCGCCGCAGTCACCGCTGGCGCAGCCTTCTTTGGTGCCGGATTTACCCACGTGTTCGCGCAGGTAGTTGAGCACAGTCAGGTTCGGGTCCAGGGCGTGCTCGCTACGGAGTTCCTGGTTAAGTAAAAACTGGATCACGGAAGGCCTCGCAGACTCATTATTGTTGTTGAGCGACTTGAGCCGAATTTAGCAGGTCTGACTTTTCGGTCAATGGTTTTCTGACTTAAAGGTCAGGAAAAACCGTTTTGTCGCTCAACCACGTGTCTCTTCAGTATTGACCCTCATTGGATCAAGCGCTTTTTTGCGGGATTCGTGCCAAAAACCGCTGTGCGGGCACTCCGCCATGACCGCGCATTGCGCTACACTGCGCCGCTTGTGCAGATCGAAGAGTTTGAAGGACAACCATGACGTTCAAGGCGCCGGACAGCCTCGCCGAGCAAATCGCTCACCACCTCGCCGAACGGATCATTCGCGGCGAAATGAAGCCGGGAGAGCGTATCCAGGAACAGAAGGTCACGCTGGCGCTGAACGTCAGCCGCGGCTCGGTCCGCGAAGCCTTGCTGATCCTCGAGCGCCGTCACCTGATCGCGATCCTGCCGCGCCGCGGCGCCCATGTCACCGAGCTTACGGCGCACAAGGTGCAGAGTCTGTGCACGCTGATGAGCGAGTTGTACATCCTGCTCGGCAACGCAGTGGCCAATGGCTGGCAAGTCCAGTCCGACATGACGCCGTTCGTGCAGATCCAGCAGCGCCTGACCGCCAGCTACGAGCGTCAGGACATCCGCACCTTCGTTGACGACAGCTTCAACGTGATGCGCGCCGCGTACCCGTTCGCCAATAACCCGTACCTGCAGGAAACGGTGGAGAACCTGCAACCGGCCATGAGCCGCGCGTACTTCCTCGCGCTGGAGCAGCGCAAGGCCGAGATGAGCGAATTCCTCGAACTGTTCGAACGCCTGCTCGCCGCCGTCCTCGCCCGTGACCTGCCGCAGATCCGCATCGTGCTGACGGCTTACGCCCAGCGCAGCTGCGATCTGGTGGTGTCCGCCCTGACGGTTGCCTGACCTTGCGGCTCAAGTGCATCAAGCTGGCGGGGTTCAAATCCTTCGTCGACCCGACCACGGTGAACTTCCCCAGCAACATGGCGGCAGTCGTCGGGCCGAACGGTTGCGGCAAGTCGAACATCATCGACGCCGTGCGCTGGGTAATGGGCGAAAGCTCGGCCAAGAACCTGCGCGGCGAGTCGATGACCGACGTCATCTTCAATGGCTCGACCAGCCGCAAACCGGTGAGCCAGGCGAGCATCGAGCTGGTGTTCGACAACTCCGACGGCACGCTGCTGGGCGAGTGGGCGGCCTACGCGGAAATTTCGATCCGCCGCAAGGTGACCCGCGACAGCCAGACGACTTATTACCTCAACGGCGCCAAATGCCGTCGTCGCGACATTACCGACATCTTCCTCGGCACCGGCCTCGGCCCGCGCAGCTACTCGATCATCGAGCAGGGGATGATCTCCAAGCTGATCGAGTCCAAGCCTGAAGACCTGCGTAACTTCATCGAAGAAGCCGCCGGTATCTCAAAGTACAAGGAGCGCCGGCGCGAGACCGAAAACCGCATCCGCCGCACCCACGAAAACCTTGCCCGTCTGACCGACCTGCGCGAAGAGCTCGAACGCCAACTCGAACGCCTGCACCGTCAGGCCGAGGCCGCCAAGAAGTATCAGGAATACAAAGCCGAAGAACGCCAGCTCAAGGCGCAGCTGTCGGCCCTGCGCTGGCAGGATCTGAACGATCAGGTCGGTCAGCGCGAATCGATCATCGGCAACCAGGAAATCAGCTTCGAAGCGCTGGTCGCCGAGCAACGCAACGCCGACGCGGCCATTGAACGCCTGCGCGACGGTCACCATGACCTGTCCGAGCGCTTCAATCTGGTGCAGGGGCGCTTTTATTCGGTCGGCGGCGACATCGCCCGGGTCGAGCAGAGTATCCAGCACGGCCAGCAGCGTCTGCGCCAATTGCAGGACGATCTGAAAGAAGCCGAACGCGCACGCCTCGAAACCGAATCGCACCTGGGCCACGACCGCACCTTACTGCTGACTCTGGGCGAAGAGCTCGATCAACTGACTCCCGAGCAGGAAATCACCAACGCCGCGGCCGAAGAAGCCGCCGCTGCGCTGGAAGACTCCGAAACCGTCATGCACGGCTGGCAGGAACAGTGGGACGCCTTCAACCTGACTGCCGCCGAACCCCGTCGTCAGGCCGAAGTGCAGCAGTCGCGCATCCAGCAGCTGGAAACCAGCATGGAGCGTCTGGCCGATCGGCAAAAACGTCTGGGCGAAGAACGGGCGCTGCTGTCGGCCGATCCGGAAGACGCGGCGATCATGGAGCTCAGCGAACAGCTCGCCGAGTCCGAAGCGACCCTTGAAGATTTGCAGACCAGCGAAGAAGCCCAGGTCGAAAAGCTCGAGCAACTGCGCCAGGAATTGCAGCAAGCGCTGACCGCGCAGCAACAGGCACAGGGCGATTTGCAGCGCCTCAATGGTCGCCTCGCATCCCTCGAAGCCTTGCAGCAGGCTGCGCTCGATCCGGGCACAGGCACCGCTGAATGGCTGAAGGAACACAACCTCGCCGAGCGTCCGCGTCTGGCCGAAGGCCTGAAGGTCGAGGCCGGTTGGGAGCTGGCGGTGGAAACCGTGCTCGGCGCCGACCTGCAAGCGGTGCTGGTGGATGATTTTGACGGCTTCGATCTGTCCGGTTTTGCCCAGGGCGATCTGCGTTTGCTCAGCCCCGGCAATGACGGCGTGCGCGTGGCTGGCAGCCTGCTGGACAAGGTCGAGGCGCAGGTCGATTTGTCGCCCTGGCTCGCTCAGGTCAAACCGGTCGACAGCCTTGAACAGGCACTGGCCCTGCGCGGCCAACTGGCTGCCGGGCAAAGCCTGATCAGCCGCGACGGTTACTGGGTAGGCCGGCACTTCCTGCGGGTGCGCCGCGCCAGCGAAGCCGAAAGCGGCATGCTTGCGCGCGGCCAGGAAATCGAATCGCTGCATCTGGAACGCGAAGAGCGCGAAGCCACGGTCGAGGCCATGGAAGCCCGTCTGCAGACCCTGCGCGCGCAACAGCGTCAGCAGGAAAACGGTCGCGAACATCTACGTCGCTTGCTGCAAGACGAAGCCCGTCAGCAAGGTGAATTGAAAGCCCAGTTGTCCGCCGGTAAAGCCAAGGCCGAGCAGTTGAACCTGCGTCGCACCCGTCTCGATGAAGAGCTGGTCGAGCTCGCCGAGCAGCGCGAACTGGAACACGAAAACATCGGCGAAGCGCGGATCCAGTTGCAGGACGCCCTCGATGCCATGGCCCTTGACACCGAACAGCGCGAATTGCTGCTGGCCCAGCGCGACAGCCTGCGCGAGCGGCTGGATCGCGTACGTCAGGAAGCCCGCCAGCACAAGGACCACGCCCATCAATTGGCCGTGCGTCTGGGTTCGCTGCGTGCACAACATGATTCGACGCGTCAGGCCCTTGAACGTCTGGAAATGCAGGCCGAGCGGCTCACCGAAAAGCGTGAACAGCTCAGCCTGAATCTGGAGGAGGGCGAGGCGCCGCTGGAAGAGCTGCGCCTCAAACTCGAAGAGTTGCTCGACAAGCGCATGAGCGTCGACGACGAACTCAAGACCGCCCAGATCGCTTTGGAAGACGCCGACCGCGAACTGCGCGACGCGGAAAAACGCCGGACCCAGGCCGAGCAGCAATCGCAATTGATCCGTGGCCAGCTCGAACAGCAACGCATGGAATGGCAGGCCCTGACCGTGCGCCGCAAGGCCCTGCAGGATCAACTGCTGGAAGACGGCTACGATCTGCACGGCGTACTCAACACCCTGACCGCCGAGGCCAGCGAGAAGGCTGCCGAAGAGGAACTTGAACGCATCGCCGCGCGCATTCAGCGTCTGGGCGCGATCAACCTCGCGGCGATCGATGAATACACGCAACAATCCGAGCGTAAACGTTATCTGGATGCCCAGGACGCCGATCTGGTGGAAGCGCTGGAGACGCTGGAAAACGTCATCCGCAAGATCGACAAGGAAACCCGTAACCGTTTCAAAGATACCTTTGATCAGATCAATGGCGGTTTACAGGCGCTTTTCCCGAAAGTTTTCGGTGGTGGGCGCGCGTATTTGGAACTGACGGGCGAAGATCTACTCGATACAGGGGTGACGATCATGGCGCAGCCGCCCGGGAAGAAGAACAGCACCATCCATTTGCTCTCCGGCGGTGAGAAAGCCCTGACGGCACTGGCATTGGTTTTTGCGATCTTCAAATTGAATCCGGCGCCGTTCTGCATGCTCGATGAGGTTGACGCACCACTGGATGACGCTAACGTTGGACGCTACGCACGATTGGTCAAAGAGATGTCGCAGACCGTGCAGTTCATCTATATCACCCACAACAAGATCGCCATGGAAATGGCTGACCAGTTGATGGGCGTGACGATGCATGAGCCGGGTTGTTCGCGACTGGTAGCCGTGGATGTCGAGGAGGCGATGGCGATGGTGGATGCCTGAGCCGGCGCTGTCGGAAAAGGTATTTGTAGTCTGTAGGACATATTTACCGGCTTCGACTTGCTGGCCAATCGACATAATCGCGCAAGCCAATGAGACAGACGGTGTAAAGTTGTCTTTGGTCGTGCTAGTTTAATGTCAATTTTTCGTATACGTGGGCAAAACGCCTGTCAGAACATAGAGTTGGCGCCACGTTTTAAAGCGGTTTGCACAGTGTAAACCCCTTATTTTTCAGCATTTTTTATAGAGGCACGGGATTACATGGAAATCGGTCTGCGCGAGTGGCTGATCGTCATCGGCATCATTGTGATAGCCGGTATTCTTTTCGATGGCTGGCGCCGTATGCGCGGCGGCAAGGGAAAACTGAAATTCCGTCTTGACCGAAGTCTGTCCAACCTGCCGGACGAGGACACCAGCGCCGAGCTGTTGGGCCCGGCCCGCGTGCTGGATACCCATAAAGAGCCGCAACTGGACGAACACGATCTGCCATCGGTGAGCATGCCGGCCCGCGAAGCACGCGAGCCTCGCGAATCCGGTTCCAAGCGCGGCAAGCGTGGCAGCAACGGTCCGGCCCAGGGCGACCTGAACCTTGATCTGGATCTGGACGGCGGCCCGAGCTTCAGCAGCCGCGACGATGATTTCGTCGAGCCTGCCACCAAATCGTCGGCGGCAGTGGCTGATAAAGATCAGCCGCAAGCCGAAGAAGTACTGGTGATCAGCGTGATCTGCCGCGATCCGGCCGGCTTCAAGGGCCCGGCACTGCTGCAGAACATTCTGGAAAGCGGTCTGCGTTTCGGCGAGATGGATATTTTCCACCGTCACGAAAGCATGGCCGGCAACGGTGAAGTGCTGTTCTCCATGGCCAACGCGGTCAAGCCGGGTATCTTCGATCTGGACGACATCGACCATTTCAGCACCCCGGCGGTGAGCTTCTTCCTCGGCCTGCCAGGCCCGCGTCATCCGAAGCAGGCCTTCGACGTGATGGTGGCGGCAGCCCGCAAGCTGTCCCAGGAACTGAACGGCGAGTTGAAAGATGACCAGCGCAGTGTCCTGACCGCGCAGACCATCGAGCACTACCGTCAGCGCATCGTTGAATTCGAACGTCGCGCCCTGACCCAGAAGCGTTGATTGAAAAGGTTGCCTCGCAATAAAGGGGCAATCGGCAAAATAGATTGAGCAGCCTCGGCTGCTCTTTTGCTTTATGAGAGAACACCCATGACTGCCGCCGAAACCCGCATTCTAGAGCTGCGTGCTGAACTAGATCAGCACAACTACCGTTACCACGTTCTCGATGAGCCGAGCATTCCGGATGCCGAGTACGACCGGTTGTTCCACGAGCTCAAGGCGCTGGAAGCGGCCAACCCGGAACTGATCACCAGCGACTCGCCGACCCAGCGCGTCGGCAGCGTGGCGCTGACCGCGTTCACCCAGGTGCGTCACGAGGTGCCGATGCTCAGCCTCGGCAACGCCTTCGAAGAAACCGACATGCGCGAGTTCGACCGCCGGGTGACCGAAGGTCTGGATCTGCCGGCCGGCGACCTGTTCGGCGGTGGCGCGGCGGTGGAATACAGCTGCGAGCCGAAACTCGATGGTCTGGCGGTCAGCCTGTTGTATCAGGACGGCGTACTGGTGCGCGGCGCCACCCGCGGCGACGGCACCACTGGTGAAGACATCAGCGTCAACGTGCGCACCGTGCGCAACATCCCGCTGAAGCTGCACGGCGAAGGCTGGCCGGCGACCCTGGAAGTGCGCGGCGAAGTCTTCATGTCCAAGGCCGGTTTCGAACGCCTCAATGCCTCGCAACTGGAAGTAGGTGGCAAGACCTTCGCCAACCCGCGCAACGCCGCCGCCGGCAGCCTGCGCCAGCTGGATTCGAAGATCACCGCCAACCGTCCGCTGGAATTCTGTTGCTACGGCATCGGTCAGGTGTCCAACGACATCGCCGACACCCACATCGGCAACCTCAAGCAACTGCAAGCCTGGGGCATGCCGATCAGCCACGAATTGAAGCTGGCCAAGGGCATCGGCGAATGCCTGGATTACTACCGCGATATCGGCGAGCGCCGTAACTCGCTGGCCTATGAAATCGACGGTGTGGTGTTCAAGGTCAACAGCATTGCCGACCAGCGCGAACTGGGCTTCCGCGCCCGGGAACCGCGCTGGGCCATCGCCCACAAATTCCCGGCCATGGAAGAACTCACCGAACTGCTCGATGTGGAATTCCAGGTCGGCCGCACCGGCGCCGTCACCCCGGTGGCGCGGTTGAAACCGGTCAAGGTTGCCGGCGTCACCGTGGCCAATGCCACGCTGCATAACATGGACGAAGTCGCCCGGTTGGGCCTGATGATCGGCGACACGGTGATCATTCGCCGCGCCGGTGACGTGATCCCGCAAGTGGTGCAAGTGGTCATGGAGCGTCGCCCTGAAGACGCGCGGCCGGTGCAGATTCCGGAGAGCTGCCCGGTCTGCGGCTCCCACGTCGAACGCACGCAACTGGTCAAGCGCAGCAAGGGCAAGGAAACCATCAGCGAAGGCGCGGTGTATCGCTGCGTTGGCCGACTGGCCTGCGGTGCGCAACTGAAGCAGGCGATCATTCACTTTGTATCGCGCCGCGCGATGGACATCGAAGGCCTCGGTGACAAGAGCGTCGAGCAACTGGTCGATGAAGGTCTGGTCAGTTCGCCGGCTGATCTTTACGCGTTGAAGTTCGAGGACATCGTCGATCTCGAAGGCTTTGCCGAGGTTTCGAGCAACAAGTTGCTGGCCGCCATCGAGGACAGCAAGAAGCCGGGTCTGGCGCGCTTCATCTATGCGCTGGGCATTCCGGATGTCGGCGAGGAGACAGCCAAGGTTCTGGCACGTTCGCTCGGGTCGCTGGAGCGTGTTCAGCAAGCCTTGCCGCAGGTGCTGACGTACTTGCCGGACATCGGCCTGGAAGTGGCGCACGAGATTCACAGCTTCTTCGAAGATGCGCACAACCAGCAGGTGATCACCGAGCTGCTGGGCCACGGTTTGCAGATTCAGGATCAGGGCGAGCTGGGCGCCGAGTTTGCCGCGAGCACCACGCTGGGTGGCTTCCTCGACAAGCTGCACATTCCTTCGGTCGGGCCGGGTGGCGCGCAGAAGCTGGCGGACAAGTTCGAATCGCTGGAAGGGGTGATGAACGCGGACTGGCTGGACATGCGCCAGGCGTTGCCGGAGAAGCAGGCCAATTCGGTCCGCGAGTTTTTCGCCTTGCCCGAGCATCGTCAACTGGCTGAAGACGCCGAGAAGCAACTGCGCGATTTCGGCATGCACTGGCAGAGCGAAAAGAAAGTCGTCGAAGGCCTGCCGCTGGCTGGCGAAACCTGGGTGCTGACCGGCAAGGTCGAGCTGATGAGCCGCGATGTCGCCAAAGAACACCTGGAAAGCCTCGGCGCCAAGGTCGCCGGTTCCGTGTCGGCCAAGACCCATTGCGTGGTCGCCGGGCCGGGCGCGGGGTCGAAACTGACCAAGGCCAACGAACTGGGCGTGAAAGTGATGGATGAAGAGGCGTTTATCGCGTTCCTGAAAGGACACGGTATCAGCGCTTAACCGATGATCGTTCCCACGCTCCGCGTGGGAATGCCGCCCCGGACGCTCCACGTCCGCTGTGACGCAGAGCGTCACGGTATGCGTTACCACGCGGAGCGTGGGAACGATCTGCGTGCAGGAATGATCTAGTCTTGGCAAGCCCAAGGGAGAGATCGCCATGTACCGCTTTTTCGAGCAGCTCAGTTCCCGCATCGTCGCGCCGTTCATGGGCGAATCCTCGCGCAACAGCAAAATCTGGCCGTGCCGCTGCGGCCAGTCGCTGTTCTTTCGCAACAGTCAGTGCCTGGCCTGCAACGCGGCGCTGGGTTATCAACCGGAACACAGTCGCCTGACCTCGCTGCAACCGGGGCCGCAAGAGGGCACCTGGACGCTGGACGTTGATCCCGAGGCTGGACTGTTCCGGCGCTGCGCCAACCTCAACACCCCGGCGGCCTGCAACTGGCTGCTGCCCGCCAACGATCACGACACCCTGTGCGCGGCCTGCGATCTGAATCGCACCATCCCCGATCTGTCCGTCCCGGAAAACCCCGAACGCTGGCGCAAAGTGGAAATCGCCAAGCGGCGGCTGGTGGCGCAACTGATCAGCCTCGGCCTGCCGGTCGTCCCGAAAACCGTCGACGAAGCCACCGGCCTGGCCTTCGATTTCATCGGCGTCGACCTGCAAGGCAACGCGCCGATGACCGGCCACGCCAACGGCCTGATCACCCTCGACATCGAAGAAGCCGACGACGCCCACCGCGAGCGGGTCCGGGCGCAGATGCATGAACCTTATCGCACGCTGCTAGGGCATTTTCGCCATGAGGTCGGGCACTACTACTGGGATCGCCTGATCGACAACGGCCCGTGGCTCGGTTCATTCCGCAATCTGTTCGGCGATGAACGCGCCAGTTATGCCGAGGCGCTGGAGCGGCATTATCAACAGGGCGCGCCGGCGGACTGGTCGCAGCACTACGTCAGCGCCTACGCCACCATGCACCCGTGGGAAGACTGGGCGGAAACCTGGGCGCATTACCTGCACATGATGGACGCAGTGGACACGGCGCTGGGCTTCGGCATGAGCGCCCGGGAGATGGACCTCGACTACCAGCCGTTTCCGCCGAGCACGCTGTACGATCCCGAGCATCCCGGCGGCGCGGCGTTCCTGTCGTTCGTCAACGCATGGATCGAACTGGCCGGCATGCTCAACGAGCTGTCCCGCAGCATGGGCCAGCCGGATTTCTATCCGTTCGTGCTACCGCCGGCGGCGATCGCCAAGCTGCACTTCATTCATCTGGTGATCCAGCAAGAGGGCGGCCGCGCGGACGAGGTGCTTCAGGCGCAATAGCAAGTGCTTGAAGCCCTTCATATTTTTAATCTGCAACCAGCGGTTGTAACTTCGTCTCAGATAGGTACAATGGCGCGGCTCGCCGACAGGCGAGTGTCGTTATGGTGACCCTATCGGTCCCCCCGCAACGATTACCCGTGAACCTGGTCAGAGCCGGAAGGCAGCAGCCACAGCGGGAACATTGTGTGCCGGGGTGTGGCTGGTAGGGTTACCACCTTAACGAACATCGAACGCGTCGACTGAACTGCATGGGTTTTGCCCACTGCGGTTTTTTTATGCCTGCGATTTGCCGGTTCGTACCCAAACCTCCTGCTCTCGAGTGCGCCGACACGGGGTAATCATTTGCTCTTCAATCGCGCATACTCGCAGCCGCCGAAATAAATGAAGAGTCTGGCTGGGATCGACCTTAGGGTCTGCGCCCTGGCCGCGAGGTTTTATGCTCCCGGAACATTCCGATCTATCCAGCCCTGTGTTCTTGCCCGTCACGGATGAAACCTGCGCGAACCTGTTGCAGGCGGGTGGGGCCAAAGTGCTCGAAAGCCTGACCGATCCGGAGTTGGCGGCGGTGCTGGTCATCCAGAATCTGGTGCAGACGAAAGAGCAGGATCTCGGCGCCGTGGCGGCCGAGAAGATTCTGGCCAAGCTGTTGGCGTGGGCTGTCGATACTCGTCAGGCAACGACCGCGGGCCTGCTGTCCGAAGCCCAGCGACTGTTCGACCCGCGCAAACTGTATTTCGGCCTGAAGGTCCTGAACCCTCTGAACCTGCGTTTTCTGTTGGCTGAAGAAATATCGGCACGCGACTACTTGTTGCCCGACGGCCAGTGGGATTTCGAATACAAAGTCCGGCGCCATCGCAGTCATGACCCGTTCAGCCAGCCGATAGTGACGCCCCGTTACCGCGAGCGCTGGTTGAGCCCGGCGCAGGACAAACTGGTCAGGACCTTCCGCGCCAACCTGGACGAAGACCTGCACGTTCAAGGTTACGCGGGTATCGGCAAGAGCCATCTGCTGGTCGCTTTGCTGGAACATCTGCGCCCGGAAAAGACCCTGTTGCTGGCGCGCACCCCGGCCAAACTGGAAGTTCTTCGCCAGCGCATGGTGGGGCCGAGCGAGAAGAAGGCCGGCAAGACCTTCCTGGCGTTTGCGCAGTCGCTGATGCTCGGGCGCAGGCCTCAGGAGGAGGCAGGGCGAATCCCGACCCGTCAGGCGCTGGCGCAGGAACTGAATATCTTCGGTTTTCGCCACCACGACGGGCAGGCGACCCTTGAACTCTGCCTCAAAGTGATCGAACGCTACTGCCGCTTCCGCGATCACACCTTTTCGGCGAAGCATCTGCCGCATTTCAACCAGCCGCTCTCCAGCGTCGACGCTCAGGTGTTGCTGGAGTATTCGAGCCGGGTGTGGGGCTACCTCGAGCTCAACCCGGCGTGGGGCAGCCAGACTGGCTTCGAAGCGCTGCTGATGATCAAGCGCGCCTGCATCGCCGGCTGCGTGGTGCCCGCGCGCTACACGCACGTGCTGATCGACGAGAGCCAGGACATTCCCGGCTCACTGTTGCAGATTATCGAACGCGGTCGTCAGGTGTTGATCACCCTCGGCGACGAGTACCAGCAGGCCAGCGGTGTGCCGGTCAAACGGCACCGTGAGGTTCGCCAAAGCGATATCAGCTATTCCGTGCGTTCGGGTCGCAACGTCGAACGGCTGGTCAACCCGCTGATCGCCCGGCATTCGCAGAAGGGCAAGATTCCGTTCGAAGGCGCCAGCGATGCTGATGTCGTCATCAAGGAATACCCGGAAGGTTTCGTGCCGTCCGAGGGTTGCGTAGTGCTGACGGCATCGCCGTGGGACAGCATGATCTGGGCCATCCACCTGCACGATTCCAACTGCAAGTTCAGATTCCCGGACAAGCGAACCCAGGATGAGCTCAAGCATTTCATGGCCACCGCCATCGAACTGTTCAAACCTGATTTCTATCGTTCCGAATTCAGCGAAAACGGCGTGCATCCGTACTTCAGCGACCTGCCTGACTGGCAAGCCGTGTGCGATGCCAATCAGTTCGACGAGTCGTTTCTGCGGGTCAAGGCCAAGCTGGAAAGCGGCTTCATGATTGCCGACCTGACACGCCTGAACCGAATGATCGACAACGCCGGCAATGGCTGCCTGCTGATGCTCGCGGAAGAGGCGGGGGGCATGGAGTTCGACAAGGTCCTGCTGACACCGGGGTTGCTGACCAACGAGAAATTCAAGGATGCCTACGCGTTCGACCAGCGGATCTGCGCCGTGTACATCGCCATCTCCCGCGCCAGGCTGAAGCTATACGTGCCGTACGATGTGGTGGCGTGGGTCGAGTATCACGAGTACCAGCAGTTTCGTGATACGGCGGGGCATTGAGGGGCTGCCTCACGGTTCGCCGCCCGCGCTGCCGGTATACAACCGAATAATGTCATCAATCTCCCCCGACATTTTCATTCGCAGCAACGTCCTCAATATCCGCTGCACCGGCACATTCGGATCGTTGCGCACATAGCAGCCGACTTTCTGCTCCTGCAACACCGCCACCGCTTGCAGTTGCTGCCCCGGCAGCAGGCGCTGGTTGAACCAGTCCAGGGTCCATTGATTGCTCACGGCGTAGCGGTAGCGGCCGGCCAGCAGTTTGTCGAGCACTTGTTCCTGATTGCGTGCGTCTTCGCGCCAGAGTCGGTCGGTGTCGAATATCGGTTGCAGCGTAGGGTAGCTGTAGCCGAGCACGGTGCCGATCGACTGGCGGGGCAGGTGGGCAGGATCGGCGTTGGGCGGTTGGTCCTGGCGGCTGATCAGCAGGTCACGCTGGAACAGCAGCGGAATGCTCCAGATGTAATCCCCGGACAGGTTCGGCAGCCAGGATTGTGCGGCATAGCAGCGCACGTCGACTTCGCCGTGTTCCATGGCGTTCTGCACCCGGGCGCGGGGCAGGACGTGAAATTGTGCTGGCACGCCGACCTGGGTCGCGAGGCTGAGCATCATGTCGTAGAGGATGCCCTGGGTCGGGCGGCCGCGTTCGATCTGCACCATCGGCATTGCCCAGCTGTCGGCAACCACGAAGCGCAGCGGCGGTGGCGACGCCATCGCGCTCAGGCTCAATCCCAGTAATGCCCCCACGGCCCACCGCATAAACGCTCCGGTAATTCCTGATCCCGAGCCGACAAAAGCCCTCGCTCATGCAGCTTAGCCAGAATAGACGAGCACACCGGATGCAATTTTGGCCTTGCTCCGCTAGCATTAGCCGCTTCTGCTTCCTTTGCCGCGACGGTTTTCGATGAGTTATCAGGTTCTTGCACGTAAATGGCGTCCGCGCTCGTTCCGCGAAATGGTCGGCCAGACCCATGTGCTCAAGGCTCTGATCAATGCCTTGGACAGCCAGCGGCTGCACCACGCCTACCTCTTCACGGGTACGCGGGGCGTCGGCAAGACCACGATTGCGCGGATCATCGCCAAATGCCTGAACTGTGAAACAGGTATCACTTCAAGCCCCTGCGGCGAGTGTTCGGTGTGCCGCGAGATCGATGAAGGCCGTTTCGTCGACCTGATCGAGATCGACGCCGCGAGCCGGACCAAGGTCGAGGACACCCGCGAGCTGCTCGACAACGTGCAGTACGCCCCGAGCCGCGGGCGCTTCAAGGTCTACCTGATCGACGAAGTGCACATGCTCTCCAGCCATTCCTTCAATGCGCTGCTGAAAACCCTCGAAGAGCCGCCGCCCTACGTCAAGTTCATCCTGGCGACCACCGACCCGCAGAAACTTCCGGCAACGATTTTGTCGCGATGCCTGCAGTTCTCCCTGAAGAACATGACGCCCGAGCGCGTGGTCGAGCATTTGACCCACGTTCTGGGCGCCGAAAACGTCCCGTTCGAAGACGACGCGCTGTGGCTGCTCGGCCGCGCGGCCGACGGTTCGATGCGTGACGCCATGAGCCTGACCGACCAGGCCATCGCCTTCGGTGAAGGCAAAGTGTTGGCCGCCGATGTACGGGCGATGCTCGGTACGCTGGATCACGGCCAGGTCTACGACGTGCTGCACGCGCTGATCGAAGGCGACGCCAAGGCGTTGCTCGAAGCCGTGCGTCATCTGGCTGAACAGGGCCCGGACTGGAACGGCGTGCTCTCGGAAATTCTCAACGTGCTGCACCGCGTCGCCATCGCCCAGGCCTTGCCGGAAGGTGTCGACAACGGCCACGGCGACCGTGACCGAGTGTTGGCGCTGGCCCAGGCGTTGCCGGCCGAAGACGTGCAGTTCTATTACCAGATGGGCCTGATCGGTCGCCGCGACTTGCCGCTGGCGCCGGACCCGCGAGGCGGTTTCGAAATGGTGCTGCTGCGGATGCTGGCCTTCCGGCCGGCAGACACGGCGGACGCCCCGAGGCAACCGCTAAAGCCAGTGGGGATCAGCCAGGCCACAGTTGATTCCGCAAACTCAGTGGCTGCCGCGCCAAAACCTGCGCCGGTAGTTGCTGCGGCTGTTGCGCCCGCGCCAGCGCCGGTGGTTGAACCTGCGCCGGCTCTCGAGCCTGCACCGGTTGCCCCGGTGATTGCGCCTGAACCCGTTCCTGAGCCTGAGCCGGTCGCCGTTGAAGAAGTCGTCGACCTGCCGTGGAATGACCCGGTAGAACCGGCGCCTGTGCAGCAGCCAGCGGTCGAGCCGGTGCTGGAAACCACCGCCGAACAGCCGGACCTGCCGCCCATGCCGCTGCCGACCCCGGACAGCGTCGTGCCGGACGCTCCGGAATGGGCCGCCGCGCCAATTCCCGAGCCGTCGGTGGCCGACGTCGATGCCGCAACACCGGGCATGGACATGGACGACGAGCCGCCGCTCGACGAGGACTACATCGAGCCGGACATGGATTCGGCCTACAGTTACCTCGACGATCTGGCCAGCGAACACGCCGCAGAACCGGCTCCCGAACCCGAGCCGGAGCCTGCCGCCGCGCCGGCCACCGGTCTGGCCCTGCAATGGCTGGAGCTGTTCCCGCAACTGCCGATCTCCGGCATGACCGGCAGCATCGCCGCCAACTGCACGCTGATCGCGGTCGATGGCGACAACTGGCTGATGCACCTGGACCCGGCCCACAGCGCCTTGTTCAACGCCACCCAGCAGCGTCGTCTGAACGATGCGCTGAACCAGTTCCACGGGCGCACGCTGACCCTGACCATCGAGCTGATCAAGCCCGAGCAGGAAACCCCGGCCCAGGCCGCGTCCCGGCGCCGTGCCAACCGTCAGCGCGAGGCGGAGGAATCGATCCACGGCGATCCGTTCATCCAGCAGATGGTGCAGCAGTTCGGTGCGGTCGTGCGACACGATACTATTGAACCTGTCGACGCCCTGGTCAGTCAGGGCTAATAACTGAGGGCGTCCGGCCTGTCTGGCCGGGCGCTGTTTTGATCCAAGTACTTTTGAGGTGATTCCCATGATGAAAGGTGGCATGGCCGGCCTGATGAAGCAGGCGCAGCAGATGCAGGAAAAAATGGCCAAGATGCAGGAAGAACTGGCCAACGCCGAAGTCACCGGCAAAGCCGGTGGCGATCTGGTCACCGTGGTGATGACCGGTCGTCATGACGTGAAAAAAGTCAGCATCGACCCGAGCGTACTGCCGGGCCTGGACGAAGACGACCGCGAAGTGGTCGAGGATCTGGTGGCTGCAGCCGTCAACGCCGCCGTGCGTCAGATCGAAGCCAACAGCCAGGCCAAGATGGGCAGCATGACCGCTGGCATGAACCTGCCGGCCGGTATGAAACTGCCGTTCTGATTCGCCTTTGCGGGTTGGATGAGCTACAAAAAATGCCAGGCATCGCGCCTGGCATTTTTGTTTCTGGCCGGTAGAGATGTGTTGGCTGTAATGACGCCTTCGCGAGCAAGCCCGCTCCCACATGGGATTGCATTTCAAATGTGGGAGCGGGCTTGCTCGCGAAAGCGTCAACACGATTTGCCGGAATAAACATCGAACACCCCACCGCCCCAAGGGTCTGCTTCCTATACCCTCGAATTCATCATTCAAAGGAGACGCTGACATGTCCGACCCTCTGACCCTCAATCAACGCTTCGTGCTGGCCTCGCGGCCGGTAGGTGCGCCAACGCCCGAGAACTTCCGTCTGGAGCGCGAGGCGCTGCCGGACCTTGAAGACGGCCAAGTGTTGCTCAAGACCCTGTACCTGTCGCTCGATCCCTACATGCGCGGGCGCATGAGTGACGCGCCGTCCTACGCGGCACCGGTACAAATCGGCGAGGTGATGACCGGCGGGGCTGTCAGCCGGGTCGAACAGTCGCGTCATCCGAAATTCCACCCTGGCGATCTGGTGGTCGGTGCCACCGGTTGGCAAAGCCACAGCATCAGCGATGGCCGCAACATCATCCCGATCCCGTCCGGCCTGCCGAGCCCGTCGATGGCGCTCGGCGTACTGGGCATGCCCGGCATGACCGCGTACATGGGCCTGATGGACATCGGCCAGCCAAAAGAAGGGGAGACCCTGGTGGTTGCCGCCGCGTCCGGCGCCGTGGGTTCGGTGGTCGGCCAGGTCGCCAAGATCAAAGGCCTGCGCGCCGTTGGCGTGGCCGGTGGAGCCGAGAAGTGCAAATACGTGGTCGAGGAACTGGGCTTCGACGCCTGTATCGATCACAAGGCGCCAGACTTCGCCGAGCAACTGGCCAAGGCCTGTCCCAATGGCATCGACATCTATTATGAAAACGTCGGTGGCCATGTCTTCGATGCGGTTGTGCCGCTGCTCAATCCCAAGGCGCGGATCCCGCTGTGCGGCCTGATCGCCGGCTACAACGCCTCGGAAGCGCCGAAAGGCCCGGATCGCCTGCCTGCACTGCAACGCACCTTGCTGACCAAGCGCGCACGGATTCAGGGTTTCATCGTGTTCGACGACTACGGCGACCGTCAGCCGGAATTCATCAGCGCCATGGTGCCTTGGGTGCGCGACGGCAAGGTGAAATTCCGCGAGGACGTGGTCGAGGGCCTGGAGCAGGCGCCGCAAGCGTTTATCGGGCTGCTGGAGGGGCGCAACTTCGGCAAACTGGTGGTGAAGGTCGCCCAGGACTGAGGATTTGACGCTGGCCGGAGGCGCGGGTATAAACCGCGTCTCGTTGTTTTGTCGGACTTTTCCCCCATGAGCTTCAGCCCTTTGATTCGCCAACTGATCGACGCCCTGCGAACTTTGCCGGGCGTGGGTCAGAAAACTGCCCAGCGTATGGCGTTGCAGTTGCTCGAACGTGACCGCAGCGGCGGTACGCGTCTGGCCCAGGCCTTGAGCCAGGCCATGGAAGGGGTCGGACACTGCCGCCAGTGCCGCACGCTGACCGAAGACGATCTGTGCCCGCAATGCGCCGACACCCGTCGCGACGACACGCTGCTGTGCGTGGTGGAAGGGCCGATGGACGTCTACGCGGTCGAACAGACCGGATTCCGTGGTCGCTATTTCGTGCTCAAGGGGCATCTCTCGCCGCTGGACGGCCTGGGCCCGGAAGCCATCGGCATTCCGCAGTTGATGGCGCGGATCGAAGAGGCGGGCACCTTCACCGAAGTCATCCTCGCCACCAACCCGACCGTGGAAGGCGAAGCGACGGCGCACTACATCGCTCAGTTGCTGCAGAACAAAGGCCTGATCGCCTCGCGCATCGCCCACGGCGTACCGTTGGGCGGCGAACTGGAGCTGGTGGACGGCGGCACGCTGGCTCACTCGTTTGCCGGGCGCAAGCCGATTTCCCTCTGAGCCACACAATCCTGTTGAAAACCAAGCAAGCGCTCGGTTAAGTTCGGCGAACCCTTCCATGGAGTTCGCCGATGCCCGCCTTCCAGGAATACTTCGACCCCAGCCATCAAATGGTCCGCGACAGCGTCAGACGTTTCGTCGAGCGCGAGATCCTGCCGGACATCGATGCGTGGGAAGAAGCCGAAAGCTTTCCCCGTGAGCTGTACCTCAAGGCCGGTGCGGCCGGCATTCTCGGCATCGGTTACCCCGAAGCGCTGGGCGGCAGTCACGAAGGTGATCTGTTCGCCAAGATCGCCGCCAGCGAAGAACTGATGCGTTGCGGCTCCGGCGGGCTGGTAGCCGGGCTCGGTTCGCTCGACATCGGTTTGCCGCCGATCGTCAAATGGGCCCGACCCGAAGTGCGTGACCGTGTCGTCCCTCAAGTGCTCAGCGGCGAGAAAATCAGCGCATTGGCCGTTACCGAACCGGGCGGTGGCTCCGACGTCGCCAACCTGCAGACCCGCGCCGTACGCGATGGCGATCATTACCGGGTCAGCGGCAGCAAAACCTTTATCACCAGTGGCGTACGCGCCGACTACTACACCGTCGCGGTGCGTACCGGTGCGCCCGGTTTTGGCGGTATCAGTCTGCTGCTGATCGAGAGGGGCACGCCGGGTTTCACCGTCGGCCGGCAACTGAAGAAAATGGGCTGGTGGGCGTCGGACACGGCTGAATTGTTCTTCGACGATTGCCGGGTGCCTGTGGGAAATCTGATCGGCGCTGAAAACATGGGATTCGCCTGCATCATGGGTAACTTCCAGAGCGAACGTCTGGCCTTGGCGCTGATGGCCAACATGACCGCGCAACTGGCGCTGGAAGAAAGCCTGAAGTGGGCGAAGGAGCGTGAAGCGTTCGGCAAACCCATCGGCAAGTTCCAGGTGATCAAGCATCGCCTCGCGGAAATGGCCACGGCGCTGGAAGTCTCGCGGGAGTTCACCTACCGGCAGGCGGCGAAAATGGCGGCGGGGCAGAGCGTGATCAAGGAGATTTCCATGGCCAAGAACTTCGCCACGGACACCTCGGACCGCATCACCAACGAGGCGGTGCAGATTCTTGGCGGGCTGGGTTATATGCGCGAAAGCCTGGTGGAGCGGCTGTATCGGGATAACCGCATCTTGTCGATTGGCGGCGGGACGCGGGAAGTGATGAACGAGATCATCAGCAAACAGATGGGGCTTTAGATTTTTTGGTGACGCTGGTGGCCCTTTCGCGAGCAAGCCCGCTCCCACATTCGATCGTGCTCCATCAGGGGAATGCGGTCGAATGTGGGAGCGGGCTTGCTCGCGAAGGCGTAACGGCAGGCGCCGCTTACTTGTCAGTCAACGCAAACTGCGTCAGGCAGAACGTCGGAATCCCCATGTCCTCAAGACGCTGCGAACCACCCAGCTCCGGCAGATCGATGATCGCTGCCGCTTCATGAACGCGGGCGCCCATGCGGCGGATCAGGTTGGCCGCTGCGATCAGCGTGCCGCCGGTGGCGATCAGGTCATCGAACATCACCACCGAATCGCCTTCACACAGGCTGTCGGCGTGCACTTCGAGGAACGCTTCGCCGTACTCGGTCGCGTAACCTTCAGCCAGCACGTCCGCCGGCAGTTTGCCTTGCTTGCGGAACAGCACCAGCGGCTTGTTCAGCTGATAGGCCAGCACCGAACCGATCAGGAAACCGCGCGCATCCATCGCACCGATATGGGTGAAGTCGGCTTCCACATAGCGGTGGGCGAAGCTGTCCATCACCAGGCGCAGGGCCTTGGGCGACTGGAACAGCGGGGTGATGTCGCGAAAGATCACGCCCGGTTTCGGGAAGTCGATCACGGGGCGGATCAGGGATTTGATGTCGAAGGAGTCGAAGACCATCGTCGAGGTGTCCTGGCAGGGCTGCAAACGGCGCAGTATACCCGCGGCTGAAACGATACGCTCGGCCGCGGGTCGAGATCAGACTTCGAGCGAGCCGCCGGCCAGGGCGCAGAGCTGGATCGGGTCGAGGATATGGATTTCCTTGCCCTCGGCTGCGATCAGTTCGTTCTGCTGAAAGCGGGTGAAGACCCGGGACACGGTTTCCACCGCCAGCCCCAGGTAGTTGCCGATTTCATTGCGCGACATGCTCAGGCGGAACTGGTTGGCCGAGAACCCGCGAGCGCGGAAACGCGCCGACAGGTTGACCAGGAAGGTGGCGATGCGCTCGTCGGCGGTCTTCTTCGACAGCAGCAACATCATCTGCTGGTCGTCGCGGATTTCCCGGCTCATCACGCGCATCAACTGGCGGCGCAGCTGCGGCAATTGCAGGGCCAGTTCGTCGAGGCGTTCGAATGGAATCTCGCAGACCGAAGTGGTTTCCAGCGCCTGGGCGGAAACCGGGTGTTTCTCGGTGTCCATGCCGGACAGCCCGACCAGTTCGCTCGGCAGGTGGAAGCCGGTCAGTTGTTCTTCGCCGGTGTCGCTCAGGCTGAAGGTCTTGAGGGCGCCGGAGCGTACTGCATAAACGGAATCGAAGGTGTCGCCCTGGCGGAACAGGAACTCACCCTTTTTCAACGGGCGGCCACGTTTAACGATTTCGTCCAGCGCATCCATGTCTTCCAGATTCAGCGAAAGTGGCAGGCAGAGAGGGGCCAGGCTGCAATCCTTGCAATTAGCCTGGTTGTGAGCGCGCAGTTTAACTGGCTCGGACATTTCTTAAATCCTTGTGGGAAAACACACATAAGGCGTAAGGGTAACCCAGCGGAGGACATTCAGGCCAGTCTGTGGCGAGATTGCCCCCACGGCATAAAGCCGCAGGGATGACGGCCGATAAACAGGTATCTGACGGCATGCAAGGAACCGCTTCGATGACTGCTATTGGTACGCTGACCCCCGGTAACAGTGGCGTTGCGTCGTTGCTGGAAAGTGCTGAAACCTCCGTTGACGATGAGTCCGGCACAGACGCGGCATCGTTGGGAAGCCCGACCTTGGTCGAGGGCGTCAAAGTGTCGCTGTCCGGTGCCGCCATTGCAAAATCCGCCGGTGCCGGCGGGAAAAACCGCGATATCGAAGAAAGCGGTTTGCCTGAAAACGTCCAGCAATTGCTGAAGATGATCCGCAAGTTTCGCCAGCAGATCGCCGAAAAGAACGCCCAGATCAACGCGCTGATGGCCAACAAGACCCTCTCCAACGAAGAGCGATTCGCCAAGATCGCTGCCCTCAAAGGCGCCATCTCCGCCCTCAACAACGGTCTGATCACCGCCAACCTGTCTCTGGCCAAAGTCATCGACCAATCGGGCCTGACCGCAGACCAGAACCTGAAAACCAACTCGCTGCTGATGAAGAGCTAAATCACCCGCGAAAAACGCTGGCGGTTCTGCTGTTCCAGATACGCGTCGAACACCATGCACACCGAACGCACCAACAGGCGCCCGGCCGGTAGCACGGTGATGCGCTCGCGATCCAGTTCGATCAGCCCGTCCTGCGCCATGCCCTGCAATTGTGGCCAGAGCGCGCCGAAGTAACCCTGAAAATCGATGTTGAAGCTGCGCTCGATCTCGGCGAAGTCCAGGCTGAAATTGCAGATCAGTTGCTGGATCACCGCGCGGCGCAAGCGATCGTCAGCGTTGCACACCAAACCCCGGCTGGTGGCCAGTTGCGCGCCGGCGAGGGTGTTCTGGTAGTGATTGAGGTCGCTGCTGTTCTGGCAGTACAGATCACCAATCTGGCTGATCGCCGACACGCCCAGACCGATCAGGTCGCAATGACCGTGGGTGGTGTAACCCTGGAAATTGCGTTGCAAGGTCGATTCTTCCTGAGCAATCGCCAGTTCATCGTCGGGCAGGGCGAAATGGTCCATGCCGATGTAGCGGTAGCCGGCGGCGGTCAGTTGTTCGATGGTGCGTTGCAGCATTTCCAGCTTCTGCGCCGGGCTCGGCAGTTCGTTGCCGTTGATCCGCCGCTGCGGCATGAAGCGTTCCGGCAGGTGCGCGTAGTTGAACACCGACAGCCGGTCCGGTTGCAGGCTGATAACTTCCTCGACGGTGCGGGCGAAGTTGTCCGGAGTCTGCTTGGGCAGGCCGTAGATCAGGTCGATGTTGATCGAGCGAAATTGCAGGGTGCGTGCCGCGTCGATCACCGCACGGGTTTCTTCCAGGCTTTGCAGGCGATTGACCGCCCGTTGTACTGCCGGGTCGAGATCCTGCAGGCCGATGCTGACCCGGTTGAAGCCCAATTCCCGCAGCAGGCCCATGGTCGACCAGTCGGCTTCGCGCGGGTCGATCTCGATGCCGTAGTCGCCGGAGTCATCGTCCAGCAAATTGAAATGCTTGCGCAGGTGCGCCATCAACTGGCGCAACTCATCGTGGCTAAGAAAGGTCGGCGTGCCGCCGCCGAAGTGCAGTTGCTCGACTTTCTGCGCCGGGTCGAGGTGGCAGGCGATCAGCTGGATTTCCTGCTCAAGCCGTTGCAGATAGGGCAACGCGCGGCCGCGATCCTTGGTGATGACCTTGTTGCAGGCGCAGTAGTAGCAGATGTTCGCGCAGAACGGCACGTGCACGTACAGCGACAGCGGGCGCAGGGCTTTGCGGCTGTCGCGCAGGGCGTGGAACAGGTCGAAGGTGCCGACCTGACTGTGAAATTGCACGGCCGTCGGGTACGAGGTGTAGCGCGGCCCCGCCAGGTCGTAGCGGCGGATCAAATCGGTGTCCCAACGAATGGCGTCGAGCATGCGGGCATTCCCCCGGATAGGCTGGCAGTGTGCCGAGTCTAGGGGAGGGCACAAAAAGGCATCTTGATTTGCATCAACGGGATCAGTGGCCCATCAGCCAGTGCTGGTGCGGCCCCGGCAGGGTCCAGATGCCGAACAGGATCACCAGCAGACCGCCGGCCATGCGCACGCTGCGTTTGCGCAACAGCGCGGTCACTCGTTCGGCCGCGAGGCCGGTTGCCAGCAACACCGGCCAGGTACCGAGCCCGAAGGCGAGCATCAGCAACGCGCTGTCCAGTGCATTGCCCTGACTGGCCGACCACAACAACGTGCTGTAAACCAGCCCGCACGGCAGCCATCCCCACAGCGCGCCGAGCAGCAAAGCCCGGGGCAGGCTCGAAACCGGCAGCAGGCGATTGGCGACTGGCTGGATGTAACGCCACAGTCCGCGACCGAGGCTTTCGATGCGGGTCAGGCCGCTCCACCAGCCCGCCAGATACAGGCCCATGGCGATCAGCAGCAACCCGGCGAGCACGCGCATGAACAGCGCAGCAGGACTGTTGGCCACCGCCCATCCCGCCAGCCCGATCAGCAATCCGGCCGTGGCATAGCTGAGAATCCGCCCGAGGTTATAGGCCAGCAACAATCGAAAGCGTCGGCTGCGTTGTTCCTTGGGAATCGCCAGGGTCAGCGCGCCCATCAAGCCGCCGCACATGCCCAGGCAATGCCCGCCGCCGAGCAGGCCAAGAATCAACGCAGACACCAGCAGTGGCGCCAGTTCAAGCATGGGGTGGCGCCTTGTCGTCCGGTTTGGCGGGGTTGGCTTCGTCTACCGCAGCGGTGTGGTTCGGGTCCTGGTCGTCGAACAGGATGCTGTGGGCCGGGCCGTCGAGGTCGTCGTACTGGCCGCTGTCCACCGCCCAGAAGAAGATGTAGACGGCGATGGCCACGATCAGCAGCGCGGCCGGAATCATCACGTAGAGAGCTGGCATCTGTACTCCATGCCCGCGCGGCTCAGGCCGGCAGAGGGCGGGTTTCTGACGTGGTGCTGACGGCCGGCGCGCTCGGCAGGCGAGTCAGGCGCAGGGCATTGAGCACCACGGTCAGCGAACTGATCGACATGCCGACGGCGGCCCACACCGGAGTGATCCAGCCGAGGGCGGCGAACGGCAACATGAGGCCATTGTACAGCGCGGCCCACAACAGGTTCTCGATGATCACCCGGCGAGTGCGGCGGGCCAGCGTGAAGGCTTGTACCAAGGCGTCGAGGCGGTTGGACAGCAACACCGCATCGGCGCTGGTTTTCGCCAGATCAGTGGCCGAGCCCATGGCCACGCTGATGTCCGCAGCGGCCAGCACTGGAACGTCATTGACGCCGTCACCGAGCATCAACACCTTGCGGCCGTCCTTGTGCAGTTGTTGCAACACTTGCAGCTTGTCGTCCGGGCGCAGACCGCCACGGGCCTCATCGATACCCAGTTCGGCGGCGACGCTGGCGACCATCGGCGAACTGTCGCCCGACAGCAACAACGTGCGCCAGCCGCGCGCCTTGCACGCCGCGAGCAGGGCCGGGGCGTCGTCGCGCAGACGGTCATCGAGGGCGAACCAGGCCAGCGGCCCCTGACGGTCACCGAGCAGCAGCCATTGCCCCGGCTCCTTCGGCATCGATGGCACCGGCGCGCCGCCGAGATCACAGACAAAATCCGCCTGACCGATGCGCAAGCGCTGTTCGCCAACCAACCCTTCAAGCCCCAGCCCCGGCGTACTGTGGACATCTTCGGCAGCCAGCGGCGCGCGACCGAAGGCGCGGGCGATCGGGTGTTCGGAACGGTTTTCCAGGGCGGCGGCCAGACTCAGGCACTGATCGCTGTCGAGGGCGCCGAGCGGGCGGATCGAACGCAGCACCAGTCGGCCTTCGGTGAGGGTGCCGGTCTTGTCGAAAATCACCGTGTCGATCTGGTTCAGGCCTTCCAGCACATGGCCGCGGGTCAGCAGCAGGCCGAGTTTGTGCAGGGTGCCGGTGGCGGCGGTCAGCGCGGTCGGTGTCGCCAGCGACATTGCGCACGGGCAAGTCGCCACCAACATGGCGAGGACGATCCAGAACGCTCGCGACGAGTCCAGCTCCCACCACAGCAGACCGATTGCGGCCGCCGCGATCAGCGACAGCAACAAAAACCATTGCGCGGCGCGGTCGGCGATTTCCGCCAGTCGTGGTTTTTCCGCCTGGGCGCGATCCAGCAGGCGGACGATGGCCGAGAGTCGGGTGTCCTGGCCGAGCGCCTGCACCTCGACGGTCAGCGCGCCTTCCACGTTCAGCGTGCCGGCGGTGACGGCGTCGCCCTTGGCGCGCGGTTGCGGGAGGTATTCGCCGGTCAGCACCGATTCGTCGATGCTCGACTGGCCATCGAGAATCTTGCCGTCCGCCGGCAGCACCGAACCGGGCTGCACCAGCACGCGATCACCGAGGCGCAGTTCGCTGAGCAGGATGCGCTCACTCTGGCCGGCGTCGTCGAGGCGCAGGCACGAGGCGGGCAGCAGATTGACCAGTTGCGCGGTGGCAGCGGCGGTGCGCTCGCGGGCGCGGCGTTCGAGGTAACGCCCGGCGAGCAGGAACAGCGCGAACATGCCTACCGCGTCGAAGTACAGCTCGCCGACCCCGGTGATCGAAGTCCAGATCCCGGCGACATAAGCCGCGCCGATCGCCAGTGATACCGAGACGTCCATGGTCAGGTGACGGGTGCGCAGGTCGCGCATGGCCCCTTTGAAAAACGGCGCGCAGCTGTAGAACACGATCGGCGTGGTGAGGAACAGCGCGACCCAGCGCAGAATCGTATGTAGCTCCGGGCTGAGGTCGATGTTGAATTCCGGCCAGGTTGCCATGGTCGCCATCATCGCCTGGAACCACAGCAGGCCGGCGACGCCAAGCTGACGCAGGGCGAGGCGGTTTTCGCTGGCCAGTTGTTCGCTGGCGCGGTCGACCTGATACGGGTGTGCGGCGTAGCCGATGTGGCGCAGCTCGCCGAGGATCTGGCTCAGTGGCAGCTGAGCGTCAGCCCAGCGCACATGCAGGCGATGGTTGGACAGGTTCAGTCGCGCCTCGGCCACGGCGGGCAGGGTGCGCAGGTGTTTCTCGATCAGCCAGCCGCAGGCGGCGCAACTGATGCCTTCCATCAGCAGCGTGGTTTCGGCCAGTTCACCTTCGTGGCGCACGAAGGGTTGCTGCACGTCGGCGCGGTCGTACAGCTCAAGCTCATCGACCAATTGCACTGGCAGCGCTTCGGGGTTGGCCGAGGCTTCGCTGCGATGCTGGTAATAACTTTCCAGCCCTCCGGCGACGATGGCTTCGGCCACCGCCTGACAGCCGGGGCAGCAGAACTCGCGGGATTCCCCGAGCACGACGGCGGTGAAGCGGCTGCCCGACGGAACGGGCAGGGCGCAGTGGTAGCAGGGGATTGGAATGGTCATGAGGCGTTCCGATGATCGTTCCCACGCTCCGCGTGGGAATGCCTCCCTGGACGCTCCGCGTCCGCTTCGGCTGGGACGCCGAGCGTCCCTGGCTGCGTGCCCACGCAGAGCGTGGGAACGATCAGTGTAAGGCTTATTTTTTCAGGTCTTCGGCGCCTTGCAGCGGCTCATCACCCAGCAACAAATCCTTGTCATGGCTGACCAGCTCTTCCTCGAACATCCGCCAAACGTGATCATCCTGAGTGCCCAGCAATTCAACAAAACGCCGCCCTTCGATCTTGTCGCTCAACTGGCCAATGTAGCGCCCCGTTTCAGTCTCGCTGCGAGCCAGGACGATCTTGCGATCCTTCTCCGGCTGGGTCGGCGAGATCAGGTTCAGCTCCAGGGTTTTCGGCTGGCTATCGCCGCTCAGGCGCAGGTCGACTTCGCCGGTGACGTCATCCAGATGCACGGCAGCGCGCATCTTCAGGGTCTGCGCCAGCAGTTCGCGATCCAGCGAGCGGTTGATGCCCTTGCCGGCCTCGTAGTAGTTGTCGTTGACCAGGTTGTCCGGGTTGTTCACCGCGATGGTCACCATGGACAGCGTCAGGGTCACCGAACAGGCCAGAATCCCGATGATGATCCATGGCCAAAGGTGCTTGTACCAGGGACTTGCGGCGTTTGCTGCGGGCATGTTCAGTTCTCTCAACGATTTTGTGGGCCGATGAACCGGCTCTTGGCTTCTACGTGGACGCTGTCGTCATCGGCATCCCTGAGGATGAATTTCACCTCGTTGGTGCTCGATGGCAATTGTTCAGGCGCGCTCGACAGTTCGACCGGCATGCTGAAGATTTCCCCGGCCGGCACCTTGATCTCGCGCTTGCCTTGCAGGCGCAGATCCGGCAAACCGGCGGCTTCCAGCACGTAGGTGTGGTCGCGCTGATCCTTGTTCATGATCTTCAGGCTGTAGACGTTTTCGATCCGGCCTTCGGCGTTTTCGCGGTACAGCACGCGGTCCTTGCTGACGTCGAAACCTACCAGTGAACGCATGAAGAATGCCGTCACCAACAGGCTGATCATCGCCAGCAGCACCACGGCGTAACCGATCAGACGTGGCCGCAGTTTATGGGTTTTCTGCCCGGACAAGTTGTGTTCGGTGGTGTAGCTGATCAGCCCGCGCGGGTAATCCATCTTGTCCATGATGCTGTCGCAGGCGTCGATGCACGCGGCGCAGCCGATGCACTCGATCTGCAGGCCGTCGCGGATGTCGATGCCGGTCGGGCAGACCTGAACGCACATGGTGCAATCGATGCAGTCGCCCAGGCCCTGAGCCTTGTAGTCGACGCCTTTCTTGCGCGGGCCACGGCTTTCACCGCGACGCGGGTCGTAGGAAACGATCAGCGTGTCCTTGTCGAACATCACGCTCTGGAAGCGCGCATACGGACACATGTAGATGCACACCTGCTCACGCAGCCAGCCGGCGTTGCCGTAGGTGGCGAGGGTGAAGAAACCGACCCAGAAATATGACCAGCCATCGGCCTGCCCGGTGAAGAACTCGAACACCAGTTCGCGGATCGGCGAGAAGTAGCCGACGAAGGTCATGCCGGTGACGAAACCGATCAGCAGCCACAGCGCGTGCTTGGCGAATTTGCGCAGGAATTTGTTGGCGCTCATCGGCGCCTTGTCGAGCTTGATGCGCTGGTTGCGGTCGCCTTCGGTGACCTTCTCGCACCACATGAAAATCCACGTCCACACGCTTTGCGGGCAGGTGTACCCGCACCAGACCCGGCCGGCATACACGGTGATGAAGAACAGGCCGAACGCCGCAATGATCAGCAGCCCGGAAAGCAGAATGAAGTCCTGCGGCCAGAACGTGGCGCCGAAAATGAAGAACTTGCGCTCCGGCAGGTTCCACCACACGGCCTGATGGCCGCCCCAGTTCAACCACACCGTTCCGAAATACAGCAGGAACAGCGCCGCGCCGCCCATCATCCGCAGATTGCGGAACAGGCCGGTGAAAGCACGGGTGTAGATTTTTTCTCGAGAGGCGTAAAGGTCGACGCTGTTGTTCGCGTTCTTGCTGGGTGGCGTGACGTCGTGTACCGGAATCTGGTTGCTCATCATTGCATCCCACGGCAGTGGAAAAATGCCTCGGTCGATACGTGCCGGCCGGGGTCAAAAAGGGGTGTTGCGGTGGCGCAATGATACGCCTGTCATGCCGACGAACGGGTGCGACCTTTGGTCGCGTTGGGGAAAAATCATGAATGGTGTAGCGAATGTAACAAAGCATGATGCAGATCAATTGACTATAGACGATAGGTGCTGCTGACAGCGCGACGGCGATGCTGTGGAAGTGCAGGCATTGCCGCCGCTTTCATCAGTCGGTCAAGGTAACCGGCCGCCACCGAGGCTATCGATCCCGCCGGTACTGCGCTTTCTGTCGGCAGTGGCTTCGCTCACTAGGGAGCGTTTTTGCCGACTCAGGCTGTCGCCGTTGGCCGCATCATTTTGTGGCGTCTGTTCACCCGTTTGAGTCGGCTGATCAGTATCCTGATTCTGATGTTGCTCTTTCATCGTTTAGCTTCCTTGCAAGATGAGTCGTGGGGTAGTCAGCACATCGGCTGCAGCAGGACGTTATCGCTTGCCAGCCAATGTGCCCATCGAATTTCAGTTGCGAGATGTGAAGCTGCGATGTGGTTCTTTTAGTCCCACAGATTGATCTGCGTGGCCGAAAACCGGTTCTTTCTTGTTCGGTTTCCAGTCGTCAAGATTAGACAGGTCTCGTTGAAGTAAAGAAATTCTGGTTTCTGTTGTTGTGTTTGAAATAAGTTTATTTAATTGCCTGTGTAGTCTGCTTTGAAAAGCTCTATTTGATCGAATATGTTTGCGTCTGGCGATATTCGGTCGCTAGTTATTATTCAAGTTAAATGGAGTTTCGAGGCTATGGCTTTTAATGGAATTGTAAAATTTCTGCTGGGTGTCTGTTTATTCTCTTCTGTTACTTTGGCTCATGCCGTTGAGGGCGCTCCACGGCATATGGTGTTCGCGTCCGACACGCAATATCCCTGGACTGACAAGACCGACAGTAGAGAGCCGGAATCCGATGCGGACTTCGAAAAACGTGCCAAGTGGCTGGTGGACAGCCAGTTGGGCAGTATCGCTGCGTTTCGAAACGCCCATGGAGGGCAGGCGGCAATCCCGTTGATGATCAACGGTGACATTACTGCTTTTGGCCATGGCTGGCAGCGGTCCTATATGAAATCGGCCCTGGAAAAATACTTCAAGGGTGATTACCTGTACGGCTTGGGTAATCATGATTACGAAAATAATGTGGATGACTGTTTCAGTAATAGTTGTGCGGCGGGTAGCATTGTCGAGTTCAACGAACATCATAAGGGGAAGGTGGATAACTTTGACCTCGAGGTCACTGGGGCTTTTCTGGATATTCGTTATTCGGGCAGTCTCGCGTACTCGAAAAATGTCGGAGACGTTCATTTGGTACAACTCAATAATGAGCCCACCTACACCACGAAGATTGCTCATGCGTTGAATCCGACAACTTTCAATATCACCAGCGCTCTGGACTGGCTTGAAACGGATTTAAGGCTTGCGCGGGTATCGGGTTACGCCATCATCATCAACATGCACAAGTGGGATGACTGGCAGGGAGACTGGCAACAGCAACAGCGCTTTCTGGACATGATCGAGAAGTATGAGGTCACCGCCATCTTTGCCGGTCATTACCATACGCAAGGTGGTGGCAGGCGCTGGATGGGCAAGGTGCCGATGTTTCTCAGCGGCGCAACGTCCCAGCAGACGTACCTGACAGCTAGCTTTTCGGATGATCGCAAGCTACTGCATGTCAACCTGATCGAGAACAATGATTGGCAAAAGCCGCATTTCGTGCACACGGTTCTGGTGAAATCCCTCTGGGCCAGTCGCCCATAAGCAACGGCCCCGCCAATTCTCATTGGCGGGGCCGTTTCATTTTCGGGCATGGCTTTTATTCGGTAAGGCGAATGCCTCAGTCCCATGGATTGATGACGTCAACGCCGCTGGATGCAAAGTCACCGGTGTTGCGAGTGACCACTGTCAACCCATGAACCAGCGCCGTTGCCGCGATCAGGGCATCGCTTTCATTCGCCTGATCCGGCACATGAATGCGCGCGCAGCGCAGGGCGACAGCGGCATCGACCGGCAGGATTCGCGCATCGAAGGCCGGCATCACGTGGCGCTTGAGCCAGGTGCGCAGAACCTTTCCCTGAGCCGGGTCTCGGCGCTCCATGCGTAGGACGCCGGTCTCCAGTTCCTTCAAGGTAATGGCCGAGATAAACATGCGAGGGGCAATGATCGTTCTGGCCCAGGCGACAACGTTCTTGTCGGCCTGGGGTTTGCGCAATTCGGAAATTACATTGGTGTCTAGCAAATACATTCAGGACAGGTCCACAGGGCGGTGAGTGATCACGGCACGCTCGGTTTCGAACTCGATGTCTGCCGCTTCAGGCATGACCAGCAGATCGACGATGCTCGCGTTGAGGCCGGTGAGTTTTTCGTACTCCTCAATGCTTAGCAGTACGTGGGCGGGCTTGCCACGATCCGTGATGATCACCGGCCCATTGCGCGCGGCTTTTTTGGCACTGCTTGTGTCCTGATTGAATTCGCGGCTGGAAATGGTGGTGATGGCCATCATTGCGACCTCTCCTGAAAAAGATATGTAGCAACGTTACTACTGCGTCCGGCGACCCACAACCGGGAAGGCCTGACGAGCCTGACCGCTGGTCGGCCATTCAAAGGGCAGAAACAAAACGGCCCCGCCAATTCTCATTGGCGGGGCCGTTTTTTTGCTTCAAGCGTTGGCCTTACTGGGCCTCGGCTTCCGCTGGTTTTTCACCGTGGGACAGGCTGTAAACGTACGCCGCCAGCAGGTGAACCTTGTCGTTGCCTTGCAGTTGTTCCTGGGCAGGCATCTGGCCCTGACGGCCGTAACGGATGGTCTGCTGCAGTTGGGCGAAGCTCGAACCGTAGATGAACGCGGCCGGGTGGGTCAGGTCAGGTGCGCCCATCGCTGGCGTACCTTTGCCCGCCGGGCCGTGGCACGCCACGCAGTTGGCGGCGAACAGTTTCTGGCCGTTGGCCGGATCAGCCTTGGTGCCTTCCGGCAGCTTGCGGCCATCCAGATTGCTCACCACGAACGCGGCCACGTCGGCCACGCCTTGCTCGCCGATCACTTCAGCCCAGGCCGGCATCACGGCGTGACGACCGCCCATGATGGTGGTCTTGATGGTTTCCGGCTCGCCGCCCCAGCGCCAGTCGGCGTCGGTCAGGTTAGGGAAACCATAAGCGCCCTTGGCGTCGGAACCGTGGCAGACCGAGCAGTTGGAGGCGAACAGACGGCCACCCATCTTCAGGGCTTGCGGATCCTTCGCGACTTCTTCGATCGGCATGGCGGCGAACTTGGCGAAGATCGGACCGAACTTGGCGTCCGAGCGAGCCATTTCCTTTTCCCACTCGTGAACGCCGGTCCAGCCGGTCTGGCCGTTGGCGAACGCGGTCTGCTTCTCGGTATCGAGGTAGTTGTAGCCCGGCAGCAGGCCTTTCCAGTTGCCCAGGCCCGGGTACAGCACCAGATAACCCAGAGCGAACACGATGGTGCCCACGAACAGCATGAACCACCATTTCGGCAGCGGGTTGTCGTACTCCTCGATCCCGTCGAAGGAGTGGCCGACCGTCTCGTCGGTCTGTTCGGTGCGCTGGCCCTTGCGGGTCGACAACAACAGCCAGGTCAGGGAAAAGATCGTACCGAGACTGAGGACTGTGACGTACAGACTCCAGAGTGTAGTCATTCTTTGTTACTCCTAGAAGCTTGCTCGACGTGCTTGATGGCTTCGGGATCATCCGCGAAGGGCAGCAAGGTCGCGTCTTCAAACTCCGACTTGCGCTTGGGGCTGAACACCCACAACGCCAGGCCGATGAAGGCAACCATCACGACAACGGTGCCCAGGCCTCGAATCATCCCGATATCCATCTAGATCACCGTTTGCTTTTGATGATGGTGCCCAGGCCTTGCAGATAGGCCACCAGCGCGTCCATTTCGGTTTTGCCCTTCACGGCATCTCTTGCACCGGCGATGTCTTCGTCGGTGTAAGGGACGCCGAGCGTGCGCAACACTTCCATTTTCTTGGCCGTGTCTTTGCCATCGAGCTTGTTTTCTACGAGGAACGGGTAGGCCGGCATTTTCGACTCGGGGACGACGTTGCGCGGGTTGTACAAGTGCGCACGCTGCCAGTCATCGGAGTAACGACCGCCGACGCGGGCCAGGTCCGGACCGGTACGCTTGGAACCCCACAGGAACGGGTGATCCCAGACGCTTTCACCGGCGACCGAGTAGTGGCCATAGCGTTCGGTTTCGGCACGGAACGGACGGATCATCTGCGAGTGGCAGCCGACACATCCGTTGGCGATGTAAACGTCGCGGCCTTCCAGTTCAAGGGCGGTGCGCGGCTTCATGCCTTCGACCGGCTTGTTGGTGACGTCCTGGAAAAACAGCGGAACGATTTGGGTCAGACCACCGACGCTGACGGCGATGACCATGAAGAAAGCCAGCAGGCCAATGTTCTTCTCGACGGCTTCATGCTTCATCAGTGAGCTCCAACTACGGCAATCTTGGCGGCGGCTTCGGCTTCAGCCGGGTTCGAGGCGCGAACGGTGCGCCATACGTTGTAAGCCATCAGCAGCATGCCGCTGGCGAAGAACGCACCGCCCAGGGCGCGGACGATGAAACCAGGGTGGCTGGCCTGCAGCGCTTCGACGAACGAGTAGGTGAGGGTGCCGTCATCGTTGATTGCACGCCACATCAGGCCCTGGGTGATGCCGTTGACCCACATCGAAGCGATGTACAGAACGGTACCGATGGTCGCGAGCCAGAAGTGCGCGTTGATCAGGCCGGTGCTGTGCATCTGCGCACGGCCGAACAGTTTCGGGATCATGTGGTAGATCGCGCCGATCGAGATCATCGCTACCCAGCCGAGTGCGCCGGCGTGTACGTGGCCGATGGTCCAGTCGGTGTAGTGCGAGAGCGAGTTGACGGTCTTGATCGCCATCATCGGACCTTCGAAGGTCGACATGCCGTAGAACGCCAGCGATACCACGAGGAAGCGCAGGATCGGGTCGGTGCGCAGCTTATGCCAGGCGCCCGACAGGGTCATCATGCCGTTGATCATGCCGCCCCAGCTCGGTGCCAGCAGAATGATCGACATCGCCATGCCCAGCGATTGTGCCCAGTCAGGCAGTGCGGTGTAGTGCAGGTGGTGCGGACCGGCCCAGATGTACAGGGTGATCAGCGCCCAGAAGTGCACGATCGACAGACGATACGAGTAGATCGGACGTTCGGCCTGTTTCGGCACGAAGTAGTACATCATCCCCAGGAAGCCGGTGGTCAGGAAGAAGCCCACGGCGTTGTGGCCGTACCACCACTGGATCATCGCGTCGGTGGCGCCCGAGTAAGCCGAGTAGGACTTGAACAGGCTGACCGGCAGCGACATGTGGTTGACGATGTGCAGCATCGCGGTCACCACGATGAACGCACCGTAGAACCAGTTACCGACATAGATGTGCTTGGTCTTGCGCTTGGTGATGGTGCCGAAGAACACCAGACCGTAGGTGACCCAGACAATGGCCAGCAGAATGGCGAGGGGCCATTCCAGTTCCGCGTATTCCTTGGTGGTGGTGTAACCCAGCGGCAAGGTAATGATCGCGCCGACGATCACCGCTTGCCATCCCCAGAAGGTGAAGGCCGCGAGGCTGTCGGAAATCAGTCGCGTCTGGCAGGTTCGCTGCACGACATAGTAGGAAGTGGCAAACAGTGCACAACCACCGAAGGCGAAAATCACCAGGTTTGTGTGCAACGGGCGCAGGCGTCCAAAGCTCGTCCACGGCAGACCGAAATTCAACTCCGGCCAGACCAGTTGCGAGGCGATGAAGACACCGAGCCCCATGCCAAGGATCCCCCAGACCACCGTCATGATGGCGAACTGGCGGACTACCTTATAGTTATAAGCAGTCGGACTGATTGCTGTGCTCATTCTAAGGTTCCACGGTTTGGGTGTTTTATTAGGATTAAAATCGGCCGCAAGTATGTAGAAAGCAGGGGGTCAATGCAACGCGCCATGACCTGGGTCAATGCTTTCCAACGCTGATTCTGCGGCCTTTCCATGCGCCGCGTAAGGACAAAATTGCCCTCGGGCAAAATGTCGCAGCGGACGAAAAAAGCGAGGGGTCCCGGTCGGATGTAACGGGGTGTGTTCGAACGCTCGGTTCGGGTGACGGACGGTAATTGGCACGACAGCCGGTATCTACCGGCCTTTGCGGCCATGTCAGTCAGCCGATTCGTTCAACGCCTCGCTCGGGGTCGACCTGGAACCGGCACGGGCCAGTCCGCATCGAGCAAGCGTAGACCCGAATCCGGGTAACCGAAAGGAGAGGGGGTGAAGGGGTGCGACAATGCGTCGCAAAGGGGCTGGAAACTGCCGCACTGGAAACGTGCGGCAGTCTTGTGCGCAATGATTACTTTTTATTGTCCTCAGTAATCAGTTTTTCTGTATTCAATCCGTTGCTCAGGCTGTACACATAAGCGGCCAGCAATTGCACTTTATCGTTGCCCAGCAGCTCGTTCTGAGCGGGCATGTGGCCTTGACGGCCATGGCGAATGGTTTGCTCGAGCTGGGTCAGGCTGGTGCCGTAGATGAAACCGGCCGGGTGCGTCAGGTTCGGCGCGCCCATGGCTTCGGTGCCCTGGCCGTTTGCCCCGTGACAAGCCACGCACATGGTGTTGAACGCTTGCTGCCCGGCTTGCAGGTCGGCCTTGTTGTCCGCCGCCAGTGGCAGGCCGGCCAGTTCGTGACGCACATACGCCGCCACGTTTTTCACCCCGGCCTCGCCCAGTGCGTCGCCCCACGCCGGCATCGCTGCCATCCGGCCACCCATGATGGTGGTCTTGATGGTGTCGGCGTTGCCGCCCCAACGCCAGTCCTTGTCGGCGAGGTTAGGGAAACCGAACGCGCCCTTGGCGTCCGAGCCGTGGCACACCGAGCAGTTGGAGGCGAACAGGCGGCCGCCCATTTTCAGCGCCTGCGGATCCTTCGCCACTTCTTCCACCGGCATCGCGGCGAACTTGGCGAAGATCGGCCCGAACTTGGCGTCAGCCTTGCTCATTTCCTTTTCCCACTCGTGGACGCCGGTCCAGCCGTCTTCGTAGCCGGGCAGGATGCCTTTCCAGTTGCCCAGACCCGGGTAAAGGATCAGATAACCCACGGAAAACACCAGCGTGCCGGCGAACAGCATGAACCACCACTGCGGCAGCGGGTTGTCGTACTCCTCGATGCCGTCGAAGCTGTGGCCCATGGTCTGGTCGACGCTGCCCTTGGTTTCGCCCCGACGGGTGCCGACCAGCAGCCAGGTCAGGCCGATCAGGCTGCCGATGGTCAGTACGCAGATCCACGTACTCCAGAAGGTGGTCATGGCCGGGTACTCCTTGTTTCAGATGCTTGGGTTGGGTCGGGTTGCGGCTCGTCGGCAAACGGCAGCAGGCGCGCTTCGGCGAATTCCGGCGTGCGCTTGCGGTTGAATACCCACAGGGTCAGGCCGACGAAGGCCACGAACACCACGACCGTGCCGAGGCCGCGTATCAGCCCCGCGCTCATTTCAAAGACCATGGCTCACCTCTTGCTCTTGATCGCAGTGCCAAGCACTTGCAGGTAGGAGACGAGGGCGTCCATTTCGGTCTTGCCCTTGAGGCTGGCCACCGCGCCGCTGATGTCGTCGTCGGTGTACGGCACGCCGAGGGTGCGCATGACCTTGAGCTTGGTTTCGGTGTGGCTGCTGTCGACCGGTTGGGTGACCAGCCATGGGTAGGCCGGCATTTTCGATTCCGGTACAACGTTGCGCGGGTTGTACAAGTGCGCACGGTGCCAGTCATCCGAGTAGCGCGCGCCAACCCGGGCCAGGTCCGGACCGGTACGTTTCGAGCCCCACAGGAACGGGTGATCCCACACGCTTTCGCCGGCCACCGAGTAGTGCCCGTAGCGTTCGGTTTCGGCGCGGAACGGACGGATCATCTGCGAGTGGCAGCCGACGCAGCCTTCGCGGATGTAGATGTCGCGGCCTTCCAATTGCAGCGCGGTGTAGGGCTTCATGCCTTCCACCGGTTTGTTGGTCACGTCCTGGAAGAACAGCGGGACGATCTGGGTCAGGCCGCCGATGCTCACGGCAAACACCATCAGCAGCATCAGCAGGCCGACGTTCTTTTCAATCGTTTCGTGTTTCATGGCGGACTCCTCAGGCCATCTGCGCGGCAGCAACGACGTCAGCAGGCTGCGAGGCCCGCACGGTGCGCCAGGTGTTGTAAGCCATCAGGAACATGCCGCTGAGGAAGATCGCCCCGCCAATCAGCCGCACGACGAAGCCTGGGTGGCTGGCCACCAGGGTTTCGACGAAGGAGTAGGTCAGCGTGCCGTCCTCGTTCACCGCACGCCACATCAGGCCCTGGGCGATGCCGTTGACCCACATCGAAGCGATGTAGAGCACGGTGCCGATGGTCGCGAGCCAGAAGTGCGCGTTGATCAGGCCGATGCTGTGCATCTGCTCTTTGCCGAAGATTTTCGGGATCATGTGGTACAGCGCGCCGATGGAAATCATCGCCACCCAGCCGAGGGCGCCGGCGTGTACGTGGCCGATGGTCCAGTCGGTGTAGTGGGAGAGGGCGTTCACTGTCTTGATCGCCATCATCGGACCTTCGAAGGTCGACATGCCGTAAAACGCCAGCGACACCACGAGGAAGCGCAGGATCGGGTCGCTGCGCAACTTATGCCAGGCGCCCGAGAGGGTCATCATGCCGTTGATCATGCCGCCCCAGCTCGGCGCCAGCAGTACCAGCGACATCACCATGCCCAGCGACTGCGCCCAGTCCGGCAGCGCGGTGTAGTGCAAGTGGTGCGGGCCGGCCCAGATGTACAGGGTGATCAGCGCCCAGAAGTGCACGATCGACAGGCGATACGAATACACCGGACGTTCGGCCTGTTTCGGCACGAAGTAGTACATCATCCCGAGGAAACCGGCGGTGAGGAAAAAGCCTACGGCGTTGTGGCCGTACCACCATTGCACCATCGCGTCGGTTGCACCGGCGTACACCGAGTAGGACTTGGTGAAGCTCACCGGCAATTCAAGGTTGTTGACGATGTGCAGAATCGCCACGGTGATGATGAACCCGCCGAAGAACCAGTTGCCCACATAAATGTGCTTGGTCTTGCGCTGCATGATCGTGCCGAAGAACACGATCGCGTAGGCGACCCAGACGATGGTGATCAGGATGTCGATCGGCCATTCCAGCTCGGCGTATTCCTTGGAACTGGTGTAACCCAGCGGCAGGCTGATGGCTGCCAATAGAATCACCAGCTGCCAGCCCCAGAAGCAGAAGGCGGCAATTTTCGGCGCAAACAGTTGGGTCTGGCAGGTGCGCTGCACCGAGTAGAACGAACTGGCGAACAAGGCACAGCCGCCGAACGCGAAGATCACCGCGTTGGTGTGCAGCGGGCGCAGGCGTCCGAAGCTGGTCCACGGCAGGTTGAAGTTGAGTTCGGGCCAGACCAATTGAGCCGCGAGAAAAACCCCGAGCCCCATGCCGACGATGCCCCACACCACCGTCATAATGGCGAATTGGCGGACCACCTTGTAGTTGTAGGCGGTACTGATAGAAGTGTTCATGGTTCCCCATCCACGGTTCAGCCGAAGTGAGCGCGCGCAGAAAACGCCGCGAATCCTTCGCCTGGAGTTATAGGCAGACTAAAAGCGAGGCAAGCATGGACAAACAGCACAAGGCCAGTATTGACGGGGATCAATGGGCGCAGTGCCTGCAGGATCACGGGTGGCTTTGGGATGCCGCTGTTGGTGAGGCTTCGGCGACGCTCATCCTGGCGCATGGGGCGGGGGCGCCGATGGACAGTGAGTGGATGACGGATGTGGCTGGGCGCCTTGCTGGGCTTGGTATCAACGTGCTGCGGTTTGAGTTTCCTTATATGGCGCAGCGGCGGGTTGATGGCAGCAAACGTCCGCCGAATCCGGCGCCGAAGTTGCTCGAATGTTGGCGTGAGGCTTATGGCTTGGTGCGACTTCATGTCGCTGGGGTTTTGGCGGTTGGCGGGAAGTCGATGGGGGGGCGGATGGCCAGTCTGCTTGCCGATGAGCTTGGCGCTGATGCGTTGGTTTGTCTGGGTTATCCGTTTTATGCGGTGGGGAAACCGGAGAAGCCTCGGGTCGAACATCTGGCTGGGTTGAAGACTCGGACGTTGATTGTTCAGGGGGAGCGGGATGCGCTTGGCAATCGGGGCGCTGTCGAGGCTTACGATCTATCGCCGAGTATTGAGGTGTTTTGGCTGGCTGCGGGGGATCATGATTTGAAGCCGCTCAAGGTTTCCGGGTTTACGCATGAGCAGCATTTGGCTGCCGCCGCGCAGAAAGTGGCTGCGTTTCTCAAGCACTGATCGAGATTTTTGAACCGCATGAAGATCGGCTCCCTTTCCCCCTTGCCCCCTGGGGGAGAGGGCTGGGGTGAGGGGGTAGATCTTGAACGCGACACACTTTTCGATCTGTGTGCATATCCGTTTCTGCGGTCAAGCCCACCTAGGGTTTCGCCCTTACGGCGACTCACTTTTTTGACAAACACCTCAAAAAAGTAAGCAAAAAAAGGCTTGCTCCTACGTCCGGCCCGCTCGCTAAAGCTCGGGGTTCCTTCGTTCCGGGATTCATCCGGGGGGCATCGCCTACGGTTTGCTTCGCTGCACCTCCTCTCGATGTGTTTGGCTTCGCCAAACGGTCGCTGCGCTCCCACCCCCGGACGAATCCCTCCACTCAGCCTTCCGACGTCGCCCGTGGATCAAGATCAAAAGCGGTACTCGAGCTAACGCTCATCGTGTTGAGTGGTGAGAAGCGGATGCGAGCTGCTTTCGTTTTCTGTGGGAGCCAGCCTGCTGGCGATGGCGGCCTGACAGCCGACCAGTTTTTACAGACTGCATGCAATCCCTGTGGGAGCGGGCTTGCTCGCGAAAGCGGTCTGCCAGAGCACAGCAAAGGAACAGTCAAACATCCGGCTTTTTGGCGCATAAACGTAATTCTGCAAGCACGTTTAAAGTACACGAACCGTTACGCCATAAGGGCTACAACACCTTGCGTCGTTGCCTACGCGTACGCCAGAATCCGCCGGCTTACGCGGTTCGGAAAGGGCTATATCGTTTCCCTGTCACTGAAAAACAGTGATCGGGTTTGGTAGCCCGCTTCGAAACCGTCGTATGGCGTCACCATATGCAGTCCCTTGTTTGGGGCTCAGTTTTTTATGGTGGGCATGCGCGGGGCTCCTTTGTGAGCGCCGGGTTTCCCGTTTCGACCGGTCTACCAACCCGCGTATGGCCACCACCCTTCGTTTGGTAGCGAGGGTGATGGCTCCTAAACATTCGAAACTGGAGTTACGTCTATGTTCAAAGCCACACCAAACCCGCCAGAAACCGATTCAATCCCCTACGACGCCGCACTCGAAGCCGAAAACATAAAAACGGCAACCGAGCGGGCGATCAATCATTACCTCGATCCTGGCGCACAGAAGACGTCCAAGCCATCGCGCAAACCCGGAAAGATCTATCTGGTCAATCCAACAATGGATGACGAAACGCTGCTGGTCGAAGCGTGCGAAACGCTGTCATCGGCCAGTGACATGGCCCGGGATCTCGGCGACACCGTCGATCCCTCGCAGCGCAAGGCGATGCAGATTCTGCAGCAGGTCATCATGCTGAGTGAGCTGCTGGTCAATCGTGTGCTGGATAACCATCACGTCTCGCGGTAGTTGCCGCCTCGGTGAGGGGCTTGTCCCCTCACTGCCTGGCAGCCGTCTACACAAATCCTCAAGCGACTCTTTTCCGGAGTTCCAGCTGATGTCCAAGACCGTCATTCCACCGATAGAAGACCCGGTGTCCCCGTACGAATTTCCCGATTCAAGAAAACTCCACGACGCCGCCGAACGCGCTCTCGACTACTACCTGACACCCGCAGCCCAGATCATGGCCACGCCTTACACTCCAAACGACATGTTCATGGTCAACCCGCAAACCGACACGGAGTCCTTGCTGGCCAACGCCTGCGAATCCCTCGCGTCAGCCACGGTCATGCTCGGTGACTTTGCCGGCCTGCTGGAAGGGCCGAACCGCAAGACCCTGTTGGGCATTGCGCAAGTGGTGATGTTGGGCGAGTTGGCGGTGAATCAGGCGCTGGATAACCTCGTGCCGAAGGAGTAAACGGCACAAAAAACCGGAAGTGTTTGGCTTCCGGTTTTTTTATCGATATCAAAAGGTCACAGCCTGCCAGTGATCACAAATTTATCGAATGCTTTTTGCCCATCACGTGCCGCTCGCCGCACATCAAGGAATGTCAGTTCAGCCCGGACTTCCTTTCTTACAGGTTTGTCGGTCGTGACCATCGGATTCTGCGTAGGGGATGTATTCATGCTGGTTAGCTCGTGTGAATAGGTTCGGACGACAAAGTAGAGCCGGGCTTCATTGCGTGCCAGTCAGTTGGGTCTGATTCAGTTGTAGGCACTGTCCGCGTTTTTTGAATGAGATTTTCGTCAGCAGGCCGGGCCTCTTCGCGGGCAAGCCCGCTCCCACAAGGATGGTGGTGTTGCGAGATTTCGTGGCCAATGCGAAACCCTGTGGGAGTGGGCTTGCCCACGAAGAGGGCGGTGCTGGCTACGTCCATTTCAAACAGGCAATAAAAAACCCGGAAGCTTTCGCTGTCCGGGGTTTTTTTATTGCCAGAACAATCAGCGGTTAAACCGCTCCACCAACGAATACTGCGTGTTGGCAGTCTTGGTCAGCTCTTCACTCAGCAGCGCCGAGTTATGCGCCTGTTCCGAGGTCTGGTCCGCCAGTTCCGAGATGTTGCTGATGTTGCGGCTGATTTCTTCAGCCACGGCACTTTGCTCTTCGGTCGCGGCGGCGATCTGGGTGGTCATGTCGGTGATGTTGGCCACCGCTTCGCTGATGCCCACCAGGGCCTGGTCTGCTTCCAGTACGCGCGCAACACCTTCTTCGGCCTGGCGGTGGCCGGCTTCCATGGTTTGTACGGCGCTGGAGGCAGTCTGTTGCAGCTTGGCGATCAGGGCGTGGATCTGGCCGGTGGATTCGCTGGTGCGTTGTGCCAGTTGGCGGACTTCGTCGGCCACCACGGCAAAACCACGGCCCATCTCGCCGGCACGCGCTGCTTCAATCGCAGCGTTGAGCGCGAGCAGGTTGGTCTGGTCGGCGATGCCTTTGATCACGTCGACCACGCCACCGATTTCGTCGCTGTCCTTGGCCAGTTGCGTGACGGTCAGACCGGTTTCACCGACCACGACAGACAGGCGCTGAATGGCTTCGCGGGTTTCGCCGGCGATGTCGCGGCCGCGACCGGTCAGGCGGTTGGCTTCTTGGGTGGCGTCGGCGGTGCGTTGTACGTGGCTCGCCACTTCTTGCGTGGTGGCGGCCATCTGGTTGACGGCGGTAGCGACCTGTTCGGTTTCCACGCGCTGACGTTCCAGACCGCTGGAGCTGTTGTGCGCCAGGGCGTCGGACTGTTTGGCCTGATCGGTCAGGTGCTCGGCGGTGTCCTGCAGACGGGTCAGGCAGGTTTTCAGGCGGGCTTCCTGGCTGAGGATCGACATCTCCAGACGGGCCTGAGGGCCGCGACTGTCGGTGTACATCTGCGCGATCAGCGGGTCGGACGTGGTCTGCTCGGCCAGACGCAGCAGGCGTTTGAGCCCGCGTTGTTGCCATTGCAGGCCCAGCAGGCCCAGCGGCACCGACAGACCGGCGGCGAGGGCGAAGCCCCACTGCGAGTTCAGGGTGGCGCCGATCATGAAGCTCAGCTGGCTGACCAGAATGAACGGCAGCCAGTCCTGCAGCACCGGCAGCCATTTGTCAGTTTGAGGGATCGCCGACTTGCCCTGGTTGATGCGTTGGTAGAGCGCTTCGGCACGGCGGATCTGTTCGGCGGTGGGTTTGACCCGCACCGACTCGTAACCGACCACCTGACTGCCATCGAACACCGGCGTTACATAGGCGTTCACCCAGTAATGATCACCGGTCTTGCAGCGATTCTTGACAATGCCCATCCATGGCAAGCCTTGTTTCAGTGTGCCCCACATGTGCGAAAACACCGCAGCCGGGACGTCGGGGTGACGAACCAGGTTGTGCGGCGCACGGATCAGTTCCTCACGCGAAAACCCGCTGATTTCGACGAAAGCGTCGTTGCAGTAGGTGATCACGCCCTTGGCGTCGGTTGTGGAAATCAACCGTTGCTGAGCCGGGAAAGTCCGTTCGCGTTGTGTAATGGGCTGGTTGTTACGCATGGTTTTTCAATCCGCAAGGCTTTGAAAGGTTGTCGGCGGGGTCGGCCATTTATTGAAATTTTTTTTCATTTATAAGTACGGCGTCGCAAAACCGACCTTGCTTCAACCCGCGAGCATCGGATAGGTGAACAGGCCGAAGTGCAGCAGGTTCAGGCCAAAGTGCGTGGCGATCGCCGCACCGAGCCCGCCAAAACGGTAGGCCAGACCATAGCCGACACCCGCCAGGCTCGCCAGCAACACCCATTGCCAGCCGGCGCCCACATGCACCAGGCCGAACAGCAGGGACGCGAGCAGCAGCGCGAGGTTTTCGCCGTAGGGCAGGTGTTTGAAACGCCGGCTCAGGCCGCCCTGGATATAGCCGCGAAACAGCGCTTCTTCGACCAGCGTCACCAGCAGCAGATTGTTCAGCACCCACAGCCACGCCTGATCCGGCCATTTCGGCGCCCAGGTGATCATGCCCAGCAACACCGCGCCGCCCAATGCGAGGATTACGCTCAGCGTCAGTGCCAGCGCGGTGGCGTACACCGTCAGGCGCAATGAGCGTCGCGCGACGATCCATGGGCAGACCAGTAGCAGCCAGAAGCCAATCAGTGGTTTGTCGAGATTCAGGTACATCGAGAACGGCACGGCGTTGTCGGTGAAGCGCTGCGGCTCGATGGCCCGGCCGTTGTAGAAGCCCGGCAGCCAGTGCAGGGCCAGCGCCAGAGCCAACACGATAAACAGGCCATGGCCGAGATAACGCCCGACCGGCACGGTTTGCTGGCGCACGGCGTAACCGGCGAAAACCAGCAGTGCAATGGAGATCAGCGCCAGCCAGCCGAGCTGGCCGAAACTCAGCGCCAATCCGTAACCAAGGCTGAGAAGCCCGAGATAGAGCCATGGCAGAGCTGTCATGGAAAGTCCTTGTGCACGATTTGTGGACAGGCTTTCTACACGGGTGGGGGCGAGGGGACAAGTGAAGGTGTGGCGAGAAACCGGGACAACAACAAAGCCATTGGCCAAACACAAATCCCAATGTGGGAGCAACTGTCTTAACCCTGCCATTCGTCACCGCCATTCGGTGCCGTCACGCAGCATGGCATTTAGTCTGATCAGTAGTATCCGCATGCAGGCGA
>NZ_NEIX01000014.1:0-128002 GCF_002112885.1 Pseudomonas sp. B37(2017) | reverse complement strand
AGAAAGGGCGGGACGAGAAGTCTCCCACGGTCCGTACTGGCTAGAGTCGGAATCGAGCTTTTAGTCCCGCCCACCCCTTCAAGTCTAAACATACAAGCGAGCTTGCTCCGGGCGGCGATCCGACGAAGGCGGACTCAAGCGCAAAGAATTAAACGGCAGGCGCCTCAATCCCGAACATCTTCCGCGCCTCGGCAAAACACTTCTCGGCAATCGCCGAACGCGGTTCGGTCTTGCGCATCACCAGCCCCAGCGGCGCGAGCACACTGGCATCCGGCAGGTTGATGAAAGCCAGGTGCTCGATCGGCTCTTCCAGCCCGCTGTCCAGCGGCATGATCGAGCAGCAGAAGCCCTGGTGAATCGCCTGCAGCAATTGATAGGTCGAATCGCTTTCCATGATCGGCTGCGGATTCAACCCGCGACTGCGGAAACTCAGGTCGATGGATTTTCGGTAGTGCATGCCGGTGGTGATCATCCCCAGCGGCAGTTCGGCGGCGTCTTCCCAGCTCATTTCCGGGCCTTCGAAATGGAAGTGACGGGTGTCGTAGAGCAGGCCGACGCGGGTCTCGCCAATCTCGAAAAACTCGAAATAGTTCGGGTTGACGTGGTCCAGATAACACACGCCCAGGTCCAGCTGATTGTTGCCCAGACCTTCGATGATCTCGTCCGAACTCAGCGACGACAGACTGTATTTCAGCTCCGGATAAGTCCCGGACAAACCCTGAATGTAATTCACCGGATTGAAGTTGCTCAGCGGCACCAGCCCCAGGCGCAGGCTACCGACCAGTTGCCCGCGGCAGGCTGCCGCTTCGGCAAACAGCCCGTCGTGGGCGGCCAGCAACGTGCGGGCCCAAGCCAGCACGCGCTCGCCGGCCTGGGTGAACCCTTCGAAGCGCTGGCCGCGATTGACCAGCACCAGATCCAGTTCGTCTTCCAGATTGCGCAGGCGCATCGACAGGGTCGGCTGGGTGATGTGGCAGCGCGCGGCGGCCTGGCCGAAGTGGCGGGTTTCGTCCAGCGCGATCAGGAACTTGAGTTGTTTGATGTCCACGACGGCACCTGCTCGATAAGGAATTTTGATTGAGTATTGACGCAGATGCGTACGGCGCACGGAAAGCGCAGGAAGCGACGATCCCATCGAGGGCTTTTTTCGTCCAATCGGCAGTGTTTAAGAGCCTATCGAGGGTTTCGATGACGCCCGGTTTCATTGGGCCGGACTGCGGTCGAGGCGCTGAAAAAATTCACCGATAGAGCAGGTCGATAGAGTGGTCGGCCAGAGTGATTAGACAGTCCTCACAAGCGGCACTTAGGCTCGTCATCCATTGAATTGACGACGGCCGGAGAGTGCCATGAGTGTTAAATCGGATGCCTTGTTCGTTCCCCTGAATATTGCCGTGCTGACGGTCAGCGATACCCGCGATTACGCCAGCGACACCTCCGGCCAGCTGCTGGTCAGCCGCCTGCTGGAGGCCGGCCACACCTTGAGCGAACGCAACCTGCTCAAGGACGACCTGTACAAGATCCGCGCCCAGGTCGCGCAGTGGATCGCCGACGACAACATTCAAGTGGTGCTGATCACCGGCGGCACCGGTTTCACCGGGCGTGACAGCACCCCGGAAGCCGTGGCCTGCCTGCTGGACAAGCAGATCGACGGCTTTGGCGAACTGTTCCGTGCCATCTCGATTCTCGACATCGGCACCTCGACCGTACAAAGCCGGGCGCTGGCGGGCCTGTCCAACGGCACGCTGGTGTGCTGCCTGCCGGGTTCCACCGGCGCCTGCCGCACCGCGTGGGAAGGTATCCTCGCCGAGCAACTGGATAACCGCCATCGCCCGTGCAACTTCGTTCCGCACCTCAAGCCGGTGCAAGCCTGCGGGCCGCGCGGATGAGCAAGCCCGGGTTGATGCCGGTCGATGACGCCCTCGACCAACTGCTGGCGATGGCCGATGAACAACGTCTGCCGGACAGTGAATCGGTGCCGCTCAATGAAGCGCGCGGACGCGTGCTGGCCAGCGATCTGGTCGCCGCCCTCGATCTGCCGCCGTGGCCGAACAGCGCCATGGACGGCTACGCCTTCAACTTTGCCGACCTGCATCGCCAGCCGTTGAGCGTGTCACAGCGGGTCTATGCCGGGATGGCGCCGGACGCCTTGCTGTCCGGCACCTGCGCACGGATTTTCACCGGCGCGCCGTTGCCCATGGGCGCCAATTGCGTGGAGATGCAGGAAAATGTCGAAGTGCTGGAGGACGGTCGCGTACGTTTCCTGCAACCGCTGAAGGTCGGCCAGAACATCCGCGCCCAGGGCCAGGAAAACCGCGTCGGCGACACCTTGCTGCGCGCCGGCAAACGCCTCGGCCCGTTCGAACTGGCCGTCGCCGCCGGGCAGGGCATGACCCATTTGCCGGTGGTGCGTCGTCCGCGCGTGGCGTTGCTGTCGACCGGTGATGAGCTGGTGGAACCAGGGCAACCGCTGCGTCCCGGCAGCATCTACAACAGCAATCGCACCTTGCTCGACCACTGGTTGCGCGAACTGGGTTGCGAAGTGATCGACGCCGGGATTCTTCCCGATCGCCCGGCGCAGACCCGGCTCAAACTTGAGCAGTTGCAAGTGGCGGCCGACCTGATTCTGACCACCGGCGGTGTGTCTGCCGGTGATGCCGACTGCCTCGGCCAGGTGCTGCGCGACAACGGCAAACCGCTGCTGTGGAAACTCGCGATCAAACCCGGCAAACCGCTGACGGTCGGCCATTTCGGCACAGTGCCGGTGATCGGCCTACCGGGCAACCCGACCTCGGCGCTGGTGACCTTCGGCCTGCTGGCGCGCCCGTACCTGCTGCGCATTCAAGGCGTGGAAGAGGTGATGCCGCTGAGCTTCACGGTCAACGCCGGCTTCAACTGGCCGAAACCCGGCAGCCGTCGCGAATACCTGCGCGTGCGTCTGGAAGGCGGGCAGGCGGCGCTGTATCCGAACCAGAGTTCCGGGGTTCTGCTCGGCGCGACCTGGGCCGACGGATTGGTGGAAATCCCCGAGAACAGCACCTTGCAGATTGGCGACCCGCTGCGTTTCATTCCGTTCAGCGAGCTGTTCTGAGCGCGATCAAAAGATGTAGACCACTTGTCCGGCCAACGAGGTCTGCAACCGGCGTTCGACAATCGGGCTGTCGGCCGCTTCGTGGCTCAGGTACTGCACCGACAGAACGGTCGACACGCTCCATTGCTCATCCAGCGGCAACGACCAGGTCAGATCCGCACCGCGACTGACCAGGCCACCTCGGGCGTTGTAGGCCCGGAACTGGCTGCGCGAGGCCTGGGCATCGCTGACGCCGTACCAGGTGCGCATGTAATTGCTGTCGCCGAACTGGCTGTTCAGGCCACCGGTAACCTTGCCGTAACGCCCTTCGTAGAACGGCGCGCTGATGCTCAGCTTGAGGCGGTTCCAGGACGAGCCGGTGTCGTGGTCATCGTCGTCCTTTTCCAGCGCATGTTCGAAACTCGCGCCGAGAATGATCGGGCCCATGTGATACGTCCCGTCGAGCCCGATCACCGGGCGCGACTTGATCGAGCCCATGCCGTTGAGCTCGTCCGAGCCTTTGAATCCGGTCTTGCGATCCTTGCGCACGTCGCTGGCGCCGACGTAGACGCTGAGGCCGAAGTCCTCTTCGTCGAAGCCCCAGCCGAGGCCTCGGCTGCTGTCGAGAAACACGCCGTAAGGGCTGACGATTTCGACCCCCACCAATGGCGCCACCACCCGCTCATCACTGCCGCTGTAACGCGGCGCACTGGCCGCACCAGCACGCAGGGTGGCGTGCCAGTCTTCGGCGCGCAGCGAGTCGCCCGGCAGCAGCAGGCAGAGGGAGGTCAGGGACAGCGAAAATGTGCGTAACGAAACCGGCATGGGGCACCCGAGGGGGAGGTTGGATGCGCCCATGCTAGTGAGGTGGCGGCCGGCAATCTTTGGCAGCTTTGTCGGGAAACTGTCAAAGACTGTGAAGCCGCCGTTGGCGCTGAATCAGAAATCCCACTTGGTGGTCAGCATCAGGTTGCGCGGCTCGCCGTAGAACGTGGTGTCGAAGTTGCCCAGACCCGTCAGGTACTTCTTGTCGAACACGTTGTTGGCGTTGACGGTGAAGCTCAGGTGCTCGTTGTACTGATAGCGGGTCATCAGGTCGACCAGGGTGTAGCCGCCCTGTTTGATGCGCGTGTAATCGCCGGCCGGCGCGCTGTAGATCTTGCCGTAGAACGCGCTCTGCCAGCTGATGCCGCCACCGACGGTGACCTTGTCGAGCATGCCCGGCAGGCGATAGGTGGTGAAGGTGCGCACCACGTGTTCCGGTTTGGTGGTGGACAGCGGGTAGCCGTAGATCCGCTGTTCGTCGGCATCGCGGGTGCGGGCGTAGGTGTAGCCGGCGGAGACGTTCCAGCCGTCGGCCAGTTCACCGGCCAGTTCCAGTTCGACGCCCTTGGTAGTCGCGCCGTCGATGGCTTTGTAGATGCCTTCGTTGGTGACGGCGTTGGTGCCGATCGACTCGGCGACGCCGTCCTGCTCGATGCGGAAGAACGCCAGGCTGGCGTTCAGGCGACCGTCGAAATACGCCGCTTTCAGACCGGCTTCATAGCTGTCGCCTTCTACCGGGGCCAGGGTCGAGCCGTTGATGTCCTTGTAGGTTTGCGGCTGGTAGATGCTGGTGTAGCTGGCGTACACCGAGTAGGTGTCGTCGAGGTCATAGACCAGCCCCGCGTATGGCGTGACCACGCCGTGCTCCTTGTAGCTGGCGTTGGTGTCGTCGAGGCCGGCGCCGGCGTTGTAACGGTAGTCTTCATTGTATTTGAAGGTGCTCAGGCGGCTGCCGAGGATCACCGACAAATCGTCGGTCGGGTGCAGGTGGGTGGCCAGGTAAACGCCGTTCTGGCTTTGGGTGCGTTCGTATTTGCCGTTCTTCGGGAAGTCCTGTTTCGGCAGGTCGCCGTTCCAGTCGTAGATGCTGCCCGGTACGAGTTCGAAAGCGCTGGTGTCGTAGGTCGAACCGGTCTGGCGCGAGTGCGAAGTCATCACGCCGGCGATCAGCTCATGCTCGCGGCCGCCGAGGGTGAACGGGCCGGAGACGTTGACGTCAGCGGTGTTCTGCACCCGATGACCTTCCCAGCGGCCCCAGTACAGGAACATGCCTTCGCCGGTGGCGCGATCCGGGTTACCGCCACTGGCCGAGGCCAGTCGAGTGTCCTGGTCGGTGGTTTTCTGGTCGAGGCTGACCTTGAACTTCCAGTCGTTGGCCAGCGCCTGTTCCAGCGAGGCGAAGTAGGTGATGTTGTCGAAATCGCGACGGCTCCAGTCGGCGCCGTTGTTGAAGTGGCGCGGGAAGTCGGTGCGGCCGCCGTCGGCGAAATACACCGGATTGCCGGTCCACGACGTACCGCGCGGGGTGGTGCTGGACTTGTCGATGCCGAAGGTCAGCAGGGTGTCGTCGGTCAGGTCGGCTTCGAGGATGCCGTAGAACAGATCCTTCTTCTGGCTGTAGTGATCGAGATAGGAATTCTTGTCCGAATACGCGCCGACAAAGCGCCCGCGCACATTGCCCGAATCGGTCAGCGAACCGGAAATATCGCCCACCGTGCGATAAGCGTCCCACGAACCGACAGTGCCACTGATCGAGGCCTTGAACTCTTTGGTCGGCTTCTTGCGGATCAGGTTGACCGTGGCTGACGGATCGCCCGAGCCGGTCATCAGGCCGGTGGCGCCCTTGATCACTTCCACACGGTCGATGCTGGAGGCGTCGTCGCCGTTGTTCGGGTTCTCGCCGTAGACGCCGTCGTAGGGCAGGTTGACGCCGTCGTACTGAAAATTAGTGATTGCAAAACCACGAGCGGAAAACTCGGTGCGGTCGCTGTCGTATTTCTGGGTCGAGATGCCTGGAGTGTTGCGCAGCGCATCGCCGATGCTTTGCACTCCACGGTCGTCCATTTGCTGGCGGGTGATCACCGTCACCGATTGCGGCGTTTCGCGCAGTGACAGCGGCAGACCGGTGGCCGAGGACGTCGCACCGGTGGTGTAAGACTGCGTGCCTTCGGTGGTCGCCCCCAGGCCCTGGGCGGAAATATTGGTCGCGCCCAGTTGCAGGGTTTCTTTTTTCGTCGTGATTTCAGCGGCGTGGGCGGTGGCGGCAAAACTCACAACGGCCAGCGCCAGCGGGCGCAAGGCAAAACGGAAACGGACGTGCGACATGGAGATCCCTTTGCATCGAATCGATCGGTAGTTGAAGTGCTTCTGGTGGGTTAACCGAACGAGCGATGCAAAAGGGAACCGGGGTCTGAAAAATAAACGGAATCAATGCTCAGCGAGTCAGGCCAAGGCGTTCATGCCACTGGGCGATGGACTCTTCGGGGTAAACGTCGAATTGCTGATCCCTGGCGCTCGCTTGCACTTCGACCCACGGTGCTCTGGAACCGAGCATCAGATGGGTGTGTTCCGGCGGCACCGGCAATGGCGTGTCGATGGCCGAGGCGAACGGATGGATCAGTTCCGGCCACTCCGGGCTGAACAGCCACAGACCGCTGCCGCACAGCGAGCAGACGTGTCGCTCGGCGGTGCTGCGGTGGGCGCGGGCATCGCCTTCGTCTTTCATTTTCGCGTGGTAGATCGTGATGTGTTTGCGCCCGCGCACCTTGAGGCTGGCCGCGTCGCCGCCGAGGTTGATCGCAAAGCCGCCACCGCCCTGGGTCTTGCGGCAGATTGAGCAGTAGCAGCGCTGATAAGGGTAGGGGTGGGCGCTGTCGAGGGTGAATGAAACCGCGCCGCAGTGGCAGGAGCCTTCGAGGTGCATGAGTGGCCTCCGGTTGGGCTTTTGTTGATGCGGTTCAGCCTAGAAGAGATGTCGCGCCTGTGTCGCCGCTATGGACGCCCGCGAAAAGCCCGGTCAGCATGGACGCAAAAAATCGGGACCCAAACCCATGCGCCGACTACCTTCCCTGGCCGCCCTGCGAACCTTCGAATGCGCTGCCCGTCACGCGCACTTCGGTCGCGCCGCCGCCGAGCTGTGCGTCACCGACAGCGCCGTCAGCCATCAGATCCGCCAGCTCGAAGAGCAACTGGGCGTGTCGTTGTTCATCCGCGAGGGCCGGCAGATTCGCCCGACCATCGCCGCCGGGCGCTTGATGCAGAGCCTGCAACAGGCCTTCGAACTGATCGGCGATGCCTGTGACGAGTTGCGCGATCCATCCTCGCTCGCGGTGTTGCGGCTGGCGGTCACGGCGGAACTGGCGCAGAAGTGGCTGATGAACCGTCTCACCGATTTCTACGCGCGTTATCCGCACATCACCTTGCACCTCTACGAACAGCCAATCGACGCCACCGCGCCCGGCGAAGACATCGATCTGGCGATCACCTACGGCACCGGCCCGGTGGACAGCAGCGCGTACTTCGTCCGCCCGTTGCCGGCGTTGCAGTTCTTCCCGGTGTGCAGCCCCGGTCTGTTCAACCAGGGCAACCTGAAAACCCCGAAGGATCTGGCCCGCCATTGCCTGCTGCACGACGACCAGGACGGCAAGACCTGGACCGCGTGGCTGACCAGCCATGCCGGCGATTTGCGCCCGGAACGACAGTTGTATTTTGCCCATGCCGGTCTGGCGCTGGAGGCTGCAGCACAAGGGCAGGGCGTGGCGATGGGCGACAACCTCACGGCGCAGGAAGACTTGCAGAACGGGCGTCTGGTGCGCCCGTTCACCTCCAGCATGACCGCGCTGGGCCAATACGCGCTGGTCTGTGAGCGGGTGCGGCTGGAGCGCCCGGCGGTGGCGCAGATGCTGGAATGGTTCAACGATCAGCTGGCCGATTGATGAGTTGAATTCAACTGTTCCGAAATAATCATCGTTGGCGGCGCGACCGCCCGCGACCGTAGCCTGAGGTCATTCCCATCCCGATGACGAGGTTTGACCATGGCACGTTTGCTCGACTCCACCCCGAAACAGGACGGCTTCCGTCTGCCCGGCGAATTCGAAGCCAAGTCCGGTTGCTGGCTCGGCTGGCCGGAGCGCACCGACGTCTGGCGCAACGGCGCCAAGCCTGCACAGAAAGTCTGGGTGCAGATCGTCACCGCGATCTCCCACAGCGAACCGGTGACGGTCTGCGCTTCGGCATCCCAGTTCGCCACCGCCCGCCGTCAGTTGCCGCCGCAAGTGCGGGTGGTGGAGATGACCTGCAACGACACCTGGTTTCGCGACAGCGGCCCGTGCTTTGTGGTCAACGATCAAAGCGGTGAAGTGCGTGGCGTCGACTTCGAGTTCAACGCCTACGGCGGCCTCGACGGCGGGCTCTACTACCCGTGGGACAAGGACGACCAGATCGCCAGCAAGATCCTCGAAATCGAACGCTTCGACCGTTATCGCGCGCCATTGATTGCCGAACTCGGCGGCATCCAGAGTGACGGCCAGGGCAGCATCCTCACCACCGAGCAATGCCTGCTCAACCGCAATCGCAACCAGCACCTGGGCAAGGACGAAGTGACCCGCCGGCTGACCGATTACCTCGGCGCCGAGCAAGTGATCTGGCTGCCGCGCGGTTGCAAGTTCGACGAAACCGACGGCCATGTCGACGACCTCGCGTGCTTCGTGCGCCCCGGCGAAGTGGTGCTGCAATGGACCGACGACCGCGACGATCCGCAGTGGGAAATCTATCAGGAGGCCTACGACATCCTGCGCAGCACCCGCGACAGCCGTGGCCGCGAACTGATCGTGCACAAGCTGCCGCAACCGGACGTGCTGGAGTGGACCGCCGAAGAAGCCGAAGGCCTCGATCAGCAGGACAGCACCCACACCCGCCAGGCCGGCACCAAAATCTGTGCGTCGTACATCAACTACTACGCCGGCAACAGTTCGATCGTGGTGCCGCTGTTCGGTGATCGCAACGATCAGGTGGCGCTGGCGACCCTCGCCGAACTGTTCCCGCAGCACAAGATCGTCGGCATCGAAAACTCCCGGGAAATCCTGCTCGGTGGCGGCAACGTCGCGTGCATCACCATGCCGCAATACGCCGGCCAGAAAAAAGGAGCCTGACCATGGGCCTGCACAAACTGAGTAAAGCGTTATTGCTGGTGCTTGCACCCCTGTGTGTGCAGGCTGCCGAAACGGCGAAACCGGTGGTCAACCTGTACATCTGGGGCGAGTACCTGGCCCCGGATACCCTGAAGAATTTCGAGGCGAAAACCGGGATTCGGGTGGTCGCCGATCACTTCGATTCACTGGAAACCGTCGAGACCAAACTGCTCACCGGCCGCAGCGGCTACGACCTGGTGCTGACCGCCGGCCAGCACCTGTCGCGGGCCATCGAGAGCGGCGCGATCCAGACGTTGAACAAGCAGCAGCTTCCGCACTTTGCCGGGGTCGGTGATGAGTTCCGTCAGCACATGGCGGTGTTCGACCCGGGCAATCGCTACGCCGGGATCTACGCCTGGGGCACCACCGGTGTCGGCTATCAGGAGGAGGCCGTGAAGCAGCGCCTGCCGGACGCGCCGAGGGACAGCTGGGCGATGTTGTTCGATCCGGCGGTGGTGTCGAAATTCGCCGATTGCGGGGTGAGTCTGCTCAACGACCCGAACGAAGTGTTCGCGGCAGTCATGAAGTACATGGGCCTGGACATCAACCACCAGAGCCTCGACGACCTGAAACTCGCCGAACAGCAACTGGCGAAGATCCGCCCGTACATCCGCTACTTCGACAATGACCTGAACATCAGCGACCTGGCCAACGGCAACACCTGCGTGGCGATGTCGTGGAATGGCAACGTTGCCATCGCGGCGGGTCAGGCCGAAGCGGCGAAAAAACCGTTCAAGTTGAATTACCGGATTCCGAAGGAGGGCACGCTGATCTGGTTCGATGCCATGGTCATTCCCAAGGATGCACCGCACCCCGAAGCCGGGCTGGCATTGATGGATTACTTGATGACGCCCGATGTGATTGCGCCGATCACTGACACCATTCACTACGCCAACGCGATCACAGCGGCGGATGGCTTGATCGAACCGGCGATTCGCAATGATCCGGGGACCTATCCACCGCAGGCGGTGAGGGCTTCGCTGTACAGCAAGAATGACAATGGCAAGGCGTTCAACCGGGCATTGATTCGGGCATTCAGCCGGTTGAAGTCGGGGTTGTGAGCGAGGGCCGGGAATCATCTTGAAGCGGTTTGTACGTGGGCGTGTGGGGGTGAGTCTGGTAGTTTTTTCGCCATGGATCTGAACCGGCAATGACGCCGGATGCCATTTCGGTTCCTGACTTTTCAGGATCTGGAGTGGCCAACTTTCAAGGAAGAAAAACATGCCAATCAAACCGCCGGTCAAGGGCACGGGCCCGGCCGATGTTCATCTGAAACCTTCCAGCGATGGCTCTGTGTCGGGGCCGGTGATTCGACCGAGTGTCCACGGCAATCTGCCGGAGCCGCCCGCAATATCCAGTGGCGTACGGACGCCCCATCACAGCGGCGCAGAGGTCGTCAGCCCTCCGTCATCGATCACCTTTCGCGATGCACTGCCGGTGGTGGAGGTCGCGCCCACCGTCGGGCAACCGTCGCTGGAGGCGTATCACGTCCCGGCGGCGAGCCGGCTGACAGACATCGACGCCGACGGCTTCAGGACGTTCAAGGGCCGTCAGTTCGCCGAATTGCCCGGTCAGGGCATCGTTCAGGTCGGCGCCGACCCGCAAACCGGTTTGTACCGGGCCAGACTGGCCAGCGAGCTCAATCCTTCCGGCCCGGTGCTGGAGCGCGACAGCGACGGCAAACTCTGGCACCCGCTGGAAGAATTTGCCACCGACCGTTTTCGCACCCCCGACCCGCGAAGCGAAGCCGCCTCGACACTGGAGGCCATGCCGCATCCGGAGGGCGACGAAGGACGGGCTCGTGCGGATGACGCCGACGACGAATTCGAGCTTGCCTCCGAATCGATGCCGGTCAAGCCCTACACCGATCAGGAACTGGCGACCATGCGCGATGAAGTGCGCTATTCCTTTCGTGGCAATCGCCTGGGCACCTACGACCGTGCCAACAACGGCAAATACCCGCTACGCGACACCCTGGGCAGACCGGTGCGGATCCGCAAGCTGGAGACATTGGTCACACTGACCACCGGGGAGCGTTTCCGCTCGGAGCCGATCAAGCCCTACATCAAGTTCGAAGGCTATGAAGACGTCGCGAGGCTCTACGAAGAGAAACTCGAGCTGCGCACCTTTACCGAGGCCGACATGAAGGTCCCTGGCGAGAAAGCGCTGATCGGACAACTCATGGTGGTCGCCAATAAACGAATCAGCAAAGGCGAGGCGCTGGGCCTCTACGGCGGGACGCTCAGCCCGGTGCGTCTGGTACGACGCGAAGAACAGACGTTCACCATGCTGGCGGGTTTCAGCGTGCATTACACACCAGGAAAGTTTGTTGAAGATCCAGTTGTGGTCATCGGCGACAACATCATTTCGCGGATCAACTCGAACTTCGAATACGACGCCACCGGCAAACCGATCCATCAATCGCCGGACGGCTATAACGTGCAGATCGTCGGGTTCAAAGTCGAAGCGGACATGCTGATCGGCGACCGGCTGGTCAACCGGCCCTACATGTTGAACGCGCTGTTTGCCTCGGAGGATATTGCGGCGGGAACCGAGTTGCGCTGGAACTACAACTATTCGGACAGAGAGATGAAGATGATCTTCCCGTAAAGGGCCAAAGCCCTCTCCCGAAGGGTGAGGGCTACAGCGAGGGGCTTTTCGGCACCCGCCACAAATACCAGGCCGCCACCGTCCGAAACGGCTTCCAGTCCAACCCGATCTCAACCATCTGCTTGCGCGCAGGCTGCACCTCCAGCCCCTTCAACCGCCGATACCCCTCGCGAACCCCAAAGTCATCCGCCGGCAGAATGTCCGGCCGCTCCAGGCTGTAAATCAGCAACATCTCAACGGTCCAGCGCCCAACCCCGCGCAGGCTGACCAACCGCTCGATCAGCGCCTCATCCTCCATCGCCAGCGCCGTGGCGTAATCCGGCACCACACCGTCCAGAGTCGCCTGGGCAATCCCCTGAATCGTCGCAATCTTGCCCGCCGAAAACCCACAACCGCGCAATTGATCGAAGTCCGTCGCCAGAATCTGCTCCGGACGTGGAAACGTCTGCCCGGGAAACAACCCCACCAACCGCCCGACAATCGCATCGCCCGCCTTGGCGTGCAGTTGCTGATAGGCAATCGCCCGCACCAGCGACTCATAGGGATCACGCGCGGGATGCGGCTGATGCAGGCAAGGGCCGACCGCAGCAATGTGGCGCTGCCAGTCGGCGTCGAGGCTGGCCAGAAACTCGCTGGCCGGTTGATAGGGATCGGGCATGGTTACTTCAACAGACCGTTGACTTCGCCGTAGGTGAAGGCCTTGAGGTCATGGGTGTCGAGCTTGCCGCTGGCGAGAAAGCTTTTCACCAGCGAACCCATGGCGCCGTACATGAACTCGGCGATCCCGGAACCTGCGCTCAAGCGGCGCACGCCGAGAGTTTGCAGTTCTTCGGGGGAGGGCAGGCAAGCGAAGCCCAGGACATTGACCGGCAAAGTCGTGCCCTTGCAGATCGCTTCGATTTCGTAGGCGGACGTCACGCCGGCAGCGAACAATCCATCCGCCCCGGCCGCCTGATACAGCGCCGCGCGGTGCAGGGTTTCGGCGACACGATCCTCGGCCGGCACCAGCCCTTTGAGGTAAACGTCGGTGCGGGCGTTGATGAACAGCTTCACATTGCGCCTCTCGGCCACTTGCCGCGCGACTTCGATCTTGCGCACCAGCAGTTCCGGCGTGCCGCTGCCGTCTTCGATATTGATCCCGACCGCGCCTGCCGCGATGACCGCATCGATCACTTCAGCAACCCGGCCGAGGTCATCGGAATAACCGGCCTCGATGTCCACGCTCAACGGCACCTTGATGACTCGGGCAATCGATTCCACGGTGCTGATCAAACGCTCCAGCGGCAGGGTGTTGCCGTCCGGGTAACCGTGGGCCCAGGCGACAGCGGCGCTGCTGGTGGCGACGGCTTTGCCACCCAGTTGCTCGACCAGCCGCGCACCCGTGGCGTCGGCGACGTTGGTCAGGATCAGCAGGCCATCGTGGTGCAACTGGTGAAACTGAGTGTCGAGCGCGTTCATCGAGATCCCTTCTTGTCGGTTTCAGAAAGCCAGTGGTTGCGTGAGCTGCACGGCGGCGTTTTCCAGCCGGAGCAAGAACGCCTTGCGCGGTTGCCCACCACCATAGCCGGTCAATGAGCCGTCCGCACCGATCACCCGATGGCACGGCACGACAATCGAGAGCCGATTGTGCCCGTTGGCCAGACCCACCGCGCGACTGGCGCCGGGTTTGCCCAGTCGTGCGGCGATGGTGCCGTAAGTGCTGGTGTGGCCGTAGGGGATTTGCCGCAGTTCGCTCCAGACTTGCCGGGCAAACTCGCTGCCGGGCAGGTGCAGCGGCACGCTGAATTCGCTCAGCTTGCCGGCGAAGTACAGCGCCAGCTCGTTTTCGATCTGCTGCAAATGCGCGTTGTGCCCCGGTGCGACCACGTAGCCGTAGCGGTTCTGCAATTCTTCAACTTCTCGGGTCAGCGCCGGACGGTCGAGAAACTCCAGCAATACCAGCCCGCGTCGTTCTGCCATGGCGATCATCGGCCCCAACGGCGTGGTCAGGCGGGTGAACAGCAACGGCTCGCTGGATGCCGCGCGTCCCGGCGTGATGTGGAACGACTTCTGAAACGCATCGCGAAAACCGCTGAGGGATTCATAGCCGGAATCGAACGCCGCGTGATCGATGGACGTGCCTTGCTTGATCCCGCCCAATGCCACACCGAGCCGCCGGGTGCGCAGCCACGCATGGAAAGTCATGCCGAAATGCTGTTTGAACCAGCGCCGCAGTTTCAGCGGTTCGATGCCCTCGGCGAGCAACTGCGCATCGCTCCAGCGCAGCTCAGGATCGGCGTCGACGGCTTTCAACAGTCGTTGCACCCAATCCGGGGCGATGGCCGCAGCGTCCAGCGGTTTACAGCGCAAACAGGCGCGATAGCCTGCGGACAGGCAGTCATCAGCGTGGGCGAAGAACTCGACGTTTTCCGGTTTCGGCTTGCGCGCCGTGCAGGTAGGGCGGCAAAAGATCCCGGTGGTTTTCACGGCCGTGAAGAACACGCCTTCATAGGCAGTGTCGCTTGCGAGCATGGCGCGGACCATTTCGGCGTGAGGGGGCAGGACAGCGGTCTGTATGTTCATGGGCCGAGGATAAAACCAGTTATTCGATGGCTCCACCGAAAAATCGACAGTGAATTTTCGGGCCGCTGCACTACAGTGATCGGGTCGCTACAACTCGGGAAATGAAGGTATGCCACCGTTCACGATTCAACACATCGATCACATCGTGCTGCGCGTCGCCGATCTGCAACGCAGCATTGATTTCTACGACCGGGTCTTCGGTGCCGAAGTGGTCAAGCGCAACGAAAAGTTCGGCCTGGTGCACCTGCGTGCTGGCACGTCGATGATCGATCTGGTCGACCTCGACGGCGAAATCGGCCGCAAGGGTGGCGCCGCTGCCGGCAGCGAGCGGCGCAATGTCGATCACTTCTGCCTGCGCATCGAGCCGTTCGATGAAGCGGCACTGGTCAGTCATTTGCAAGCCTGCGGCCTGACCGTCGAAAAAGCCGCCACCCGTTTTGGCGCCGAGGGCTACGGCCTGTCGCTGTACTGCTTCGACCCGGACGGCAATCAGGTCGAACTCAAAGGCCCGTCCGAAGCTTAGGCGCGTTTGGCCATCAGCAACACCGAAGCCGCCGCCGACAGTAACCCCGCGCAGCAACGGTTGAAAATCCGTTTGCCGCGCGGCTCGGCGAACCAGCGGCGCATGTGCAGGCCCATGTAGGCGTAGGCGCTGATGGCGATCCATTCCAGCAGCAGGAACAGCACGCCCAGCAGCATGAACTGCGGGGTGATGGCGCGGGTCGGGTCGACGAATTGCGGCAGAAAAGCGGTGAATATAAGAATTGCCTTGGGATTGCCCGCCGCCACTAAAAACTCCTGACGCGCCAGGGCCAGAAGCCCGCTCGCCGGCGCAGTCACCGCGTCTTCGGCGGCAGGATTGGCCCGCCACAGCTGCCACGCCAGATACAGCAGATACCCCGCGCCGACAATCTTGATCCCGTAGAACAACAGTTCCGACGTTTGCAGCACCACCGCCAGCCCCGCCGCCGCGAGGGCGATCATTCCGGCGAACGCCAGCAACCGACCGATCCCGGCCACGCAGGCGCGACGATAGCCGTAGCGGGTGGCGTTGCTGACCGACAGCAGGTTGTTCGGCCCCGGCGCCATGTTCAAGGCAAAGCAGGCGGGCAGAAACAGGGAGAGGGTGGCGAGATCCATGGTGCGGGCTCCGGTGACGGGAGCGGTATTTTTATCACGCGGGCGTGCGGGCCTGAACCGTACAGTCAGGCGGCAGAGTCGCGGTACAGCGACGGTCGGGCGTAAATCCGTTCGAACTTTCTGCCGTCCCGTCAACTCTGAATTCGTCACAGGGTGATGAATCCGCCAGAAAAAAATCATCTGGCGGGTCAGAAAGGACAATTGCCGTGTAAGCTTTCGCGCAATGCTTTTCCATTCCCCCATGGCCCCAGGCGGCCCACTGTACGAGCGACTACATGCAAGCAAAGGCCCGCGAGGTTCATGTACCACCGGTGTTGCAGGACCTGCGCGCCGGCACGGCCGAACTGCACATTGCTCTGGAAAAACGCCTTCCTTTCTTCTCCGACACCCTTGATCTGCAGGCTTTCGAGCGATTGATGCGCGCCTATTACGGCTTCTATCAGCCACTGGAGGCTGCGTTGCAGGGCAGCGGCGAGATCCCCGCCGATTTCGATCTGGTTTCGCGCCTCAAGGCGCCGACCCTGCAACGCGATCTGCAAGCGTTGGGCGCGAATGGTGGAGCGTTTTCGCTCTGCCGCCAGTTGCCCGCCATCGACTCCGCCGCCGCCTGCCTGGGCGTGCTGTACGTGCTGGAAGGCGCAACCCTCGGCGGACAGATCCTGCGCCGGGAAATCGCCGCACGACTGAGCCTGGACGCGGACAACGGTGCAGCGTTTCTGGACATCTACGGCGCTGCCACCGGCCGGCGCTGGCGCGATTTCATCGAATACCTGGGCAGTCGCCCGATGGACGCCGACGAGCGTGAAGCCGTCGTGGCGGCCGCCCACACTACATTCAGCTGTTTCGAGCGCTGGCTCGAAAGCCAGGAGGTTCTGGTATGACCCCGCAAGACAAAGAAGCCTTTGAAGAGTTGCTGGCCAACTGCGCCGACGAGCCGATCCGCTTTCCCGGCGCGATCCAGCCGCACGGTTTGCTGCTGACCCTGAGCGAGCCGGACCTTTCGATCATCCAGATCAGCGCCAACGTCGAGACCTTGCTCGCGCGACCGGCGCAAGAGCTGATCGGCCAGCCACTGCAAAGCCTGATCGGCGATGCTCATGCCGCGCAGGTTCGCGAGGCCTTGCAGCAACCGGCCTTGTCCGATGCGCCGCCGCTGCACTTTCGCCTCAACGGCACAGCGTTCGAAGGTTTGCTGCACCGGCATCAGGATGTGCTGATCCTGGAACTGGAAATCCACGTCGAGAACTTCCAGCCGCGCAACGTCGCCGGCACTGAAACCCACCTGGGGCGGATGCTCGCGCGCCTGCAAAAGGCCCAGAGCCTGCAAGCGCTGTACGACATCAGCGTCAAGGAAATCCAGGCCATGACCGGTTACGACCGGGTGCTGATCTATCGCTTCGAAGAGGAGGGCCACGGTCAGGTCATCGCCGAAGCGTCCGACCCGTCGATGGAGGTCTTCAACGGCCTGTTTTTCCCGGCCTCCGACATCCCCGAGCAGGCCCGCGAGCTGTACCGCACCAACTGGCTGCGGATCATTCCGAATGCCGACTACCAACCGGTGCCGCTGGTGCCCAAGTTGCGCCCGGACACCCAGACCCCGCTGGACCTGAGCTTCGCGACGCTGCGCAGCGTGTCGCCGATCCACTGCCAGTACATGAAGAACATGGGCGTACTGTCCTCGATGAGCATTTCGCTGCTCAAGGGCGACCGGCTCTGGGGCCTGATCAGTTGCGGCAACCGCCAGCCGCTTCATGTTCCGCACGAGTTGCGCACGGCGTGCCAGACCATCGGCCAGGTGCTGTCGTTGCAGATCAGCGCGATGGAAGCGCTGGAAGTCAGCCGTCAACGCGAGGAAAAGGTCGAGGCGCTGGCGCTGCTCAATCAGGCGATGATCGATTCGCCACAGAACGTCTTCGATGGCCTGGCCAACCAGCCGCAAGTGTTGATGGCGCTGGCCAATGCCGGCGGCATCGCGATCATCGAAGACAAGCAATTGCACCGTTACGGCAACTGCCCGGAGCCGGAAGATATTCGAGCCCTGCACAAATGGCTGCAGGAGCGTGGCGAGCCGGTGTTTGCCAGTCATCACCTGGCCAGCGTCTATCCGCCGGCTGCGCAGTATCAGCAGGTCGCCAGCGGTGTGCTCGCCATGAGCCTGCCAAAACCGGTGGACAACGGCGTGCTGTGGTTCCGCCCCGAAGTCAAAGAGAACATCAACTGGAGCGGCGACCCGCGCAAGCCGCTGGACCTGGAAAACTCCGACGCCGGCCTGCGCCTGCGGCCGCGTACTTCGTTCGAAATCTGGAAGGTCGAGATGGCCGGGATTTCCACCAAGTGGAGCCACGGCGATCTGTTTGCCGCCAATGACCTGCGTCGCTCGGCGCTGGAAAATGACTTGGCCCGCCAGGTGCGCCGTGAACAGGAAGCGGTGCGTGCTCGCGATGAGTTGGTGGCGGTGGTGTCCCACGACCTGCGGAACCCGATGACCGTGATTTCCATGCTGTGCGGCATGATGCAAAAGGCTTTCAGCTCGGACGGGCCGCACACTTCGCGGCGCATCTCGACTGCGATCGACACCATGCAGCAAGCCGCCGGGCGCATGAACACGCTGCTGGAAGACTTGCTCGACACCTCGAAAATCGACGCCGGCCGCTACACCATCGCGCCGCAGAAACTCGATGTCGCGCAGATGTTCGAAGAGGCGCAATCACTGCTCGCACCGCTGGCGCTGGACAAGGACATCAGCATCTCTTTCGAGGCCGATCCCGATCTGAGCATCCATGCCGACCCCGAGCGGCTGTTTCAGGTGCTGTCGAATCTGGTCGGCAACGCGATCAAGTTCACTCCGCGTCTGGGTACGGTCGATGTGTATGCCAAATCGGTTGGTGACGACATCGTCTTCACGGTCCGCGACAGCGGCGAAGGCATTCCCAAGGATCACTTGCCGCATGTGTTCGACCGTTACTGGACGGTGAAGGAAGGCAATCCGAACGGCACCGGGCTGGGCCTGTACATCACGCAAGGCATCGTCGAGGCCCATGGCGGGCGGATCGTTGCCGAGAGTGAGCCGGGGCAGGGCAGTGAGTTCCGCTTCACCGTGCCGCGTCAGGACTGAAAAAGCCGATCAGCATTGGGTGGCCTGCAACATGGCCACCCATTCTGCGGCGAATCGATGGCAATCGCCGGGCCAGCGCGCTGTCAGCAGCTGGCCGTCGCGCACCACAAATCCCGTTTGAAGTTTATTCGCGCCATCACGTTTGGCGATCAGCGGTCCGCGTTTGAAGTCGGCTTTGCTGGCCAGCGCGGTTTTCACTTCCGCTTCGACGGTCTGCTTGTAGGTGCGGTAGTAGCGCCCCAGCCATGCAGCTGTCATCAGCCACGCCGGCAACTCCATGGTTGCAGAGAGCAGTGCCGTGACCTTGCGCCCGAACAACACCGAACGCCCGGTGTCGGGATCGAGCGTGCGCGCCAGCAACAACACGCCATGACACACCGCCGCCACGGGTTTCTCTGCTTTGAAAAATTGCAGGGCGATCTGCTGAGCCTGTGTGGACTCCAGCAGCGTGCACATCCCTTTGGCATGTCCGCCGGGAATCAACAGACCTTCAAATTGGTTCGTGTCGACATCGGCATACGCCAGCGGCTGCCTGAACGCATCGGACTCGATCATCTGCTTGTAACTGTCCAGATCGGCCTTGCGTGTCATCAGCATCGAACTCAACAGGCCGAAGCCGATATCCACCAGCCGTGGATCGGCGTGGGCGGGCAAACCTTGCGGTGTGGCAAAACGTACTTCAATGCCCGCGTTGCGCAGTGCCTGCCAGGGCACGCTGCTTTCGGTGGGGTCGTAATCGGCAGAGGGCAGCAGAATCAAGATCATCGAGGGCAGACTTCCTGGTCAAAAGTGTTTGCATAGCCAGAGCGTAGTGGGTCTGCGCGAGCGGGGGTAATTTCCTTCAATACCGCCCGGTGTGCGCTGGTTACTGTGAGCGCCTTGTTCCTCGATTTGAAGCAGGTGTGCGATGAGTCTGATTGTGTCGATGGCGGCGTTTGCCCTGGCCGCGTCCATTACCCCGGGGCCGGTGAATATCGTGGCGTTGAGCTCGGGGGCGCAGTTCGGCTTTCGCGCCAGTCAACGGCATGTAGCCGGAGCGACGCTGGGGTTTGTGCTGTTATTGGTGTTAATGGGGTTGGGGCTGCATGAAGTGCTGAAACTGTGGCCGTCGCTGACCCGTGTGGTGCAACTGGCCGGGGTGGCGTTTCTGCTGTTCATGGCGTGGAAACTGGCTACCGATGACGGCCGGTTGAATGCAGGCGAATCGGGACGTGCGCCATCGATGCTGTATGGCGCGGTGATGCAATGGCTCAACCCCAAGGCCTGGTTGGCCTGCGTGGCGGGGATGGGCGCGTTTGTCGCCGATGGCGAGGCGCGGCTGGTGTGGCAGTTTGCGGCGGTGTATCTGGTGATCTGTTATCTGTCGGTGGGGTGCTGGGTGTATGCCGGGACGTTTTTGCGTGGTTATCTGCAAAATCCGTCCGGGATGCGCTTGTTCAACCGGGTGATGGCGCTGCTGTTGGCGGTGAGTGCGGGGTATTTGCTGCTGCCCTGATCCGTACTCCGGCAAACGAAGTACGGACCTGAGTTCAATTCATGCGAAATCCCTTAGAAAATGCCGTTGAGCTCCCTGAACACATGGGGTGGCATGGCCGTGAAGCGGTTTTCGCGCAGTTGGCTGATCGAATACAAAGCGCTGGCCGTACGGCCGTTGCCATCGCCGAATCCCTGAAAACCGACCACAGCCCCCAGCACTTGTTTATCGAAGTGCGGATGTTTCGGGTCCAGGTTTTTCAGGTGCTGCTCGAGCAAGGCGAATCCGGTCGGGCTGCTGCCGTACTTGGTCGGTGCGCCGGCGTCGCGCACCCGCCCTACAGCTTCCGGCACAAGTTTGCGATGAATCTCCCTGATCACGTTCGGATCGGTCAGGGAGGCCTTGTTCGCGGTGTATTCGCGCAATACGCCAAGGATGTTTTCGAAGTCGTTGCCGTTGGAGGTCGAGCCTTTCAACATCCAGGCGGTCGCGCGTTGTGAAGGATCGGTGAACCCCTGCGGGTTGAACAGCGAATCGGGCATGACGTCGTTGTAGGGTGGTTTGCCCAGATCCAGTTTCAGAATGTCTTGCTGATAGCCCGTCATGAATCGGGCTTTTTTGCTCTCGAGTTCGTACAGGACTGCCAGCGTTTCGGTGTAACCCTGTGCCGTGCTGCGCGCATCGTTGAGCTGAACGGGGTGACCCTTGATGAACGCTTCCGTCAGTTCTTCCAAAGCCTTGCGACCGATCAGCGACTCCAGATCAACTGCCTGTTTCGACTGGTACGCCGTTTCCTTCACAGCGTTGTTCGCAAGATGGCGCAATTCCGTTTCGGTAGCCCCTTTGGGCAACTTGAAGTGCTTGTCGCTCAAGCGCGTGACGATGTGTTGAGCGGTTTCGATGGCATCGCTTTTCAGCAGCGCCCGAGCATGTGAAATCGTGTCCAGCGACATCCGCGCGTGGGTTGCCGAGCCGGTGTGATCAATCACTTTGAGCAGGTCGTAACTGTTTGCGCCGGTCAGGAACCTGAGTTGCTGCTTGGCCTGATGTGCCAGCGATAGGGCATGTCCACTCAGCTTCGCGACGCCTCGGCCGAGTAATTTGCCTCCGGCCTTGAGCAGTTGCGGCAAGCCCGACAAAGGGTTGAACAGGCTGAGGGCTGCGCTTGCCAGAATCCGCGAGGCCGACAGCAGTTTGCCGGCGATGCTCGCGGCTTTGCTGGCGGCGGCAGCAATTGCCACAGGTGCGGCGAAAATGGTCATCGCCAGTACGGCGGCATCGACAATGCAGTCGAAGATTGCGCCACCGTGTTTCTTCGGATCCCCGGAAGTCAGCCCTTCCACGCAGCTCTTGAAGGGAATGATCAGGTTGAGAATCATATTGAAGATGGCATCGGTCTTTTCAATCGCCTTCTCCCGTACGGTTTGCTGCAGGCCCAGTTGGTGGATTTCCTGCTCGGTGATGTACGGATTTTTTTCGGCGATCATCCGGCTCAGGATTTCCATGCGAGGAGAGCGATAAAGAGGTGTGCCATCGCTGCGCTCGCGGGGCGCTTCCAGCACACCGATCTTGCGCACCTGAATTCTGGATTTGATGCTGGCCCTGGGGGCGACGTTTTGCAGGTAGGCCTGCAGATCAACGGGGGCTTTTTCAAGCTCTTCCTGATCGCTGAATCGAGTGTCGAGCTTGAAGAAGCTTCCGGAAACCAGTGGCTCGAAGAATGCTTCAAGCTCCGGGTTGTACCGACACTCCATCCGGAGCGCAAACAGCTCGAAGCATTTGATGGCGTAACCGAGTTGTACGCAGAGAATGACACCATAACGCCCGGTTTCTCCCGGAATATATCTGGCAGGGCTGACGGCGCCGCGACCGTTGGTTCGTGCCGGCTTGTAGTTCATCTTCTGAACGCAATAGACACCGATCGCCCCGTATTCAATGGACGCTGCATCCTCCGGGAGCACCTGTGAAATGGCGATCTGGATGTTGCGCGCCAGCCCACCGAGAACGGCGTCGAAGTGACTGGAGGTCGCGGTTTCGTAGAGGTCGGCAACGGGAAACAGAAAAGGCAGTTCAGGAAAGGATTTATAGATGCTGGTGCCTTTGAGGCGATCCCAGTCCTTGGTGTGAAGCTCGTCACCCATGTACAGGTCCAGCACCGACACTTTACGGCCCGCGCCACCGCCACTGCCGCGATGTTTGACCAGCAGTTCATCGGGGTCACAATCCCGTTCCTGGGACTTCAATTCTTGCAATGCGAGCTGTATGCGATCGGGCAACGGCCTGGAAAACCGTTCGGCGGCTTCCAGCATCATGGCGATGTATTGATCGTATTCGAGCGTGGCGCGCTCGATCTCTTTTGCGTCGAGATTGCCTTGTGCATCTCGCGTGATGAGGCCGTTCATCCAGGCCCAGGTCACCACCGGATCCACCGAGCCCTCGGCCTGCAAAGCCGCCAGTGGTGCGAGTGATTTCGTCGACTGGCTGAACCCCATCAGATGCTGATAGGTCATTTTGCGGCTGGCGCCGGGAACCAGCGCTTCAACCAGATGCACAGCCTGCGTAGCGATTACCCAGGCCGGCGTCCCCATCTGCAGGCTGGACGGCCAGTCGGTGAAGAGATACTCCGGCGCCATGCCTGCCAGAATCATCTGCGTCACCAGTGGGGCAAGCGAGGGTTCGACGTGAAGGTTCTTGATCAGATGCACTTCCAGGTCTGTTCCAACCTGGGCCGGACGCTGTTTGAAGTAATCTTTGGAATACAGGTCGAAACCGGCGAAGTGGGTGTTGGCAATATCGAGCGCCGGGTCCAGGTCAAGCAGTATCACGGCAACCGCCAGTTGCTCCATGAGTTCAGTCGATTGTTTTTTTGCGGCTGCTTCAGTGAGCCATCCAAGTTTGGCAAGATAGTACTGTCCGTGCCGGGACGCCGCACTTTCGATCAATTGCTGCAGGCGATAGTCCGTGCTGGTTATAGCGACATCGCCCGGCGTGCCTTCAATCTGCACTCGTCTGCCGAGGCCATTGATGATGGCCTCAAAATCCAGCGTGCAACTTTGTATCAGATCAAGAATGATTGCCCGGTTGTTTCCATCAAGGTTGAACGGTGACTCGTCGGGTGCGTCCAGAAGTTGCCAATAGTTTCCGTACTTCGGTGGCTCGGGCAATGTCGAGAAGTTCAACAGGTCGAGCAGGTTGCGGGTGTCTTGTTCGTTGTCCGGAACTTGCAGCCCGTTGAAACGCAGCCACTGGCCGACCGTAACTTCGTCTCCCGTAATGATCCAGCCGCCACTGGAGGCGGCGACCTTGGCCAATAGCGGAAGGTTGTCGTCGAAATCCGCCAGACCCGCGACATCGGCGGTGATCTCCTGCGGAGATACAAACGGGGTAGCGGGCCGGTCGTTGCTGGAGACCATGTTTCGATGGCTGAAGTAGAGCTGGCCATTCTCATTCAGCAGAAAAATCGCGTTTTCCGGAATCTTGCGGCGAGCTCGGACAAAGTGAAAATCGTCGTGGCGCAGAAGTATGGAAAGCGAGATTTTGCCGCTGCGGTGGATTTGGTCGAACGCGCTGTCCTCCACGCACGGAACAAGGATTTCTTTACATTTCCAGCCAAGACGTTCAATGGCGTATTTATCACCAATAAAGTTTGTAATGGTCTGGCTTACTGTCTTCTTCTGAAGTGTGTTTTTGGAGTCGTAAGCATAGTTGTCTATTGGCTTCATGATTCAGAATCCATTCTCTGATAGCGAAATAAATGAAATGTGGTGGTTGTTTATTGATTGTCGTGTTTGTGCGGTAGACAGGTTTTTAGAGTAAGGCGCCAAGGCGAAAAGTTGGCGTGGATTAATGTTCGAAGTGTTTCTTTGTGGTGGCGTGAATGAGAGGGGTGGCTGTTTTTAAAGGCCTGAAGCACTGTTGGCGATAAATATGTATATCTTTCCGGGTATGTAGAATTAAACCGAAACGGCCCATTGCAGGCCGTTTTTGCTTTTACCCCCGATACTGCCCCGGCGTAGCCGCCAGATGCTGCTTGAACGCCCGCTGAAAATGCGCCTGATCGGCAAAGCCGGCTTCCAGTGCCACATCCGCAATCAACTGCCCGCGCCGCAGACACTCTCGGGCAAACTGAATGCGCTGGTTGACCAAAAACGCATGGGGCGTCATGCCGAAGTGTTGTTTGAAGGCGCGGATCAAATAGGACGGTGACAACTCGGCGGCGGCGCAAATGTCGTCGAGGCTGAGCAGGTCGGTGCAATGCTGGCGAATGAAGTCGGCGGCGCGTTCGAGTTTGAAGTTCGGCTCTCGTACAGATTGTTCGATAGGGTTCAGGCGCAGTTGCAGGTCGCTGAAAAACTCCACCGCAGCGCTCTGTTTGCAAAGGACGTCTTGCTGCTCGTCGACCAACACTGCGTACAACGCATTCAAGTCGTGAAACAGGCGGGCGTCATTCAAATGGGTATCGGAAAACCGCCGAAACTCAAGCTCCGCACTGAACCCCAGCTGATGCTGCAAATCTGTCAGCCACGGCGTTTCCACATACAACATCAAATACGACCACGGCTGATCATCGATCGGGTTGCACGCGTGTACGTCCCCCGGGTTCATCAGCACCACGGTGCCGGCCGCCACTTCGAACGAGGATTGCTCATGCACGTAAGTGCTGCGCCCGGCGGTGATCGCGCCGATGGAGAAATGCGCGTGGGAGTGCCGTGAATAGCAGACCTCGCGGCCATCGGCGATGGCCCGCGCCTCGATGAAGGGCAGGGCGTCGTCGCGCCAGAAGCGCGGGGCTTGTTCGGGGTTCTTGGCGGCAGCGTGTTTCATCATTGTGGTTCTCGGCAGGCCAGTGCCCGAGTGTATTAGCTCTGGCCGGCGAAGGCTCGCTCGAGTTCGGCGATGTCGAGTTTTTTCATCCCGAACATGGCCTGCATCGCCCGTTGGACCTTGGTCTGGTCGGGGTCGGTCATCATGTGCATGAAGGCCACCGGCACGATCTGCCACGACACGCCGAACTTGTCCTTGAGCCAGCCGCATTGCTGCGCTTCCACTGGCCCGCCCGAGCTGAGGTTGCCCCAGAAATGGTCGACTTCTTCCTGGTTCTGGCAATTGACCTGAAACGAAATCGCCTCATTGAAATTGAACACCGGCCCGCCATTGAGTCCGGTGAAGGTGTGGCCGTCGAGTTCGAAGCTGACGGTCATCACCGAGCCTTCCGGGCGCCCGTGGAATTCCTGACCGACCTTGCTGTAGTGGGTGAGGGCGGTGATTTTCGAGTGATCGAAGATCGAGCAGTAGAACTTCGCTGCAGCTTCGGCCTGATCGTCGAACCACAGGCACGGTGTCAGCTTTTGAAAGCGTTGCATGGCAGTCATCCTCGGCAGGTTAGACACGCTGGATAACAGCGTAGTCAGTCTGTAGTCGAGCGGTGCTGCCGTAGATCGACAAGTTGGCGAATCTCAGAAATCCCAGCGGGTGGTCAGTTGCATGCTGCGCGGTTCGCCATAGAACCCTGTGCCGAAGTTGCCGAGGCCGGTGTAGTAGGTCTTGTCGAGCAGGTTCTTGATATTGAGCGTGGTGCTCAGGTGTTGGTTGAAACGGTAGCGGGCCATGGCGTCCATCAGGTAGTAGCTGCCCTGGGTGATACGCACGTTACGGCCGCTGCCTGTCGGGTCGGGCTGGAACACGTTGCCGAAGAATTCGCTTTGCCAGCTCACGCCGCCGCCCACGGTGAGGTTTTGCAGGATGCCCGGCAGGCGATAGCTGCTGAATACCCGCACGATCTGTTCGGGCGCGGTGGTTTGCAGGATTGCGCCGTAGACCGGATCGCCATTGGCGTCGCGGGTGTGGTTGAAGGCGTAACCGGCGGAGAGGTTCCAGCCTTCGCGCAGTTCGCCGGCCAGTTCGAACTCGAAGCCTTGGGTGGTTGCGCCCTGCACGGCGCGGTAGACGGACTGGCTGTCGAAGCCGCTGACGTATTCGGCGATGTTGTCCTGCTCGATGCGGAACACCGCGAAACTGGCGTTGAGTCGACCGTCGAAGAACCCGGCTTTCACTCCCGCTTCCAGGCTGTTGCCCTGCACCGGGTCGAGCACGTGGCGCGAGGCGTCCTTGCTGGTTTGCGGCTGATAGATGCGGGTGTAGCTGGAGTACAAAGACCAGGTTTCGTCGAGGTCGTAGACCACGCCGGCGTAGGGTGTGACGACGCCTGTCTGGCGGTAGCCGTCGCGCACATCCGGGGTGTTCGGGTCGCTGTAATCGAGATGGTCGCTGGCGGTGAAATCGCTGACCCGGCCGCCGAGAATCAGCGCCAGATCGTCGGTGGGTTTGAGGCGGGTGGCGAGGTAGGCGCCGGTCTGTCGTTGTTCGATGTGATCACGGCCGACTTGCGGGATGTCCGGTTTGGGATACTCGCCGCGCCAGTCGAAGATGCTGCCGTTCAGTGCCGGGTAGACCGAGCCGTAGACCGGGATGTCCTGGCGGGTGTTCATCGACATGAAACCGGCGATCAACTGGTGCTCGCGGCCGAGCAGGCTGAAGGGGCCGCTGAGGTTGAGGTCGATGTTGTCCTGAACTTCGTCGCCCTTGAATTTGCCCATGTACAGGAACATGCCGTCGCCGCTGACCGGGTCGGGATTGCCGCCGCTGGCGGAGCCGAGCAGGGTGTCGTGCTGGCGGTGTTTGCGGTCGTAGCTGAACTTCAGCGTCCAGTCGTTGGCCAGTTGCCGGTTGAGGGAAGCGAACAGCGTCTGGTTGGTGAAATCGCGGCGGCTCCAGTCGGTGGCCGGGTTGAACGAGCGCGAGAAATTGGTCCGTGAACCGTCGCTGTAGAACATCGGGAAACCGGTCCAGCTGGCGCCGCGCGAGCGGGTGTTCTGCTGATCGAAACCGACGGTCAGCAGGGTGTCCGGAGTGAGGTCGGCTTCGAGGATGCCGTAGGCGATGTCCCGGGTGTTTTGATAATGGTCGGCGTGGGCGCTGCGCTGTTGATGGACGCCGACGAAGCGCCCGCGCAGGTTGCCGCTGTCGGTCAGCGGCCCGGCGATATCGGCTTCGCTGCGGTAGTTGTCCCATGAGCCGACGGTGCCGCTGAGCGAGGCCTTGAATGCCGGGGTCGGACGTTTGCGGATCAGGTTGACCGTAGCCGAAGGGTCGCCGGATCCGGTCATCAACCCGGTGGCGCCCTTGATGATTTCGACCCGGTCGTAGGGCGCCATGTCGGTGCTGGTGGTGCCGTAATCGTAGACGCCGTCGTAGTCGGTGTTGACCCCGTCGTATTGGAAGTTGGTGATCGGCGCGCCCCGGGCGGAGAACTCCCAGCGCTCGCTGTCGTAGTTCTGCACGCTGATGCCGGGGGCGCGGCGCAGGATGTCGGCGATGCCGGTAGCGCCCTGATCGTCGAGTTGTTGGCGGGTGATGACGGTGACCGACTGCGGGGTTTCGCGCAGAGATAGCGGCAGGCCGGTGGCCGATGCGGTCGAGCCGGTGGTGTAGGCGCCGGTGTCTTCGGTGATGGCGCCGAGCTGTCGGCCGGAGACCGTGGTGGTGTCGAGTTCCAATGGATCTTGCCCGGACCGCAGCACGTACCCACCTGCGCTCTGCGCTTGGGCTTGCAGCCCGCTGCCTTGCAACAGGCGTTGCAGGGCTTGTTGTTCGGTGAAGTCGCCAGTCAGGCCGGGGCTGCGCTTGTCGGCGGCGAGGTCGTTGTGGCCGGCGAGAAACACACCACTTTGCTCGGCAAAACGGTTGAGGACGCTGACCAATGGACCGGGCGCGATGTTGTAGCGATGGGTTGCTGCGCGCAGGGCGTCGGCCACGGCATTCGGCGCGCACAGCCCCGGCGTGGCGCACGCCAGGGCCAGGGTGAAACGGGTGCGGGCAAGCGTGGATCGCAGCATGGAGTTCCCGGAGACAGAAGAGGGGCTACTGAGGATCAACCGGACGAGACGGCCAAAAGGGAACCGTGAAATGAAAAATAATCAGCCTCTGGGCCCGACGTTGACCCACCAGCTCAATGCCTTGTCGACACGGATCGGCAACGCCGCCTCGAGCAATCGCAGCGCCTGATCGGTGTCCTTGAGCGGGAACGACCCCATCACCGGCAACCGCGCAACGCCCGGATCGCAATGCAGATGCCCCGGTCGATAGCGGCTGAGTTCTTCGATCAGGTCGCCCAGCGGCAGGTTGTCCGCCAGCAGCAAGCCCTGACGCCAGGCTTCGCGGGATGGACTGGCCGGGGTTGTGGCGTGCAGTTGCTCAGCGTTGAACGCCAGTTGCCGACCGGCCTGCACCACTTCGATCTGATCGTTGTGATTGCGCACTTCCACCGCACCTTCGAACACGTTGAGCACGGTTTGCTGATAGTCGTGACGCACGCTGAATCGCGTGCCGAGGGCGCGCATCCGGCCATGCACGGTGTCCACCAGAAACGCGCGGCCCGGATCTTTCGCGGTGTCGATCAGCACTTCACCGGCGCGCAATTGCAGCCGCCGTTGCGTGGCATCGAAACGAACGTTGAGGGCACTGAGGGCGTTGAGCCAGATCCGGCTGCCGTCGGCGAGCGTGGTTTCGCGGGTCTCCCCGGTGCCGGTGGACAGGTCGGCGCTCAGGCGTTCGAAGGTGCCCGGCAACGGCGTGCCGCGCCATGCGGCCCAGCCGCTGAGGCCGGTGGCCGCAAGTATCAGCAAACCCTTGAGCGACTGACGACGGCTGATCGAGGCGCGCGGGCTGCTGCGCAAAGTGTGGCTGACGGCATGGGCCTCGTTCTCGCCCTGCAACGGCGCGAAACGCTGGCCGACCCGTTCCACGTAGCGCCACGCTTCCTGATGCTCGGCACTTTGCGCCAGCCAGGCTTGCCAGCGCTGGCGTTCGTGGTCGGCGACGTGTTCGTCGTGCAGTTGCACGTACCACTGCGCGGCCTGTTCGAGGCTGGCGTGACTGAGTCGGTTCATGACCTTACTCAATCAACAGACCGTCGAGTTCGGCCTCGAGGATCGCGCAATGCATCATCGCCTGGGCCAGGTATTTCTTGATCATTCGCTCGCTGACGCCGATCTGTTCGGCGATCAGCCGGTAAGGCATGTCGTGCAGTTGCGCGAGGATGAACGCCTCGCTGACCCGTTGCGGCAGGCGCGCGAGCATGGCGTCCACTTCGTGCAGGGTCTCGACGATGATCGCCTGTTGTTCCGGCGACGGTTGCAGGGCCGGCGGGCGGTTGGCCAGGGTTTCCAGCCAGGTCTGTTCCAGTTGACGGCGGCGCCAGTGATCGACGCACAGACCGCGGGCGATGGTTGCCAGGTGCGAGCGCTCGTGGACTTCGCCGTTGAACGCCTGCGGACGCTTGAGCACGCGGATAAACGTGTCATGGGCCAGATCGGCAGCATCTATCGCGTTGCTCAGCCGTCGACGCAATAGCTCGTGCAGCCAGCGGTGATGGCTGACGTAGAGGTTTTGCACGAGAGAGGTGTCGGCGACCGTCATTCTGAGCAAGCGTCCAGGGCGACCGTTGTCAGCGGTCCAAATAAGAATGGGTCGCGATTAAAGCAAATGGGTCGAAGCTGCGCAAATGATATTGGTTTGCTTTTGGGAGGGTTGCCGGGTGTGGAAGCTGATTTGTAGTCTGTTTGACTTCTTGGTTAGTCGTTATGACTAATTCGGTGTGAGGTCTGATTGACTACGTCATTCTCAAACTGCTGATTCTGTTGGGTTAAAAATCTGGCACGAGAGTTGATACATCCAGCGTACCCACTGAACCGATCAGGAGTACGCCACCATGTTCGCTTTCTTCGAAAGTCCGCTGAACGTTCTGCACCTGTCGAGCAAGATCCTCGTCGCCGGTCTGATGATGCTGCTGGCCGGGATCTACGGCGCTTATCTGTATCAGGGCCACATGCCGATTGCGCTGTTGGTAGCGATGCATGCGATGACCATCATCGGCCCGACCCTGCTGAAAATCGGCTACGTGATGCGGCTTCTGTCTCAATATCGGCTGGGCCAGCATCACGCCGCCGTGGTGGCTTGACCATGCGCAGACTCGCCGATGCACCGCTGTTCAGCCTGGGCTTCCGGCCGTTGTTTCTGGCCGGGGCCGGATTCGCCGCGCTGGCGATTTTGATCTGGGGCCTGTGGCTTTACGGCCATTGGTTCGATCTGCAACCGGCGGGCGGCATGCTCGCCTGGCATCGGCATGAAATGCCCTTCGGTTTCGCGGCGGCGATCGTTGCCGGGTTTCTGCTGACGGCGGTGCCCAACTGGACCGGCATTCCCGGCGTGCGCGGCGGGGCGCTGATCGCGTTGGTGTCGGTCTGGCTGCTCGGGCGTGGGGCCTGGTGGCTGCCGTTGCCGACCGGACTGATTCTGGCGCTGCAATGGGGGTTTCTACCGCTGCTGGCAGTGATGCTGGGACGGGATCTGGTCGCAGCGCGCAAACGCGATAACTACCCGATTGTGCTGGTACTTGGGTTGATGGCGGGTTGTCAGGCGCTGACTTTGATTGGCCTGTACAACGACGACGTTGGCCTGCAACGCCAGGGTGTGTTGGGCGCGTTGTGGCTGATGGCGGCGCTGATGACCGTGATTGGCGGGCGGGTGATTCCGTTCTTTATTCAGCGCGGCTTGAACCGTCCACCGGCGCCGGCCGCCAATCCACGGCCAACCCGTTTGCTGTTGATCGGAAGCCTGCTGACCGCTGTCACTTTTGCGGCAGGCCTCAATGATTCACCCCGGCTATGGCTGGCGGGCCTGTTTGTGCTGACCGGCAGTTTGCAGTTGATGCGGCTTATCCGCTGGCATGATCGCGGGATGTGGCGGGTGCCGCTGCTGTGGTCGCTGTACCTGGCTTACGGCTGGATGGCGCTGGCAACCTGGGCCATGTCGCTGTGGCATCTGGGCTTGATCGGCCAGCAAAGCCTGGCGACCCATGCACTGGCGGTCGGCGGGGTGGGCGGGTTGATTCTGGCGATGATTGCGCGGGTCAGTCTCGGTCACACCGGCCGGTTGTTGCAGCCCTCGAAAGGCATGGTGCTGGGCTTTGCGCTGGTGCTGATTGCGGCGGGTTGCCGGGTGTTGCTGGTGCCGTTTTCCAGTCTGGGGCTGGGGCTGTCGGTGGTGCTCTGGTGCGCGGGGTTCGCGCTGTTTTTGCGGCATTACACCGGGATTCTGCTTCAGCCGAGGCTCTAAGCGTTTTAAGCGCGACGCTCGGCAATCATCAACAACGACTGCGGCACCGGGCTTTGCGGATGCTGCGGTTCGCGCAGGCCGGTCAACTGCAGGCCGGCCATGTCCAGCGCATTCAGCCAGCTGGACAGGGTGCGGAAATACCATGGCATCGGCGACCACTCGCCCTGGAATCCGTCGAAGGTTTCTTCCCGCCAGCCATCCTGATAATCACCGGCGGCTACGGACCACGGATGCAGCGTCTGGATCACCAGCGCACCGCCCGGTACGAGCAGGGCATTCATCGCCGCGAGCAGCGGAATGATGTCCTGATGCAGCAGGGAAAAATTGGCGCAGATCAGATCGTAGTCGCGGCCAATGTCGACCTGCGCCTCAACCAAATCTTCGTAACTGGCGACATGCACGGGCGATGAACCGGCCACCCGCGCGGCCCCGACCAGCGTCGCATCGCCGTCCACGCCGACTATCTCGAATCCTCGCTCGGCCAGTGCCCGCAACAGCCAGCCTTCGCCGCATCCCAGATCGAGCACGCGCTCCGGCTGACGCCCCATCACCGCCAGCAGAATGGCCTGATCGGTGACCTGCCGGCGGCTCTCGATGGCGCCGCTGCGCACGGCTTCGGTCCAGGCCCGGGCGTTGTGGTGCCAGCTCTGGAGGAGGGTGGATTCAGGCGAGGACATGACGGACTCCGGGATCGCGGGTTGCAGGCAAGGATAGGTCAGGTGTAGTCGGCCAGTTGAATCCGGTTGCGACCGCCGCGCTTGGATTCGTAGAGCGCGCTGTCGCCCTGTTCGATCAACGCCGCGAGGCTGGCCGGCGGCTGATCGAACACCTTGGCGCCGATGCTCAGGGTGACCGCTTGCGGAGTGGTATAGGTCTGGGAAGTCATCTGCTGAAACTGCTCACGCAGCGCACTGCCCAGCACCATGATCTGAGCGTGGGACGCATCGCCCAGCAGCATCACGAATTCGTCACCGCCCAGCCGTGCCGCCAGCGCGCCGTTGGGCAGCACCGCGCGGATAATTTCGCTGAGGGCGATGAGCAACCGGTCGCCGGCGGTGTGGCCGTACAGGTCGTTGATCAGTTTGAAGTTGTCGATGTCGATCAGCAGCAGGGCGCCGGGCCGGGCGCTGGAGACTTCATCGAGCAGGCGCGGTGCGCGGACTTCCAGGGCGCGACGGTTGTACAGCGCGGTCAGCGGGTCCCGGGCGGCGAGTTCGGCGATCTGTTTTTCCCGGCGATAGCGCTCGGTGCCGGTCATTGACAGCGCGATCAGCATGATCGCCATCGCGCCTTCGACCAGGGAAACCTGAATGATTTCGCCGCGCAGCGACGCCAGATCGATCAGCGTGCCGGGAATCACCGCGATGATCGCCTTGGTGAAATAGAACGCGCCGTGGATCAGCAGCACGTAACGCAACTGCACCGCGCCGACGCTCAACGATTTGCCGTGAGGGCGCAGCAACAGGCTGGCCCGCAGCATCAACGCGGCCACCAGCAGCGAGTTGGCCATCAGCATGATCTTCGACCACGACGGATCTTCCGGTAGCAGCAGCAACGCCAGCCAGAGCAGGAACATCAAGTACCAGGCCCGCGACAACCGCTGCTGGGTAAATCGCGCGACCCCCAGCAGAAACAGCCAGTGCGCAACTACCAGCAAGCCGTTGGCGAACCAGATGCCGATCAGCGGATAGCCATTGGCGCGCAACAGGGCCAGGCTCGAGCCGACGGTGATGGTGGCGAAACCGGCGCTCCAGAACAGCAGGGAAGGTTCGCGGATGCTGCGCCATTCGACCGCCAGATACAGGGCGGCCGCCGCGGCCAGGGCGGTGGAAATGGTGAGCATCGTGAGAGGATCGAGCGCCATGAAAGAACGGTTCTGCCTGAATAGTATTAATGGGCCACGATTGTAAGCGTTCCCCCAGTGGGCTGCTATTTTCACTCACCGGATATTCCATTTTCAGACGAGGTGTCCCATGGACCGATTGACCGGCGGTTGTCTGTGCGGCGAGGTGCGGATCGAGGCGTCAGGGCGACCCTACAGGGTTGGCGTTTGCCACTGTCTGGATTGCCGCAAACACCATGGCGCGCTGTTTGCCGCGTCGGCGATCTTTCCCGAGGACGTGGTGACGATTACCGGCAAGACCCATGACTATGCGGGGCGACATTTCTGTCCGCGCTGTGGCTCGTCGGTGTTTGGCCGCAGTGGCGATGAAGTCGAGGTCAACCTAGGGGCGCTGGATACACCGGATCAATTTCAGCCCACCTATGAGCTGTGGACGGTGCGTCGGGAGTCGTGGCTGCCGGCCTTTCCTTTGGTCCGGCACTACGTACGTGATCGCGAGGGAACGGGGAGAACCGAAGAATAGCCGGGGTCAGGCAGGACACCTGACCCCGACTAATATCAGCCGCGAATGAACGCCAGCAGATCTGCGTTGATCGTCGGCGCCTCGGTGGTCGGCATCCCGTGGGGGAAGCCCGGATAAATCTTCAGCGTGCTGTTTTTCAGCAGCTTCGCCGACAGCACGCCGGCGTTTTCATAGGGCACGATCTGGTCATCATCGCCGTGCATCACCAGCACCGGGATCGAGATGCTTTTCAGGTCGGCGGTGAAGTCGGTCTGCGAGAAGGCGACGATGCCGTCGTAGTGGGCCTTGGCGCCGCCCATCATGCCCTGGCGCCACCAGTTCAGAACCACCGCTTCCGAAGGCTTGGCCCCGGGCCGGTTGTAGCCGTAGAACGGGCCGGCCGGCACATCGTGATAGAACTGCGAGCGATTGGCCGCCAGTTGCGCCTGAAGATCGTCGAACACCGATTTCGGCAAACCGCCGGGGCTGCTGTCGGTTTTCACCATCAACGGTGGCACGGCGCTGATGATCGCGGCTTTGGAGACCCGATCCTCGCCATGCCGGGCGATGTAGTGAATCACCTCGCCGCCACCGGTGGAGTGACCGACATGCACGGCTTTCTGCGTCCCCAGATGGTTGACCACCGCCGCCACATCGTCGGCGTAATGATCCATGTCGTGGCCGTCCCAGACCTGGCTCGAACGCCCGTGCCCCCGTCGATCATGGGCCACGACCCGGAAGCCCTGGGCGAGGAAGAACAGCATCTGTGCATCCCAGTCGTCCGCGCTGAGCGGCCAGCCGTGGTGGAAGTGAATCACCGGGGCGTCTTTCGGGCCCCAGTCCTTATAGAAGATTTCGACGCCGTCTTTCGTTGTGACATATCCCATGTTCGCGACTCCTGGAAAATGCGGAACGTGACCCCGAAGGGAGTGATGACAAGCGTTATCAACTCTAGGATTGAAGTGCACTTCAAGGTCAAGCAAGTTCCGAACGGTCATCGCTGGCGTGAATGATGGGCCATAGCCGTTGTACGCTTGACCTTAAAGTTTGGTTGAACCTTAGAGTCTTGCTCACCGGCCATCCGCCGGGTCAATCAGCGAGAAGGTCAGCGAACATGAACAAGCGCTTTACGAAGGTGGAATTCGGAACGCACAAGGTCGAAGTGCTGGAGGGCGGCTACTACGACCGATTCCGGATGAACCCCAACCTCGACGAAGTGGCCCGGGACAAGGCAGCCGGCAACATCGACTTCTTCCGGCGCATTCCCAAGCAGCAGGTCGCGTCGAGAGTCGGGCCGACCTGGGCGCCGAACTTCTATTACCGTTCCGGCAGCGTGCAGTTGCTGTTCCTGGCGCCGCTGGACCGACTGCGCGCCACCTTGCCTGCGCCGCTTGAACCGCTGCGGGCGTTTCCCGGCTACGGCCTGGTGGCGCTGACGTTTTTCTCCTATTCGGTTTGCGACAACGACCCGTACGACGAAGTCTCCGTGGCGATTGTCGTGCGTCGCCCCGGCGCCCGTGGCTCCCACGCGCGAGAACTGATGGACGCCATGCGCCGACGCAGTTTCACCGCCCATGTGCTGGCGCTGCCGGTGAACACCGAAATCGCCCGGGTGCGCGGCGTGCACGGCTATCAATTGCCCAAGTGGCGCGCCGACATCAACGTGAACATCGGCACCAGCGTCAGCGCCCGCATCGACGGGCCCAAGGGCTTGCCGGACCTGGTGCTGAAAGCGCCGCTGCCGACCCTGAAGAACGTCACGCCGCAATCGCGCATGAGCACCGCCACCATGATTCATCAGGTCGATGGCCTGTGGCACCAGAGCGTGGTGCAGAGCAACACACTATCCTTTGCCCAACGCCTGTTTCCGCGCGATGTGCAGCTGGATCGCAACGGCGGCCCGCTGAGCCAGTTGCTCGATGGCCTCGGGGCTACGCGGATCCTGCGGCTGGACGTGATCAAGGACGCGCAGATCGTGCTGAACCTGCCGGTGCCGCTGACGGCGTTCGGTCAGGCCGGTGTTACCCAGAGAGAGGCTGCCAAATGACCCGTCGTATCCTGCATATCGTGACCAATGTCGCCCACTATGCCGATCCGACCGAACCCACCGGGCTGTGGCTGGGGGAGTTGACCCATGCCTGGCAGGTGTTCGCGGGAAAAGGCTTTGAGCAGCAACTTGTCAGCCCAAAGGGCGGGCAAAGTCCGTTGGAGCCACGGGCGCTGAAGTGGCCGATGCTCGACCGCTCGGCGAAGGACTGGCTGAACGATCCGGCGAGCATGGCGCTGCTGGCGAACACCGCCAGCCCGGAGCAGATCGACAGCGCGGATTTCGACGCCATCTACTTCACCGGCGGGCACGCGGTGATGTGGGACTTTCCCGATGACCCCGGCCTGCAACGGCTGACCCGGGAGATCTTCGAGCGCGGCGGGATCGTTTCGTCGGTCTGCCATGGTTATTGCGGGTTGCTCAACACGCGGCTATCGGACGGCAGCCTGCTGGTGGCGGGGCGCAAGGTCACCGGTTATTCGTGGATGGAAGAAGTGCTGGCCGGTGTCGCGAAAAAAGTACCGTACGACTCGGAGCAACAGATGAAGGATCGCGGGGCACGCTACGAAAAGGCGTTTCTGCCGTTCACGTCGAATGTGGTGACCGACGGCAAACTGGTGACCGGGCAGAACCCACAATCGGCCAAGGCCACGGCGCAACGTGTTGCCGCGATGCTGTAGATCCATGACCGGTGGTCGCAGCGGCTGGTCGTCGGGTCAAAATGCGCTTAGCTGAAAGGGATAAGCCGAGGCGCGCGCGGCCATCGAGAGCCGTAGCAGCGCCCTTCAGAACACCGTGAGTCTGAGGAAGTCCCCGATGCTGACCTTGAACATCAATGGCAAGGATCAGGAGCTCGATGTCCCCGCGGACATGCCGTTGCTCTGGGTCCTGCGCGATGTCGCGCACCTGACCGGTACCAAATTCGGTTGCGGCATGGCCCAGTGCGGTGCCTGCACCGTGCACGTCGATGGCGCACCGCTGCGTTCGTGTATCACCCCGGCCACGGCTGTCGCCCATGGCCAGAAAATCCTCACCATCGAAGGTCTGTCGAGCGATGGTTCGCACCCGGTGCAGCAGGCCTGGGCCGAGCTGGACGTGGTGCAATGCGGTTACTGCCAGTCCGGGCAGATCATGTCCGCCGCCGCGTTGCTGGCGAAAATCCCCAAACCCACCGACAGCGATATCGATCAGGCGCTCTCCGGCAACATCTGCCGCTGCGGCACGTACCCAAGAATCCGCGCGGCGGTCAAGCGTGCCGCCGACATCGGCTGAGCGAGGGGAGGTGAGTGATGAACAGTCCTGTATCCCGTCGCGGATTTCTCAAGGGCAGCGCCGTGCTTGGCGGTGGTCTGGTGGTGGCGTTCGTGGTGCCCGGCGGCAACCGCTTTGCCATGGCAGCCGAGAACGAAGGCAAGGTGTTTGCGCCGAACGCGTTCCTGCGCATCGCGGCAGATAACAGCGTCACCGTGCTGCTCGGCCATTCGGAAATGGGCCAGGGCATCTGGACCGGCCTGACCATGTTGATCGCCGAAGAGCTGGACGCCGACTGGTCGAAGATCCGCGTCGAACACTCGCCGGCCTCGGCAGCCGATTACGGCATGCCCGGTTTTGGCGGGATGCAGATTACCGGCGGATCGACCTCGACCTGGATGGAGTTCGATCGTTACCGCCTCGCCGGTGCCACGGCGCGGCAGATGCTGATCGAAGCGGCGGCCAAGCGTTTCAACGTGGCGCCGTCGACAATTCGCACCGAATCCGGCGTGGTGATTGCCGGCGACAACCGCGCCACCTACGGCGAACTGGCGGACGCCGCCGGGCAACTGCCGGTGCCGGATCCGAAGTCGATCACCTTCAAGGAAGCCAAGGACTGGAAAGTCATCGGCAAACCCACCAAACGCCTCGACACCCCGGAGAAAATCACCGGCCGCGCCAAATTCGGCATGGACGTGCAGTTCGACGGGCTGATGACGGCGATGGTCGCTAGGGCGCCGGCGTTCGGCGCCACGGTGAAATCCTTCGAAGGCGCAGAAGCGCTGGCGATCCCCGGCGTGCACAAAGTGGTGCAGGTGCCGACCGGTGTAGCCGTGGTCGCCGAGCATTACTGGGCGGCGAAGCTCGGTCGCGATGCGCTGAAGGTCGATTGGGACCTGGGGCCGAACGCTGATCTGAGCAGTGAAAAGCTGTTGGCGAGTTTCCGCAAACTGGCAGCCACGCCGGGCACTTCGGCGGCGCAGGCTGGGGATGCCAAGGGCAATTTCGGCAAGGCAGCGAAGAAAATCGACGTCGAATACAGCGTGCCGTATCTGGCCCATGCGCCCATGGAACCGCTCAACTGTACGGTGAAGATCAGCGCCGACAAGTGCGAGATCTGGACCGGCACCCAGTTCCAGACGCTGGATCAGATGGTCGCCGGCAAGATCACCGGGCTCAAGCCGGAGCAGGTGGAGATCCACACCGAATTCCTCGGCGGCGGTTTCGGCCGGCGGGCCAACCCGACTTCGGACTTTGTCGCCGAAGCGGTGCAAGTGGCCAAGGCTGCCGCGATGCCGGTGAAAACCGTGTGGTCGCGTGAAGACGATATTCGCGGTGGCTACTACCGCTCGATGTTCCTGCATCAGGCGAAGATCGGCCTCGGCGCCGACGGCATGCCGCTGGCCTGGCAGCATGTGCTGGTCGGGCAATCGATCATGGCCGGCACCATGCTCGAGAAAACCATGGTCAAGAACGGGGTCGATCAGACGTCGGTCGAAGGCGTTTCGGACAGCCCGTACATCAAGGGCCTGGCCCATCATCAGGTCGATCTGCACTCGCCGACCACCGGGATCAACGTGCTTTGGCTGCGTTCGGTGGGCCATAGCCACACCGCGTTTGTCATGGAGTCGCTGATCGATGAAATGGCCACGGCGGCGGGCAAGGACCCGGTGGAGTACCGACGAACGCTGCTCAAGGATCACGCCCGGCATCTCGGCGTGTTGAACCTGGCGGTGGAGAAGGCCAACTGGAAAGCCCCGCTGCCGGACGGCCATGCGCTGGGCGTGGCGGTGCACGAATCGTTCGGCAGTTACGTGGCGCAGGTGGCGGAGGTGTCCCAGGACAATCTGGCGATCCGCGTGCATCGCGTGGTCTGCGCGGTGGACTGCGGGATTGCGGTCAACCCGCAAAGCATCGCGGCGCAGATGGAGTCGTGCATCACCTTCGGCCTGGGCATGGCGCTGCACAGCAAACTGACCCTCAAGGACGGCCATGTCGTGCAGTCCAACTATCACGACTATCAAGTGCTGCGCCTCAATGAAATGCCGGTGGTCGAGGTGCATATCGTGCCGAGCACCGACAAACCCGGCGGCATCGGCGAGGCCGGCGTGCCGCCCACGGCGCCGGCGGTGGCCAACGCGGTGTTCGCCCTGACGGGGCAGCGCCTGCGGGAACTGCCGCTGCTATTGTCGGGGGTGTGAGATGAAACGACATCTGTTGTTGGGCACGGTGATTCTGCTTGGGCTGGGCGGTTATGCGTCGGATCTGTTCGCTGACGATCAGGAAGCCTTGAAAGCCTTCGGCACGGTGCAGAAAGTCTTCCAGAGCCCGCGTTGCCAGAACTGTCACATCCCCGGGGATTCACCGTTACAGTTCGACGCCGGCATTCCCCACGCCATGAGCGTGGTGCGCGGCATGGACGGCAAGGGCGCGGCCGGTTTGCCGTGCGCCACCTGCCACGCCGAAAGCAACCCGCCGGCCAGTTACGGCCCTCATGCGCCACCTGGGGCGCCGCACTGGAGCCTGCCGCCGGCCGCGCACAAAATGGCCTGGATCGGTCTGCCGCCAGATCGTTTGTGCGCGATGATCAAGGACCGCGCCAGCAACGGCGACCGGGACTTCGCCGCACTGATCAAACACGTCAACGAAGACAAACTGGTGCTCTGGGGCTGGAATCCCGGGGCCGGGCGCGCGCCGGTGCCGGTGCCGCACGATATCTTCGTGACCCAGTTCAAACTGTGGGCCGATGCAGGCGGGCCATGTCCGGTGGCCGGCGGATGAGAAGTTGAGGCATTGCTGATTCGGTCTACGCTCAACTGCATCGACGACAAAGGAGTGTGTGATGCTGGTACCCGGCAAACCCGCCAATGAAGCTGTGCGTATTCAAGCGCTGCAGGATCTGAAGCTGCTCGACACCGCACCGGAGGAGCGTTTCGACCGGCTGACGCGCCTGGCCAAGCGTCTGTTCAACGTGCCGATCGCACTGGTCACGCTGGTGGACAAGGATCGCCAATGGTTCAAATCTCGCGTGGGCCTGGACGCCACCGAAACCCCACGGGATACGTCGTTCTGTGGCCATGCGATCCTCCAGGACGAACTGCTGCTGGTGCGCGATGCCCGCGATGACGAGCGCTTTCACGATAATCCGCTGGTGATCGGCGACCCGAACATCCGCTTCTACGCCGGTTATCCGCTGACCGTGCCCAACGGCAACAAGATGGGCACCTTGTGCCTGATCGACACCAAACCCCGCGAACTCGACGACGAAGAGCGCGCCTTGCTGCGTGATCTGGCTGGCATGGCCGAGCAGGAACTGATGGCCGTGCAGATGGCGAGCATGGACGAGCTGACGCTGCTGTCCAACCGTCGCGGCTTCAAGATGCTGGCCCAGCACGCGCTGGATGCCTGCGCACGCCTGGAAAAACCGGCGACGCTGCTGTTTTTCGACCTCAATGACTTCAAGCAGATCAACGATCTTTACGGTCATGCCGAGGGCGACAGCGCGCTGAAGAACTTCGCCGATGTGCTGCGCATCGCCTTTCGCGAGAGCGATGTGGTCGGGCGTCTGGGCGGCGATGAGTTCGTGGCGCTGCTGACTGGCTCAAGCCACGTCGAAACCACGGCGATCATGGCGCGACTCAAGGAAATCCTCGAAGAGCGCAATGCCACGTTGCACCGGGGCTACGCGATTCGCTTCAGCGTCGGCCAGATCGAATACAACCCGCAGCGCCATGACACCGTGGACAAGTTGCTGGCGGATGCGGACGGGGCGATGTATGCGCACAAGCAGGCTTTGAAGCGCTGTTAATTCTGGCCTTATCGCCAGCAGGCTGGCTCCCACAATTTGAAATGCATTCCCTGTGGGAGCCAGCCTGCTGGCGATGGCGCCAGTGAAGGCACCACAAGTCACTTGGCAAACAACTGCCCGATATCCTTGAACGCCTTGAACTCCAGCGCATTGCCACACGGGTCAAACAAGAACATCGTCGCCTGTTCGCCCACCAGTCCCTGAAACCGGATTCCCGGCTCGATCACAAACCGCGTGTCCAGTGACTTCAAACGCTCGGCCAGTGCATGCCATTCCTCCATCCCCAGCACCACGCCAAAATGCGGCACCGGCACGTCATGCCCGTCCACAGTGTTGGTGTGCGCCGCCTCCTGCGACGCGTTCTTCGGCGCCAGATGAATCACCAGTTGATGCCCGAAGAAATTGAAGTCGACCCAGTGATCGCTGGAGCGACCTTCCTCGAGTCCGAACACTTCACGGTAAAAATGCCGGGCAGCGGCGAGGTCGTACACCGGAATGGCCAAGTGGAAAGGGCTGAGTGACATAGGCGCGGTCTCTATCAACGGTTGGGGTGAACTGAGTCTAACGCTGTGCTTTTCGATTGAAAGACGATAGTTTTTGCGCCGAGCTCAAATTATTTCGATCAGTCGAGGCGCCCATGCTACGTGAACTGAAAACCTTTCTGGCAGTGGCGCGACATGGCACGTTTGCCGCCGCCGGTCTGCATATCGGCCTGACGCAATCGGCGGTCAGCGCGCAGATCCGCAATCTGGAGCAGGCCTTGGGCGTGCGTCTGTTCGATCGCACCGGGCGACAGGCGATCCTTAATCCGGCCGGGCAGCGCGCAGTGCCGATGGCGCAGGAAATGCTCGCCACCTTCAGCCGCATGGCGATCAGCGAAGATGTCGGCGAGTTTCGCGGTGAGCTGAAAATCGGTGCCGTGGCGACCGCACAGACCGGGCTGTTGCCTCAGGCCTTGTTGCGCTTGCGGCAACAGGCGCCGGGCGTGGAACCGAAACTGGTGCCCGGCGTGTCGCTGAACCTGTTGAGCCAGGTGGATGCCGGGGAAGTCGATCTGGCGATCATGATCAGGCCACCGTTCGAATTGCCCAAGGAGCTGTCGGCGCAGGTGATCCGTCGCGAGCCGTTCGTGTTGATCGTGCCGCTGGAGGTTGAGGGCGATGATCCGCTGCAACTGCTGGCGGAGCATTCTCACGTGCGTTATGACCGCAACTCGTTTGGTGGACGGTTGGTGACACAGTTTCTGCGCGAGCAGCGGATTGATGTCCAGGTAGCGCTTGAGCTGGATGAGCTCGAAGCGATCGTGAAGATGGTCGAGTGCGGGCTCGGGGTTTCGTTGTTGCCCAGGGCCGGGCTATGGCTGGAGCATCCGCTGAAGGTGAGGGTGATCGAACTGGGAGAACTGACGTTTTATCGGGAGATGGTGGTGTTGCAGCGTTACAGCCAGCGTTCTCAACCGATTCAACAGTTGTTCGCCCGTTGCCTGGAATCGCAGGCATGAAAAAGCCCGCCTGAACAGGCGGGCTTTTTATCGGCAACGCGAAGATTACTCTTCGATGTTGCCCATGGCGGTGGTGTTGAAGCCGCCGTCCACGTACATGATTTCACCGCTGATGCCCGACGCCAGGTCGGAGCACAGGAAGGCGCCGGCGTTGCCGACTTCTTCGATGGTGACGTTGCGGCGCAGCGGGGTTTGCGCTTCGTTGGCGGCCAGCATCTTGCGGAAGTTCTTGATGCCGGAAGCGGCCAGGGTGCGGATCGGGCCGGCCGATACGCAGTTGACGCGGGTGCCGTCCGGGCCCAGGGAACCGGCCAGGTAACGTACGCCGGCTTCCAGCGAAGCCTTGGCCATGCCCATCACGTTGTAGTTAGGCATGGTGCGCTCGGCGCCCAGGTACGACAGGGTCAGCAGGCTGCCGTTGCGGCCTTTCATCATTTCGCGACCAGCTTTGGCCAGAGCCACGAAGCTGTAGGCGCTGATGTCGTGAGCGATGCGGAAACCGTCACGGGTGGTGGCTTCGGTGAAGTCGCCATCCAGTTGGTCGCCCGGGGCGAAGCCGACGGAGTGCACGATGCAGTCCAGGCCGTCCCACTTCTTGCTCAGTTCTTCGAAGACCTTGGCGATTTCTTCATCGCTGGCCACGTCGCACGGGAAGCACAGCTCAGGGCTCGAACCCCAGCCCTGTGCGAACTCTTCTACGCGACCTTTCAGTTTGTCGTTCTGATAAGTGAAGGCAAGCTCAGCGCCCTCGCGATGCATGGCGGCAGCGATGCCGGATGCGATGGACAGCTTGCTGGCGACACCGACGATCAGTACGCGCTTACCGGCGAGAAAACCCATGTGTTGCTCCTCTTTCAGGTTATTGCGCAGTGGCTGGTGCCAGGAAAGCGGCCTCCAGCAACTGCTGTGTATACGGATGTTGGGGGGCGGCAAAGATACTTTGCGCGTCTCCCTGTTCGACCACTTGGCCATGCTTGACCACCATCAGCTGGTGGCTCAGCGCTTTCACAACAGCCAGGTCATGGCTGATGAACAAATACGTCAGGTTGTACTTGGCTTGCAGTGAACGCAACAGCTCCACCACTTGCCGCTGCACCGTCCGGTCGAGGGCCGAAGTCGGCTCGTCCAGCAGGATCAGCGCCGGTTTGAGCACCAAAGCCCGGGCTATGGCAATCCGCTGCCGTTGCCCACCGGAAAATTCGTGGGGGTAGCGGTGCCGGGTTTCCGGATCCAGACCTACCTCCTTCAATGCCGCAATAATCGCCGCTTCCTGCTCGGCGGCGGTGCCCATCTTGTGGATCCGCAGGCCTTCGCCAACGATGTCATTCACGCACATCCGCGGGCTCAGGCTGCCAAACGGATCCTGAAACACCACCTGCATCTCCCGACGCAACGGCCGGACTTCGCTTTGCGTCAGGCAGTCTAGCTGCTTGCCTTCAAAACGGATCGCACCTTTGCTGCCGATCAACCGCAGGATCGCCAGACCGAGGGTGGATTTACCGGAACCGCTTTCCCCCACAATCCCCAGAGTCTGACCCTGAGGCAGGCTGAAATTGATGCCGTCCACTGCCTTGACGTGATCCACCGTGCGCTTGAGCAGGCCTTTCTTGATCGGGAACCAGACTTTCAGATCCTCGACTTCAAGCAGCGGCGCCCCGATTTTATTGCTCGCCGGGCCTCCGCTGGGCTCCGCGCCAAGCAGTTCCCGAGTGTACGGATGCTGCGGCGAACGGAACAGCTCTTCGCACGATGCCTGTTCGACGATGCAACCGCGCTGCATGACACATACTCGATGCGCAATTCTTCGCACGAGGTTCAAATCGTGACTGATCAGTAACAGCGCCATGCCCAATCGGGCCTGCAATTCCTTGAGCAGGTCGAGGATTTTCAGCTGAACGGTCACGTCCAGCGCAGTGGTCGGTTCGTCGGCAATCAGCAGTTCCGGCTCGTTGGCCAGGGCCATGGCGATCATCACACGCTGGCGCTGGCCGCCGGACAGTTCGTGGGGCAGGGCCTTGAGGCGCTTGTGCGGCTCGGGGATGCCGACCATCTCCAGCAGCTCCAGCGTGCGCTTGGTCGCGACCTTGCCGGTCAGGCCCTTGTGGATGCCCAGCACTTCGTTGATCTGCTTCTCGATCGAGTGCAGCGGGTTGAGCGAGGTCATCGGCTCCTGAAAGATCATCGCGATCCGGTTGCCACGAATGTGACGGATGGTCTTTTCGCCCAGCTCCAGCAGGTTTTGCCCTGAATAGTTGATGCTGCCGGCCGGATGCCGCGCCAGCGGGTAGGGCAGCAGGCGCAGGATCGAATGCGCCGTCACCGACTTGCCCGAGCCTGACTCGCCCACCAACGCCAGGGTTTCGCCGCGCTTGATATCGAAACTCACGCCTTCGACCACCCGTTGCACGCGATCACCGATGCCGAATTCGACGGCCAGGTCGCGGATTTCGATCAGATTGTCCTGATTCATGTCACTTCCTCGGGTCGAAGGCATCGCGAGCGGACTCGCCGATGAACACCAGCAAACTCAACATCAGCGCCAGCACCGCAAACGCGCTCATGCCCAGCCACGGCGCCTGCAGGTTGGATTTGCCCTGGGCCACCAGTTCACCCAGCGACGGACTGCCGGCCGGCAAGCCGAAACCGAGGAAGTCCAGGGCGGTGAGGGTGCCGATGGCGCCGGTCAGGATGAACGGCATGAAGGTCATGGTCGAAACCATGGCGTTGGGCAGGATGTGGCGGAACATGATCGCGCCGTTCTGCATGCCCAGCGCTCTGGCCGCACGCACGTATTCGAGGTTGCGCCCGCGCAGGAACTCGGCGCGCACCACGTCCACCAGGCTCATCCACGAGAACAGCAGCATGATTCCCAGCAGCCACCAGAAATTCGGCTGGACGAAACTGGCGAGGATGATCAGCAAGTACAACACCGGCAAACCCGACCAGATCTCGAGAAAGCGCTGGCCGGCCAGATCGACCCAGCCGCCATAGAAACCCTGCAAGGCGCCGGCGATCACGCCGATGATCGAGCTGAGCACGGTCAGGGTCAGGGCGAACAGCACCGACACGCGGAAGCCATAGATGACCCGCGCCAGTACATCGCGGCCCTGATCGTCGGTGCCCAGCAGGTTGTCCGCCGACGGCGGGGCGGGGGCTGGGACTTTCAGGTCGTAGTTGATGCTCTGATAGCTGAACGGAATCGGCGCCCACAGCACCCACGCGTCCTTGGCCTTGAGCAGTTCGCGGATGTACGGGCTCTTGTAGTTGGCTTCCAGCGGAAATTCGCCGCCGAAGGTGGTTTCCGGGTAACGCTTGATCGCCGGGAAGTACCAGTTGTTGTCGTAGTGCACCACCAGCGGTTTGTCGTTGGCGATCAGCTCGGCACCGAGGCTCAGGCCGAACAGGATCAGGAACAGCCACAGCGACCACCAGCCACGCTTGTTGGCCTTGAACAGTTCGAAGCGCCGGCGGTTGAGAGGGGACAGGTTCATCTCAATGCTCCCGGCTGGCAAAGTCGATGCGCGGATCGACAAGGGTGTAGGTGAGGTCGCCGATCAGTTTCACCACCAGCCCCAGCAGGGTGAAGATGAACAGGGTGCCGAACACCACCGGGTAATCGCGGTTGATCGCCGCTTCGAAACTCATCAGACCAAGGCCGTCGAGGGAGAAGATCACTTCCACCAGCAACGAGCCGGTGAAGAAGATGCCGATGAACGCCGACGGGAAACCGGCAATCACCAGCAGCATCGCGTTGCGGAACACATGGCCGTAGAGCACGCGGTGGCGGGTCAGGCCCTTGGCCTTGGCGGTGACCACGTATTGCTTGTTGATCTCGTCAAGGAAGCTGTTTTTGGTCAGCAGGGTCATGGTCGCGAAGTTGCCGATCACCAGCGCCGTCACCGGCAGCGCCAGGTGCCAGAAGTAATCGAGAACCTTGCCGCCCAGGCCCAGTTCATCGAAGTTGTTCGAGGTCAGTCCGCGTAAAGGAAACCAGTCCAGATAACTGCCGCCGGCAAACACCACGATCAGCAGAATTGCAAACAGGAACGCCGGAATCGCATAGCCGACAATGATTGCCGAACTGGTCCAGACGTCGAAATGACTGCCGTGCCGCGTGGCCTTGGCGATCCCCAGCGGGATCGACACCAGGTACATGATCAGCGTGCTCCACAGCCCCAGCGAGATCGATACCGGCATCTTTTCCTTGATCAGGTCGATGACCTTGGCGTCGCGAAAGAAGCTGTCGCCGAAATCCAGCCGGGCGTAGTTCTTGACCATGATCCACAGACGTTCCGGGGCCGACTTGTCGAACCCGTACATCTTCTCGATTTCCTTGATCAGCGCCGGGTCCAGACCCTGTGCACCGCGATAGGAAGAGCCGGCCACCGACACTTCGGCACCGCCGCCGGCAATGCGGCTGGTGGCGCCTTCGAAGCCTTCGAGCTTGGCGATCATCTGCTCCACCGGCCCGCCGGGCGCGGCCTGGATGATCACGAAGTTGATCAGCAAAATGCCGAACAGGGTCGGGATGATCAGCAGCAGTCGCCGAAAAATGTACGCCAGCATCTGATTACTCCGTGCCCACAGGGTCGGCTTGCAGTTGGGTTTCGACTTCTACCGCAGGTTTCGCATCGGGTTTGACCCACCAGGTGTTAATGCCGATGTCGTACTTGGGGGAGACTTTAGGGTGGCCAATGTGGTTCCAGTACGCCACGCGCCAGGTTTTGATGTGCCAGTTCGGGATCACGTAGTAACCCCATTGCAGCACACGGTCGAGGGCGCGGGCGTGGGCCACCAGGCTTTTGCGCGAATCGGCGTTGATCAGGTTCTCCACCAGATGATCGACTACCGGGTCCTTGAGGCCCATCGAGTTGCGGCTGCTGGCCTTGTCGGCCGCAGCGCTCATCCAGAACTCGCGCTGCTCGTTGCCCGGCGAGTTGGACTGCGGGAAGCTGCCGACCATCATGTCGAAGTCGCGCGAGCGCACGCGATTGACGTATTGCGACACGTCGACACGGCGAATCACCAGATCGATACCGAGGTCGCTGAGGTTGCGCTTGAACGGCAACAACACGCGTTCGAATTCGGTCTGCGCCAGGAGGAATTCGATGATCACCGGTTTGCCGGTCGCGTCGACCATTTTGTCGTCGACGATTTTCCAGCCAGCCTCTTGCAGCAACTGATACGCCTCGCGCTGTTGCGTGCGGATCATGCCGCTGGCGTCGGTTTTCGGATTTTCGAAGGCTTCGCTGAACACCTGCGCCGGCAACTGGCTGCGGAACGGATCGAGGATCGCCACCTGCTCTGCATCAGGCAGGCCGGTGGCGGCCATTTCCGAGTTTTCGAAGTAACTGCGGGTGCGTGCATAAGCGCCGTTGAACAATTGCTTGTTGGTCCATTCGAAGTCGAACAGCAGACCGAGGGCCTGGCGTACCCGCACGTCCTGAAACACCGGGCGGCGCAGATTGAAGACGAAGCCCTGCATGCCGGTCGGGTTGCTGTTGGCAATCTGTTCCTTGATCAGCCGCCCTTCGGTCACTGCTGGCACGTTGTAGGCGTTGGCCCAGTTTTTCGCCGCCATTTCCAGCCAGTAATCGAACTGCCCGGCTTTCAAGGCTTCCAGTGCGACGGTGTTGTCGCGGTAATAGTCGGTGGTCATCACGTCGAAGTTGTAGAAGCCGCGATTCACCGGCAAATCCTTGCCCCAGTAATCCTTGACCCGCTCGTAACGCACCGAACGCCCGGCCTTCACTTGGGTGACCTTGTACGGGCCGCTGCCGAGAGGAATTTCCAGGTTGCCCTTGTTGAAATCACGCTCGGCCCACCAGTGTTTCGGCAGCACCGGCAACTGACCGAGGATCAGCGGCAATTCGCGGTTGTTGGTGTGCTTGAACTTGAACAGCACCTTGAGCGGATCTTCGGCGATCACTTGCTCAACGTCGGCGTAGTAGCCGCGATACATCGGTGCACCTTCCTTGGTCAGCGTCTGGAAGCTGAACACTACGTCTTCGGCGCGGATCGGATGGCCGTCATGAAACTTCGCTTCGGGACGCAGGTAGAAGCGCACCCAGCTGTTGTCCGGGGCTTTTTCAATCTTGCTGGCGATCAGGCCGTATTCGGTGAACGGCTCGTCCAGACCCTGTTTGGCCAGGGTGTCGTAGATCAGGCCGATATCGTCCGCCGGCACGCCTTTGCTGATGAACGGGTTGAGGCTGTCGAAGCCGCCGAAACCGGCCTGGCGGAAGATCCCGCCCTTGGGCGCGTCGGGGTTCACGTAATCGAAGTGCTTGAAGTCGGCGGGGTATTTCGGCGGCTCGTTGTACAGGGTCACGGCGTGTTGCGGAGCGGCAAAGGCCAGCCCGGCGAACAGCAGACCGCTGGCCTGCACGAGCAGGGCGCGGATAGGCTTCATCGATCTTTCTCCGAAGATTTCAGCCACCACGCGCTCAGGCCCAGGGTGTAGGGCGGCGTGGTGACGAAGGCGAACCGGTTGCGGTACGCCAGACGGTGATAATTGAGGTACCAGTTGGGAATGCTGTAGTGCTGCCAGAGCAGCACGCGGTCCAGTGCCTTGCCGGCGGCGACCTGTTCATCGCGGGTGCGGGCGGCGAGCAGTTGCTCGAGCAGATGATCGACCACCGGGTTGGCGATGCCCGCGTAATTCTTGCTGCCCTTGACCCCGACCTGGCTGGAGTGGAAGTACTGCCACTGTTCCAGCCCCGGGCTGAGCGTCTGGTTGAGGGTCATCAGGATCATGTCGAAATCGAACTGATCCAGACGCTGTTTGTACTGGGCGCGATCCACCGTGCGCAGGCGCGCGTCGATGCCGATGCTGTTGAGGTTCTCGATGTACGGCTGGAGGATCCGCTCAAGATTCGGATTGACCAGCAACAGCTCGAAACGCAGCGGCTGGCCGGCGGTGTTCTGCAGACGCTGGCCGTTGAGCTTCCAGCCGGCCTCGGCCAGCAACGCCAGGGCTTTGCGCATGGTTTCCCGGGGAATGCCGCGCCCATCGGTCTGCGGCAGCGTGAACGGTTCGGTGAAGAGGCGCGCCGGCAGTTGATCCTTGTACGGCTTGAGCATCAGCCATTCATGGCCGACCGGCAGGCCGACGGCGCTGAATTCGCTGTTGGGGTAGTAGCTGGTGGTGCGTTTGTAGGCGTCGCTGAACAGGGCGCGATTGGTCCACTCGAAATCGAACATCAGGCCCAGGGCTTCGCGCACCTTGATATCGGCAAAGGCCGGGCGCCGGGTGTTCATGAACAGACCCTGACTCTGGGTCGGGATCTGGTGGGGGATCTGCGCCTTGATCACGTCGCCGCGACGGATCGCCGGGAAGTTGTAGCCGTTGGCCCAGTTCTTGGCCTGATGCTCGATATAGATGTCGAACTCGCCGGCCTTGAATGCTTCGAAGGCCACATCGCTGTCGCGGTAGAACTCGACTTCCATGCGGTCGACGTTGTACTTGCCGCGATTGACCGGCAGGTCCTTGCCCCAGTAATCCTTGACCCGCTCGAAAATCAACTGCCGCCCCGGCGTGACCGAGGTGATGCGGTACGGCCCGCTGCCCAGCGGCGGCTCGAAGGTAGTGGCCTTGAAGTCGCGACCCTTCCAGTAATGCTGGGGCAGTACCGGCAATTCGCCGAGGCGCAGGATCAGCAACGGATTGCCGCTGCGCTTGAGCACAAAGCGGATGCGCTGCGGGTTGAGGATATCGACGCGGAGCACTTCCTGAAGGGCGGTGCGATACAGCGGATGACCTTCCTTGAGCAGCAAACGGTATGAGAACGCCACGTCGTACGCGGTGATCGGCGTGCCATCGTGGAAGCGCGCTTGCGGGCGCAGATTGAACACCACCCAGCTGCGATCTTCGCTGTACTCCACCGACTGGGCGATCAAGCCGTAACTGGAGGCCGGCTCGTCCCCGGACGGTGCGTATTGCCCGGTGCCGACCATCAATGGCTCGTTCAGCTCATTGATGCCGTATTGCAGGAAATTCGCCGTGGTGACCGGGCTGGTGCCCTTGAAGGTGTAGGGGTTGAGCGTATCGAAGGTGCCAAACGCCATCACCCGCAAGGTGCCGCCCTTGGGCGCTTGCGGGTTGACCCAGTCGAAGTGGGTAAATCTGGCCGGGTACTTGAGCGTGCCGAACTGCGCATAACCGTGGCTTTCGGTGATCGTCGCGCTGACGGGGGAGCTCAAGGCCAGGCTGATCAGGAGCAGGAGGAGGGGACGCTTCAAGTCAGATCCGATCCAGGCGGCTTGGGCTTTGTGGGCCGTACAGTAACAGCTTGTATGGACAGGAAAAAGACAGAGGTTAATGTGGGGTTAATCGACAAGGCCAAGAGCCCCTCACCCTAGCCCTCTCCCGGAGGGAGAGGGGACTGACCGAGGTGTTTATGAGATGTACGCCGACCTGAAATATCGAGCCGAGCTCAGGATTGGAAAAGCCCCCAATCGGCTCCCTTTCCCCCTCGCCCCCTTGGGGAGAGGGCTGGGGTGAGGGGTGGATCTTAATGGCACCGCAAAATTCGAACCAAAAAAAGCCCCTGAAATTCAGGGGCTCTTTGTCAGTGCGGCTGGTAGACCGTGAGCATCTGCCCAGGCTTGAGTGCCTTGCCGGCGCCCGGATTCCAGCGCTTGAGGTGTTGCATCTCGACGTTGAAGCGCTTGGCCACCACGTACAGCGTGTCGCCACGTTTGACCTTGTACTGGGTCTGCTGCTTGGTGTCGTCCTTGTCTTTGGCCTTGCTGCTGGTCTTGCTGTTGGCAGCGACAACCGTATTGATGCGTCCGCCACTCTTGCGGGTAGGCGTGCGCTGGGTGGTGTCGCGCATGACCAGGGTCTGGCCGACCTTGAGGTTCTTGCCGGTCAGCTTGTTCCAGCGTTGCAGGTCCTTGACCTCGACCTTGTTGGCCTTGGCGATGGAACCGAGGTTGTCGCCACGCTTGACGCGATAGGCGCGCTTGGCCTGGGCGACCTCGCTCGGATCGGCGCCTTCGAACACCGGTTTCAGCGAACGCGGGCTGATCAGCTCTTCAGGACGCATGGTCTGCAGGCTGGCGGTCAGCAGTTGCGCCTTCGAGGTCGGCACCAGCAGGTGCTGCGGGCCGTCGATGGTGGTGCGCTGCTTGAACGCCGGGTTGAGCTGGAACAGCTCGTCTTCGTCGATGTTGGCCACCGCCGCGACCTTGGACAGGTCCATGCGCTGGTTGATTTCGACGACCTGGAAGTAAGGTTCGTTGGCGATCGGGTTGAGGTTCACGCCATAGGCTTCAGGCGTCAGAACCACTTGCGAGAGCGCCAGCAGTTTTGGCACGTAAGCCTGGGTTTCCGCCGGCAGCGGCAGGTTCCAGTAGTCGGTCGGCAAGCCGAGCTTTTCGTTGCGCTCGATGGCGCGGCTGACCGTGCCTTCACCGGCGTTGTACGCGGCCAGGGCCAGCAGCCAGTCACCGTTGAACATGTCGTGCAGGCGGGTCAGGTAGTCCATTGCTGCCGTGGTCGACGCGGTGATGTCGCGACGGCCATCGTAGAAACGGGTCTGACGCAGGTTGAAGTAACGCCCGGTGGAAGGGATGAACTGCCAGAGGCCCACCGCGTCGGCCCGGGAATAGGCCATCGGGTTGTAGGCGCTTTCGATGACCGGCAGCAGGGCCAGTTCCAGCGGCATGTTGCGTTCTTCGAGGCGCTCGACGATGTAATGAATGTAGAGGCTGCCGCGTTCGCCGGCGTTCTCGAGGAAGGAAGGGTTACTGGCGAACCACAGGCGCTGTTGCTCGATGCGCGGGTTTACACCCAGACCATCCTGTAGCTGAAAACCGCCGCGCATACGTTCCCAGATGTCCTGAGGAACCTGCGGGCTGGGCTTTTCCGACAACCAGATAGGCTTCTGCTTGGCTCGCGCAGCAATGTTCGGCGTATGTGTCGCTTCAGTCTGCGGAGCATGGCTGGAACAGCCCGCCAGTGTGGCGGACACAGCCACCGCGATGGCTTGCGCCAGGCGGGTCAAAGCATCTGAATTGACGGACTTACGTATGGATGACGACATTGGCTGGAAGTAAGTTCCGGGCAAAAATGTCGGGCGATTCTAGAAAGCGCACCCCCTGCGGTCAACCATTCAGAATTTTTGTACCAAGCGGTGAGCCACTTAGAACGTATCTTTCCATGCCCGCAGAGCCGCAAAAACCTCACTCGGCGCCCGGTTTTGAGGGCCGTTCCGTTCGTCCACTTTTTGTGTAACTAATATTTCACTGGTGCGCAAAAACGGGTTTGTGAGCTTTTCCAGTGCGAGGGTCGAGGGCAGGGTCATGACGCCGCTGGCACGTTGCTGGCTGACTTTTTCCAGACGGGCGGCGATGTCCCGGTTGCCCGGCTCCACGGCAGCGGCAAATTTCAGGTTGCTCAGGGTGTATTCGTGGGTGCAGTAGACCAGCGTGTCTTCCGGCAGCGCCGCAAGACGGCTCAACGAATGGTGCATCTGTTGCGGCGTGCCTTCGAACAGGCGGCCGCAGCCGGCGGCAAACAGGGTGTCGCCACAGAACAGCAGGCCGTGATGGTAGTAGGCGATGTGTCCCAGGGTGTGGCCGGGCACGGCATAGACTTCGAAGTCCCAGCCGAGCACGCGCACCGTGTCGTTGTCCTTGAGGGCCACGTCGCGCCCCGGAATGCTTTCGCTGGCCGGTCCGTAGACCGTGGCGCCGGTGGCCTTTTTCAGTGTCTCGACGCCGCCGACATGGTCGTGGTGATGGTGAGTGATGAGAATGTCGCCGAGCACCCAGCCCGGATGCGCGTCGAGCCACGCCTGCACGGGGGCGGCATCCCCCGGATCGACCACTGCGCAACGCTGGGTGGCATGATCCTGTAACAACCAGATGTAGTTGTCGGTGAAGGCGGGCAGGGCACTGATCTGTATCATCGTCGAATTCGCCAAGCGGGTAACATTGGCGCATCTTAGAGGTTCCTGGCGTGTTGGAGAATGCAATGATCGATAAAGCGTTCGCTCAGGCCGATCCTGACTGGCTCGCGCTGATCGGTGCAGCCCGTGAATGGCTGTCCGGCCCCCTCGGGCAATTTCTGCTGGACGAAGAACGGCGCATGCTCGAAGACGAGCTGGGGCGGTTCTTCGGTGGTTATCTGGTGCATTACGGCCCGTCCGCCGAAACACCGCCGTCGGCGCCGCAGGTACAGCGCAATGTGCGGTTGGGCGCGCCGTTGCCGGGCGTGGAGATCGTCTGCGAAGAACAGGCCTGGCCATTGAGCGAGCACGCCGCCGACGTGGTGGTGTTGCAGCATGGCCTGGATTTCTGCCTGTCGCCCCACGGTCTTTTGCGCGAAGCGGCCAGCAGCGTGCGCCCCGGCGGGCATCTGCTGATCGTCGGCATCAACCCCTGGAGCACCTGGGGGCTGCGCCATGTGTTCGCCCATGATGCGTTGCGTCAGGCGCGCTGCATCTCGCCGTCACGGGTGGCGGACTGGCTCAACCTGCTGGGCTTCGCGCTGGAGAAACGCCGCTTCGGGTGCTATCGTCCGCCGCTCGCGTCACCCAAGTGGCAGGCCCGTCTGGCCGGCTGGGAACGCAAGGCCGGCGACTGGCAACTGTCGGGCGGCGGCTTCTATCTGCTGGTCGCGCGCAAGATCGTGGTCGGCCTGCGTCCGGTGCGCCAGGAACGCCGCGAGCCGATGGGCAAGCTGATTCCGCTGCCGATGGCCAAGGTCAACCGCCGGCGCATCGAACCGTAAACCTTCTTTTATTGATGGCCGGGTCAATCCCCGGCCTCGGCCATTGTCGATCCGTGATCGGCGAGGCCACGTATTTTTCTGGATAGACTGGCATGAGCGAAAGCGTCGATAGCGTAGAACTGTTCACTGACGGCGCCTGCAAGGGCAACCCCGGCCCGGGCGGCTGGGGCGCCTTGCTGGTGTGCAAGGGCGTCGAAAAGGAACTGTGGGGCGGCGAAGCCAACACCACCAACAACCGCATGGAGCTGCTCGGCGCGATTCGCGGCCTGGAAGCCCTCAAGCGTCCGTGCGAAGTGCTGCTGGTGACCGACTCGCAATACGTGATGAAAGGCATCAACGAGTGGATGGCCAACTGGAAGAAACGCGGCTGGAAAACCGCCGCCAAGGAGCCAGTCAAAAACGCCGACCTGTGGAAAGAGCTCGACGAGCAGGTCAGCCGCCACAAGGTCACCTGGAAATGGGTCCGCGGCCACATCGGCCACCACGGCAACGAACGCGCCGACCAGTTGGCCAACCGTGGAGTGGATGAGGTTCGCGGTTACAAGCAGAGCTGAGTCCTTACCACTGAAACCCTTCCGGCGAGCGTGTTAACATCGCCGCTTTTGCACGATTGACCCCCGTTGAGAGCTGAACACTGATGGCCACCAGATCCGTTGTACTCGATACCGAAACCACCGGCATGCCGGTGACCGACGGCCACCGGATTATCGAAATCGGTTGTGTCGAGCTGATCGGTCGACGCCTGACGGGCCGGCACTTTCACGTTTATCTGCAACCGGATCGCGAGAGTGACGAGGGCGCGATCGGCGTTCACGGCATCACCAACGAATTCCTGGTCGGCAAGCCGCGTTTCGCCGAAGTGGCCGACGAGTTCTTCGAGTTCATCAACGGCGCGCAGTTGATCATCCATAACGCGGCGTTCGACGTTGGCTTCATCAACAACGAATTCGCCCTGATGGGCCAGCAGGATCGCGCGGACATCACGCAGCACTGCACGATCCTCGACACCCTGATGATGGCCCGGGAGCGTCACCCGGGTCAGCGCAACAGCCTCGATGCCTTGTGCAAACGCTACGGCGTCGACAACTCCGGCCGTGAGCTGCACGGCGCATTGCTCGACTCGGAGATTCTCGCCGACGTCTACCTGACCATGACCGGCGGCCAGACCAGCCTGTCGCTGGCCGGCAACGCCTCCGACGGCAATGGCACGGGCAATGGCGCGGACAACTCCGCCACCGAAATCCGTCGTCTGCCGGCAGATCGTCAGCCGGGGCGAGTCATTCGCGCCACCGAAGCCGAGCTGGCCGAACATCAGGTACGTCTGGAAATCATCGCCAAGTCGGCCGGCGCCCCGGCGCTGTGGACTCAGCTGCTGGAAGCCGAAGCTCAGGCGTAAGGCAAAAAAGGATCGTCCGGACACTCAAGCCGTGTCTGGACGATCCTTTGTTTTTGGCAGTACTGACAACTGGCCACCCTCGCCACATCCGCTCCGACCCTCTACCCTGAGGACATTGGCAGATCACTCTCCGCCGCCTCAGGACACTGAGCCCCATGTACAAAGATCTGAAGTTCCCGGTATTGATCGTCCACCGCGACATCAAGGCCGACACGGTTGCCGGTGACCGCATCCGCGGAATCGCCCGAGAGCTGGAGCTGGAAGGTTTCAGTATCGTTTCGGCCACGGACTACACCGAAGGCCGGCTGGTGGCGTCGACCCACCATGGTCTGGCGTGCATGCTGATCGCCGCCGAAGACGCCAGCACCAATTCCCACCTGTTGCAGAACATGGCCGAACTGATCGGTCTGGCCCGGGTGCGGGCGCCGGATCTGCCGATATTTGCCCTTGGCGAGCAAGTCACCCTGGAGAATGCCCCGGCCGATGCCATGGCCGAGCTAAATCAGTTGCGCGGCATTCTCTACTTGTTCGAGGACACGGTGCCGTTTCTCGCCCGGCAAGTGGCGCGGGCTGCGCGTAAATATCTGGACGGGCTGTTGCCGCCATTCTTCAAGGCGCTGGTGCAGCACACGGCCGATTCCAATTATTCCTGGCACACCCCAGGGCATGGCGGTGGCGTGGCTTATCACAAGAGTCCGGTGGGGCAGGCGTTTCACCAGTTCTTCGGGGAAAACACCCTGCGCTCGGATCTGTCGGTCTCGGTGCCGGAGTTGGGCTCGCTGCTCGACCACACCGGGCCGCTGGCCGAGGCGGAAGCGCGAGCCGCGCGCAATTTCGGCGCCGATCACACCTTTTTCGTGATCAATGGCACCTCGACCGCCAACAAGATCGTCTGGCACTCGATGGTCGGGCGCGATGATCTGGTGCTGGTGGATCGCAACTGTCACAAGTCGGTGCTGCACGCGATCATCATGACCGGTGCGATTCCGCTGTACCTCTGTCCGGAACGCAATGAGCTGGGGATCATCGGCCCGATCCCGTTGAGTGAATTCAGCCGCGAATCGATCCAGGCCAAGATCGATGCGAGCCCGCTGACCAAGGGCCGCGAGCCGAAAGTCAAACTGGCGGTGATCACCAACTCCACCTACGACGGCCTCTGCTACAACGCCGAGCTGATCAAGCAGAGTCTGGGCAACAGCGTCGAAGTCCTGCACTTCGACGAGGCCTGGTACGCCTATGCGGCGTTTCACGAATTCTTTGCCGGCCGTTACGGCATGGCCACCTCGCGCAGCGAGGACAGTCCGCTGGTGTTCACCACCCATTCCACCCACAAACTGCTGGCGGCGTTCAGCCAGGCTTCGATGATTCATGTGCAGGATGGCGGCGCGCGGCAACTGGATCGCGACCGGTTCAACGAAGCGTTCATGATGCACATCTCGACGTCGCCGCAGTACAGCATCATCGCCTCGCTGGACGTGGCGTCGGCGATGATGGAAGGACCGGCCGGGCGCTCGCTGCTACAGGAAACCTTCGACGAAGCCCTGAGCTTTCGCCGGGCGCTGGCCAACCTGCGCCAGCACATCGCCGCTGACGATTGGTGGTTCTCGATCTGGCAGCCGCCGGGCGTCGAGGGCATCGACCGGGTGCAGACCGAGGACTGGCTGCTGCAACCCGACGCGGACTGGCACGGTTTCGGCGAGGTCAGCGACGACTACGTACTGCTCGACCCGATCAAGGTCACTCTGGTCATGCCGGGCCTGACCGCCGGCGGCGCTTTGAGCGACAAGGGCATCCCGGCGGCCGTGGTCAGCCGCTTCCTTTGGGAGCGCGGACTGGTGGTCGAGAAAACCGGCCTGTATTCGTTTCTGGTGTTGTTCTCCATGGGCATCACCAAGGGCAAGTGGAGCACGCTGCTGACCGAACTGCTGGAGTTCAAGCGCAGCTACGACGCCAACGTCAGCCTCGATACCTGCCTCAAGTGTGTCGCGCAGGAAGATCCTGTGCGCTATCGCGGCATGGGCCTGCGCGATCTGTGCGATCAGCTCCACGCCTGCTATCGCAGCAACGCCACCGCCAAACATCTCAAACGCATGTACACCGTGCTGCCGGAAATCGCCATGAAACCGGCCCACGCTTACGATCAACTGGTGCGCGGCGAAGTCGAGGCAGTGCCGATCGACGAGCTGGAAGGCCGAGTGGCGGCGGTGATGCTGGTGCCTTATCCGCCGGGGATTCCGCTGATCATGCCCGGCGAACGTTTTACCGAATCCACGCGCTCGATCATCGAATACCTCAGGTTTGCCCGCACGTTCGACGCAACGTTTCCGGGGTTCGTGGTCGATGTGCACGGTCTGCAACACGAAGATGAGGGCAATGGGCGGCAATACACCGTCGATTGCGTCAAGGAATGAGGGCTTTTCCGAGTATGCAACCGGTCATGAATCCGAAATACCCGGGGCTGTCGGTGCGGGTCGCCGACGAGGGTTTTGCCGAATATATCTGGGGCAGCGATTTCAGCTTCGAGGTGGCTGCCTACGGCGCGGCTGAAATCGGCAAGCCCGTGGCGCAATGGGCCGTGACGTCCATCGTGCCGTATCGCAAGTGCTACGGCATCGATCCGGAGGAGTTCAGCAGCTTTCGCGACGCCGCCGACAGCGCGATTTTCATGGCGTATCTGGAGGACGAGCCGGTCGGTCATCTGGTGATCAGCACCAACTGGAACTGCTTCGCCCATATCGATGAACTGGCGGTGCACGCCCCGGCGCGGCGCCATGGTGTGGCCAAGGCCTTGCTCGACGTGGCGCAGTTCTGGAGCCGCAAGAAAAAGCTGCCGGGGATCATGCTGGAAACCCAGAACAACAACCTCGGCGCCTGCCGCCTGTATGAGCGTTGCGGGTATGTGATCGGCGGCATCGACCACCTGCGTTATCGCGGCATCGATCCAAACACCGCCGAAGTGGCGCTGTTCTGGTATCGATTGTTCGATAACCCGCTGGAAAATCCGATCAGTTCGCCAGCATCGCCTCGGCTTGTTCCGTGACGATCCCGAGCAGCGTCTGAATCGCCGCTGACGGCGTGGCGTGTTTGAAGGTCAGGGCATAGAGGCTGATCGGCACCGCCGGCGACAGCGGGCAGACGTCGAGACCGCCCGCCCGTGCGCCGAGGGCGGTGAACGGGTCGACGATCGCCAGGCCTTCGCCGGCCTCGACCATGCTGCGCATCATCTGGTGGGTCTGCACCCGGGTCTGGATGGTCGGCGCCGGGCGCAGGGCCTGGAGCTTGTTTTCCAGGGCCGGGCTCAGCGGGTCCTGGCCTTCGAGGCCGACCATCGCCTGGCCGGCCAGATCCTGCAGGGAAATGTATTTCTGCTTCGGCTGCAGCCAGCCGTGCGGCGCAAGCAATTGCAACTTGCCCTGGGCCAGTGGCTGGCAATCAATGTCGGGGTGTTGTGGGTCGTGCAGGCTCAGGCCCAGATCGCTGTCGCGCAGCAGCAGGTGGCGGACGATGTCGCGGGTCGGTTCGCTGAGCAGGGTGCAGGGCACGTCTGGCAAGCGACGGCGCAGGGCGGCGAGACTTTGCGGCAGCAGTTGCTGGGCCAGCGGCGGGGTGCCGATGATCCGCAGGGGCGGGGCGAGGTATTGCTTGAGGCTGCTGGCCAGCCGTTGCACCGGCTCCAGCGCTTCATAGATGTGGCCGATCTCGACTTGCAGCGCCCGGGCCTCCGGGGTTGGCTGAAGTCGTCCGCGTACGCTGGCGAACAGCATGAAACCAAGCTGACTCTCGGCTTCGCGCAAACGCTCTTCGACCTCGGGCGCCGCTAGTTGCAGCCATTCGGCGGCGGTGCCCACGTGACCGGTCTGCAAAAGCGCCTGAATCACTTCGATATGACGTAAACGCATGCGTGAAGTCCATGTCCGGCCGTTGGGGTCAGTGGCTGAATCCTACCCCAACTCGGCGCGGATGACTTCTGCTCATAACGATCGGTTATGAAGCGACCGATGGCTCGGGTTCGCGGATCAGGGTGATGCCCGACTGAACCAGCAAAAACTCGTTGTCGTCGATCTTGTTGACGCGGTCGCCAATCGCCAGTTTGTAGGTGGTAACGGGCTCCGTGCCGGTGAAACCGTCTGCCGACGGGTTGGATTCCTGGAACTCATGCACGGAATAAACGCGGCCTTCCGCATCTCTTGCATGGAACTGACCGACGAGTACTGCTGCCATCTGCTTAGAACCTCTGGAGATAAAACGCTTGATTTGCGGCTTGGTAGACCTTCATCAAGCTTGGTAAGTTTTCCTACAGGAAAAAAATATTCCAGACGCAGGAAATAACCTTCGGCGTCTGGTGGAATCGTCGCCGGATCATCTATAACTACTGGCTCCTCCCACGGACAGTCGAGAGTCTTCCAATGAGCAATGTCTATAACGTCGCAGTAGTGGTCGGCAGCCTGCGCAAGGCGTCCATCAACCGCAAGGTCGCCCTGGCGCTGGCGGAACTGGCACCGGCCAATCTCAAGCTGAACATTGTCGAAATTGGCGATCTGCCACTCTACAACGAAGACATCGACGGCGATTCACCGCCGGCAGCCTACAGCACTTTCCGGCAAAAAGTGGGTTCATCCGACGCTCTGCTGTTTGTCACCCCGGAGTACAACCGCTCGGTGCCGGCGCCTTTGAAGAACGCCATCGACGTCGGTTCGCGGCCTTATGGCAAGGCTGTCTGGAGCGGCAAACCGGGTGCGGTGATCAGCGTTTCGCCGGGTGCCATCGGCGGTTTCGGCGCCAACCAGCACCTGCGTCAGTCCTTTGTATTCCTCAACGTGCCATGCATGCAGCAGCCGGAAGCCTACCTGGGCGGCGCGGGCACGGCGTTCGACGAGGCGGGCAAGCTGAACGAGTCGGTGAAGCCGTTCCTGCAAAGTTTCATCAATGCTTTTGGTGAGTGGGTGGCGCAGCACAAGAAGTGATCTGGCAATATTTCTGACACGATAACGAACCTGTGGGAGCTGGCTTCCACAGGTTTTTTTGTGTGGTCTGATTCTTTCCCTTTTATTTAAGGCTGTCGCGAATGCTCGCTGCGTCACTGATTTTCCTGCTGACCATTACCCTGGTGATCTGGCAACCCAAAGGCCTCGGGGTCGGCTGGAGTGCAACGTTCGGCGCCATCATTGCGCTGATTTTCGGTGTGGTGCACCTGAGCGACATCCCGCTGGTGTGGCAAATCATCTGGAACGCCACCGGCACGTTCGTGGCGCTGATCATCATCAGCCTGTTGCTCGACGAAGCCGGGTTCTTCGCTTGGGCCGCGTTGCACGTAGCGCGGTGGGGGCGGGGCAGCGGGCGCAAGCTGTTTGCTTTCATGGTGCTGCTCGGCGCGCTGGTGTCGGCGCTGTTCGCCAATGACGGCGCGGCGCTGATCCTCACGCCGATCGTGATTTCCATGCTGCTGGCCCTGCGCTTTTCCCCGGCGGCGACTTTGGCGTTCGTCATGGGCGCGGGCTTCATTGCCGACACCGCGAGCCTGCCGCTGGTAGTGTCGAACCTGGTGAACATCGTCTCGGCCGACTTCTTCCACATCGGATTCAACCGCTATGCGGCGGTGATGGTGCCGGTCAACTTCGTCAGCGTCGCGGCCACGCTGGGCATGCTGCTGTGGTTCTTCCGCCGTGACATTCCCAAGAGTTACGACCCGGAACAGCTTGAGCACCCGGAAACCGCCATTCACGACAAGGCCACGTTCTACGCCGGTTGGGCGGTGTTGCTGATTCTGTTGATCGGCTGTTTCGCGCTGGAACCGCTGGGGATTCCGATCAGCGCGATCTCGGCGGTGTGCGCTGCGCTGTTACTGGCGATTGCCGCGCGCGGGCACAAGATCTCGACGCGCAAGGTGATGAAAGAGGCGCCGTGGCAGATCGTGATTTTCTCGCTGGGCATGTACCTGGTGGTCTACGGTCTGCGCAACGCCGGGCTCACCGATTATCTGGCCGGGTGGCTCGATGTGTTTGCCGGTCACGGTGTGTGGGGCGCGGCGATGGGCACCGGGGTGCTGACGGCCTTGTTGTCATCGATCATGAACAACCTGCCGACGGTGCTGGTCGGGTTACTGTCGATCGATGCCAGCCAGGCCACGGGTGTGGTGAAAGAAGCGATGATCTACGCCAACGTGATCGGCAGCGACCTGGGGCCGAAAATCACCCCGATCGGCAGTCTCGCGACCTTGCTCTGGCTGCATGTGCTGGAGCGCAAGAACATCCGGATCGGCTGGGGTTATTACTTCAAGGTCGGGATTGTGCTGACGGTGCCGGTGTTGCTGGTGACGCTGGCCGCACTGGCTGTGCGGTTGTCGGTTTAATTCTGCCCCGGCACGTTCGGCCACAGATCCGACACCAGAAACAGCCGCTCGGCTTCTTCCCACTCGCCCCGGGCATTTTCGGTCAGGCGCACCATCAGTTGCGCCGGGGCCAGCGGTTCGAGTTCATCGAGCCAGGCCTGCAAATGGCCGTTGCTCCAGGTCTGGTCCGCCGGGTAGTGCGCCGGCGCGAGCCAGGCGTGGCGGGGCAGGGGTTGCCAGCGTCCGTCCGGGCGCTGGGCGACAAACGCTGGCCAGTCTTTCTGATGCAGCCAGCTGCCGCGCAAATGCTGCGGGTGGGCGCCGCTGGGCGGCACGGACTGGCCGGGCCACGGATACAGCAAGTACCCGCCAAGCCACAATTGCGCACTGAACGACCCGACATCCAGCGCCGCCAGCACTTCGCGGCTTTCCGGGCGCGCGGAGATCGGCAGCTGATGCTCGCTCAAATGCGCCAGTTTGCGATCCAGCCGATCATGACAGCCCGGTCCCAGCCATGACGCCGGATCATGACCGTCGCCGTTCTGCGGGCCGAGGTAGAGCTTGATCGCCAGTTCCAGGTGATGCACGCCGTCGCGGTCGCGCAGCAGCATGTCCAGCTCGCCGAGGGTGTGGCCTTCGCGGCGGATCGGCAGGTTGGCGGCGATCAGTTCGATGCCCGGCGCGTGTTCCACCGCAAATTGCCACAACCGCTCGTAATACAGGCCCAGGCGCCGGGTGCGGGCCTGGGACAGCCAGTGCAGCAGGCCGTAACTGTCGCGGTCGAGCTGGCGCAGCCAGTGTTCCAGACGCTCGGGGTCGCTGACCCAGTCGCTGCCCGCCAGCGGATGGCGCTGCGGCCACGGGGTAGCGGCGAGCATCGGCGGGGCGAGGATCACCCACGCCAGATCACGCACCTCGGGGTGGCGTAACTGGTGGGGCAACTGCAGCAAATCGGGAAATAGGATCATCTTGCGAGCATAGCCTCAAACACCGGTGCATCCTCGGGGCTGAAAGGATTTTGTCTATCCGGCGCTTTCGCCCATAATCGTGCTTTTCGCCGTCTCAGTCCCCCGCAGGAGTCCCATGGAGCAATTTCGTAATATCGGCATCATCGGTCGCCTGGGCAGCTCCCAGGTGCTGGATACCGTCCGCCGACTGAAACGCTTCCTGCTCGATCGTCACCTGCATGTGATTCTCGAAGACACCATCGCCGAAGTCCTGCCGGGCCATGGCCTGCAAACCTCGTCGCGCAAGATGCTCGGCGAAGTCTGCGACATGGTCATCGTGGTCGGCGGTGACGGCAGCCTGCTCGGCGCTGCGCGGGCACTGGCCAAGCACAATATTCCGGTGCTCGGGATCAACCGTGGCAGCCTCGGCTTTCTCACCGACATCCGCCCCGACGAGCTGGAAATCAAGGTCGCCGAAGTGCTCGACGGCCATTATCTGGTTGAAAACCGTTTCCTGCTGCAGGCCGAAGTCCGTCGCCACGCCGAGGCCATCGGTCAGGGCGATGCGCTGAACGACGTGGTGCTGCACCCGGGCAAATCGACGCGGATGATCGAGTTCGAGCTGTACATCGACGGCCAGTTTGTCTGCAGCCAGAAGGCTGACGGCCTGATCGTGTCGACTCCGACCGGTTCCACCGCGTACGCACTGTCCGCCGGCGGCCCGATCATGCATCCCAAGCTTGACGCTATTGTGATTGTGCCGATGTACCCCCATACCTTGTCGGGCAGACCGATCGTGGTCGATGGCAACAGTGAGCTGAAAATCGTCGTGTCCAAAGATATGCAGATCTACCCGCAGGTCTCCTGCGACGGGCAGAACCACTTCACCTGCGCGCCGGGCGACACCATCACCGTCAGCAAGAAAGCGCAGAAGCTGCGGCTGATCCATCCGCTCGACCACAACTACTACGAAGTCTGCCGCACCAAGCTCGGCTGGGGCAGCAAGTTGGGTGGTGGAGGCGACTGATGCTCGATCCCGCGCGCAGTTATGACCTGATTGGTGACGTGCACGGATGCGCCCTGACCCTGGAACACCTGCTGGACCGACTCGGTTACCACAAGCAGGGCGGGGTCTGGCGGCATCCATCGCGCATGGCCGTGTTTGTCGGCGACATCATCGACCGTGGCCCGCGGATTCGCGAGGCGCTGCACATCGTTCATGACATGGTCGAGGCCGGTCAGGCGTTGTGCATCATGGGCAACCACGAATTCAACGCGCTCGGCTGGAGCACCCCGGCGCCTCCGGGCAGCGGCAAGCAGTTCGTCCGTGAACACACCCCGCGCCATGCCCGTCTGCTGCATGAAACCCTGACCCAGTTCGAAGACCATCCGGGCGACTGGCACGACTTCCAGCAGTGGTTCTACAAATTGCCGCTGTTCGTCGACGCCGGGCGTTTCCGCGTGGTGCATGCCTGCTGGGATGCCGGCCTGATCGAGCCGCTGCGCGCGCTGTTCCCCGACGGCTGCATTGATGAACACTTCCTCCAGGCCTCGGCCGTACCGGGCAGTTTCGCCTGCACCGTGTTCGATCGCCTGCTGCGCGGCACCGACATGCGCCTGCCGGATGGCCTGACCATGACCAGCGGCGACGGCCTGGTGCGTTCGTTCTTCCGCACCAAGTTCTGGGAAGACGACCCGCAGACCTACGGCGACATCGTGTTCCAGCCAGATGCACTGCCGGAACCGGTGGCGCAAAAGCCGCTGACCTCCAGCGAAAAGAATTCCCTGCTGCGCTACGGCGTCGATGAGCCATTGCTGTTCGTCGGCCACTACTGGCGCAGCGGCAAACCGGCGCCGATCCGCCCGAACCTCGCGTGCCTGGATTACAGCGCGGTGCTGTACGGCAAACTGGTGGCCTATCGTCTGGATCAGGAAACCCGCCTCGATCCGCATAAATTTGTCTGGGTCGACGTCGAGCGGCCGGAGGTGCTGCGATGAGTGCCATAGCCGTCTTGCGTGTGCCGTTGGCGGCGGACCTGAGTGGGTTCGTCAAACTGCTGCAACGCATGCAAGTGCCCCATCGCGTCAGTGAAGAGGCGGGCGAGCAGGTGTTGTGGGTGCCCTCGGAAATCAGCGACGACGTACGTTCGCTGTACGAGCGTTTCCCGGCGGGTGACCCGGATCAGCAACTGGAAATTCCGGTGGCGCCGACGTTCAAGCGCCCGAGCTTTGCCGAGCAACTGAAACATGCCAAAGCCACCGGGTTCATTCTGCTGCTGAGCCTGATCGTCGGCGGGTTGACCTTTCTCGGCGACAACCTCGAGACGATGCGCTGGCTGACCTTCCTCGATTTCCGCGTGGTCGGCGACTACATCCACTTCACACCGCTGGCCGACAGCCTGGCGGCGGGGCAGTGGTGGCGCCTGTTCACGCCGATGCTGATTCACTTCGGCATCCTGCACCTGGCCATGAACGGCATGTGGTACTGGGAGCTGGGGCGGCGCATCGAGTCGCGCCAGGGCAGCGTCAACCTGATCGGCCTGACGCTGCTGTTCGGCCTCGTTTCCAACTATGCGCAGTTCGCGTGGGGCGGCCCGAGCCTGTTCGGCGGCCTGTCCGGCGTACTTTACGGATTGCTCGGTCACTGCTGGATCTTCCAGTTGCTGGCGCCGAACCCGGCCTATCGCCTGCCGCGCGGCGTGCTGGTGATGATGCTGGTGTGGTTGCTGGTGTGCATGTCCGGGCTGATCTCGATGATCGGTTTCGGCGAAATCGCCAACGCCGCCCACGTCGGCGGGTTACTCATCGGATGCTTCACCGGTTTGTTGGGCGGTTTGTACAACCGCCGTAAACTGGCCGCCTGAATTTTTTTGAATAAAGAGCACGGAGACCCTGATGTCCTCTTTTAACGATTTGATCAAGAACATCACCCCGGATATCTACCAGAGCCTGAAACTGGCCGTGGAGATCGGTAAGTGGTCGGACGGTGGCAAACTCACCGCCGAACAGCGTGAACTGTCGTTGCAGGCGATGATCGCCTGGGAAATGCAGAACCTGCCCGAAGAAGAGCGCACCGGTTACATGGGCCCGCAGGAATGTGCGTCGAAGTCGATCGAAGTGCCGAACATCCTGTTCAAGTCGGACGCCATCCATTGATCGAGATCGGCCGCGGTGCAATCAGTAAAATGTCGGCGCGCCTGGACGGGCCGAACGTGCAATACGCGTTTCGTCTGGATGACGTCGAGGTGCCGGTCAACCCGTTGATCGGCAGCACGGTGCGTCTGGAATACCTGGGGGCGATCCACTGCACCCATTGCGGGCGCAAGACCAAGACCAGTTTCAGTCAGGGTTACTGCTACCCGTGCATGACCAAACTGGCCCAGTGCGACATCTGCATCATGAGCCCGGAACGCTGCCACTTCGAGGCCGGCACCTGCCGGGAGCCTGAGTGGGGCGAGAAGTTCTGCATGACCGACCACGTCGTCTACCTGGCCAATTCGTCGGGGATCAAGGTCGGCATCACTCGCGCAACTCAACTGCCGACTCGTTGGCTCGATCAGGGCGCCAGTCAGGCGTTGCCGATCATGCGCGTTTCCACGCGGCAGCAGTCGGGGTTCGTCGAAGACCTGTTCCGCAGCCAGGTGGCGGACAAGACCAACTGGCGCGCCTTGCTAAAGGGTGATGCGGCGGCGGTGGATCTGGCGCAGGTGCGCGATCAGTTGTTCGCCAGCTGCGCCGAAGGCCTGCAAGGCTTGCAGGAGCGTTTCGGTCTGCAGGCGATTCAGCCGGTCACCGATGTCGAGCCGCTGGAAATCCGTTACCCGGTCGAGCAGTACCCGGCCAAGATCGTCAGCTTCAACCTGGACAAGAACCCGATTGCCGAAGGCACGCTGTTGGGGATCAAGGGCCAGTACCTGATCTTCGACACCGGCGTGATCAACATTCGCAAGTACACGGCCTATCAGCTCGCCGTGCATCAATAAGGACTTCAGCATGCGCACCGAACAACCGAAGATGATTTACCTGAAGGACTATCAGGCGCCCGAGTACCTGATCGATGAAACACACCTGACCTTCGAGTTGTTCGAGGACCACAGCCTGGTCCACGCGCAACTGGTGATGCGCCGCAACCCGGCCCGAGGCCCGGGCCTGCCGCCGCTGGTGCTCGATGGCCAGCAACTGGAATTGCTCTCGGTGACCCTGGCAGACCAGGAACTGAGCGCCGACGATTACCAACTGACCGAGAACCACCTGACCCTGCAACCGGCCAGCGAAACCTTCACGGTCGACACCAGTGTCAAGATCCACCCGGAAACCAACACCGCACTGGAAGGCCTGTACAAGTCCGGCACGATGTTCTGCACCCAGTGCGAGGCCGAAGGTTTCCGCAAGATCACCTATTACCTCGACCGCCCGGACGTGATGAGCAAGTTCACCACCACCGTGGTCGCCGAGCAGCACAGCTATCCGGTGCTGCTGTCCAACGGCAACCCGATCGCCAGCGGTCCCGGCGAAGACGGCCGGCACTGGGCGACCTGGGAAGACCCGTTCATGAAACCGGCGTACCTGTTCGCGCTGGTGGCCGGTGACTTGTGGTGCGTTGAAGACTCTTTCACCACCATGACCAACCGCAACGTGGCGCTGCGCATTTATGTCGAGCCGGAAAACATCGACAAGTGCCAGCACGCCATGAACAGCCTGAAGAAGTCGATGCGCTGGGACGAAGAGGTCTACGGTCGCGAGTACGATCTGGACATCTTCATGATCGTCGCCGTGAACGACTTCAACATGGGCGCGATGGAGAACAAGGGCCTCAACATCTTCAACTCCAGCGCCGTGCTGGCCCGTGCCGAAACCGCCACCGACGCCGCGCACCAGCGCGTTGAAGCGATCGTCGCCCACGAATACTTCCACAACTGGTCGGGCAACCGCGTGACCTGCCGCGACTGGTTCCAGCTGTCGCTGAAGGAAGGTTTCACCGTATTCCGCGATTCCGGCTTCTCCGCCGACATGAACTCGGCCACGGTCAAGCGCATTCAGGACGTGGCGTACCTGCGTACCCACCAGTTCGCCGAAGATGCCGGCCCGATGGCCCACGCCGTGCGCCCGGACAGCTTCATCGAGATTTCCAACTTCTACACCCTGACCGTGTACGAAAAGGGCTCGGAAGTGGTCGGCATGATCCACACCCTGCTGGGCGCCGAAGGCTTCCGCAAGGGCAGCGACCTGTACTTCGAACGCCATGACGGCCAGGCCGTGACCTGCGATGACTTCATCAAGGCCATGGAAGATGCCAATGGCGTGGACCTGACCCAGTTCAAGCGCTGGTACAGCCAGGCCGGCACACCGCGTCTGGCGGTGAGCGAGTCTTACGACGGTGCTGCGAAAACCTACAGACTGACCTTCCGCCAGAGCTGCCCGGAAACCCCGGACAAGGTTGAAAAGCTGCCGTTCGTGATCCCGGTGGAGCTGGGCCTGCTCGACAGTCAGGGCAACGAGATTGCCCTGCGTCTGTCCGGCGAAGCCTCGGCCCAAGGCACTAGCCGAGTGATCTCGGTGACCGAAGCCGAACAGACCTTCACCTTCGTCGACATTGCCGAACAGCCGCTGCCTTCGTTGCTGCGCGGCTTCTCGGCGCCGGTGAAACTGAGCTTCCCGTACAACCGCGATCAGTTGATGTTCCTGATGCAACACGACAGCGACGGTTTCAACCGCTGGGATGCCGGCCAGCAACTGTCGGTGCAGGTGCTGCAAGAGTTGATCGGCCAGCAGCAGAAGGGCGAAAGCCTGGTGCTCGACCCACGTCTGGTTTCCGCGCTGCGCACCGTGCTGTCGGACGAGTCGCTGGATCAGGCGATGGTCGCGGAAATGCTCTCGCTGCCAAGCGAAGCCTACCTGACCGAAATCAGCGAAATCGCCGACGTGGACGCGATCCACACCGCCCGCGAGTTCGCCCGTCAGCAACTGGCGGACAACCTGTTTGAAGCCTTGTGGCTGCGTTATCAGGCCAACCGCGACCTGTCGAAGCAAACCCCGTACGTGGCAGAGGCCGAGCATTTCGCCCGTCGCGCATTGCAGAACATCGCGCTGTCGTACCTGATGCTCAGCGGCAAGCCGGAAGTGCTGGCGGCAACGCTGGAACAGTTCGACAGCTGCGACAACATGACCGAACGCCTGACCGCGCTGGCGGTACTGGTCAACTCGCCGTTCGACGAGCAGAAAGCCAAAGCCCTGGCCAGTTTCGCCGAGCACTTCAAGGACAATCCGCTGGTCATGGATCAGTGGTTCAGCGTGCAGGCCGGCAGCACCTTGCCGGGCGGTCTGGAGCGCGTGAAAGCGCTGATGCAGCACCCGGCGTTCAACATCAAGAACCCGAACAAGGTGCGCGCGCTGGTCGGTGCTTTTGCCGGGCAGAACCTGATCAACTTCCATGCGGCGGACGGTTCGGGCTATCGCTTCCTCGCGGATCTGGTGATCGAACTGAACGGCTTCAACCCGCAGATCGCTTCGCGTCAACTGGCGCCGCTGACACGCTGGCGCAAGTATGACGGCGCTCGTCAGGCGCTGATGAGGGGGGAGCTGGAGCGGATTCTGGCTTCGGGGCAGCTGTCCAGTGATGTGTATGAAGTGGTCAGCAAAAGCCTTGCCTGAAGCTGTTTCAGGGCAATAAAAAAACGCCGCTCAATGAGCGGCGTTTTTGTGGGTGGATGAAAAAGGTTTATTGGCGCAAATCAAACCGATCCAGATCCATCACCTTCGCCCACGCAGCAACGAAGTCGTTGACGAACTTTTCCTTCGCATCGGAGCTGGCATACACCTCGGCCAGCGCCCGCAGTACGGCGTTGGAACCGAACACCAGATCGACCCGGGTCGCCGTCCATTTCACGCTGCCGGTTTTACGGTCGCGGCCTTCGAACTCGGTTTTCGACGTCGGTTTCCATTCCACGCCCATGTCCAGCAGGTTGCGGAAGAAGTCGTTTGTGAGGGAGCCGGGTTTGTCGGTGAACACCCCGTGTTTCGTCTTGCCGACGTTGGTGTCCAGCACGCGCAGACCGCCGATCAGCACGGTCATTTCCGGGGCGGAAAGGGTCAGCAGTTGTGCCTTGTCGATCAGCAACGCTTCGGCCGGCACGCGGTAGGTGTTGGCGGCGTAGTTGCGGAAGCCGTCGGTATGCGGCTCGAGGAAGCCGAATGACTCGACATCGGTTTGCTCCTGAGTTGCATCGGTGCGCCCCGGATTGAACGGCACGGTCACGGTATGCCCGGCGTTTTGCGCCGCTTGCTCGACACCGGCGTTACCGGCCAGCACGATCAGGTCCGCCAGCGAGACTTGCTTGCCTGTCGCTCCAGTGTTGAACTCGTTTTGAATGCCCTCGAGGACTTTCAGCACCTTGTCCAGTTGCTCCGGCTGGTTGGCCTGCCAGAATTTCTGCGGTGCCAGACGCAGACGCCCGCCATTGGCGCCGCCGCGTTTGTCCGAGCCCCGGAAGGTCGATGCGGCCGCCCAGGCAGTGGAAACCAGTTCCGAAACGGACAGCCCCGACGCCAGTACTTTGCCTTTCAGCGCCCTGATATCGCTGTCATCCACCAGTGGATGTTTGGCTTCGGGAATCGGGTCTTGCCACAGCAGTTCTTCCTGGGGCAATTCCGGGCCGAGATAACGCGAGAGCGGGCCCATGTCGCGGTGAATCAGTTTGTACCAGGCCCGGGCGAAGGCGTCGGCCAGTTGATCGGGATTGGCCAGGAAACGCCGCGAAATTTTCTCGTAGGCCGGGTCGAAACGCAGGGCCAGGTCAGAGGTGAGCATGGTCGGGTCGATGCGTTTGTTCGGGTCGTGGGCGTGGGGAATGGTGCCTGCGCCGGCGCCGTTTTTCGGTTTCCACTGATGGGCACCGGCCGGGCTCTTGGTCAGTTCCCACTCGAAGCCGAACAGGTTTTCCAGGTAATTGTTGCTCCACTTCGTCGGGGTGGTGGTCCAGGTGACTTCCAGGCCGCTGGTGATGGTGTCGGCGCCCTTGCCGGTGCCGAAGGTGCTTTTCCAACCCAGGCCTTGTTCTTCGAGGCCGGCGGCTTCCGGTTCCGGGCCGACGTTATCGGCAGGGCCGGCGCCGTGGGTCTTGCCGAAGGCGTGGCCGCCGGCGATCAGGGCGACGGTTTCCTCATCGTTCATGGCCATGCGGCCGAAGGTTTCGCGGATGTCCTTGGCCGAGGCCACCGGGTCGGGATTGCCTTCCGGACCTTCCGGGTTCACGTAGATCAGGCCCATCTGCACGGCGGCGAGCGGGTTCTCGAGGTTGCGTTCGCCCTGGTTGGTGCGGCTTTCCTCATTGCCGTGTTCGGCGGGCTCGGCCACCAGTGTGCCTTCGCCCGGCGGCTGCATGGATTCCGGATCCTTGCCGTAGCGGTTGTCGCCGCCCAGCCATTTGTTTTCCGAGCCCCAGTACACGTCTTCATCCGGTTCCCAGACGTCCGCGCGGCCACCGGAGAAACCGAAGGTCTTGAAGCCCATGGATTCCAGCGCGACGTTACCGGTGAGCACGATCAGGTCAGCCCAGGAAATGTTGCGGCCGTATTTCTGCTTGATCGGCCACAGCAGGCGGCGGGCCTTGTCGAGGCTGACGTTGTCCGGCCAGCTGTTGAGCGGGGCGAAGCGTTGCTGGCCGGAGCCGGCGCCACCACGGCCGTCAGCGGTGCGATAGGTGCCGGCGCTGTGCCAGGCCATGCGGATGAAGAGCGGGCCGTAGTGGCCGAAGTCCGCTGGCCACCACTCCTGGGAGTCGGTCATCAGCGCCGTCAGATCGCGTTTGAGAGCCTGGAAATCCAGGCTCTTGAAAGCCTTGGCGTAGTCGAAGTCCTTGCCCATCGGATCGGATGCGGGCGAGTGCTGACTCAGGATTTTCAGGTTCAGTTGATTCGGCCACCAATCGCGGTTCGTCGTGCCACCGCCGGCGGCGTGATTGAACGGGCATTTCGATTCATTTGCCATGTTCGGGTCCTTATCAGGTCTTCTGCGGCCGGCTCGTGCCGACTTCGGAGTAGTAAGGCTAGACCCGACTCGGCGAGTCAGCTAATAGGCCGACTATTGGTGCGTGATAGGCGCAGTCTCTTACCCGAAGTGTCGGCAGCGAATACCGGGCAGGGCGCTGAAACACCCGTGCTTGAGCCATGGTTTGCAATTGTGTGGAAGAAACGTGATGGCCATTAGAAATGTTATTGTATAACATAAAAATGATTTCATCTGATCGATGCCGGCAACACACCCTCTGTAGCGCTGGCCTCGATCCTCACTTTTCTGCCTGACGGATTCCTGAAATGCCTTCCCGTTTCCACACCTTCCAACCCCGCCTGACGCTCATGGCCTCTGCGCTGCTGATCGCTTCGCCCGCATTCGCCGCCGACCCGCTGGAACTGCAACCGCAAGTCATCACCGGCAATCCGCTGGGCAGTCAGACCCTGGCTTCGCCCTCGACCGTGTTGAGCGGCGACAGCCTGACGCTGCAACAAAAGGGCAGCCTCGGCGAAACCCTGAACAGGCAGCCGGGTGTGTCGTCGTCCTACTTCGGCCCAGGTGCCAGTCGCCCGATCATTCGCGGGCAGGACGGTGATCGCATTCGCATCCTGCGCAACGGCGTCGGCGCGCTGGACGCCTCGTCGCTGTCCTACGATCACGCGGTGCCGCTGGATCCGGTCAACGTCGAGCGCATCGAAATCGTCCGTGGCCCGGCAGCCTTGCTGTACGGCGGCAGCGCCATCGGCGGGGTGGTCAACACCTTCGACAACCGCATCCCGACCGAAGCCATCGACGGCATTCACGGTGCTGGCGAGTTGCGCTACGGCGGCGCCGACACCACCCGCAGCAGCGCCGGCAAACTCGAAGCCGGTAACGGCCAGTTCGCCTTGCACCTGGACGCCAGCGCCCGCGAATTCAATGACCTTAAAATCCCCGGCTACGCCAAGACCGGTCGTGAGCGGGCGAACGACGATGGCGATTCGAAGAAGCATCGGCTGGCCAACAGCGATGGTCGTCAGGACGGCGGTGCGGTGGGTGGGTCGTACACCTGGGATGACGGTTACGCGGGGCTGTCGTACAGCAATTACGACTCCAACTACGGCTCGCCGGCCGAAGACGATGTGCGCATCCGCATGGAGCAGGAGCACTACGCGTTCGCCTCGGAAATCCGCAACCTCGACGGCCCGTTCAGCTCGGTGAAACTCGACGCTGGCTACACCGATTACCAGCACCGGGAAATCGAGGGCGGCGAAGTCGGCACCACGTTCAAGAACAAGGGCTACGAGGCGCGGGTCGAGGCCCGGCATCAGCCGCTCGGGCCGTTCAACGGGGTGATTGGCGCGCAAGTCAGTCGCAACGAGTTCTCGGCGCTGGGCGAAGAAGCCTTCGTGCCGCACACCGATACCGACGCCGGTGCACTGTTCATTCTCGAAGAGCTGCAAGCCACGGATCGTCTGCTGTTCACCCTCGGCGGCCGCCTGGAACACACCACCGTCGACCCGGACGCCAAAGGCAACGAGCGTTTCGCCAATGCCGATCGCTCCAGCAGCTTCACCGCCGGCAGCCTGTCATCCGGTGCGGTGTACACGCTGACGCCGATCTGGTCGGTCGCCGCCACGCTGGGCTACACCGAGCGCGCGCCGACGTTCTATGAGCTTTACGCCAACGGCGCCCACGTCGCCACCGGCACTTATGAAGTCGGGGACGCGGGACTGTCGAAAGAAAAAGCCGTGTCCAGCGACCTGGCCCTGCGTTTCGACAACGGTACGCACAAAGGCAGCGTCGGCGTGTTCTACAGCCACTTCTCAAATTACATCGGATTGCTCAGCACTGGACGCACGCTGAATGACGAAGGGGAGGAGGACGCCGACGGCATCCCCGAATACACCTACTCCGGCGTGCGGGCGCGCTTCAGTGGTATCGAAGCGCAGGATCGCTGGACCCTTGGCGAAAATGCCTACGGTAAGTTTGCGCTGGAGCTGTCGGGCGACTACACCCGCGCCAAGAACCTCGACAACGGCCAGGACCTGCCGCGCATCGCACCACTGCGGTTGAACACCGGTCTGTTGTGGGAGCTGGATCGCTGGCAGGCACGGATCGATGTGGAACACGCCAGTTCCCAGCACCGGGTGCCGGACAACGAAAGCAGCACCGACGGCTACACCACGCTGGGGGCTAATGTGGGTTATCACTTTGATGTTGGCCAGAGCAAATGGCTGGCCTTCGTCAATGCCGAGAACCTGACCAACCAGACCGTGCGTTACGCCAGCTCGATCCTGCGCGATATTGCACCGGCAGAAGGGCGCAGCATTCAGGTCGGACTGCGTACCACCTTCTGATCGTTCACACCGGACGGGCGCCAGCGTCGTTGCGACGCTGGCGTCGACCTCAACTCGATTGAGCGGTGTCTTCTTCCGGGATCTCGTCCAGCAGATCCTGTTGCCCCGGCAGTTCGGTGATCACGCTGAAATCACTGACTTCCACGGCGCCCAGGCCATACCCCAACAAGTGAAACGAGAACGCCTTGCGCGGTTGCGGGTTGTCGAAACTGAAATCCATCTCCAGCGGCTGATCCGCCGTGGCGACCATCTCGGTCGGCAGGCCCAGTTGCACGTCCTGCTCGAACTCCTTGGCCTTGAGCTGAATGTACGCCGCCTGCTGCGGATCCACCGAACGCACGGTCAGGCGCACGCGGGTGTGGGAGCCTTTTGGCATCTCCAGGTATTGCGCGCCGATCAGGTTGTCGGCCCAGTCATCCTTGATCTGCGCTTGCAGCGGAATGACGTTGGCGCTGCCGAACTGATAGCGCTGGTTGAGCGGAGTACGCAGCAGCGACAGATCCAGGGCCGAGGCGCGGGCGGCGATGTCCCGGGCATTCTGGCCGCTGGCGTTACCCTTGAACGTGGCGCTTTCGGCGATGAAACCTTCGCTGGCGTAATTGCGGCACCGGCGCGGCATGTCGCATTCGGTCAGCAGGCCGCGGCCGTCGTGATAGCGCAGCTTGCCGTTGGTGAACGACATGATTTCGCGGCCCGAATCGTAATCGCGAAACAGCGAGCGACCGCTGAGGGCGGAGGGCACCGGAAAGTCGAAGTAATCCAGAATCGACGCACTCAGATCGACGTGACCGTAGACCCCGGCGTTCAGGCGCGGCAATTGCGCCTGCTCCGGCGCGAGGGTCAGGTTGAAGCCCCAGGACGACGCGAGGCGGACACCGTCGATGCCGTGGGATTCGTCCGAGGTGATCACCACCAACGTGTCTTTCAGTACGCCCTGGCGTTCGAGGCCGCTGAGAAACTGTTCCAGCGCATCGTCCAGATAACCGACGGCGGCCTGCTTCGGCGTGTCGTAGCGTTGCAGGTATTCCTCCGGCGCGGAGTAGGGCTGGTGAGTGCCGACTGTGAGCAGCGTGAGCATCCACGGCTGCTTCTGCTTTTTCAGGTCGCCGACGTATTTCAGCGCGCCTTCGAAGAACGCCTTGTCATCCTTGCCCCACGGGAATTCCAGGTAGTTGGCGTTGGTGAACCACTCCAGGCCATGGGTCGCATCGAAACCGATGTGCGGCATGATCTTGTCTTTGGCCATGAACCGCAGCCCTGCGCCTTGCAGGTAGTGCGTGGCGAAACCGTGCTGACGCAACTGGGCCGGCAGACAGGCCTGATTGCGCTCGTGCTGGGTCAGCATTTCCACGCCTTTGGGCGTGCCGTTGTCGAGTTTGTCGTAATCGCCGCAGAGCATGGCGTACAGACCGCGAATGGTCTGGTGGGTGTGCAGCACGTAATCCGGGGTGTTCATGCCGCGCTCGGCCCAGCGGCTGAGGTTGGGCATCAGGTCTTCCTGATAATGGCTGCCGATGGCTTGGCGATTGGCGCCGATGTAGGCACCGGGAATGCCTTCGAGGGCAACGATCAGCACATTGCGCGCCTGGCCCTTGGCCGCCAGCAACGGGTGACCGTTCAGATCGACATCGGTGAGCCCGGCCATGGGCGGGGGAGCGAATTGAGTGTCGCCGTCCAGCCATTCTTCAGCCTGCATCTGCACGTCGGCGACCTGCGCGGCCAGCAACTGGTGAGGCAGGTTGTACAGACGCCACGGGTCGGCATCGCTCGGGGCCAGATGCTGAGCGCCCCAGTACGCGGAGAACAGCAGCACCGGCGTCGCCCAGGCTGCGCGGGGCAGAGCGGGGGCGGTTGTCGCGCGTCGAGTCCAATGACTCAGCAACCACAAGACCAGAGCCACCAGCAGCGCAACCGCCACGCCGGGGTGGGCGAAGCCGCCGCCGGTGGAGTTCTCCACGAACTGCGGGTCGATCAGGTAATGCAGGTCCGCCACGGTCGGCAGGCGGCCGACCGCGCTGACCAGTTCAGCGGTCGCCACCGCCAGCAGTCCCCAGAACAGCAGCACCGGCAGCGCCAGCCACCAGGGACGACGATGCAACAGCACCACCAGCAGACTGCCGATGGCCAGATCCGACAGGTAACCGAACAGGCTCGACCAGCCAAGTGCCGCCCGCAGGCACACCGGTACAATCAGTACCAGGAAAACCAGAGAAAGAAGACGGGCATCCAGGCGCCGCAACCGTTGAAAAAGAGCGCTCACAAAAAGACCTTCCAGCCATCAAATCGTCATAAAAGTGTGGGCGATGATACCAAGGGTGGGCTGTCTGATCGCCTTTTTAAACGGCTGGGTGAACCGGTCCCGGAAGGCGCGGTTAGCAACCCGGATGAGCTGGGGCCTTGCTCGGCGACCGTCCTGGCGGTTTTCCGTCCCGAGCGCGGTGACGGTTTTATTGTTTCAGGCTGTTTAACCGCCCTTTGATCCGTTCGTGCTGCATTTGCGAACCAGTGCGATTTACAATGCGCGACCTCTGATGGAGATCAAGCTCCGTGGATGTCCTCACGCAACTCTTTGCGCAGCTCAGCCGCTGGGTGATCGATCCGGTCACCGAGCAGTTCCTTGGCCTGTTCGATTTGAACGGTCGCCTGGGTGTGGTGTTTCTGCTCACGTCCTACGGCGTGGCTTACGGCCTTTATCGCCACCGAAAATCCCGACATCTGACGCAGGCCCGATCCTTCTGGCAATTTGTAGGCGGCGGGCGTGTCCACGGGCATCGTTCGGCCTGGCTGGATTACCGTTATTACTTCATCAAGGCGATTCTTCGGGTGACGCTGGTGTTGCCCGTGGTCGGCCTCGTCGATCCGCACATTCTGCGTTCAGGTGATTACGCGCAGTTTTTCACTCAGCTGTGGGGCGCGCGCGAGCAAGTGCCGGATCACCCGATGATCGCGCTGTTCTACGGACTGGGTGTGTTCCTGTTCAGGGATTTTCTGCATTACTGGATTCACCGCGCCTTCCACTCCCGCTATCTGTGGGAATTTCACAAGGTTCACCATTCGGCGCCGGTTCTGGTGCCGGCCACCGCCAGCCGGATTCACATTGTCGAATCGATTGTTGAACGAACCGTCATCACCGCTGGCCTCGGCGCGTTTGCCGGTGTGGTCTGGTACGCCTGCGGCGGCGAAGTCAGCCGCTATACGCTGTTCGGCGTGACGTGGCTGGTGCTGATCATCAACAGCCTGGGTTCCAATCTGCGCCACAGCCATGTCTGGCTGTCGTTCGGGCCGGCGGTCGAGCATGTGCTCAACAGCCCGGCCCAGCACCAGATTCACCACAGCGACGCACCGCGACATTTCAACAAGAACTTCGCGATCAATCTGTCACTGTGGGACTGGCTGTTCGGCACGCTGTACGTCACCACTTCAAAGCCCGAAGTGCTGCGCTTCGGCACGGGCGAGCAGGACCGCACGCGTTATCTGACGTTGTACAGCCTGATCGTCACCCCGTTTGTGGACACCGCGAAGCGTTTGTCGTCGAACGCCGACGGGCTCAGAACCCGGTTCAACCAGCGTACGCCATGAGGGCTTCGCCGAAGGCTTGCGGGGTCGGGCTTTGCGGCCAGCTCGGCAGCCCCTCGGGCAGCGTCAGCCAGGGTTGTTTGTGACTCACCCAGATGTGCGCCATCGGTTGCAGTGAGCGACTTTCATCGAGCGTGCCGGCGCGCAGCACTTTCATCCCCGGCGCGGCCGTTGTGGTGTTGAACAATCGCGTGTGGCAGACGCTGCACAGCTGATGTTCGGCGTGCTGCCCATTGAGATCGTAGGCATAAGTGGTCAGTGGCCCGGTCAACGTCAGGGCGTCGGCGGGCAGCAGGGCGTGCAGGGCAAAGGCGCTGCCGCTCCAGGTCTGGCAATCCGTGCAATGGCAGGCGTAGATCGCCGGCGGCACGTCGGTGTTCAACTGATAGCGGACGGCACTGCAGCGACATTGGCCGGTGAGTGTCATGGGCAAGGCTCCTTCAACTGCGGGTTCGATGCCGGGCGCAAGGCCCGTGCGGTATGCTCGCGCAGCATGCCGCAGACCCCGGTGAATGAACATCGGCCAAAACTGCCCAACCGCTCACAGGAAATGTATGAACGCTCCACAACTTCAATGGGAAACCCAGCGCGCCTTTCTCGCGGTATTGCGCACCGGCAGTCTGTCGGGCGCCGCGCGCTTGTTGGGAATCGCCCAGGCCACGGCGCGACGGCGGATCGAGGTGCTGGAGCAGAGCGTCGGCGTCAGCCTGTTCATTCGTTCGCCCTCGGGGCTGTTGCCGACCGAGACCGCCAGGGAGTTGATCGGCCACGTCGAAGCCATGGCCCTGGCCGCCAACGCCTTCAACCGCGCCGCTTCCGCCGACGTGGCGCAAACCGGCGGCACCGTGCGCCTGACGGCCGGCAAGCTATTGGGCGTCGAGATCCTGCCGCCGATGTTGCGCCGTTTACGTCAACAGCACCCGCAATTGGCGCTGGAACTGAACGTGTCGAATCGTCTGCAAACCCTCTCACGGCAAGAGGCCGACGTCGCCGTGCGCATCCGCCGCCCGACCGAAGCTTCGGTGGTGGCGCGCAAGGTCGGCGACCTGCACGTCGGCCTGTACGCCACGCCGGAATTGCTGGCGGAGCAGGGCGTGCCTGAAACGCCTGAGGACTTGCGCCGTTTTTCGCTGATCGGCCCGGATCGCCATGCAGGCGAGATCGAGTTTCTGCGCGAGCGCGGCTTCGATTGTTCAGCCGAGCACACGGCCATTCGCACTGATGATCATCTGGCGCAGTGGGCGGCGTTGCGTGCCGGGCTGGGGATTGGCGTGAGTTCCCGGCAACTGGCCGAGCGCCATGGTCTGATACGAGTTCTGCCCGCAGACGTGGATTTTACGGTGGATGTGTGGATCGCCATGCATCAGGACATGCGCCGGGTGCAGCGGGTTTCAGCGGTGTTCGATGGCTTGGGGTCGGAATTGCACGCGTTTCTGGAAGGCTGACGTTCAGGTGATATCAATATGCGATAACGGTATTTAAATTTCGTTTTTTATAGCGATAGAGTCCGGCCTCACAGATTTCCCGGTAAATCACTGCGAGGTTGTCATGGCCCTACCGTTCAAACGTTCTGCACTGACGCTGCTGGCGGCTTCGCTGGCTGGTGCGCTGCTCGGCAACACTGCTCAAGCCGAAGGCAAGATCAGCATCGCCCAGCAATTCGGCATCGGATATCTGATTCTGGATGTGGTGCGCGATCAGCAATTGATCGAGAAACACGGCAAGGCCCAGGGCCTGGACATCAAGGTCGACTGGAACAGTATTTCCGGCGCCACCGCCATGAACGAAGCGCTGCTCACCGGATCGCTGGACGTGGTCTCGGCCGGCGTGCCGCCGATGCTCACCGTGTGGGATCGCACCAAGGGCAAGCAGAACGTCAAGGCCATCGCTTCGCTGGGCTCGATGCCTAACTACCTGCTGACCAATAACCCGAACGTGAAAACCCTCAAGGACTTTAGCGACAAGGATCGCATCGCCGTACCGGCAGCGGGTGTGGGCTTCCAGTCCCGCACGCTGCAGATCGAAACGGCCAAGGAATTCGGCAATGACCAATACAAGAAATTCGACGACATCTCCGTCAGCCTGCCGCACCCGGATGCCACGGCCGCATTGATCGCCGGCGGCTCGGAAATCAACGCGCATTTCTCCAGCCCACCGTTCCAGTACCAGGCGTTGCAGAATCCCAACGTACATAAAGTGCTGAGTTCCTACGACGTGCTCGGCGGCCAGGCCACGTTCAACGTGCTCTACACCACGGAAAAATTCCACGACGAAAACCCGAAAACCTACAAGGCGTTCTACGACGCCCTGGCCGAGGCCGAGAAGATCATCAAGGCCGACAAACCTGCGGCGGCCCAGGCCTATATCCGTGTCGAGCAGTCGAAACTGCCGTTGGCGCTGGTGGAGAAAATCGTCACCGACCCGGAAATCGATTTCACCGTGGTGCCGCAACGCACCTTCATCTATGCAGAGAAATTGCAGGAGCTGGGTGTGCTGAAGAACAAGGCGGACAGCTGGAAGGATTATTTCTTTGAAGAGGCCCATGGCGGGGCAGGGAGCTAAACACTCGTCTTTTCTGAACAGTCCACCCGGCAGCCCGTGCTGACGGGCGGGCTATTCGTATCAATTCATCGAGTCATCAAAGATGCTCTCAATCGGCATCTCGAACGCCCGGGCAATCTGGAATGCCAGAGGCAGGCTCGGGTCGTAGCGTTCGTTTTCAATCGCATTGATGGTCTGGCGCGAAACGTTCAAGCGTTCGGCCAGATCCACCTGCGACCACTTGCGCTCGGCGCGCAGCTCCTTGAGCCGGTTCTTCATTGGTAGCGGCGCCGCGCGATGCGCAGGCCGATCATCCACATCGCACCCATCACCGGCCAGACCCAGAACCACGGGATATGGGGGGCGCCGACGTTCTCCAGAAAACCGTAGCTGAAGGTCAGCAAGGCCGAGGCAGCGAAGGCGAAGCCGAGGGCTTCGAACTGGATGCGCAGATACATTTCGTCCAGACGCCTCATGTCGCGTACCACGCTCCAGCACACCAGTGCGGCCGGAATCATCGGCGTCAGAACAATGAGCGTGCGCAGGTAAATGTTGGCGTCCTCCAACGACTGCAGCGCAACCGTCGAGGCAATCAGCACGACGGCATACAGCACCAGCGCGCCGCCCATTTCGAGATGGAATCGATTCATGCTTCACTTCCTGTGTAAAAGACCCTTTACATAGTTACTGAAGCCACTAGTTATGTAAAGCACGCTTTCCATCAGGACTCGATCAACCCTCGGCATTCATCGACCGGATCAGGTTGTTGCGCAACTTGACGATCGATTTCTGCATCTGCGTGAACTCTTCCGTGGTCAGCCCCGTCGCCTCGAACAGGCTCGTGCCCGAAGACACGTTGCGCAGGTCACGGCCACTCTGGGTCAGGCTGATCCGCACCTGGCGTTCATCTGCCGGGTCACGCTGGCGTTGCACATAACCCATGGCCTGAAGTTTTTTCAGGATTGGCGTGAGGGTGTTCGATTCCAGGAACAGCTTCTCGCCCAGGCCGCCGACGGTCTGGTTGTCCTGCTCCCACAGGGAGACGATGGTGATGTACTGGGTGTACGTGAGGCCGAGTCGTTCGAGGATCGGTTTGTAGGCCTTGCCGAACGCCAGGTTGGTGGAGTAGACGGCAAAGCACAGGAAATCGCTGAGTTTGAGATCGGTTGGTGCGGTATTGGCGGTGGAATTCATGTTCATCCTCGTGGGTCGGGTGACCGGTGAAACGTATGGGGCGAACTATACGTCGGATGCGATTCTATCGGGAGTGTTGATCATGTTGCCTGAAGTAACCGGTTCGCCATTCTCAGCGCGAACCGGTTAGTTATTCCTTATGCGCCTAAATCGCATGCGATGAGTTTTGCACCAAAAAATTACTCGGTGATGACGTTCAGTGCCACCTCGATGTTGCCGCGAGTCGCCTTGGAGTACGGGCAGATCTGGTCAGCGGTGTGGGCCAGGTTTTTCGCGATGTCCTCAGCGATGCCCGGGACGCGCAGGGTCAGGCGAGCCTGAAGGAAATAGGCGGGGCCGGTCTGGCCCAGATCCACTTCGATGTCTACCGACATGTCGGCCGGCAGCACCACGCCCAGGTCATTGGCCACCAGGCCGACGGCGGCGGTGTAGCAGGACGACCAGGCACCGGCGAACAGTTGCTCGGCGGTCGGGTGGGGCAGGACGTTGGCAAACACGTGCGCCGGTTTGGCACTGCCGGGCGTCGAGAGCTGAATGTCCAGATTGCCGTTGTGACCACGGGAGGTGAGACCGGCGCTGCTGGCGGTGGTGTGGGTTTTGCCGGTGGCCAGGACTTTTTCGATTTTGCTCATGGGGGAACCCTCAAGGTGTTGTGGTTGGTTGTGATCGTATACGGTTAGATCGTATGCGATGTAATAATAATCCTCTCGCCCTCTGGTTCTGTCAACCCGCTTGGCGGTGCCAATACGACCGGCGGTTATCCGCACGTCCGCCGGTCGGGTAAGCGGCAAACCCGCGTCTATAGTGAGAGGGCTGTGTGAAACGGGTGGCGCACCTCAAGCTGCGACGGGAGGCGCCGAGTGAACAATCTGCTGTTTTTCATTCAGGAGATCGCCATGAGTCAGATCGAAAAAGTCCTCTACACCGCGAAAACCCACACCACCGGCGGACGTGACGGCGCATCGCGCAGTTCCGACGGGATCCTCGATGTAAAACTGTCGTCGCCCGGTTCCAGTGGCGGCGGGACCAATCCGGAACAATTGTTCGCCGCAGGCTGGTCGGCGTGTTTCATTGGCGCGATGAAAGCGGTGGCGGGGCAGCAGAAAATCAGCCTGCCGGCAGACCTGGCGGTGGATGCCGAAGTGGACTTGGGCACTAATTCGGGAGGGTATCTCCTGCAGGCGCGACTGAATGTAAGCCTGCCGGGAATGGAGCGTGGCGCGGCGCAGCAGCTGGTGGATGCGGCGCATCAGGTGTGCCCGTACTCCAAGGCTACGCGCAACAATATCGAGGTCGAATTGAAACTGGTCTGATATCCAGATGCAAAAGGGGCGGCATGATCATCGATCATGCCGCCCCTTTTGTTTTTTGAAACCGTAGATCTGTCAGTCAGCGATCAATGCATCTTGCTGTGATCGTGGCCTTCCATGGTCAGCGCCTTGACCGGTGCTTTGACTTCAACGGTTTCTTTTTCGCCCTTGGCGTTTTCCACGGTCAGGGTCAGCGGCACGCTGTCGCCTTCCTTCAGCTGAGCGGTCAGGCCCATCAGCATCACGTGGTAGCCATTCGGGTCGAAGTTGACGGCCTTGCCCGCTGGCAGGTCGACCGATTTCACCGGGCCCATGCTCATCACGTCGTTCTTCATGGTCATTTCATGAATCTGCACGTCCTTGGCCGCAGGCGAGGCAACGCTGAGCAGTTTGCTGTCGCTGTCGGCGGTGACGGTCATGAACGCGCCGCTGGCCGACTGGTTCGGCACGGTCGCGCGCACCCAGGCATCGTCGACTTTGGTCTGCGCCGATACCTGGAAAGCCAGGCCCAGCAGGGACAGGCCCAGTGCGGCACGTTTGATGTTGTTCAGAAAAGGGTTCATCAGCAGACCTCCATGACGGTAAGCAAATCTTCCGTGCACTCTTGTGCAGAAAGCGATTGAGACAGGCCCACACGCAAGTTGCCCCGGGTGTCGTAGACATAGCTGGTGGCGGTGTGGGAGAGGGTATAGGTGTCGCCGGCCGGGACTTTTTCGTAGAACACGTCGAATTCCTTGGCGGTGGCCTTGGTTTCTTCGAGGGTGCCGTACAGCGCGACGAAGCTTGGATCGAAGGTCTTGACGTAGGCGTCGAGGATTTCCGGGGTGTCGCGTTCCGGGTCGAGGGTGATGAACACCACTTGCAGGATGTCGCCGTCCTTGCCCATCAGCTTCTTGATTTTCGCGGCGCGGGCCAGTGTCGTCGGGCAGATCGCCGGGCACTGGGTGAAGCCGAAGAAGATCATCGGCATCAGGCCGCGAAAGCTCGACAGCGACACGGTGTTGCCTTCGGTGTCCTTGAGCTTGAAGGTGCGTCCGAGGATCTTGTCGCTCAGATCCTTGCCGTACTTGTACGACAGTTCGCCGCGGGTGTCGCAGCCGGCGAGCAGGCCGAGACCGAGTACGCCCATTCCCGCAAGCACCTTGCGGCGAGTCAACAAAGCCGTCATTTCATACCGCCCTTTGGAGCCCGCCAGTCGGCAGGACAGGCGGGCGGGTTAACCGTAAAAGCGGCGCATGATACCAAAATGATCCGCTGCGCCGGTTTTCGATCGCCGGGCAATGTGGGATCTGGCGACAAAAGGTGTAAGAAAAAATGACGCAGGGTAAGGAGTGCGATCTCACTGGTTGTATCAAGGGACGATTTTCATATCGTCAGCGATTACAACTCCGCTGGGCGATGATCGGAACAGGCAGTTGACGACAGCGCCCAGGTTGTTCATCAAAAACCATATGGGAAGTGTGCATTCCATCACCGGAGTACTCAGGAAATTCGTCATGTGCAGATCTACCGAACTGTTGGCTCCCGTAAAGATAAGTCTCTCTATGTTTGAGTCGGCCGGGGCTTGAATCTTCGCTCCTGGCGGGCTAATCCGTGCCACTGAGAGAGTCTTTGTCACAGCATCGAAACCTTCGATGTTGTAGGGCAGGAATTTCGTGATTTTATCCGCCATCGAATGTGCTCCCTTCGTTGATCTCGGCAAATTCCGAGTAAAGGGAGCATATGATTCCACCTATTTACCTTCTACTGTCATTTCTGACAGTTGCTCAGACTGATAGGAAATGGTGGGCAACTCCATTTATTGGCTTCGAATATATAGCGTTACTGATGAATTGATCCCTCACCAGCACTCCAGCCACCACCCAGCGCGGTGTACAGGTTCACTTGCGCCACCAGTTGCGCCAACCGGTCGGTAATCAGTCCTTGCTGGGAACTGAACAGCGAACGCTGGGCATCGAGGAACGTCAGGCTGCTGTCGACGCCGCTTCGATAGCGGTGCTGCGCCATGTCGTAGTAGTCCTGGGTCGCCTGCACCAGATCGCGTTGGGCCTGGAGTTGTTGTTCGTAGGTCTGGCGCGCCGCGAGGCCGTCGGACACTTCCTGGAATGCCGTCTGAATGGTCTTTTCGTACTCGGCGACGGTGATGTCTTTTTGCAGCTTCGCGTAATCAAGGCTCGCACGCAGACTGCCGGCGTTGAAGATCGGCAGGTTGATCTGCGGCTGGAACGTCCAGGCCCCGGAGCCGCCCTTGAACAGCCCGGACAGATCGCGGCTGGACGTCCCGGCATTGGCCGTCAGGCTGACACTCGGGAAAAACGCCGCCCGCGCCGCGCCGATGTTGGCATTGGCGGCCCGCAGCTTGTATTCGGCCTGGAGAATGTCCGGCCGGCGTTGCAGCAGATCCGACGGCAATCCGGCCGGCACGGTAGCCACCAGATCACTGTCCAGCGGACGCGCCGGCAGGTGCTCGGGCACCGGCGCGCCTACCAGCAGCGTCAGGCTGTTCAAGTCCTGGGCAACCTGACGCTGATAACGGGCCAGGCTCGCGCGGGTGCTGTCGACACTGGTCTGCGCCTGAATCTGGTCCAGCGCCGAAGACTTGCCGGCCTCGCGGTTGCGGGTGGTCAGGTGCAGGCTTCGTTCGTCGGCGGCCAGCGTCTCCCGGGCCAGCGCCAGCAACTCCTGATCGGCGCGCCACGTCAGGTAGGCGTTGGCGACGTTGGCCACCAGACTCAATTGCGCACTGCGCCGGGCCTCTTCGGTGGACAGCCAGGTCAGCAGCGCCTGCTCGCTGAGGCTGCGCACCCGGCCGAAGAAGTCCAGTTCATAGGCGCTGATGCCCAGGTTCACCGAATAGGTCGAGGTGATCGCCGCCTTGGTGCGGGTCACGCTGGACGGCACCCGCTGACGCAATTCGTTGGCGTTGGCCGACACCGCCGGCAGCAGATCGGCACGCTGGATGCGGTACTGCGCCTGAAACGCCTCGACGTTCAGCGCGGCCACCCGCAGATCACGGTTGTTGACCAGTGCGCTTTCGATCAATTGCTGCAACGCCGGGTCATTGAACAGCGCGCGCCAGTCCTCGACCCGGGGTGTGACCGGGGATTGCGCGGCATACGCCGGACCTTGGGGATACTGCGCCGCGCTCGGCGATGCCGGTCGCTGATAATCGGGAATCAACGAACAACCGCCCAGCAGTAGCGCGGCGGACAGCAGGGAAATCGGCAACCTGGACATCAAACAGCCTCGTTCACGAATGAGAGCGGACGCCGGGCGCCCGTGATGAGAAAAACGCCGGATCAGGCCCCGGCCATCCATTTCGCCAGACCATGACGGCCGCTGACCCCAAGCTTGGCGGCTGCGCGCTTGAGGTAGGTCTCGATCGAGCTGTTCTTGACCCGCAGCTTTTCTGCCATTTGCGGCACGGTGCCGCCGGTCAGCAGGCCCAGGCAGACCTCTTTTTCGCGCACCGACAGGGTGATGTCGCCCAACGCCAGGCGTTCGTCGAACACCTGTTGCAACGGCGTCTGGGGTTGATCGGCTTGTGGCGCGCGGGGTTGGCGGGCGATGGCTTGTCGACTGATGTGCGCGTGGCGCTCGATCAGGGGCAACAGGGTGTCGGACAGGCGCTTGAGGAACGACAGCTCCGGCAGGGAAAACACCCGATGCGTGTGGGGGCGGTAGAACGAGATGACGCAACGGCGGTTGGACGTGCGGGACACCAGATTGCATTGGTGGACGCTGTGGTGCGGGTGTCGATGCTGGAGCGAGGCTTTCAGTTGAATCAGTAGCGAGTCGTTCATCTCGATCATCTGTTGCAGCAGCGGGTGGTCGTCCGGGTGCTGCAACGGCTCCGGGGGCGGGAAGGTGTCCGGCAAACCGGCACTGCCCAACGCCTTGATCTCGACCACGCTGGCTTCCCGCTCATCCAGGGTCCACTCACTGAGATGGACGCGATTGACCGGCACGAGGTTGTCGACCAACTGGAACATGTTCGTGGCAAAACGCTCGTTGCCGGTGCTGGCGATCAGTTCACCCAGTTGCCAGTAGAAGTGCGGATTTTCCATGTTGCGAAGACTGCCGGTCAGATTCATATCCTTGTCATCCTTGATTTAGAGCCATTGCCGAATCGTCTGCCGTGCATGCACCCGTGAAACGCCCACCCAGTCTTTTCTCCTTGAAATCGATCTGGAGCGGGATTTAAGCCTATGCATTTGTCCTACGTCTGTAGGGGAAAACAGGGACACAAAGTGCCACCATTTCCGAAAAAATGGCGTCACGTTTCTGTCAGATCAATGTGCAAGCTCTCGTAGTCCATGACTGTACGGTCTAGTGCGAACCCCGAAATCCGGGGCTCGGACCGACGCGCCCTACAATTGCGAGGCGCTAGTCGGTAGCAGCGAGTGGCGATTGTCCTACAGAATTTTCAGCCATTTCTTTCCGAACTTTTAGGGGGATCGCTGACCTGTCCGGCCCTGTTGGGTCGCAGGACTGTACGAAGTGAGCAGGGTTGTCCGGGTTTCACGTGTCACGCCGATTTCGGGGCCGATGCTTGAATACGCGCCAAATCACGTGAGATGGATCTTATGAACCAATTTGCTGCCGACGCGGCGGACGGTCTGTCCGCGATTTCCGAGGCTTTCCCGCTGACCGCTGCCCAGCGCGATATCTGGCTCGATCAAGTGCGTCAGGGGAATTCGCCGATGTACAACATCGGTGGTTATGTCGAGCTGACCGGGCCGCTGGATCCGGCGCTGATGCAGGCGGCGCTTGAAGGGCTCGTGGCCCGGCATGACGCCATGCGCACCAGCCTGCTGCCGGGGGCCGGCGAGCATGGGCTGCCGTTGCAGCGTTTCGCGCAATCGATGCCGGTGCCGATGCCGGTGCACGATTTTCGCAGCCATCCCGACCCTTATTCCGCCGCACGCCAACTGACTCAGGAATGCATTGAGCAGCGGTTCACACTGAACGGCGGGCCGTTGTTCCGGTTTTGCCTGATCTGCCTCGATGACGACTGCCATTGGCTGTCACTCCAGGCACATCACCTGATCGTCGATGGCTGGGGTTTCGGCGAGATGCTCAAATCCCTCGACGAGGTTTACAACGCGCTGGCGCTCGGGCAGCAGCCACCCGATTCGGCGCCGTCCTATGTCGATTTCATCCGTGACGATGCGCGGTATTTTCAGTCCGCCCGTTATGCCCGTGACCGTGCGTACTGGCTGGACAAATACCAGCACCGTCCCGAGCCGCTGTTGTTGCCGCGTTATCAGGAACGCTTTGCCGGCGCTGCGGCACCGACCCGGATTTTCTCGCAAGTCTTTCCGGCACGCCTGCATGAACGCATGAAGCAGGTGGCCCGAGAGTACGGCGCGTCGGCGTTTCATGTGCTGCTGGCAGCGATCCATGTGTACTTCAGCCGCAGCGCCCAGCGTGACGAATGGGTGGTGGGCGTGCCGCTGCTCAACCGTTCCGGCGCCCGGTTCAAATCGACCCTGGGGCTGTTCACCCAGGTCAGCGCGGTGCGCATGGGGTTCGGTCGCGAGTTGTCGTTCAAGGCGCTGATCAAGGCGATTGGCGATGAGTTGAAACAGGATTTCCGCCATCAGCGTTTCCCCCTCAGCGAAATGAACCGCGCACTCGGTCTGCTGCGCGAGGATCGCTCGCAGTTGTTCGAAGTGACCGTGTCCTATGAGCGCGATGCGCATGAATACCGCTATGGCGATGCGCAGGGGCGGGTGGTCAAAGTGTCGAACCACGAAGAGGGCACGCCGCTGTCCGTGCACCTGCTGAGCAGCCGGGGCGACGACGAGGACAGTTTGTACATGGTGTACAACGAAGCCTACTTTGACGCCGACGAAATCGCGGCGTTGAGCGGGCGCTTGCTGTGGGTGCTGGAGCAGGGGCTTGAAGAGCCGGCGCTGGCGGTGGGCGATTTCAGCCTGAGCCTGCCGGCCGAAACGGCGTTGCTGCAGCACTGGAATGACACGCGCGTTGAATTCCCCAATGACCTGACCATCCACCAGCGCATCGAAGCGCAAGCGGCGAAGCGGCCGGATGCGGTGGCGGCAGAGTTCCAGGGCTTGCGGCTGACCTATGCCGACCTGAACCGACAGGCCAACGCTCTGGCCCATCATTTGATCGGGCTCGGCGTGCGACCCGATGACCGCGTGGCGCTGGTCGCCCGCCGAGGGCTGGACACACTGGTTGCGCTGCTGGCGATCCTCAAGTCCGGCGCCGGTTATGTGCCGGTCGATCCGGCCCATCCGGCGGAACGTTTGAGCTATTTATTGAGCGACAGTGCTCCGGTCGTGGTCCTGACCCAGCGCGATCTGCGCGAACGCTTGCCGGTGCTGGACGTGCCGGTGATCGAAATCGATTCACGCGGCTGGCCGATCAACGATCTCGACCCCGACGTCCCGGGGCTGACCACCGCGCACCTGGCCTACGTGATCTACACCTCCGGCTCCACCGGCCAGCCCAAAGGCGTGATGGTCGAGCATCACACGTTATCGAACCTGGTCGACTGGCATTGCGCGGCCTTCGATCTGTGTGCCGGTCGCCACACTTCAAGCCTCGCCGGCTTCGGTTTCGACGCCATGGCCTGGGAAGTCTGGCCGGCGCTGTGTGCCGGCGCGACCCTGTACCTGGCGCCTTCCCGCGATGGCGGCGAAGACATCGACGCGCTGCTCGACTGGTGGCGCGCGCAGCCGCTGGACGTGAGTTTCCTGCCGACCCCGATTGCCGAGTACGCCTTCAGCCGCCACCTAGAACACCCGACCTTGCGCACGCTGCTGATCGGCGGCGATCGCCTGCGCCAGTTCAATCGCGAGCAGACGTTCGCGGTGATCAACAACTACGGCCCGACCGAAGCCACAGTCGTCGCCACCTCGGGCCGAATCGAACCGGGCCGGGCGCTGCACATCGGCAAACCCGTGAGCAATGCCACGGCCTATCTGCTGGATGACCGACAGCGTCCAGTGCCGATTGGCGTGGCCGGCGAGCTGTACGTCGGTGGCGCCGGTGTGGCGCGGGGTTACTTCAATCGCCCTGAGCTGACCGCCGAACGTTTCCTCGACGATCCATTCAGCCGCCAGCCCAACGCGCGGATGTACCGCACCGGCGACCTCGCACGCTGGCGCCAGGACGGCACTATCGAATACCTGGGCCGCAACGACGATCAGGTAAAAATCCGTGGCGTGCGCATCGAACCCGGCGAAATCGAAGCCGCGTTGAGCAGCCATGAATCCGTGCGTGATGCGGTGGTGCAGGTGCGCGACGGGCAATTGCTGGCCTGGTTCACCGAACGCCAGCCGCTGGATATCACGCAGCTGCATGCTCACCTCAAGACCCGTCTGCCCAGCGCGATGCTGCCATCGGCCTACGTGCGTTTGACGGCGTTGCCGCTGACGGCCAACGGCAAACTGGATCGCCAGGCGTTGCCGGCGCCGGGGCCGGAAGCGTTGATCCGCCGCGAATATGAAGCCCCGCAAGGCGACGTCGAAATCCTCCTGGCGCATATCTGGGCCGAGGTGCTGCAAGTCGAAAAGGTCGGGCGTCACGATCACTTCTTTGAACTGGGCGGGCACTCGTTGCTGGCGGTCAATCTGATCGAACGCATGCGGCAGCTCGGCATGAGCAGCGATGTGCGCGTGCTGTTCGGCCAGCCGACATTGGCGGCACTGGCCGCGTCGGTGGGCAGTGGCCGCGAGGTCGAAGTGCCGGCCAACCGCATTCCGCCAGGTTGCACGCAGATCACTCCGGACCTGTTGCCGTTGGTAGAACTGGATCAGGCCACCCTCGACCGGATCATCGCCACGGTGCCGGGCGGGGCGGCCAACGTGCAGGACATTTATCCGCTGGCGCCGTTGCAGGAAGGCATCCTTTATCACCACATCACCGCCGCACAGGGTGATCCGTACCTGCTGCAATCGCAGCTGGCGTTCGACAGCGTCGAGCGGGTCGAGGCCTATGCGGCGGCGCTGCGTCAGGTCATGGCGCGCCACGACATCCTGCGCACTGCGGTGGTCTGGGAAGGCTTGACCGACCCGGTGCAGGTGGTCTGGCGCGAAGCCGGATTGCCGGTGCAGGAAATCACCCTCGATCCGGCCGAGGGCGATGTCCTCGCGCAACTGCACGCGCGTTTCGATGCTCGTCGCTATCGCATCGACGTCAGTCAGGCGCCGCTGATCCGGCTGATGTATGCGCGCGATCCGGCTCACGGGCGGATCGTGGCGATTCTGTTGTTCCATCACCTGGCGCTGGATCACATCGCGCTGGAAGTCCTGCGCCATGAAATGCGCGCCAATCTGCTGGGGCAGGGCGAACCGTTGCCGCCAGCGGTGCCGTATCGAAATTACGTGGCGCAGACCCGGCTCGGTGTCAGCGAACAGGAACATGAAGCGTTCTTCCGCGAGATGCTCGCCGACATCGACGAGCCAACCTTGCCGTTCGGCTTGCAGGATGTGCAGGGCGACGGGCGCGGTATCGATGAAGCCGTACGCACGCTAACGCCTGAGCTGGACCGGCGTTTGCGCCTTCAGGCGCGGCAGGCGGGCGTCAGCGTGGCCAGCCTGATTCACCTAGCCTGGGCGCAGGTGCTGGCGGCGACCTCGGGGCAGGAACATGTGGTGTTCGGCAGCGTTTTTATGGGTCGTATGCAGGGCGGCGAGGGCGCGGACCGGGCGCTCGGAGTGTTCATCAACACCTTGCCATTGCGGGTGGACATGGACCGGGGCGCGCGCGATGCGGTGCTGCTCACCCACGCCCGATTGACCGACTTGCTCGGGCACGAACATGCGTCGCTGGCGTTGGCCCAGCGTTGCAGCGGCGTTGCGTCGCCGGCGCCGCTGTTCAGTGCGTTGCTCAACTATCGACACACCGACCTTGAGGCGCAGGAATCGGCGTCGGACCAAGCCTGGCAAGGCATTCAGACTCTGGAAAATGAAGAGCGCACCAATTACCCGATGACCCTGAGCGTTGATGATCTGGGCAGCGCTTTGCAGATCACCACGCGCACCCTGATGAGCATCGGTGCGCAGCGCATCGGCGACTACGTGCAAACCGCGTTGCAGGCACTGGTCGATGCCCTGGAGCAAACCCCGCAACAGCCGCTGAATCGCTTGCCGATCCTGCCGGCGGCGGAACTTGAGCAACTGCTGGTCGAGTTCAATGCCAGCGAAGTCGATTGCCCGCTCGATCAGCCGCTTCAGGTGCTGTTCGAGCAACAAGTGCAACGCAAGCCCGACGCCATCGCGTTGCAGGCTGGCGAGCAACAACTGACCTATCGCCAGCTGAACGAACAGGCCAACCGTCTGGCGCATCATCTACGCGAGCAAGGCGTGCAGCCCGATTCGCGGGTGGCGATCTGCGTCGAACGAAGTCTGGATCTGGTGGTCGGCCTGCTCGGCATTCTCAAGGCCGGCGGCGCGTATGTGCCGCTGGATCCGGACTATCCGCTGGATCGATTGCATTACATGCTGCGGGACAGCGCGCCGGTTGCGGTGCTGGTACACGAAACCACCCGCAATCTGTTGGGCGATCCGGGTGTGCCGGTCATCGATTTCGACCGTTGCATCTGGCAGGGCGCATCGACTGAAAACCTACAAGTACCGGGTCTGAGCGCTTCAAACCTGGCCTACATGATCTACACCTCGGGCTCCACCGGCACGCCGAAGGGCGTGATGGTCGAGCACCGAAGCGCCTGCAACATGGTCCACTGGGGCTCGCAGATCAGCCCGCCGACCGAGCACGGCGCGCTGCTGCAGAAGGCGCCATTCAGCTTCGACAGTTCGGTGTGGGAGATTTTCTGGCCGCTGTGTTCCGGCCTGCGGCTGGTGCTGGCGCGCCCCGACGGCAACCGCGATTCGGCCTATGTGACTCAGGTGATTCGTGAACGGCAGATCACCGTGGTCAAGTTCGTGCCGGCGCTGCTGCAACAGTTCATCGAACAGGATGATGTCAGCCAGTGCACCAGCCTGACCGACGTGCTCAACGGTGGCGGTGAGCTGACCGCCGCACTGGCCCGGCGTGTCCGCGAACGCCTGCCGTGGGTGCGTCTGCATAACGTCTACGGCCCGACCGAAACCACGGTCGACAGCACCGGCTGGACGCTGGAACCGGATCAACCGGTGCCGGAAACCGTGGTGCCGATCGGCAAGGCCCTGAGCAACACCCGGCTCTATGTGCTGGATGCCCACGATCAACCGGTGCCATTCGGCGTCAGCGGTCATTTGCACATCGGCGGGGTCGGGGTTGCGCGGGGTTATCGGGGATTGCCGGATATGCAGGCCGAGCGCTTCATCGACAGCCCGTTCGTGGCCGGTGATCGCCTGTACCGCACTGGCGATCTGGTGCGCTACCGGGCGGATGGCAACATCGAATTCCTCGGCCGCAACGACTTCCAGATCAAGCTGCGCGGCCTGCGTCTGGAGCCGGGGGAAATCGAAGCGCGGCTGATCGAGCACCCGGCGGTGCGTGAAGCGGTGGTGCTGGTGCGGGACGAGCGACTGGTGGCGTATTTCACCGTGCGCGAAGGCTTCGACGCGCCCCCCATCGAAACCTTGCGTGCCCATGTGCTGGAGCGTTTGCCGGAGTACATGGCGCCGGGCGCTTACGTGAAACTCGACGCATTGCCCCTGACCCCCAACGACAAGGTCGACCGCAAAGCCTTGCCGGCACCGGGGGCAGAGGCGGTGCTCAGTCGCCGCTATGAGGCGCCCGAGGGCGAAGTCGAAATCCGGCTGGCGCAGATCTGGGCCGAGGTGCTGCAACTGGAGCAGGTCGGGCGCACCGACCACTTCTTTGAGCTCGGCGGGCATTCGTTGCTGGCGGTCAGTCTGGTGGCGCGCATGCGTCAGGCCGGGCTGCACGTCGATGCGCGGACGCTGTTCAGCCAGCCGACCCTGGCCGCGCTGGCGGCGCAGACCTCGGCGCAGGCAAAACAGGTGGAAGTCCCGCAAACCACCATACCGACGCTCAATCGCAAACGCCGGCTCTGAGGCGACATCGGCGTCGATTCGCGGTTCCCGCGGATCGACGCCATGACTGTCCGGTCACGGGCTTGTCCCTGCTTCCCATGTCAGACACCCAAGCCCCGATGTTTTAGCTTTTCCAGGCTGCGCGCGGCCGCACGGACTCGCCGCTGCGCGCTCCTTTTTCCCGAATTTACAGCAGGTTACCCCCATGCAATTTCGCGAGCTGATGGCTGTTATTTCCACCCATGCGATCCGCCTTCAACAGGACGATGAAGACCTGGTCATTCTGGGCAACGACGACGCGCTGGACGACGCGTTGTGGGACAGCCTCGCCAAGCACAAGGCGCAATTGCTGGAGCTGGTGGCGAGCCACGGCGGCGACTGGTCGAGCCCGGCGCTGCGCATCACTCCGGACATGCTGCCGCTGGTGCAACTGGATCAGCCGGCCATCGACCGCATCGTCGCCACCGTGCCGGGCGGCGTGGCGAACGTGCAGGACATTTATCCGCTGGCGCCGTTGCAGGAGGGGCTGCTTTATCACCATCTCTCCGCGCCGGAGGGGGATCCCTACGTGTCGCAGGCGCGGTTCACGTTCGACAGTCGCGGACGGCTGGATACATTCACCGACGCGCTGCGTCGGGTGATCGGGCGCCATGACATTTTGCGCACCGCCATCCTCTGGGAGCATCTGGACGATCCCGTGCAGGTGGTCTGGCGTGAAGCCCCGCTGGTCTGTGAGGAAGTCGATTTGAATGACCGCGAGGACGTACTCGCGCAATTGCTGGCACGCCACGACCCGCAGTACTTTCGCCTCGACCTGCAACAGGCCCCGTTGTTGCGGTTGGTGTTCGCCGAGGATCCGGCCAACGACCGGGTGGTCGCATTGTTGCTGTTCCATCACATGATCATGGATCACGTCGCGCTCGATGTGGTACGCCGGGAAATTCAGGCCTACCTGTCAGGCCGCGATGCCGAAGTAGCGAGGGCGGTGCCGTTTCGCGACCACCTGGCGAGGGCACGTCTGGGCTCGGATGAGCAAGCGCACCAGGCATTTTTCCGCGAGATGCTCGGCGACATCGACGAGCCGACGCTGCCCGGTGGCTTGCACGATGTACAAGGTGGCGGTCAGGGCATCGAGGAAGTCTCGTGCATGCTCGACAGCGATCTGAGCCAGCGCCTGCGTACCCAGGCGCGACAATCAGGCGTGAGCGTGGCGAGCCTGATGCACCTGGCCATGGCACGCGTGCTGGGGCAGTTGTGCGGGCGCTCGGCGGTGGTGTTCGGCACCGTTCTGCTGGGACGGATGAACGCGGCTGACGGTGTCGAGCAAGCATTGGGGATGTTCATCAATACGCTGCCTTTGCGGGTGGATGTCGGCGGGTCGAGCGTTCATGACGGCGTGCTGGCGACGCACCGGCGTCTGACCGCGCTGCTCGCCCATGAGCAGGCGTCCCTGGCACTGGCCCAGCGTTGCAGCGCCGTGGCGGTGCCGACGCCGCTGTTCAGCGCCATGCTCAACTACCGCCACAGCAGCGTGGAGGAAGTTGCCGAGGTGATCGAGCTGTCTCCGGGGGTGCACGTGTTGGGCGCCCGCGAGCGCACCAATTACCCGTTGACGGTCAACATCGATGACCTCGGTCAGGACCTGCGCATCACGGTGCTGGCCGACGCGACGCTTGGCGCCTCCCGAATCGCCGGATACCTGCGCACGGCACTGGACAGTCTTGTCGATGCGCTGCAGAACAACCCGCAAGCCGCATTGCACAGCCTCAACATCCTGCCGCCCGCCGAGCGTGAGCACTGGTTGTATGGCGTCAATACACCGAGGGCGAGTTTTCTCGACACGCCGTTGATCCATCAGCAATTCGAAGCGCATGCGCACACCCGGCCCGAGGCAGTCGCGTTGCTGTTCGAGGGCAGGACTTACAGTTATGAGGCACTCAACCGACAGGCCAACCAGGTGGCCCATCGTTTGCTCGCCCTCGGCATTCGTCCGGATGACCGGGTAGCGATCTGCGTTGAGCGCGGCCCGCAAATGATCGTCGGCCTGCTCGGTGTGCTCAAGGCGGGCGCCGGTTATGTGCCGATCGATCCGGCTTATCCGCTGGAGCGGATCACCTTCACCCTGCAAGACAGTGCGCCGGTGGCGGTGCTGATGCAGGCAGCGACTCTGGATCGGATTGCCGGGCTATCCGTGCCGCAGATCGACCTCGATAACGACGGTTTGCAGACCGAACCTGAATTCAACCCGCAGATCCCGGACTTGAATCCGGCGCATCTGGCCTACGTGATCTACACCTCTGGCTCCACCGGGCTGCCCAAAGGGGTGATGGTCGAGCACCGCAACGTGGCACGCCTGTTTGGCGCGACCCACGATTGGTTCCGGTTCAATGCGCAAGACGTCTGGGCGTTGTTTCACTCGTTTGCCTTTGATTTCTCGGTCTGGGAAATCTGGGGCGCGCTGGCTTACGGCGGTCAGTTGCTGGTGGTGCCGCAACACATCAGCCGCTCGCCGGACGAGTGTTATGCGTTGCTCTGCCGCACGGGGGTCACCGTACTCAACCAGACGCCGAGCGCTTTCCGTCAGTTGATCGCCGCCCAGGGCCGCAGCCCGTTGCAACATTCGCTGCGCGAAGTGATTTTTGGCGGTGAAGCGCTGGAGCCAGGATCGCTCAAACCCTGGTATGCGCGGGTCGGCAACGCCGGCACCCGGCTGGTGAACATGTACGGCATCACCGAAACCACGGTGCATGTGACCTATCGACCGTTGGTGGCGGCAGACGCGCAATTGACCGCCAGCAGCCCGATCGGCGTGCGCATTCCCGACCTGCACCTATACGTCCTCGATGCTCGGCGGGAGCCAGTGCCAGCCGGGGTGACCGGTGAGTTGTATGTGGGTGGCGCCGGGGTTGCCCGTGGTTATCTGAATCGTGAGGCGTTGACCGCCGAGCGCTTTATCGCCGATCCGTTCAGCGAGCATGCCGAAGCGCGTTTGTACAAGACCGGCGATCTGGCTCGGTGGACGGTGGAGGGCGAACTCGAATACCTGGGACGCAACGACGATCAGGTGAAAATCCGCGGTTTCCGTATCGAACTTGGCGAGATTCAGGCACGTCTTGCAGCCTGCGACGGCGTGCGCGATGCGCTGGTGATCGCCCGCGAGGACAGCCCCGGCGACACGCGTCTGGTGGTCTACTGGCTGGCCGCCGAAGGTGTCGAACCGAGCGTTGCGCAATTGCGCGATCACCTGCTGGCATCGCTGGCCGAGCATATGGTGCCGGGCGCGTTCGTGCGCCTCGATGCCTTCCCGCTGACGGCCAACGGCAAACTCGATCGCCGGGCGTTGCCGCAGCCGGACAACGAAGCCTTCGCCCGGCGGGCATTTGAAGCACCGCTCGGCGAAATCGAAACCCGCATCGCTGTGATCTGGCAGACCTTGCTCGGACTGGACCGGGTGGGCAGGCATGACAATTTCTTCGAGCTGGGCGGGCATTCGTTGCTGGCGGTGAAGCTGATCGAGCGCATGCGTCAGCAAAACATGCAGTGCGACGTCCGTGTGCTGTTCGGCCAGCCAAGCGTGGCGGCACTCGCCGCGACGCTGGGAGGGGACGCCACGATCAGCGTGCCGGCCAACCGCATCGAACCCGGTTGCACCCGCATCACCCCGGACATGCTGCCGCTGGCCACGCTGGATCAAGCGGCCATCGACCGTATCGTCGAGACCGTCGAGGGCGGTATCGACAACGTGCAGGACATCTACGCCCTGGCACCGTTGCAGGCGGGAATCCTCTATCACCATCTGGCCATCGCCGACGGTGACCCGTACGTGCTGCAAGCGCAATTCGCCTTCGACGGACTGGCGCAGATCAAGGCGTTCGTTCGCGCGTTGAACAGTGTCATCGCCCGGCACGACGTCCTGCGTACCAGCGTGGTAAGGGAAAACCTTGACGAGCCAGTGCAAGTTGTTTGGCGTTCGGCGCCGCTGGCACTGGAGCGGGTGGATGCCGATCCGCAGGACGGTGATGTGTTGCAGCAAATGCAGGCGCGCTTCGATCCGCGACACTATCGCCTGGACTTGCAGCGTGCGCCGTTGATGCGCTTCGCCTACACCGAAGACCCGTTGCAAAACCGCTGGGTCGGAATCCTGCTGTTGCACCACATCGTGCTCGATCACACCGCGCTCGAGGTGTTGGTGGCCGAGATGAGCGACGCACTTGACGGGCAAGTCGGCGCGCTGCCGCCCCCCGTGCAATACCGCAACTATGTCGCTCAGGCCCGTCTCGGTTCGAATGCCCAGGCACATGAAGCGTTCTTTCGCGAGATGCTCGGCGACATCGTCGAACCGACCCTGGCGTTCGGCCTGCGAGACGTACTCGGCGATGGCACAAACATCGTGGACAGCGAACTGGCACTGGATGAGGGTCTTGCCGGGCGCCTGCGCAAACAGGCCCGCACGCTGGGCATCAGTGTTGCGAGTCTGGTGCATCAGGCCTGGGGTCAGGTACTTGCGCAGGTCTGCGGGCGCGAGGAGGTGGTATTCGGTACGGTGCTGCTGGGGCGCATGCAGGGTGGAGAGGGCGCCGACCGTTCGTTGGGTATGTTCATCAACACACTGCCGCTGCGGGTCCATGTCGGGGCAACGACGGTGGAGGCGGGTGTCAGGTCTACCCACGAGCGTCTGGCGCAACTGCTGGTGCATGAGCAGGCGCCGCTGATACTGGCTCAACGTTGCAGTGGCGTGACGGGTTCGGATCCGCTGTTCAATACCTTGCTCAACTATCGCCACAGTGCGCAACAGACGGCTACGCCGGGATGGGAAGGCATCCGGATTCTCGATTCTCGTGAGCGCAGCAACTATCCGCTGGTGGTCAGCGTCGACGACCTTGGACAGGGCTTCCGGCTTTCTGTGCAGGCAGTGCCCGAAGTGGATGGCATGCGGGTCTGCGACTACCTGCAAGCGGCATTGCACAATTTACTGAGCGCGCTGGAACAAGACCGCAATGCGCCATTGAATCAGGTGTCGATTCTGTCGGCGGCCGAACGCCAGCGCGTGCTGGTCGGTTTCAATGTTACCGGTCGCGACTTTGCCCACGGCCATGTGGTGCACCAATTGTTTGAAGCGCGAGCAGCGACCCAACCCGACGCTGTAGCAGTGGTGCAGGGCGGGCAAAGTCTGAGCTACGACGGGTTGAACCGCCGCGCCAACCGCCTGGCCCATCACCTGATCGGCCTCGGTGTGCAACCGGACGATCGCGTCGCGCTCTGCGTGCAGCGTGGTCCGCAGATGCTGGTCGGGCTGCTGGCGATTCTCAAGGCTGGCGCCGGTTATGTTCCGGTCGATCCGGCACATCCGGCAGAACGGATCACTTATCTGTTGCAGGACAGCGACCCGGTGGCGGTACTGGCACAGACAGTCACCCGCGACCTGCTGGGCGCCGTGCCGGTGATCAATCTTGACAGCGACGCCTGGCAGCACCTGCCGGACAGCAATCCACAGTTGCCGGAACTGACCCCGGCACATCTGGCCTACGTGATCTACACCTCCGGCTCCACCGGCCAGCCGAAGGGCGTGATGGTCGAACACGCGACCCTGGAAAACCTTGTCCACTGGCACACCGAAGCCTTTGACCTGCACGCCGGCAGCCACACCGCCAGCGTGGCCGGGTTCGGTTTCGATGCGATGGCCTGGGAAGTCTGGCCGGCGCTGTGCGTCGGCGCGACCCTGCACCTGCCGCCGGGATCGGTGAGCAACGAGCATCTGGACGAACTGCTCGACTGGTGGCGTGCGCAGCCGTTGCAGGTCAGTTTCCTGCCAACCCCGGTGGCCGAATATGCGTTCAGCCGTGAACTGCAACATCCGACCTTGCGCACTTTGCTGATCGGTGGTGACAAGCTGCGTCAGTTCAATCGCGAACAGAGTTTCGCGGTGATCAACAACTATGGCCCGACTGAAGCCACGGTGGTCGCCACCTCCGGCCGGGTCGAAGTCGGCCAGCCGCTGCACATCGGCCGGCCGATTGCCAACGCCAAGGTCTATTTGCTGGATGAGCAGCAACGCCCCGTGCCAGTGGGTGTGACGGGGGAGTTGTACGTCGCCGGCGCCGGCGTGGCGCGGGGTTACCTGAACCGTCCCGATCTGACCGCTGAACGCTTCCTGAATGATCCGTTCAACGAAGGACGCATGTACCGCACCGGCGACCTCGCACGCTGGCTGGCGGACGGCAACATCGAGTACCTGGGCCGCAACGACGATCAGGTGAAACTGCGCGGCGTGCGAGTTGAACTGGGGGAAATCGAAGCGGCGCTGGCCAGCCATCCGGCAGTGCAGGACGCAGTGGCGCTGGTGCGCGACGGGCAGTTGCTGGTGTGGTTCACCGAGCGTGCGCCGACCGATATCGAAACCCTGCGCAATCATCTGCAAACCCGATTGCCGCAAGCGCTGATCCCGGCGGCTTACGTGCGCCTCGACGCCTTGCCGCTGACCGCCAACGGCAAACTCGACCGCAAGGCCTTGCCGGAACCGGATCAGAACGCCTGGCTCAGCCGCGAATACGAAGCCCCGCAAGGCCCGGTGGAAACTGCGTTGGCGCAGATCTGGGCCGATGTCCTGAAGCTGGAAAAAGTCGGTCGCCACGACAACTTCTTCGAACTGGGCGGCCACTCGCTGCTGGCCGTCACCCTGATCGAACGCCTTCGCCAGATCGGCCTGAGCACCGACGTGCGCGTGCTGTTCAGCCAGCCAACGCTGGCTGCATTGGCCGCGGCGGTGGGCAGCGGTCGCGAAATCGAAGTGCCGGCCAATCGCATTCCTGCCGACTGCACCCGCATCACTCCGGAGTTGCTGAGCCTGACCGAACTGGATCAGCCGAGCATCGACCGGATCGTTGCCACGGTGCCCGGCGGCGCCGCCAACTTGCAGGACATTTACCCGCTGGCGCCGTTGCAGGAAGGCATCCTCTATCACCACTTGAGCGCGGAGCAGGGCGATCCGTATCTGCTGCAATCATGTCTGGCCTTTGCCAGCGTCGAGCGCCTGCGCGCTTTTGCCAACGCCTTGCAAAAGGTGATTGCGCGCCACGACATCCTGCGCACCAGTCTGGTTTGGGAAGGATTGCCGAACCCGCAGCAAGTGGTATGGCGAGAAGCCGCGCTGGCGGTGCAATCGGTCGATTTGAGTCCGCTGGATGGCGATATCCTCGATCAGTTGCGCGCACGCTTCGATGCCCGGGATTATCGCCTCGACCTCGGTCAGGCACCGCTGATCCGTTTGGTGTATGCCGAAGATCCGCTGCATGACCGGGTGGCAGGCGTGCTGTTGTTTCATCACGTCGTGCTGGATCACACCGCGCTGGAGGTGGTTCGCCGGGAAATGCAGTTGTATCTGCCGGGGCAGGTTGAGTCTTTGCCGCCTGCCGCGCCCTACCGCAACTACGTCCATCAGGCTCGCCAAGGCATCAGCGAGGAAGAACACGAAAGCTTCTTTCGCGAGATGCTCGGTGATATTGACGAGCCGACCCTGCCATTCGGATTGCAGGACGTACAGGGCGACGGCCGCAACATCGAGGAGCATTCGCTGGCGCTGCCGGTGGAATTGAATCGGCACCTGCGCAGCCAGGCACGGCAATACGGGGTCAGCGTCGCGAGCCTGTTTCATCTCGCCTGGGCACGGGTGCTGGCGGCGACCTCCGGACGCCGGGACGTCGTGTTCGGCACGGTGCTGCTGGGCCGCATGCAAGGCGGTGAGGGCGCGGATCGGGCATTGGGGATGTTCATCAACACCTTGCCGCTGCGCGTGGAGGTTGCCGGGCAAAGTGTGAGCGAAGCGGTTCGAACGGTTCATGAGCGGTTGGCGGCTTTACTGGGACATGAGCATGCGTCGCTGGCACTGGCTCAGCGTTGCAGCGCCGTGGCCGCCCCTTTGCCGCTGTTCAGCGCGGTACTCAACTATCGGCATGGCGGCCACGACGCTGCGCGAGAGCCTGTTGATCCGGTCTGGCAAGGCATCGAATTCCTGGCCCAGGACGGGCGCACGAATTATCCGCTGACCCTGAGCATCAACGACCGGGGTGATGGCTTCAATCTGTCGGTGCTGACCCCGGATCATGTGGGGGCGCAGCGGGTCTGCGAGCTGATGCACACCGCTCTGACGGAGCTGGCGACAGCGTTGGCTGACAACCCCGGACAGGCCTTTGAACGTCTCAACGTCCTGTCCGCGGCGGCGCGCGAGCAGCTGCTTGGCGACTTCAATGCGAGCTCCGCCGTTTACCCGTCAGCGCAAGGTGCTCATCATCTGTTCGAAGCGCAGGTTGCGCGCACGCCGGATGCCGTGGCGGTTCAGGCGGGCACGCAGCGCCTGACTTTCTGGCAATTGAACCAGCGCGCCAATCGCCTGGCCCATCATCTGCAGGGGATGGGTGTTACCACCGATACGCGAGTGGCGATCTGTCTCAAACGCAGCCCGGAAATGCTGGTCGGTTTGCTGGCGATCCTCAAGGCCGGCGCCGCCTATGTACCGGTCGACCCGGCTTATCCACCCGAGCGAATCGCTTACATGCTGGCCGACAGTGCGCCGAGGGTGGTACTGGTTCGCAACGTCGATTTGCCGAATCAGTCGGGCGTGCCGGTGATCGATCTCGCCCATGAAACCTGGTCAGGCCTGTCGGTTGCTGATCCGCAGGTCGCCGATTTTACGCCGGACAACCTGGCCTATGTGATCTACACCTCGGGCTCCACCGGCCAGCCGAAGGGCGTGATGGTCGAACACGCGACCCTGGAAAATCTCGTGCACTGGCACGCCGAAGCCTTTGACCTGCACGCCGGCAGCCACACCGCCAGCGTGGCCGGGTTCGGTTTCGATGCGATGGCGTGGGAAGTCTGGCCGGCGCTGTGCGTCGGCGCGACGTTGCACCTGCCGCCGGAATCGGTGAGCAACGAGCACCTGGACGAACTGCTCGACTGGTGGCGGGCGCAGCCGTTGCAAGTGAGCTTTTTGCCGACTCCGGTGGCCGAATATGCGTTCAGCCGCGAACTGCAACATCCGACCCTGCGCACCTTGCTGATCGGCGGCGACAAGCTGCGTCAGTTCAATCGCGAGCAGACCTTCTCGGTGATCAACAACTACGGTCCGACCGAGGCTACGGTGGTCGCCACGTCCGGGCCGGTCGAAGTCGGCCAACCGCTGCACATCGGCCGGCCGATGGCCAACGCCCGAATCTATCTGCTCGATGACCAGCAACGTCCGGTGCCAGTGGGTGTGACGGGGGAGTTGTACGTCGCCGGCGCCGGCGTGGCGCGGGGTTACCTGAACCGTCCCGATCTGACCGCTGAACGCTTCCTGAATGATCCGTTCAACGAAGGACGCATGTACCGCACCGGCGACCTCGCACGCTGGCTGGCGGACGGCAACATCGAGTACCTGGGCCGCAACGACGATCAGGTGAAACTGCGCGGCGTGCGAGTTGAACTGGGGGAAATCGAAGCGGCGCTGGCCAGCCATCCGGCAGTGCAGGACGCAGTGGCGCTGGTGCGCGACGGGCAGTTGCTGGTGTGGTTCACCGAGCGTGCGCCGACCGATATCGAAACCCTGCGCAATCATCTGCAAACCCGATTGCCGCAAGCGCTGATCCCGGCGGCTTACGTGCGCCTCGACGCCTTGCCGCTGACCGCCAACGGCAAACTCGACCGCAAGGCCTTGCCGGAACCGGATCAGAACGCCTGGCTCAGCCGCGAATACGAAGCCCCGCAAGGCCCGGTGGAAACTGCGTTGGCGCAGATCTGGGCCGATGTCCTGAAGCTGGAAAAAGTCGGTCGCCACGACAACTTCTTCGAACTGGGTGGCCATTCGCTGCTGGCCGTCACCCTGATCGAACGCCTTCGCCAGATCGGCCTGAGCACCGACGTGCGCGTGCTGTTCAGCCAGCCAACTCTGGCAGCCCTGGCCGCGGCGGTGGGCAGCGGTCGCGAAATCGAAGTGCCGGCCAATCGCATTCCTGCCGACTGCACCCGCATCACTCCGGAGTTGCTGAGCCTGACCGAGCTGGATCAGTCGAGCATCGACCGCATCGTCGCCAGCGTGCCCGGCGGCGCCGCCAACGTGCAGGACATTTACCCGCTGGCGCCGTTGCAGGAGGGCATCCTCTATCACCACTTGAGCGCAGAGCAGGGCGACCCGTATCTGCTGCAATCGCGGCTGGCCTTCGACAGCATCGAGCGTGTGGAAGCGTTCGCGACGGCGCTGCGTCAGGTCATTGCCCGTCACGACATCCTGCGTACAGCGGTGATCTGGCAGAAATTGGCCGAGCCAATGCAAGTGGTCTGGCGTCACGCAGATCTGCCTGTGCAGGAGATCGTGCTTGATCCGGCGGATGGCGACATCCTCGAGCAATTGCACGGGCGTTTCGATGCCCGTCACTACCGCCTCGACATCAGCCAGGCACCGTTGCTGCGTCTGGTGTATGCCCGTGATCCGGCCCACGACCGGGTGGTCGCGATGCTGCTGTTCCACCATGTGGTGATGGATCACACCGCGCTGGACGTGGTGCAGCACGAAATGCTCGCCTGCCTGCAAGGGCGCGAAGCCTCGCTGGGCGCGGCGGTGCCTTACCGCAACTACGTGGCGCAGGCGCGGCTGGGTGTCAGCGAGCAGGAGCACGAAGCGTTCTTCCGCGACATGCTCGGCGACATCGACGAGCCGACCCTGCCGTTCGGATTGCAGGATGTACAAGGTGACGGTAGCGACATCGAGGAAACGCAGCAGGCCCTGACCGATGCAACCGGCCAGCGTCTACGCAGCCTGACCCGGCAACTGGGCATCAGCGTGGCCAGCCTGTTCCACCTTGCGTGGGCACAGGTGCTGGCCGCGACGTCCGGGCAGGAGCGGGTGGTATTCGGCACGGTGCTGATGGGCCGGATGCAGGGTGGCGAGGGGGCCGACCGGGCGCTGGGGATGTTCATCAACACCTTGCCGCTGCGGGTCGATCTCGGAGATACGCCAGTGCGCGAAGGGGCTCGGGCGACGCATGCGCGGCTCAGTGCGCTGCTCGGCCATGAACACGCTTCACTGGCGCTGGCCCAGCGTTGCAGCGGTGTGGCCGCGCCGTCGCCGCTGTTCAGTTCGATGCTCAACTACCGGCACAGCGCTGATGAAGCTCAACAGCAAAACCTGCGTCAGGCCTGGCAAGGCATCGAGACTCTGAGCAGCGAAGAACGCACCAACTATCCGCTGAGTCTGGGCGTCGATGATCTGGGCAGCGGTTTTGTGCTCACCGCCATGACCCCGGCGAGCATCGGTTCGCAGCGGATCTGCGACTACATGCAGACCGCGCTGGAGACACTGGCGGAGGCTCTGGAGCAGGCACCGGATCAGCCGCTGAACCGCTTGCCGATCCTTGACGGCGCTGAACGTCAGCAGGTTCTGTACGACCTCAACGTCACCGGCACCGCAGACAATCTGCAGCAAACCGTTCACGGGCTGTTCGAAGCGCAAGTACAACGCACGCCGCAAGCCGTTGCTTTGCAGGCTGGTGAGCAGCGGCTGACTTACGCCGAACTCAACGCACAGGCCAACCGTCTGGCCCATCACCTGCGCGAGCTGGGCGTGGGGCCGGATTCTCGGGTGGCGATCTGTGTCGAGCGCGGGCTGGAGCTGATGGTCGGTCTGCTCGGCATTCTCAAGGCGGGCGGTGCCTATGTGCCGCTGGATCCGGCGTACCCGGCAGAACGTCTGGATTACATGCTCAAGGACAGCGCGCCGATAGCGGTGCTGGTGCACGGGGCGACGCGTGCGTTGCTGGGCGAGAGCACTGCGCTGGTGATCGATCTGGATCAGACTCACTGGACATTCAATCCGGACGACAACCCGCAAGTACCGAACCTGAGCGCTTCGAACCTGGCCTACGTGATCTACACCTCCGGTTCGACCGGTGCGCCGAAAGGCGTGATGGTCGAGCACCGTGGTGTGGGCAACCTGTTGCACTGGAGTTCGCAGCTATGTCCCGCCGTGACGGATGGCGCGCTGTTGCAGAAAACCCCGTTCAGTTTCGATGCCTCGGTCTGGGAGCTGTTCTGGCCGTTGAGCGCCGGGCTGCGTCTGGTGCTGGCGCGTCCCGACGGACACCGCGAGCCGGCGTATCTGGTGCAGGTGATTCGCGAACAACGGATCAGCGTGATCCAGTTTGTGCCGGTGCTGTTGCAACAGTTCCTCGAGCAGGACGATGTCAGCCAGTGCAGCAGTCTCACCGACGTGTTCTGTGGCGGTGGCGACCTGACGCCGGCGCTGGCCCGCCTTGTGCGCGAGCGTTTGCCGCAAGTGCGCTTGCACAACGTTTACGGCCCGACTGAAGCCACGGTCGACAGCACGGTGTGGACGCTGGAGCCGTCGATGCCGGTGCCGGACAGCGCGTTGCCGATCGGGCGGCCGATCAACAACACTCGTCTGTACGTACTCGACGCCGCCGAACGGCCGGTGCCGATGGGCGTCATCGGTCAATTGTTCATTGGTGGTGCCGGGGTTGCGCGGGGTTATCTGGGGTTGCCGCAGTTGATGGCTGAACGGTTTATCCCGAGCCCGTTCGTGGCTGGCGATCGGCTGTACGCCACGGGCGACCGGGTGCGCTACCGCGCCGATGGCCAGCTCGAATTCATCGGGCGCAACGACTTCCAGGTCAAGCTGCGTGGCCTGCGCCTGGAACCGGGTGAAATCGAAGCGCAATTGTTGAGTCATCCGGCGCTGCGCGAAGCCGTGGTGCTGGTGCGTGATGAGCGTCTGGTGGCGTACTTCACCTGGCACGCCGAGGCCGGCCAGCCGGGGATCGAGGCGTTGCGCGAACACTTGCTCGCACGCTTGCCCGATTACATGGTGCCGTCGGCATTCGTCGCGCTCGACAGCCTGCCGCTGAGCCCTAATGGCAAGGTCGATCGCAAGGCGCTGCCCGCACCGGATTCGGCTGCAGTCAGCATTCGCGAATACGAAGCGCCGGTCGGCGAGATGGAAATCCTCCTCGCGCGACTGTGGTGTGAATTGCTCAAAGTCGAGCGCGTCGGGCGACAAGACCATTTCTTTGAGCTGGGTGGGCATTCGTTGCTGGCGGTCAGTCTGATCGGGCGCCTGCAACAGGAAGGTATCGAAGCCGATGTCCGGACGTTGTTCGAGCAACCGACTCTGGCTGGTTACGCGGCTATCACGGAAAGAATGGAGATCGTCCTGTGAACCTGAATGAACTGTTGGCGACGCTGAAGACAAAAGACATCCAGTTGGCAATCACGGACGGACAATTACGGGTCAATGGCAACAAGCAGGCCCTGAGTGAACAGGCCTTGCTGGCCGCATTGCGCGAGCACAAACCGGCATTGATCGAGCTGATCGAGGCGGGCGGTTACTCGCCCGCACGGGAAGGGCAGATTGCAGTGCCGGTCAATGGCATTTCACCGGGCACAACACGGGTTACCCCGGCGATGCTGACAATGGTTGACCTGAGCCAGGACACCCTCGATCAAATTGTCGCGCACATCCCTGGCGGCGGCGCCAATGTCCAGGACATCTATCCGCTGACGCCGTTGCAGGAAGGCATCCTCTACCACCACGCGAGCGCTGCACAGGGTGATCCGTATGTGATGCAGGCGAAATTCGCGTTCAGCGGACCTGAGCGGTTCGAGGCATTCGTCGAGGCCCTGCAGACCGTCATCGAACGCCACGACATTCTGCGCACCGCCATCGTCTGGGAAGGACTGGATACGCCGGTGCAAGTGGTCCTGCGACGTGTCGGGTTACCTGTGGAAGAAGTGCAGCTCGATCCGGCTCAAGGCGATGTTCTGGAGCAGTTGCATGCGCGATTCGACGCCCGGCATTTTCGTCTCGACGTGACACGTGCGCCGCTATTGCAACTGGCCCATGCCCGGGATGCAAAGACCGGGCGTATCGTCGCGATGTTGCTGTTTCATCACATGGCGATGGATCACTCGGCGCTGGCGGTGGTCAGCGAAGAAATGCAGGCTTGCCTGTCAGGGCAGAGCGCCAGACTGGGAGCGCCCGTACCGTTTCGCAATTATGTCGCCCAGGCGCGGCTTGGCATCAGCGAGTCGGAGCACGAGGCGTTTTTCCGCGAGATGCTGGGTGACATCGACGAACCGACGTTGCCGTTCGGCCTGCAAGGCGTGCATGGCGACGGCAGCGACATTGAAGAATGCAGTGTGTCAGTTGACCCACTGCTGGGGCAGCGCCTGCGAGCCAGTGCCCGTTCGCTCGGCGTGAGTGTCGCGAGTCTGTTTCATCTTGGCTGGGGGCAGGTCCTGAATGCACTCACCGGCAAGTCTCCTGTCGTGTTCGGTACTGTGCTGATGGGGCGGATGCAAGGAGCGGAATCTACCGACCGCGCGCTCGGCATTTTCATCAACACCTTGCCGCTACGGGTCGAGGTCAGCGCGCTGGCAGCGAGCGAGTCGGTGAAGGCCACACAGGCACGTCTGACGAGCCTGATGCGCCATGAGCACGCACCACTGGCGCTGGCCCAGCGCTGCAGCGGGGTGGTCGGGTCATCGCCGCTGTTCAGTTCGCTGCTCAATTATCGGCACAGCACCTCGAGTGCCAATGCCAGTGCCGAGGCGCTTTCGGCCTGGGAGGGGATCAGCGTCCTGCATGCGGAGGAACGCACCAATTACCCGCTGACCTTGAGCATCGATGACTTTGGCGATCACTTCAGCCTGACGCTGCTGGCCACCCGTGAGGTCGAGGCGCAGCGGATCTGCGGCTATATGGTGTGTGCCATGGAAAACCTGTTGCAGGCGCTGGCGCTCGCGGCGGATACGCCGCTGAGTCAACTGTCGGTGTTGCCCGCCCCGGAGCGCGAACAGCTGTTGACGGGGTTCAACGCCAGCGATGTCGAATACCCTCGCGGACAGACGATTCATCAACGCTTCGAGGCGCAGGTCGTCGCGCGACCGCAAGCGCTGGCGGCGGTGCATCTGGACAAGCAACTGACGTTTGACGAACTGAACCGCCAGGCCAACCGTCTGGCGCATCGCTTGATCGATCTGGGTGTGCTGCCGGATGACCGGGTCGCAGTCGTCGCCCGGCGAGGACTGGATACTCTGGCCGGATTGCTCGCAGTCCTCAAGGCAGGCGCCGGGTATGTGCCGATCGACCCCGCGCATCCGGCCGAACGCCTGAACTATCTGCTGGGTGATTGCGCACCGGTGGCGATCCTGACTTCACGTGACCTCCTTGCACGGCTGCCGACGCAGGAGCTGCCGGTGATCGATCTCGACCCGCGCACCTGGCGCTCAGGCAATGACGCAAACCCCGTGGTACCGGGTCTGTCCGAGGCGAACCTGGCTTACGTGATCTACACCTCCGGCTCCACCGGTTTGCCCAAGGGCGTGATGGTCGAACACCAGACACTGGCCAATCTGGTCGACTGGCACAGCAACGCGTTTGACCTGTGTGCCGGCCGCCATACGTCGAGTCTGGCCGGGTTCGGCTTCGACGCGATGGCCTGGGAAGTCTGGCCATCGCTGTCCGTCGGCGCGACCCTGCACCTGGCGCCTGCGCAGGACGGCGGCGAAGACGTCGACGGGCTGCTGGCCTGGTGGTGCGCGCAACCGCTGGACGTGAGTTTCCTGCCGACGCCCGTCGCCGAATACGCCTTCAGCCGGCATCTCGAGCACCCGACATTGCGTACCCTGCTGATCGGCGGCGACCGCTTGCGTCAGTTTTCGCGCAATCAGCATTTCGATGTGATCAACAACTATGGCCCTACCGAAGCCACCGTAGTCGCCACGTCCGGACGGATCGAGGCGGGGGAGGCGCTGCACATCGGCAAACCGGTGAGCAATACCTCGGTGTACCTGCTCGACGACCAACAGCGTCCGGTGCCGATCGGCGTATCCGGCGAGCTGTATATCGGTGGCGCAGGCGTGGCGCGCGGTTACTTGAACCGTGCGCAACTGACCGCCGAACGCTTTCTGCCGGACCCCTTCAGTGAACGACCGAATGCGCGTATGTATCGCACTGGCGACCTAGCTCGCTGGCGCCCGGACGGGACGATCGACTATCTGGGGCGCAACGATGATCAAGTGAAAATCCGCGGCATGCGCATCGAATTGGGGGAAATCGAAAGCCGCCTGCATCAGCTTCCCGGCCTTCAGGAAGTGGTTGTCCTGGCTCGTGAAGACGAGCCAGGACAACCACGGCTGGTGGCCTATTTCACCGAGCAGGCCCAGGTGCAGCCACTGGCGGTAGCGCAGCTGCGCGAGCATTTGCTGGGCCAGTTGCCCGAATACATGGTGCCGGTCGCGTTCGTCAGGCTCGACAGCTTGCCGTTGACCGCCAATGGCAAGCTCGATCGCAAGGCCTTGCCGTTACCGGAGCGCACGGCCCTGCTCACACACGAATACGAGGCGCCACAAGGCGAACTGGAGTGCACACTGGCGCAGATCTGGGCCGAGGTTCTGCAGGTCGAACGGATAGGGCGTCAGGATCATTTCTTTGAGTTGGGCGGCCATTCGTTGCTGGCCATGCGCATGGTCGCGCAGGTGCGTCAGCGACTGGGTGTAGAGCTTGCGCTCGGCGAGTTGTTCGCCAATGCCGAACTGGCGTCGGTGGCGCAGTCGCTGACCCTGGTCGGACGCTCTACGCAGCCGCCGATCCTGCCGGTGCCACGGGAAGGCGCATTGCCGCTGTCGTTTTCCCAGCAGCGCTTCTGGTTTCTGGCGCAGATGGAAGGTGCCAACACGGCTTACAACATTCCGATCGGCCTGCGTTTGCGCGGTGTGCTCGACGCCGATGCGCTGCAGCGGGCGCTGGCCCGGATTGTCGCCCGGCACGAAAGCCTGCGCAGCCGCTTCGCTCCCAGCAATGGCGAAGCCCAGGTGCTGATTACCCCGCCCGACAGCGGTGTGCTGCTGCGTGTCGAAGACTTGCGCCAGCACCCGCTGGCCGACGAAGCCTTGCAGGCACTGATTCAGGGGGAGGCCTCAGGCCCGTTCGACCTGCAGGACGATCCGTTGATTCGCGGGCGACTGGTCCGTCTGGCCGACGATCACCATGTGCTGCTGATCACCTTGCATCACATCATTTCCGACGGTTGGTCGATGGAGGTGCTGACCCGCGAGCTGATGGCGTTGTATCAGGCTTTCAGTCAGGGGTTGGCGGACCCTTTGCCGCCGCTGGCATTGCAATACACCGACTATGCCGTCTGGCAGCGACGCTGGCTGAGCGGGGAGGTATTGCAGCGCCAGAGCGAATACTGGCAACGTACGCTGGCCGACGCGCCTGCCTTGCTGACGTTGCCTGCCGACCGACCGCGGCCGGCGCAACAGGATTACGCAGGCAGCAGCGTCGAAGTGTGCCTGGACGAGCGCTTGAGCGCCGGGCTCAAAGCCTTGAGCCAGCGCCATGGCGTGACGCTGTACATGACGATGCTGAGCGCGTGGGCGATGCTGCTCGGTCGTTTGGCCGGGCAATCGGACGTCGTGGTCGGCTCGCCGGTGGCCAACCGTCAGCGGGCCGAAATCGAGGGACTGATCGGGTTGTTCGTCAATACCCTGGCATTACGCATTGATACCTCCGGTGAGCTGAGCGTCGAAGCGTTGCTGGCGCGGGTCAAGGCGCTGACCCTGCAGGCCCAGGATCATCAGGACCTGCCCTTCGAGCAAGTGGTGGAAATCGCCCGACCGGCCCGCAGCCTGGCCCACAGCCCGCTGTTCCAGACCATGTTCAACTGGCGCAACAGCGACGGACCGGTGTTGGCGCTGGGGGATCTGACCCTGGAAGCGGTGGCCGAGCCGAGTCACTTCGCCAAGTTTGATCTGACCCTGACCCTGGGGGAGTCGCCCAACGGGATAAGTGGCTGGATGGAGTACGCCACAGCGCTCTTCGATGAGGCGACGGCACGGCGTTATGTCGGTTACTTCAAGCGTTTGTTGCAGGCCATGGTCAACAACGACCAGGCAGTGCTGGAACACGCGCAGATAATCGAGGATCAGGAACGCACGCAGTTGCTCGACGAATTCAACGCCAGCGCGCGGAACACTCCGCAAATACTGACCGTGCACCGTTTATTCGAGATGCAGGCTGCCAAAGATTCGCAAGCCGTCGCGGCGGTGCACGGAATGCAGGCGTTGAGTTACGCAGAATTGAACCGCCGCGCCAACGGCCTGGCTCATCACCTCATCGCCCAGGGTGTGCAGCCCGGCGATCATGTGGCGATCCTGTTGCCACGCTCGCTGGAGTTGTTGGTCGCACAGTTGGCGATCATCAAGTGTGCGGCGGCCTATGTGCCGCTGGACATCAATGCACCCGCCGAGCGTCAGGCATTCATGGTGCAGGATTGTCAGGCGGTCGCGCTGTTGACCGGCAGCGATCAGGCCATCGAGTACCCGGTACGGCGAATGGATCTGGATACCCTGGCGCTTGCCGGGAGTCCTTCGCACAACCCGGATCTACCTCAGTCCTCGGAGGCGCTGGCGTACATCATGTACACCTCGGGCTCCACGGGCACCCCGAAGGGGGTCATGGTGCCGCATCGCGGAATTACCCGCCTTGTGATCGATTGCGGCTACGCCGATTTCAACCCGAGTGACCGGGTGGCATTCGCTTCGAACCCGGCGTTCGATGCGAGCACCATGGATATCTGGGGCGCCCTGCTCAACGGTGGCCAGGTGGCCGTGATCGATCATGCGACCTTGCTCGACCCGCAGGCATTCGGTCGGGAGCTTGATCGGTGCGGGGCGACGATCCTCTTTGTCACCACCGCGTTGTTCAATCAGTACGTGCAATTGATTCCCGAGGTGCTAAAAAGGCTGCGCATCCTGCTGTGCGGTGGGGAGCGTGGCGATCCGGCGGCGTTTCGAAAGCTGCTCGCCGAAGCGCCGGACCTGCGCCTGGTGCATTGTTATGGCCCGACCGAAACCACGACGTACGCCACCACCTTCGAAGTGCGTGAGGTGGCGCCGGATGCGGACAGTGTTTCGATTGGCGGCCCCATCGGCAATACCCGCGTGTATGTGCTGGATAACCGGCAACAACCGGTGCCGTTCGGCGTCACCGGTGAGTTGTACATCGGTGGTCAGGGTGTTGCGCTGGGTTATCTGAATCGGCCTCAACTGAGTGCCGAGAAATTCCTCCGGGATCCGTTCAGCGACAATCCGCAAGCCTTGATGTATCGCACGGGTGACCTGGTGCGCTGGCAGGCGCCGGGGCGACTGGAATGCATCGGCCGCAACGATGACCAAGTGAAGATTCGCGGCTTCCGGATCGAGCTCGGAGAAATCGAAAACCGCCTGTTGAGTTGTCCGGGAGTCAAGGAAGCGGTGGTCCTGGCCCGACGCGACGAGCAGGCGCCAACGCGGCTGGTGGCCTATTACACCGCGCACGATTCGGAATTGCAGAGCGCTACTCTGCGCGCGCTGCTGCAAGCAAGGTTACCGGAGTACATGGTGCCGACCGCCTGGGTGGCGATGGCGAGCCTGCCGCTGAACAACAACGGCAAGTTCGATCGCAAAGCCCTGCCGGCGCCGACACACCAAGCGCTAGTCATGCGTGACTATGAAGCGCCGGCCAATCCTCTTGAGGAATCACTGGCCGGGCTATGGGCTGAAGTGTTGCAAGTCGGGCGGGTAGGGCGCCATGACAACTTCTTCGAACTGGGCGGGCATTCGCTGCTGGCGGTGCGGCTCGTCGATCTGATGCAAAAGGCCGACATGCCGGTTTCGTTGGCCGAGCTGTTCCAGCATCCCACTGTCGAGGGGACTGCCACGCTGCTGTGCCAGCGCAGTGACGCTGTGCCGCTCCATGACGGCGTGGTCGTGGTGCGTGCAAGTGACCAGGGAACGCCGTTGTTCCTGGTGCATGAGTTCAGCGGTCGTGACCTGTATTTCCCGGCGCTGGGCATGCACATCGGCGGTGAGTTCCCGATTTACGGCTTGCCGGGAATCGATTCCGGTATGACGCAACTGCGTACCATGGAATGCCTGGCAACCCGACTGGTCGAGGTGATCCGCGCCAGACAACCCCACGGCCCCTATCGGCTTGCCGGCTGGTCGTTCGGTGGCGTGCTGGCTTATGAAATCGCGGCGCAACTGCTCGGGATGGACGAGTCAGTGGCGTTCGTCGGGCTGATCGATACTTACGTGCCACGCCTGGCCGATCCGAACAAGGCGCAGTGGAACGATGTACATGTGCACAAGCGCCAATTGCTTTTGCATTGCACGGCGCATTGGGCCGGGCACGAGACACAGGGGCAGCAAGCACTGGCGCGTCTGGCCGTGTTGCAGACCGAACTTGAGCAGTGGGCGTTCGCCGATTTGTTCAACCATTGTCACGAGCAGCAGTTGCTCAGACCCGAGCTCGCGGCTGTCTCGCCGGAGGATGCCTGGCATTACCTCGACCGTGAAGTGGCCCACGGGCATGCGTTGGCGCATTACCGGATCAACCCGATCCGTCTGCCGTTGCATCTGCTGCGTGCCATGGAGCGTTCGGCGCCAATGTCGCGACTCAGCCTCACCCGCGGTTGGGCTGAAGAATTGCCAGGTGTGGAGCTGAACTGCATCGACGTACCAGGTGACCACCAGAGCATGATGAAAGCACCCCACGTTCAGGCATTGGGGCAGGCACTGACTCAGGCGTTGGAAACGGCAATTGCTCCAGTGCCACCGGCTTATCAGCCGATCCTGACGATTCAGACCGGTCACTCCGGGCATGCGCCGATTTTCTGTGTGCCGGGGGCTGGCGACAGTGTCACCGGGTTCCTCCACCTGACCGAGGCACTGGGGCCGGAGTGGCCGATTCATGGGTTGCAACCCCGAGGCCTCGACGGCGCGACGGTGCCGCACAGCCGGGTCGAAAGCGCCGCCACGTTCTACTTGCGGGCGCTTGAGCAGTTGTATCCGCAAGGACCGGTGCATCTGATCGGACATTCGTTCGGCGGCTGGGTGGCCTACGCCATGGCGGCGCAGTTGCAGGCCTTGGGGCGCGAAGTCGCGTCCCTGACCCTGATCGACAGCGAATCACCGGGCGGCAACAGCGTGGTGGGCAAGCCGTACACCATGACGGCGGCGTTGTTGCGGCTGATCGAGTCGCTGCAACTGTCCAGCGGCAAGTCTCTGGGCATCGATGCGCTGGCCTTTGCCGAAGCCGACGACACCACGCAAATGCGCCTGCTGCATGACGGGATGGTGCGCGCGGGTGTGCTGTCCGAACGTGCGTCAGTCGATGCGATGCAGGGGCCGGTGCGCACCTTCGCCACCGCGCTGCGCACGGTCTATCGATCGACTCTGGCCTACACCGGGCCGGTGCGTCTGGCGCTGGTGGACGACCCGACGCTGGACGCCTCGGGCAATCAGCGCGAACAGGCGGCGATGCTCGAAGGCTGGCAGCGCGAGGCCAGGGATCTGACTGTGTGGTACGGCCCCGGGAATCACTTCACGATTCTCAAGGCACCCAACGTCTTCAGTCTCGCGGCGTGGTGGCATGACGGGCTGACGGTGGCGGCGGATCAAGTGTTGTCCTGAGTGAAGTCTTTATCCTGGAACCCGGCCGCTGGCCGGGCTCAACCCTGAACGGAATCGTGGTCATTTATGGAACAGTCGAAGTTGCGCAAAGTCGGTCTGGGAGTCGCGTTGACGCTGGTGGCCGGGTTGGTGTTCTACACGGTGCAGGCGCCGGCCGAGGCACCGCAATACCTGACCGCCACGGTCGAACGCGCTGACATTGAAAACGCAGTGTTGGCCACCGGTTTGCTGGAGGGCATCAAGCAGGTGGACGTCGGTGCCCAGGTTTCGGGCCAGTTGAAGTCGCTCAAGGTCAAGGTCGGCGACAAGGTCAAGAAGGGCCAGTGGCTCGCAGAAATCGATCCGCTGGTGCTGCAGAACACCCTGCGTCAGGCACAGGTCGATGAGGAGAATCTGCAAGCCCAGCGCCGGGCGACTCAGGCTCAGCTGCGCCAGACCAAGGCGATCTACGAGCGCTATCAGAACCTGCAGGAGGACGCCTCGATCTCGCGGCAGGATTTCGAAACCGCGCAATCGAACTACGAAGTGCAGCAGGCCAACCTGTTGTCGCTGGACGCGCAGATCAAGAGTGCGCATATCCAGATCGACACCGCCAAGGTCAATCTGGCCTACACGCGAATCGTCGCGCCCATCGACGGCGACGTGGTGGGCATCGTGACTCAGGAAGGCCAGACCGTGATCGCCAACCAACTGGCGCCGATCCTGCTCAAACTGGCGGACCTGGACACCATGACCGTCAAGGCTCAGGTGTCGGAGGCCGACGTCATTCACATCGCGCCGGGGCAGGAGGTGTATTTCACCATTCTCGGCGAGGACAAGCGTTATTACGGCAAGCTGCGCGGTACCGAGCCTGCGCCGCAGAACTTCCTCGAAACCCCGCCCGCCGGCACGCCGAAGCAGAACACGGCGGTGTTCTACAACGCGTTGTTCGAAGTACCGAACCCCGATCATCGTCTGCGTATTTCCATGACGGCTCAGGTGCGGGTGGTGCTCGACACCGCCAAATCGGTGCTGACGATTCCGGTCGCGGCGCTGGGTCCGCGCAACAACGACGGCAGTTTCCCGGTGCGGGTGTTGGACGCCAAGGGCCAGGCGCAGTCGCGCAATGTGCAGACCGGGATCAATAACAACGTCAAGGTGCAGGTCAACGACGGTCTGGCCGAAGGTGACCGGGTGGTGATCGGTGATCCGGTGACGAAAGTGGCAGGGGCATGAGCATGACCGAACCTCTGCTGCAACTGACCGGCATCAGCCGCAGTTTCACTGCGGGCGACCGTGAATTTCTGGCGCTGAAAAACATCAACCTGACGATCCACGCCGGGGAAATGGTGGCGATCATCGGCGCCTCGGGCTCCGGCAAGTCGACCCTGATGAACATCCTCGGCTGCCTCGATTACGCCACGGCCGGCAGCTACAGGATCAATGGCCGGGAAACCCGGGATCTGGACAATCAGGCGCTGGCCGAACTGCGCCGTGACTATTTCGGCTTCATCTTCCAGCGCTACCACTTGCTGCCGCATCTGAGCGCGATGCACAACGTCGAGATGCCGGCGATCTACGCCGGCACGCCGGAGCCACAACGGCATGCGCGGGCCCGTGAATTGTTGGCGCGCCTTGGGCTGGAAGGGCACCTGACCCATCGTCCGAGCCAGCTATCGGGCGGTCAGCAGCAGCGGGTGAGTATCGCCCGCGCGCTGATGAACGGCGGCGAAGTGATCCTCGCGGATGAGCCGACCGGCGCCCTCGATACCACCAGCGGCAAGGAGGTGATGCGGATTCTGCTGGAGCTGCACGCGGCCGGGCACACGGTGATTCTGGTGACCCACGACCCCAAGGTCGCAGCCAACGCCGAGCGCATCATCGAGGTCAGCGACGGCGAAATCCTCAGCGACCGTCGCAACGAGCGCGACACCACTGCATTGAGCAATGAGGACGCGGTGCCCAAATCCACGGCGGCGCGGCGTCTGGTGGCCAGCCTCGGGTTGTTCAAGGAAGCGTTCAACATGGCCTGGGTCGCGCTGATCTCCCATCGGATGCGCACCTTGCTGACCATGCTCGGGATCGTCATCGGCATCACCTCGGTGGTGTCGATCTCGGCCATCGGCGAAGGGGCCAAGCGCTATGTGCTCAAGGACATTCAGGCCATCGGCAGCAACACCATCGATATCTATTCCGGCACCAGTTTCGGCGACAGCCGTTCGGCCGCCATCGAAACCCTGGTGCCGGCGGACGTGACGGCGCTCAATCAGTTGTACTACGTCGACAGTGCCACGCCGGTGGTCGGGCGCAATCTGTTGCTGCGCTATCGCAATATCGACCTCGATGCGCAGGTCAACGGGGTCAGCGATCTGTACTTTCAGGTGCGCGGAATCAAGATGGAGTCGGGCATTGCATTCAGCGAAAGCGATGCCCGGCGCCAGGCGCAGGTGGTGGTGATCGATCACAACACCCGCCATCGATTGTTCGGCGAAGGAGTCGATCCGCTGGGGCAGGTGATCCTGATCGGCAACCTGCCGTGCACCGTGATTGGCGTGGCGGCGGAGAACAAGAACATCTTCTCGTCGAGCAAGTCGCTCAACGTCTGGGTGCCCTATGAAACAGCAGCCGGGCGGCTGTTGGGCCAGCGTTACCTGGACAGCATCAGCGTGCGGATCAAGGACGGCCAGCCGAGCAAGGTGGTGGAAGACAACGTCAACAAACTGATGCTGCAGCGTCACGGCACTAAAGATTTCTTCACCAACAACCTCGACAGCGTGATGCAGACCGTGCAGAAAACCAGCCGCTCACTGGCGCTGTTGCTGTCGCTGATTGCGGTGATTTCGCTGGTGGTCGGCGGCATAGGGGTGATGAACATCATGCTGGTGTCGGTCACTGAGCGTACCCGTGAAATCGGCATTCGCATGGCGGTGGGGGCGCGGCAGTCGGACATTCGTCAGCAGTTTCTGGTGGAGGCGGTGATGGTCTGTCTGTTGGGCGGCGCCATCGGTATTTCGCTGAGTTACGCCATCGGCCATCTGTTCTCGTTGTTCATCAAGGAATGGGAAATGGTGTTCTCGCTGACCTCGGTGCTCACGGCGGTGATCTGCTCGACGCTGATCGGCATCGTGTTCGGCTTCGTGCCGGCACGCAATGCGTCGCGGCTCGACCCGATCGAGGCGTTGGCGCGGGACTGACCGGCGGGCATGAAAAAACCGCCGTCCCTGGCAGGGCGGCGGTTTTTTTTACAGGCGCGTGAACGATCAGGCCGCGTTGGACGGATCGCAGGCGGCCGGGCAGTCTTCAGGTGAATACATCCAGCGCATCAGCGAATGGCGGCCGCTGATCCCCAGTTTGATGGCGGCACGCTTGAGGTAGCTCTCGACGGTGTTGACCTTCAACTGCAACTGTTCGGCCAGTTCAGGCGCGGTGCGGCCGGCAAGCAGGCCGACGCACACTTCCATCTCACGGTTCGACAGGCTCAGGCCCAGTTGCTGCACGCGTTCGCAAAAGCGCAATCGCAGGGTTTCCAGACCTTGCAGCGATGCTTCGGTCGCTGCGGCCTGCGCCTCGGGATCCGCATTCGCCGGTTGCAGCGCGTGGATGTGCTTTTCCACCATCGGCAGCAACACCGGGGAGATGTCCTGCAACAGGCTGCGCTCCCGTGCGGAAAACCGCTTTGACGGCCCGCAGCGGTACACGGAGATCACATAACGGTAACCGTCCTTGCGTCGGGTCAGGTGCAACTGTGAAGCATCGGTGACCGTGGAGGGTTCGGGGGCGGGCACGTCGCTGCTGCCGGGATCGGTGCTCAGTTCGGAATACACCGTCTCGGCCGTCAGTGTCGCCTCTTTGGTGCATTCAGGATCGGTGCGAGGTTGCGCGCGTCCGACCGGCTCCACGCGCATCTGCCGGATATGTGTGGCATCCACGGCCAGTTGGGTGAGGATCAGGTCATGCAGCATCCGCGGAAAATGCCGGCTGCCGGTGCTGGCGATGACCTTGCCGATGTGAGGGAACAGATGTGAGTTCATGTGTTTCATCCATGAGTAGCAATGGGGGAATTGCGCTTTCCCGACTCTCCGGCTGATGTCCTTGGCCGGCGACCACAAATCGGGAAATTTGGATCCTATCCTAGTACAACGTTTGAGCGACCGTTTAATGAAGGGGTTATTAGCTCATAACCAGGCTGAGTGGCGTGGCGCGAAGGGTGCTGCCCGTGTCGCGGTAATAAGTTCGTAGGTCTTCGAAGTGATTAATGAAATGTCCTACAGAGGTTTTCAGGTAAGTCCTACTTATGACAGCTATTAACGCGCATAAAAAAGCCCGTTTCAGCCGAAACTGAAACGGGCTTCTTCCCGCATCAACGACCGGTTACTTCAGGTCGTTGAAATGGTCTCGCAGGAATTCGTAAAAGCGGAACGCTTGAAACGATCTCCATACGAGGCTCAGCGTACGCAGCAACAGCTTCATACGTTTTGGCCTCCAGGTCGGGGGCCAAACCTCCAGCGCACTTACCGGATCATGTGTGCCTTCGGACAGACAGGTCAGTGCTGTCCGTGAGGCGGCCGGTTGTGATCCCTCCGAGCCATCATTCCGGCACGGGTGCAAAACCGTGTCGAAGGGCATGAAACCGTTATGGTTCCAGCCAAACCTCACGTATGCACTGTCGAGTGAGCGTCCGCATACTAACCTGTCTTATGACGGGATTTTGAGGATCCTGGATAAAGGCCTGACAAGTTTTGTAATTCGTTATTTCTGTCAGCATGATCAGGCCTTCTGAATGCCCGTCAAGACCGCCCTTGGCTTCACATAATGACATTCAATACACATGCAAAATAACGTTGCAACGAACGCCAAAGATAAATAGTATTCCGCTACGTCAGTGCTGTCCGTGAGATGCATCAAGCCCAGCCGCAAACTGAGGCTTACCGAAAAACCGCCCCGCAAAGGCGGTTTTTTTTCGCCCATCGTTTGGCCCTCGCCAGCGATCCTACGCCTCGGTCAGCGAAGGCAGCGCGGCATCCACCAATTCGATCCAGTGCCGGACCGGCGTGCGCCCCGCACCGTCGAGGTGCGCCTGACAGCCGATATTGGCGGTGACGATGACGTCCGGATGGCCGCTTTCCAGGGCATTGAGTTTTTGCTCGCGCAACTGCCGGGCCAGTGTTGGCTGAGTCAGTGAGTAGGTGCCTGCCGAGCCACAGCACAGATGTGCGTCCGGCACAGTCGTGAGGTTGAAGCCCAGTCGAGTCAGCACCGACTCCACCGCACCGCCCAGTTTCTGCGCGTGTTGCAAAGTACAGGGACAGTGAAAGGCCAGGCGCTGATCGGCGTGGATGCCGAGGGATTCGAGCGGTTCGTCTCTTAGCACTTCCACCAGATCCCGGGCCAGCGTGCTGACACGTCTTGCCTTCTCGGCGTAGACCGGATCGGCACCGAGCAAATGCCCATAATCCTTGATGAACGCACCGCAACCGCTGGCGGTCTGCACGATCGCCTCTGCACCCCGCTCGATGGCCGGCCACCACGCATCAATATTGTGACGGGCGCGGTCAAGGCCGGTGGCCTGGGCGGCGAGGTGATAATCCACCGCGCCACAACAACCAGCCTCGCGGGCCGGGATCACGCTGATGCCCAGACGATCCAGCACCCGTGCCGCTGCTGCATTGGTATTGGGTGACAAGCCCGGCTGCACGCAACCCTCCAGCATCAGCACTTGCCTTGCATGTGAGATGACGGGACGTGATGCAGGCATCACCGCGTTGCGTGGCAGTTTGTCTTGCAGGGCATCGGGCAGTAGCGCCCGTAATATCTGACCGCCATTGACCAACCCTTTGAACAACCGCGGATTGGGCACGATGTTTCGCAACCCTTCACGCAACAGGCGCTGCCCGAGCGGCCGCGGGACGGCGGCGTCGACCACCGCTCGGCCGATGTCGAGCAGGTTGTGATAATCCACGCCGGAAGGGCAGGTGGTTTCACAGTTGCGGCACGACAGGCAGCGATCCAGGTGTTGCTGGGTTTTCGCCGTGACTTCGTTGCCTTCAAGCACCTGTTTGATCAAATAGATGCGTCCGCGCGGGCCGTCCAGTTCATCGCCGAGCAATTGATAAGTCGGGCAGGTCGCGTTGCAGAATCCGCAATGAACGCAGGTGCGCAGAATGCGTTCGGCCTCTTCGGCGCGGGGCAGTTGTCGGGCTTGCGGGCTGAGGGTGGTCTGCATGGCTCAAAGCTCCGCGTACAGACGCCCGGGGTTGAAAATGCCCCGGGGGTCGAGTTGTCGTTTGAGTTGGCGGTGATAGTGCAGCAGGGCGGGCGTCAGAGGATGGAACGGTTCATCGATCAGGCCGTGGCTGTAGCAGGTCGCATGTCCGCCGACTTCGCCGACCACTTTGCGAATGGTCGCCGCTTCGGCTGTCGATTTGAGCCAGCGTTGCGCGCCGCCCCAGTCGAGCCACTGCTCGCCGGGCAGGTTCAGCGGCGGCGTATTGAGCGGCACGGACAGGCGCCAGAGCGGTTGGTCTTCATCGAAGAAGCCCAGGCGTTGCTCGTTGAGGTCGGCCCAGAAGGAACTGTCGATCAGCTCTCCGCCAAGGCGATCATGGGCGGCCGCCACTGAACCTTCACCACCCTCCAGACGCAAGCGCAATTGCCGGCCATCGTGACACGCGGCGCTGATCGGCAACGGCTGCTGGCCCCATTCGGCCAGGCGCAGCAGGGCTTGTTCGCCGGTCATTTCCAGACTGAGGCTCAGGCACGCGCGCGGTTTGGGCAGCACCTTGAGCGAAACTTCCGTGGTGACCCCCAGCGAGCCGTAACTGCCGGTCATCAGGCGCGACAGGTCGTAGCCGGCGACGTTTTTCATGACTTCGCCGCCGAAGCGCAGATGCTTGCCACGTCCCGTGATGATCCGCGTGCCCAGCACAAAATCGCGCACCGATCCCGACCAGGGGCGACGCGGCCCGGACAGGCCCGTGGCGATCATGCCGCCGACCGTGGCGTCGTCGGCGAATGCGGGTGGTTCGCACGCCAACATCTGTTGTGAAGCGTCCAGCACGGTCAGCAATTCTGTTAGCGGAGTGCCGCAGCGTGCGGTGATCACCAGTTCGGTCGGGTCGTAGCTGACGATGCCGCGATGGGCGCGGGTGTCGAGAATCTCGCCACCGATGATGCGTCCGAGAAACGCCTTGCTGTTCGCCCCCTGGATGCGCAGCGGCGTGGCGCTTTCCAGTGCCCGGTTGACCTGCTCGAGCAACGCGGCGCTGTCATCGAAATCCTTGGTGTCACCCATCAGAACCGCTCCAGCTCGGGGAAGGGCAATTGCCCGTGGTGTACGTGCAGGGCGCCGAATTCGGCGCAGCGATGCAGGGTCGGAATGTTTTTGCCGGGATTGAGCAGGCCGCCGGGGTCGAAGGCTGCTTTTACGGCGTGGAACAGGGTCAGCTCATCACGGTTGAATTGCGCGCACATCTGGTTGATTTTTTCCCGGCCCACGCCATGTTCGCCGGTTATGCTGCCGCCAACCTTCACGCACAATTCGAGGATCTTGCCGCCCAGCGCTTCGGCACGTTCCAGTTCACCGGGCTGATTGGCGTCGAACAGAATCAGTGGATGCATGTTGCCGTCGCCGGCATGGAAGACATTGGCAACCCGCAAGCCATATTCGGCTGAAAGCTGCGCAATCGCGTGCAGTACGCCAGGCAACTCGCGGCGCGGGATGGTGCCGTCCATGCAGTAATAGTCCGGCGACAACCGGCCCACGGCGGGGAAGGCATTCTTGCGTCCGGCCCAGAATCGCACGCGCTCGGCCTCGTCCCGGGCCTGGCGCAACTCGGTGGCGCCGGCGTGTTCGAGCACTTGCCGGACCCGCGCGCAGTCATCGTGGACATCAGCCTCAACGCCATCGAGTTCGCAAAGCAGAATGGCTTCGGCATCCACCGGATAACCGGCGTGGATGAAGTCTTCGGCGGCGCGGATCGCCAGGTTGTCCATCATCTCCAGGCCACCGGGGATGATGCCGGCGGCGATGATGTCGGCCACTGCGCGGCCGGCCTTTTCCACGGAGTCGAACGCCGCCAGCAGCACTTTGGCAGTCTGGGGTTTGGGCAAGAGTTTGACCGTAACTTCGGTTATCACCCCGAGCAGTCCTTCGGAACCGGTGAACAGTGCCAACAGGTCGAAACCGGGGGAATCCAGCGCGTCCGAGCCCAGCGTCAGATGTTCGCCATCGACTGTAAGAATCTCGACCTTGAGTAGATTGTGCACGGTCAGACCGTACTTGAGGCAATGCACGCCGCCGGCGTTTTCCGCCACGTTGCCGCCGATGGAGCAGGCGATTTGCGAAGACGGATCGGGCGCGTAATACAGCCCGAACGGCGCAGCGGCCTGGGAAATCGCCAGGTTGCGCACACCGGGTTGAACCCGCGCGGTGCGGGCTTCGGGGTCGATCTGCAGGATATTGTTGAAGCGCGCCATCACCAGCAACACGCCTTTTTCCAGAGGCAGGGCACCGCCAGACAAACCGGTCCCGGCGCCCCGGGCTACCACCGGCACCCGTCGTTTGTGGCAGATGCGCAACACACCCTGAACTTCATCGATGTGCCGTGGCAGTACCACCAGCAAGGGCGTGGTGCGATAGGCGGAGAGGCCATCGCATTCATACGGCTTGAGTTCTTCAAGCTGATGCAGGACTTCAAGATCCGGCCACTGGCGCTGCAGGGCTTGCAACAGTGCAGCTTTGTCGACGTCGGGCAAAACGCCGTCGACCTGTTCGTCGTAAAGAATGTTCATGATCGGTGGACGACCCTCCGTTGTCGTTATTCGAGGCCGGTGCCGTTTTCCATCATTGGGCCGCTGACACCGAGAAGTAAAGCGTAGCGGCCGGAGGTCCGTTGTCCCGCGTGCTCCTGTAATATGCGGCCACCTCACCCCAACGAGCATGGAAAATGGATTCTCACTCGATTCTGGCCTTTACCCTGGTTGCCGCGATTGCCATCGCAAGCCCGGGGCCTGCGACCCTGATGGCGATCAACAACAGCCTGGCCCACGGTCAGCGTAGCGCGATCTGGTCATCTTTCGGCAATGCCAGCGGCCTGTTCTGTCTGTCGGCTGCGGCGATGCTCGGCTTGGGGGCGTTACTGGCCAGCTCCGAAATGCTGTTCAACGCGGTCAAAATCATCGGTGCCGGTTATCTGTTCTACCTCGGGATCCGGCAGTTGTTCAAAAAAGGTTCGATGCTCCCCGAGAGCGTTGAAGATGAGTCGAAGAAGGTCCGGCCCACTCGCAGCAAACTGTACAAGTCAGCGTTCCTGACGGCCGTGACCAATCCCAAGGCGACAATGTTCTTCACTGCACTGTTTCCGCAGTTCATCGATCAGGGCGCGACATTGCTGCCGCAGTTTCTGATCCTCACCTCGATTTTCATGGCGTTGTCGGTTACGTCGCTGACGCTCTACGCGGCGCTTGCCTCCCGCGCCAAGGGCGTGCTGACCCGGCCTGCGCTGTCCCGCTGGGTCAGTTGCGTAGTGGGGACTACGTTTATCGGTTTCGGGGCTGCGATTCTGACGATGCGTCGGCAGGCCGCGTAAGTAAAAGCCGTCCGACTGAAATCAGTCATCCATTCAAGGAAGCATTGCGTGACACTCAGGGTTTTAGTGGTCGGCGGTTATGGGAGTTTCGGCAGCATTGTCAGCCGGCATTTGATCGGCATTTGATTGAGATGCCTGACATCGAGCTGCCGAAAATGGTTCTGGATGGATGTTGCCGGTTTTCTGGGGATGTTCGTGATCGTGCTGCTGATGGTGACGAAGATGACGCCGGGGCAGTGGGTCGACCTGTTGGTGTAGCGAACGCAACGCCCGATACACCCGCACCGGACGTCGCGTCGTATCAGGCGAAGCTCAATCCAGATCGCTTGCTTGATGTCGCTCTGGAACCTGGCTCGCTTCATCGCCCCACGTCCGGTTGACGCGCTGGCCACGAATCACCGCAGGCCGTTCGGCAATCTCTTGCGCCCAGCGCTGCACGTGGGTGTATTCGTGAGCGGAAAGAAACTCGGCGGCGGAGTACACGTTGTTGCGCACCAATTGCCCGTACCAAGGCCAGACCGCGATGTCGGCGATGGTGTATTCGTTGCCGGCAAGGTAGGGGCTTTCGCTCAGGCGGCGATCGAGCACATCCAGCTGCCGCTTGGTTTCCATGGTGAACCGGTTGATCGGGTATTCGAGCTTTTCCGGCGCATACGCATAGAAATGCCCGAAACCGCCGCCCAGGTAGGGTGCCGAGCCCATCTGCCAGAACAGCCAGTTCAGGGTTTCGGTGCGTCCCGCCAGGTCGGTGGGCAGGAAGGCGCCAAATTTTTCCGCCAGATAGAGCAGGATCGAGCCGGATTCGAAGACGCGAATGGCCGGTTCTACACTGCGATCCAGCAGCGCCGGAATTTTCGAATTGGGGTTGATCTCGACAAAGCCGCTGGAGAACTGGTCGCCCTCGTTGATGCGGATCAGCCAGGCGTCGTACTCGGCGTCGGTGCGCCCGAGCGCCAGCAACTCCTCAAGCAGGATGGTCACTTTCACGCCGTTGGGCGTGGCTAGTGAGTACAGCTGCAACGGGTGTTTGCCGGTCGGCAGCGTCTTGTCGTGCGTCGGCCCGGCAATCGGGCGATTGATGCTGGCGAACTGGCCGCCGGACGGAGCGATGTGTTTCCAGACCTTGGGTGGAGCGTAGGGCGCCTTGCTCATGAAACGGACCTCATCGGTTGCGAGGAATATCATGTGGCCACATCGTCGCCGGCCACTCCCTCTATATAGAAGAATACTGTTCGTCAGCGGCAGAGCGTGGGCGCGAACCTGTGCGCAATTGCGCCGGACTCACGCCGAGGCGCTGTTTGAAGACTGTGGTCATATGCGCCTGCGAGTTGAAACCGCAGGCGAGGGCGATCTGCGAAAGACTGTCCGTTGTATCGCGCATTGACGCTCGGGCTTTGGCCAATCGTCTGTCGATCAGGTAACTGTGGGGGCTTTTGCCGGTTGCCTGCTTGAAGGCACGCATGAAGTAACCCTCGGACAACTCCAGCAATTGCGCCATCGCCGGGACGGCGAGCGGATTGCCGAGACCGGCGTCGATGAATTCATCCAGCAGGCGCATGCGGCTGCTGGTGATCGAGCCTGGAGGCGACACCGCTTCATGACCTTCGACCCGTTCCGCCAGACCGAGCGCCCAGCTTTCCCAGTCATCCTCCAGAGAGGCATGCAGCAACGCACTGCGCATTCGCGACGCGAGGTGAATGGCCTGCGGGTCGATGCGATTGTTGAACGCCCGGTCACCCGCCAGTGCTGTGCCGTCGGTGCGTATCACTCGCAGGTACTCGCCGCCCATGGGCGACTCGGACAGCACGTCACATCCAGCCGGAACAAACGCCAGGCCATTGGGCATCGCATCGAAGGGGCGTATCCGGTCAGTACCAATGGCGTGCACGCCGTGCTGGCTGTCGAAGGCAAAGCCGATCGCTGACTGGGTCGCCACGTACCGCGCCGAGTAGGCTGCGCCCGGCAGCAACTCGATCGCCCACGGACCGGCCTCGATACGACGTATCGGTTCAGCGACGGTTATGGGGTGGCGCCGGTTTCGATGGTTCATGAGCACCATAGTAGAGAAGAGGTCGGATAAAAGTCAGGTCGGTTTTTTGAAAGCCGACGTGGTGCGTCCGTGCCTAGACTGGGCCAAAGTCCAGGGAGCCATCTAAATGCACACATTCACTCGCGACGACATCGAAAACGCTGCCCGCCAGGTTTACCAGGTGATGCCGCCTACCGCCCAATACCGTTGGCCGTTGCTGGCCGAGCGGTTGGGCTGCACCGTTTGGGTCAAGCATGAAAATCACACACCGACCGGCGCCTTCAAGGTGCGTGGTGGTATCACCTTCATGCACTGGCTGCGTCGTGAGCATCCGGCTGTCAAAGGCATCGTCTCCGCGACGCGCGGCAATCACGGTCAGAGTCTGGCGCTGGCAGCGCGGGCGGTGGGCCTGAAAGCGTTGATCGTAGTACCGCAGGGCAACTCGGTGGAAAAGAACAATGCCATGCGCGGCTTTGGTGGTGAGGTGGTCGAGTACGGGCGTGATTTTGACGAGGCCCGTGAAGAGGCGGCGCGCCTGGCGCAGGAGCATGACCTTTTTCTGGTGCCGCCGTTTCACGTTGAACTGGTCAAGGGCGTGGCGACCTATGCGCTGGAGCTGTTCGTTACGGCGCCGGATCTGGATACGGTTTACGTGCCCATCGGCTGCGGATCGGGGATCTGTGGTGTCATCGCTGCTCGCGACGCGCTAGGACTGAATACTGAAGTGGTGGGGGTGGTGTCGACGGAGGCCGCAGCTGCCAAGCTGTCGTTCGAAGCGAATGTGATCTGCGAAACGGCGTCGGCGAATACCTTTGCCGATGGCCTGGCTGTGCGCAAGCCGATTGCGCAGGCGTTCGACATCTATAAGGAAGGGGCGGCGAGGATCATCTCGGTCAGCGAAGGCGAGATTGCCGAAGCCATGCGTGTGTATTACACCGATACCCATAACCTTGCAGAGGGTGCAGGCGCCTCAGCGTTGGCTGCGTTGATGCAGGAGCGTGGGAGGATGGAGGGGAAGAAGGTCGGGGTGATTCTGTCCGGGGGGAATATCGACCGGTCGGTGTATGCGAAGGTGATTGGTTGATTACGGATGTGTAGGCGGGGTCGGCATTCAGTGGTAGCGATACGTTCGCGTCTACATAGAAGCGGCCTTTTTCCCTCTCTTGATAGAAACGCAAATTAAGGGTTGACGGCAGATTCTGAGTCTCTATAATTCGCCCCACTTCCGGCGCAGTCGAAACGAAAAACTCCTTGAGATTCAATGAGTTAAGTAGGTTTCGAAGGTGGGTCGCTTCAGTTCATCGAAGCCTGGGAGGAGTTGGAAATGCCGGTTTGTCTGGCGCTTTCAACGGTTCGATCTTCTCGGTCGAAAGCGGAGAAAAAGAGGTGTTGACAGCAGCGTGTAACGCTGTAGAATTCGCCTCCCGCTAACGAGAGATC
>NZ_NEIX01000013.1:0-134813 GCF_002112885.1 Pseudomonas sp. B37(2017) | reverse complement strand
TTGCTCCCACTCGTGCTTAAAGCACCGCGGACTCACAGCTTGCCATTCACCCCTCTCACCCCAGAGTCTATTCCCTTACCTAGACACAAGCGGGCTTGCCCGCGAAGGCGTCTGCAAAGACGCTATCAAACTCTCGCCAGCCACGCCGGAACTTACTAGGCTACGCCTTTGCACTTTGAAGACTGCCGAGGAATGTCCATGTCCGCTCCCAGCATGACCCTGTTTCACAACACCCTATCCCCGTTCGTGCGCAAAGTCATGGTGCTGCTGCACGAGACCGGCCAACAGGATCGCGTCGCGCTGCAGGACTGCGTACTCAGCCCTGTCAGCCCGGACGCCGCCCTCAACGCAGACAACCCGCTGGGCAAGATCCCGGCCCTGCGCCTGGCCGACGGCAATGTCATCCATGACAGCCGGGTGATCCTCGACTACCTCGACCACCAGCACGTCGGCAACCCGCTGATCCCCCGCGACGGCTCGGCCCGCTGGCGGCGCCTGACCCTGGCCTCGATGGCCGACGGGATCATGGACGCCTCGGTCATGGTGCGTTACGAGCAAGTGCTGCGCGCCCCGGAAAAGCACTGGGACGAATGGCTCGAGGCCCAGCGCGAGAAGATCCGCCGCGCCCTCGCCCTGCTGGAGCGCGACGCGATTGCCGAACTGACCTGCCACTTCGACGTCGCTTCGATCAGCGTGGCCTGTGCCCTGGGTTATCTGGATCTGCGCTTCCCGGATCTGGGCTGGCGTGACGCCAACCCGCAACTGGCCAACTGGTTCTTTGAAGTGAGCCAGCGGCCGTCGATGATTGCGACGATGCCGAAGGTTTGACGCACCGGGCGGGAGGCAACGAGGCAAAGATCAGCGTCATCAACACCTCAGCCTCCCGCTGCTCCTCACGCAATCCCACGAACCGGCTCATTGCACCGCTCCGATATCGAATTCCAGCGGTTTGGCCGGTTTCTGCCCGATCCCGTACCAGTCCAGATTGCGGGTCAGCACCATGAACACACCGAGCAGACCGAACAGCAGCAGCGAGCCCATCAGCAGCGCGTAATCCTCGGCGCTCAGCAAGCCGTAAAGCAAGCCGTACAACGCCGCCAGCCCCGCCGAAAAGCTCAAGCCATGCCGCACGCTGCGCAGCACGTGGCAGACATAGAACCCGATCAACAGCACGCAACCGCTGGCCGACAACAGATACGCCAGGGCAAAACCGATGTGCTCCGACAACGACAACAGCAACAGATAGAAGAACGCCAGCGCCACACCCACCAGCGCGTATTGCACCGGGTGCACCGCCAGGCTTTTCAGTACTTCAAACAGGAAGAAACCAGCGAACGTCAGGACGATGAACAACAGCGCATATTTGATCGCCCGGTCACTCTTCAGATACTGATCCACCGGATCGATGAAGCTCACGCCGAAACTGCGCCCGTTGAAAGCCTCGCAATCATTGCCCGACACGCAACGGCTCATCGCTTCTTGCAAATTGGTGGAGAAAAACGAGGTCTGCCAGTCGGCGGTGAAACCCTGATCGTTGATCTCGCGCTTGGCCGGCAGGAAGTTGCCGATGAAGCTTGGGTGCGGCCAGTTGGCAGCGAGGTTCACGCGGCTGGTCTTGCCCACCGGCAGCACCTGCAACGAGCCGGTGCCTTGCAGGCGCAGGTCGAAGCCGAAGGCCAGTTCCGTGGTCTTGCTGGTGTCCAGCGCCGGCAGCGTCACTCGCACACCCTCGCCCAGCCAGCCGACCTGAGTGCCAGGCACGAAGTCCAGACGCTGCGCGCCCAGTTCCAGCTTCAGCGCGTTTTCGATCCCGCGAATGTCGCTGATGCCGACCGCCAGGAACGGCGCATCGAAGGTGTAATCGACGAAGTCTTCCTTGATCCCCAACTGCGCCGGCACCGTGAAATGCCCGCTGATGCGGTTATCGGCATGGAACAGCCGCGCCTCGTAAATGCCACGGGCGCGCAGCTCGGTCTGCACCTGGCCGTCGAGTTCAAAGCGCTCCGGCAGGAAATACAGGCGTCCACGTTCCTCACCGATTTCCTGGTAACGCTCGTCACTCTTCTCTTTGGTTTTCCAGGTACGCACCACTTTGCGATACGGCACAACCATCACCGGCCCGCTGAGTTGCTGGCTGTAGCTTGAGCTTCTGGCAATGTCTTCCAGCACACCGTCACGCAGTTGCTGGCGATCGTCGATGATGCCGTCGATCATCAACAGCGGCACCAGCAATACCAGGATCAGCAGGGCAATGGCCCCGAGTTTTATCGTCAGACTTTTGTTCATGGGACTCTCCCTGTTTCGATGGGCAGAGTCTGCAAAGGGGATGTGGGGGTTTTATGGGAGGAATGTGGAGTTTGTGTGGAGACTACAACTGCAGAACGACTTCCACCCCACCTTCGACGTTACCGATGCGCATCGAACCACCGTGCAACTTGACCACCTCTTCGACGAAGTTGAGCCCGAGTCCGGTGCTTTTACGCCCGCTGTCGGGGCGTGGCAAAGAGTAGAAACGCTCGCTCAAACGGGGCAAGGCATAGTCGGGAATCGGCGTGGTTTCGTTGAACAGGCGAAGCTCGACCTTCTCGCCGATCCGCTCGGCGCTGAAGCGCAGCAAACCGTTTTGCGACGTGAAATCCAGCGCATTTTCCAGCAGATTGCCCAATGCCTGACGCAGCAGAAACGGCTCGCCGATCAACGCCAGATCCGGCGCGATGGTTTGCTCGATCCGCAGTTGTCGACCTTCGATGCGTGACATCTGTGCCTGTAGCAGCTCATTCACCAGCATCGCCAAGGGCACTGCGACGCGCTCCTCAAGACCCTGCCGCTGTTCGACCTGGGCAAGGTTCAGCAGACGTTCGATCAACTGCTGCATGCGTGCACTTTCACTGTCGATGTTGCCGACAAAGCGCAATCGCTGATCCGCCGGCATCTCGCCCTGCAACAACTCGGCGGCACCGCGAATCGCCGCCAGCGGGCTCTTCAATTCATGGGTCAGCGTGTGTACATAGCGCTCGACGTAGGCTTTGCCTTCGAGCTGGGTGCGCATCTGTTCCACGGCGGTCGCCAACTGCTCCAGCTCGCCGCCGCGATAATGCGGCACCGCCACCCGCCGGCCCTCGCTCACAGCCTGGGCGTACACGGTCAAGCGGTGCAACGCGCGGCTCAGCCACCACGACAGCACGGCGCCGAGCAGCAGGCCGAGGACGATCAACCCGGCGCCGTAACCGAGCAAACGGCGTTCGGTGCGATCGACATAAGGTTGTAGCGAACTGTTGGGTTTGGCCACGGTGACCACGCCGATGATCGCGCCGTTGTCGCGGATCGGCGCGCCGACGTGCATCACTGAAGAATTCGGATCATTTGGGTCACTGCGGCTGGAGCGTGCGCCGTATTCGCCGCGCAGGGTCAGGTAGACGTCGTTCCAGCGCGAGTAGTCCTGACCGACGGCCAGACCGCTGGAGTCCAGCACCACGATGCCCTTGGCGTCGGTGACGTAGATGCGGTGGTTGACCTGGTTTTTTGCCAGGCCCCAGATCGTTGCCTTCGGCTGGCGTTCGCCATAGGCGCGGAGCAGCTCCGGCCAGCGATTCTGGTTGAGGGTGCCGGCCTTGAAATCGTCCCGCAGGATTTCTGCCATCAGGTTGGCGGTGTCGACCAGGGTTTCTTCGGTGGACTGGCGCACGCCGGGGCGGATTTCTTCCATCACGGTGTTGAGCACGAAATACCCGGTCAGGCCGATGAACAGCACGTACACCAGGAAAATCCGCAGCCCCAGCGACATCAGCTGTGCCCCGGGCTGTAGCTGTAACCGAGGCCGCGATGGGTCTGGATCGGCTCGGCCTCGGCGCGCACCAGACGCAATTTGGCGCGCACGCTTTTGATGTGGCTGTCGATGCTGCGTTCGTAACCGGCATCCGCCGCCACGCCCAGCGCATCGAGCAGTTGCTCGCGGCTGAATACCCGCTCGGGTTGTTCGAGCAGGCATTGCAGCAGACGGAATTCGTGGCGGGTGAGGCTCAGGGGTTGGCCGCGATAGCTGATCTGCACACGTTCGGGATCGATGCGAAACAGCGCCGAGGAGGCTTCGATGACCGGACGTGGCGCCATACGCTTGAGAATCGCCCGGACCCGCGCCGCCACTTCTCGTGGGCTGAACGGTTTGACCACGTAATCGTCGGCGCCGATTTCCAGGCCCACCACGCGATCGATCTCGGCGTTGCGCGCGCTGAGAAACAGCACCGGCACTTCACTGAAGCGACGCAGCTGTTTGCAGGTCTCGAAGCCGCTGATGTCCGGCAGGCCGATGTCGAGGATGATCAGATCCGCCGGGGTCTGGCGCTGATGCTCCAGCGCCGCCGCGCCCAGGCTCAGCCAGGTCGTGGTGAAGCCCTCGCCCTGCAAGGCAAAAATCAGCGTGTCGGCAATCGCCGCTTCGTCTTCGACAATCAGGATATGAGGCATGGCGTCCGAGCCTGTGGGTTAAGTGCGCGAACGGTGCCCCAAGCCCGGCGTTACGTCAATGAGACCACTTGGTTTCAGCAGTCCGGCTTATCCGCTGTGAAGCGCCGAGCCGGGTTCACGGCCGCGCCGAACTCGCGCAGGGCCTTGGCACCGATCAGCAACGGGTAGTTGAAGTTGCTGCGGTCGGTCAGGTTGACCTCCACGGTACGCTTGACGTCGCCCAGGCACAGCTCCAGATCGACCACCGGGCGCTTGGCCACTTCGGTGCTTTCGCCCTCGTCTTCTTCATCCGAGCGACTCTTGATCTTGCTGATCCGCGCGACCTTGTGCTCGTACACCTTGTTGCTGGCGTCTTTGGTAGCCAGACGGAAACGCACCCAGTCTTCGCCGTCGCGCTTGAACGTCTCGATGTCCTTGGCCGACAGCGAGGCGGTCAGCGCGCCGGTGTCCATCTTGGCCTTGAGCACTTCACCGCCGATTTCCGGCAGCGCGATGTATTCGTAACGACCGTACAGGGTCGGTTCGGCGGCGAGCACCGGCAGGGCGACGAGGGAAAGCAGTGCAAGGAGGGATTTCACGTAAGGGGCTTCCTTGGGAAATGGGGGCGTCAGACGCGAGATTTTAGACCGTTGTTTACTTGATCGTTCCCACGCTCCGCGTGGGAATGCATCAGGTGACGCTCCGCGTCACAGGGACGCAGAGCGTCCCCGGCGGCGTTCCCACGCAGAGCGTGGGAACGATCAGACTAACGCGCCACAGGTGAAACATTCGTCACCGGCGGATTTGGCCTGCCGGCCGAAGCCACTTATCATGGCGCGCCCATCCGTTTTCCAAGAGTTGCTTATGCGCCGCCTGCTCACCGGCTGTTTCGTCACCCTGCTGCTGTTGTCCAACACCCTCGTGCTATTCGGCCCGCTGATGGTGTTCGCCCTGCTCAAGCTGATCCTGCCGGGGCGCTTTCGCGACTACGCCTCGTGGGCGGTGATGTGGATCGCCGAAACCTGGGCGGAAATCGACAAGCTGATCTTTCGCCTGTGCATCCCCACCCAATGGGACATTCGCGGCGGCGAAGACTTGCGCAGCGACACGTCCTACCTGGTGATCAGCAACCATCAGTCCTGGGTCGATATCCCGGCGCTGATCCAGACCCTCAACCGACGCACGCCGTTCTTCAAGTTCTTCCTCAAGAAAGAGCTGATCTGGGTGCCCTTCCTGGGCCTGGCCTGGTGGGCGCTGGATTACCCGTTCATGAAGCGCTACACCAAGGCGTTCCTGGCGAAGAACCCGGAGCTGGCCGGCAAGGATCTGGAAATCACCAAAGCCGCCTGCGAACTGTTCAAGCGTCAGCCGGTGACAGTGGTGAATTATCTGGAAGGCACGCGTTACACCGCGGCCAAAAGCACTCAGCAACAGTCACCGTTCAGCCACCTGCTCAAGCCCAAGGCCGGCGGCGTGGCGTTCGTACTGGCGGCGATGGGCGAACAGCTGGACGCGATTCTCGATGTCACCGTGGTTTATCCACAGCAGAAGATTCCGGGGTTCTGGGACCTGATCAGCGGCAACGTGCCGCGCGTGATCATCGACATCCAGACCCGCGAGCTGGATCCGGCCCTGTGGCAGGGCGATTACGAAAACGATCCGGTGTTTCGCGAGAAGGTCCAGAACTGGGTCAACCAGCTCTGGACCCTCAAGGATCAGCGCATCGCCGAACTCAAGGGCGAGCGCCGCTGAGTCAACCGTTGGTGCCGGTGCCCCAGATGCTGCCCAGGCTTTGCAGCAACGAGCCGCCGACACCCTGCTGACCGAGGTATTGCAGGAGGATCGGGGCAAACTGGCCGACCATCCCGCTGTCCATGCCCAACGCACCGAAGGCGTTGTTCAGGTCATTGGTGTCCTTGACGTTGCCCAGCGCATTTTCCAGCCCGGCGGACTTGCCCGACGAGCCGAGCAAGCCGCTCAACGCCGCCAGATTACCGCTGCCGCCCGACAGCTTGTCGATGCCCGGCACTTCCTTGGCCAGTTCGGAATAATCCGTGTTGCTGAGCTGGTTTTTCGCCAGGCCCAACATGGCACTGGTGCCGCCGACCGCTTGCTGCGGCGTGACGTTCAGCGCGCTCAAGGCACTCAACAAACCGGCGGTTTCCGACGTCGGCGCTGCAGCAGCAGCCTTGTCCCCGCCCTGCATGCCCGATACCGCGCCAGCCACGTCATTCAAACTGAAACCGGCAAACACCGGCCCTGCCGCCAGGGTCAGGAGCGATGCCAGGGCAAAACCGCGTGAAATCTTCATTCAGACATCCTCTTGTGGCGTGAAGACCTTCCGTCAAGGGAGGGTCAAACTGCCCGGTTTGACCGGGCATCCGCCGGCATGTTCCGGCGCGGGCCAGCCATTTTCATACCGAAGACGTGCATGAAACGTGAAAGTCCGAACGCCGGGCGATGAATGGCACAGGCGCGTCGTGAAACGCGAGAACAGTGATGTACCCCTCATAAAAAAACGGCGACCCAGGGTCGCCGTTTTTTTATTGCCTCTTCGCTTACGCCGCACTGAACAACTTGTGCGGATCAATCACAAACTTCTTCGGCACGCCGGCATCGAACTCGCCGTAGCCTTCCGGCGCCTGGTCGAGGCTGATGACCTGCACGCCCACCACTTCGGCGATGTTGATGCGGTCCCACATGATCGCCTGCATCAGCTGGCGGTTGTACTTCATCACCGGGGTCTGGCCGGTGTGGAAGCTATGGGATTTGGCCCAGCCGAGGCCGAAGCGAATGCTCAGGCTGCCCATTTTCGCGGCAGCGTCCACGGCACCCGGATCCTCGGTCACGTACAGGCCCGGGATACCGATCTTGCCGGCTACGCGCACCACGCCCATCAGCGAGTTGAGCACGGTGGCCGGGGCTTCGGACTTGACGCCGTCGTGACCATGACCACGGGCTTCGAAGCCCACGCAGTCCACCGCGCAATCCACTTCAGGCTCGCCCAGCAGCGCGGCGATCTGCTCGTGCAGCGGGGTGTCTTTCGACAGGTCGACCACTTCAAAACCTTGAGCCTTGGCGTGGGCCAGGCGGATGGTGTTGACGTCGCCGATGATCACCACCGCCGCGCCCAGCAGACGGGCCGAAGCAGCAGCGGCCAGACCGACCGGGCCCGCGCCGGCAATGTAAACGGTGCTGCCCGGGCCAACGCCAGCGGTAACGGCGCCGTGGTAACCGGTCGGCAGAATGTCGGAGAGGCAGGTCAGGTCACGGATTTTCTCCATGGCCTTGTCGCGGTCCGGCAGTTTCAACAGGTTGAAGTCGGCGTACGGCACCAGCACGTATTCGGCCTGGCCACCGGTCCAGTCGCCCATGTCGACGTAACCGTAGGCACCACCGGCGCGGGCCGGGTTGACGGTCAGGCAGACGCCGGTGTGTTGCTCCTTGCAGGAACGGCAGCGCCCGCAAGCCACGTTGAACGGAACGGAGACCAGGTCGCCGATTTTCAAGTTCTCGACGTCGGAGCCCTTCTCGATCACTTCACCAGTGATCTCGTGGCCCAGCACCAGACCGGTCTGCGCCGTGGTACGGCCGCGCACCATGTGCTGGTCGGAGCCGCAAATGTTGGTTGAAACCACACGCAGGATGACACCGTGCTCGATCTTCCTGCCGCGCGGATCCTGCATTTTCGGATAGTCGATTTTCTGTACTTCGACCTTGCCAGCGCCGAGATACACCACACCACGATTGCCAGACATGCTTTCACCTCGCTGTTGTTTTTATGGAACCGCGCCGCCCAGGCAGGCAGCGCGTTAAGTGCTCGGGTTATTGCTTGTTGGTTTTGCGTTGTCAGTTATGGCCCTTTCGCGAGCAAGCCCGCTCCCACATTGGCTCTCTTGGGTGCATGCCATCTTGCTCACACCACAAATCCCCTGTGGGAGCGAGCTTGCTCGCGATAGCGATCTAAAGAACGACGGTTCTGTTGGCGTTCAAAAAAACCCTTCTTTCGATGTGATATCCCACGGCCCGGGCCAGGGTCAGGCCTTCGATGTCGCGGCCCTTGGCGATCAGGTCTTCGGGGTAATGACTGTGATCCACCGCCTCGACGCCCTGGGCGATAATCGGCCCCTCGTCGAGGTCGTTGTTGATGTAGTGCGCGGTGGCGCCCACCAGTTTCACGCCCTTGTTGTAGGCTTGGTGATACGGCTTGGCGCCCTTGAAGCCCGGCAGCAGCGAGTGATGAATGTTGATCGCCTTGCCATCGAGCTTGCGGCACAGCTCCGGCGACAGCACCTGCATGTAGCGGGCGAGGATCACCAGTTCGGCACCGGCCTCCTCGATCACCTGCCACACCTGCCGCTCCTGAGCCGGTTTGTCATTGGGGTCGAGGGGGAAATGGTAGTAGGGAATCTGGTGCCAGTCGGCCAGCGGCTTGAGGTCCGGGTGGTTCGACACCACCGCCGCCACGTCCATCGACAGCTGGCCGATGCGCTGGCGGTAGAGCAAGTCGTTGAGGCAGTGATCGGCCTTGGAGACCATGATCACCACTTTTGGCCGGTAGTTTGGCGCAGTCAGCTCGAAGATCATGCCGAACGCCTGACCGCGTTCAGCGAGGCCGGCGCGGAAGGATTGCTCGTCGAAACCGTCGGGCTGGCGGAATTCCACACGAATGAAGAACCGGCCCGAGAGGCGGTCATCGAACGAGTGGTGCTCGGTCACGTAGCAACCCTGCTCGAACAGAAAACGCGTCACCGCGTCCACGGTGCCGAGAACGCTGGGGCAGTCGGCGGTCAGAATCCATGTATCCGGGGCGCGGCTCATCGTTTTCTCCTGATCAGGCCTGAACGCTAAGGCCGTATTCGGCGGACGCATCCTGCAACCACAACCACCAGTAATCCGAGAAGCTGCGACGGATCAGCAGTTCCCAGGTGTCTTCGGCGGTGTGGCGGATCATCAGCTGCGACTTGGCGAACACCGTGCCGACAGCCTTGCCGACCGGGAAGTTGTTCGGGTGCACGTCGTAGCTGGTGGATTTCATCAGCACCTGACGCACGTTCGGGCCGCTCAACTCCAGCACCTGCTGGCCGCCGCTGACGTTGACGATTGCGATGTGCAGATCGCCCAGCGCTTCGCGCAGTTTCTGCTCGGCAGCGAACTCTTCACCGCTCGGCACGATCAGCAGCCACTCGTCAGGGCCCATCCATTGCAGGCTGGTTTCGCCTTTGACGATCACGCTCAGGGCGCCCGGCAATTCAATGCCCAGCGCCTTGTGCACACCGGCGGCGAATGCGGCATCGTGGCCGTCGCCACGGATGGTCAGATGGCCGAGGAGTTTCTTTTCGCGCACGGTCACGCCGGCGGTCTTGCGGCCCTTGCCGACCAGGCTGGCGAGGTCGGCGTGATGCAGCGACGACTCGGCCTTGGCCCCGGTGGTCGGGCGTTGTTGGTAAACGTTGGCTGCGGTCATAAAGCACCTATTCTTTTGTTTGATCGTTCCCACGCTCTGCGTGGGAATGCCGCCATGGACGCTCTGCGTCCGCTCTTGGGACGCGGAGCGTCCCGGGATGCATTCCCACGCAGAGCGTGGGAACGATCAGTGTCAAATGTTCTGGCGATCGCCTTTCGGATCGAAGAACACCGAAGAAACGATTTCCGCCTCGATCACGCTGCCATCCGCCAGCGGTGCGAACACCCGCTCGCCCAGACGCTTCAGACCGCCCTTCACCACGCCCATGGCAAACGAATAGCCGAGGGAGTTGTGCGCGTAGCTGGAGGTCACGTGGCCGACCATGGTCATCGGGATCGACTGCTTGGTGTTGAACACCAGCTGTGCACCTTCCGGCAGCCATACGTTCGGATCGATCGGCTTCAGACCCACCAGCTGTTTACGCTGGTCACGCACGCAGTCTTCACGGTTCATGCCGCGCTGGCCGATCCACGAGAACGGTTTGGTGCGACCGACGCACCAGCCCATGTTCAGGTCGTCCGGGGTCATCGAGCCGTCGGTGTCCTGGCCGACGATGATGAAGCCCTTCTCGGCCCGCAGGACGTGCATGGTCTCGGTGCCGTACGGCGTCAGGTTGTACTGCTTGCCGGCCTCGACGATTTTTTCCAGCACGCCCATCGCGTAGTCGGCCTGGACGTTGACTTCGTACGACAGCTCACCGGTGAACGAGATACGGAACACCCGCGCCGGCACACCGCCGACCAGACCTTCTTTCCAGGTCATGAACGGGAAGGCTTCGTTGGCCAGGTCGATGTCGGTCACGGCGCTGAGCAGCTTGCGGCTGTTCGGGCCGGACAGGGTCATGGTCGCCCAGTGGTCGGTGACGGAGGTGAAGTAGACCTTCATCTCTGGCCATTCGGTCTGGTGGTACAGCTCCAGCCACTGCAGTACGCGAGCCGCGCCGCCGGTGGTGGTGGTCATGACGAAATGGTTGTCGGCCAGACACGCCGTCACACCGTCGTCGAAGACCATGCCGTCTTCCTTGCACATCAGGCCGTAACGGGCCTTGCCCACGTCGAGCTTGGTCCAGGCGTTGGTGTACACGCGGTTGAGGAACTCACGGGCGTCCGGGCCCTGGATGTCGATCTTGCCCAGGGTCGAAGCGTCCAGCAGACCGACGCTGTCACGCACGGCCTTGCATTCGCGTTTGACCGCGGCATGCATGTCTTCGCCGTTTTTCGGGAAGTACCACGGACGTTTCCACTGGCCGACGTCTTCGAACTCGGCGCCGTTTTTCAGGTGCCATTGATGCAGTGCGGTGTAACGCACCGGTTCGAAGATGTGCCCGCAGTGACGGCCGGCTACCGCGCCGAAAGTCACCGGCGTGTAGTTCGGACGGAACATCGTGGTGCCCATCTGCGGGATGGTCACGTTCAGCGAACGGGCGGCAATCGCCAGGCCGTTGACGTTGCCGAGCTTGCCCTGATCGGTGCCGAAGCCCAGCGCGGTGTAGCGTTTGACGTGCTCGACCGACTCGAAACCTTCGCGGGTCGCCAGTTCGATGGCGGCGGCGGTCACGTCGTTCTGCAGGTCGACGAATTGCTTCGGCGCCCGTGCGGTGGCTTTTTCGTGCGGCACCTGGAACAGCGCCAGCGTCGGCTCTTCCAGACGGCTCAGGGCTTTCGGCAGGACCGCTTCGACGCTCTGGAACCCGGCTTCGGACGCAGCGCGCACGCCGCCTTCAAAACCGTCGGCCAGGGAATCGCCGAGACCGTAGACGCCGTTGATGCCGCCGACGCATACGCGTTTCTGCGGTGCTTCGCCCGGTACGAAACCGAGGATGTCTTCGCGCCAGATCGGCTTGCCGCCGAGGTGCGACGCCAGGTGAACCACCGGGCTGTAACCGCCGGAGCTGGCGATCAGGTCGCAGTCGAGCCATTCGCCCGGGCTGGTGACCTTGTGGCCTTTGACATCGATCGCCGCCACACGGGCAGCGGTCACGTGCTTGCTGCCACGGGCCTCGATTACGGCGCTGCCGGTGAGGATGCGAATGCCTTTGGCGCGCGCTTCTTCAACCAGTGCACCGCGCGGATTGCTGCGGGCGTCGGCAATGGCGACGACTTGCAGGCTGGCGTCGAGCCAGTCCAGCGCCACGCGATAGGCGTGATCGTTGTTGGTCGACAGCACCAGTTTCTTGCCCGGTGCCACGCCGTAACGGCGCACGTATGTCGACACAGCACCGGCGAGCATGTTGCCCGGGACGTCGTTGTTGCCGTAGACCAGCGGACGCTCGTGAGCGCCGGTCGCCAGCACCACACGCTTGGCGCGGACGCGGTGGATGCGCTGACGCACCTGGCCGATCGGAGCGCGGTCGCCGAGGTGATCGGTGAGGCGTTCGTGAATAGTCAGGAAGTTGTGGTCGTGGTAACCGTTGACCGTGGCGCGCGGCAACAGCAGCACGTCCGGAGTGTTCTTCAATTCGGCAACGACACTGGCAACCCACTCCACGGCTGGCTTGCCGTCGAGGCTTTCGCGGGAGTCGAGCAGGCTGCCGCCGAACTCTTCCTGTTCATCGGCGATGATCACCCGGGCACCGCTGCGTGCAGCAGCCAGTGCTGCGGCCAGACCGGCCGGGCCGGCGCCGACGATCAGCACGTCGCAGTGCTGGTTCATGTAATCGTAGGTGTCCGGATCGTTCTCGGTCGGCGAGCGGCCGAGGCCGGCAGCCTTACGAATGTATTTCTCGTAAGTCATCCAGAACGATTGCGGGTACATGAAGGTTTTGTAGTAGAAACCCGGCGGCATCAGCTTGCCGCCGACCTTGCCGAGAATCCCCATCATGTCGTTGTTGACGCTCGGCCAGCCGTTGGTGCTGGTGGCGACCAGGCCCTGGTACAACGCCTGTTGCGTGGCGCGCACGTTAGGGATCTGAGTGGCTTCGGTAGCACCGATCTGCAGCACCGCGTTCGGCTCTTCGGCACCGGCGGCAAAGATGCCGCGCGGACGCGAATACTTGAAGCTGCGGCCAATGATGTCGACGCCGTTGGCCAGCAGGGCTGCGGCCAGCGAGTCGCCTTCAAAACCTTTGTAGGTCTGACCGTTGAAGGTGAAGCTCAGCACTTTGTTGCGGTCGATCCGTCCACCGTTGGACAGGCGATTGGTCTGGCTCATACCTTCTCTCCCAGCGCCGTCGTGGCTGCTTTCGCAGTGTCAGCCTTGTCGGTGAATTGCGGCTTGGTGCCGATCTTGTAGGTTTCGAGAATCTCGTAGGTCACGGTGTCGCGGGTGACGTTGAAGTACTGGCGGCAACCGGCGACGTGATCCCACAACTCGTGGTGCAGACCGCGCGGGTTGTCGCGGAAGAACATGTAGTCGCCCCACTCCTCGTCGGTGCAGCTTGCAGGGTCCAGCGGGCGCGGGATGTGCGCCTGGCCGGATGCGTGGAATTCCTCTTCGGAGCGCAGTTCGCCGCAGTGAGGACAGAAGATATGCAACATGGGATTTCTCCTGTTAGTGGGCGACAGCCGCAGCGCCGTGTTCGTCGATCAACGCACCGTTGTGGAAACGGTCGATGGAGAAAGGTGCGGCCAGCGGGTGCATTTCACCCTTGGCCAGGCTTGCGGCAAACACGTTGCCCGAGCCAGGTGTTGCCTTGAAGCCACCGGTGCCCCAACCACAGTTGAAGAACATGTTCGGCACCGGGGTTTTCGAAATGATCGGGCAGGCGTCCGGCGTGGTGTCGACGATGCCGCCCCACTGACGGTTCATGCGCACCCGAGACAGCACCGGGAACATCTCGACGATGGCCTGAATGGTGTGCTCGATCACCGGGTAGGAACCGCGCTGACCGTAGCCGTTGTAGCCGTCGATACCGGCGCCGATCACCAGGTCGCCCTTGTCGGACTGGCTGATGTAGCCGTGCACGGCGTTGGACATGATCACGCTGTCGATGATCGGCTTGATCGGCTCGGACACCAGCGCTTGCAGCGGGTGCGATTCGATCGGCAGACGGAAACCGGCGAGCTTGGCCATGTGCCCGGAGTTACCGGCGGTGACCACGCCGACGCGCTTGGCGCCGATAAAGCCCTTGTTGGTTTCGACACCGATGCACACGCCGTTTTCCTTGCGGAAACCGATCACTTCGGTCTGCTGGATCAAGTCCACGCCGAGGGCGTCGGCGGCACGGGCAAAGCCCCACGCCACGGCATCGTGACGGGCCACGCCGCCGCGACGCTGAACGGTTGCGCCCATCACGGGGTAGCGGGTGTTTTTCGAGCAGTCGAGGTACGGAATTTCGTCCGCGACTTGCTTGGCGTTGAGCAGTTCGCCGTCGACGCCGTTGAGGCGGTTGGCGCTGACCCGACGCTCGGAATCACGAATGTCCTGCAGGGTGTGGCACAGGTTGTAGACGCCGCGCTGGGAGAACATCACGTTGTAGTTCAGGTCTTGCGACAGGCCTTCCCACAGTTTCATCGCGTGTTCGTACAGGTGCGCCGACTCGTCCCACAGGTAGTTGGAGCGAACGATGGTGGTGTTGCGCGCGGTGTTACCGCCGCCCAGCCAGCCCTTCTCGACCACGGCCACGTTGGTGATGCCGTGCTCTTTGGCCAGATAGTAGGCCGTCGCCAGACCGTGCCCGCCGCCGCCGACGATGACCACGTCGTAGACCTTTTTCGGGGTCGGCGTGCGCCACATGCGCTGCCAGTTTTCGTGGTGGCTGAGGGAGTGTTTGAAGAGGCCGAAGCCCGAATAGCGTTGCATAGTCATGTACTCCAGAACGCTCAGCGATAAACCGGGAAGTCAGCGCACAGGGCCGAAACCTGCTGGGCGACGTTGGCCTCGACATCGGCATCGCCGAGGTTGTCGAGGATGTCGCAGATCCAGCCGGCCAGCGTCACGCACTGGGTCACCTTGAAGCCGCGAGTGGTCACCGCCGGGGTGCCGATGCGCAGGCCGGAGGTCACGAACGGCGACTGCGGGTCGTTCGGTACGGCGTTCTTGTTGACGGTGATGTGAGCGCGACCGAGGGCGGCGTCGGCGTCCTTACCGGTGAGGCCCTGACGAATCAGGCTGACCAGGAACAGGTGGTTGTCGGTGCCGCCGGACACTACATCGTAGCCACGTTTGATAAATACGCTCGCCATCGCCTGGGCGTTGTCGATCACTTGTTGCTGATAGGCCTTGAAGCCAGGCTCCAGTGCTTCCTTGAAGCACACGGCCTTGCCGGCGATGACGTGCATCAGCGGGCCGCCCTGGGCGCCGGGGAATACCGCGGCGTTGAGCTTCTTCTCGATTTCTTCGTTGGACTTGGCCAGGATCAGGCCGCCACGCGGACCGCGCAGGGTCTTGTGAGTGGTGGTGGTGACCACGTCGGCATACGGCAGCGGGTTCGGGTACAGACCGGCAGCCACCAGACCGGCGACGTGGGCCATGTCGACGAACAGCAGCGCACCGACCTTGTCGGCGATCTGACGGAAGCGCGGGAAGTCGAGGGTTTTCGAGTAGGCCGAGAAACCGGCGACGATCATCTTCGGCTTGCACTCGACAGCCAGACGCTCGACTTCGTCGTAATCGATCAGGCCAGTCTTGGTGTCGATGCCGTACTGCACGGCGTTGTACAGCTTGCCCGAGGACGACACCTTGGCGCCGTGGGTCAGGTGACCACCGTGGGCCAGGCTCATGCCGAGAATGGTGTCGCCCGCTTGCAACAGGGCCAGGTACACGGCGCTGTTGGCCGAAGAACCGGAGTGCGGCTGGACGTTGGCGTAATCGGCGCCGAACAGTTGCTTGGCGCGTTCGATGGCCAGGGCTTCAACCTTGTCGACGTGCTCGCAGCCACCGTAGTAGCGCTTGCCCGGATAGCCTTCGGCGTATTTGTTGGTCAGGCCGCTGCCTTGCGCTTCCATCACGCGTTTGCTGGTGTAGTTCTCCGACGCGATCAGCTCGATGTGATCTTCCTGACGTTGCTCCTCGGCATTCATCGCCGCCAGCAGTGCATCGTCGTAACCCTGGATCTGGTCTTGCTTGCTGAACATCGCGTCTCTCCCAGCGGCATCTGTGCGCCATTCGTCTCGGTAAGGCACGGCGTTCAGCCAATGCCCTTTGATGCGATGGTATGGCCGGCGCAGGGAGGTCAAATGCCTACGGACGCCACGCAAAGGTGCGTTTACGACATGACGGGGACGACGGACTCAAACAAGCAGCTGGCGCAAGGCCAGAAGAACCACGAAATGCGCGGGATAGAGCGCATACGCCCAGCGCCGCATGGGTGGCGCGTGGAGGTAAGTGGCGTGTCGCAACAGGAACATTCCGAGCAGTGGCGCGATCAGGCAGGTCGCTATGCCGAGGATGGCGACGATGTTGCCGAACTGCGCGGATTCGTAGAGCACCCGCCACTGATTCGCCGCCAGACACACCAGCCCCGGCAGCAGGCTGAAAAACCAGGGTTTGCGAAACACCAGCAACATCGCCAGCGGCAGCAGGACGCCGAACAGACCGAACATCAGTCGCTCCGGGAACAGCGCGGCGACCAGCAAAGCACTGACACCCAGCAGTCGCGAAATCAGCGTTGGGTCCTGCCAGCCCCGCGCCACCAGCAAGCCCAGCGCCAGCGTGGGCATCACGTTCAAGGTGTCGGGCTCGGGAATGTACAAACGATAGGGAATCTCGCTGAGCAGGCTGAACAGTAACAACCAGCCCAGATAGCGCCATTCGGTCTTGCGCGCGCCGTCCCGTGCCAGATTCGCCGCCATCGCCAGGCAGAACCACGGGAACGCCAGCCGTCCCGGCACATACAGCCAATCGGCGCCGATCCCGACATATCGCAGGTGATCGAGCAGCATGCTCAGCAGCGCCAGCCACTTGAGCAGATCGAGTGCGCCGTCGCGCTGGCTCAGGTGCATAATCGGCTCGCATCCCTGTAATGTTCTGACAGCGACATCCCGTGTGCTCCCCGGATGATCTTCGGTACAGTGCGCACCATCATTGACCCCACGAAGCGCCACAAGCGCCTCGATCACGGAAGCCGGCCATGACCGACAAGAGCCAACAATTCGCCAGCGACAACTACTCCGGTATCTGCCCTGAAGCCTGGGCTGCCATGGAACAGGCCAACCACGGCCACCAGCGCGCCTATGGCGACGATGAGTGGACAGCACGCGCCGCCGATTATTTCCGCAAGCTGTTCGAGACCGACTGCGAAGTGTTCTTCGCGTTCAACGGCACCGCCGCCAACTCCCTCGCGCTGTCGTCGCTGTGCCAGAGTTACCACAGCGTGATCTGCTCGGAAACCGCCCACGTCGAAACCGACGAATGCGGCGCCCCGGAATTCTTCTCCAACGGTTCGAAACTGCTGATCGCCGGCACCGAAAACGGCAAGATCACCCCGGCCTCGATCCGCGAAGTCGCCCTCAAGCGCCAGGACATTCACTACCCGAAACCGCGCGTCGTGACCCTGACCCAGGCCACCGAGGTCGGCAGCGTCTACACCCCGGAAGAAGTCCGCGCCATCAGCGACACCTGCAAGGAGCTGGGCCTGAACCTGCACATGGACGGCGCGCGTTTCTCCAACGCCTGCGCATTCCTCGGCTGCTCGCCGGCGGACCTGACCTGGAAGGCCGGCGTCGACGTGCTGTGCTTCGGCGGCACGAAAAACGGCATGGCGGTGGGTGAGGCGATCCTGTTCTTCAACCACAAACTGGCCGAAGACTTCGACTACCGCTGCAAACAGGCCGGGCAACTGGCCTCGAAGATGCGCTTCCTGTCGGCCCCGTGGGTCGGCATCCTGGAAAACGACGCCTGGCTCAAATACGCCCGCCACGCCAACCACTGCGCGCAACTGCTGGCCGAACTGGTCAGCGACATCCCGGGCGTGGAGCTGATGTTCCCGGTCCAGGCCAACGGCGTGTTCCTGCAACTCTCGGAACCGGCCATCGCCGCCCTGACCGCGCGCGGCTGGCGCTTCTACACCTTCATCGGCAAGGGCGGCGCCCGCTTCATGTGCTCGTGGGACACCGAAGAAGAACGCGTCCGCGAACTGGCACGCGACATCCGCGAAGTCATGTCGGCCTGATCGCCTCCTCCTTGATCGTTCCCACGCTCCGCGTGGGAATGCCTCCCGGGACGCTCCGCGTTCCTGCCGCACCGCCGATGCAACGCCTGCCACCGTCATGACGCGGAGCGTCGAGGGCTGCATTCCCACGCAGAGCGTGGGAACGATCACGACTCAAAGCTACAGATGATTTTTCCCACCGCCGCTACAGACTTCGCCTCTAGCGCGATCACTCCGGCCACCTCACTCTGATCGTTCCCACGTCGAGGCGTCGAACCGTCTGCGTCGGAGTGCATCGGGGACGCTCCGCGCTCCTCTCAGCAGCACCGCAAGATTCAAGGATGAATCCCATGGGCCGAAGCCGCTACACCATCACCGAACCCGACAAGCCTCACTTCCTGACCTGCACGCTGGTGGAGTGGCTGCCACTGTTCGTCCGCCCTTATCTCGTCGACCACCTGCTCAACTGTTGGCGCTATCAACAAACCCACCAGCAACTGAAGCTCTACGGCTACGTGATCCTGGAAAACCACCTGCATTTCGTCGCCTAGGCGCCTGACCTGAGTAAATGCCTGAGCCAGTTCAAATCCTTCACAGCCCGACAGATCATTGATGACCTGCAAAACAGGGGTGCAGAAAGAGCATTGAAGCGCCTTCGCTTCAGCAAACGGGCACACAAGGAAGATCGGGTGTATCAGATGTGGCAGGAAGGTGCTCACGCGGAGATGGTCTACAGCGAAGAAGTCATGCGCCAGAAACTCGATTACATCCACAACAACCCGGTAAAGCGTGGTTATGTGGAGCTGCCGGAGCACTGGCGGTATTCGAGCGCCCGAAACTATGCAGGGCTGGACGGGCTGATCGAGGTTCAGCGCTGGTACTGAAGCTCCCGGTATCCCACACGCAGATCGTTCCCACGCTCTGCGTGGGAATGCATACCGGGACGCTCCGCGTTCCTGCCGCACCACCAATGCAACGCCAGGCATCGTCATGACGCGGAGCGTCACAGGCTGCATTCCCACGCGGAGCGTGGGAACGATCTGGCTCCCTCCCGTTTCAGCTCCATCGTCTACATTGTCTGTCGAGCCATCGCTCACATAACAATAAGCAGGAGCTTGCGCATGTCGCTAAAAGGCAAAACCTTGTTCATCACCGGCGCCAGCCGTGGCATCGGGCGCGAGATTGCGCTGCGGGCTGCACAGGACGGGGCCAATATCGTGATCGCGGCCAAGAGCGCCGAGCCGCACGCCAAGTTGCCCGGCACCATCCACAGCGTCGCCGCTGAAGTCGAAGCGGCCGGCGGCAAGGCCCTGGCGCTGCAACTGGATGTGCGTGATGAAGACGCGGTGCGTCAGGCGCTGGCTCAGGCCAATGAACATTTCGGTGGGATTGATGCGCTGGTGAACAACGCCGGGGCGATCAAGTTGACCGGTGTGCAGCACATAGAACTCAAGCGTTTCGACCTGATGCATCAGATCAACACCCGCGCGGTGTTGCTGTGCAGCCAGGCGGCGCTGCCCTATCTGAAGAAATCCTCCGGGCACATTCTCAACCTGTCACCGCCGCTGAATCTAGCCAGCAAATGGTTCGCGCAGTACAGCCCCTACACCGTGACCAAGTACGGCATGAGCATGCTGACTGTCGGGATGAGCGAGGAGTTCGCCAACTATGGGATCAGCGTCAATTCGCTGTGGCCGCAGACCATGATCGCCACGGCGGCGATTGAGTTTCAGCTGGGCAATCGGGAGTCGTTCAAACATGCGAGGACGCCGGCGATCATGGCGGATGCGGCGCATGTGATTCTAAGTAGCAGCGAGCGGCGGATTACCGGGCGGTTGTTGATTGATGAGGAGATTTTGCGGGAGAGCGGCGTGACGGAGTTCGATCATTACCGCTTTGAGCCGGGGAGTGATGCGAAGTTGATGCCGGATTTGTTCGTCGATTGAACGACAAACCTGTGGGACCGAGCCTGTTCGCTCCCACAGGTTTCATGCCGGCATCAGTACTCGATACGAACATCCCCCTTCGGCACACTGCAGCAGGAAAGAATGTACCCCTCCGCCTCGTCGTCCTCGGTGATCCCGCCGTTGTGATCCATCTCCACCTCGCCACCCAGCTTGAGCACCTTGCACGTCCCGCAGATCCCCATGCCGCAGGCTTTCGGGATCATAAGGCCGACCTTCGCAGCCGCCGCATGCACAGTCTCGCCCGGTGCCACACGGATGCTCTTGTCCGAAGAGGTGAATTCCACCAAGTGCAGATCCGCCGCCGGGACTTCCGGTGCTTCCGCCGCCTGTTCGGCCTGCTCCACCGCATCGGCACGGGCTTCCGGTGGCGTGGCGCCGAAGGATTCCTCGTGATAGCGCTTCATGTCGTAGCCGGCGTTTTCCAGCAGGCGCTTGACCGCCGTCATGTAAGGCGTCGGGCCGCAGCAGAAGACTTCGCGCTCGAGGAAGTCCGGCACCATCAGTTCCAGCATCTTGTGGTTGAGGTAGCCGCGATAGCCGGCCCACGGCTCGCCCAAGCCGTGCTTCTCGCAGATCAGGTGCAGGCTGAAGTTGTCGATCCGCGACGCCATGTGTTCCAGCTCGCGGTGATAAATGATGTCTTTCGGCGAGCGGGCGCTGTGGATGAACGTCATGTCGACGTTGCCGTTGGTGTCGTAGAACCAGCGCGCCATGGACATGCACGGCGTGATGCCGACGCCACCGCTCAGGTACAGCACTTTCGGGCTCGGGAAATCGATGGCGTTGAACAGCCCGACCGGCCCGTGCACCGCCAGCTCCTGGCCTTCATGCAGGGTGTCGTGCAGCCAGTTGGACACCTTGCCCCCCGGCACCCGCTTGATGGTCACCGAAAAGCTGTACGGCACCGACGGCGAGCTGGAGATGGTGTACGAGCGCATGATCGGCTGGCCTTCGATTTCCAGCTCCAGGGTCACGAATTGCCCGGGCTTGAAGAAGAACAGGATCGGCTGGTCGGCCATGAAGCAGAAGGTGCGCACATCCCAGGTTTCCTGGATGACTTTGACGCAACGGACGATGTGTCGGCCATTGGCCCAGGTCTGGGTGGTGACCGGATTCAGGAAGCTGTTCGACATGCTGTTCTCCACGGCCGACTGTCGGCCTTCATGTGGCGATTCTGCGTATAGCGCGAACGCCCCGTTTACCTATCCGCGACATTGACATACTTATCGCGACCAGCCCCCAACCACCGGGGGTTGCGCGTCGGGAACAGATTGCACCATGTCGCCCATGGATAAGGTTCTCGCCTGCGCCGGCCCCACACTCGCCCCAACACAAACAGATTCTTTACACCTTGCGTAGCACCCCTTAGCCGCACACCCGATCAGCCACTTTCGCGGCCACGCAGATGGCCTTGAGGATTACATCGATGGACACCGCAAAAATCAGCCTGGGCGACCCGCTGGAACCCGCACGCAAGGCCACCGCACAAATGCTGCAGGAGCGCGAGCGCACCTATTCCCTGCCGCAACCGTTCTACAGTGACGAGAGGCTGTTCGATATCGACATGCAGGAGATCTTCCAGAAGGAGTGGTTGATCGCCGGCATGACCTGCGAAATCCCGGCCAAGGGCAACTACATCACCCTGCAGATCGGCAAGAACCCGATCATCGTGATTCGCGGTGCCGAAGGCGTGGTGCACGCATTCCACAACGTCTGCCGCCACCGTGGCTCGCGCCTGTGCACCAGCGACAAGGGCAAAGTCGCCAAACTGGTCTGCCACTACCACCAGTGGACGTATGAGCTGGACGGGCGCCTGCTGTTCGCCGGCACCGAGATGGGCGCCGACTTCGACATGAAGCAGTACGGCCTCAAACCGGTAAACGTGAAAACCGCCGGCGGCTATATCTTCATCAGCCTGGCGGAGAACCCGCCGGCCATCGATGACTTCCTGTCGACGCTGAACCACTACATGGAACCGTACGACATGGAGAACACCAAGGTGGCGATTACCACCACCTTGATGGAGAAGGCCAACTGGAAACTGGTGCTGGAAAACAACCGCGAGTGCTACCACTGCAACGGTTCGCACCCGGAACTGTTGAAAACCCTGCTGGAATGGGACGACGTCACCGACCCGCGCGCCGATCAGGCGTTCAAGGATCACGTCGCCGCCTCCGCTGCCGCGTGGGAAGCCGAAAAGATCCCTTACGCCCACGCCAGTTTCGGCCTGCGCAACCGCATCGTGCGCATGCCGCTGCTCAAGGGCACCGTATCGATGACCATGGACGGCAAACAGGGCTGCGCCAAGCTGATGGGCCGGATCAAGAACCCCGATCTGGGCTCGATGCGCATCCTGCACCTGCCGCACTCGTGGAACCACTGCATGGGCGACCACATCATCGTGTTCACCGTGTGGCCGATCAGCGCCCAGGAAACCATGGTCACCACCAAGTGGCTGGTGCACAAGGATGCCGTCGAAGGCGTGGACTACGACGTCGAACGCATGCGCCAGGTGTGGGATGCGACCAACGATCAGGACCGTCGTCTGGCCGAAGAGAACCAGCGCGGGATCAACTCCACCGCGTACCAGCCGGGCCCGTATTCCAAAACCTATGAATTTGGCGTGGTCAACTTCGTCGACTGGTACAGCGAGCGGATGCTGAGCAACCTGGGGGCCGAGCCGGCGCCATACCTCAAAGGCGTGCCAGTCCAAGGCTAACAGCAAAAGCATCGCCAGCAGGCTGGCTCCCACAGGGGATTTCTGTGCACCGGAGATCCAGTGTGGGAGCTAGCCTGCTAGCGATGGCGTCATCACTGTCATCGCATCACTTGGATGACCACCTCACACTGCCATCCTCACCAATAAACTCCTCGAAAATCTCCTCCCCCACCAACCTGATCTTCGCGTACCCGTTCAAAACCCTTAGCGGATAGTCCGGATCGTTCGCATCCTTCGTCTCCGAAAACAGCACCCGCGAATGTCCGTTCAGCTCGCTGGTGGTGCCGTAGGGAATCGCTCCGTGGCCGGCACAACGCGCATGCAGCCCGCCCTGGGTCGCGTAGACGATGCCGTTGTGCAGATGCCCCCAATACCAGTAATCCGGCTCACGCCCCAGCGCATCGCACACCGGTTGATACAGCGCGGTCTTGTTGTGCCCGGTGATGTCGAAGCCCTGATGGTGGCTGAGCACCATGAGTTTCTTGCGTTTCGGCAGGCCCTTCATCCACTCGATCTGCGGCTTGTTCAGCGTTCCGTCCATGTACAGGTTCATGACGTCCGAGGCGTACGCCGTGTCCAGCCCGACAATCAGCCAGTCGTCATTGATCAGGGCAAAGTAGCTGGTGCCCTGCTGCCCCGGAAAACGCGCGGCCAGTTCCTTGAAATAACCGTGGGCGCCGCTGTACATCTCGTGGTTGGAATTGAGGGTGAACGAGCCGTGGGTGCCCATCGGCCAGCCCGCCATGTCGGTGTCTTCCTGAGAGTGGGTGCCGGCGTAATAAACATCCCCCAAATGAATGGTGAAGTCGGCATTGGCCAGTTGCATCTGGTTCGCCACCGACACCGCCGGCGCATGGCTGTTGAACGGCCCGGTGCCCCAGTCGCCGGCAATCGCCAGCGTCACTTCACGCTCCATTTTCACCAGCGCCGGATCGGTGCCGAAGGTCGCGTGATGGCGCAGGTTTTCGATCCACTTGAGCAGTGCCTCGCTCCACAGCAGATCCAGCAGCTCCCATTTGCGACAGCCCAGCAGCGTGCCGTCCTTGAGTACCTTGGTTTGCAGTTGATCGGGCGATTGCGGCAGCGGCGTCGCGTTGCCGATGCGCAGGATCGACAGGCCGTGGGACAACTCCCACGGCACCGCTGGCTCGTCGTCCGGCAGCTCGCCGTGCTTGAGCACGTATTGCGCCTGATCGTGACCGCGCTGGAGCAACTTGATGATGGCTTGAAACTCCTGCGGCTCCAGCTCGCTGATGAGCTTCATCCAGGCCATTTCGATGCGCGTGAACAAGCCGTGCAGGCGTACCTTGACCTTGTCGTATTCGTGCTTCAGATGTCCGACCGCTGACATGACGTAATCCTCTATCCGTAAGGGTTCACAGGGTTTTCATGAATTCGATCAGCGCTCGCTTGTCGTCGTCCGACAGCGTCGTGCCGTACAGGTGACCGCTGTTGTGGTTGCCTTCCAGGCGCGTGTCGTAGGTGAAGTCCGCCGAAGCTTTGGCCTGGGCGCCACTGGTCACGAAGCCGACGTTGACCGGGTCGTAGACATCGGAGCCGGTGATGAACACCTGCGGACGTTTTTCCGGCGGTTGCAGCAAGTCCCACAACGTCGGCACCGAACCGTTGTGCAGGTACGGCGCGCGCAGCCAGATGCCGTCGGTGGGCGTGTTGCTGTAGCTCTGGGTCTTGCGGTAGGCGCCAAAATCGAACGGTGGTTTCTTGAAGGTGTGGAACGCCGCCACCAGCCCGGTGGTGAACGAGTTCAGCCGGTGCGGATCGGTGCCGAGCTGGTCGATGTTGGTGGTGACCTGCCCGGTGTCGGTACGCCCGAAATCATGACAACTGGCACAATTGGCCTCCCACACCGGTTTGCCCTGGGCGACCTTGGCCTGATCCAGTGCCCACGGCCACGCCGGCGCCTTGTGCCCGAGCAGCCAGTTGGTCACCCGGTTGAAACTCGGCGGCAGCACCGATTCCGGCGTCGCGCCCACGGCCATCGCAGCCGCGTAGTTGCGCTCGTGGATCTTGTTGTTATTGCCGTCCCAGTGCAGGTACATCGATTCCCGGGGTTTCTGGTTCCACACTTGCGGCAGGTCGACGGTGCCGATGGTCGAGTCATCCGGGAAGCCGAACACCACCATTTTCGTCGGGTTGAAGGTGTCGGTGCGCCCCGGCCCCTGTTGCGGGCGCAGTTTCTGCCAAGCGTAGGCCTGCTTCTGTTTGAGCAGCGCGGTCTTGGCCATCGGAATGATCAGGTAACGGTTGTAGAGCTTCTCGAAAAAGCCCAGCTGGAACTTGCTGTTGATCGCCGCCATCACCGCGTCGGTGGTGAATTTCGGATCGCTGGCGCAATCGTAGGCAAACCACTGGAAAGCCTGCAGTTGCAGGGTATTGGCCGGTGCGCTCGGCACATTCACCGCGACGTCGCTGGCATTGGCCCGGTAGGAACCGGTGTGGCACAGCGCGCAGTTCGGCTCGACGGTCGGGTAACCGATCTGTCGCTTGGCCATGCCGATCGGCAGGTCCTTACCGTTCTCGAACAGGAACCCGAAGACTTCCCAGCCGCCGGGTTTCGGCAGTTTTTCCGGGCACATCTGCGGCAATACCGAGAACAGGTAATACGGAATCCGCGCTTCGATACCGAGGCCGATGGCGGCGTATTTGTAGTGGTCTTCGTCGGAGGCGTAATCCTGCTCCGGCACCACGCGCAGCATCTGATACCAGGTCTGGTAACCGATGAACGCCAGCAGCGCCACAACGATCAGCGTGCCGACCTTGAACGCGTGACTCTGCCACTGCCGCGCCCACGCCGCCCGCCATTCGCGCCAGCCATCACAGAGCAGCGCCAAGGGTCGGTTTTCAGGCGTGGTGCCGAGGTACAGCAGGATGCCGAGGATCAGGAAAAAGCTCAGGTCGCCCATCAGCATCGGCACGAACACCGAACCCTGGCTGCTGGTGTTGATCAGGTAGATCCAGAACGCCACCGCGATCAACCGCGTCAGCACGCACAGCCAGGAATGCACCACGTAGCGCGGCGCGTTGAAGCCCGACGGCATGTAGAACACGCTGATGCCCACCAGCAGCATCCCGGCGTTTTCCAGCCACGGGTCGGAGAGTTGCGGCGGCAGGCCGACCACCGATGTCAGCAACCCCGGCGCGAACAGCGCCGGGATCGCGAACACCATGTTCATCGCAATGCCGAGCCAGATGAAGCGTTGAAACCAGCGGATGTAGCTGTCCATATCAGTTCCCCAGATCGTTCCCCCGCTCCGCGGGGGAATGCCGCCATGGACGCTCTGCGTCCGCTCTTGGGACGCAGAGCGTCCCGGTATGCATTCCCACGCAGAGCGTGGGAACGATCGGGGGGCTATCCGAGGGCTGTTTTCTCCAGGTGTTCAAGGATGATCGGATACACATCGACCACCGCGTTCTTGCCGAACATGCAATCGATGTGGCCGTACCCCGGCACCACATGCCGGCTGTAGCGTTCCGGCCCGTGTTTCTCGCAAACCCGCTGATAAGTCTTGAGCGTGCTTTCCGGCAGATAACACTGGTTGTCGGCGCCGCTGATAAAACAGATCGGCATGGTCAGCCGATCAAAGTGCGGCATGTATACGTCGTGCCCTTTGAAATCCACCAGATGCCCTTTGCGCACGATCAGCGCCAGGTGCTCGAAGGTCTCGATGTTCGACTCGCCGAACAGCTCGTGCAGGTTGTCGTGCAGGGTTTCGTTGAGGGTGTCGTGGCGATACAGCGAGGCGTACATGAAGGTGATGCGGTGGCACACCGGGTTGGTGCAATAGCCTTGGGCTTCGATCCGCGCGTAGCCGTTGAGCGCCTTGTCGTAGAGCCGGTTGAACCAGTTCTCCTTGCTGTCGGCGTAGGCGGTCATGGATTTGATGCCGATCGCGTCAAGCATTCCCGGCAAGTGCAGACCGGCCTTCAACCCCGTTGCCGTCGCGACCACCGTGTCGGCGGCAATCTGCGAGCAGACCACCGAACGCACGCCCTGCAAACCGGCGAGCAGCGACATGAAGAACGTCGTCGCACCGTAGCAATGCACCACGCACTGCACGTCCCTGGCTTGGGTTTCCTGCTGGATCTGTGCGATGGCGGCCTTGAAGTCGTACTGGGCGATCTGGTCGCCGTTCCATTCCTTCTTGCTCGCTGGCAACAAGATGCTCACCCGGAAATCCAGCAGCCACACGTCGTAATCGTGCTTGCAGAGAAACTCCAGCAGGTTGGTCTGGATCGTATCGGTAGAAAAGATATTCGAGCCCACGCCCAGACCATGCACCAGCATCACCGGGCCTTTGCTGCCGGCCTGATAGCGGGTCAGGCGCAGCTGGACGCCGTCTTCGGTGGAGAAGAAATGCACGGCAGGCGTCGGCGCATCCAGTGGCCGTTTCAGCCGTGGCGGCGCGTCGGGATTGAAGTATTTGTCCCCGGCAAACACCCCGCCATAACTTTCCCAGAGAATCCCGGCGAAGAACTTGCCGAACCGCGCCAGCCCTTCGATGCGCTCACGCTCGTTGCGCGCATTGAGGACTTTCATGGTGGTCATCTGCTTGGCGAAATCGGCCGGCTTGATATCCATCACCCCGGAGCCAATCACCTCGCCGGACTTGTCCGGCCCGCGATACAGCGTGACGTAGAGGGTGCTGGTGTCGTGCCAGATATTCAGCACGCCGTTGTCTTCCGGCACGGTCTTGAAGGCGCTGAAGAAATAGTCGTGGCCGTCCTCGGCGGTCAGCTTCATGTCGTACTTCATGTGGCGCGTGTCGACCTGCTGCTCGAACTGCTCGAACAGGTTGAACACGCCGTTGCTGGCGGTCAGCGGTTCCGGCGACAGCGCCGGGGCGATCACCGTGCCGACGATGGTCGCGGCGTGTTCCGGCTCCTTGATCATCCGGTTGAGGTCGTTGGCGGTGATGGTCAGGGTGAAGTCGATCGGCGAGTTGTCCGCCTCGCCGCGCTTGGCAGCCGCCTCGTAAACCTTCAGGTCGGTGCTTTGCGCGGCGGTGAAGGCGCGGGAGAAGTAGCCTTTCATGGTTTCAGTGAACTGCACGCCAAGGGTCGGCGGCGCGGTCTGTTTACGCGGGGCCGACGGCAACGTGTAGTCGATCGTCCAGCCACGATCGGCGGCCAGCAGGCCCATGTTGCGCTCGCTCACGGCGGAGATGGTCAGCAGCGGGTTGACCGCCAGTGACGTCGGGATCACCGCGCCGTCGGTCACGTACAGGTTGGCGTAGACATCGGTGCCACTGGCACCGCTGAACACCTGGCCCTTGTGGTTGACCACGCCTTGCGCGGCGTCTTCGCCCATCACGCAACCGCCCAGCGGATGCACCGAGACGATGCTGTGCTTGAGCAGCTTGGTCCAGATCGGATTCTCGACCCAGATCCCGCCCAGGGCTTTGGTGCTCTGGTACAGGCGTTCGTTGCCGATCTTGAAGTTTTCCTGCTCGCCGACGCCCGGCCAGTCGATGCGCAGCTGATCCTTGCTGTCGAGGACCATGCGTCCCTGACCGCTGTCGTGGCTCATGATCAGGTAGGTCTGCATGTTGTGCAGCGCGCCGTGATACGGACCGCGCAGGAAGCTTTCGGCTTCACGCTCCTTGTACTTCACTTTGCCGCTGAAGCTGTCGTCGGTGGGCTTGCCGATCATCTCGGCGAACCCGGCCATCGCCGGCACCATCGGCCGGCCGAGCGCGCCGGGGATCGAACCTTCCTCGATGACCATGCGACTGCTGCGGTCACCCTCGGTGCGCATGTCGATGATCGAAGTGATGCAGGGGCCGACCGGTTGCATTTCCTTGGCCGAATGCGCGCCGAAACCGATGCCGTTGATGGTCTGCTCGCAGTTGTGGCCGAAGCCGAGGATGTCGCCGTTGCCGCTCATGTTCTCGCCGAGCTGCCCGGACATCACCAGGCCCTTGTCCCGCGAGCGCAGCAGAATTTCGGTGGAACCGAGGGTGCCGGCAGAAACCACCACGATGTCAGCCTTCACGAACAGCGTCGGCGCGTCGAATTTCTCGCGACCGCTGTCCAGATACTGGAAGTGCACGATCCAGCCATTGCCGTCGCGCTCCAGATGCCGCACCTGGGCCTGACAGAAAATCTCCGCGCCGTGGTTGGTGGCGTCCGGCAGGTAGTTCATCAGCGTGGTGTTCTTGGCCTTGTTGTTACAGCCCGATACGCAGTCGCCGCAGTGGTTGCACGGCAGTTGCTCGACGCCGACGTGATTGAGGTTGTTGGGCAGTTTGTCGAAGGTCACGTTGATCGGCGGCTTGTAGAAATGCGCGCCTTGCTTGAGGAAGTCTGCGGATTTTTTGTTGGCATCAAGCTTAGGCAGGTTCGGCGAGGTGCTCGGGTAGGGATTGGGTTTGAGCATCTCCCGGGCTTTTTCGTAACCCGCCTTGAGCAGGCCATCGTTATCCTCGCGCACCGCCAACGGCCAGCGTGGATCCTTGAACACATCGGCTGTCGGTTCCAGCGAGACGTTGGCATTGATCAGCGACGTGCCGCCGAGGCCGCAACCGACCACCACGTTCTGCTGCGCGTTGACATGCAGATCGAACAACCCGGTACGCGAGCCGATGTGGCCGTCCGGATCGTGTACCTGCAATTCCTCGGTCGCGGCGATCATGGTGTTGGGGTATTCGCCGGGCTGGATCTCCCGACCGCGTTCCAGCAGGCAGACCTTCTTACCGGCCCGGGACAGGCGCGACGCGGCAATGCCGCCGCCGTACCCGGAGCCGATGACGATCACGTCGTAGTGTTCTTTTATTTCGCTGATGGGCGTTGCGATCCGTGTCATGAGGGGGTTCCTCTCTCAGGCAGATGGGGCAACTCTGCGGTTGCCTGCAATCGATGGGCGAACGGGCACCTGGCCTCCGGGAAATCCCGACGGCAGTACAACGGTTTAGGCAGGAATCAAGCGCTACAGGCGGGCGTGCTGATTGGCGGCACGACGCAACGTGCGCTTTCGCGGCGAAGGTGCCGGCAGCGCGCGGAGCGTGCAGGGACTGAGGGGTAAGCGGTGTGGCTGGGTATCCATCACGCGTTCTCCCTGAACCAGATGTGGATAAGTGACGGCTGTCCTTGTGCCATTGCAGTGAAGACAGGCACCGGATCGAAGTCAAGGCAGCCTCTTAGAACTGTATGAAATCTGATCAATTGCCTTTTGGACTAAGCCCGCCGGGGGTTGCAGAGTTTGGCGAACAAGTTATCCACATAGACACCCACAGCTAATGGGGACAACTGTGGATGACCTGGAAAAATAATCGGGATTTTGCGAAGAAAAACCGTGACTTATCCAGAAGCAGGGTTTTCATTAGCGATTGATTGTTTTTTGATCAACACTCTATACGGCACGGATTACGTGGCTTGCAGAGGATGGCGAACACCTTATCCACAGAAGCGCCAACAGAGTTCGGGGGTAACTTGTCGGGTGCTGTGGAAAAGCGCTGGAGGCGTTGATAAATGGGGGTTTGCGTGGGGATTAGCGGGTTAAAAGGCTGAATTGAGCGTTTTTTGATCAGGTCTTTGTAAGCCACGGTTTATATGGCTCTTAGCGGATAGCGAACATCTTATCCACAGAAGCGCCAACAGAGATTGGGGGCAAGTCTGGGAATTGTTCTGGGGAAAAAGCTCGTAAAAACCGAGAGTTAGGCTGGTTGTTTTTTGATCTGGGGGCTGGAGGGCTTGATTGGCGTGGGATTCAGGGAGGGGCGAACACGTTATCCACAGATCCGCCAACAGGGATTGTGGGTAAAGCGCCCTCTCCCGAAGGGAGAGGGTCAACAAAGGTTTCAGCGGACAACACCTTCTTCGATCAACAACTTCAAAATCGCTTCAGCCCCGGCCTGCGCCGTCACGCCCTTGAGCACTTGCCCCCCGCCCCCACTGGCCTTGGCCGTAGCCGCCTTCATCCGGTCAGCCCCGCTCTTGGCCTTGATCACCTTCAAGCGTTTCGGCCGGGGCTTGGCCGGTTGCAGGGTCGCCACCGCGAGCAATTCGTCGTCGACCACTTCCACATCCCCAGCTTGGAGAACGCCACGCCGGGCCGGGCCGTAAGCACTTTGCCGAGGCTTGGGCGCAGCGTTATCCACAGTCGCCAGAAACGGCAGGCGCACCTTCAACCGGCGCCGCTGCCCACGGGGCAACGCTTGCAGCACCAGCGCAGAACCATCGTTGATCGATTCGACCTGGGCCAAACCGACGACCAATGGCCAGCCCAGCCCTTCGGCCAGCAGGAACGGCAGCATCCCCGAACCCTCGCCGGTTTCCGCCTGACTGCCGGTCAACACGACCTGTGCGCCGGCATCACGCAGATACTCGGTCAACGCCGGCAACGCGTCGGCACCGGCCGGTTGTTCCAGCACATGCATCTGCGCAAGCCCCATGCCCAGATAGGCGCGCAGCGCCGGTTCCGCGATATCGCCGGCGTGCAGCACTTGCAGGTTATCCCCTGCCAGTTGCAGGCCGAGTTCCACCGCGCGGGCGTCCTGATCGGCGCGGCGCGGGCGGCCGGAGGTCGGGTGGGCGCCGATTGAAACCAGACTGATGATCTTTGTGCTCATAACCGTTCCTTAAGCCGCATCGCGCTTGGCTTCGTTGCGGTAAGCCTCTACCGCCGCGATCAAGGCCTGAAGAATTTCCGCGCTTTCGCCGATCACCGACAGGTCGGCACGCTTGATCATGTCGCAACCCGGATCGAGGTTGATCGCCACCACCTTGTCGCAGGCACCGATGCCTTGCAGGTGCTGGATCGCCCCGGAAATCCCCACGGCCACGTAAACCCGCGCGGTGACCCAGGTGCCGGACGCGCCGACCTGACGGTCGCGGGCCATGAAGCCATCGTCCACCGCCACCCGCGAAGCGCCTTCGGTGGCACCGAGGGCGCCGGCGGTCCTGTGGAAAAGCTCCCAGTCCTTGACCCCGTTGCCGCCGGAGAAAATGAACTCGGCTTCGGCCATCGGAATCGCTGCAGGGTCCACCGCCACCGCACCCAGATCCTCGATCCGCGACAGGCTGCGCGCGACAGGTGTGGATAACTCCACCGGCAGCGCTTCGTGACGGGTTTCGCTGACCGGTTCCGCGCATTCGGCGGACGCCAGAATCAAACGCGCCACCGGGCGGGCAAGATCCTGCAACCCGGCACCGGCGCGGCCGATGCACTCCTGATCCTTGACCTGCCACACCCGCGTCGCCGGGCGCTCGCCCAATGCAGCAGCAAAGCGTCGACCGAGTTCGCCGCCACCGCTGCGGCTGTCCGGCAGCAGCCAGTGACGCGGGTTGAACTGGTTATCCACAGCCCGCAGGCCCTGGATCCGTTGTTCCGGTGCATAACCACTGAATTCTTCACCTTCCAGCACCAGCAAGCGGTCAACGCCTGCGGTGGCGAAAGCGTTTTCCTTGTGCTCGCCGAACACCACAGCCAATACCGCGCCGTCGCTGCCGGCCAGTTGATGAGCAAGGCCAAGCAGATCGCGGTCGTGGCTGCTCAAGCGGCCGCCGACCATGTCCGGCACCACGCTGATATAGAACGCCGGGGCCGGCACCTGATGCAGCGGCAATTGCACTTCGACCGCAGCCGAGCGCTTGACCGCCCCGCCCTGCTGGGCGCCGCTGCGGTCGATGCGCTTGATGCCGTTCGGCCCGATGAAGCCGATGCCGTGCAGGTTCTTGCGAATGATCCCGTTAGGGCCCATCCAGCTGTGTTGCGCTGGTTGCATGGCCGCGTGCAGCGGGTGCAGGCGGTTGCGTGCGATCCATTCGGCGCGGGGGTCGCGGCGGATAATGTCGCTCATCAGTGGGCCTCCGCAGGTTCACGTTTGGCCGGGGTGGCGGGCTTGTTCGGCGCGGCGTCTTCGAGCAGCGCGTCGGCCACCAGTTCGGCGATGTCCTTGATCAGCGGACGCGGTTCGACCACGCCTTCGAGCATCGCCGTGCACTGTGGACAACCCACGGCTACCAGTTCGGCGCCGGTCTCGCGGATGTCCTCCATGCGCATGTCGGGGATCCGCTGCTTGCCCGGAATGTCAGTGATCGGCGCCCCGCCACCGCCGCCGCAGCAGCGCGAACGGAAGCCGGAACGTTGCATTTCCTTGATCTCGATGCCGAGGGCGCGCAGCACTTCGCGCGGCGCCTCGTACTCGCCGTTGTAGCGACCGAGGTAGCAAGGATCGTGATAGGTCACGCTGTTGCCTTTGTGCTGACCGAGGTTCAGCGCGCCGGCCTGGATGATTTCCGCCAGGTAAGTGCTGTGGTGCTGCACGAGGTAGTTGCCGTCGAAGGCGCCGTACTCGTTTTTCAACACGTGGAAGCTGTGCGGATCGCAGGTGACGATGCGGTTGAAGCTGTATTTGGCCAGGGTCTGGATGTTGCGTTTGGCGAGCAACTGGAAAGTCGCTTCGTCACCCAGACGTCGGGCCACATCGCCGCTGTCGCGTTCTTCAAGCCCCAGCACCGCGAAGTCGACCTTGGCCGCTTTCAGCACTTTGACAAACGCACGCAGAGTGCGCTGGTTACGCATGTCGAAGGCACCGTCGCCGACCCAGAACAGCACGTCGGTGGACTTCTTCTCGCTGAGCAGATTGAGGTTCAGGTCCGCCGCCCAGTTCATCCGGCCGCCCGGAGCAAAACCGCCAGGGTTGTCGGTAGCAATCAGGTTTTCCAGGACTTCGGCACCCTTGTTCGGGGTCGCGCCTTTTTCCAGGGTCAGATGGCGGCGCATGTCGACGATGGCATCGACGTGCTCGATCATCATCGGGCACTCCTCGACGCAGGCGCGGCAGGTGGTGCACGACCACAAGGTTTCGGCGTCGACCAGGCCGTTGACAATCGGTTGATGCGGATTGCCGCTGTGCTCACCCACAGGTTTCCCCGGATAAGGGCTGCCGGCGAACTTGGCATCGGTGCCGCCGGCAAGGCCGACGACCATGTCCTGAATCAGCTTTTTCGGGTTCAACGGCTGGCCGGCGGCGAACGCCGGGCACGCGGCTTCGCACTTGCCGCACTGCACGCAGGCGTCGAAACCGAGCAACTGGTTCCAGGTGAAATCCTTGGGTTTCTCCACGCCCAGCGGCGCGGTCGGATCATTCAGGTCCAGCGGTTTCAAACCGGTGGAACGACCGCCACCAAAACGTTCGGCGCGACGGTGCCAGGCCAGGTGCAGGGCACCGGCGAAGGCGTGTTTCATCGGGCCGCCCCAGGTCATGCCGAAGAACAGTTCCGACACGCCCCACAGCACACCGATACCGAGAATCGCTGCAAGCATCCAGCCGCCGAAGTTCTCCGGCAGGATCCCGGCCACCGGCAAGGTCACCAGGAAGAACGAGGCCGAGAACGCCAGCAGGCTTTTCGGCAGGCGCATCCACGGGCCTTTCGACAGCCGCGACGGCGGGTTGAGCCGGCGCCGATAAACGAAGATCGCCCCGACGAACATCACCGCCGTCATCAGCAGTAACGCGTAGCCGAGGATCCGGTTATGCAGGCCGAAACCGTGCACCAGAATCGCCAACACGATCGACGCCACCGCACCGCCCGCCGTGGCGACGTGGGTGTTGGCGATGTATTTGTCCCGCGCCACCACGTGGTGCAGATCGACCATGTAACGCTTGGGCATGGCGAACAGGCCGCCGATCAGATCGACCTTCGAGGCCCGGCCCCGACGCCACATGGCCACCCGCCGCAACGCACCCAGCACCGCGAGGGCCAGGGCTGCGAACAACAGGATTGGAAGAAGGGTGTTCAACATGGTGAAGCTCCCACCAGTACAGCCTGGAGAAACACGTGACGATCGTTCCCACGCTCTGCGTGGGAATGCCTCAATGGACGCTCTGCGTCCGCTTTGGGACGCGGAGCGTCCCGGGCTGCATTCCCACGCAGAGCGTGGGAACGATCAGTCCATCAGCGTTTAGAAGTCTTTGCACAACCGCAGGGCGTCATAGATCGCAGCATGGGTATTACGCTGCGCCACGCAGTCACCGATGCGGAACAGCAGGTAACCGTCGCCGGTGCTGCTCAGCGAAGGTTGCGGCTGGATCGCGAACAGCGCCTCGACGTCGATCTGGCCCTTGTTGCGCGAGCCGTCCTTGAGGGCGTAGTAGATTTCTTCATCCGGGCGCACGCCGTTCTCGACGACCACCTGATCCACCACCCGCTCCTCTTTGGCGCCGGTGTATTCGTTCTCCAGCACGGCGACGAGTTTGTCGCCTTCGCGGTAGACCTTCTCCAGCATCATGTCGCCGGTCATGATCACTTCTTTCGGGTACATGCTGCGGTAGTAAGTCGGGAACGATGTACCACCGATAGCCACGCCCGGTTTGATGTCGTCGGTGACGATCTCGACCTGGCTGCCCTTGTCGGCGAGGAAGTCGGCCACCGACATCCCGGTGAACTCGCAAATGGTGTCGTAGACCAGCACGTTCTTGCCCGGCGCAACCTTGCCGTCGAGCACGTCCCAGCTGCTGACGACCAGCCCTTCAGCTGCGCCCCAGTGTTCGTTCTGCTCCAGGTATGGATGCCCGCCAACGGCCAGCACCACGATGTCCGGACGCAGGTCCATGATGGTGTCGGCGTCCGCCGCAGTGCCCAGACGCAGATCGACTTTCAGGCGTGCCAGTTCCAGCTGGAACCAGCGAGTGATACCGGCGATCTGGTCACGCTGCGGCGCTTTCGAGGCCGTAGTAATCTGGCCGCCGATGAATTCCTTCTTCTCGAACAGGGTCACGTCGTGGCCACGTTCGGCTGCCACACGGGCAGCTTCCATCCCCGCCGGGCCGGCACCGACGATCACCACCTTGCGTTTCGGCCCGGTGGATTTCTCGATGATGTGCGGCACGCCCATGTATTCACGGGAAGTCGCGGCGTTCTGGATGCACAGCACGTCCAGACCTTGATACTGACGGTCGATGCAGTAGTTGGCGCCGACGCACTGCTTGATCTGGTCGATCTGACCCATCTTGATCTTGGCGATCAGGTGCGGGTCGGCGATGTGGGCGCGGGTCATACCGACCATGTCGACGTAACCGCCCTCCAGAATCCGCGTGGCCTGGTTCGGGTCCTTGATGTTCTGCGCGTGCAGCACCGGAACCTTGACCACTTCCTTGATCCCGGCCGCCAGGTGCAGGAACGGCTCCGGCGGATAACTCATGTTCGGAATCACGTTGGCCAGGGTGTTGTGGGTGTCGCAACCCGAGCCGACGACGCCGATGAAATCGAGCATGCCGGTGTCGTCGTAATATTTGGCGATCTGCTTCATGTCTTCGTGGGACAGACCGTCCGGGTGGAACTCGTCGCCGCAGATGCGCATGCCGACACAGAAGTCGTCACCGACCTCGGCGCGCACGGCTTTCAAAACTTCCAGACCGAACTTCATCCGGCCCTCGAAAGTGCCGCCCCATTCGTCGGTCCGCTTGTTGACGCGCGGGCTCCAGAACTGGTCGATCATGTGCTGGTGCACGGCCGACAGTTCAACACCGTCCAGGCCACCGGCCTTGGCGCGGCGCGCGGCTTGCGCGTAGTTGCCGATCACCCGCCAGATCTCTTCCGGCTCGATGGTCTTGCAGGTGGCGCGGTGCACCGGTTCGCGGATGCCCGACGGCGACATCAGGGTCGGCCAGTGGAAACCGTCCCAACGGGAGCGACGGCCCATGTGGGTAATCTGGATCATGATCTTAGCGCCGTGCTTGTGCATGGCGTCGGCGAGATTCTGGAAGTGCGGGATGATCCGGTCGGTGGACAGGTTCACCGAACTCCACCATTGCTGCGGGCTGTCGATCGCCACCACGGACGAACCGCCACAGATCGCCAGGCCGATGCCGCCCTTGGCTTTCTCTTCGTAATATTTGACGTACCGTTCGGTGGTCATGCCGCCGTCGGTCGCGTAGACCTCGGCGTGCGCGGTGCTGAGCACGCGGTTGCGGATGGTCAGTTTGCCGATCTGGATCGGCTGGAACATTGCTTCGAAAGCCATGGCGGGTTCCTCGACTTACAACGGCTTGACGGTGAACAGGCCGTCGTCGTGGCCTTCTTCGGAGCCACCGTAGACCTGCTCGGCCACGGTGCGGATCTTGCTGCCGCGAGCGGCGAGGATCTGGTCCATGGCACCGGCAAACCAGCCGGTGAACATGTAGTCGACCTTGCGCCCGACTTTGCCGTAGACGTAGACGAACGCCGAGTGTTCGAGCTTGACGCTGCAGGTGCCTTTATCGAGGTCGATGTCCTGGATCTTGAACAGGCCCCAGCCGCGCTGCGACAGGCGCTTCATGTAGTGCTCGAACACCGCGACGCCTTCCAGACCGTGGCACTCGGCTTCTTTTTCACACCAGTGCCAGGCGGATTTGTAGCCGGCCTTGTAGAGGATCTCGGCATAGGCGTCAGCGCCCAGCACTTCCTCGATGCCCATGTGGTTGTTGACGAAGAAATGCCGTGGCACATACAGCATCGGCAGGGCGTCGGAGGTCCAGACACCGGTCTCGCTGTCGACTTCGATTGGCAATTGCGGGGCGATCTTGGCCATGGAAACTTAACTCCAGAAAAATTCGTGGTTGGTGCCGAGCGAAGCTTTTGCTTTGCTCTTATAAACAAGCCGTATGAATGACTTTGGAGCCGTAGCGAGCACGTCGAGAGCAAGGAAGGACCGGAGCGACAAGCGAGACAGTACGGGACGTACGGCGAGTTTGGCGCGAGGACCTGACGCAGCTATCGGCGAGCGGAGTAGGCTCCAGAGTTATTCATTCGCCCCAGACGTCTTTCAGGACGTTCACCCAGTTTTCGCCCATGATCTTGCGAACGACTCGTTCGGAGTGGCCGCGCTTGAGCAGGGTTTCGGTCAGGTTCGGGAACTCGCCGACGGTGCGGATGCCCAGCGGGTTGATGATCTTGCCGAAGTTGGTCAGACGGCGGGCGTAGCCCTTGTCGTGGGTCAGGTATTCGAAGAAGTCCTGGCCGTGACCCTGGGTGAAGTCGGTGCCGATGCCGATGGCGTCTTCGCCGACGATGTTCATGGTGTATTCGATGGCTTCGGCGTAGTCGTCGATGGTCGAATCGATACCCTTGGCCAGGAACGGCGCAAACATGGTCACGCCGACGAAACCGCCGTGGTCAGCAATGAACTTGAGCTCTTCATCGGACTTGTTGCGCGGGTGCTCTTTCAGCCCCGACGGCAGGCAGTGGGAATAGCAGACCGGTTTTTTCGATTCGAGGATGACTTCCTCGGAGGTCTTGGAACCGACGTGGGACAGGTCGCACATGACGCCGACGCGGTTCATCTCGGCGACGATCTCGCGACCGAAGCCCGACAGGCCGCCGTCACGTTCGTAGCAACCGGTGCCCACCAGGTTCTGGGTGTTGTAGCACATCTGCACGATGCCGACGCCGAGCTGCTTGAACACCTCGACATAGCCGATCTGGTCTTCGAATGCATGGGCGTTCTGGAAGCCGAAGAGGATGCCGGTCTTGCCCTGCTCCTTGGCCTTGCGGATGTCGGCGGTGGTACGGACGGGGATCACCAGGTCGCTGTTTTCGCGAATCAGTTTCTGGCTGGCGGCGATGTTATTGACCGTGGCCTGAAAGCCCTCCCACACCGACACGGTGCAGTTGGCCGCCGTCAGACCGCCCTTGCGCATGTCTTCGAACAGCTCGCGGTTCCATTTGGCAATGATCAGACCGTCGATAACGATGCTGTCGGCGTGTAATTCGGCTGGGCTCATCAGGCGTCCCCTTATTGGCGATTCATGCGCCGAATCGTCTGCCGGCGCTTTGGGGCCAGCATATGCCTCGGTGCGCGACCAGCCGGGTGCAAAAACGACAGGGGAATTGCCGAAAGCGTCAATCCGCGACAAAGGGTCGCCAACCGGTCCGACCGGCCACCTGTTCAAGCCCGCGAGCTTGAGCCAGAATCTGCCGCATCCCGGAAACACCACTGGATTAGAGCGGCGACATCAATGAAATCGATCTTCCTGGCCCTGGCCCTGATTGCGACCGGCGTACACGCCGCCGAAGAGTCCGACAACAACCCGTGCGACGCGGTGGAAAACGACATCCAGACCCTGGAATGCTCGACTTATAGCCGCACCACCGCCGAGGACCTGCTCAAGGACAACTACGCCAGCCTGAACGAGCGCATGCAGACGACCTACGGCAAGAACCCGGCGCAACTGGCCGACATCACCGCCAAACTCAAGGCCGCCCAGCAACAATGGTTGAAAACCCGCGACGCCGACTGCGCCGTGGAAGCCTTCCCGGCGACGGACGGCAGCAAGGCGTTCAAGATTGCGCAGAATGACTGCGTGGCGCGGATGAGTGACGAGCGGTCGGAGTTTTTGGAGTCGATTGGGCAGGAGTGAGGAGTGTTCCTGCACGAGTCGTGCAGGAACGTTGACGCGTCATGACGCCATGAAGGGCGACTTGAATGGGCTCTTCTGCAACGGCTGGATGGGTGCGTATTCATAGCCCAGTGCGCGGACGTCCATGACCTCACTGACGGTTCTCGTCCATGGCGCGAGCGCGTCATCAAAGTTATGACCGGGCGGCCCACCACGGATCGGCGTGTAATGCGGAGCCCATTGCGGATTGTCCAGCGCCATTTGTGCCTGCCACTCCGCCCAGATCCTGTCGATATTGCAATGATGCAGGAAGAACACCGGATCTTCAGGGGAGGTCATGGCCAACATGTTGCCCCCTGTCCACAGATGGACGCGGTTGTGCAGCTGCGAACCCGGGGTGGTGACTTGAGGATCACCTCGTTGCGTGATCCACCCCTCCAGTCGATTGCGAAATCCCCTGGTGTATGGGCCGGAATCGTAAGGCGGCGTGTCATATAACCACTCTCGCATCGCCATGCCCACGTCTGCCGACGTCGGAAGCGAGTTCACAAGAACGCCGAACTGACGCTTGAGACCAGGTTCCGTCTCACCGTTTTCCGGGTAGGCAGGAACCGGCCAGTTTCCGTACTGGTGAGCAAAAGGCCCGGTTTGTACTCGGTCATGATCACCTTGGCTGCCATTGCCGCCCATCCATTGATCCGTCCAGACGGGTGAGCTTGTCGGATCCAACGCATCTTCAGTCCAGTCCCAATACGGCAGAGTCACTTGAGGATCAATCGCGCGCAAATCCGTCTCGAACTGCATCAGCATTTCTCTATGCCATGGCAGAAATGCCGGGCCAAGGTGGGCTCCGTTTCGATACTCAGAATCCTGCGGTTCCCAAGGATGCACAGTGGGTTTCATCACTTGGTGATGCCAGTGCACATATTTGTCGTACCCCCCATTACGCTTGAGGGTGAGCAGACAGTTGATGAACGCTGCCCGCTCGACGGCCGTATGCGAGCGAATGTTTTTCCTGACGATCATTGTGCGACTCCTTTGCCGGAACAGTCATTCTTGGGTTCAGAGCCGGTGATGGCCCTCGCATCAATCTTCGAGGCAATGTCGATAAGGATCTACTGTCAGAAATAACAGGTCGCCCAGGGTTTCAGATGAACGGCATTTACCACTGTGTAATTCATGGATGACAGCTAAGCCCGAAATTTTCCCCGCCATGCACCCTGCAACATTCGGTCGAACGTTGTTTATTGGCCACCTGAAAAATATAAGCAAAGATTCGCAAATCTTATAAAAGACTTATATTCTGCCATGAACAGCATCCACTGGACTCGAAAGGCCGTTAAGCAACTCCTGAAATTGCATTCCGCTCATCAGTGTCAGGTCAGAGATGCCATCACGGTGCTTACTGACATGCCTGATGTGGGCAATGTGAAAGCACTGGTTGGTCATGACTACGCCTATCGGCTGCGTGTGGGTAATTACCGCGTCATGTTCGACTGGGATGGCGCGATCAAAGTGGTCAGTATTCAAGAGGTAAAAAAACGCGATGAACGCACTTACTGACATCCAAATCATCAATGATTCCGAGGGCAAACCCGCTTTCGTAGTCATTCCATACGCGCAATATGTGGCGCAGAAAATGGAGCCTGACCTGATTCCCCATGAGGTGGTCAGTCGCATTGTCGACGGGGCAACTCCGATCAGGGCCTGGCGCGAACATCTCAACCTGACCCAGGAAGAAGTCGCTCGGCGCATGGGCATTTCACAGCCGGCTTTTGCCCAGCAGGAAACCGTTGCAAAGCCGCGCAAGGCCACTCGCGAGAAGATTGCGGCGGCGTTTGGTATCACCGCCAACCAGCTTGAGCTGTAAGCTCCATCTCTTCAGCCAATCAAGGGATTCACATGAACATCTGCGGTATCGAAATCAAAGGCAGTGAAGCGATCATCGCCGTGGCCTCCCTCGACGGTTCGGTGCTGAGCCATGTCGCGCTGAACACCAAGAAAATCGCGCTGGACGATGACGACGAGGCGGCCAACGTGAAGCTGTTCGCCGCACAAGTGGCGTCGTTCGTGCGCGAGAACTCGATTGATCGCATCGCGATCAAGAAGCGCAGCAAGAAGGGCGAGTTTGCCGGTGGGCCGACCACGTTCAAGATCGAGGGCGTGTTTCAGTTGCTGGACGGTTGCGAGGTGACGCTGCTGTCGCCGCAGACGATCAATGCCCAGGCCAAGAAGCACAATTTCGAGCTGCCGGGCACGCTGAACAAGTATCAGCATGAAGCCTACAAGGCAGCGTGCTCGGCATTGGTGAAGAAGTAACTAGCCCGCTTTGCGCGCGCTCAGCCAGTCGCCGAAGGACTTGTCTTCCAGCGCATAGCCACCACGGCTCGATTTCCACACCAGCTCCTTGTCGCGCAGGGCATCGATACAGGCCTGAATGGTCTGGGTGCCCGGCACCACGTCGCTGCCCAGGTTTTCCAGTGCCTTGCCGACTGCCATGAGCGTGCTGTCGGTGAACGGTGCAAAAGGCTCGTTGTTCTGTGAGCGCTCCACCATCACTTCCAGCACGGCGCGCTGAGGGATGGTCAGCGCGTTCCAGGCGCTCTCGAACTCGGTCCACACGCCTGCGCGCAACAATTCGGCACGGCTTTGCAGCAACTGCCCCAGATTGCTGGCCTCGCCCAGTTCCAGCGCGACTTCGCCGATGATGGTGCGCAACATTTCCGGGCGCCGCCCCACCAACTCAAAGGCGTCGTCGATATCCGCCGCACTGAACTGGTTGGTCTCCGCCAGATGGGCGTTGAGGTGCAAGGTGTACGCCTGGGTGAACTCTTTTCCCAACAATGGAAAGGGCGTGATGCTCGAGCCGAAAAACGGTTGGCTCTTGCCCAGCACCAGATGGGCGAGTTTGTCGCGATTGGAACCTGTGAATACCAGATGCAAACCGCTGCCCTCGCCTTCACGTCCCTGGTTGAGCTGATCCCGTGCAGCCTTCAGGGCAAACATCGCGTTGATGCCTGCGGCGGTGGTGAGCGCGTGCTGGGCCTCATCGATCACCAGCACTACGGATTTTTCGGCGGCACTGTGGAGCAGTTCCAGCGCTTGCGTCAGGGTCGCGCCCGAAGGCAGTTGCGGCTTGGTGAAATCCCAGGACAAGGTGCGCAGAAAGCTGAGTTTTTCGATGCCGATATTCTTCGCCAGTTTGCGGATACCCTTTTCAAAGGGGACCAACGCGCCTGCAATGGCACTGGCGATCAAGTCAGCAGGGTCTTTTTCCTTGTCGGCCCACAGGTCGACGTAAACCGTCAGCCAGCCTCGGGCCTGGCATTCCGGGATCAGGTCCTCGCGCAGAAAGGTACTTTTGCCGGTGCGACGCGGCGCTGCCAGAAAAAGGCCGGAGGTGAAATCCTGCAGACCTGCACCCACCAGACCATCGGCAACGCTGCGGGCCAGAGCGGGGCGGCGGAAGACGAAGCCGTTGTTTCGGGACATGGTTTTACACTCAATTATTCAAACGACTGTAATTTATACCTGAAAGTATAATTAACTATAATCGTCCGTCAAACGGCCTCCCGTCGCCGATCCTCCCGTGGACACCGGGCAAACTTCGCCCGGTAGCTGCGGGTGAAATACGACGGTGATTCAAACCCGCAGGCGATGCTGACTTCGAGCACGCTCATGTCGGTCTGGCGCAGCAGCTGTCGGGCCTTCTCCAGTCTCAAGCGCAGATAGAAATTGCTTGGCGTGTCGTTCAGGTGCAGGCGAAACAGGCGCTCCAGTTGCCGCCGGGTCACCTTGATCGATTCCGCCAGTTCCAGCGTGGTCAGCGGCGGTTCGCTGTGCTGCTCCATCTCGCCGATCACATGCACCAACTTCTTGTTACTGATGCCGTAACGCGTGGCGACTTCCATGCGCTGGTGGTCTTTGCGCGGACGAATCCGCCCCAACACAAACTGCTCGCTGACCTGAATCGCCAGTTGCGGGCCGTGGGCCTGGGCGATCAGGTCGAGCATCAGGTCGATGGACGCGGTGCCGCCAGCCGACGTGATACGCCGACGGTCGATCTCGAACAGCTCCTGGGTGACGCTGAGCTGTGGATAAGATTCCTTGAAGGCGTCGATGGCTTCCCAGTGCAGGGTCAGGCGATGACCCTCGAGCAGGCCCGCTTCGGCGAGGACGAAACTGCCGGTGTCGATGGCGCCGAGGGTCACGCCTTCGTTGTCCAGCCGTCGCAGCCAGTGCTCCAGCGCCGGGGTGGCGAACTTCAACGGTTCGAAGCCGGCGACCACTAGCAACGTCGCCCCTTTCTTCAGCGGCTCCAGCGCCGCATCCGCGTTGACCGACATTCCATTACTCGCCAGCACCGCCCCGCCATCGGCGCTCAAGACGTGCCAGCGGTACAGCTCGCCGCGAAAGCGGTTGGCCACTCGCAGCGGTTCGATCGCAGAGATGAAACCGATGGCGGAAAAACCCGGCATCAACAGAAAGTAGAAATCCTGGGACATGGCGCGCACTCGGTTAGCGGGTAGCGTGCAACGTTGATACGCCAATTGTCGGCGGCATTCAAGGGGACAGGTCGCTACAGTGCAAGAGCCAGTCGCCGCAGTGCGCTTTCAAGGGCGTACAGCTGCGTAATTTGAGCATCACCGGCGCATCAGACACCGGAACCCACAATAACGACCTGCCGAGGAACCCGACATGAAACGACTGATCAGCAGCTGTGTTCTCGCACTCAGCGGTACCGCGTTTTTAAGCGCCAGTGTCATGGCGGCCGATTCCGCATCGTGTCAGAACGTGCGCATGGGCGTGGTGAACTGGACCGACGTGATCGCCACCAGTGCCATGGCCCAGGTTCTGCTCGACGGCCTCGGCTACAGCACCAAACAGACCAGCGCCTCTCAGCAAATCGTTTTCGCCGGCATCCGCGACCAGCGCCTGGATCTGTTCCTCGGCTACTGGAACCCGCTGATGACCCAGACGATCACCCCGTTCGTCGACGCCAACCAGGTCAAGGTGCTTGAAGCGCCAAGCCTCAAGGACGCCCGCGCCACCCTCGCCGTGCCGACCTACCTGGCGGACAAGGGCCTGAAAACCTTCGCCGACATCGCCAAGTTCGAGAAAGAACTGGGCGGCAAGATCTACGGCATCGAGCCAGGCTCGGGCGCCAACACCCAGATCAAGGCGATGATCGCCAAGAACCAGTTCGGCCTCGGCAAGTTCCAGCTCGTGGAATCCAGCGAGGCCGGCATGCTCGCCGCCGTCGATCGCGCCGTGCGCCGCAAGGAAGCCGTGGTGTTCTTCGGCTGGGCGCCGCACCCGATGAACGTCAACGTGCAGATGACCTACCTGACCGGCAGCGACGACGCCCTCGGCCCGAACGAAGGCATGGCCACCGTATGGACCGTCACCGCGCCGAAATACGCCGAACAATGCCCGAACGTCAGTCGCCTGCTGAGCAACCTGACGTTCACCGCCGAAGACGAGAGCCGGATGATGCAGCCGCTGCTCGATCACAAGGACGCTTTCGAATCGGCCAAACAATGGCTCAAGGATCACCCGCAAGACAAACAGCGCTGGCTCGAAGGCGTCACCACCTTCGATGGCAAACCGGCGGCTGAAAACCTCCAGCTCACCAGCAAATAAACCGCAACGAACGAACCACTTCGCAGCCCGCCACGGGCTGCGAACAGACCCATCACGCCTGAAGGAAAACGCACCATGAACCACGACGTCATCATCACCTGCGCACTCACCGGTGCTGGCGACACGACCGCCAAGAGCCCTCACGTGCCGGTCACCCCGAAACAGATCGCCGCAGCCGCGGTGGAAGCGGCCAAGGCCGGCGCCACGGTCGTGCACTGCCACGTCCGTGACCCGCAGACCGGCAAGTTCAGCCGTGACGTGGCGCTGTACCGCGAAGTCATGGAGCGCATCCGCGAAGCCGACGTCGACATCATCGTCAACCTCACCGCCGGCATGGGCGGCGACCTGGAAATCGGCCCGGGCGAGAACCCGATGGAGTTCGGCCCGAACACCGATCTGGTCGGCCCGCTGACCCGTCTGGCCCACGTTGAAGAACTGCTGCCGGAAATCTGCACGCTGGATTGCGGCACCCTGAACTTCGGCGACGGCGACACCATTTACGTCTCCACCCCGGCCCAGCTGCGGGCTGGCGCCAAGCGCATCACCGAGCTGGGCGTGAAGGCGGAGCTGGAGATTTTCGACACCGGCCACCTGTGGTTCGCCAAACAGATGATCAAGGAAGGCTTGCTCGACAAGCCACTGTTCCAGCTGTGCCTGGGCATCCCGTGGGGCGCGCCGGCCGACACCACCACCATGAAAGCCATGGTCGACAACCTGCCTGCCGACGCGGTGTGGGCCGGGTTCGGCATCGGCCGGATGCAAATGCCGATGGCCGCGCAAGCGGTGCTGCTTGGCGGCAACGTGCGGGTCGGTCTGGAAGACAACCTGTGGCTGGACAAAGGCGTGCTGGCGACCAACGGCCAACTGGTCGAACGCGCCACCGAGATCCTCAGCCGCCTCGGCGCCCGCGTGCTGACCCCGGCTGAAGGTCGCAAGAAAATGGGCCTGACCCAGCGCGGCTGACGGCCACACATCAAACCCTGTGGGAGCGAGCTTGCTCGCGAAGAGGCTGGTACATCCGAAGCATCTTCATCAGCAATGCCGCCGCATTCGCGAGCAAGCTCGCTCCCACAGGGAATCACCGAATTTGCCTAGGAAATCACCATGAGTTTTATCACCGAAATCAAAACCTTCGCAGCACTGGGCAGCGGCGTCATCGGCAGCGGCTGGGTCGCCCGCGCCCTCGCCCATGGCCTTGACGTGGTGGCCTGGGACCCGGCGCCGGGTGCCGAAGCGGCGCTGCGCAAACGCGTGGCCAACGCCTGGGGTGCGCTGGAGAAAAACGGTCTGGCGCCGGGCGCGTCGCAGGATCGTCTGCGCTTTGTCGCGACCATTGAAGAATGCGTGCGCGATGCGGACTTCATCCAGGAAAGCGCCCCGGAACGCCTCGAACTGAAACTGGATCTGCACAGCAAAATCAGCGCGGCGGCCAAGCCGAATGCGTTGATCGGTTCCAGCACTTCCGGCCTGTTGCCGAGCGAGTTCTACGAGAGCTCGACCCACCCGGAACGCTGCGTGGTCGGTCACCCGTTCAACCCGGTTTACCTGCTGCCGCTGGTGGAAGTGGTCGGCGGCAAGAACACCGCGCCGCAAGCGATTCAGGCGGCGATGAAAGTCTACGAATCCCTCGGCATGCGCCCGCTGCATGTGCGCAAGGAAGTGCCGGGCTTCATCGCCGACCGCCTGCTCGAAGCGCTGTGGCGTGAGGCGCTGCATCTGGTCAACGACGGCGTGGCGACCACGGGTGAGATCGATGATGCAATCCGCTTTGGCGCCGGTCTGCGCTGGTCGTTCATGGGCACGTTCTTGACCTACACCCTGGCCGGTGGCGATGCCGGCATGCGCCACTTCATGTCGCAGTTCGGACCGGCGCTGCAGTTGCCGTGGACGTACCTGCCGGCACCGGAACTGACCGACAAGTTGATCGACGATGTGGTGGATGGCACCAGCGATCAACTGGGCCGGCACAGTATTTCGGCGCTGGAGCGCTATCGTGATGATTGCTTGCTGGCGGTGCTTGAGGCGGTGAAGACCACGAAAGAAAAGCATGGAATGAGTTTCAGCGAGTAATCGATCGTTCCCACGCTTTGCGTGGGAATGCAGCCCGGGACGCTCTGCGTCCCAGAAGCGTGACGCAGAGCGTCACAGGAGGCGTTCCCACGCAGAGCGTGGGAACGATCGCATCAGGAGAAAATATGCCCACACTCACCACCTACCAAACCCGCATCATCCCCGACTGGGTCGACTACAACGGCCACCTGCGCGACGCCTTCTATCTGCTGATTTTCAGCTATGCCACCGACGCCCTGATGGATCGTCTCGGCATGGACAGCAACAACCGCGAAGCCAGCGGTCACTCGCTGTTTACCCTCGAACTGCACCTCAACTACCTGCACGAAGTGAAGCTCGATGCAGAAGTCGAAGTGCGCACGCAGATCATCGGCCACGATCAGAAACGCCTGCACCTCTATCACAGCCTGCACCTGGCCGGCGGTGACAAGGAGCTGGCCGGCAACGAACAGATGCTGCTGCACGTCGACCTCGTCGGGCCGCGCTCCGCACCATTTACCCCGGACACCCTGGGCCGTCTGCAAGCCATCGTCGCCGAGCAGGCCGACCTGCCCGCCCCGGCTTACATCGGCCGGGTCATCGCCCTGCCACCAGCCCGGTAAATCCATCCATCGCAAGGAGCCGCCATGCACACCGCCGTCGCAGTTGCCGATTTCCGTACTTATCCGTTGATCAGCGCGCTGAACGGCGTGCAGAACCTGGCGGATCGCGTCCTGATTGAATGGGCCGACGGGCGTGTCAGCCCGTTTCACCACGTGTGGCTGCGCGACAACTGTCCGTGTCCGCACTGCGTCTACAGCGTCACCCGCGAGCAGGTGTTCGAGATCGTCGATGCGGCGCAGGATCTGTCGCCCTCCGCCGCACATATCGACACCGATGGCTGCCTGCGTATCGACTGGCAGGACGGCCACCTCAGCCGCTTCGATGCGGGCTGGCTGCGGGCCCACGCCTATGACGACGAATCCCGCGCCGAACGCCTCGCCGCCAAACCTAAACCCTTCCTGTGGCGCAGCGATTTGCAGTTGCCGGTGTTCGACTATTCAGCCCTGATGAACGACAACGCCGCGTTGCTGCAATGGTTGCTGGCAGTACGCGATATCGGTCTGACTCAGGTGCGTGGCGTGCCCACCGAACCCGGTTCACTGAAGCTGATCGCCCAGCGCATTTCGTTCATCCGCGAGAGCAATTTCGGCGTGCTGTTCAACGTGCAATCCAAGGCCGACGCCGACAGCAATGCCTACACCGCTTTCAACCTGCCGTTACACACGGATCTACCGACCCGCGAGCTGCAACCGGGGCTGCAATTTCTGCATTGTCTGGTGAACGACGCCGAGGGTGGCGAGAGCATTTTCGTCGACGGTTTTGCGATTGCCGAAACATTGCGTCAGGAGGATCCCGCGTTGTTTCAGGCGCTGTGCGAGATCCCGGTGGAGTTTCGCAACAAGGACCGCCACAGCGACTATCGCTGCCTGGCGCCAATCATCGCCCTGGATGCGTTGGGCCGGGTCGCGGAAATCCGCATGGCCAACTTTCTGCGCGGCGCGTTCGACACGTCAGTGGAGCAAATGCCCCCGCTGTATCGCGCTTACCGTCGCTTCATCGCCATGACCCGCGAGCCACGTTTCCGGGTGATGCAGCGGCTCAATCCGGGCGAGCTGTGGTGCTTCGACAACCGCCGCACTTTGCACGCGCGCAATGCGTTCGACCCGACCACCGGGGCCCGGCATTTTCAGGGCTGCTACATCGATCGGGATGAATTGCTGTCGCGGATTCTAGTGTTGCAGCGCTAAACCGCGTCATCGTTCATCGCCAGCAGGCTGGCTCCCACAAAGAGCGCATTTCAATGTGGGAGCCAGCCTGCTGGCGATGAATGCACCTCGATTTACCTGACACACAGGCAAAAAAAGCCCCGATACAAGCCGTGACAGGATCGGGGCGAGGGTACTGTTGAGGAGCTGCCGTGGCGAGGGTGACCAAACCTTCGTGAAGCGAGCTGGGTCCAGTGTGCCCACTCCCCATGCCGGCAAGTTAGCCGAAAACGACATGCTCATAGCCAATGTGGACACTGCGACAAATCGCCCTTGCCGTGCCTGGGCAGGCCTACCAGAATCGAGCCACGACCTCCGTTGCCGAAGAAGGATTCGCGTCATGATGTATGCCGATTTGATCGATCAGGAAGACCTGTTGGGCCAGCTCAAGTCGTTGGGATTCGAAGTACCGTCGGGCTCTACCGCCCAGCAGGCGTGCGAGTGCGCGGTGCGGGGGCTGGACGATGTGCGGGCCAACACGCTGCGCACCATGGTCAAGCAGATGTACACCAGCAGCGCGAGCATTCAGCCGACCGTGCGCGAAGCCATCGACAAGCAGTTGCTGCCGGCCCTGGCGCAGTATCAGCAAACCCGCGCCTGACATCTGACCAAAAAAAAAGATCGCAGCCTGCGACAGTGCCTTTTTTCAAGGCGCTGTCGCAGGCTGCGATCTTTCGTTTTAGAGGCGCACGCTGGCGAAGGTCGACTCGTTGCGCGCCTGGCTCAACGCCGACATCGGCCCGGACAGCGGCGACATCACGATGGCCTGCGGCAGCGGCATCATCGCCACCTGCTGGGTGGTGTTGGAGCCGACGCGCTCGTCACGCGGCGGAATGCCGAAGTATTCGCGGTAGCACTTGGAGAAGTGCGGTGTCGACACGAACCCGCAGACCGACGCCACTTCGATGATCGACATCGGCGTCTGCTTGAGCAGTTGCCGGGCACGGATCAGACGCAGCTTGAGGTAGTAGCGCGACGGCGAACAGTGCAGGTATTTCTGGAACAGGCGCTCGAGCTGGCGACGGGACACGGCGACGTACACCGCCAGTTCGTCGAGGTCGATCGGCTCTTCCAGGTTGGCTTCCATCAGCGCGACGATTTCCTGCAGTTTCGGCTGGTTGGTGCCGAGCATGTGCTTGAGCGGCACGCGCTGGTGATCCTGCTCGTTGCGGATGCGTTCGTAGACGAACATTTCCGAGATCGCGGCGGACAGTTCACGCCCGTGATCGCGGCTGATCAGGTGCAGCATCATGTCCAGCGGCGCGGTGCCGCCGGAGCTGGTGAAACGGTTGCGGTCGAGGGTGAACAGACGGGTGCTCATCGCAACGCGCGGGAAAGCTTCCTGCATCGCCGCCAGACATTCCCAGTGCACGCTGCAATCGAAGCCGTCGAGCAGGCCGGCGCAGGCCAGGGCCCAGCTGCCGGTGCACACGGCGCCGAGGCGACGGGACTGACGCGCCTGGCTTTGCAGCCACGAGACGTGTTCACGGGTAACGGTGCGTTGAATGCCGATCCCGCCGCACACGATGATGGTGTCGAGGGCCGGGGCTTTGTGCATGGAGGCGTCGGGGGTGATCTGCAGACCGTCACTGGCCCAGACCTGGCCGCCATCAACGGTGAGGGTGGTCCAGCGATACAGCTCGCGACCGGACAACTGGTTGGCCATGCGCAGCGGTTCGACTGCGGAAGCCAGGGAAATCAGCGTGAAATTGTCCAGCAGCAGAAAGCCGATGGATTGAGGCGCACGGTTCTGGGGTTGAGCCCCGGAGTTGAACGACGTCATCGCGGTATCTCCTCACACAAAGCGGGTGATGGCCTCAGGCGGAGGCTCTTGTTATTGCCATCGTTCTCTTGCGTGAGACGGGCTTTGTTATGACAGAGCAATTGCCATGCCTAAATTTGAATGGCTGTTCAATAACTCCTGAAAACGACGTCGCGACGCGTCTATACAAGCGCTCCGACGAAAGGTAATTCGAAGTGCCATCAGCGGCCGCGAATGCCCTGCTCCGATGGGTGTGAGCAAATCGGTAGCACTTGTGGGAACTGGCCTGCGCACGATTGTCCTACAGTGTCACCGCAGGCACGGGTGACGGACGGTAGCGCCTGCAAATCAGGCGCTGGAGGTGGGAAAGACTCTTATCTGATAGCGACGCGCCAAAAGGTGGCGCGTTTTGATTCCGGTGTGCACTTAACGCGCAGTTTTGACTGGTCCGGCCTCATCGCTGGCAAGCCAGCTTCCACAATTGAGCGAGTTCCTCTGCCGGAATGCGATCGAATGTGGGAGCGGGCTTGCTCGCGAAGGCCACACCTCGGATTTACTGACTCAACATTCAACCGCACTGACCGCCAACCCGCCCCGCGATGTCTCTTTATATTTGTCATGCATGTCGGCGCCGGTATCACGCATGGTGCGGATCACCCGGTCCAGCGAAATAAAGTGCTGGCCGTCCCCGCGCAAGGCCATCTGCGCCGCATTGATCGCCTTCACCGCCGCAATCGCATTGCGCTCGATGCACGGCACTTGCACCAGGCCACCCACCGGATCGCAGGTCAGGCCGAGGTTATGTTCCAAGCCGATTTCCGCCGCGTTGCACAACTGCTCGGGGCTTGCGCCAAGTATTTCCGCCAGCCCTGCCGCCGCCATTGCGCAGGCCGAACCGACCTCACCCTGACAGCCGACTTCAGCGCCGGAGATCGAAGCGTTCTTCTTGCACAGAATTCCCACCGCTGCGGCGCCGAGGAAGTAGTCGACCACGTTGGCGTCGGTCACTGCCTCGCTGAATTTCATGAAGTAATGCAGCACCGCCGGAATGATCCCCGCCGCGCCGTTGGTGGGCGCCGTGACCATGCGTCCGCCGGCGGCGTTTTCCTCGTTCACCGCGAGGGCGAACAGGTTGACCCACTCCATGGCGCTGAGGGTCGAGCCGATCACGTTGGGCTTGTTCAATTCCTGAAGGCTGCGGTGCAACTTCGCCGCGCGGCGGCGCACGTTGAGGCCGCCGGGCAGGATGCCTTCGTGCTTGAGGCCCTGCTCGACGCAATCCTGCATCGCCCGCCAGAGTTTCATCAGGCCGGCGCGGATTTCTTCCTCGCTGCGCCAGACCTTCTCGTTGGCCATCATCAATTCGGCCACGCGCAGGTTGTGGGTCTTGCACAGCTCCAGCAGCTCCACCGCGCTGGAAAAGTCGTAAGGCAACTCGGTGCGATCCAGATCCACCACGCCGCTGGAGGCCTGCGCCTCGTCCACCACAAAACCACCGCCGACCGAATAGTAGGTGTCGCGATGCAGCTCGCCGTGATCGCCTTCGGCAACCAGGGTCATGGCGTTGGGATGGAACGGCAGGTTCTCGTCGATCAGGCGCATGTCCCGGCCCCATATAAAGGGCACCGACAAACGACCGTCGAGCAACAGCGTATGGGTTTCACGCAGGGCCTGGATCCGCGGGCCGATCTGCGACGGGTCGATCGCGTCCGGCCACTCGCCCATCAGACCCATGATCACCGCGTTGTCGCTGCCATGACCGACACCAGTGGCCGACAGCGAACCGAACAGCTGCACCTCGATGCGACGCACCTGCTCCAGTAGATGTTTGTCGCGCAACGACTCGACGAACAGGGCGGCGGCGCGCATGGGCCCGACGGTGTGGGAACTGGAAGGGCCAATGCCGATTTTGAACAGGTCGAAAACGCTGATAGCCATTGCTGCAGAGCTCCTGAGAGTGCCGGTCCGGGGCGTGAAGCGCCCGCTGGCGGAGCTGCTACGCTCAAGCTGCGATCCGCCGGAATGCCCGCATCATCGGGCTTTTCCCGGGTCGCTCGGCGTCTGACACCGACGCACTCATGCCCACTAACGCCGTGCCGGTTTCAGCCCGTGTTTTCGCCGTTTTTATGCGGTTCAGATGGCCAGACAGGGCAGAAAAAAGCTGTAAACGACGTCACTGACACTGGATGCGACCATCCCTGTACTGGATACGACGCACCCTGTAGGCGTCAGATTTTCACTGGTACATGATCGTATCGACTCGATTGCAAGGCGCTGCGGTAGAGCTGTCTCCAGAACGCCATCCAACCGCAACCCATAAGTGCGGTGGTCCAATCGGAACACTGCCAAAAAAAACACCAAGGAGTCCATTCATGAAAGGTTCCCCGTCGTTGTTGTTGGCCGCCATGCTGAGTCTGCCGTTACTGGCTCAAGCCGCAGAACCGGCGCAGTGCAGTACCGTGAACTTCTCCGATGTCGGCTGGACCGACATCACCGCAACAACCGCCACCACCTCCGTCGTGCTTCAGGCCCTCGGCTACAAGACCAAGACCACCATGATTTCCGTACCCGTGACCTACAAGTCGCTGGCCGACGGCAAGAACATGGACGTATTCCTCGGCAACTGGATGCCGACCATGGAAAACGACATCAAGGCCTACCGCGACGCCGGCACCGTGGAAACCGTGCGCACCAACCTCAAGGGCGCCAAGTACACCCTCGCCGTTCCGCAAGCCTTGTATGACAAGGGTCTGCATGACTTCGCCGACATCGCCAAATTCAAGAAGGAACTCGACGGCAAGATCTACGGGATCGAACCGGGCAACGACGGCAACCGCCTGATCCAGAGCATGATCGACAAGGACGCCTTCGGCCTCAAGACCGCCGGCTTCAAGGTCGTCGAGTCCAGCGAAGCGGGCATGCTGTCGCAGGTCGACCGCGCACAGAAACGCGACACCGCCGTGGTGTTCCTCGGCTGGGCGCCGCACCCGATGAACAAGCGCTTCAAGATTCAGTACCTGACCGGTGGTGACGATTTCTTCGGCCCGGATTTCGGCGCCGCCACCGTGGCGACCAACACCCGCAAGGGCTACGCCGAGGAATGCAGCAACGTTGGCCAACTGCTGAAAAACCTGGAGTTCACCGTCGACATGGAAAGCGAACTGATGGGCAACATCCTGGACGACAAGATGAAGCCTGACGCGGCCGCCAAGGCCTGGCTGAAAAAGAATCCACAGGTGCTCGATACCTGGCTCGCTGGCGTGACCACCATTGACGGTAAACCAGGCCTGGAGGCCGTGAAAGCCAAACTCCAGTAATCGCTTATGCCGGACGGCTCACGCCGTCCGGGCTGTTTATTTCCTTGCATGCGGACGTTCACTACCATGCTGATTGATCAGAAAATCCCTTTAGGCCAGTACATCGCGGGCTTCGTTGAATGGTTGACGCAACACGGCGCCAACACCTTCGACGCAATCGCCGTGACCCTGGAAACGATGATCCACGGCGTGACGTTTGCGCTGACCTGGTTCAACCCGCTGGTGCTGATCGGCCTCATCGCCCTGCTGGCCCACTTCATTCAACGCAAATGGGGCCTGACCGCGTTCGTGGTCGCCTCCTTCCTGCTGATCCTCAACCTGGGGTACTGGCAGGAAACCATGGAAACCCTCGCCCAGGTCATGTTCGCGACCCTGGTCTGCGTGGTCATCGGCGTGCCGCTGGGCATCGTCGCCGCGCACAAACCGATGTTCTACACTTTGATGAGGCCGGTACTCGATCTGATGCAGACCGTACCGACCTTCGTTTACCTCATTCCTACCCTGACCCTCTTCGGGCTGGGCGTGGTACCGGGCCTGATCTCGACGGTGGTGTTCGCCATCGCCGCGCCGATCCGCCTGACCTACCTGGGCATCCGCGATGTCCCGCAAGAACTGATGGACGCCGGCAAGGCCTTCGGCTGCTCGCGTCGCCAACTGCTTTCACGGATCGAACTGCCTCACGCCATGCCGAGCATCGCGGCCGGCATCACCCAGTGCATCATGCTGTCGCTGTCGATGGTGGTGATCGCGGCACTGGTGGGCGCCGACGGACTCGGCAAACCGGTGGTCAACGCACTGAACACTGCTGATATCGCCCTGGGCTTCGAAGCGGGCCTGGCGATCGTACTGCTGGCGATCATGCTCGACCGTATCTGCAAACAACCCGACGCCAAAGTAGGGGGTGACGCATGAGCATAATTCGCTTCGATAACGTTGACGTGATCTTCACCAAGGATCCGCGCGAAGCACTGAAACTTCTCGATCAAGGCCTGACCCGCAGTGAGATCCTGAAAAAGACCGGGCAGATCGTCGGCGTTGAAAAAGCCAGCCTCGACATCAACAAAGGCGAGATCTGCGTGCTGATGGGCCTGTCCGGTTCCGGCAAGTCGAGCCTGTTGCGCTGCATCAACGGCCTCAACACCGTGAGCCGCGGCAAGCTGTTCGTCGAACACGAAGGCAAGCAGATCGACATCGCCTCCTGCACCCCGGCCGAGCTGAAAATGATGCGCACCAAACGCATCGCCATGGTGTTCCAGAAGTTCGCTCTGATGCCGTGGCTGACGGTGCGCGAGAACATCAGTTTCGGTCTGGAAATGCAGGGTCGTCCGGAAAAGGAACGGCGCAAGCTGGTCGATGAAAAACTCGAACTGGTAGGCCTGACCCAATGGCGCAACAAGAAGCCGGACGAGCTGTCCGGCGGCATGCAGCAGCGTGTCGGTCTGGCCCGCGCACTGGCGATGGATGCCGACATTCTGCTGATGGACGAACCGTTCTCGGCCCTCGACCCGCTGATCCGTCAGGGTCTGCAGGATGAACTGCTGGAACTGCAACGCAAGCTGAGCAAGACCATCGTGTTCGTGAGCCACGACCTCGACGAGGCGCTGAAACTCGGCAGCCGCATCGCGATCATGAAGGACGGCCGGATCATCCAGTACAGCGTGCCGGAAGAAATCGTGCTCAACCCGGCGGACGATTACGTGCGCACGTTCGTCGCCCACACCAACCCGCTGAACGTGCTGTGCGGTCGCAGCCTGATGCGCACCCTGGACAACTGCAAACGCATCAACGGTTCGGTGTGCCTGGATCCGGGCGGCGACTCGTGGCTGGACCTGGCCGAAGGCAACACCATCAAAGGGGCGCGGCAGAACGGTTCGGTGCTGAACCTGCAGAACTGGGCACCGGGGCAAGCCGTGGAAGGGTTGGAGCGCAAACCGACGCTGGTGGACTCGAACATCGGCATGCGCGACGCGTTGCAGATCCGTTACCAGACCGGCAACAAACTCGTGCTGCACGACAACAATCATGTGGTGGGGATTCTTGGGGACAGCGAGCTGTATCACGCGCTGCTCGGCAAGAACCTGGGGTAAAGAGAGCAGACACAAAAACGCCGCGAAAGGATCGCGGCGTGATCGTTCCCACGCTCCGCGTGGGAATGCAGCCCGGGACGCTCCGCGTCCCAAATCAAAAGCCGAACGCGGAGCGTCCGTTGAGGCATTCCCACGCAGAGCGTGGGAACGATCAGGCACAAAAAAGGGGCTCAACTTGAGCCCCTTTGTATTCCCGCACAACGTGCAGGAAAGATCACTTCACAACTCAGCTATAGACCCGGCCAAGGAGCTGCCGATGGCTTTCAAACTGATCGAGCACATCACGCGTGATCTGATCCTGTGTGAAGCCCATCAGGTCGTAGTCCTGGCTGCCGTTGTGCAGGTACACCTCGGCGCGGTAGAAACGCTGGCGCGCTTCATCGGACTGGACCGACTCGCTCGGGGTCGCCAGGTAGCCGTCCAGGCTCACTTCGTAGACAAAAGGGTTGCCCTCTTCCATCTCGACCCGCACGCCCATGCAGCGCTTGGATTTGCCCAGCAGCGTCTGCACTTCCAGACCCTGTGCACGCATTTGCGCAGCAGCATCTTCCAGCGCCGGGCTGACGTGTTTGTCCATGAAGCGCTGAACCACCGACTGGCTTGGTTGCAGATCCAGCTGGGTCAGACGCTCGCTGAAACCACGACGACCGCGTTCAGCCAGTTGCGCCTGCTCCTGTTCGATCTGCATGTCCTGACGCATCGCCTTGTGCAGGCCGAACATGAAGCACACCAGGACCACCGAGAACGGCAGACCGGCCAGCACCACCATGGTCTGCATGGCTTCGAAGTTACCGGCGAACAGCAGGCCGATGGTCACCAGGGTGATCACGACCGACCAGAAGATCCGCAACCAGTGCGGGGCGTCTTCGTCGACGTTGCCGCCCTTGCAGGACAGGTTCGCCATCATCACCGCGCCGGAGTCGGCCGGGGTCAGGAACAGTACGAAACCAACAAAGATCGACACACCGATGATGACTTTCGACGCCGGGTAGTGTTCAAGCAACTGATAGATCGCCATCGACGGCTGTTCCAGCGCCGTCTTGCCGAGTTCCACCGCACCCTGGTTCATCACCAGATCCAGCGCCGAGTTACCGAAGATCGACAGCCACGCCAGGGTGAAACCCAGCGGAATCAGCAGCACGCCAGCCACCAGTTCACGCACGGTACGACCACGGGAAATACGCGCGATGAACATGCCGACAAATGGGGCCCAGGAAATCCACCACGCCCAGTAGAACAGAGTCCACAGGCCCAGCCAGCGGTCGGACTTCTCGCTGTCGCCTTCATAGACGTACAGGTCGAAAGTCTTCAGCACCACCCCGTTGAGGTAGTCGCCGATGTTCTGCACGAAGCCGTTGAGCAGGTGCAGGGTCGGGCCGAACAGCAGAACGAAAATCAGCAGGCCGCTGAACAGGATGATGTTGAGGTTGGACAGACGACGGATGCCGTTTTCCACGCCGGACACGGCAGCGATGGTCGCCACCGTGCTCATCACGATGATCACGATCAGCAGGTTGGTGTTGCTGTGTTCCATGCCGAACAGGTTTTCCAGGCCCGAAGACACTTGCAGCGAGCCGATCCCCAGGTTGGTCACCAGACCCAGCAGGGTCACGAACATGCCGAAGCCGTCCACCGCATGACCGGCAGCGCCCTTGACCCAACGCTCGCCCACCAGCGGGTACAGCGCCGAACGCAGTGCCAGCGGCTGGTTATGACGGTAAGCGAAATAAGCCACGGCCAGACCGACCAGTGCGTAGATCGCCCAGCCGTGCAGGCCCCAGTGCAGGAAAGTCAGCTGAACAGCCTGACGTGCCGCCATATTGGTAGCGGACGCGCCTTCCGGCGGATTGAAGTAGTGATCCAGCGGTTCGGAAGCGCCGAAGTACAGCAGCGAAATACCGATACCCGACGAGAACAGCATCCCCGCCCAGGCGCCGTAGCTGAAATCCGGGGTGTCGTCCTTGCTACCCAGTTTGAGTTTGCCGTACGAGGAAAACGCCAGGCCCACCACGAAAACCAGGTAAGCGGCGATCACCACCATGTAGTACCAGCCGAAGCTGCGGGACAACCAGGCCTGAGCCACTCCCAGCATTCTGCCGGCCTCTTGCGGGGCGATGATCAGAATGGCGGTCAACAACAGAATCAGCGCGGTAGAGGTGTAGAACACCCAACCGTTGACCGTCACCTTCTCGGGCGGGGTCTTTATAAGCGAGGCAGAACTCATGGCACAAATGCTCCAGGCAGTGCGAGAGAAGAACACAAGGCAACACGGAACCCGACCAATCGGTTAGTTGGCAGCCGACCGGCGGGTGATATAAAGACACCCCGAAAAAAGCCCGAACCTGCAGAGATGGCATCGCGAATCACCGTCGTGGCCGAGGCATGGACGTTCATCCGAAACCTGGCCTTGAGCGTCTTGCCCATTCAACACGTCCATCGAACGTCGAACCGCGCCTTGCCCCGCGCAGGTTTCGAGCATTTTCGGATGTCGGTTTATCGCCACTTACACGTAGGAAAAATCTGTAGGCAGCGACGATTTGTCGCAGATCTTATTCTTTGTTGATTGAACGTTCAATCAAAACAAAATAGACTGGCCCTCAATCCGATAGGCGTCATTCGCCCGTCGGAAGGCCTAAGGAGATGTGCAAGATGCCCAAGGTCGGTATGCAACCCATCCGCCGCCAACAACTGATCGAAGCCACTTTGCAGGCGGTTGATCAGGTCGGAATGGGGGACGCCAGCATTGCGCTGATCGCCCGTTTGGCCGGTGTCTCGAATGGCATCATCAGTCACTATTTTCAGGACAAGAATGGCCTGATCGCCGCCACGATGCGGTATCTGATGACCGCCCTCAGCGAGAGTGTCACCGCGCGCCGTCAGGCGCTGGCAGACAGCAGCCCCCGGGCGCATCTGCAGGTGATCATCGAAGGCAACTTCGACGCCAGCCAGGTCAATGGCCCGGCAATGAAAACCTGGCTGGCCTTCTGGGCCACCAGCATGCACCAGCCGTCTTTGCACAGGTTGCAGCGGATCAACGATCACCGTCTGTATTCCAACCTGTGCTGCGAGTTCCGCCGTGTGTTGCCGCTCGAAGATGCGCGCACCGCCGCCCGTGGACTGGCAGCTCTGATCGACGGTTTGTGGTTGCGCGGCGCGCTGTCGGGAGACGCTTTCGACACTGCGCAGGCGCAACAGATCGCTTACGAATACATGGATTTCCAATTGGCCAAGCAGGTGAGCTAGAGCACAGAGAAAACGCTCGGCCCCTGAACTGTCACCGACCAGTGATGCCACAGCTATATGGCTCACCCGGTGACCAACGCCAACCACTAATGCACTTGCGAGGACACTATGGCCCGTTTCGAACTGCAAAAACTCTACATCGATGGCGCGTACTCCGACGCCGGCAGCGATGCCACCTTCGAAGCCATCAACCCGGCTAACGGTGAAGTCCTCGCACAAGTGCAACGTGCGACCAAGGAAGACGTCGAGCGTGCTGTGGTCAGCGCTGAAAAGGGCCAGAAAATCTGGGCCGCGATGACCGCCATGGAGCGTTCGCGCATCCTGCGTCGCGCCGTCGACATCCTGCGCGAGCGCAACGATGAACTGGCTGCCCTGGAAACCCTGGACACCGGTAAAGCCTTCTCCGAAACCAAGTACGTCGACATCGTCACCGGCGCCGACGTGCTGGAATACTACGCAGGCCTGGTACCCGCCATCGAAGGCGAGCAGATCCCGCTGCGTGACACCGCATTCGTCTACACCCGTCGCGAGCCGCTGGGCGTTGTCGCCGGTATCGGCGCGTGGAACTACCCGATCCAGATCGCTCTGTGGAAGTCCGCTCCAGCCCTGGCGGCCGGTAACGCGATGATCTTCAAGCCAAGCGAAGTCACCTCGCTGACCACCCTGAAACTGGCCGAGATCTACACCGAAGCCGGCGTTCCGAACGGTGTGTTCAACGTACTGACCGGCAGCGGCCGTGAAGTCGGCACCTGGCTGACCGAGCACCCACGCATCGAGAAAATCTCCTTCACCGGCGGCACCGACACCGGCAAAAAAGTAATGGCCAGCGCTTCGGCTTCGTCGCTCAAAGACGTGACCATGGAACTGGGCGGCAAGTCCCCGCTGATCATCTGCGACGACGCCGACCTGGATCGCGCCGCCGACACCGCCATGATGGCCAACTTCTACAGCTCCGGTCAGGTCTGCACCAACGGCACTCGCGTGTTCGTGCCGAGCCACCTGAAAGCCGCTTTCGAAGCCAAGATCGTCGAGCGTGTTGCGCGCATCCGCGTTGGCAACCCGGAAGACGAAAACACCAACTTCGGCCCGCTGGTCAGCTTCCCGCACATGGAAAGCGTGCTGGGCTACATCGCCAAGGGTAAAGAAGAAGGCGCCCGCGTTCTGTGCGGCGGCGAACGTCTGACCGACGGCGAATTCGCCAAGGGCGCGTTCGTGGCTCCGACCGTGTTCACCGACTGCACCGACGACATGACCATCGTCCGTGAAGAAATCTTCGGCCCGGTGATGGCGATCCTGACCTACGAAACCGAAGAAGAAGTGATCCGTCGCGCCAACGACACCGACTTCGGCCTGGCCGCCGGTATCGTCACCCGCGACCTGAACCGCGCCCACCGCGTGATTCATCAACTGGAAGCCGGTATCTGCTGGATCAACGCCTGGGGCGAGTCCGACGCAAAAATGCCGGTTGGCGGTTACAAGCAGTCGGGCGTCGGCCGTGAGAACGGCATCAGCTCGCTGAACAACTTCACTCGCATCAAATCGGTACAGGTCGAGCTGGGCGATTACGTCTCGGTGTTCTAAGACCCGAGTCATTTATTGCTCGCGAGGCCGCCTTCGCTGGCAAGCCAGCTCCCACAGATTGGATGTCGTCCACCCAATCTGTGGCAGCCCCGATCCCTGTGGGAGCGGGCTTGCCCGCGAATCGAGTGCAAAGCACTCGCCAGGCCTGACCTGACCAACTTCAAAGAGGGTGCATTCAATGTCCCAAGAATTCGATTACATCATCGTCGGTGCCGGCTCTGCCGGTAACACCCTGGCGACCCGTCTGACTGAAGACGAAGGCGTCACCGTCCTGCTGCTCGAAGCCGGTGGCCCGGACTACCGTCTCGACTTCCGCACGCAAATGCCGGCAGCCCTGGCATTCCCGCTGCAAGGCCGCCGCTACAACTGGGCGTACGAAACCGATCCGGAGCCACACATGGACGGTCGCCGGATGGAATGCGGTCGTGGCAAGGGCCTCGGCGGTTCCTCGCTGATCAACGGCATGTGCTACATCCGCGGTAACGCGATGGACTACGACGGCTGGGCCAAACTGCCAGGCCTGGAAGACTGGACCTACCTCGACTGCCTGCCGTACTTCCGTAAAGCGGAAACCCGCGATATCGGCCCGAACGACTACCACGGCGGCGAAGGCCCGGTCAGCGTGACCACGCCGAAAGCGGGCAACAACCCGCTGTTCCACGCCATGGTTGAAGCTGGCGTGCAGGCCGGCTACCCGCGCACCGAAGACCTGAACGGCTATCAGCAGGAAGGCTTCGGCCCGATGGACCGCACCGTGACGCCGAACGGCCGTCGTGCTTCCACCGCCCGTGGTTACCTGGACGTGGCCAAGAAGCGTTCGACCCTGACCATCGTCACCCACGCCTTGACTGACAAGGTTCTGTTCGAAGGCAAGCGTGCGGTCGGCGTGCGTTACCTGGTCGGCGCCGCTGAAGAGCGCGTTGAAGCCCGCGCCCGTAAAGAAGTCATCGTCTGCTCCGGCGCGATCGCTTCGCCGCAACTGCTGCAACGCTCCGGCGTCGGCCCGGCAAAACTGCTGGAAAGCCTCGACATCCCGGTCGTTCACGATCTGCCGGGCGTCGGCGAAAACCTGCAGGATCACCTCGAGCTGTACCTGCAATACGCTTGCACCCAACCGGTCTCGCTGTACCCGTCGCTGCTCTGGTACAACCAGCCGGCCATTGGTGCCGAGTGGCTGTTCAACGGCACCGGCATCGGCGCCAGCAACCAGTTCGAAGCCGGCGGTTTCATCCGTACTCGCGAAGAGTTCGAATGGCCGAACATCCAGTACCACTTCCTGCCGGTCGCGATTAACTACAACGGCAGCAACGGTGTGAAAGAACACGGCTTCCAGGCGCACATGGGTTCCATGCGTTCGCCGAGCCGCGGTCGCATCCAGGTCAAATCCAAGGATCCGCGCCAGCACCCGAGCATCCTGTTCAACTACATGGCCACCGAGCAGGACTGGCAGGAATTCCGCGATGGCATCCGCCTGACCCGTGAAATCATGCAACAGCCTGCACTGGACGCTTTCCGTGGCCGTGAAATCAGCCCGGGCATCGAAGTGCAAACCGATGAGCAGCTGGACAAGTTCATCCGCGAGCACGCCGAAACCGCGTTCCACCCGTCCTGCTCGTGCAAGATGGGCACCGACGACATGGCCGTAGTGGATGGCGAAGGCCGCGTGCATGGCATGCAGGGTCTGCGTGTGGTCGATGCCTCGATCATGCCGATCATCACCACCGGCAACCTGAACGCGCCGACGATCATGATGGCCGAGAAAATCGCCGACAAGATCCGTGGCCGTCAGCCGCTGCCGCGCAGCAAGGCGCCGTACTATGTCGCTGGCGATGCGCCGGTGAAAGGCAAGGCACTGCGTGATGTGAGCGCTGTTGCTCAGTAAGCCGTAATACTCCCCACCCGGATCGTTCCCACGCTCTGCGTGGGAATGCATCCCGTGACGCTCCGCGTCACACAGCGGACGCGGAGCGTCCATGGCGGCGTTCCCACGCAGAGCGTGGGAACGATCTGCTGTTATCAGAGTAAATCCCCCTACACCCCCTCTTCACTTGATCCTACCCCCTCGCAGGCCTACTCTAGTCCTCGCCCAATCGTTTCACCCCCTCCCCGCCGAATCCGCTTCGCCGTTTCTCCCATAACAAGGAGGTTTCCCTGATGTTCGATTTCCACCCCCAGCTCAAGCAGCGCTTCGCTGCCTTGCGCACGGGCGCCGAGTTTTTTTCCTTGCGGTATGTCCGCGAGTCCGGCCAGTACCTGTCGGTGCGCAAGAACGTCGCCGAACCGCCGAGCCTGAGCCGCGACGAAGGCGCGATGCTCACCGTTCGCATCAACGGCGTCGAAGCCTACGCCGCGACCAATGACCTGTCGCAACAAGGCCTGCAAGCCGCCCTTGAGCGTGCCGAGCAACAGGCCCGGCGGATCAAGCCCCACGCCCTGCTCGACCTGAGCCGGCAGCCGGTGTCCAGCGACCGCGCCGACTACTTTTCACCCAATCTCGAACAACCCTTTCCGTCCCTGAGCGAATGCTTCGAGCTGCTCGGCGCGGAATCCGCCTCGGTGCCAAAGGATGAGCGCCTGGTGAATTGGGAAGTGAGCATCGGCATCACCCACGTCGAACAGATCTACCTGAGCAGCGCCGGCGCCGAATTGCGCCAGGCCCAGCGCTTCGTCTACCCGGGCCTCGACGTCACCGCGTACGACGGCAACGACAGCCAGACCCGCAGCCTCGGCCGTGAGAACTTCGGCCAGCAGGGCGGCGCCGACGTGATCAGCCGTTGCGGCCTGATCGGCGCCGGCCCGCAAGTCGCCGATCAGGCGCTGCAATTGCTGCTCGCGCCGAACACCCCGCAAGGCCCGCGCGACCTGCTGCTGATGCCTGACCAGATGATGTTGCAGATCCACGAATCCATCGGCCACCCGCTGGAGCTCGACCGGATCCTCGGCGACGAGCGCAATTATGCCGGCACCAGCTTCGTCAAAGCCTCGGATTTCGGCAGCCTGCAATACGGCTCGAAACTGCTCAACGTGACGTTCGATCCGGGCATTCCCGAAGAACTGGCGAGTTACGGTCACGATGACGACGGTTCCAAGGCCAGCAAGCAATTTTTGATTCACGAAGGCCTGCTGGTCCGTCCGTTGGGCGGCGCACTGTCGCAGTTCCGCGCGGGCCTGGACGGCGTCGCCAACAGCCGCGCCTGCGGCTGGAATCGCCCACCGATCGACCGCATGGCCAACCTCAACATCGAGCCGGGTGACCAGCCGCTGGAACAACTGATCGGCGGCATCGAAAACGGCATTCTGATGAGCACCAACCGCTCATGGTCGATCGACGATGCACGCAACAAGTTCCAGTTCGGCTGCGAATGGGGCCAGTTGATTGAAAACGGCGAACTCAAGGGCGTGGTGAAAAACCCGAACTACCGGGGAATTTCCGCGCACTTCTGGAAAAGCCTGCGCGCCGTCGGCAATGCCGGCACCACCCAGGTGCTGGGCACGCCGAACTGCGGCAAGGGCGAACCGAACCAGGTGATCCGCGTCGGCCATGCGTCGCCGGCCTGCGTGTTCAGCAATGTTGATGTGTTTGGGGGAGACGCCTGATGAGTATTTCCAAGAACCCGTCCGAGGCGTTCAAGGTGCTGGTCAACTGGCTGCGCGATGCCGTGCGTGAGCCGGAACAGTTCACCCTGAGTTACGACGCCGAATCGTCGGCCTTTGTCCGTTTCAACCACGCCAAGGTGCGTCAGGCCGGGCAAGTGCAGCAAGCCGGTATCGGTCTGAAACTGATTGACGACGGTCGCCATGCGGACCTGCACATCACCCTGTCCGGTGAGCAGGCCACCGACCTGCAACGCCTCGCCGAAGGCTTGCAGCAACTGCGCGAAACCCTGCCGCTGCTGCCACAGGACCCGTACCTGCTGCTCAACCACAACGGCTGGCAGAGCAAGAATGTGCAGGAGCATCCGCTGCCGGACACCGAGCAAGTTGTCGCTGAAATCGCTCAAGCGGCCGAAGGTCTGGATCTGGTCGGCTTCTACGCTGCCGGCCCGATCAGCCGTGGCTTCGCCAGTTCTTCCGGCGCATTCGGCTGGCATCAGGCCAACAGTTTCAACTTCGACTTCAGCCTGTTCCACGAGAACGGCGAAGCGGTGAAGGCCAGCTACGCCGGGCATGACTGGAACAGCGAAGACTTCGCCAAACGCATCCAGCAGGCCCGCGAACAACTCGAGTTTCTCGGTCGCCCGCTGCGCACCCTGCCGCCCGGCCAATACCGCGCCTATCTGGCGCCCGCAGCGCTGGAAGAAATCATGGGTATGCTGTGCTGGGGCGGTTTCTCGGCGCAGTCGATTGCCAGCAAAAGCAGCCCGCTGCAGAAGCTGTATGCCGGCGATCAGACGTTCAGTCCGCTGGTGTCCCTCGACGAGAAAGTCAGCGACTCGCTGAGCCCGGCGTTCTCCGGCGAAGGTTACCCGCGCAGCGATCTGCGGTTGATCATCGAAGGCAAGGCGGGAGACCAGTTGGTCGGGTCGCGCAGTGCCGCCGAATACGGTCTGACGGCCAACGGTGCCGGCGGTGGCGAATCGCCGAGCGCGCTGAACATGGGCGCAGGTGATCTGCCGCAGGCCGAGATCCTCAAGCAGTTGGGCACCGGGTTGTACATCAGCAATCTGTGGTACCTGAACTTCTCCGATCAACCGGCGGCGCGCCTGACCGGCATGACCCGGTTTGCCACGTTCTGGGTCGAGAATGGCGAGATTCAGGCGCCGGTCAGCACCATGCGTTTCGACGACAGCGCCTACAGCCTGCTGGGTTCGCAGCTGGAGGCGTTGACTGCCGAGCGGGAGTTGCTGCTGTCGGCGAGCACTTACAGCCAGCGCAATACCTCTTCGGCGCTGCTGCCGGGGGCGCTGGTGAGCCGATTGACCCTGACGCTGTGAAACCCTGTGGGAGCGAGCTTGCTCCGGGCGGCGATCCGACGAAGAGGCCATTTCATTCAACATTGATGTCGACTGATTTACCGCTTTCGCGAGCAAGCTCGCTCCCACATTGACCGTGCTCGACCATGGATATGCATTAACCCCAACCACAAGAGGTTCCATGCCCAACCGCCCGCCTCTCGACGCCATCACCGCCCGCTGGTTGCCGTGGGTCGTCGCCATCGCTTTCTTCATGCAGTCCCTCGACGGGACCATCCTCAACACCGCCCTGCCGGCCATGGCCAGGGACCTGGCCGAAGACCCGCTGCGCATGCAGGGCGTGATCATCGCCTACATGCTCACCGTGGCCCTGCTGATTCCGGCCTCAGGCTGGATCGCCGACCGCTTCGGCACCAAGAAAATCTTCTTCGGCGCGATCCTGCTGTTCAGCCTCGGCTCGCTGCTCTGCGCCTTGTCCAGCAGCCTGAGCATGCTGATCGGCGCGCGCGTGATCCAGGGCCTCGGCGGTGCGCTGATGCTGCCGGTCGGGCGTTTGGTGGTGCTGCGCGCCTACCCGCGCTCGGAACTGGTGCGGATCATGGGTTTCATCACCATTCCCGGCCTGCTCGGCCCGCTGATCGGCCCGACCATGGGCGGCTGGATGGTGGAATACCTGACGTGGCACTGGATCTTCCTGATCAACCTGCCCGTCGGCGTCATCGGTTGCTACGCGGTGTGGAAATTCATCCCCGACCTGCGCGGCACCGAGCGCACGCGGTTCGATAGCCTCGGTTTCCTGCTGTTCGGCGCGGCGATGGTGCTGATCACCATCGCCATGGAAGGCCTCGGCGAACTGCACCTGCCGCACCTGCGAGTGATGCTGTTGCTGTTCGGCGGTATGGCGTGTCTGGCGGCGTACTGGTTGCGCGCCGGGCACATTGAAAACCCGCTGTTCGCGCCGTCGCTGTTCAAGACCCGCACCTTCGCGGTCGGCATTCTCGGCAACCTTTTCGCCCGGCTTGGCAGCGGCGCCCTGCCGTTTCTGGTGCCGTTGCTGCTGCAAGTGGCGCTGGGGTATTCGCCGTCCCAGGCCGGGATGAGCATGTTGCCTTTGGCCGCTGCGGCGATGGTCGCCAAGTGGGGCGCGCGGCCGCTGATCGAGCGTCTGGGCTATCGCATCGTGCTGACCGGCAACACGCTGTTTCTGGGGATCATGCTGGCGAGCATGGGCCTGGTCAGCGAGCAGACGCCGTACTGGTTGCTGTTGTGCCTGCTGGCGATTCTCGGGGCGATCAACTCGCTGCAATTCACCGCGATGAACACCGTGACCCTGATCGACCTCGACGACGCCAGCGCCAGCAGCGGCAACAGTCTGCTGTCAGTGGTGGCGCAGTTGTCGCTGAGTCTTGGCGTGGCGTGCGCCGGTGCGCTGCTCGGCGGCTTTACGGCGGAGATCGGGAATGACGGCGTTGAGACCGTGTTGGGCGCGTTTCAACTCACGTTCGTGACCGTTGGGATCATGGCGATGTTGGCCGCGACGATTTTCTCCCAGCTCTCAAAGAATGACGGGCGGCGCGTCAGACGTCCGGAAGAACACATCGAGTCTTAGGGCTAATGGCCACCGGACTGGTACACTGCGCGACATTTTGTTTTGCAGGCCAGTCCCGTGACCACCATCGCCACCGCTTTTAATACTTTGCCGCTGTCCGCCGCCATGCTGGCTAACCTCGACTCCCTCGGTTATGCCCAGATGACGCCGATCCAGGCGCAGAGCTTGCCGGTGATCCTCAAGGGGATGGACCTGATCGCCCAGGCCAAGACCGGCAGCGGCAAGACTGCCGCGTTCGGTATCGGCCTGCTGAACCCGATCAATCCGCGCTACTTCGGTTGCCAGGCACTGGTGATTTGCCCGACCCGCGAGCTGGCCGACCAGGTTGCCAAGGAAATCCGTCGTCTGGCCCGTGCCGAAGACAACATCAAGGTCCTGACCCTGTGCGGCGGCGTGTCCTTCGGCCCGCAGATCGGCTCGCTGGAGCACGGCGCGCACATCATCGTCGGCACTCCGGGCCGTATCCAGCAGCACCTGCGCAAGGGTTCGCTGGTCCTCGACGGCCTGAACACGCTGATCCTCGACGAAGCCGATCGCATGCTCGACATGGGTTTCTACGACGCCATCGAAGACATCATCGAGCAGACCCCGGCCCGCCGTCAGACCCTGCTGTTCTCGGCCACCTACCCGGTGGGCATCAAGCAGCTGGCGTCGAAGTTCATGCGCGATCCGCAAACGGTCAAGGCCGAAGCGTTTCACGACGACACCCAGATCGAACAGCGCTTCTACGAGATTTCCCCGGAAGAGCGCATGAGCGCGGTGACCAAGGTCCTGCACCACTTCCGTCCGGCCTCCACCGTGGCCTTCTGCTTCACCAAGCAGCAGGTGCAGGAAACCGTCGATCACCTGACCTCCAAAGGCATTTCCGCCGTCGGCCTGCACGGTGATCTGGAACAGCGTGACCGCGATCAAGTACTGGCGATGTTCGCCAACCGTAGTACTTCGGTACTGGTTGCCACCGACGTTGCCGCCCGTGGTCTGGACATCGATGCACTGGACATGGTGATCAACGTCGAACTGGCCCGCGATTCGGAAATCCACATTCACCGTGTTGGCCGTACCGGTCGTGCCGGCGAGAAAGGCATCGCGGTCAGCCTGGTGGCGCCGTCCGAAGCTCACCGCGCGCAAGCCATCGAACAACTGCAGAAAACCCCGCTGAACTGGGATCAGGTGGACAACCTGAAATCCCAGGGCGGTGCCCCGCTGCAACCGCCGATGAGCACGCTGTGCATCGCTGGCGGGCGCAAGGACAAGGTGCGTCCGGGCGACATTCTTGGCGCACTGACCGGTGAAGCCGGGATTCCGGGCGCTCAGGTCGGCAAGATCGCGATCTTCGACTTCCAGTCCTATGTGGCGGTTGAACGTACCGTGGTCATGCAGGCGCTGCAGCGCTTGAACAACGGCAAGATCAAGGGTCGTTCGCTGCGCGTTCGCGTTTTGTAAGAACGCTTAAATGATCGTTCCCACGCTCCGCGTGGGAATGCATCCTGTGACGCTCCGCGTCACGATTCAAAAGCGGACGCAGAGCGTCCATGGCGGCATTCCCACGCAGAGCGTGGGAACGATCTACGTGATGATTGTGTGAGGACACCGTTTTGCGCTCTACCGAAGTCGTGATCATTGGCGCTGGCGCCGCAGGGTTGATGTGTGCACTGACCGCCGCCGGGCGCGGGCGTCAGGTGATGCTGCTCGACCACGCGAACAAGGCCGGCAAGAAAATCCTGATGTCCGGCGGTGGGCGCTGCAACTTCACCAACATGTACACCGAACCGAGCAATTTTCTCTCGCAGAACGCACACTTCTGCAAATCCGCGCTGGCCCGCTACACCCAGTGGGACTTCATCGGCATGGTCGCCAAACACGGCGTGCCGTACCACGAGAAGAAACTCGGTCAGCTGTTCTGCGATAACAAATCCAGCGACATCCTCGGCATGCTGCTGGACGAGTGCGATCAGGTCGGCGTCAATCTGCACCTCGACACCTCGATCCAGACCATCGAGAAGGTCGAGGGCGGTTACCTGCTCGACACCACCCTCGGCCAGATCCAGTGCCAGTCGCTGGTGATCGCCACCGGCGGCCTGTCGATCCCGACCCTCGGCGCGACCGGTTTCGGTTATCAAGTCGCCAAGCAGTTCGGCCACGACCTGCTGCCAACACGCGCCGGTCTGGTGCCGTTCACCATCACCGATCAGCTCAAGGATTTGTGCACCGAACTGTCCGGCACCTCGGTGGACTGTCTGGTCAGCTGCAACGACCAGAGCTTTCGCGAGAACATCCTGTTCACCCACCGCGGCCTCAGCGGCCCGGCGATTCTGCAGATTTCCTCGTTCTGGGAGCCGGGCGACACGGTCGAAATCAACCTGCTGCCCGACCACGACGCCGCGAGCTGGCTGCAACAGCAAACCGCCGAGCGCCCGAACAGCGAACTGAAAACCCTGCTCGGCGAAATCTTCACCAAGAAGATGGCCAACCTGCTGGCGGACAACTGGTTCGTCTCCAAACCGATGAAGCAGTACACCCACGCCGAACTGGCGGACATCGCCGAAAAGCTCGGCAGCTGGAAAGTCGTCCCGGCCGGCACCGAAGGCTACCGCACCGCCGAGGTAACGCTGGGTGGCGTCGACACCCGCGAAGTCTCGTCCAAGACCATGGAATCGCTGAAAAGCCCGGGCCTCTACTTCGTTGGTGAAGTGCTGGATGTCACCGGGCATCTGGGCGGATTCAACTTCCAGTGGGCGTGGGCATCGGGTTACGCGGCGGCGCAATACGTCTGACAAATATCAAACTGTGGGAGCGAGCCTGCTCCGGGCGGCGATCCGACGATTGCAGTCTGTCAGTTGATACTTTTGTGACTGACACACCGCGATCGCGAGCAGGCTCGCTCCCACATTTGTTATCGGTGAAGCTGTAGGGAACACTTTTTGCTGTCAGATGTGATCGGCGCCATTGCGTCGGCGTCATTACTGGCTCAATTTAGCGGCATCGCCTCGGAAGGCCTTCGCACTTCATGTCCTCGACCTCGTTTCGTCAGTCTTTGCGGCGCCTGTGGGCGCTGGATAAATTCAGCTACAGCGTGCGGGTGTTCATCGCCCTGACCGGCAGCATGGCGCTGTGCTGGTATCAGGATGAAATGGGGCTGCTGATCCCGCTGTTCCTCGGAATTATCGCCAGCGCCCTGGCCGAGACCGACGACAGTTGGCAGGGCCGCCTCAATGCATTGGCGGTGACGCTGGTGTGTTTCAGCGTCGCGGCGCTGTCCGTGGAATTGCTGTTCCCCTACCCCATCGTTTTTGTCATCGCTTTGGCACTGGCCAGTTTCGGCCTGACCATGCTTGGGGCGCTCGGTGAGCGTTACGGGGCGATTGCTTCGGCGACGCTGATTCTTTCCGTCTACACCATGATCGGCGTGGATCAGCGCGGCGGCGCGGTCACGGATTTCTGGCACGAGCCGATGCTGCTGGTGGCCGGCGCTGCGTGGTACGGCCTGCTGTCGGTGCTGTGGCAGGCGATGTTTTCCAATCAGCCGGTGCAGCAGAGTCTGGCGCGGCTGTTCCGCGAACTCGGCTATTATCTGAAGCTGAAATCCTCGCTGTTCGAGCCGATCCGTCAGATGGACGTCGAAGCACGGCGACTGGAACTGGCCCAGCAAAACGGCCGGGTCGTCGCAGCCCTGAACAGCGCCAAGGAAATCATCCTGCACCGGGTCGGCAACGGTCGCCCCGGCTCGAAAGTCAGCCGTTACCTGAAGCTGTACTTCCTGGCGCAAGACATTCACGAACGCGCCAGTTCTTCGCACTATCCCTATAACGCCCTGGCCGATGCGTTTTTCCATAGCGATGTCCTGTTCCGCTGCCAGCGCCTGCTGCGCCAGCAAGGCAAGGCCTGCCGGGCACTGGCCGAATCGATCCAGATGCGCCAGCCGTTCATATACGACGCGAGTTTCGCCGAAGCCCTGAGCGACCTGCACGCTTCCCTCGAACACCTGCGCATCCAGAGCAACCCGGCCTGGCGCGGACTGCTGCGTTCACTGCGCGCACTGGCGGCCAACCTCGGCACCCTCGACCGTTTGCTCAGCGACGCCAGCAACCCCGACGCCCTGGCGGATGCCACCGACAGCAGCCTGCTCGACCGCTCGCCGCGCAACTTCAAGGACGTGTGGATTCGTCTGCGCACGCAGCTGACGCCGACCTCGCTGCTGTTCCGCCACGCCCTGCGCTTGCCACTGGCGTTAAGCATCGGCTACGGCATGGTGCACTTGATTCACCCGTCGCAAGGCTACTGGATCATCCTCACCACGCTGTTCGTCTGCCAACCGAACTACGGCGCCACCCGGCGCAAACTCGGTCAGCGGATTTTCGGCACGGCGATCGGCCTGACGATTGCCTGGGCGCTGTTCGATCTGTTCCCGAATCCGCTGGTGCAGTCGTGCTTCGCCATCGCCGCCGGCGTGGTGTTCTTTACCAACCGCACCACCCGCTACACCGTGGCTACGGCCGCAATCACGATCATGGTGCTGTTCTGCTTCAACCAGGTCGGCGATGGTTATGGTCTGTTTGTGCCGAGGTTGTTCGATACCTTGCTCGGCAGCCTGATCGCCGGGCTTGCGGTGTTCCTGTTCCTGCCGGACTGGCAGGGTCGGCGCCTGAACAAAGTGCTGGCCAACACCCTCACCTGCAACAGCATCTATTTGCGCCAGATCATGCAGCAATACGCAGCCGGCAAGAGCGACGACCTCGCCTATCGCCTGGCCCGGCGCAACGCACACAACGCCGACGCGGCGCTGTCGACTACGCTGGCGAACATGCTGATGGAGCCGGGGCATTTCCGGAAGGAAGCCGACGTCGGCTTCCGCTTCCTGGTGCTGTCGCACACCTTGCTCAGCTATCTGTCAGGGCTTGGTGCACACCGGGAAACCCAGCTGCCGGCCGAGGTGCGCGAACACCTGATCGACGGCGCCGGCGTGAGTCTGGCGGCAAGTATCGATGAAATCGCCCAGGGTCTGGCGAGCAAACAGCCGATCGCGATTCAGAGCGATGAGGAAGAAGCGCTGGCCAACGAGCTTGAGCAAATGCCGGACGAAATCGACGAAGGCCAGCGGCTGGTGCAGACGCAACTGGCGTTGATCTGCCGTCAACTCGGGCCGTTGCGCACGCTGGCGGCGCACCTGATCAAAGACACAGCCGAAGATTGAGGTGGCCGGACAGGCCTCTTCGCGGGCAAGCCCGCTCCCACAGTGTCGGTGTGGTACACAAAATATGTGAACTGCCGCTGTACTTGTGGGAGCGGGCTTGCTCCGGGCGGCGATCCGACGAAGAGGCCAGTTAGTGCACTAAAAATCTTTCAGACTACATTCCATGCTGCCTGAGCAGCTTGTCATAGCTGCCATCGGCCTTCATCGATGCAATCGCCTTGTCGAACCCGGCCACGATCTGTTCGTGCTGCGGGTTCTTCAGGCTGACCAGGATGTGCAGGCTGTTCTCGCTCAGCGGTTTCGGCAGGAACTCCACCGCGTTTCGTACCTTCGGTGACTCCCGGGCCAGGTAATAGCGGGCGACGTACTCGTCTTCCAGAGTCAGCTTGACTCGGTCCGCCGCCAACATGCGCACGGCCATGGCGAAGTTATGCACAGGGACTTTCTGCAACGCGGTGTCGGCATCGAACGGCGCCGAATAGGCGTAGCCGCGCACTACCGCAATCGGATAGGTGTGCAGTTCCTGCAGGTTGTTGTATTCGATGGGCGCGTCTTTGCGCTTGAGGAAACGCACGCGATTGAGCAGGTACTCAGCAGAAAACTGCCCCAGCTTCGTGCGCTCGTCGTTGTACCAGGCGTTGACCAGCACGTCGTAACGTCCTTCGCCAACCCCCATCAACGCCCGCGCCCACGGCACCTGCTCATAACCGCTGGCATAACCGGCACGGGCCAGGGCCGTGCTCACGATGTCGGTCGCCAGCCCACCGTTGACCAGCGTGTCATCGGTAAAGGGCGGCCAGACGTCGAATACCAGACGCAATTTCTCCGCTGCAGCGCTTTGACCCAGCAACAGCAATCCGATCAAAGCAAAGGCTCGATGCAATCGCGGCATGCTTGAAAATCCTTAGCGGGCGGGCCGCCCGGCGTGTTTTCAGTCAAAACCCCAAGGCCCCTTACCGGCGAATCCCAGGCCCTAACATTAGCTCATTGAAGCCATTGCACAGCGCTTCCCAGCAGATTACACAAAGTACGGCGGGCCGCGATATTGGAATGATGGCATTTTGGCCTTTGTCACAGATTTCTCAGCCATACAGACATATTTCGGCGCTGCGCTTAGTATCGGGCGACGTAGTTCAAGGAATCGGAAGATGACAATCGAGTGGGTCTGCAAACATCACAGCGATCTGGGACTGGAGCAGCTGTACGCCATTTTGAAATTGCGCTCGGAAGTGTTCGTGGTCGAACAGCGCTGCGCGTACCTGGATCCGGACGGTCAGGATCTGGACGGTGACACCTGCCATTTGATGGGCTGGGACGGTGATCAGCTGGTGGCGTACCTGCGCCTGCTGGATCCGGAATCCCAGGGTGGCGACGTGGTGATCGGCCGCGTGCTGACGGCGCCGGCCGGCCGTGGCAAGGGATTGGGGCATGAAATGATGGAACAGGCGCTGAAACAGGCCGAGAAGCGTTGGCCTGAAGTGCCGATCTATCTGTCGGCCCAGGCGCATTTGCAGGGGTATTACGGGCGGTACGGGTTTGTGGTGGCGGGTGAGGAATATCTTGAGGATGACATTCCGCATATTGGTATGCGGCGGTCTTGAGATTTCCCCTTCGCGGGCTTGCCCGCGAAGGCTCTGCTGAGGTCAGGGATACTCGAGAACAGCCTTGATCTGCCGCAAATTCCGCTCAATCCACCCCCGATCAATCGCCCCCCACTCGCGAATCCGATAGCGCCCCGCATGATTGCGCGCGCCCTCTTCCTGTTCGAACTCGCAGACGATATCCAGATCCGCCAGCGCCGCAATGGTGTCCTGCGCCGTGCGCCGGGGCATGCCGGTGACTTCGGTCAGCGCCGGCACGCTGCTGGCCAGGCCGCTGTCGATCAGGTACGCCACGTACAAGCGCCGGTAGAAACTGCTCTTGGTCTTGCTTACGTCCATGCATGCGCTCCGTTGTTTGATGTCTTATTGCATGTCCCGCCACGTCAGGTACACCCGCAGGTCGAACTCGACCTGGTGGTAGCCCGGCAGCATGTGCTCACATAACTTATAGAACGCCTTGTTGTGATCCGACTCCTTGAAGTGCGCCAGCTCGTGGACGACGATCATCTTCAGAAACTCCGGCGCGGCGTCCTTGAACAGCGAGGCGATGCGGATTTCTTTCTTGGCCTTGAGCTTGCCGCCCTGCACCCGCGAGACCGTGGTGTGCAAGCCGAGGGCGCGATGGGTCAGGTCGAGGCGGTTGTCGAACAGAACCTTGTCGATGGCCGGGGCGTTGCGCAGGTATTCCTGCTTCAGGTCCAGCGCGTAGCCGTACAACGCCTTGTCGCTCTGCACATCGTGGCGGCCCGGATAGCGTTGGCTCAGGTAATCACCGAGGCGGTTGTCGGCGATCAATTGGCGCACCTGATCCTGCAGATTCGCGGGATAGGCCTGGAGGTATTTCAACGCAGTCATGGGGCGGCACGGGTCATGAAAAGGCCGCCAGTGTAGCGAATTCAACCGGCCAACGCGCTCCAGTCGAACGGCTCGGTAAAGCGTGCGGTGTCCTCGGCGACCAACGGCCGCGCCACCAGGAACCCTTGCACGTACTCGCAACCATGGGCTTGCAGCCACTGGTATTGCTCGACGGTTTCCACGCCTTCGGCAATCACCAGCAAGCCGTATTCCTTGCACAGGTCGATGACCGTGCGCACCAGCGAAGCGTCGCGAGACGAGTCCGGCAAACGGGCAATGAGGTGCCGATCGAGTTTGAGAGTGTCCAGCTCCAGATCACGCAGATGCGCCAGCGAGCAGGACCCGGAACCGAAATCATCCAGCGCCACCCGCACCCCGAGATTGCGTAGCAGCTTCAGCTGTTTGCGGGTCTCGTCCGGATTGATCGTCAGCGCCTCCTCGGTCACTTCCACTTCCATCTGGTGTGGCTGCAAACCATGGCGCTCCAGCACCTGGCGCAATTCAGTGACCAGATTTGGCAGGCCGAACTGGGTGTTGCTCAGGCTCACGCCGATGACCAGATCTTTGGAAAACTCGGACTCCCAGGCCTTACGCTGCCCGGCGCTGCGGTGATAAATCCAGCTGCCGAGCCGGCTGATCAACGTCGCCTCTTCCAGTAACGGCAGGAACAACCCCGGCGGCACGTCGCCGACGCTCGGGTGCTGCCAGCGCAGCAATGCCTCGAAACCGCGAATCCGGCCGTCACCAATCGCCACCTGCGGCTGATACACCAGATTGAAATCGCGGTTCTCGATGGCGTTGCGCACGCTCTCTTCCAGCATCAGCCGAGAGCGCGCACGGCCGTTCATTTCGTGATCGTAAAAGCGATATTGCTGACGCCCGGCACGCTTGGCTTCGTACATGGCAATGTCCGAGGCGCGCATCAACCCGTCGAGGTTGTTGCCGCAATCCGGGTAGGTGGCGATGCCGATACTCGCACCCAGAGCGATATCGAGGCCTTCGATCTGCTGACAGATCGACACCCGCTCGATGAGCTTCTCGGCGATCTTCGCCGCTTGTTCGGGGAATTCCAGATCCAGCAGCGCGGTGAACTCATCGCCGCCCATCCGCGCCAGAATATCGAATGGCCGCAGGCAGGCTTTCAGTTGTTCGGAGACCCAGCGCAACACCCGGTCCCCTGCATCATGGCCGAGGGAATCGTTGACCCTCTTGAAGCCGTCGAGATCGAGGTACATCAGCACCCAACTGCTGTCCGTGCGCTCGCCGCGCAACAGCAGGTTTTCCACAGTCTGGTAAAAACCCCGGCGATTGAGCAGCCCGGTCAGCGGGTCGGTGACCGCCTGAAATTCCAGCTGTTGATGCAGATGGCGCACCACCGACATGTCCAGCACCGTCACCACCATCGCGTGCTGTTCACTCGGGAGCGGCGCGCAGGACAAGGCCACCGGCACTTGCTGCCCCGGCGCGGTACGCAGCAGCGCGTCGTGCAAGCGCAACGTCTCGCCGCGTTTGTAACTGGCATAAAACTCGGAGTCGGCCCACAGCGGAATGTGCGGTTTCTGCAGGAAATCGAGAAACTCCTGCCCTTCCAGTTCTTTCACCGGCGCATTCAGCAGCCGGGAAATCGCCGGGTTGGCGAAGCGAATCAAACCATCCTCACCCAACACCAGAATGCCTTCGGCGGCGTTATCCAGCACCGACGCATTGAAGGCTCGCGCCGATTCCAGATCCTGACTCAAACGCTGCAAGGCCCGGCGATTGCGCTGGTGCTCCAGCAACGCCTGGACTTTCGGTTTGAGAATCTGCGGATCGAACGGTTTGAACAGGTAATCCACCGCGCCGCTGGCGTAGCCCTTGATCACGGCGTCCTGGGACTGCTCGTTGGCGGTGAGGAAAATGATCGGGGTCAGGCGCGTGCGCTGACTGCCGCGCATCAGCCGCGCGACTTCGAAACCGTCCATGCCCGGCATCTGCACATCCAGCAGCACCAGATCGACGTCGTGTTCGAGCAGCAGGCTAAGGGCTTCGAAACCGGAAGCCGCGGTCATCACCTGCCAGTCCTGGCGCTGCAGCAACGCGCGCATGCTGATCAGATTTTCAGGGTAATCATCAACGATCAAAAGGACTGAGCTGCCTTCACCTGGCTGGGGTTGCGCGCATTCCATGCTGCTTCTCTTGTCGGGACATCTCGTGTCGGGGCATCTCGGATCGCGTTCCGCGCGGTTTCTCGTGAAAACCGTACAGTCACTGAGCCTTCACTCTAGTCCGGGATCTGTAAAAGCAATAGCTGTCATCCAGCCATCATTTAACCAAACCGATAGGCAGCCGACTAACGGTCACCGCTGAAGCCCCCGAAAACCGGGAAAGATGGCATTTCGACAGGATGTTGACGCCAATCATCCGCCAGACGGCCGTTAACAAAAAATCCCTCTACGCTTATAAAGGCCGCCCCCAAGAACCGCGGGCTAGAGCTTCTGGCACGCGCGTGCAACAGCAACAGAGTGGAAGAACCGACATGATCGACCTCGCAACCTGGAACCTCAGCGTTCCCGTTGGCAGCCCGCCCTACACCGTCGAAACCTCCAAACTGGTGAACGGCTTCAAGGATCAGTACTTCCATTCCGACACCGGCACCCTGTTCTTCTGGTCCCCGGTGACCGGCTCGAAAACCGAAAACGCGATCTACCCGCGCACCGAATTGCGCGAAACCTACAGCAACGGAACATTGCGCAACTGGTATTACCCGGACGCCGACAACCTGCTGCGCGCGACCCTCTCGGTCAACAAGGTGCCCAGCTCCGGCAAGATCGTCATCGGCCAGATCCACGCCTATGAAAGCCAGAAGCCGATGCTCAAGCTTGAGTACCAGTACAAAGACAAAACCGAGACCGGCAACCTGGTGATCAAACTGCGCACCCATCCGGATCAGGACGAAAGCCGCGTCATCACCCTTGCCACCGGGATCAAACTCAATCGCGAGTTCAACTACCTCATTCACCTGAGCCCCGGCGGTGCGCTGGGCGTGAGTGCGGCCGGGTATCAATGGGATTCGCAGATCAGCGCGACATGGCGCAACAAGCCGCTGTATTTCAAGGCAGGCGTGTATGTGCAGGACAACACCGGGTACACCAGTGAGGGGGGGCAGGTGACGTTCAGCAAGCTGGATATCGATCACGATAAATAGCGGCCGCGCGACCGTTTAAGGCTTCTGTTTAAAGGCAATTCGCGAAACGTCCCGAAGCCTACAACGGCTTGCGTCGCTGCCTACCGGTACGCCAGAATCCGCCGGCTTGTGCGCCTGGAGGGCCATCGGTAACTTGATTCGGGTCACTGATTTGCAGTGATCGGGTTTAGTAGCCCGAGGGTTCGCGAGGCGTATTTGCACTCCTGACAGTGAGATATCTCGATATCTGCGCTTGATGGTAGCTGTACGCAGGGCGCTTTCGGGCGCGCCGGTTCGCGTCTCCCCGGTCTACTAACCTGCGTTCAGCTGCCACCCCATCGTTTAGTAGCGATCCGGTGTCGGCTCCATTTCCCGGAGACGAAACATGATTCAATCGACGCCTCATCCGCCGGTCACAGACCCGGCCTCCCCCTACGATTCCATCGACCCCAAAAAACTCAACGAAGCCGCCGAACGCGCCCTCGACCACTACCTCTGCCCCGGCTCCCGCATCATGGCCACGGTCAACGAACCCGACCGCATGTACTTCGCCAATCCCGCCTACAACACCGAATCCCTGCTGGCCAACGCCAGCGAAACCCTCGGCTCCGCCAGCGAAATGCTCAACAACTTCGCCGCCACCCTCGCCCCCGCCGACCGCAAAACCGCGATAGGCATTGCGCAACTGGTGATGCTTGGAGAACTGGCGGTGAATCAGGCGCTGGATCACGTCGAGCCGAAATAATCCGTTCTATCTAAAAAAACCCGCTTCACGGCGGGTTTCTCGAAGTGAAATGTTGTGTTTGCACAACATGAATCTTCAAATGTTGCGGTAGCGGAACATGGACTACGTCCTATTGATCAGCCGTCTAGGTACTCAACTACGTTGGATAATTCTTACCCCACGCAAAAATCACCTCCCGTAAAAATCCGTAGACGGACTCCGTTGCAGCTTACTCATCGTGTTCAACCAGTTCCGCCAAGGATTTGATATCTATCCGGTTATCCACGATATCAAGCGTCATTCCCAGCGCTGTCAAAACCCTGAACACGGTGTATAGGGCCACATTCCCTCCCGCTTCAAGGTCAATAATGGTCTTACGGCTGCACGCCGCTCTCTGCGCCAACAGCGCCTGGGTATAACCCTTCGCACGCCTGTACTGACGGATTCGTTCACCAAACAGCGGCGGGTTGTACAAGATCATCAATGTCACCTATATCGGACTTCAGTAAGCCGTTCCGGCTTTTTGTCCGTTATAGGTGACATCTCACGCAACGTATATATGAGCTAGACATAAAAAACCCAGGCAAAAAGAAACCCGCCTCACGGCGGGTTTCTTTCAAATCAGCTAAACCCCCAGTCTCAATTGACCTTGGCGTTCAACTCACCTTTCAGATAACGCTGATACATGCTTTCCAGCGAGATCGGCTTGATCTTCGAAGCGTTGCCGGCAGTACCGAAAGCCTCGTAACGAGCGATACATACATCGCGCATGGCCTTCACGGTTTCGCCGAAGAATTTACGCGGGTCGAACTCGCTCGGGTTGGTGGCCATCAGGCGACGCATGGCGCCAGTGGATGCTAGACGCAGGTCGGTGTCGATGTTGACCTTGCGCACGCCGTGCTTGATGCCTTCGACGATTTCTTCAACCGGTACGCCGTAGGTTTCTTTGATGTCGCCGCCGTACTGGTTGATGATCGCCAGCCACTCTTGCGGAACCGACGAGGAACCGTGCATCACCAGGTGGGTGTTCGGGATGCGCTTGTGGATTTCCTTGATGCGGTCGATCGCCAGCACGTCACCGGTAGGTGGCTTGGTGAACTTGTAGGCGCCGTGGCTGGTGCCGATGGCGATGGCCAGGGCATCAACCTGAGTCTTCTTGACGAAGTCAGCAGCTTCTTCCGGGTCGGTCAGCATCTGGCTGTGATCCAGAACGCCTTCGGCGCCGATGCCGTCTTCTTCACCGGCCATGCCGGTTTCCAGCGAACCCAGGCAGCCCAGCTCGCCTTCAACCGAAACGCCGCAGGCGTGAGCCATGGCGACGGTTTGTTGGGTAACGCGGACGTTGTATTCGTAGTCGGTCGGGGTCTTGCCGTCTTCGCCGAGGGAGCCGTCCATCATCACCGAGCTGAAGCCCAGCTGGATCGAACGCTGGCAGACGTCAGGGCTGGTGCCGTGGTCCTGGTGCATGCACACCGGAATGTGCGGGAATTCTTCGATTGCCGCCAGGATCAGGTGACGCAGGAACGGGGCGCCGGCGTATTTGCGGGCACCGGCCGAAGCCTGAACGATCACCGGGGAGTCAGTCTTGTCAGCGGCTTCCATGATGGCGCGCATCTGCTCAAGGTTGTTGACGTTGAAGGCTGGAACGCCGTAGCCGAACTCGGCTGCGTGGTCCAGCATCTGGCGCATGCTGATAAGTGCCATTGTGTGTGTCTCTCCCGGTTTGGGTCGTTAATCGTGCCAGCCTGCCGGAGCGGCGGCGGCTATTCAAGTGATTGCAGATCGGGGGTTGAGGCCCGGCCTGGTGATTCGATAAAGCAAATTCTGTTTTATTCGGCTTTGCAGCCCCGGCCGATCAAATCATTGGTGGCGACCCAGTAAACCAGGCCTTCCTCACCTTTCATGTGAAACGCCAGCATGTCATCGCTGTACAACGCGCCCGAGGCGCCCGGCTCTTCTTTCAGGCGATAGACCTGATCGCCGCCGCCCAGACGCACATCGACTTCCTTGCGGGCGGCATCGGTGAAGCGCCACAGCACCTTGGCCTGGCTGTCGCAGGTCCAGGTGGTCCAGTTATCCACAGGGGCGGACGACTGGAACGGGTTCCACTGCGCGCAACCACCCAACAATCCCAGTGCCGCAACGGCGATCAAGCCTTTCATCCGTGTTCCTCGACCGGCAGCGCACGCCGCCGGACTTGAGTAAAGAGTCAGACCGGTCAAGGACAACCATGTTCCTTGGCCGGGGTTTGCGTCTCGTATTTGTCCAGACCGTCCGGACCCGAGCGCTTGTTCAGCACCGGGTTGGTTTCGGCCTGCCAGTCGGCCTGATAGCAGCCTTTCTGTGCCTCGCCGGGTGCCGGTGTCGGCTCGGCCTTCGGGTTACTCCCGCAGGCCGCCAGCGTACCGGTCAGCAGCAACAGCGCTAACGACTTGACCATCTGAACACTCCTTTGCCTGGCCAATCGGGCGGCCTCAGGCCTTGGCCCGGCTTTCCAGGACTTCAACGGCCGGCAGCACCTTGCCTTCGACGAATTCGAGGAACGCGCCACCGCCGGTGGAAATGTAGGAGATCTTTTCTGCCACGCCATATTTATCGATGGCCGCCAGGGTGTCGCCACCGCCGGCAATCGAGAACGCCGCGCTTTCAGCGATGGCCTGTGCCAGCACTTTGGTGCCGTTGCCGAACTGGTCGAATTCGAACACGCCGACCGGGCCGTTCCACAGGATGGTTTTCGACGACTTCAGCAGTTCGGCGAAGTTGGCCGCGGTTTGCGGGCCGATGTCGAGGATCATGTCGTCGGCAGCGACGTCAGCGATCAGCTTCACTGTTGCTTCAGCGCTTTCAGCGAATTCCTTGGCAACCACCACGTCGACCGGCAGCGGCACGCTGACCTTGGCGGCGATGGCGCGAGCGGTGTCCAGCAGGTCCGGCTCGTACAGCGACTTGCCGACCGGGTGACCGGCCGCAGCGAGGAAGGTGTTGGCGATGCCGCCGCCGACGATCAGTTGATCGCAGATCTGGCTCAGGCTGTTCAGCACGTCGAGTTTGGTCGAGACCTTGGAACCGGCAACGATGGCCGCCATCGGCTTGGCCGGGGCGCCCAGGGCTTTGCCCAGTGCGTCCAGCTCAGCAGCCAGCAGCGGGCCGGCAGCGGCGACTTTGGCGAACTTGGCCACGCCGTGGGTCGAGCCTTCGGCGCGGTGAGCAGTACCGAAAGCGTCCATCACGAACACGTCGCACAGGGCGGCGTATTGCTGGGCCAGCTCGTCGGCGTTCTTTTTCTCGCCTTTATTGAAGCGCACGTTTTCGAACAGCACGATGTCGCCGGCCTTGACGTCAACGCCGCTCAGGTAATCAGCCACCAGCGGCACTTCGCGGCCCAGGGCCTTGCTCAGGTAGTCAGCGACAGGCTTGAGGCTGTTCTCGGCGGAGAATTCGCCTTCGGTCGGACGACCCAGGTGCGAGCAGACCATCACGGCCGCGCCTTTTTCCAGGGCCAGCTTGATGGTCGGCAGCGAAGCCAGGATACGCGCATCGCTGGTGACAACACCGTCCTTGACTGGGACGTTGAGGTCTTCGCGGATCAATACGCGCTTACCTTGCAGATCGAGGTCGGACATCTTCAACACGGTCATGGGTCGCACTTCCTACGGTTTTTTTGAAGTCGCTGTTTGCAGATAGTGTTCTGCAACATCCAGCATTCGGTTGGCAAAACCCCATTCGTTGTCGAACCAGGCCAGGATGTTCACCAGCCGAGGGCCGGAAACGCGGGTCTGACTGGCATCGACGATGGCCGAATGTGGGTCATGGTTGAAATCACAACTGGCGTGAGGCAATTCGGTGTAGGCCAACAGACCTTTGAGCGGGCCGCTGGTGGCGGCGTCGCGCAGGATCCGGTTGACCTCGCCGGCGTCGGTGTCGCTCGCGGTCTGCATCGTGATGTCGAGGCAGGACACGTTGACCGTCGGCACGCGTACGGCTTTGGCCTGAATTCGCCCGGCAAGTTCCGGCAGCAGGCGCTCGATACCACGCGCCAGACCGGTGGACACCGGGATCACCGACTGGAACGCCGAACGGGTGCGGCGCAGGTCTTCGTGGTGATAGGCGTCGATCACCGGCTGATCGTTCATCGCCGAGTGAATAGTGGTGATCGACACGTAATCCAGACCGACCGCCTGATCCAGCAGACGCAACAGCGGCACACCGCAGTTGGTGGTGCAGGAGGCGTTGGACACCAGCAGTTCGTCGCCAGTCAGGCAATCCTGATTGACGCCGTAGACGATGGTGGCGTCGACATCCGCCTCGCTGGCCATCGGCTGCGAGAACAGCACACGCGGCGCGCCGGCGTCGAGGAAACGCTGGCCGTCTGCGCGGGTGTGGTAGGCGCCGGAGCATTCGAGCACCAGATCGACGCCCAGCGACGCCCAATCGATGCCTTCGGGGGTGGCACTGCGCAGGACCTTCACGCAGTCGCCATTAATATGCAGACAATCGCCATCGACCTTCACTTCGCCGGGGAACCGGCCGTGAGTGGAGTCGAAGCGTGTCAGGTATTCGATGCTGGCCATGTCGGCCAGATCGTTGATCGCGACAATTTCAAACCCTGCCGCCGAGCCTCGCTCGAACAACGCACGCAAGACGCAACGACCAATCCGGCCGTAGCCGTTGAGTGCAACTTTGTAGGGACGCGGTTGAGGCATGGGGTTCTCGATTACCGTGGTGAATCAGGCAGTGCGATGTTGCCCGAACCACCGCTTTCGCGGGCAAGCCCGCTCCCACAGTGTTCTAGGCTGGTCACACATTTTGTGTACACCAAAGAACCTGTGGGAGCGGGCTTGCCCGCGAAGGCGTCAGTTCAGGCGACACCTTTTCTGGATCAGTCTTCCAGCAGCTCTTCAGCCTGACCCAGGATGTTTTCCAGGGTGAAGCCGAACTCTTCGAACAGTGCCGAAGCCGGAGCCGATTCGCCGTAGGTGGTCATGCCGATCACGCGACCTTCCAGACCCACGTACTTGAACCAGAAGTCGGCGTGGGCCGCTTCGATCGCGATACGCGCGCCAACCTGCAACGGCAGGACCGATTGCTTGTAGCTGGCGTCCTGAGCGTCGAACGCGCTGGTGCATGGCATGGAAACCACGCGTACCTTGCGGCCTTGCTCGGTCAGTTTGTCGTAGGCCTGAACGGCCAGGCCGACTTCCGAACCGGTAGCGATCAGGATCAGCTCAGGCTCGCCTGCGCAGTCCTTCAGCACGTAACCACCACGACGGATGTCGGCGATCTGGCCGGCATCACGGGTTTGGTGCTGCAGGTTCTGACGGGAGAAGATCAGCGCCGACGGGCCGTCCTTGCGCTCCAGGGCGTTTTTCCAGGCCACGGCCGATTCAACGGCATCGGCTGGACGCCAGGTGTCGAGGTTCGGCGTGCTGCGCAGGCTGGTCAGTTGCTCGATCGGCTGGTGCGTCGGGCCGTCTTCGCCCAGACCGATGGAGTCGTGGGTGTAGACGTGGATCACGCGCTGCTTCATCAGAGCGGACATGCGCACTGCGTTGCGGGCGTATTCCATGAACATCAGGAAGGTCGCGCCGTAAGGCACCAGACCGCCGTGCAGGGCAACGCCGTTCATGATCGCGGTCATGCCGAATTCGCGCACGCCGTAGTACATGTAGTTGCCGCTGGCGTCTTCGGCGCTGACGCCTTTGCAGCCTTTCCACAGGGTCAGGTTGGAACCGGCCAGGTCAGCCGAACCGCCCAGCACTTCCGGCAGCAGCGGGCCGAACGCGTTCAGGGCGTTCTGGCTGGCTTTACGGCTGGCGATGGTTTCGCCTTTGGCCGCAACGTCGGCGATGTAAGCGTCAGCCTTCTCGGAGAAGTCGGCCGGCAGCTCGCCGCTCAGGCGACGGATCAGTTCGTTGGCTTCGGTCGGGAACGCGGCGGAGTAGGCAGCGAAACGCTGATCCCACTCGGCTTCGGCGGCGCGGCCTTTTTCCTTGGCATCCCACTCGGCATAGATGTCGGCCGGGATTTCGAACGGGCCGTGGTTCCAGTTCAGCGCCTGACGGGTCAGGGCGATTTCCGCGTCACCCAGCGGGGCGCCGTGGCAATCTTCCTTGCCTTGCTTGTTCGGCGAACCGAAACCGATGGTGGTCTTGCAGCAGATCAGGGTCGGCAGCGGGCTCTTGCGAGCGGTCTCGATGGCGGTCTTGATCTCTTCCGGGTCGTGACCGTCGACGTTGCGAATCACTTGCCAGTTGTACGATTCGAAACGCTTCGGCGTGTCGTCGGTGAACCAGCCTTCGACTTCGCCATCGATGGAGATGCCGTTGTCATCGTAGAAGGCGATCAGCTTGCCCAGACCCAGAGTGCCGGCAAGGGAAGCGACTTCGTGGGAAATGCCTTCCATCATGCAGCCATCACCCAGGAACACGTAGGTGTGGTGGTCGACGATGTTGTGGCCAGGACGGTTGAACTGCGCGCCCAGTACCTTTTCAGCCAGGGCGAAGCCCACAGCGTTGGCCAGACCCTGACCCAGCGGGCCGGTGGTGGTTTCAACGCCCGGGGTGTAACCGAATTCCGGGTGGCCCGGGGTACGGCTGTGCAGTTGACGGAATTGCTTCAGGTCGTCGATCGACAGGTCGTAGCCGGTCAGGTGCAGCAGCGAGTAGATCAACATCGAGCCGTGGCCGTTGGACAGCACGAAGCGGTCACGGTCGGCGAACGATGGATTGCTCGGGTTGTGCTTGAGGTAGTCGCGCCAAAGCACTTCGGCGATATCTGCCATACCCATAGGGGCACCGGGATGGCCGCTGTTGGCTTTTTGCACGGCATCCATGCTGAGGGCACGAATGGCGTTGGCACGCTCACGACGGCTAGGCATCGCTGATCTCCTGGGTGTGAATAGATTGAAACGGAAAAAAGGAGGGCATTTTCCCTCACCCGAGCGCCTCGGGGCAATGACAGATAGTCATCCGGAGGCGTTTTTCCCATGGATAACATCGGTTTCGGTTGGTGAAACCTTTCCGCTGTTCGTTTGTAGAGTTAGCCGGGCGGTGAGAAGTGCAATCGAATGCGCCATCCATCGAGCAATATCAAAACTTTTTGATATAGACCTTGCGATGCTTTCAGGCCGTCACTAGACTGCCAGCCCTATGAACTTACGTGTGCCTTCCATTCGCCATGACGATTGCGACGAGCTGGCGGCCCTGTGCAAGGCCGGCGGCGATCCGCTGCGGCTGAATGTATTGCGCGCCCTGGCCAACGACTCGTTCGGCGTACTGGAACTGGCGCAGATTTTCGATATCGGCCAGTCCGGCATGAGCCATCACCTTAAAGTGCTGGCGCAGGCGGATCTGGTGGCGACTCGCCGTGAAGGCAATGCGGTGTTCTATCGCCGCGCCCTGCCCCACACCGAGTTGCTGGGCGGCAAGTTGCACGCGGCGTTGTTAGAAGAAGTCGACAATCTGGCGCTGCCAGCCGACGTGGAAGCCCGGATCGCACAGGTTCACGGGCAACGCGCGGCCAACAGCCAGGACTTTTTCGCCCGGGTCGCGGAGAAATTCCGCGCCCAGCAGGATTTGATTGCCGGCCTGCCGCAGTACCGTGAAAGCGTGCTGGCCCTGCTCGACAAACTGAATTTCAATGGCGCTGCCACGGCCATTGAAGTCGGCCCCGGCGATGGAGCTTTCCTGCCGGAACTGGCGCGTCGCTTCGGCACCGTAACCGCACTGGACAACAGCGCGGCGATGCTCGAACTGGCCCGCCAGGTATGTGAACGTGAACAGCTGGCTAACGTCAGCCTGCAATTGGCCGATGCATTGAATGGCACAAGCCTTCAGGCCGATTGCGTGGTGTTGAACATGGTGTTGCACCATTTCGCCGCGCCGGCCGAAGCGCTCAAGCACATGGCCAGCCTGCTGCAACCGGGCGGTAGTCTGCTCGTGACAGAGTTATGTAGCCACAACCAGAGTTGGGCCAGGGAGGCCTGCGGTGATCTGTGGTTGGGGTTTGAACAGGACGATCTGGCCCGTTGGGCCACCGCTGCGGGACTCGTTCCCGGGGAAAGCCTCTATGTAGGCTTACGTAATGGTTTCCAGATCCAGGTCCGCCATTTTCAGCGACCGGCTGGCGACACTCACCATCGGTAAATTCAGGAAAACATCGAGATGAGCGAATACTCCCTCTTCACCTCCGAGTCCGTGTCTGAAGGACATCCGGACAAAATCGCCGACCAGATTTCCGATGCAGTGCTGGACGCCATCATCGCCCAGGACAAGCACGCACGCGTTGCGGTGGAAACCCTGGTCAAGACTGGCGTGGCCATCGTTGCCGGTGAAGTGACCACCAGCGCCTGGGTCGACCTGGAGCAGATCGTTCGTGACGTGATCTGCGACATCGGCTACACCAGCTCCGACGTCGGCTTCGACGGCGCGACCTGCGGCGTGATGAACATCATCGGCAAGCAGTCCCCTGACATCAACCAGGGTGTTGACCGTGCCAAGCCTGAAGATCAGGGCGCCGGCGACCAGGGCCTGATGTTCGGCTACGCCAGCAACGAAACCGACGTGCTGATGCCAGCACCGATCACCTTCTCGCACCAGCTGGTGCAGCGTCAGGCCGAAGCCCGTAAATCGGGTCTGCTGCCTTGGCTGCGTCCGGACGCCAAGTCGCAAGTGACTTGCCGTTACGAAGGCGGCAAGGTTGTCGGTATCGACGCCGTGGTTCTGTCGACCCAGCACAACCCTGAAGTGTCGTACAACGACCTGCGCGAAGGCGTGATGGAGCTGATCGTCAAGCACGTGCTGCCTGCCGAACTGCTGAGCAAGGACACCCAGTTCCACATCAACCCGACCGGCCAGTTCATCATTGGCGGCCCGGTAGGTGACTGCGGTCTGACCGGTCGCAAGATCATCGTCGACAGCTACGGCGGCATGGCCCGTCACGGCGGTGGCGCGTTCTCCGGTAAAGATCCATCCAAGGTTGACCGTTCGGCTGCCTACGCTGGCCGTTACGTTGCCAAGAACATCGTGGCTGCCGGCCTGGCCGAGCGTTGCGAGATTCAGGTTTCCTACGCGATCGGTGTGGCCCAGCCTACCTCGATCTCGCTGAACACCTTCGGCACCGGCAAGATCAGCGATGACAAGATCATCAAACTGGTCCGCGAAGTGTTCGACCTGCGTCCATACGCGATCACCACCATGCTCGACCTGCTGCACCCGATGTACCAGGAAACCGCAGCCTACGGCCACTTCGGCCGCGCTCCGCAGACCAAGACCGTTGGCGAAGACACCTTCTCCACCTTCACCTGGGAAAAAACCGACCGCGCCGACGCTCTGCGTTCCGCTGCCGGCCTGTAATTTTCCTGGCGGTACAAGAAGCCCCGCACGGGTTCGCCGTGCGGGGCTTTTTCATGGCCGAAACAACCGGCAAAACAGCCGCCCGGCCCACTTCAAAATCCCGGCTAGCCTTCAAGCATCTCCCTGAGCAAGGACGCTCACAATGCTTGCCACACTGCGCCTGTTTCTGTTTTTCCTGCCGGCTTTTCAACTCAACGCCTTCGCTGCCGACTGCCCCGACTGGACCGCCGCCCGGGCTTCGAGCGAAGTCGCCGCCCTGCAACAACAGATCGATCGCTGGGACGACGCCTATCATCGCGAAGGCCGCTCGGTGATCGCGGATGAGCTCTACGATCAGTCCCGCCTGCGCCTGAACCAATGGCGCCGGTGCTTCAAACTTCACTCACCGCCCGAGCCGTTGCGCACCGCATCCGGCCCGGTTGCGCACCCTGTCGCACACACCGGCCTGGATAAACTTCACGATGCGGCGGACATCGCCACCTGGTTACGCGACCGCCAAAGCGTCTGGGTACAACCCAAGATCGATGGCGTAGCGGTGACCCTGATCTATCGCGACGGTCGACTGCATCAGGCGATCAGTCGCGGGGATGGAGTTCGCGGGCAGGACTGGACGACTTCAGCAAAAAAGATCGGAGCCATTCCGCAACAGCTGACGCAACCGCAGGATCTGCTGGTGCAAGGCGAACTCTATTGGCGCTTGAGCGGACATAAACAAGCACTTGCCGGCAGCGCCAACGCCCGCGCCACCGTGGCCGGGCTGCTGGGGCGCAAGGATCTGGACGCGGAACACGCTGCCGGCATCGGGCTGTTTGTCTGGGACTGGCCGCAAGGGCCGAGCGAATTACCCGAGCGGATCGCCGCTCTGGCGCAATTCGGTTTTCCTACCACGGAGCCCTACACCCAGGCCGTCGCCAGCCTGAACGAAGCGCAACACTGGCGCGATCACTGGTATCGCTCGCCACTGCCATTCGCCACGGACGGCGTGGTCCTGCGTCAGAGCCTGCGGCCACCGGCGGAGCGCTGGCAGGCCCGTCCGCCCTACTGGGCTGTCGCCTGGAAGTACCCTTTCGCCCAGGCGCTGGCCGATGTGCGCAAGGTGAACTTCAAGATCGGCCGCACCGGGCGCATTACACCAGTGCTCGAACTGTCGCCGGTGATGCTCGATGACCGGCAGATCAAACGGGTCAGCGTCAGTTCACTCAGACGCTGGCAGGAACTGGACATTCGCCCCGGCGATCAGGTCGCAATCAGCCTGGCCGGGCTGACGATCCCGCGCCTCGACAGCGTGGTACTGCGCAGTACCGAACGCGCCGATTTGACCATTCCGCTCGCCAGCGACTTTCACGCCCTGAGCTGCTGGCAACCGACGCCGGGCTGCGAAAGCCAGTTCCTCGCGCGCCTGACCTGGCTCAGCGGCAAGCAGGGACTGGCCATGCCCCATGTCGGTCGCGGCACCTGGGAGAAACTTCTGGAAACAGGCCGCCTGAACAGCCTGCTGGATTGGTTGACCCTCGACGGGCCGGAGCTTGCTAACATTGCCGGTCTCGGCGAGCGCAGCAGTGCCCGCCTGCTGCACAGTTTTCACAGCGCCCGCCAACGGCCGTTCCTGCAGTGGCTCAAAGCCCTGGGATTGCCACCGACCGGTCAGGCAACACTCGCCGATTCATGGCAGGCGCTGGCACAACGCAATACCGAACAATGGCAGGCAGAAGCCGGAATCGGCCCGGGCCGCGCGGCGCAATTGAGCGCCTTTTTTCGCGACCCGCAGGTACTGGCCCTGAGTGAAACCCTGCAAGCCGCCGGCGTCGACGGCTTCTGAACACGCGATCCCCGGCCCGCCGGGAACCCAATGTCCGCCGGAGCGCTCCAACAGCGCAGTGCTTCACCGACCCGATTGCTTTTGCACATGGAGCTTTTATGAAATTTCTCGCACCGCTCGCCCTGCTGTCTTTCTGCGCAGTCCTCGCCGCCCCAGTGATGGCCGACGAAGACGCGCCGGGCCTGACCGGTTGTGCCGCCAAGAAGCAGGGCATCATCAACCAGATCGAACAGGCCAAGTCCCGCGGCAACGCCGACCAGCAGGCCGGCCTCGAAACCGCCCTGCGCGAAGTCACCGAACACTGCACCGACGCCGGCCTGAAGAAAGAACGCGAAAACAAGGTGCTCGACGCCAAGCACGAAGTGAGCAAGCGTCAGGCTGATCTGGACAAGGCCATGAAGAAAGGCGATCCGGAGAAGATCGACAAGCGCAAGAACAAGCTCGCCGAATCGCGCAAGGAATTGCAGGACGCGCTGGACGAACTCGACAAGTAAGAAAGCCGGGGATCACAGCCAAAAAAGCCGTGATCCCTCGAACATCAGTGGTCGCGAAACTCTTTGTGGCAGGCACTGCAGGCATCTTCGACTTTCTGCACGGCCGGCCCCAGGTTACTGGCCTTGTAGGGTTGAACCTTGCTGGCGATCACCAGTTCACCGGTGGCCGTTTCAAGGGTGCGGGCCATTTCCTGGAAGCGGGCCTGTTTCTGCCAGACATCGTCCTTGGCGCTGGTGTGATCTTCTTCGCGCACCTGCGGGAAATGCTTCCACGGCTCATGGGACAACGCATCGAGCTTGACCGCACCTTCCGCAAATTTCGGCCCGTCGAAGGCAATGCGTCCGCGCAGCATGCCACCCAGGTCTTCGCCGGTCTTGAGCATCTGCTTGAAGATCGCCTTGCGCTGACCCAGCGGGGAGTTCGGGTCGACACCGCCACAGGCGGACAAGGTCAGACAGGCCAGCAATACAACAGAAATTCTTTTAAGAGTCATGGTGGCTTCAGGTCACGGAAATCGGCGGCCAGTATCCTCGGGTCACCGCCAAACACCAATAGCCCTATTAACAATAAGGGTTGCTTGAGCGCATGGAGCACTTCTGCAACCGGCACAGGAAATTCTCCATGAACAGCCGTTTCAAGGCCTGGCGTCATCCGCTTATCGCTACCCTCCCGCTGCTGGCAATCCTCGCCGGCTGCACCGGTGGCGACAGCGCCAAGCCGAAAACCCACGCCCTGGCCACGTATTCCAGCGCCACCTGGGAAGCCCTGCCGGCAGTGTCCGATAGCGACCTGGTGGCCGGTTTCGGTTCGTGGCGCAGCGCCTGCACCCGGCTCAAGGCTGACCCGGTCTGGGGCGCGACCTGTGCGGCAGCCGCCAACGTGCCGCAAAAAGCCGGCGACATCCGCGCCTTCCTCAAGCAGAACCTCGACGTGTTCGGTCTGCGCGCCGAGAACGACAACCCCAACGGTCTGATCACCGGCTATTACGAACCGGTCTACCCCGGCAGCCTGACGCAAACCGCCACCGCCAACGTGCCGGTGTACGGCGTGCCCGAAGACATGATCATTGTGTCGCTGGACAGCATTTACCCGGAGCTGAAAGGCAAGCGCCTGCGCGGCCGCCTCGAAGGTCGTGTGCTCAAGCCTTACGACGATGCGGCGACCATCGAGAGCCAGGGCGTCAAGGCGCCGGTCGTGGCCTGGCTGACCGACCCGATGAACCTGCAATTTCTGCAGATTCAGGGTTCGGGGCGGATCCAGACCGATGACGGTCGCCAGCTACGCATCGCCTACGCCGACCAGAACGGTCATCCGTACAGGCCGATCGGCCGCTGGCTGGTGGAACAGGGCGAGTTGAAAAAAGAAGAAGTGACCATGGGAGCGATCAGCAACTGGGCCAAGGCCAACCCGTCGCGCATTCCGGAACTGCTGGCGAGCAACCCGAGCTACGTGTTCTTCACCCGCAACCCGGACAGCAACGAAGGCCCGCGCGGCTCGCTGAATGTGCCGCTGACCGCCGGTTACAGCGCGGCGGTGGATCGCAAGGTGATTCCGCTGGGCAGCCTGTTGTGGCTGTCGACCACCCGCCCGGACGGCACGGCACTGGTACGCCCGGTGGCTGCGCAAGACACCGGCGGCGCGATTGCCGGCGAAGTTCGTGCGGATCTGTTCTGGGGCACCGGCGATGCCGCCGGGCAACTGGCCGGCGACATGAAGCAGCAAGGGCAGATCTGGATGCTCTGGCCAAAAGGTGCGGCGTTGCCGCAAGTGCCGCAGGTTGAAGATAAACCCTGACCACGACTTCGGCGGTCAGACCGCCATCGCGAGCAGGCTCGCTCCCACAGGGAAATGAACTCAAGCGTGGGAGCGAGCCTGCTCGCGATGAGGCCAGTAGCAGCGCTCAAGAATCAGACAGACACAAAGAAGAACGAAGCGATCAGCCCCATCCCGACAAACCACACCAGCGATCGCAGAATCGCCCAGTCCGCCAGATAGCAAATGATGTAGAGCAGGCGACTGGTGATGAACAGCACCGCCAGCACGTTGACCGTCACCAGCTCTGCCGTGCCGACCAGGTGCGCAACGATCACCGCCGCCGCAAACGCCGGCGTCACTTCAAAACTGTTCAGTTGCGCCGCATGGGCACGTCGCGCCACGCCGTTCAGGCTTTCGAGAAAATCCCGGGGATCGTGATTGTCGCTCAGCCGATACCCACCGACAGCCTTGGCCACGCCCGTGCACAGATACGGCAGAAAAATCGCAATCAAAACGCACCACAGAGCCACCGTCATAACGCCGTCCTTTTTTCGAGTTATAGAGTTGCCAGGCGGTCAGAACTTCATGACCAGCATGCCGATCAGCACCAGCCCACAGGCTAAGAGCCGCGGCCGGCCGAAAGGTTCTTTCAGGTAACGCATGCCGAACAGCACCACCAGAATCACGCTGATTTCACGCAACGCCGCCGCTTCGGCAATCGAGCCCAACTGCATCGCCCACAGCACCAGAGCGTAGCTGAACAACACGCAGAATCCGACCGCCAGTCCCAGCTTCCATTGCTCTCGCCAGAACAGCATGAACGCCGGACGCTTGGCCACCCACGCCAGCATCGGGAAAGGCCAGGCACTGAGCAGCGTGACCCAGACCAGGTAATCCAGCGGATGCGACCAGCGCCGCAAGGCCTGGCCATCGATGTAGGTGTAGCAACCGATGCACAAGCCGATCAGCGCCACCACCGGCAGCATCGACCACGGCAAGTGTTTCCCGCCGCCGCCCTGCCAGAGCAGGCAAGCCATGCCCAGCGGGATCAACATGATCCCGAAGATCTGCTGGGTGGTCAGCACTTCGCCGGCGAAGATCAGGGTCAGCGCCAGCACCACCAGCGGCGACAATCCGCGCATCAACGGATAGACCAGCCCCAGATCGCCGACCCGATAGGCCTGGATCAGCAAATAACGATAGAGCAGTTCGAACGCCGCCGACGCCAGAATCCACGGCCAGATTTCCGCCGGCGGCAGGCTGATGAAAGGGAACGCCAGCGCGACGAACAACAGCGCCACGGTGTCCATGCAGGCCACCACCAGCAAACGCTCGGCGCTGAACTTGATCAACGTATTCCACGCTGCGTGCAACAGCGCCGCTACCAACACCAGAGCTGTCGCCAGCACGTGCCACTCCTTGATTCTTGTTGTTGAGCCTGAGCCAATTAGTCAGATTATTGATTCGCGATGTGTCAGCAGCTGTTTATACTGCAAGCGACCACGCCGCACTCAGTTGCGCACAGATAAATTCCAATAATTCCTGCCTGCCCCGTTCTCGTCCGAGACCGGTCGCCGGCCTGCGTATGCCTGATCAAAGCGTCAAGACTACCGACAGAGACCTTGCGCATGCCACTCGCCTTGCTTGCACTCGCTGTTGCCGCTTTCGGCATCGGCACCACTGAATTCGTCATCATGGGTCTGCTGCCCGATGTCGCCCGCGACCTCGCAGTGAGCATTCCCCACGCCGGCCTGTTGATCACCGGCTACGCCCTGGGCGTGGTGTTCGGTGCGCCGATCCTGGCGATCGGCACCGCCAACATGCCGCGCAAGGCCACGCTGCTGGGCATGACGCTGATGTTCATCCTCGGCAACGTGCTGTGCGCACTGGCGCCGAACTACGCAACGCTGATGGCGGCGCGGGTGGTCACCGCGCTGTGCCACGGCGCGTTCTTCGGCATCGGTTCGGTGGTGGCCGCCGGGCTGGTCGCGCCGAACAAGCGGGCGCAGGCGATTGCGATGATGTTCACCGGCCTGACCCTGGCCAACGTGCTCGGCGTGCCGCTGGGCACTGCGCTCGGCCAGTACGCCGGCTGGCGTTCGACCTTCTGGGCGGTCTCGGTGATTGGTGTGATCGCCGCCCTCGCCCAATGGCTGTGGTTGCCGAAACACATCCCGATGGACAAGGCCAACCTCGCCAGCGAGTTCAAGGTGCTGGGCAAGGTCAACGTGTTGCTGGCGCTGGGAATGAGCGTGCTGGCCTCCACCAGTCTGTTCAGCGTGTTCACCTACATCGCGCCGATTCTGCAGGACATCACCGGCGTCAGCCCTCACGGCGTGACGGTGATGCTGCTGTTGTTCGGCGTCGGCCTGACCGGCGGCAGCATGCTCGGCGGGCGCCTGGCCGACAGCCGCCTGTTGCCTTCGCTGGTGGGTGTCGCACTGGCGGTGGTGTTGATTCTGGCGGCGTTCAGCCAGACCAGCCGCTCGGTGGTTCCGGCGGCGATCACGCTGGTGCTGTGGGGGATTTTTGCCTTCGCCCTGTGCCCGATCCTGCAACTGCTGATCATCGATCAGGCGCATGAAGCACCGAACCTCGGTTCTACCCTGAACCAGAGCGCGTTCAACCTCGGCAATGCCGCCGGCGCGTGGATCGGCGGATTGGTGGTAGCCAGCGGCGCGGACCTGGCGGACTTGCCGTGGACCGGCGCGCTGGTGGGCGTGCTGACCGTGCTGACGGCGCTGTTTTTCATCTACCTGCAACGTCGGGGTGTCGCTGCGGTCAATGTGTCCGGCTGATTTTCCCGGGGGACACAATTGTGTCCCCACCCGGCGTCAGCCCATCCAACCCTTGCGTCCATGAATGGGCGCGCTGTCTTTCACCCCCCATCCAAAGGACCCCGGATGCTTGAACTCGTCGCCGCTTTCATCTGCCTCACCACCCTCCTCACCTTCGTGAATTTCCGCTTCATCGGCCTGCCCCCGACCATCGGCGTGATGGTTACCGCACTGATGTTTTCCCTGTTGCTGCAAGGCCTGAGCCTGCTCGGTTACCCCGGCCTCGAAGAGCGTGTACAGCAACTGATCGGCCAGATCGACTTCGGCGATCTGCTGATGAACTGGATGCTGTCGTTCCTGCTGTTCGCCGGCGCCTTGCACGTCAACCTGAACGACCTGCGCAGCTACCGCTGGCCCATCGGCCTGCTGGCGACCTTCGGCGTACTGATCGCCACCGCCGTGATCGGCAGCCTCGCCTATTACATTTTTGCCCTGTTCGGCTGGCACGTGAGCTTCCTCTACTGCCTGTTGTTCGGCGCGCTGATTTCCCCGACCGACCCGATTGCGGTACTCGGCGTGCTGCGTACGGCCAACGCCTCGAAGCCGCTGAAGACCACCATCGTCGGCGAATCGCTGTTCAACGACGGCACCGCCGTGGTGGTGTTCACCGTGCTGCTGGGCATCGCGCAACTGGGCGAAACACCGACCGTCGGCGCCACGGCGATGCTGTTCGTCCACGAGGCGGTGGGCGGCGTGCTGTTCGGCGGGCTGATCGGTTATCTGGTGTACCTGATGATCAAGAGCATCGAGCAGCACCAGATCGAAGTCATGCTGACCCTGGCGCTGGTGATCGGCGGTTCGGCAATGGCCACCGAGCTGCACGTCTCGGCGCCGATTGCGATGGTGGTCGCCGGTCTGATCATCGGCAACCTCGGTCGCAACTTGGCGATGAACGACATGACGCGCAAATACCTGGACGGTTTCTGGGAATTGCTCGACGACATGCTCAACGCCCTGCTGTTCGCGCTGATAGGCATGGAGCTGTTGCTGCTGCCGTTCAACTGGCTGCACGTGGCGGCGGCGAGTCTGCTGGCCCTGGCGATTCTGCTGTCGCGACTGCTCACCGTGGCCCCGGCCATCGTCCTGCTGCGGCGCTGGCGCACGGTGCCGCGCGGCACCATTCGCATCCTGACCTGGGGCGGATTGCGCGGCGGTGTTTCGGTGGCACTGGCCCTGGCCCTGCCGTTGGGCCCGGAGCGCGATCTGCTGCTGAGCATCACCTACATCGTGGTGCTGTCGTCGATCCTGTTGCAGGGCCTGACCATCGGCAAACTGGTCAAGCACGCAACGCGCGACGAGCCGGCGAGCGCTGCCGAGCCCGTGCAGCACTGATCATTTTTTGATCTGCTGCGGATCGGGTTTTTCAACCTGGTCCGCAGACTCTTTCGGAGCGCCGCTTTCACTGCGGATCTGCGCATGACTGATCAGGGCGAAGATGAAACTGCCGCCGATGATGTTTCCCGCCAGGGTCGGCCCGGCAAACACCGCCCAGAAATCACTCCACGGCAACTCGCCGGCAAACACCAGATACGACACCTCCGCCGACCCCACCACGATGTGAGTGAAATCGCCCAGTGCCATCAGATAGGTGATGAGGATGATGATCCACATCTTCGCGCTTTCCATGGACGGGATCATCCAGACCATGGTGGCGATCATCCAGCCCGAGACGATGCCCTTGGCGAACATCTGACTCGCGTGGTTCTCCATGACCTTGCGGCCGATTTCGAGGAAGGCCTCGTCGGTCTTGCTGTCGAAGATCGGCAGTTCGAGCATCACGTACGCCACCAGAATCGTCCCGCACAGGTTGCCGAACAGCACCACCGTCCAGAGCCGGATCAGCCGGCCGAAATTGCGGATCGTCGGTTTGGTCATCACCGGCAGCACGGCGGTCAGGGTGTTTTCGGTGAACAGTTGCTGGCGGGCGAGGATCACCGCGAGAAAACCTGCGCAGTAACCGAAGCTGGCGATCACCTTGAATTCGTCGCCCTCGGGCAGACGCGAGTTGAGCAGACCCATGCCCATCAGCGACAGGCCCATGGTCAGCCCGGCCGCCAGCGCCGACCACCACAGCGCGGCGATGCTGCGCTCCAGTTCCTGGTCGCCCTGTTTGCGGATGATTTCATGCAGGACCGCCGCCCGGGGCGGCTGGTTTTTCTCGACTTCGTGTTGTTCCTTGGCCGAGAGGTCGGGGGTCTTGCCGTCTGTTGGCGTGGTCATGGCGGGAAACCGGTGGCGGGGTCATAAGGCTACGACACGCGCCGCTCGGCTTCCGTTCGCCGGGTGGTGCGATTACTCGGTAACGGGTGTTTCATCCTTGAACTGGTCTTTGACGTACTTGATCTCGGTCCGCCCGTGCGGGGCCGGCAGGCCGTCTTCGCCGAGGTTGACGAAGACCATCTTCTCGACGGTCAGGATGCTCTTGCGGGTGATCTTGTTGCGCACTTCGCAGGTCAGGGTGATCGAGGTGCGGCCGAACTCGGTGGCGGTGATGCCCAGTTCGATGATGTCGCCCTGGCGCGAGGCGCTGACGAAGTTGATCTCGGAAATGTACTTGGTCACCACGCGCTGGTTGCCCAGTTGAACGATGGCGTAGATCGCCGCTTCTTCGTCGATCCAGCGCAGCAGGCTGCCGCCGAACAGGGTGCCGTTGGGGTTGAGGTCTTCGGGTTTTACCCACTTGCGGGTGTGGAAATTCATCTTCACTCCTGAGCGTCTTGCCGAATGATGGCGCCATCTTGGCAGACTGAGCGGTCATGCTCCATGAGGCTTCTACTATGGTCGCGATTAGCGATCTTCATCTGGCCGACAGAAACCCTTTGGAAGATCAGTCTAGACGGCTATAATCGCCCCCGTTTCAAAACGGTAACCTTCACTTGTTACCGTTTTCCCGCCACCTGTCCGAGGGGCGCTGCAGCAGGTTCAACCTGTCAGGCTCGGATGGGGCGTTGACCGGCTCAGGCCGGACACTAAACGCACAACGGCGCCCATTCGCATACATTACGAATGGAGGCTCTTCATGAGCGCTGTTATCACGCCTGCAGATTTTAACGATTACAAAGTTGCCGACATGTCCCTGGCTGCCTGGGGCCGTCGCGAAACCATCATCGCCGAGTCGGAAATGCCGGCCCTGATGGGTCTGCGTCGCAAGTACGCTTCCGAGCAGCCTTTGAAAGGCGCAAAAATCCTCGGCTGCATCCACATGACCATTCAGACCGCCGTGCTGATCGAAACCCTGGTTGCCCTGGGTGCCGAAGTGCGCTGGTCGTCCTGCAACATCTTCTCGACTCAGGACCAGGCCGCTGCTTCCATCGCTGCTGCCGGCATCCCGGTTTTCGCCTGGAAAGGCGAGACTGAAGAAGAGTACGAGTGGTGCCTGGAGCAAACCATCCTGAAAGATGGCCAGCCATGGGACGCCAACATGATCCTCGACGACGGCGGCGACCTGACCCAGCTGCTGCACGACAAATACCCACAGGTTCTGGATCGCGTTCACGGCGTGACCGAAGAAACCACCACCGGCGTACACCGTCTGCTGGACATGCTGGCCAAAGGCGAGCTGAAAATCCCGGCCATCAACGTCAACGACTCGGTGACCAAGTCCAAGAACGACAACAAGTACGGCTGCCGTCACAGCCTGAACGACGCCATCAAGCGCGGCACCGACCACCTGCTGTCCGGCAAGCAAGCGCTGGTCATCGGTTACGGTGACGTGGGCAAGGGCTCGGCCCAGTCCCTGCGTCAGGAAGGCATGATCGTTAAAGTCTCTGAAGTCGACCCGATCTGCGCCATGCAAGCCTGCATGGACGGTTTCGAACTGGTTTCGCCGTTCATCGACGGTATCAACGACGGCACCGAAGCAAGCATCGACAAAGCGCTGCTGGGCAAGATCGACCTGATCGTGACCACCACCGGCAACGTCAACGTTTGCGATGCAAACATGCTCAAAGCCCTGAAGAAGCGCGCCGTTGTCTGCAACATCGGTCACTTCGACAACGAAATCGACACCGCTTTCATGCGCAAGAACTGGGCATGGGAAGAAGTGAAGCCACAGGTACACAAGATCCACCGTACCGGCCCGGGCGCTTTCGACGCTCAGAACGACGACTACCTGATCCTGCTGGCCGAAGGCCGTCTGGTGAACCTGGGCAACGCCACCGGTCACCCAAGCCGCATCATGGACGGTTCGTTCGCCAACCAGGTTCTGGCGCAGATCTTCCTGTTCGGCCAGAAGTACGCCGACCTGTCGCCAGCCCAGAAAGCCGAGCGCCTGACCGTTGAAGTACTGCCGAAGAAACTCGACGAAGAAGTGGCCCTGGAAATGGTTCGCGGCTTCGGCGGCGTGGTCACTCAACTGACCAAGCAACAGGCTGACTACATCGGCGTGACCGTCGAAGGCCCGTTCAAGCCGCACGCTTACCGCTACTAAGAGCAGCTGCGAGCTTCAAGCTTCAAGCGGCAAGCAAGGCCACAAGCCGAGCTTGCCGCGCGAAGCCCGAAAGCTCTGCCCCTATTTGTCAAAACAGTGTCAGGCCGCAAGCTTCAGGCACAAGAGACCAGCGCACCTCCGCTGCTCTTGCAGCTTGAAGCTTGCAGCTTGTAGCTGGAGGTCCCCTCCATGTCCCAAGACCGTCGCTACAGCTTCGAGTTCTTCCCGACCAAGACCGATGCTGGGCATGAAAAACTGCTCGCCACTGCCCGTCAGTTGGCCACTTACAACCCTGATTTCTTTTCCTGCACCTACGGCGCGGGCGGCTCGACCCGTGACCGCACGCTGAACACCGTGTTGCAGCTGGAAAGCGAAGTCAAAATCCCCGCCGCCCCGCACCTGTCGTGCGTCGGCGACAGCAAGGACGACCTGCGCGGCCTGCTGAACGAGTACAAGGCTGCCGGCATCAAGCGCATCGTCGCCCTGCGCGGTGACCTGCCATCCGGCATGGGCATGACCAGCGGCGAGCTGCGTCACGCCAATGAACTGGTTGAATTCATTCGTGAAGAAACCGGCAATCATTTCCACATCGAAGTTGCCGCTTACCCGGAGATGCATCCGCAAGCGCGCAATTACGAAGACGATCTCGCCAACTTCGTGCGCAAGGCCCGTGCCGGCGCCGACAGCGCGATCACCCAGTACTTCTTCAACGCCGACAGCTACTTCTACTTTGTCGACCGTTTGCAGGCGCTGGGCGTGGACATTCCGGTCGTGCCGGGGATCATGCCGATCACCAACTACAGCAAGCTCGCGCGCTTCTCCGATGCCTGCGGTGCGGAAATCCCGCGCTGGATCCGCAAGCAGCTGGAAGCCTACGGCGATGACAGCCAAAGCATTCAGCGCTTTGGCGAACAGGTCGTCAGCGAGATGTGCGAACGCCTGCTGCAAGGCGGCGCGCCTGGCCTGCACTTCTATTCCATGAACCAGGCCGAACCGAGCCTGGCGATCTGGAACAACCTGAAGCTGCCGCGCTAAAAAGACGTCACCGTAAGACCAGAAGATCGCAGCCGCGACAACGCCAACAGCGTTTTCGCCGCTGCGATCTTTTGCTTTTAACGCCCGAAACAGAGCTTCTACGGCCAGTTTCTGGCTCTTTGCCGTTTCTCGTCGTAATCTCAAGCCATGCCTTTGATCACGCAGTTATTCGCCGTGCTGGTTTTTGCTTGCCTGAGCTTTGCGGCTCGGGGCGAGAAGCTGCGTATCGTCACCGAACCGTGGGCGCCGTACGTCTATGAACAGGGCGGCAAGAACCTCGGTCTGGACTACGAAACCACCGCCATCGTGTTCAAGCGCCTGGGCATCGAAGTCGAATGGCAGTTCCTGCCGTGGAAACGCTGCCTGTCGATGCTCGAAACCGGCCAGGCCGACGGCGCGCTGGACATCTTTCACAGCGATGAACGCGACGTCACTCTGCTCTACCCGAGCGAACCGTTGTCGGACGTCGAGTTCGTGATGTTCTACGCCAACGAGCGACCACACCCTTTTAGTAGCCTGGAAGACCTCAAAGGCCTGACCGTCGGCACCTCGCCGGGCTATCTGTACAGCCCGGACTTTCGCGAATCGACCCTGTTCACTCGGGAACCGGCACCGACCCACGAAGCCAACTTCGGCAAACTGGTGCGCGGGCGCATCGACCTGCTGATCACCGATCGCCGCGTGGGTCAGCATTTGCTTGATGAACTGGGCATTCGCGACAAGATCACGGAAAACCCCACGGTCATCAGCCGCCAGAGCCAGTTTCTGGCCGTGCGGCGCAATGCCGGGATGGATCTGCTGGTGCAGCGCTTCGGCGCCGAACTCAAGCGTTTCAAGCGCGAACCGGCCTATGCCGAGCTCAGCGCCCGCTACGGCGCGGCCCCCGCCCTGACGGCGCCGCTGGGCAACGCCACCGCCAGCGGCAAAACCGTTGAGCAGCAGGAAAGCGGCGCGCAGTGATTGCTCTGTTATACTCCGGCGTTCCCGCCAGGCTCACGCCCGGACGCCCGGAACCGTAACAGGCCTCCCGACCCGCTACAGCGCAGCTTTTCAGCCCGCGCGAGCGCTCCGGACGTGCCTTCGGAACCGCAGCAGGACCGGACGGGATTGCGTCCTCTTAAACGCCATTCGCGCCAGGCAAGACTCCCATTGGGCCAAGCCCTAACTGAAACAGGATTACTCATGTCCTTTGCTTCCCTCGGTCTCTCCGAGGCTTTGGTCCGCGCTATCGAAGATGCGGGCTATACCGAGCCTACTCCGGTGCAACAGCGGGCCATTCCCGCCGTGTTGCAAGGTCGCGACCTGATGGTTGCGGCACAGACAGGTACCGGTAAAACCGGCGGTTTCGCCCTTCCGATCCTGGAGCGGCTGTTCCCCAACGGCCACCCGGACAAATCCCAGCGTCACGGCCCGCGTCAGCCGCGCGTGCTGGTCCTGACCCCGACCCGCGAACTCGCGGCCCAGGTTCACGACAGCTTCAAGATCTACGCCCGCGACCTGAAATTCGTCAGTGCCTGCATCTTCGGCGGCGTCGGCATGAACCCACAGGTTCAGGCCATGTCCCGTGGCGTGGACGTCCTCGTTGCCTGCCCGGGTCGTCTGCTCGACCTGTGCGGCCAGGGCAGCGTCGATCTGTCCCACGTTGAAATCCTCGTGCTCGACGAAGCTGACCGCATGCTCGACATGGGCTTCGTCCACGACGTGAAGAAAGTCCTCGCGCGCCTGCCGGCCAAGCGTCAGAACCTGCTGTTCTCGGCGACCTTCTCCAAAGACATCACCGACCTTGCCGGCAAGCTGCTGCACAACCCGGAACGCATCGAAGTGACGCCGCCGAACACCACGGTCGAGCGCATCGAACAACGCGTGTTCCGTCTGCCGGCCAGCCACAAGCGTGCGCTGCTGGCCCACCTGATCACCGCCGGCGCGTGGGAACAGGTGCTGGTGTTCACCCGCACCAAGCACGGCGCCAACCGTCTGGCCGAGTACCTGGACAAACACGGCCTGCCGGCTGTGGCGATCCACGGCAACAAGAGCCAGAACGCCCGCACCAAAGCTTTGGTCGACTTCAAGGCCGGTGAAGTGCGCATTCTGGTAGCGACCGATATCGCCGCCCGTGGCCTGGACATCGACCAGTTGCCACACGTGGTCAACTTCGAACTGCCGAACGTCGATGAAGACTACGTGCACCGTATCGGCCGTACCGGCCGGGCAGGTCGTTCGGGCGAGGCGATCTCGCTGGTCGCACCGGACGAAGAAAAACTGCTGAAAAGCATCGAGCGCATGACCAAGCAGAAAATCGCCGACGGCGACCTGATGGGCTTCGATGCCAGCACCATCGAGGCCGAGAAGCCGGAAGCCCGTGAGCGTCCGGACATGCGCAACCCGCGCAATGCCCGTGGCCCACGCGGCGACGGCCCGAATGGCGGCGGTGGCGGCGGTCGTAAAGACAAGGGCAAAGACAAGGGCAAGGAAAAACCGGCCGGTGAGCGTGGCGAGCGTCCAGCCCGTCAACAAAAGCCGCGTGAAGGCACTCCGGCCCGCGAACAGCGCCAGCCAAGCCAGCCGCCACGCGCCGCAGCTGACCGTGCTCCGGACGAGTTCCTCGACGACGATATCGATAACTTCGGTAACCGCGTTGATTACGTGCCGAAGCAGGCTCCGGCCGGTGGTCGCAACCGTCGCCCGGGCGCTCCGGCGCAAGGCGCAGGTTCGGGCGCAACACGCGGCAGTCAGCCACAAGGTCGCCAGAACGGTCCGCGCAACAGCAACGGTTCGAGCACCGGCACTCCGCCAGGCAAGCGCAGCGGCCCACGCAACGGTGCCCCGCGTGACGGTCAGGGTCGTCGCGATGAAAACCCGCGCAACCGCCGCCCGGCCCGTGACGATCAGCAACGCGCTGAACCGGCCGTGCAGAACCCGCGCAGCAGCGGACCGAAGATCATGCACAAGGAGTCGAAAGCCGACCGCTTCCCGACGCCTGAGCAGCTGGATCAACTGCCAAGCCGCCCACGCGGTGAAAAACCGGCCTTGCTGACCCGCAATCGCTGAGTTTTCCACTGCAATGAAAAATGCCCCGGCCTGAAAACCGGGGCATTTTTTTTGCGCGCCGCCGAGACGAGAATTACGGCAGGCCATAAAAAACGCCCCCGGTCGCAAGACCGGGGGCGTTTTTGTGTGGCCGGCGAAAATTACTTCGCTTTCACACCTTCAAACGAAACGTACAGCTCGACCGCGTCGGACTTCGGACCCAGGTCTTTCTGCTTGCCGAAATCGGAACGCTTGATGGTGGTGGTGCCTTCGAAGCCGGCACGGTAGCCGCCCCATGGATCCTTGCCTTCGCCCAGGAAGGTAGCCTTCACGACCACTGGCTTGGTAACGCCCAGGATGGTCAGGTCGCCGGTCACGTCAGCGGTGTTGGCACCGGTGGACTTGACGCTGGTGGAGACGAAGGTTGCCTTGGCGAACTTGCCTGCGTTCAGGAAGTCAGCGCTGGCGATGTGCTTGTCGCGCTCGGCGTGGTTGGTGAACACGCTGGCGGTGTTCACGTTGAACTCGATCTTGCTGTCTTCAGGCTTGGCAGCGTCGAAGCTGAACTTGCCATCGATGTCCTTGAAGGTACCGGTGATGAAGCTGTAGCCCAGGTGGCTGATCTTGAAGTCGACGAAGGCGTGCTGGCCTTCTTTATCAACCACGTAGTCAGCGGCCATCACGTTGGCGGACAGGACGGCAGAGCCGATTGCCAGAGCGGCCAGAGTCTTTTTCAACATGCTTTGTTTTCCTTTGGAGTCGAGGTTGAACATCAGGCTTTGCGTCCCAGCATTCGTGTCAGGGTCGCATCACGATCGATAAAGTGGTGCTTCAATGCTGCCAACGCATGAAGGCCGGAAAAAATTACCAGCGCCCATGCCAGCCAGAGATGAATCACACCGGCGGTATCTGCCTGATCCGGTAGTCCGGAAACCAGTGCAGGAACTTCAAACAGGCCAAACACCGGGATCCCGACACCGTCTGCGGTGGAAATCAGGTAACCGGCAATCATCACGGCGAACAGCGCAAGGTACAGAAACCCATGGCCGAATTTGGCGCCGATGCGGGTCATGCGGCTGTAGCTTTGCAGCGTTGGCGGTGGTGGGCTGACAAAGCGCCACAACACCCGCAACACCATCACACCCAGCAGCACCAGACCGATGCTCTTGTGCAGATCCGGCGCGTCTTTGCGCCAGGTGCTGTAGTAATCCAGCCCCACCATCCACAGACCCAGCGCGAACAGCCCGAAGACCACCAGCGCCACGCCCCAGTGCATGAAGATGCTGACCCAACCGTAGCGCGAAGAAGAGTTACGTAGCTGCATTGCCCAAATCCTGTGAGAACTGCGAACCAAGACTAGCGAGTTATCTATCGAATTAAAGCGGAAAATTTCGCTTTGAAATATCGAGAAATACGATCAAGAGTCTTGAACAGGGGAGTTAAGGAAAGATTAAAGACGATTTTGTGTCGCGATGTCAGGCGCAGGTTGCGCGAAATCTGCTGAGCTCGTAGGGGCCGCGCTCGGGGCAAGACCGTTTTCTCTGAAGGGGCAATGACAAGGAAAAAATTGTTTCAGCCAAGCAATATGTATAGCCACTTGTGTATTTCACCTTGATTGAATGGGTGCTCGATAACTCCTCTCAAAGGTGGAAAACATGGCTATTCGTTACATCCCATTTCAAGCAATTGGATCACCCGTATTACCGCCCAATCAGACTATGTCGCCCGGACAGTTTCTGACATCCGAGAACGGACGATTCCGCTTGATATTGCAAGCCGACGGCAACTTGTTAATCAAGGATGGAGAGGCTGTAATCTGGATCGCAGATGCGCACCAAGCTCATAGCATTACTTTGCATCAGAAAAAAATGCGTGAGCCCCTGCAGTTTGTGATCAGCAATAACGGTTTTCTTTATGATGCTTCGAGAAAACGATTATGGATTGCCGAAAGTACACACAGCATCGACAAATCGCTTTGGTACAACACTTGTCTGGTCATTCAGAACGATGGAAATCTGGTGATTTATGACCAACGCACGGGAGGCGTGCGCTGGGCGCGCTTCGGCTTCGTTCCTGGCCGCCTCCCGAAGCCAAAACCAAGATGGCTGAGAAAACTGCCGGACGGGATAGAAGTTTATGAATGGACGTTTTCCTGAATGGTTTCTCCAACCGTGGCAAGAAAACCCGGCTTCAAGAACTTTTGAACAACGGTGGTGGATCGAGACAGTCGGGCTTATATGGATCTATCCGACACTTATGGGCCAACTCTGAATCATGGCCTTTAAGTACCAACCGACCATCCACACAGCCGGACAATGCTACCAACATAGCAATCAGAACCACTGCTTTCATATCGCCCTCCAAATTTATTGAAGAACATAGAATCAAGCTGAAGCGCCCTCAATCGCCTCTTTCCTGTATTTCTGTGGGAAGCATCCGATAGATCGACGATGTATGTAGGACTGTGGTGTCCTTCAAAAACCGGCCAAAGATTCAGATATAAAAAAACGCGGCCATTGAGCCGCGTTTTTTTTAAGCCTGAAGGTTACTGAGCCTTCGTCTCGGTGGTTGCCGCCGGTTTGGCCGCTGACTTCTTCGCCGGTTCAGCTTTTTTCGCCGCAGGTTTCGCTGCAGGTTTTTTCGCTTCGGTCTTGGCCGCCGGTTTCTTCGCTGCTGGTTTGGCAGCCGCTTTCTTGGCTGGCTCGGCTTTTACCGGAGCTGCTGGCTTCGGTGCTTCCACCGGGGCTGGCGCAGGGGCCGGGGTCGGTGCAGGCGCTGGGGCGGCTGGAGCAGGTGCCGGCTCTGGCGCTTTCACTGGCTCTGGTTTCTTGTCGTCGTCCGAACCGCCGAACAGGTTGGTGAAGAAGTTGCCTTTCTTCGCCGCCACGGCTGCACCCGCTGCACCTGCCGCTGCGGCGGTGGCTGCTGCCGGGCCGACTTTGGCCGGTTCGAAGGATTTGCCCGCCGCCAGGTCTTCAACCTGACTGGCCGCGCGCTGGCCGGTGCGCAGTGCGCCTTCCAGAGTGCCCGGGTACAAGGTGTCGGTGTGTTCGCCGGCAAACGCTACGCGTTGCAGCGGACGCTCCCACAGACGCCAGTATTTGCTGATCTGGCCAGGACCGAAGGCGAGGTAAGAACCGCCGGTCGATGGATCGGTGCTGTAGCGACGGATTTCATAGCCGGTGAACGAGCCACGGGCCTGTGGATAAAACGCGTGCAGACGAATCAGCACCTGATCGACCATCTGCTTGTCGCCGAAGGCCTGCATGACGCGGGCGTTGTCGCCGGACAGGTTGATCACCACGTTCGCGCCGCCCTTCAGGGCTGGCTCGATCCACAACATGCCAAGACCGGTGTTGCTGTAGATCTCGCCGGACATCCGCGCCTTGCTTTCCCACACAGGCGTCTTGAACTTCAGCATGATCTGGTCGCGCCAGCCATAGTTGGTGCCCTTGATCGCAGCCAGGTGCTGGGCATCCAGCGCCGGGGTCAGCTGAATCTTGTTGAGGGCGCGCAATGGCACCGCCAGCACGACGTAGTCTGCCGAATAGCCCACGCTGCCGACCTTGACGGTCACGCCGTCCTTGTCCTGGGTGATGGCGGACACCGGCGAATCGGTCTTGATGGTTTTCAGCTGTTTGACGAAGGCCTGGGCCAGCACCGGGCTGCCACCGACCAGTCGCGAAGCGCGCAGGTCACGGTCGGACACGCCGCGATACACCCGGCTCTGCTGCGCGAAGTACAGCAGCGACAGGCGCGAAGGCTCGTCGTAGTGGGTGCGGATGTCCTGGTTGATCAGCTGACGCGCGGTGGCCGGCAGGTTCTGCTTGTCGAGCCAGCTCGAAACGTTGATCTGGTCCAGGGCGTGCAGGGTGTTGGTCGCGGCCGGGTTCTGCGGGTCGTCGATCGAACGCGCCAGATCGTCACGGGTTTTCTCGTAGCGCTTCAGCGCTTCGGCCGTAGCAGGCTGTTTGGTGGTCAGGTCGGCGGCGGAGAAATACTCGCCGTCGATCAGGTAACCCGGAGTCCGTACGAATTCAGGCGCTGGCGTGGTGTTCAACTTGAAGGTCGATACGTACTTGTTCAGCACCGGTTGAGTTTTGTCGTTGCCGATCCACTCGCTGGTGGCCATGCCCGAGCGACCGCCCAGGCTCGGCTTGGCTTCCAGCAGCGTGACCTGCCAGCCCTTGTTCTGCAGTTCGTAAGCCGCCGTCAGGCCCGACAGGCCGCCGCCGATCACGATTGCGGTTTTATCCTTGGCCAGCGCCGTAACGCTAAACAGCCCCAACACCACTAGCGCACAGGCGCGCAGCCAACCGACAGACATTCAGCGAACTCCGGAAAAACACGTAGGAAAATGCAGTTTTGCGGGTCAGACGACCCAAAGAACCGCGAAGAATACGTCAGCCATCAAAACGCCGCCAGCGACGTCTATCGGCCCATACAAAGTAGCTCAATCGACACAATGGGTTGTCCCGGCGCGACGCATTGCATAGGCTTGCGCGATTGTTTGCCCGCGCCTGACGCGAGCCGCCTCGAGGAGACTGAACATGGGCCTGAACAACCAGTGGATGCAACGCGATCTCGCGGTGCTGTGGCATCCCTGCACCCAGATGAAAGACCACGAACAGCTGCCGCTGATCCCGATCAAGCGCGGTGAAGGCGTCTGGCTGGAAGACTTCGAAGGCAAGCGTTATCTGGACGCGGTCAGCTCCTGGTGGGTCAACGTGTTCGGCCATGCCAACCCTCGCATCAACCAGCGCATCAAGGATCAGGTCGATCAGCTGGAACACGTGATTCTGGCCGGCTTCAGCCATCAGCCGGTGATCGAGCTGTCCGAGCGTCTGGTGAAGATGACGCCGGAAGGCCTGAACCGGGTGTTCTACGCCGATAACGGTTCGTCCTGCATCGAAGTCGCGCTGAAAATGAGCTTTCACTACTGGCTCAACCGCGGCCAGCCGAACAAGAAGCGCTTCGTCACCCTGACCAACAGCTACCACGGCGAGACCATGGCGGCGATGTCGGTCGGTGACGTGCCGCTGTTCACCGAAACCTATAAAGCCCTGCTGATGGACACCATCAAGGTGCCGAGCCCGGATTGCTACCTGCGCCCGCAGGGCATGAGCTGGGAAGAACACTCGCGCAACATGTTCGCGGCGATGGAGCAGACCCTGGCCGAGAACCACGAGAGCGTCGCGGCCGTGATCGTCGAGCCGCTTATCCAGGGCGCCGGCGGCATGCGCATGTACCACCCGGTCTATCTCAAGCTGCTGCGCGAGGCCTGCGACCGTTACGGCGTGCACCTGATTCACGACGAAATCGCCGTCGGCTTCGGCCGCACCGGGACGATGTTCGCCTGCGAACAGGCCGGCATCCGTCCGGACTTCCTGTGCCTGTCGAAAGCCCTGACCGGCGGTTATCTGCCGTTGGCCGCGTGCCTGACCACCGACGAGGTGTACAGCGCGTTCTACGACGATTATCCGACCCTGCGCGCCTTCCTGCATTCGCACAGCTACACCGGCAACCCGCTGGCGTGTGCGGCGGCATTGGCGACCCTGGATATTTTCGAGCAGGACAACGTGATCGAAAACAACCGGGCGCTGGCCCAGCGCATGGCTTCAGCCACGGCGCATCTGGTGGATCATCCGAATGTCTCGGAAGTCCGTCAGACCGGCATGGTGCTGGCGATCGAGATGGTCAAGGACAAAGCCACGAAAGAGGCTTATCCGTGGCAGGAACGTCGCGGCCTGAAGGTGTTCCAGCATGCGCTGGAGCGTGGCGCATTGCTGCGCCCGTTGGGCAGCGTGGTGTATTTCCTGCCGCCGTACGTGATCACCCCGGAGCAGATCGACTTCCTAGCCGAAGTCGCCAGCGAAGGCATCGACATTGCCACTCGTGACAGCGTCAGCGTGGCGGTGCCGAAGGATTTCCATCCCGGGTTCCGTGATCCGGGCTAAGCACGACTCGTACTCGTTCCCACGTCGAGGCGTCGAACCGTCTGCGTGGGAATGCAGCCCGGGACGCTCCGCGTCCCAAAAGCGGACGCAGAGCGTCCAACGAGGCATTCCCACGCAGAGCGTGGGAACGATCTACTTAAAGAGAACCACCATGAGACTGTCCCGCTTCTTTATCGACGCCCCGCTCAGCACCGGCGAACACGAACTGCCGGAAGCCCAGGCGCATTACATCAGCCGCGTGCTGCGCATGGCCGAGGGCGATGCGGTACAGATGTTCGACGGTTCCGGCCACGAATTTCGCGGATCGCTGGTGGAAGTCGGCAAGAAACGCGTGGTGGTGCAGATCGACGAGCAGTTCGCCGGTCAGGTCGAATCGCCGCTGCAAATCCACCTCGGCCAGGGCCTGTCCCGGGGCGAGCGGATGGACTGGGCAATCCAGAAAGCCACCGAACTGGGCGTGACCGAAATCACCCCGATCTTCAGCGAGCGCTGCGAAGTCCGCCTCAAGGACGAACGCGCCGACAAACGCCTGCTGCACTGGCGCCAGGTGGCAATCAGCGCCTGCGAGCAATGCGGTCGTTCGCGGGTGCCGGTGATTCATCCACCGGTGCTGCTGGCCGACTGGCTGAAGCAGACCGAAGCCGAACTGAAACTGGTGCTGCACCCGGTCGCCGAGCCGCTGGTCAGCCATGCCAAACCATCGACCCTGGCGTTCCTGATCGGCCCGGAAGGCGGCTTGTCCGACGCCGAAGTCGAGCAAGCCAAGGCCAGCGGCTTCCACGCCGCCCGCCTCGGCCCGCGCGTGCTGCGCACCGAGACTGCGCCGGTTGTGGCGCTGGCGGTGGCGCAGCAACTGTGGGGTGATTTCTAACGCGTCACTGCACCGGATCACTGATCGGTCTGGCGATGATTGCCTTGAGTTCGCTGGTCATCGGGAACTCAAGGTTCAAGCCTTTCGGCGGAATCGGCTGTTCGAACCACTTGCGGTAGATGCCGTTGATCTCCCCCGAGCTGTACAGGTCGGCCAGCACACCGTTGACCAGCGCGAGGAACTGCGGATCATCCTTGCGCACCATGCAGCTGTAGATTTCCCGCGATTGCTCCTCTCCCACCACGACCCAATTATGCGGATCGCGCGCCTTGGCCCGCTCGCCGTAAAGCAGCGCATCGTCCATGTAAAACGCCGCCGCACGCCCTGATTGCAGCATCTGGAATGCCTCGCCGTGATCCTTGGCGCTGATGACGAACATGTTCAGTTTATGGTCGAGGTTGTAGTTCTTCAGATAGCGCTCGTTGGTGGTGCCGGCGGTGGTCACCACGTTCTTGCCGCGCAGGTCATCGAAGCTGTGGATGCCACTGTCCTTGGCGGTCAGCAGTTGACCTTTGACGTAGATGAAACCGTAGGAGAACGCGACCTGCTTCTGCCGTTCGGCGGTTACCCCGGTGGAACCGCATTCAAGGTCGACCGTGCCGTTCTGCACCAGCGGAATCCGCGTCTGCGACGTCACCAGGTTGTACTTCACCTTCAGTTCCGGCAGCGCCAGTTGCTGCTTGATGCGCTCGACGATCTTGTCCGCCAGTTCCACCGAATACCCCATTGGCTGGCCCGTGTGATCGCCCACATACGAGAACGGCACCGACGCATCGCGATAACCCAGGGTGATGCTGTTGGTGCTGGCGATCTTGCCGAGCGTACCGGTCAGCGGCACTTCATTGGCCTGCGCCTGAGCGCCGAAAACCAGCGCCAGAGTGCAGCCGAGCAACGTGATTTTTTGCATTGTTATTCTCCGTTGTGGGTGGGGTGTTTTAGCAGAAACCGTCACGCCGCACGGGGATTGAACCCGTGCAGATCAATGGATGTGCGCTGCTCGCCAATCAGTTCGCTGAGCAACTGCCCGCTGCCACAGGCCAGGGTGAAACCCAGCGCACCATGGCCGAGGTTGAGCCACAGATTGCGATACGCCGTGGCGCCCAGCAGTGGAACGCCGGTGGGCGTGGCCGGGCGCATGCCGGCCCATTCGACGGCCGCATCGTAGTTGCCGGCGTCGGGAAAGGTGTCTCGGGCCTGGCGCTTGATCAGCGCCAGTCGCTCGGGATCCACCGCCGGGTCGAAACCGACGATGTCGACCATCGCCGCTACGCGCAGTTGTTCGCCGATACGCGCGTAGACGATCTTGCGGTCGTAGTCAGTGATGCTCACGTCCGGCGCTCGGTGCCCGTTACCGATCGGCACGGTCAGGCTGTAGCCCTTCAGCGGATACAGCGGCAGGCGCAGGCCGGGCAGCGCCAGCAACGGGCTGCGATGGCCGGCGGCGATCACCAGTTGTTCAACCGGCAGGGTTTCGTCGCCAAGCTCAATCGCCGTGACCGCGCCGTGGCTGTGACGAATGCCGGTAACCGCCTGACCGAGACGAAACTCGCAACGGCCCGACGCCTTCAAGCGCGCCGCCAACTGTTGGCAGAAACCGTGACAGTCGCCGACTTCTTCATCCGGCGTGTAGATCGCGCCTACAAACGGCGCATCGGCCAGTGCCGGTTCCAGTTGCGCACATTCGGTGGCGGACAACACCTGCTGTTGCTGCGGATCGGCGAGGCCTTTGCGTGCATGCTCGAAGCTGGCGGCATTGCGGAAGGTCACCAGTTTGCCGTTGCGCCGCCAGTTGAAACCGACCAGTCCGTCGTCCTCGCGCCAGCGTTTCAGCGTGCTCTGGCTGAACAGCGCCAGACGCAACAGATGCGCGGCGTTTTCGCGGTTGACCGAGGTGCGGCACGCGGCGAGAAACGAGGCCATCCAGCGCCACTGAGCCGGGTCCAGGCGCGGGCGCAGCTTGAGCGGTGAATCGCCGCGCAGCATCCAGCCGATCGCCTGCAACGGCACGCCGGCATCGGCCAGCGGCGCAACGTAGCGGTAGGACAACTGGCCGCCGTTGGCGAAACTGGTTTCGCTGCCCAGCGCCTGCCGCGCCTCGACCACTGTCACTTCGAAACCGTCGCGCACCAGCGCCCAGGCCGTTGCCAACCCGATCACGCCGCCGCCGATGATGCACACACGCTGAGTCATGTCCGTCCTTAATCGTTCTTGAAGACGAGGCCGAGGTTAGGGTGAGGTGACAGGCGCCGAACAATGAATAAAGATGCCAAACCTATAAACAAAGGTTATGGGATCGTCATGCGCCTTCGTCATATCGAGATTTTCCAGGCCATCCGCCAGACCGGCTCGATCAGCGCCGCTGCGCAGTTGCTGCACGTCTCGCAACCGGCGGTGACCAAGGTGCTGCAGCACGCCGAGCAGCAATTGGGCTTTCCATTGTTTCTGCGGGTGCGCGGCAAGTTGCAGGCGACCCCGGAAGCGCTGGAGCTGGAACGCGAAGTCGACAAGGTCACGGAAAGCCTGCAAGGCGTGCGGCGTCTGGCCCAGAGCCTGCGCCGCGAACCCGGCCACAGCCTGCGAATCGGCGCGACCCCGGCGCTGGCGCTGTCGTTGCTGCCGCCGGCGATCCAGCAGTGGACGGCGCAATTCCCGGACATCGCCTGCGAACTGTCGAGCGCCCACAGCCGCGAGCTGATGCAGAACCTGCTGATGCGCGAAGTGGACGTGGCCCTGACGTTGCAGTTGCCGGATCATCCGGGGCTGAAGGCCCAGGCATTGGCTTCGGGGGTACTGGTGGCGCTGGCGCCGAAAGGTTACTGGCCGGAGGACGATGCCGGTCAGCCGTTGCCGCTGATGGCGTTGGCGGGAGCGCCGCTGATCGGGCTGTCCAGCGCCGATCCACTGGCTGCCCGGCTCGACAGTTATCTCGAAGCGGTCGAGCCACCGCCCCGTGTGCGGATCGCCGTGCAAACGTATTCGCTGGCGCGTGCAATGGTGGAGTCCGGCGCCGGGGTGGCGGTGATCGACCCGTTCACCGCCCTCGGTGCCTCACCGACCAGCACCGTGATTCGCCCACTCGCCCCACCGCTGCCGATCACGCTGTACGCGGTGACTCGCGCCACCGAACCACCGCCACATACCCTCGGCGACCTGTTGCAGATATTCAGCAGCCGCGCACAGATACAACTGCAAACCTTGGTCCCCTGTGGGAGCGAGCTTGCTCGCGATAGCGGTGTAACAGTCAACAAAGATGCCGATTGAAATGACGCCTTCGCGAGCAAGCTCGCTCCCACAGGAGTTGCGATTAAAGGACGTAAAACAGAATCGCCACAAAGTGCAGCAAACTCCCGGCGATCACAAACAGATGCCAGATCCCGTGGGCATGCCGCAGGCGATGGTCGAGGGCAAAAAAGATAATCCCCACGGTGTACAACACGCCTCCCGACGCCAGCCAGGCAAACCCCGCCGTCCCCAGCGCAGCGATCAGCGGCTTGACCGCCACCAGCACGATCCAGCCCATCACCGCGTAGATCACGATCGACAGGATCCGCGCCTCGGAGCGCGGCTTGATCTCTTGCAGGATGCCGATCAGCGCCAGCCCCCAGACAATCCCGAACAGCGTCCAGCCCCACGGCCCGCGCAGGGTCACTAAACAGAACGGCGTATAACTGCCGGCGATCAGCAGGTAGATCGAAAAGTGATCGACCTTCTTCATGATCGCTTTCTTGCGCCCGCGCACGCTGTGGTACACGGTCGATGCGCTGTAGAGCACCAGCAAGGTGAAGGCATAAATCGCCACGCTGACGATCTTCCACGGGCTGCCGTCGAGGCTGGCAATCACCAGCATCCAGACGCCCCCGACAAACGCCGCTACCGCCCCGACCAGATGCGTCCAGGCGTTCAGTTTTTCTCCGTGATACATGTGTCGCACACCTCGATTTCATTACCGCAGCGCGCAAGGCTCGGGCCTTGAGCGTAAAAGCGCAATGTTTCCGTTCAACGCGGGCCTGCACCTGCCCTGATATTTGGGCACAATCGACCGATACCAAGAAGAGTCCGCGCCATGCTGATCGACGAAGAATTGACCCTGAAGAAACTCGAGGTGTTCCTCGCCTTCATGCGTACCGGCAACCTCGCCCGCGCCGCCGCCGAGTTGCAGACCAGCAACGTCAGCGTGCACCGCGCGATCCATTCGCTGGAAAGCGCCCTGCGCTGCCCGTTGTTCAAACACGAAGGACGCAACCTGACGCCGCTGGAGAGTGCCTACGTGCTCGAAGAGCGGGCGCAGAAACTGATTCAGGACGTGGTCGAAAGCGTGCGCCTGACCCGCGAAGCCGCCGGGTTCTCGGCCGAGCGCTTCAAGCTAGGCTCGCTGTATTCGCTGACGGTGAAAACCGTGCCGCAGCTGATCATGGGTTTGAAGATCCGCCGCAGCGAACTCAACATCGACCTGATCCTCGGCTCGAACATCGACCTGCTCTACAAGCTGAAGAACATGGAAGTCGACGCGATCCTGGTGTCGCTGGACGACACCGTCAACGACCCGGACTGCGAACAGATTCCGCTGTTTTCCGACGACATCTTCCTCGCTACGCCAGCCGATTCGCGCTTCGCCCAGCGCAGCGAAGTGGATCTGGCAGAGGTACGCGATGAGACCTTTATTACCCTGACCCAAGGCTTCGCCACCCATCAGGATGGTATCCGGGTGTTCAGGCAGGCGGGGTTCGAGCCGAAGGTGGCGATGCAGGTCAACGACATCTTCACCCTGCTGAGCATGGTCAGCTCCGGGGTCGGTTATGCGTTGCTGCCGGGGAGGATTGCGGCGGTGTACGAGAACCGGGTGAAGCTGATTCCGTTGCAGGAGAAGTACCGGTTGCAGCAGCACATCGGGGTGGTGTTTTTGAAGGCAAAAGAGCGGGATCCGAATTTGCTGGCATTGCTGGCGGAGTGCCGGATGTATGCCAATCGCCAGACCACCTAACGATCGTTCCCACGCTCTGCGTGGGAATGCCTCAATGGACGCTCTGCGTCCGCTTTTGGGACGCGGAGCGTCCCGGGCTGCATTCCCACGCAGAGCGTGGGAACGATCAACGATCTGTTAGCCAACGATTCCGCGAACAATGAAGAACAGCAGCGATGGACCCAGCAAGCACCCAAGCCCGGTGTGGAAGGTCGCGGTCAAAGCGCCATAAGGCACCAACCGCCGATCCGTCGCCGCCAGCCCCGCCGTCACACCACTTACCGTACCGGCCAGCCCGCCGAACACCATCGCCGAGCGCGGGTTATCCAGGCCCATCCAACGCGCCGCCACCGGCGTGCCGACCATCACCAGAATCGCCTTGATCAACCCGGTGGCAATCGACAACGCCATCACATCCGACGTCGCGCCAATCGCCGCACCCGTCACCGGCCCGACAATGTAAGTCACCGCACCCGCGCCGATGGTAGTCATGCTCACCGCATCGCGATAACCGAACGCGTAGGCCATGCACGCGCCGACAATGAACGGCAGGATCGTGCCCAGCAGCAGCGCAATCACGCCGATCATCCCGGCCTTCTTCGCCTCGGTCGCCTGCACCTCAAACGCCGTGGCAACGATCGCAAAGTCCCGCAGCATCGCGCCGCCCATCAGCCCGATGCCGGAGAACAGCGTCAGGTCCGCCAGGCCCTTCTGCCCGCCCGTCATCGTGCCGCCGACCCAGGCCAGCACCAGGCCGATGACGATGGCAATCGCCGAGCCGTGAATCCGCCCGAAGGTCAGGCGTTTGGAGAGGATCACCGAGACCCACATGATCACGCCGACGAAGGCGAACGCGGTGATCAGACCGTTGTGTTCCAGACCTTTTTCAATGAGATCCCACATATCAGCGACCTCCTACCGGTGTGCCGACCGGGGAGATTTCCGCCGGTTCGTCGGGCAAAGGCTCGCCCTTGTGGGTGCGGCTGATCAGGGCAATCGTGCAGCCACAGACCACCACCGAACCGATCGCCGCCAGCACCGCCACCGGGCCGCCGTGCAGGGCGGTGACGACGTTCTGTTGCGCGGCCATCGCCACCACCACGGGAATGTACATGGCGCCCCAGAAGCCGACGCCCATCTCGCACTCCTTGGTCATGCCGCCGCGCTTCTGCATCCACAACCGCGCGCAGATCAACAGGATCATGGCGATGCCGACCCCGCCGACGTTGGATTTGACCCCCAGCAGCACGCCGAGCAGGTCACCCATGATCACCCCTGACAGCGTACAGATCGCCAGCAGCGCCACACCGTAAATAATCATTGTTGTAGTCCTCAAAGTGCATCGTCGAATGTTGTTTTTGTTGTTCGAAGCCTGAGTCGGTGATTTAGGGTCGTCGGCCCTCCTCTTCACGCAACAGCGCCTGCAAGGTGTCGAGCCGGGCACTGTCGAAGGCAGTGACGGTGCCCTGTTCGAACACCCGGCGCGCCAGCCCGGTCAACACCGCACCGGGCGGCAGTTCGATCTGTAGACGAACGCCGCGCTCGTAAGCGCTTTGCACGGTGCCGCGCCAGTCCACCACGCGGCACATGTTGAAGGCGAGGTCGTCGCGCAGTGCTTCTACCTGGGTCACAGGCCTTGCGCGGCTGCCGCTCAGGTAAGCGATTTTCGGTGTTTTCAGTTCTACCCTGGCGAACGCTTCGGCGAGCGTTTGCGCAGGCTCGTCCAGCAACGGACAGTGCGACGGCACGCTGACCGCCAGACGTTTTGCCAGCCCGGCGCCACGACTGCGCGCCAGCTCGGCGACCGCTTGCATCGCCTGGTCGCTGCCGGCAATCACCACCTGGTTATCGGCGTTGATGTTGGCCAGGTACACCGGTGTTTCTGCGCTGTGTACCTGCGCCAGCAGCGTTTCGACTGTGGATAATTGCAGGCCGATGATCGCGGTCATGCCGAAGCCCTGTGGATAAGCCTGCTGCATCAACTCGCCACGCAGACTGACCAGATGCAACGCATCGCTGAAACTCAACGCTCCGGCGACCACCGCTGCCGGGTAGGCACCGATGGACAGACCTGCGACGTAATCCGCGGCAAGTCCGTCCTGCAACAATTGCCGCGAGGCTGCGACTCCGGCGATCAGCAGGCAGAGCTGAACCGCCCGTGTGCTGCGCAACGCTTCGCTGGAATCCAGCCGCAAGACATCTTCACCGAGGCTATCGCTGGCCTCGATCAGCGTTTCCCGAGGCAAACGCTGGAGCATGCCGGGCTGCTGCGCGCCCTGACCGGGAAACACCAGCAGACTGCTCACGCTGCCTGCTCCTGCGGGTTCCACGGATCAGACACCAGACAGACTTCATGGGCGTTTTTCAGCAGCACCCGCAGAGCATTTCCGGCCCATTCGCGCAGGGCGACGGCACCGAACGGCGTCTGCAATTGCAGATCGACCCGGCAGATCGCCTGATCGAAAACCGCCACCAGTTTGCGTGCCTGATTACGGGTGATGAGTTGCGGTGTACGCAGGATCAAATCGAGATCGCTGGCTTGGTGCATCGCCGTAAATCCACTGGCCAATTCAAACCCGACGCTGCCACTGACGCCCCAGATCCAGCCGCAATCATCGAGTACCGGCCGCAGTTGCCGCAGCGCGTGCATGACCGGCAGATCACGCTCGCTCTCGACCTGACAAAGCGCTTCCGGGCTGACCCGACAGGCAATCGAATCGATCGCCATGAACGCCGCCAAGCGCTGCTCGCGCAACCGACCGCGCACGCCCACCGCCACGAACCCGTCTTCACTCAACGCCCGCCGCACCACCACCGGTTGCCCGGCAGCCAGCGAATCAATCGCCCACTGCGGCGCATCCGCCGGCAACTGCGCCGGCGTCATGCCCCACAGCAGGTCGTGGGCCAGAGGCGTGTTCACCACTGCGCCCTCAGCAGTTCCCGTACGCGGCTGGACGCTTCACGATTTTTCGCGCCGAGACGATTGCTCAGATCAGTCGACGAAATATCGCCGATGGCTTGCTTCAGGCATTCGCTTACTCGCGCCAGATCCTCCGCCGTCGGCTGCTCGATCTGCTGCACCGACAGGGTTTCCCAGAGCAACCCGAGGCTGGCATAGCTGTCGATGTCATACGCCATCGGCGGCACGCTGGACGCCAGGGCTTCCAGTTCTTCGACGCTGCGCAAGGTCACCCGCGCCGCCGACGCCTTACCCATCGCATGCACCATCACCCCCGGATCACGCAGGGCAATCAAGCGATTGGCCTGATAACCGTGAGCGAGAAACGCCCCGGACATGGCCTTGCCCACCAGCAGCGCAATCACCGGATGCCCGGCCAGACGGGCGCGGGCATAAGCGTCCGCCGCACCGGCCAGAGCCTGATGAATGCCGAGGGCTTCTTCGCGGCGACCGTAGGCCTGGCTCGGCACATCGACGATGGCGATCAGTGGGCGCTTTTGCGTTTTGTCTCGGTCGGCGGTGATCGCATCATCCACCGCCTTGGCCAGACCCCAGCCTTCGAGCAAACCGACTTCGCCGTTGCGAGCGCGGGGGAAACGGTTTTGCGGATCGGCGACCACCGCGATAAAGCGCCCGAGCTCACCGTCAGCGACCTTCAGCGATGCCGGCAAACCCTGAACGGCATTCGCCCCAGCGCTCAAGGCGTTGAACCAGTTCAAACCGCGCACGGAATAACCACTCATGAGCGCTCTCCTTGATACAGATCGCGAACCACCGAAGGCTCTATTTGCTTGTCAGTGTCCAGGCTCGTCAGGCGTTGCAGGAACCACTCGGCCCGCTGACTGCGCGGTTGCGCCGGCAAGCCTTGTTGCAACAATTCGCCGACCTGTTGGCGAATCTGCGCCACGTCATCGGCGACGTAACGGTCCACCAGACCACTGGCAAACCGTTGCTCGCCGCCGGTCAGGCTCCAGATGAAGGGCCGGTCGCGGGAGTCGTATTCCTCGATCCCGGCTTCCTGCTCGATCACCTGCGGGCCGTTCAGGCCGAGGCGCGCCTCCTGGGTCACCAGCAAATAGCTGCACAGCGCGGCGGCAATCGACATCCCGCCAAAGCAGCCGACGCTGCCGGCCACCACGCCGACCACCGGCTGGTACTGCTGCAAATCGACAATCGCCGCGTGGATGTCGGCAATCGCCGCCAGCCCGAGGTTGGCTTCCTGCAAGCGCACACCGCCGGTTTCCAGCAGCAGGATGGCGCGGGTCGGAATGCCTTTGCGGTTGTCCTCGGCGGCCAGTTCCAGCGCGCCGGCGATTTTCGCGCCGCCGACTTCACCGAGACTGCCGCCCTGAAACGCACCTTCGATGGCCGCGATCACCACCGGCAAACCGTCGAGATTGCCCTTGGCGATCACCACGCCGTCATCGGCTTGCGGCACCACGCCCTGGCGTTCGAGCCATGGCGACATGACGCGTTGAAACGGGTCGAGCAGTTCGCGGAAGGTGCCGGCGTCGAGCAAGGCTTTCGCCCGCTGCCGGGCGCCGAGTTCGACGAACGAATGTTTGTGTAGAAGCGCTGAGGCGTCAGTCATGGCCGATCTCCTCGAAGCCTTGTTCCAGACGCAGACGCACCACGCCCGGGGTCGCGCCGAAGTCGTGAATATCGATGGCCATCGCCGGTGGCGTGGTGCCGTCGAACATCCGCGCGAACAGATGCTGCCAGCGCTGCTGCGCACCATTGACAGAGGTCTGCACGCTGATTGTCAGCTTGCCGGCCAGGCCCGGTTCGATCAGCACTTCCAGATCGCCCGAGCCGACACAACCGACCAGCGCCCGACCGCGCGGCGGCTGCCCGGCGGGGAATTCAAAGGATAAGGTTTCCATCAAAACGCTCCCTGAAGGATGCCGTCGCGCTCGATTCGATCAAGCAGCAGAGTGGCGGCGAGCAAGTCGGCGGCACCACCGGGCGAGGCATTCAATGCGATGAGTTGTTGATCCAGTTCGTGCAGGCGGCGGCGACCGGTGAGGCTGGCGCTGCCACCGGCGTCGAGCACTGCCTGGGCGCCGTGCTGCATAGCGTGCAGACCCTGTTCGCCGGCGCGGTACAGCACGCAGGTGTCGGCGAGGTCGGTCATGATCGCCAGCAAGCCATCGAGCCGGGCGTTCTGTTCGCCATGGCCGGCGGCGCGGCTGCGTTTGAGCTGCGGCAGGCCGCGTTGCACCACGGACGGGAAGCCGAGTTGCGCTTCTTCCCGGGCACCGCGAGCGCCGTAGCGTTGGGCGACTTGGGCGCCGTGGCTCAGCGGACGCGGCGCATAACGGTCATCGAGCAACGCCAGACGCGCAGCGCGCAGGGTGACGGCTCCAGCGCTGGTGGATTTGGTGTCCAGCCCAGCAGCCGTGACCAGCAGGCCCAGCGCCCAGATCGCCCCGCGATGGGTGTTCACGCCGTGGGTGGTGGCGAGCATCGCTTGCTCGCCTTCCCTTCCGATGCGGCCGATGGCTTCGCGCAGCGGCAAGCCGATCTCGCCGAATTCGAGCGCGGCTTCGGCCATTTCCTTGAACGCCGGCCACAACGCCAGTGCCGAAGCGTGCATCAATCCCAGGTGCAGATCGGTGTGCGCACCGTTGCCACGTCGGTCCACCAGCGCCGGTTTTGGTGACAGGTCGGCTTCGTCGATCAGCGCGTCCACGGCCAGATCCGCCAGCCGTTCCGCGAGGGTGATGGTTTTCGGTTGCAGGTTGAGTGCGTGCATTACCAGCTCCTGAACTTGGCGGGCGGGTTGTAGAGGCCGCCGGACCACTCGACCAGATCGGCCACGCTCTTCGCCGCGAGCAATTCGCGGGTGGCGTCGGTGCGGCGGATGCCAAGGTCTTCGGGCAAGGCGATCAGGCCTTCGCGGCGCATGCGTTCGGTGTCTTTCGGGTTGTGGCGCAGGCCGATGGCGGTGACGCCGGCGACTGCAGCGATCATCGCCTGACGCTCTTCCAGCGAACGCGCCTTGTACAGGTAGGCGATGCCCTCTTCGGTGAGCAGGTGAGTAACGTCGTCGCCGTAGATCATGATCGGCGCCAGCGGCATCCCGCTTTTCTTCGCCACCTCCACTGCGTCTAGGGTTTCGACGAAGGTCGGTTTGCCGCCCTCCTGGAACGTTTCGACCATTTGCACCACGAGTTTCTTGCCGCGTTCGAGCATCGGTTGCTGCGAGTCGTCGAGGCGCATGTCGAGCCAGGCCGGAGTGCCGTGACGCCGACCGCGTGGGTCGTGCCCCATGTTCGGTGCGCCGCCGAAACCGGCGAGGCGACCTCGGGTGACGGTGGAGGAATGACCATCGCCATCGACTTGCAGGGTCGCGCCGATGAACAGGTCCACCGCGTATTGCCCGGCCAGTTGGCAGAACATCCGGTTGGAACGCAGCGAGCCGTCACGCCCGGTGAAGAACACATCGGGGCGAGCGGCGATGTAGTTTTCCATGCCCAGTTCGGTGCCGAAGCAATGCACGCTTTCGACCCAGCCGCTTTCAATCGCCGGGATCAGCGTCGGGTGCGGGTTGAGCGTCCAGTTGCGGCAGATCTTGCCCTTGAGGCCGAGGGATTCGCCGTAAGTCGGCAGGATCAGTTCAATGGCCGCGGTGTTGAAACCGATGCCGTGGTTCAGCGACTGCACGTTGTGTTTTTCGTAGATCCCGCGGATCGCCATCATCGCCATCAGCACGTGCACAGGCTTGATGTGGCGGGGGTCGCGGGTGAACAGCGGTTCGATGTAGAACGGCTTGTCCGCGACCACCACGAAATCCACCCACGATGCGGGGATGTCCACACGAGGCAGTTCGCTGACGTCGTCCACCAGTTGGTTGACCTGGACGATGACGATGCCGTCGCTGAAAGCGGCCGGTTCGATCAGCGCCGGGGTGTCTTCGGTGCTCGGGCCGGTGTAGATGTTGCCGGCACGGTCGGCCATGAACCCGGCCGAGAGCACGACGTTGGGGATCAGGTCCACCACCAGCCGGGCGTAGAGTTCGATGTAGGTGTGGATCGCACCGACTTCCAGCAGACCGTCTTCTAGCAACTGGCTGATGCGCAGGCTCTGGGTGCCGGCGAAGGAGAAATCGAGCTTGCGGGCGATGCCGCGTTCGAACAGGTCCAGATGCTCGGAGCGACCGACACTGGGCATGATCATGTGCAGGTCGTGGAGCTTTTCAGGATCGGCCTTGGCCAGAGCGCGCGAGAGGAAATCCGCCTGCTTCTGGTTGTTGCCCTCCAGCACCACACGGTCGCCGGGCAAGATCAGCGCCTCAAGCGCGGCGACGATTTTGTCGGTGGGCAACACCGCACCGTCGGCCAGCCCGCGCACCTTGTCGAGGCGCCGCTGCTTCTCGTCACGCCGCCGCGTCCAGCGCGAGTCGGGGGAAATGGTTGTTGTCATGCTCACTCCACGGGGTTCGCTGTCGTGGAGCTACCTTAGGAGTGTGATCGAGGGGCATCAATCAAGCGCAGTGGCGAACCGTTACGGTGAGCGTAACGATCAGTGGACAAGCCCCGCATCCACCAACAATGTTTCCAGCGCCAACAAATCCGGCACCTTCGCCACCTGCTCCCCCACCTGCACCGCCGCCTGCTCCAGCGCACACAGCGGCACGTCGACATAACTCAACTGGCTGTCGAGCTTGTACGAGCGCGGAATCCCCTGAACCAGCAGTGCGATGAACTTCAATTCCGGCCGCCCGCCGAGGGCGTTGAGGATGACGATCCGTGCCCGTTCGCCGATGACGATCTTGTTGCCGCACGCCGACTCGAAACTCAGAAGCGGAATCTGCCGTTCGCGCCAGGTCACCCGACCGAGATACCACGGCGGCGTGTCGAGATCGAAGGCGCTCGACTGGTAGTCGATCAGCTCGGCGACGGCGACGTTGGGCAGGATCAGGTTGCGATCCGCCAGCGGCAGCAGCAGCCCGGTGAGCTGACTGGCGCGTTGATTGTGCTGGCGTTCATGCATGTTTTTTGCTCCACAGGGCGATGCTTTCGAGCAGCACCGATTCCTGGTACGGCTTGCCGAGGTAGTCGTTGACGCCGATGGCCATTGCGCGGTCGCGGTGTTTCTGGCCGGTGCGCGAGGTGATCATGATGATCGGCAGGTGTTGCAGGCGTTCGTCGTGGCGTACCTGGGTCGCCACTTCGAAGCCGTCCATGCGCGGCATTTCGATGTCGAGCAGCATCAGGTCCGGCATGTGTTCTTCCAGCAGCAACATCGCATCGACCCCGTCCTTGGCGGTCAGCACGTTCATGCCGTGGCGTTCGAGCAGACGGCTGGTAACCTTGCGCACCGTCACCGAGTCGTCGACCACCATCACCAGCAACGGCTTGTGCGGTTCGCTCTCGATTTCATGGCCGGCCGGACGCTGCGGCAACCGCGCCTGCATCGCGCGGATCGGCGCCAGCAGGTCGAGAATCAGCACCACCCGGCCATCGCCGAGAATCGTCGCTCCGGACACCCCCTGCACCGACGCGAACTGCGGGCCGAGGCTCTTGACTACGATTTCGCGGGTGCCGGCCATCGTGTCGACCTGCACCGCGATGTGCCGGTCATTGCACTGCACCAGCAAGACCGGCACCGGCAGGCTCTGGCCGGACAGTTTTGGCCGTGGCGCGGTTTTCAACAACTCGCCGAGGTAGCACAGCTCATAACGCTGGCCGCCGTACTGATAACTCGGCGGATCGAGACGGAAATGCCCGTCCAGTTCGTTCGGCAGCACACGGACGATGCCGTCGATGGTGTTCAACGGAATCGCGTACTGATCCTCGCCGCACTGCACCATCAGCGCACGGTTGACCGACACGGTGAACGGCAAGCGAATCCGGAAGTGCACGCCCTGCCCCGGCACCGAATCGATGCTCATGGTGCCGCCCAGTTGCCGGACTTCTTCGTGCACCACGTCCATGCCCACGCCGCGCCCGGAAATCTGGGTGATTTTCTCGGCCGTGGAAAAGCCTGGCTGGAGGATGAACTGCAACACCTCGCGGTCGCTGATGTCGGCGTCCGGCGCCAGCAGACCGCGCTTGATCGCCTTGCGCCGCACGGCATCCAGCGGCACGCCGGCGCCATCGTCGCGGATGTCGAACACGATGTCGCCGCCCTCGCGGGACAGGTCGAGGCTGATCTGCCCCTGCGCCGGTTTGCCCGCCGCCAGCCGGACTTCGGCGGACTCCAGACCATGGTCGACGGCATTGCGCAGCATGTGTTCCAGCGGTGCGGCCATGCGTTCGAGGACGTTGCGGTCCATCTCGCCTTCGGCGTTGCCGACGCTGAATGCCACGTCCTTGCCCAACTCTTCGGCGACCTGCCGGACGATGCGTTTCAAACGCGGCAACATGCGCTCGAACGGCACCATGCGCGTGCGCATCAGGCCTTCCTGCAATTCGGTGTTGATCCGCCCCTGCTGCTGCAACAGGTTCTCGGCGTCGTGGGTACGCCGGTCGAGGGTTTCCTTCAGATCCAGCAAGTCGGAAGCGGATTCGAACAGCGCCCGTGACAACTGCTGCAACTGCGAATGGCGGTCCATTTCCAGCGGGTCGAAATCTTCGTAGCCGAGGCGTTCGGCGTCCACTTGCTGACGGCTGAGGATCCGTCCCTGAGTTTCGGTGTCGAGCCGGCGCAACTGGTCGCGCATCCGCTCGATGGTGGTTTCCATCTCGTGCAGGGCGGTCTGCGCATCGCTGACTTGCTGTTCGATACGCCCACGGAAAATCGAGGTTTCGCCGGCGAGATTGACCAGGTCATCCAGCAACTCGGCGGAGACCTTGACCATGTCTGCCCCGGCCTCGGGCGCCGGGGCAGCAGGCTCGACCTTGACCGCCACCGGCGGCACGGGCGCCGGGGTTTGCACGACCAGCGGATGGCTGAAATTCTGGATCGCGCTGATCAACCGGTCTGCCGGTGGGCACGGCTGGCCGGCGCGCACCGCGTCGAGCATCTGCGCCAAGCGGTCCTGGCCGCGCTGCAACAGCGCGAACAGTTCGGCGCTGCCTTGCAGGGTGCCGGCGGACAAGCTTTCGTAAAGGTATTCCAGCTCGTGGGCGAGGTCGCCAATCGGGCCGATTTCCACCATCCGCGCGCCGCCCTTGAGGGTATGCAGGTCACGCAGCAGGGTTTCCACTTCCTGGCGATTGCCGGGCTCGGCCTGCCAGCGCAGCAGCGCGGCACCGGAGTTTTCGATGATGTCGAAACCTTCTTCGAGGAAGATTTCCAGCAGCTCTGGATCGTGCCCCGGGCCGTCCTGCGCGACACTGGTTGGCGGCGTTTCAGGATTGGCGGCCGAGCCCTGACGGAACCGGCGGATCGCCTCGATCAGATCCTGCGCCGGATCCAGCGGCTGGTGCCGGTGCAAATGTTCGAGAAACTGTGCCAGACGCTCGTGGCTCTGGCGTAGCAATCGGTCGAGGGCTTCGCTGTGGCTGTAACGACGATCCACCAGCCCTTCGTAAAGGCCTTCCAACTCATGGGCCAGATCGCCGACCGCTGCCACCTCGGCCATCCGCGCGCCGCCCTTGAGCGTGTGCAAATCCCGTTGCAGCGACGACAGCGGTGCGCCGTTTTCCGGATCCTTCAGCCAGCGCTGCAAGGCTTGGCCGGCGCTGTCGAGAATGTCCACCGCCTCTTCGAGGAATATCTCGACGATCTCGTCGTCCGGCCCGCTGTCGACGCTGTGTTGTTGCAGTTCGGCGGTGGCGCTGCCCAGTTCGCGGATGCTCAGGGTGCGGCTGCCGTCGCTGCGGATCAGGCCCATGGCCGACGGATCGAGGCTTTCGTCGAGCAGTTCGTGCAAGGCGCGGATGCGTTGCGGTTGCGGGGTGATTTCCTGGCCGGCGGCCAGTTCGTCGAGCATGTTGATCAACGCTTCGTGGGCCTGCTGCGCTTCATGGAAAAACCGCTCGCTGACCGCCAGGCTGCTTTCTTCGACGGCGCCGTACAGGTCGAGCAAGGCTTCGCACAGCACATCCACCGGCAGCAGATCTGCCAGGTGTGCGCCTTCGCCCAGGGTGGTCAGCTCATCCAGCAGCGCGCTGAGTTCCTGACGTTCGCCGGGGTGCTGCTGCCAGCGCTGCAAGAGGTTTTCGGCGTCGAGCAGGATGTCCATGCCCTGGGCCAGGAAGTTGTTGATCAGTTGCGGATCGCGCTTGACCCGCAACGCGCTGCTGGGGGCTTGGAGGATCGATTCCAGGCGCTCGCCGAGCAGGGTTTCAGTACGTTTGATCAGCGACTGCGCGCCGACAATCGGCGCCAGCGGATCGTGTTTGAGCTGACGCAGACCGACGCGGAACAGGCCCTCGGCCTCCAGCAGCAGTTCCACTTCGTCGAGGTCCAGCGCCAGTTGATGGGCCTTGAATTCCCGGGCGAGTTTGTCGAGCGGCGCCGCCAGTTCGGCAATCGGCGAAACCCCCGCCATCGATGCGCTGCCCTTGAGCGTGTGCAGCGCGCGCTGCAACTCGTCGCTGGCCTGCAACGGCACATGCTCGGCGGCCTGATCGAGAAAACGGTTGAGACTGGCGAGGTGGGTCTCGGCTTCGTTGCGGAAAATCTCCAGCAACAGCGGATCGAGAGCCGCGACGTCTTCCACGTCTTCGGCCGGCAGCGGCGTGTCGCCCTTGGCCAGCGCATGGGCGCGAGCCGCCAGTTGATCGACATCGTGGCGTTGGCGCTGGCCGTTGGTGGCGAATTCGGCGATCAGATCCGGCAACAGCAGCAGGGTGTCGGCCAGCAACTGGCGCACCGCCGGGCCGGGTTCGACGCTGTGTTCCAGCACGCGGTTGAGCAGGTTTTCTACTGCCCAGGCCAGCTCGCCGAGGACCAGCGCGCGCACCATCCGGCCGCTGCCCTTGAGGGTGTGGAAGGCGCGGCGCAGTTCACTCAGGGCGGCGCGGTCATCGGGCTCGGCAGACCAGCGCGGCAGGTATTCGCTTAGTACTTCGAGCACTTCCCCGGTCTCTTCGAGGAACACTTCGCGCAGCTCGTCATCCACCGGTTCTTCATCGGCCGGTGGCGGCAGCAGGCTGCCCGGCGTGGTCAAGGCCGGCGGGTTGACCGCCGACACCGGGCTGGCCAGCACTTCGGCCAACGACTGCACGATCTGCGGGTCGTCCAGTTCCTGCAAATCCTGCATCACCAGCGCTTCGCTGGGGCTGAGCACGTCGTCGAGCACCGGCACATGCGGCTCGCCGGGCTGTTCGTCAGGAAAGAAACCGAGACTGGCGAGGCTTTTCTGCGCGATATCCAGCAAGTGTTCGCTCGGTGCCTGCGGGTCGTCGGTCAGGCGTTCGAGGTAATACTCGAGGCTGGTGATGGCGTCGGCGAGGCTGTCGAGTTGCTGCCAACCCGGCTCGTGGAGGTCGAGCAACAGATGCTCGCGGATAAATCCGTTGCAGGCTTCGAGCAGGCTTGCCGCACGCGCCAGCGGGATCATCGCCAGCGCGCCGCGCACCTGGGTCAGCAGCGCCGGCAGGCTTTGCAGTTGCTGGCGATCCCAGTCGGCGTCGATGTAGTCGACGATCATGTCCTTGGCCTGTTGCAAGCAGATGCGCGCTTCCTTGATCACGATCTGATGAATCTGCGTCAGGTCGGTGGTCGGCAGGCGCGAGTCCTCGGGGCTTTCCGGTTCCACCGTGCCGACCATCCCGGCCAGCGTCGCTTCGACGTAGAGCAAGGCGCCGGCGACGTCCATCAGCGTGGCGTCGCTCGGCTCACGCTGACCCTGCGCAAGGCTGAGCACCACCGCCAGTTGATCGATGATCACCTTGCGTGGCTGGCCGAAACCGAGCACCGCCAGGGTGTCGGCGATCTGCCGCAGCGGCGCCAGCAGGCTGTCCAGATCCGAGGCGTGCTGGCGATCGCTGCGCACGAACAGGTCGAGGCGTTCCTTGACCCGCACCAGTTCTTCGCACAGCGCCGCGAGCACTGAGCGCATGGCATCGCGATCGGGGCCGGCCAGGCGCGCGCGTTCTTCGTCGACCATCGCGCTGTCGGGCAGCGCGTCGTCCAGGGAGTAGCGATCTTTCATGGTCAGCATCTGCCCGGTGGGATGTTCGGCTTTGGCGATATAAAACAGCAGGCTTTTCAGCAGTTCAGGCGGTGGCGGCTGGTTGAGGCCGGGCATGCCCTGTTCGAGCAGGCGCTTGAGTTCCTTGTCGGCGTCCTTGAACAGACTGCGCAGGGCCGGGCTGTTGGCGATCCGCCCTTCGCGCATGCCCTCGACCAACGCCGAGGCGACCTGCCACAACGGGCTCAGCGGCGAGTTACCGCTGAGTGCTTCAAGCCTGGTAAAGACTTTGGCCAGATAACCGAGGTGCGTCTGGTCGTCCTGCTCGCGGAGCAATCCGACCAGCGCCATTTGCAGCATCTGGCGCAATTTGCGCAGCACGTTCGGCAGCTCCGCCGGTTCCAGCAGCGCCAGGGTTTCCTCGCCCAACGGCGCCAGTTCGGGCAACTGCGGGCTGAACAGGCTGGTTTCCGACAACAGGCTTTCGCCCCGGGCGCTGCGCAAGTCGTTGATCAGCGGCAGCACCACCAGCGGCAGATCACGGCGGGCGCCCTGCACGCGGTCGAGGTAGATCGGCAACTGACCCAGCGCCTGCAACAGCAAGTGCAGCGCTTCGTCGCGGTGGCTGACGCGGTCGTTCTGCAACGCTTCGACCAGGTGTTCCATTTCTTCGGCGAGCAATGCCGCGCCGTAGAACTCGACCATCTGCAGGCTGCCGTGCACCTGATGGATGCAGGCCAGGCATTCGTCCAGCCCGGGCACCGACTGCGGATCGTCGAGCACGGCTTCGATGGCCTGATGCGCCTGCCTCAGCGTCTCGGCTATTTCACCCTTGACCCATTCGAGGGCCACGTAGTCGTGCCGGTCACCCATAACCACTCCGCTCGACATGGACTCGCCCGCAGGCCTCACGCCTTGTCCGCGACGGGCGCAGGCGCCGCCGGCAAGGTGAACCCGGACACCGAGCGACGCAACTGGCTGGCCATTTTCGCCAGGTTGCCGATGCTCTCGGCGGTGGCCGTGGAGCCGGACGAGGTCTGCGAGGTGATCTGCTGGATCACGTTCATCGTCAGGGAAATCTGCCCGGCCGAAGACGTCTGCTGCTGCGCCGCGTTGGAAATGCTCTGGATCAGCGCCGCAAGGGTCTTGGACACGCCTTCGATTTCTTCCAGGGCCACACCGGCATCCTGCGCCAGCCGCGCGCCGCGCACCACTTCGGTGGTGGTCTGCTCCATGGAAATCACGGCTTCGTTGGTGTCGGTCTGGATCGCCCGCACCAGCGTTTCGATCTGCCGGGTCGCGGCGGACGAACGCTCGGCCAACCGCTGCACTTCATCGGCCACCACGGCAAAACCGCGCCCGGCATCACCGGCCATCGACGCCTGAATTGCCGCGTTGAGGGCGAGGATGTTGGTCTGGTCGGCAATGTCATCGATCAGGCTGACGATGTCGCCGATTTCCTGGGACGACTCGCCCAGACGCTTGATGCGCTTGGCGGTGTCCTGGATCTGTTCGCGAATGTTGTCCATGCCGTGGATGGTGTTGTGCACCACCTCGTTGCCCTTGTTGGCGATCTCCACCGACCGCTCGGCCACCGCGGAAGATTCGGCAGCGTTGGCCGACACCTGATCGATGGACTGGGCCATGTCGCTGATCGCGGTCGAGGCTTCGGAAATCTGCTGGGCCTGATGCTCCGAGGCCTGGGCCAGATGCATGGCGGTGGCCTGGGTTTCCTGCACCGCAGCGGCGACCTGGCCGGCGGTGAGGTTGATGGTGGCGACCAGATCGCGCAGTTGGTCGACGGAATAGTTGATCGAGTCGGCGATGGTCCCGGTGAAGTCTTCGGTCACCGAGGCGGTCACGGTCAGGTCGCCGTCGGCGAGGTCTTCGATCTCGTCGAGCAGGCGCATGATCGCGTTCTGGTTGCGCTCGTTCTTCTCTGCGGTTTCGCGCAACTGACGGTTGGTTTCCCGGACCATGACCATGCCGATCAGGATGATCGAAGCCAGCGCCAACAGGCCCAGCACATAACCGCCAATGGTGTCGGTATTGCGCCCGCCGGCGAGGTTTTCGAAACGGCTGGCCAGGTGCGAGGCTTCGTCAAGCAGGGTCTGCGACAGGCTGAAGATATTGGTGGCCGACTCACGGACCTTGAACAGCTCAGGCGAGGTTTCGAGGATTTCATCCACGGAACCTGAGACGAACTGGAACAGTTCGGAAATTTCGCTCAGACGCGCACGGGCGTCGCGGTCTTCGACCTGGCTGACTTTCAGCGCCGGGTTGCCTTGCAACATGCCGTTGAGCACCTGGCCGAAGCGTGCGGCATCGCGACCGAAGGCGTCGGCGGCCTGCTGGGAGTTTTCATCGCCCGAGAGCACGGTGTTCACCGCGCCGAGAATCCGCTCGGCCAGCAGCGACTGACGCTGGGCCATCGCCACCTGCGCCGCCGGCGCACCGCGTTGCAGGAGAATCTCCACGACCTTTTCGTATTCGATCTGCAACTGCGGCACGGTTTCGGCCAGGGTCGCGGCCACCTGATGCAGGGACAGCACGGTCTGTTCGCTGGAGAGAATCGCGTCGGTGTTTTTCAGCAGGCGTTCCCAGTCCAGCTGCACGGCGCGCATTTCCGGGCGCACGGTGGACGGCGCCGGCGGCAGGCCGGTGGCCGGGTCACCTTTCTTGAGGTAACCCCAGCGCTGGGCGAAGTCGTTGCGCGCATCGCTCAACAGTTTGAACGCGGCGGCCTTGCCGGCGGCGGCTTCGGTGGCGTTCTTGGCGATCCGCTGCGACAGCACCCGCAGCTCGCCGGCGTGGCCGATGTACTGCTTGTCGTAGTTGGCCTGGGTGTTGAGGTAAGCGAAGTTGGCGAACAGCAGCATGATGAACACGATCAGTGCGATGAACAGCACGATGATCTGCGAGCGGCTGCGCGAGCCTTCTGCGGGCTTGCCTGTTTTTGCTTTGATCATCGGTCCTCGCCTGTTAAACCGCGACGTGCATGAAACTCGGTGACTGCGCCAGCGCAAACAGGCTGAACACCCGCCAGTTCTGCTCGCGCCGGAAATAACCCTTGATGAACTCGCCCTTGGAGCCTTGCCGTTTACTGATCGAGACGGATTCGAAGCTGTCCTGCTCGAAGTGCTGCAAGCCGAAGACTTCATCGACCAGCAATCCGGCAAACACGTCCTGATGCTCTACCACCAATACCCGCCGCTGTTTGCGCATCGGTGACAGCTCATGGCCGAAAAAGCCGCACAGATCCATGACCGGCAACAGCCGCCCGCGCAGATTGGCCACACCCTTGACCCACGGCTTGACGCCCGGCAACTGGGTGACGCGCAGTTCGGGCAGCACTTCGCTGACTTCGCCCATCGGCGTGACGTACCAGTGCTCGCCCAGACGAAAGCCGATGCCGCTCCAGCGATCCTGGCGCGCCGGTTGCGACGGCAGGTCCGCCGCCAGCAGGCGACAGCGCTGGTCGATCTGCCACAACAGCTCGAACGCGGTCAGCGATTCGCTCATGGCGGCGCGATCAACCGGCCAGCACGTTGTTCAGGGTCTTGATCAGCGTGTCTTCGTCGACCGGTTTGGTCAGGTAGTCCTTGGCGCCCTGGCGGGTGCCCCAGACCTTGTCGGTTTCCTGATCCTTGGTGGTGATGATGATCACCGGGATGTGGCTGGTTTCCGCATCCTTGGTCAACTGACGGGTGGCCTGGAAGCCGTTGAGGCCGGGCATGACGATGTCCATCAGCACCGCGTCGGGTTTTTCCTGGCGGGCCAGGGCCACGCCGTCGGCGCCGTTTTCGGCTTTCAGCACTTCGTGCCCGTGTTTTTCCAGCATGCCGGTGAGTTTGTACATTTCGGTCGGCGAATCATCGACGATCAGGATACGTGCCATGGTCTTCCCCATTTTTCTTGTCGACACCGGGCCCGCTGGCCGAGCGTCTCTGTGCGTGTCTTACTGCGGCAAAGCGGCAGCGAAGCCCGGAACATGGGCCGAAATCGCGTCGAGCAGTTCTTCCTTGCTGAAAGGTTTGGTCAAAAATTGATCGGAACCGACAATCCGCCCCTTGGCCTTGTCGAACAGCCCGTCCCGGGACGACAGCATGATCACCGGCGTGCCCTTGAACGCATTGTTGTTCTTGATTAAAGCGCAGGTCTGATAACCATCCAGACGCGGCATCATGATGTCGACAAAGATGATCCCGGGGTGGTGGTCGGCGATCTTCGCCAGGGCGTCAAAACCGTCGATCGCGGTGATGACTTCGCACCCTGCATTTTTCAACAGGGTCTCGGCGGTGCGACGAATCGTTTTCGAGTCGTCGATCACCATGACCTTCAAGGCGCTGGACTGCTGTTCCATAAGGGGGCTCTACCGTCGCCTTTGCGAATCAATTTGTCCGTTTTGCGATGACTGATGGCTGGAAACCCTTGATGCTCAAGGGCCAGCACGGCTGGGAGCCTTTTTAGCACAGTCTCCAGACGCAATCTATCGACGGGTTTTTCCTTGACCGAAAACCCGCCCGGCGCCACTCTGGCGGCACTTTTTTCATACCGATCCGGTAGCCAATTTTCGAGGAAAACCCAATGAGCGTTCGCGTCGGGATTGTCATGGACCCTATCGCCAGCATTTCCTATAAAAAGGATAGCTCGCTGGCCATGCTGCTGGCGGCGCAGAAGCGCGGCTGGGAACTGTTCTATATGGAACAGAAAGACCTTTATCAGGGTGAAGGCCAGGCACGGGCGCGGATGAAGCCGCTGAAAGTCTTCGCCAACCCGGAAAAATGGTTCGAACTGGGCACCGAACAGGATTCGCTGCTGAGCGACCTGAACGTGATCCTGATGCGCAAGGATCCGCCGTTCGACATGGAGTTCGTCTACTCCACCTACCTGCTCGAACAGGCCGAGTCCGCCGGGGTGCTGGTGGTCAACAAGCCGCAGAGCCTGCGCGACTGCAACGAAAAGCTGTTCGCCACGCTGTTCCCGCAGTGCACGCCGCCGACCGTGGTCAGCCGCCGCGCCGACGTGCTGCGTGAATTCGCCGCTAAACATGGCGACGTGATCCTCAAGCCGCTGGACGGCATGGGCGGCACCTCGATTTTCCGTCACCGCGCCGGCGATCCGAACCTGTCGGTGATCCTGGAAACCCTGACCGCCCTCGGTGCCCAGCAGATCATGGGGCAGGCCTACCTGCCAGCGATCAAGGACGGCGACAAGCGCATCCTGATGATCGACGGCGAGCCGGTGGATTACTGCCTGGCGCGGATTCCGGCCCAAGGCGAAACCCGTGGCAACCTCGCGGCCGGCGGCCGTGGCGAAGCTCGCCCGCTGACCGACAAGGATCGCTGGATCGCCGCCCAGGTTGGCCCGACCTTGCGCGAAAAAGGCCTGCTGTTCGTCGGCCTGGACGTGATCGGCGAGCACCTGACCGAAATCAACGTCACCAGCCCGACCTGCATCCGCGAAATCGACAATGCCTTCGGCACCGACATCGGCGGCCTGCTGATGGATGCCATCGAGAAAAAGCTGCAAGCTTGATGTGCATCACATGCAGCCTGTCGCTTGATGCTTGAAGCTAAAGGCGTGAAACCAACATTGCGTTATCATGCGCGGCCTGTGAAAAACGCGATGTTGGTTTTCTTGTCATGACACTTCCGTCCGATCTGCCCGCTGAACTCGCCCATAAAGGCGTGCGCCCGGTCGATCGCCTCGGATTTACCCTGTTTCTCGCAGCGCTGATCCATCTGGCGCTGCTGCTCGGCGTGGGTTTCACCATGGTCGAGCCCAAGCAGATCAGCAAAACCCTGGAAATCACCCTCGCCACCTTCAAGAGCGAAAAGAAGCCGGCGAAGGCCGATTTCCTCGCCCAGGAAAACCAGGAAGGCAGCGGCACCCTCGACAAGAAGGCGATCCCCAAGACCACCGAAGTCGCGCCGTTCCAGGACAATCAGGTCAAGAAAGTCACCCCGCCGCCGGCCGCCAAGCCGGAAGTGCAGGAAGCGGCGCCCAAGGCGGCCGTGACCACCGTCGCGCCGAAACCGAAAAAGGCGCCGACCAAGAAAGAAGAAGCCAAGAACGAGACCAAACCGACGGTCGACGCCCCGACCTTCGACAGCTCGCAGCTCTCCAGCGACATCGCCAGCCTTGAAGCCGAACTGGCCAACGAACAACAGCTGTACGCCAAGCGCCCGCGCATCCACCGCCTCAGCGCCGCCTCGACCATGCGCGACAAGGGCGCCTGGTACAAGGACGAGTGGCGCAAGAAGGTCGAGCGCATCGGCAACCTCAATTACCCCGACGAAGCCCGGCGCAAGCAGATCTACGGCAATCTGCGCCTGATGGTGTCGATCAACCGCGACGGCTCGCTGTATGAAGTGCTGGTGCTGGAGTCTTCCGGCCAGCCACTGCTGGATCAGGCGGCGCAGCGGATCGTGCGTCTGGCGGCACCGTTTGCACCGTTTACCGGGGACCTGTCGGACATCGACCGTCTGGAAATCATCCGCACCTGGAAATTCGCCCGCGGTGACAAGCTCTCGAGCAACTGACACACCGCAGACCCCCTGTGGGAGCGGGCTTGCTCGCGAAGAGGTCGGCCCATGCACCATATAGGTTGCCTGACCTGACGCCTTCGTCGGATCGCCGCCCGGAGCTAGCCCGCTTGTATGTTTAGACTTGAAGGGGTGGGCGGGACTAAAAGCTCGATTCCGACTCTAGCCAGTACGGACCGTGGGAGACTTCTCGTCCCGCCCTTTCT
>NZ_NEIX01000012.1:0-146703 GCF_002112885.1 Pseudomonas sp. B37(2017) | reverse complement strand
AGCTGATGCGGTGTATTTAAACCCAGAGCGCCCTGATTTTAAGGGTTCAACTGGCTAACAACGATTGGAACAAGGCGACAGGTGCCTTGACACGCACCGCGTTTGTCAAAAGTGACTCGCTGTAAGAGCGAAACCGCCAGCGGCAGCTCCCGAAGCAACGGATATGCCCCCAATAAAAAACCGCAAAAACAAAAACGGCCCCCATTCTCATGGAGGCCGTTCCCGGTACAACGCTAAGACGCTATCGCAAGACAGCTCTTATTTGCGGTCTTCCAATTTGGTGATATCCCGCGACTCATAACCCGTGTAAAGCTGGCGCGGACGGCCAATCTTGTACGGGCTGGAGAGCATTTCCTTCCAGTGCGAAATCCAGCCGACAGTACGTGCCAGGGCGAAAATCACAGTGAACATGCTGGTCGGAATGCCGATCGCCTTGAGGATGATCCCCGAGTAGAAGTCGACGTTCGGGTACAGCGAGCGCTCGATGAAGTACGGATCGGTCAGGGCGATCTCTTCCAGGCGCATGGCCAGTTCGAGTTGCGGATCGTTCTGGATGCCCAGTTCCTTCAACACTTCGTCGCAGGTCTGCTTCATGACAGTCGCGCGAGGGTCGCGGTTCTTGTAGACGCGGTGACCGAAGCCCATCAGCTTGAACGGATCGTTCTTGTCCTTGGCCTTGGCGATGAACTTGTCGATGTTCGAAACATCGCCGATTTCATCGAGCATGGTCAGCACGGCTTCGTTCGCACCGCCGTGGGCAGGGCCCCACAGTGCGGCGATGCCGGCGGCGATACAGGCAAACGGGTTGGCACCCGAAGAGCCCGCCAGACGCACGGTGGAGGTCGAAGCGTTCTGCTCGTGGTCGGCGTGGAGGATGAAGATCCGGTCCATGGCCTTGGCGAGTACCGGGCTGATCGGTTTGATCTCGCACGGGGTGTTGAACATCATGTGCAGGAAGTTTTCCGCGTACGACAGGTCGTTGCGCGGGTACATCATGGGTTGGCCCATGGAGTACTTGTAAACCATCGCGGCCAGGGTCGGCATCTTGGCAACCAGGCGGATCGCGGAGATTTCGCGATGCTGCGGGTTATTGATGTCGAGGGAGTCGTGGTAGAAGGCCGAGAGGGCGCCGACTACACCACACATGACGGCCATCGGGTGGGCGTCACGGCGGAAGCCGTTGAAGAAGGTTTTCAGCTGCTCGTGAACCATGGTGTGGTTCTTCACGGTGCCGACGAACTGGGCCTTTTGCTCTGCAGTCGGCAGTTCGCCGTTCAGCAGCAGGTAGCAGGTTTCCAGGTAGTCCGACTTTTCAGCCAGCTGTTCGATCGGGTATCCGCGGTGCAGCAGGATGCCGTTGTCGCCGTCGATATAGGTGATCTTCGATTCGCAGGAAGCGGTCGACATGAAACCGGGGTCGAAAGTGAAGCGGCCCGTGGCCGTCAGGCCCCGAACATCGATAACATCGGGACCAACGGTGCCGGTTAAAATGGGCAGCTCGACGGGGGCTGCGCCCTCGATGATCAACTGCGCTTTTTTGTCAGCCATGTGGCCTCCTATTTATGCTTGAAATCATCAGACAGACCCCCCACGCAGGGCCCGCACCACTATAGTGAGATAAATTCGAATGTCAATTTGCCTAAAGTCTTGCTCCAGAAGGCTTTAACCGTACTTTTTCCTCGAAATTGCCTGCCATTTACGCCTTTTATACGACTTGTGCAATCCGCTATTGGGGGTAGGCGATTGCGTTGTCATTAGTAGCCTAACTGTCTATACTCGGCGACCGACCGCCAAGGGCTTTTGGGCTTGCTTTCATTGGGGGTCGCATCCCTGGGTGGTGGTTACCTGACCAGTGCACTCCCCAACAACTTTGCCCTGATTGTTAGGGGCTCTTCAGTGTGAAAAAAAAGCCGTGAAAAGCCAACGACCTGTAAACCTAGACCTAAGGACCATCAAACTCCCCATCACCGGCGTTACGTCGTTTCTTCACCGTGTTTCCGGCATCATCCTCTTCCTAGGCCTTGGCATCATGCTTTATGCATTGGGCAAATCCCTGGGTTCCGAGGAAGGTTATGTCGAGGTGAAGGCATGCTTGACCAGTCCGCTGGCCAAGTTCGTAGCATGGGGCCTCCTGTCCGCTCTTCTGTATCACCTGGTTGCCGGTGTGCGCCACTTGATCATGGACATGGGCATCGGTGAGACGCTGGAAGGCGGCCGCCTGGGCTCGAAACTGATCATCGCCGTTTCCGTGGTGCTGATCGTTCTGGCAGGAGTTTGGATATGGTAACCAGCGTTACAAACCTTTCGCGTTCGGGCCTCTATGACTGGATGGCACAGCGTGTGTCTGCGGTCGTTCTCGCGGCTTATTTCATCTTCCTGATCGGCTACCTCGTCGCGAACCCGGGCATTGGCTACGACCAATGGCACGGCCTGTTCGCCCACAACGGAATGCGTATCTTCAGTCTGCTGGCACTGGTTGCCCTGGGCGCTCACGCCTGGGTCGGCATGTGGACCATCGCGACCGACTACCTGACGCCAATGGCGCTGGGCAAGTCCGCGACTGCAGTACGTTTCCTTTTCCAGGCAGTATGCGGCGTCGCGATGTTCGCTTACTTCGTCTGGGGTGTGCAGATTCTCTGGGGTATCTGATTCATGGCTAACATTCCAACGATTTCTTTCGACGCCATCATTATTGGTGGCGGCGGTGCCGGCATGCGCGCAGCGCTGCAACTGGCACAGGGCGGTCACAAGACTGCCGTGATCACCAAGGTTTTCCCGACCCGTTCGCACACTGTGTCCGCACAGGGCGGCATCACCTGCGCCATCGCTTCGGCCGACCCGAACGATGACTGGCGCTGGCACATGTACGATACCGTCAAGGGTTCCGACTACATCGGTGACCAGGACGCTATCGAATACATGTGTCAGGAAGGCCCGGCTGCCGTTTTCGAGCTGGACCACATGGGTCTGCCGTTCTCGCGTACCGAGCAAGGCCGTATCTACCAGCGTCCGTTCGGCGGTCAGTCGAAGGATTACGGTAAAGGCGGGCAGGCTGCCCGTACTTGCGCCGCTTCCGACCGTACCGGTCACGCGCTGCTGCACACCCTTTATCAGGGCAACCTGAAAGCCGGTACCACGTTCCTGAACGAGTACTACGCTGTCGACCTGGTGAAAAACCAGGAAGGCGAATTCGTCGGTGTGATCGCAATCTGCATCGAAACCGGCGAAACCACCTATATCCGCGCCAAAGCCACCGTACTGGCTACCGGCGGTGCAGGTCGTATCTATGCGTCCACTACCAACGCCCTGATCAACACCGGTGACGGCGTCGGCATGGCTCTGCGTGCTGGCGTGCCGGTACAAGACATCGAAATGTGGCAGTTCCACCCGACCGGTATCGCCGGCGCCGGTGTACTGGTTACCGAAGGTTGCCGTGGTGAAGGTGGTTACCTCATCAACAAGCACGGCGAGCGTTTCATGGAGCGTTATGCTCCGAACGCCAAAGACCTGGCCGGTCGTGACGTTGTTGCCCGTTCGATGGTTAAAGAGATCATTGCCGGCAACGGTTGCGGTCCGAATGGCGACCACGTAATGCTCAAGCTCGACCACCTGGGCGAGGAAGTGCTGCACAGCCGTCTGCCAGGCATCTGCGAACTGTCGAAGACTTTCGCGCACGTTGACCCGGTGGTTGCTCCGGTTCCGGTTGTTCCGACTTGCCACTACATGATGGGCGGCGTTGCCACCAACATTCACGGCCAGGCGATCACCCAGGACGCCGAAGGCGTGGATCAGATCATTCCTGGTCTGTTCGCGGTAGGTGAAGTGGCTTGCGTATCGGTTCACGGTGCCAACCGTCTGGGCGGCAACTCGTTGCTCGACCTGGTGGTATTCGGCCGCGCTGCCGGCCTGCACCTGGAGAAGGCGCTGACCGACGGCATCGAATACGACGACGCTACCGAGGCCGACATCGAAGCTGCCCTGTCGCGTCTGAACGCCCTGAACAACCGTACCGACGGCGAAGACGTCGCTACCCTGCGTCGCGAGCTGCAAAGCTGCATGCAGAACTACTTCGGTGTATTCCGTACCGGCGAATACATGCAGAAAGGTATTGCCCAGCTGGCTGATCTGCGCAAGCGCATCGCGAATGTGAAGATCAACGACAAGTCGCAGGCGTTCAACACTGCACGTATCGAAGCGCTGGAACTGCAAAACCTGCTGGAAGTGGCTGAAGCTACCGCCATCGCTGCCGAAGTACGTAAAGAGTCCCGCGGCGCTCACGCCCGTGAAGACTTCGAAGACCGTGACGACGAAAACTGGCTGTGCCACACCCTGTACTTCCCGGGTGACAAGCGCGTCACCAAGCGTGCCGTGAACTTCTCGCCGAAGACTGTTCCGACTTTCGAACCTAAAGTCCGGACTTATTAAGGGTGACCGCCATGTTGCAAGTCAGTGTTTATCGTTACAACCCTGATCAGGACGCTGCGCCGTTCATGCAGGAATTCCAGGTCGATACCGGTGGTAAAGACCTGATGGTGCTGGACGTGCTGGCCCTGATCAAAGAGCAGGACGAGGGTTTCTCCTATCGTCGCTCCTGCCGTGAAGGCGTCTGCGGCTCCGACGGCATGAACATCAACGGCAAGAACGGCCTGGCGTGCATCACGCCGCTGTCCGCTGTCGTAAAAGGTAACAAGCTGATCGTTCGTCCGCTGCCAGGTTTGCCGGTTATCCGTGACCTGGTTGTCGATATGAGCATCTTCTACAAGCAATACGAGAAGGTTAAGCCATTCCTGCAGAACGACACGCCGGCTCCGGCCATCGAGCGTCTGCAGTCCCCTGAAGAGCGTGAAAAGCTCGACGGTCTGTACGAGTGCATCCTGTGCGCTTGCTGCTCGACCTCTTGCCCGTCCTTCTGGTGGAACCCGGACAAGTTCCTGGGTCCAGCTGCCCTGCTGCAAGCGTACCGCTTCCTGGCAGACAGCCGTGATACCAAGACGTCCGAGCGTCTGGCGTCCCTCGATGACCCGTTCAGCGTCTTCCGCTGCCGGGGCATCATGAACTGCGTCAACGTATGTCCGAAAGGCCTGAACCCGACTAAGGCCATCGGTCACATCCGTAACATGCTGCTTTCGAGCGGCGTGTGATTCAGCTGCTGTAACCGCTGTACCCGCAGAGGGCTTAGGCGCGGGCTTCAACCCGCGCCATGGCTATAACCAGAGCAGCAGCCATAAGCTGCGGCTCTTATTTTGAAGAAATGAGACAAGCAGGGGCATCCGGGCTGGTACCCGGACTATCAGTGTGATCCTAAGTGGCTTGTTTTGGTCGCTGCATTCGGACTTCTGCAAGCTTGCTCGGTGTCGACACCGATGGTGTTCCCCTAACCGAGGGTGACCAAGCATGCAAGAAAGCGTGATGCAGCGCATGTGGAACAGCGCCTACCTTTCAGGTGGAAACGCTGCCTATGTGGAAGAGCTCTACGAGCTCTACCTGCACGACCCTAACGCTGTGCCAGAAGAGTGGCGCACCTACTTTCAGAAGCTGCCTGCCGACGGCAGCTCTGCCACCGATGTTTCGCACTCCACAATTCGCGATCATTTCGTGCTGCTGGCAAAGAACCAGCGCCGCGCCCAACCGGTTTCCGCCGGCAGCGTGAGCAGTGAGCACGAGAAGAAGCAAGTTGAAGTGCTGCGATTGATCCAGGCCTACCGTATGCGTGGCCACCAGGCAGCCCAGCTTGACCCGCTGGGGCTGTGGCAGCGTCCTGCACCTGCAGACCTGTCGATCAATCACTACGGCTTGACCAATGCCGATCTTGATACGACCTTCCGTGCCGGCGACCTGTTCATCGGCAAAGAGGAAGCGAGCCTACGCGAAATTCACGAAGCGTTGCAGCAGACATATTGCCGCACCATCGGCGCTGAATTTACGCACATCACCGATTCCGAGCAGCGCCAGTGGTTCCAGCAGCGTCTGGAAAGCGTGCGTGGCCGTCCGGAATATTCCGCGGACATCAAGAGCCACCTGCTCGAGCGCGTGACTGCCGGTGAAGGCCTGGAAAAATACCTGGGCACCAAATACCCGGGCACCAAGCGTTTCGGTCTGGAAGGCGGCGAAAGCCTGATTCCGATGCTCGACGAACTGATCCAGCGTTCCGGTTCCTACGGCACCAAGGAAGTCGTCATCGGCATGGCCCACCGTGGCCGTCTGAACGTACTGGTCAACACCTTCGGCAAGAACCCGCGCGAGCTGTTCGACGAGTTCGAAGGCAAGAAGAAGGTCGAGCTGGGTTCCGGTGACGTTAAATACCACCAGGGCTTCTCGTCCAACGTAATGACCACCGGCGGTGAAGTTCACCTGGCCATGGCGTTCAACCCGTCCCACCTGGAAATCGTTTCCCCGGTGGTCGAGGGTTCGGTTCGCGCCCGTCAGGATCGTCGCAACGACCCTACCGGTGAGAAGGTTCTGCCGATCTCCATCCACGGTGACGCGGCATTCGCCGGTCAGGGCGTGGTGATGGAAACCTTCCAGATGTCGCAGACCCGCGGTTTCAAGACCGGCGGTACCGTGCACATCGTGATCAACAACCAGGTCGGTTTCACCATCAGCAACCCGCTGGACTCGCGTTCCACCGAGTACGCGACCGACGTTGCGAAAATGATCCAGGCGCCGATCCTCCATGTGAATGGTGATGATCCGGAAGCCGTATTGTTCGTGACCCAGCTGGCCATCGACTACCGCATGCAGTTCAAGCGTGACGTGGTGATCGACCTGGTCTGCTACCGTCGTCGCGGCCACAACGAGGCCGACGAGCCAAGCGGCACCCAGCCTCTGATGTATCAGCAGATCACCAAGCAGCGCACCACTCGTGAGCTGTACGCTGATCGTCTGACCCAGGCCGGTGTGCTGGACGCAGAGCGTGTTCAGGCGAAAGTCGACGAATACCGCAACGCGCTGGACAACGGTCTGCACGTAGTGAAATCGCTGGTCAAAGAGCCGAACAAAGAGCTGTTCGTGGACTGGCGTCCGTATCTGGGCCACGCCTGGACTGCGCGTCACGACACTCGTTTCGACCTCAAGACCCTGCAGGAACTGTCCGCCAAGCTGCTGGAAATTCCGGAAGGCTTCGTGGTTCAGCGTCAGGTCGCGAAGATCTACGAAGACCGTCAGAAGATGCAAGCCGGCGGCCTGCCGATCAACTGGGGTTACGCCGAAACCATGGCGTACGCGACCCTGGCGTTCGAAGGTCACCCGATCCGCATGACTGGCCAGGACATCGGCCGCGGTACGTTCTCGCACCGTCACGCTGTGCTTCACAACCAGAAAGATGCCGGTACCTACATTCCGCTCAAGCATCTGTATGAAGGTCAGCCACGCTTCGACCTGTACGACTCGTTCCTGTCGGAAGAAGCTGTACTGGCGTTCGAATACGGTTACTCGACCACCACGCCGAACGCGCTGGTGATCTGGGAAGCCCAGTTCGGCGACTTCGCCAACGGTGCACAGGTCGTTATCGACCAGTTCATCACCAGCGGCGAGCACAAGTGGGGCCGTCTCTGCGGTCTGACCATGCTGCTGCCACACGGCTACGAAGGTCAGGGCCCTGAGCACAGCTCGGCGCGTCTTGAGCGTTACCTGCAGCTGTGCGCCGAGCACAACATTCAGGTGTGCATGCCGACTACTCCGGCCCAGATCTACCACTTGCTGCGCCGTCAGGTGATTCGCCCGCTGCGCAAGCCATTGGTCGTTCTGACTCCAAAGTCGCTGCTGCGCCACAAGCTGGCCATCTCGACCCTGGAAGATCTGGCCGAAGGTTCGTTCCAGACCGTTATCCCGGAAATCGATGCACTGGACCCGAAAAAGGTCGAGCGCGTTGTTCTGTGCAGCGGCAAGGTCTACTACGACCTGCTGGAAAAACGTCGTGCCGAAGGCCGCGAAGATATCGCCATCGTGCGTATCGAGCAGCTGTACCCGTTCCCTGAGGACGACTTGAAAGAAGTCCTGGCTCCTTACACCAACGCCAAAGCGGCCGTGTGGTGTCAGGAAGAGCCGATGAACCAGGGCGCCTGGTACTGCAGCCAGCACCACCTGCGTCGCAGCATCAGCAACCTCAACAAATCTCTCGTACTCGAGTACGCGGGCCGTGAGGCTTCTGCTGCACCTGCATGTGGTTACGCATCGATGCACGCCGAGCAGCAGGAACAACTGCTGCAAGCCGCGTTTACCGTTTAACGCCTTCGCGCACCTGAAACCGAATTTAAGGAACCACAGATAATGGCTATCGAGATCAAAGCCCCCACTTTCCCGGAATCGGTTGCCGATGGCACCGTTGCCACCTGGCACAAACAACCGGGCGACGCCGTCAAGCGTGACGAACTGATCGTCGACATCGAAACCGACAAAGTCGTACTGGAAGTGCTGGCTACCGCCGACGGCGTGCTGGGCGCAATCGTCAAGGGCGAGGGCGAAACCGTCCTGTCCGACGAAGTGCTGGGCTCCATCGTTGAAGGCGGCGCTGCTGCCGCCGCTCCGGCTGCCGCTGCTGCTCCGGCCGCTGCTGCCGCTGCTCCAGCCGCCGATGGCGAAGACGACCCGATCGCAGCTCCAGCCGCGCGCAAGCTGGCTGAAGAGAACGGCATCAACATCGCTTCCGTTGCCGGCACCGGCAAAGGCGGTCGCGTGACCAAGGAAGACGTGGTTGCAGCCGTTGCTGCCAAGAAAGCCGCTCCGGCTGCCGCGCCTGCCAAGGCTGCTGCTCCGGCCGCCGCCGCTCCTGTGTTCGCCGCTGGCGACCGCATCGAGAAGCGCGTTCCGATGACCCGCGTTCGTGCCACCGTTGCCAAGCGTCTGGTTGAAGCTCAATCGAACATGGCGATGCTGACCACTTTCAACGAAGTCGACATGACCGAAGTCATGGCCCTGCGTTCGAAGTACAAGGACCTGTTCGAGAAGTCCCACAACGGCGTACGCCTGGGCTTCATGTCGTTCTTCGTGAAGGCTGCCACCGAAGCGCTGAAACGCTTCCCGGCTGTCAACGCTTCGATCGACGGCAACGACATCGTTTACCACGGTTATGCCGACATCGGCGTCGCCGTTTCCAGCGACCGTGGCCTGGTGGTTCCGGTTCTGCGTAACGCCGAACACATGAGCCTGGCTGAAATCGAAGGCGGCATCGCCACCTTCGGCAAGAAAGCCCGTGACGGCAAACTGTCGATGGACGAAATGACCGGCGGTACCTTCACCATCACCAACGGTGGTACCTTCGGTTCGATGATGTCGACCCCGATCGTCAACCCGCCGCAGGCAGCGATTCTGGGCATGCACAACATTATCCAGCGTCCGATGGCCATCAACGGTCAGGTCGTGATCCGTCCGATGATGTACCTGGCACTGTCCTACGATCACCGTCTGATCGATGGCAAAGAAGCTGTAACCTTCCTGGTGACCATCAAGAACCTGCTGGAAGATCCGGCTCGTCTGTTGCTGGATATCTGATAGAAGCAGTCACGCGCTGCAAGCTTCAAGCTGCGGGAAAACGCAGCCTGGCTTGCAGCGCGCGGCTTGAAGCTTTTCGCTAAAGAGGATTTTTTGAATGTCGCAGAAATTTGACGTAGTAGTGATCGGTGCGGGCCCTGGCGGCTACGTGGCAGCTATCAAGGCCGCGCAACTCGGCCTGAGCACTGCCTGCATCGAGAAGTACACCGATGCTGAAGGCAAGCAAGCCCTGGGCGGCACCTGCCTGAACGTAGGCTGCATTCCTTCCAAGGCGCTGCTGGACAGCTCCTGGAAATACAAGGAAGCGAAAGAAAGCTTCAACGTCCACGGTATCTCGACCGGCGAAGTCAAAATGGACGTCGCAGCGATGGTTGGCCGCAAGGCTGGCATCGTCAAGAACCTGACCGGCGGTGTTGCCACCCTGTTCAAGGCCAACGGCGTTACTTCGATCCAGGGCCACGGCAAACTGCTGGCCGGCAAGAAAGTCGAAGTCACCAAGCCGGACGGCTCGGTTGAAGTCATCGAAGCCGAAAACGTCATCCTGGCTCCAGGCTCGCGTCCGATCGACATTCCACCGGCTCCGGTCGATCAGAAAGTCATCGTTGATTCGACTGGCGCTCTGGAATTCCAATCCGTACCTAAACGTCTGGGCGTGATCGGCGCTGGCGTGATCGGTCTGGAACTGGGTTCGGTATGGTCGCGTCTGGGCTCCGAAGTGGTTGTTCTGGAAGCACTGGACACCTTCCTGATGGCAGCGGACACCGCTGTTTCCAAGGAAGCGCTGAAAACCCTGACCAAACAGGGTCTGGACATCAAACTGGGCGCTCGCGTAACCGGCTCGAAAGTGAACGGCGACGAAGTCGTTGTGAACTACACCGACGCCAACGGCGAACAGACCATCACTTTCGACAAGCTGATCGTAGCCGTTGGTCGCCGTCCGGTGACCACTGATCTGCTGGCTGCCGACAGCGGCGTGACCCTGGACGAGCGCGGTTTCGTGCACGTTGACGATCACTGCGCCACCACCGTACCGGGCGTTTACGCCATCGGCGACGTGGTTCGCGGCATGATGCTGGCTCACAAGGCCTCGGAAGAGGGCATCATGGTTGTCGAGCGCATCAAGGGCCACAAGGCCCAGATGAACTATGACCTGATCCCTTCGGTTATTTATACTCACCCGGAAATCGCATGGGTCGGTAAAACCGAGCAGGCCTTGAAAGCTGAAGGCGTTGAAGTTAACGTCGGCACCTTCCCGTTCGCAGCATCCGGCCGTGCCATGGCCGCCAACGATACCGGTGGTTTCGTCAAGGTCATCGCCGATGCCAAGACTGACCGCGTATTGGGCGTGCACGTGATTGGCCCGAGCGCTGCAGAACTGGTTCAGCAGGGCGCGATCGGTATGGAATTCGGCACCAGCGCTGAAGACCTGGGCATGATGGTTTTCTCCCATCCGACCCTGTCTGAAGCCTTGCACGAAGCAGCTTTGGCAGTGAATGGCGGCGCCATCCACATTGCCAACCGCAAGAAGCGTTAAGACACAATAAGAAACCACGGCGGTACGGCCCGTCGTGAGCCTTGCGTGCAAGACTCACCGCGGAATGTCCGCTGGACGCAGCCTTGCGTAGCTGCACCGGGTATCCGGAAAGGCTACGCAAGCAGCAGTCACAGGTGGCGCGGCACTCATAAAGAGCGCAGCGCCGAATGCGCAGTACCTAACGAAGACGGTAAAAAGCATGAATCTTCACGAGTATCAGGGTAAGCAGCTGTTCGCTGAATACGGCCTGCCAGTTTCCACTGGTTTCGCAGTAGACACCCCGGAAGCAGCAGCAGAAGCTTGCGACAAAATCGGCGGCAACGAGTGGGTTGTCAAAGCCCAGGTTCACGCCGGTGGTCGCGGTAAAGCGGGCGGCGTCAAGCTGGTTCGCAGCAAAGAAGACGCCAAAGCCTTCGCACAGCAGTGGCTGGGCAAGCGTCTGGTGACTTACCAGACTGACGCCAACGGCCAGCCAGTCACCAAGATCCTGGTTGAATCGTGCACTGATATCGCTAAAGAGCTGTACCTGGGCGCTGTCGTTGACCGTTCGAGCCGTCGCATCGTGTTCATGGCCTCCACCGAAGGTGGCGTGGACATCGAGAAAATCGCTCACGACACTCCAGAAAAAATTCTGAAAGCCACTATCGATCCACTGGTTGGCGCTCAGCCATTCCAGGGTCGCGAGCTGGCATTCCAGTTGGGTCTGGAAGGCAAGCAGGTTGCTCAGTTCGCCAAGATCTTCGTAGGTCTGGCCAAGCTGTTCAAGGATCACGACCTGGCTCTGCTGGAAGTGAACCCGCTGGTGATCAAGGCTGACGGCGATCTGCACTGCCTGGACGCCAAGATCAACATCGACGCCAACGCAATGTACCGTCAGCCTAAGCTGAAGACTTTCCACGATCCGTCGCAGGACGATCCGCGCGAAGCGCACGCTGCCAAGTTCGAACTGAACTACGTAGCGCTGGAAGGCAACATCGGCTGCATGGTGAACGGTGCCGGCCTGGCCATGGGTACCATGGACATCGTCAACCTGCACGGCGGCAAGCCAGCCAACTTCCTCGACGTAGGCGGTGGTGCTACCAAAGAACGCGTAACCGAAGCTTTCAAAATCATTCTGTCCGACAGCAATGTCGCTGCAGTACTGGTTAACATCTTCGGCGGCATCGTTCGTTGCGACATGATTGCCGAAGGCATCATCGGTGCAGTGAAAGAAGTCGGCGTGAAAATCCCGGTTGTTGTTCGTCTTGAAGGCAACAACGCTGAACTGGGCGCTAAAGTACTGGCAGAAAGCGGTTTGAACATCATCGCTGCTACCAGCCTGACCGACGCTGCTCAACAAGTCGTTAAAGCTGCGGAGGGCAAGTAATGAGCGTCCTGATCAATAAAGACACCAAAGTAATCTGCCAGGGCTTCACCGGTGCGCAGGGTACTTTCCACTCCGAGCAAGCCATTGCCTACGGCACCAAAATGGTTGGCGGCGTGACTCCAGGCAAAGGTGGCACCACTCACCTGAACCTGCCTGTGTTCAACACCGTGAAAGAAGCTGTAGAAGCCACTGGCGCCACCGCCAGCGTCATCTACGTTCCGGCTCCTTTCTGCAAGGACTCGATCCTGGAAGCTGCTTTCGGCGGCATCAAGCTGATCGTCTGCATCACCGAAGGCATTCCTACCCTGGACATGCTGGACGCCAAAGTTAAGTGCGACGAACTGGGTGTTACCCTGATCGGCCCTAACTGCCCAGGCGTGATCACCCCAGGCGAATGCAAGATCGGCATCATGCCAGGTCACATTCACTTGCCAGGCAAGGTCGGTATCGTTTCCCGTTCCGGCACCCTGACCTACGAAGCTGTGAAGCAGACTACTGACGCCGGTTTCGGTCAGTCGACTTGCGTCGGCATCGGTGGTGACCCGATCCCGGGTTCGAACTTCATCGACATCCTGAAGCTGTTCCAGGAAGACCCGAAGACCGAAGCGATCGTAATGATCGGCGAGATCGGCGGTTCGGCTGAAGAAGAAGCGGCTGCCTACATCAAGGCACACGTGACCAAGCCGGTTGTTTCCTACATCGCTGGTGTGACTGCTCCTCCGGGCAAGCGCATGGGCCATGCTGGCGCAATCATCTCCGGCGGCAAAGGCACTGCAGACGAGAAATTCGCTGCTCTGCAAGACGCAGGCGTGAAAACCGTGCGTTCGCTGGCAGACATCGGCAAGGCCTTGGCCGAGCTGACTGGCTGGGAAGTGAAGAAGTAAGCTTCGGCTGACTTCTCTGCTCCAGCAACAGAGGCCACCTTCGGGTGGCCTTTGTCGTTTCTGGGGTTCGGGTGGACGATGGCAACTTATAAGCACTCACCCAATAACATGCAAAAACGCGACACGGAAACGTCGCGTATCGGATAGTTCGCCCTCTAACAGTGCGTTTGTCAGGCAAATTCGTTAGGCTAGCAGCCATTTTTGCGTCTGCCGCCCACAAGGCATGCAACGCGCTAAACGGGTCAGTCTTATACGGATTGACAGCATTTCCCTAACCCCACAGGGAAATCCCCCTCTAAATTCCGATTCAGTAGTGTGGTATTTCCTTAATGAAAGTTTTGAAAGGTCAGGACATCCTGGCACTTGGCTTTATGACATTCGCCCTGTTCGTCGGGGCCGGCAACATCATCTTCCCGCCTATCGTCGGTTTGCAGTCCGGGCCAAACGTCTGGATGGCGGCGCTGGGCTTCCTGATCACGGCGGTCGGTTTGCCGGTGGTCACCGTGGTCGCACTGGCCAAGGTCGGTGGCGCCATGGACGCCCTGAGCAGCCCGATCGGCAAGATCGCTGGCGGCGTACTGGCAGCGGCTTGCTACCTGGCAGTCGGCCCGCTGTTCGCCACCCCGCGTACCGCGACCGTTTCCTTTGAAGTGGGTCTGGCGCCGTTGACCGGCGAGAGCCCGCTGGCACTGTTCCTCTACAGTTCGGTGTACTTCCTGCTGGTGTTCTTCATCTCGCTCTACCCTGGGCGTCTGCTGGACACCGTCGGTCGTTTCCTCGCGCCGCTGAAGATCATCGCCCTGGCCGTGCTCGGCATCGCCGCGTTCGCACTGCCGGCCGGTGATATCGGCGTTGCCACTCCGGAATACGTTGCGGCACCGTTCTCCCAAGGCTTCATCAATGGTTACCTGACCATGGATACCCTGGGCGCGCTGGTGTTCGGCATCGTCATCGTCAATGCGATCCGCTCCCGTGGCGTAGAGTCGCCAGCACTGATCACCCGTTACGCGATCATCGCCGGGCTGATTGCCGGCGTCGGTCTGGCGCTGGTGTATGTCAGCCTGTTTCGTCTGGGTTCCGGCAGCCATGAAGTGGCGGCGGGCGCGACCAACGGCGCGGCGGTGCTGCACGCTTACGTGCAACACACCTTCGGTTCGCTGGGCAGTGGCTTCCTCGCTGTGCTGATTTCCCTGGCTTGCCTGGTGACCGCTGTCGGCCTGACCTGCGCCTGTGCCGAATACTTCAGCCGCGTACTGCCGCTGTCGTACAAGACCCTGGTGATCATCCTGGCGGCGTTCTCGCTGCTGGTGTCCAACCTGGGCCTGACCAAGCTGATCGCGTTCTCGATCCCGGTGCTGACCGCGATCTACCCGCCGTGCATCGTGCTGGTGGCCCTGAGCTTCTGCGCTGCGTTCTGGCATGAGCAGAGCCGTATCATGGGCCCGGTGATGTTGGTGTCGTTCGTGTTTGGCACCATCGATGCGTTGAAAGGCGCCGGTCTGGCGGACTGGATGCCATCGCAACTGGCCCACCTGCCGCTGAGCGAGCAAGGTCTGGCGTGGCTGGTGCCGTGCATGATGACCCTGGTGGTTGCTGTGGTTTGCGACCGCCTGCTGGGCAAACGCGCCGAAGCACTCGCCTAAGATTGCCGGGCCGCCACAAGCGGCTGCCGAGCGATTAAACAGAAATGCCCCGTATCAATCGATACGGGGCATTTTTTATGGGCTTCAGGCAGTGTCTTTTTCCCTCGACTAACGTCGAAGGGGAGCCGAAATCTTCATCACAGGGAATTGCATGTCGTTCATCCAAGCCAACCTGATCCATCTGCTGGCCGCGCTCTGGTTTGTCATCTGCTGGGGCGGTTACACCCGCTATGCCACCTGGAAGGCCCGTGACACCGCGTGCCTGGCCAGCGTGCTGCACCTGTACCGCGAAGACTGGATGCGCCGCATGCTGCTGCGCGACAACCGCATCGCCGATGCCAGCGTGATCGGCAACCTTGAGCGCAACGCCTCGTTCTTCGCCTCCAGCACGCTGATTATCCTGGCGGGCATTCTGACCGTGCTTGGCGCGTCCGAGCGCGCGGTGTCGCTGTTGGCGGACATTCCGATGGTGCAACAGGCCTCGCAGGGCATGTCGGAGATCAAGTTGCTGTGCCTGGCGCTGGTGTTCGTTTACGCCTTCTTCACCTTCAGCTGGTGCATGCGCCAATACAATTTCGCCGCCATTCTGGTCGGCTCGGCCCCGATGATCGGTGAGCGGCAAGTCTCGGAGCAGGAGCGCAAGGCGTTCGCCTCACGTGCTGCTCGGGTGATTTCGATGGCGGCCAACCAGTTCAACTTCGGTCTGCGTTCCTATTACTTCGGCATGAGCATGCTGGCGTGGTTCGTCAGCCCGTGGCTGTTCATGTTGATGAGCGCAGGCGTGGTGCTGGTGTTGTATCGCCGGGAGTTTCATTCCGACGTGCTCGATGTAATGGTCTATACCCCTACAGAGGCGCCATTGCCCGAAGCGAACAAAGAGGCTGCTTGATGAGTATTCCGTTCTGGTGTGTGTTTATCAGTGCATTGTTGATCTACGTGGCGCGGATGCCGCTCGGCAAGGCCATGAAAGAGCAGGGTGGTTACAACAACCATCTGCCGCGTCAGCAACAGGCGCAACTCACCGGTTACGGGGCCCGGGCGCTGGCGGCACATCAGAACAGCATCGAAGCCTTCATCCTGTTTGCGGTTGGTGTGCTGATGGCGCATACCACGCAGACGGCGGGATGGCTGATCGATACCTTGGCGATCATCTTCGTGATCTCGCGGATTTTCTATTTGTGGTTTTACCTGGCGGATATTCCCACGCTGCGCAGTCTGGTCTGGTTGGTCGGCTTAGTGTGTTCATTGTTGCTGATGATTAGTCCGACTTTTAGAACTGTTTTGCTCTAAGACCGCATCGGCAAAAAATGACTGGCAAAAGAAAACCCGCACTTGGCGGGTTTTCTTTTTTGCCAGCCAGAAGCGGCTTATTGCTTCTTGGCAGCTTCTTCTTGCGCTGCAGCGTTCGATTCGGCCTGAGCTTTGGCAGCTTCGGCGTTTTCTTTCGCTGCGTCGTTCACTTTATCCTGAGCTTTGTTCATGTCTTGCTGAGCTTGTTCAGCATGTTGGTTGGCATCTTGAGCTTTGTCCTCGGATTTTTTATCGCAGGCAGCGAGACCGAGGGAAGCGGTCAACATCAAGGCAATAGCTAAAGTCTTACGCATGGGGTGTTTCTCCTTATGGAAAATAACTACTGGCCTTAAGAGCTCAGGCCCAAGGCTTAAGTTCCTCATTTCTTTCAGATATATAAGTTTGTTTTGCAATGGAACTTTTGCTGTTCTTTCCACTACTGGGAATGGCGACTAACAAGAGTAATTGTCAAATGGCCGAAAACCCCGTTTTTGAGCGTGCGACACGGTTTCTCTCGGCCTTGCGCCACTGTCAGGTGCTGGGATTGAAGGTGCACAGCGCAAGTAGTGAAGGCCTGACGGTGGTGCTGCCGTACAGTGCGCAAATCGTTGGCAACCCGCTGACCGGCGTCATCCACGGCGGGGCGATCACGTCGCTGATGGACACCGCGTGCGGCATGTCGACCCTGTGCGTTCTGCCGGAATTCGAAGTCTGCCCGACCCTCGATCTGCGCATCGACTACATGCACGCCGCCGAGCCGCATAAAGATGTGTATGGCTTCGCCCAATGCTATCGAGTCACCACCGATGTGATCTTCGCTCGCGGGTTTGCTTACCAGGATGATCCGGAACAACCGATTGCCCACGTCGTCGGCACCTTCATGCGCATGGGCAAGGGCCTAAAAGGCACCAAAGGCTTTGGTGGCGCGATCAAGGGAGAAAATCCATGAGCGATGATTTCAAGCAGCAACTGCAAGAGGCGCACGAGAAGGGTGACTACGCGCCGCTGCTGAAACTGATTCCCTATGCCGGACTCATCGGTGTCGAGTGTTCGCGGGTCGGTGATGACTTACTGTTCAAGCTGCCAGCCAACAAGGACAACATTGGTAACCCTTTATTGCCGGCGATCCACGGCGGGGTGATTGCCGGGTTCATGGAGCTGTCCGCCGCCCTGCACCTGCTGATTTTCACCGGTGCGCCGGGTGTGCCGAAGATTATCGATTTCTCCCTCGATTACCTGCGGGCCGGGCAGTTTCGCGACACTTGGGCCCGGTGTCAGGTCTGCCGTCAGGGCCGGCGAGTGGCCAACGTCGCAGTCACGGCCTGGCAAAGCACCGAAAGCGAACCGATTGCCACCGCCCGTGCTCACTTCAAAATCGATGAGCCCTTGAAATCCTGAACCACGCCCCCAACTCACAGAACAACCCGCCGCCGACCAGCAAGGTCGCGGCCAATGCCATCTGATTGGAGTTTGATGACCATGAGTGTGGAAACTCAAAAGGAAACCCTGGGCTTCCAGACCGAGGTGAAGCAACTGCTGCACCTCATGATCCATTCGCTGTATTCCAACAAGGAAATCTTCCTTCGCGAATTGATCTCGAACGCCTCTGACGCTGTCGACAAATTGCGCTTCGAAGCCCTGGCCAAGCCTGAGTTGCTCGAAGGTGGCGCTGAACTGAAAATCCGTGTGAGCTTCGACAAGGACGCCAAGACCGTCACCCTCGAAGACAACGGCATCGGCATGAACCGCGACGATGTGATCACCCACCTGGGGACCATCGCCAAGTCCGGCACTGCCGATTTCATGAAAAACCTGTCCGGCGATCAGAAGAAGGATTCGCACCTGATCGGCCAGTTCGGTGTGGGCTTCTACTCGGCCTTCATCGTCGCTGACAAAGTTGACGTGTACAGCCGTCGCGCCGGCACCGCCGCCAGCGAAGGCGTGCACTGGTCGTCGAAAGGCGAGGGCGAGTTCGAAGTCGCCACCATCGACAAGCCGGAGCGCGGCACCCGCATCGTCCTGCACCTGAAATCCGGTGAAGACGAGTTCGCTGATGGCTGGCGTCTGCGCAACATCATCAAGAAGTACTCCGACCACATCGCGCTGCCGATCGAGCTGCCGAAAGAAGTGGCCGCTGCCGAGGGCGAAGAGAAGCCTGAAGTTGAATGGGAAACCGTCAACCGCGCCAGCGCCCTGTGGACCCGTCCTCGCACTGAAGTGAAGGACGAGGAATACCAGGAGTTCTACAAACACATCGCTCACGACTTCGAAAACCCGCTGTCGTGGAGCCACAACAAGGTCGAAGGCAAGCTCGAGTACAGCTCGCTGCTGTACGTGCCGGCCCGCGCGCCGTTCGATCTGTACCAGCGTGAAGCGCCGAAAGGCCTGAAGCTGTACGTGCAGCGCGTGTTCGTGATGGATCAGGCCGAGTCGTTCCTGCCGCTTTACCTGCGCTTCATCAAGGGCGTGGTCGACTCCAACGACCTGTCGCTGAACGTGTCGCGGGAAATCCTGCAGAAAGACCCGATCATTGACTCGATGAAGTCGGCGCTGACCAAGCGTGTTCTGGACATGCTGGAAAAACTGGCGAAGAACGAGCCTGAGCAATACAAGGGCTTCTGGAAAAACTTCGGTCAGGTCATGAAAGAAGGCCCGGCAGAAGATTTCGCCAACAAGGAAAAAATTGCCGGTCTGCTGCGTTTCGCATCGACCAACGGCACCGATGGCGAGCAGATCGTCGGTCTGGCCGAGTACCTGGCGCGCGCCAAGGAAGGTCAGGACAAGATCTACTACCTCACCGGCGAAACCTACGCGCAGGTCAAGAACAGCCCGCACCTGGAAGTCTTCCGCAAGAAAGGCATCGAAGTGCTGCTGTTGACCGACCGTATCGACGAGTGGCTGATGAGCTACCTCAGCGAGTTCGACGGCAAGAGCTTTGTCGACGTCGCGCGCGGTGACCTGGATCTGGGCAACCTGGACTCGGAAGAGGACAAGAAGGCCGCAGAAGAAGTCGCCAAGTCGAAAGAAGGTCTGGTCGAGCGTCTGAAAACCGCACTGGGCGACTCCGTTGCCGAAGTCCGGGTTTCCCATCGCCTGACGGATTCGCCGGCCATTCTGGCCATCGGCGAGCAGGACCTGGGTCTGCAAATGCGTCAGATCCTCGAGGCCAGCGGGCAGAAGGTGCCGGATTCGAAGCCGATCTTCGAATTCAACCCGAGCCACCCGCTGATCGCGAAGCTCGACAACGAAACCAGCGAAGAGCGTTTTGGCGACCTGTCGCACATCCTCTTCGACCAGGCCGCGCTGGCGGCTGGCGACAGCTTGAAAGACCCGGCCGCTTACGTGAGCCGCCTGAACAAGCTGCTGGTCGAGCTGTCCGCTTGATCAAACTGTAGAAAAACCCGCTTCGGCGGGTTTTTTCATTCTGGTGTTCAACCAATCAGGAGTCAGAAATGAGCCAAGTCACTGTACGTTCCGTGGTCTATCAGATTGACGGCCAGCCTTATGAAGGTCGCCTGGCGTTCGACGCCGAGCACAAAGGCGCGCGTCCGGGTCTGTTGATGGCGCCGAACTGGATGGGTGTCAGCGCTGGCGCTGAAGAGATCGCCAAATCGGTGGCGGCCAAGGGTTATGTGGTGCTGATCGCTGACGTGTACGGCCAGGCCGTGCGTCCGCAGAATGCCGATCAGGCCGGTGCGGCAATGATGCCGCTGAAGAATGACCGCGCGCTGCTGCGCAAGCGTATGCAGGCCGCGTTCGACCAGTTGCAGAAGCAAGGCGAGGCGGCGGTCGATACCTCGAAACTGGCGGTATTCGGTTTCTGCTTCGGCGGTTGCTGTGCGCTGGATCTGGCGCGCACCGGTGCGCCGGTGAAAGCGGCAGTGTCGTTCCACGGCACGCTGGATTCGCCGAACCCGGCGGACGCGAAGAACATCAAGGGCTCGGTACTGGTGTTGCACGGTGCTTCCGACCCGCTGGTGCCGAAAGAGCAGTTGCCGGCATTCGAGGACGAGATGAATGCGGCTGGCGTGGACTGGCAGTTGCTGAGCTACGGCGGCGCGGTGCACTCGTTCACCGATCCGCACGCGAATGTGCCGGGCAAGATGATGTACGACGCGAAGACCGCAGGGCGGGCGTTCAAGTCGATGCATGACTTGCTGGAAGAAGTGTTCAAGGGCTGAATCGGCTGAACGCACTCCCACGCCTGGCGTGGGAGTGTTGCTTTACAGCGGTGTCGGTTCGCTGCGCGATTTAGGCAGCTCGATCCGCTCGACTTCCCCCGGCACCGTCGGCCAATCCCCGGCCGCCCACTTGCGCCGCGCCTCATCGATCGCCGCCGGATCGCTCGCGACAAAATTCCAGTTGATCCGCCGTGGCCCATCCAGTGGCGCGCCACCAAACAGCACCGCGTGGCTATCGCTCTCGGCAAACAGGCTCATCTCTTCCCCGGTTGGCAACACCACCAGTGCATGGGGTTCGACCGCTTCGCCATTCAATTGCACATCACCGCTCAAAACGTACAGCGCCCGCTCTTCATGCTCGGTCGGGATCAGTAGTGTGGTCGCGGTTTGCATCTTCAATTCGGCGTACAGCGTAGGAGAAAGCACCGGCACCGGCGATTCCAGGCAAAAGCCTGACCCGGCGATCATGCGGATCTGCACGCCGAGGTTATCGCTGACCGGCAAGGTCGAGGCCGGGTGATGGCTGTAATGCCCCGGGCCTTGTTCGTGATCCTTGGGCGAGGCGAGCCAGATTTGCAGGCCGTGCATCTTGAAGCTTTGTTCCCATAGCGGTTCGGGCGTGCGCTCGACGTGAGCGATCGCCGTGCCGGCTGTCATCCAGCTGACATCGCCGGCGCTGACCACCTGATCCGAGCCCAGGCTGTCCTTGTGCTGGATCTGCCCGTCGAACAAATACGTGAGGGTCGACAGACCGATGTGCGGGTGCTGTCGGATGTTCATGCCTTTGCCCGCCGGATAAACCGTTTCGAGCATGTGGTCGAAAAACACGAAAGGTCCGACGCTGCGGCATTTGGCTGACGGCAGCGGGCGCAGAATCGGCTGGCCTTCGACGTCTTCGGCGCGCGGGCGGATGATCAGGGGTTGGGTGTCCATGTTCCATTCCAGGCTTGGCGGGTGATGCGTGGAGCATAACCCGCCGGTGTCGTCGGGGTGATTACTGGCTGTCGAAGCCGACTGGCGCGTGGGTTTCGATGGTGACTTCGCTGGTGGTCATCAGCTTGTGGATCGGGCAGCGATCGGCGACGCGCAGCAGTTCTTCGCGCTGGGCATCGGTGAGCACGCCTTTGAGGGTGAGGGTCACGTGCAGGGCGTATTTGCCTTTCTGTTCCTGACTGTTGTCGCGTTTGACCTCAACGCCGACGCCGGTCAGCGGGATGTCCTTTTTCTTCGCGTACAGCTTCAGGGTCAGAGCCTTGCAGGCGCCGAGAGCGGCGTCGAAGTAATCGTGCGGCTCCGGAGCCGAGCCTTCGCCGCCGGCAGTGGTCGGGACATCGGCAAACAGCTCATGCTCATCGATCTGTACGGTGTGGCGAAAACCTTCGGCGGACACGGTATTGACGGTAACGGTCATGTGAACCTCGCAAGCTGTAGGAAAAGGGATTCGATCAAAAAAGACCTTGCAGGTATAGAGCATTCCCACACAGTCGCGTTCCACTTTCTTGCCGGGTGAACCCTCGTTGCCCGGCGAGGGTCTAGGCTATGCCTGTCTGCCGGAGAATGCTTGTGTCCGTGTTTCGTTTGAGTCTTGCCTGCCTGATGGTTTTTACCGGCGTCGCCAGTGCCCGGGATTACACCTACAGTGACGCGCACCTGCATTACGTGGATTTTTTCCAGGAAACCGCCGGCATGCCGAAATTGCTGACGGCCATGAAGGAAAACTCCATCGAGCACGTGATGATTTCCGGCATTCCCGTGGCGAAGAAATGGCACGAAGACGAGCCGAAGCGCCCGCGTTACTACGCCGGTGACGACGCCGACGCCTATTGGTACAGCGCGACTGACGTGATCGTCGCCGACGCGGTGCAGAAACTCGCACCGGAGCAGCGCCAGTACTTTCACCCGTTTCTTTCAGGCTTCAACCCCAACGACAAGAACTCCGCCGCGCACATCCAGCGCATGCTCGATCTGTATCCCGGCTTGTGGCAGGGCATCGGCGAGGTCTTCACCCGTCACGACGACCTCACGGCGCTCACCTCGGGTGACACGCCGCGTGCCAACAACGAGGCCATGACCCGCATCTATCACCTGGCCGCCGAAAACGATTTGCCGGTGATGCTGCATTCCAACATCACCTCCAAGCGTGAGAAGAATCCGCTGTACCTGAAGGAAATCGAAGAGCCGCTGCGTAATCATCCGCACACCCGGTTTATCTGGGCGCATGCCGGCACCAGTGCTGAAATCCATCGTCATCAGACGCAGCTGGATTTTCTGCTGCCGACACTTACGCGAATGCTGGAGGCGTACCCGAACCTGTTCATTGACCTGTCATGGAGCCTGCTGAAGCCTTATTTGCTGGACGAAAAGGGTCAACCGCGAGCGGAGTGGGTGCAACTGGTGGAGCGCTATCCGGATCGCTTCATGATCGGTTCCGATGTAGTCGGGCGATTCAACAAACTCGGTAAGGAAATCCACGGCTTCAAGCCGTTTCTCGATGCATTGCCCGAGGCGGTAGCGGAAAAAGTCGCGCGGGACAACTTCCTGGCGATCTTGCCGCGAACAGCGCTCAAGTCCGGCAAACCCGCGCTGAATCGTTAATGCGCCAGGTTCGAAGTATCGAGGCCTTTTGATATCACGTTTTGGTCTTACGCAATTTTCCAAAGGGCCGATACCTTCTAGAGCAACCAGCTGCAGGGTTGATGCAGCGCTTTTGGAAGGAACCAGAGCAATGAGTATCCGTAGTCTCAATATTGCGCCCCGGGCCGGGCTGGGTTTTGGCGTGCTGGCGCTGATGGTGTTTGCCCTTGGCGCGTTCGCCCTGCTGCAGATGTCGAACATGCGCGCGCAGTCCGACGAGGTCGACAATAACTGGCTGCCCAGCGTGATGGCGGTGGGCGAGATGAGTCAGGACATGCTGCGCTTGCGTGCGCTGACCATGCGCCTGTTGCTCAATCGCGATCCGCAGGCGCTGGATCAGAATGTGGCCAAGCTCAATGATTTGCGCGGTGTGCTGAGTGAAGCCCAGCAACGTTACGACATCCTGATCGTATTGCCCGAAGAGCGCGCGCTGTTCGACCGCTTCAAAGTTGCCGAACACAAGTACCTGGAGCTTCAGGCGCAGGTGATGACGTTATCTGCTCAGGGACGAGTGGAAGAGGCCGCCGCCATTCTCAACGGACAGATGAGCCCGCTGGCGGACGAAATTGCGGTGAGCCTGCGTGAGCTGGTCGAGCTGAACAAGCACAACGCCAACCTCGCCACGGAGGCCGCACGGCTGGTGTTCACCAATTCCCGGGTCTGGGTCGGTGTGATGATCGGCATCACCGCGCTGATTACCATCGCGCTGGCGTTGTTGCTGACCCGCAGCATCGTGCTGCCGCTGTCGCAATCGCTCAATGTCGCGGAAGTGGTGGCCGGTGGCGATCTGACCGGTGATATCAACATCTCCGGTAAGGACGAGCCAGCGCGGCTGCTGCACGCGCTCAAGAGCATGCAGCACAACCTGCGCGACACCATCCGCCGAATCTCGGAGTCCTCCAGTCAGCTGGCTTCGGCCTCGGAAGAGTTGAGCTGCGTCACCGAGGATGCGACGCGAGGGCTGCACCAGCAGAGTCTGGAAATTGAACAGGCGGCCACGGCGGTCAATCAGATGACCGCCGCGGTGGAGGAGGTGGCGAGCAATGCCGTCGCGACTTCCGAGGCTTCCCGTGAGTCTGATCGCATTGCCCAGCATGGTCGCGAGCAGGTCCAGCAGACGGTATCGTCCATCGAGTTGCTGGCACACGATGTCACCGCCAATGCCACGCAGGTGGAGGATCTGGCGCAGAAGGTCTACAGCATCAGCAAGGTGCTGGATGTGATCCGCTCGATTGCCGAGCAGACTAATCTGCTGGCGTTGAACGCGGCGATCGAGGCTGCGCGGGCGGGGGATGCCGGGCGGGGTTTTGCGGTGGTGGCGGACGAGGTGCGGGCGCTGGCCCATCGCACTCAGCAATCGACGCAGGAGATCGAACAGATGATCGGCGGCATCCAGCAGGGCACCGATTCGGCGGTCAGCTCGATGCAACAGAGCAACGTTCGGGCGCGCTCGACCCTGGAGTTGGCGAAGGCGGCTGGCGTGGCGCTGGAGGAAATTGCTTCGGCGTTCACCTTGATCAACGAGCGCAACCTGGTGATCGCCAGTGCGTCGGAAGAGCAGGCGGCCGTGGCGCGGGAAGTCGATCGCAATCTGATGAACATTCGTGACCTGGCGATGCAGACCTCGGCCGGGGCCAATCAGACCAGTGCCGCGAGTCAGGAGTTGTCGCGGCTGGCGGTGGATCTGAACAGCATGGTCGCCAAGTTCTCGGTTTGATCAGCGTTCGACAGGCGAAAAAAAGCCCCGCGTTTGCGGGGCTTTTCGTTGAATTAGCTGCCTTTGACCGTCTTGCCGTTGACCGTGCCGTCGAGGAGCATGATGTTGTACTCCTTGCCGTCGGTTTCGACCTGTTGCAGGCGAACCAGCAGATAATCCCAGTCCTTGGCGAACCACAGGACGGTGATGCGCTTGCTTTGTGTCGGATCGCGGACGCGCTCGACCTTGATCGCATCGATCTGGCCAGCCTTGGTTTCGACTTTCTCCGAACCCAGCACGCGGAAGTCGTAGGTATCGACTTCACCATCATCGACCACCTGATAGCTCATGCTTTTCTTGCCGGCGGCCACGTCATGCTGCAGCGCCAGTTGATAGGTGGATTTGTCGACCATGCCGCGGTTGAGCGGGATTTTCACCGCGTCGCCGCGGTCGGTGCCGGTCACCAGCTTGTTGGCCCAGTCGAAGTCCAGGTCAGCCTTTTTCGCTTTGCCCAGACCACCGCGTTCGAAGTGGTAGGACTGTGGCAGCAGGGTGTCCTTGTCCAGGGTCAGGGTGCTTTCCTCGGACAGGCTGGCAATCATCATCGAAGCCTTGAAGCTGAGCTTCCAGACGCCGTTGGCCTGTTTGGTCAGGCTGCGTTCGGCAGTGCCGCTCATGGGCAGCTGCTTCCAGTCGGCGGTGTAGCTGGCGGAGAACGGTTGAAGGTCTGCCGCCTGGGCAAAAGGCAGGGCGAGCAGAGCGCAAGCGAAGAGCAGGGCGCGACGCATAAAATCTCCTAGTTTCGAATCAAGTGACCGCTGGCCCCGAGTAGCTGGCCATCCAGTAAAGCACCTTGCTCGCCGAGGCTCAGCCGTCCTTCGGCGAACCAGCGTACGGCCATCGGGTAGATCAGGTGTTCCTGAACGTGAACCCGTTGCGCCAGACTTTGCGGCGAATCGTGCAACTCTACCGGTATTACTGCCTGTACGACCAGTGGTCCGCCATCGAGTTCCTCGGTGACGAAGTGCACGGAGCAGCCGTGTTCGGCGTCGCCGGCTTCCAGCGCGCGCTGATGCGTGTGTAACCCTTTGTATTTGGGTAGCAGCGACGGGTGGATGTTGAGCAGGCGACCCTGGTAGTGACGGACGAAGTCAGCGCTGAGAATGCGCATGAAGCCGGCCAGTACCACGAGTTTGGGGTTGAATTCGTCGATCAGTTCGATCAGAGCGGTATCGAAGGCCTCGCGGCCCTCGAATCCCTTGTGATCCAGCGAGCGGGTGGCGATACCCGCGTCACTGGCGCGTTGCAGGCCGTAGGCGTCGGCGCGGTTGGAAATCACCGCAGCGATGCGGACCGGGCTGTCGCCGGTCCGCGTGCTGTCGATCAGGGCCTGCAAGTTACTGCCGGTGCCGGACAACAGCACCACGACATCACAGGTCTGGGACATCAGTGAGCCTTGAGGTTCTTCAGTTCGACCTGAGCCGCGCCTTCGGCAGCGACAGCGATCTGACCGATGACCCAAGGCTGCTCGCCGGCGTCACGCAGGGTGTTCAGGGCAACTTCAACGTGCTCCTGAGCCACGCAGATCACCATGCCCACGCCGCAGTTCAGCACGCGGTGCATTTCGGTTTCGTCGACGTTGCCTTTCTCTTGCAGCCAGTCGAAGACGGCCGGGCGGTTCCAGCTGGCCACGTCAACCACGGCTTGAGCGCCTTTTGGCAGAACGCGCGGGATGTTGTCCAGCAGGCCGCCACCGGTGATGTGGGCCATGGCCTTGACCGCGCCGGTGTCCTTGATCAGCTTGAGCAGCGGCTTCACGTAGATGCGGGTCGGGGCCATCAGCAGTTCGGTCAGCGGCTTGCCGTCGAGCTGAACGGTTTCGATGTCGGCGCCGGACACTTCGATGATCTTGCGGATCAGCGAGTAGCCGTTGGAGTGCGGGCCGGACGATGGCAGGGCGATCAGGGCATCACCGGTGGCGACTTTCGAGCCGTCGATGATTTCGGCTTTCTCCACGACGCCGACACAGAAACCGGCCAGGTCGTAGTCTTCGCCTTCGTACATGCCAGGCATTTCAGCGGTTTCGCCGCCGACCAGCGAGCAGCCAGCCAGTTCGCAGCCTGCACCGATACCGGTAACCACGGTGGCAGCTACGTCGACGTTCAGTTTGCCGGTGGCGTAGTAGTCGAGGAAGAACAGCGGCTCGGCGCCGCACACCACCAGATCGTTGACGCACATGGCGACCAGGTCCTGGCCGATGCTGTCGTGCTTGTTCAGGTTCAGCGCCAGGCGCAGCTTGGTGCCGACGCCGTCAGTACCGGAAACCAGCACCGGCTGCTTGTAACCGGCCGGGATCTCGCAGAGGGCGCCGAAACCGCCCAGGCCGCCCATGACTTCCGGGCGCGCAGTGCGCTTGGCGACGCTCTTGATGCGTTCGACCAATGCTTCACCGGCGTCGATGTCTACACCGGCGTCCTTGTAGCTCAGGGAGGGTTGCTTGCTCATGATCCAGGCCTTTAGGGGAGGGGATTCAGGGGTAACGACCGAGTTCAGCGGGAACGCCGAATCCGACAGGGGCGATTGCCTCACGCGAAGTTCGGGGTGCCCGGCTGTTGCCGGTCTGCGAAGGCGCGCGATTTTATCAGGCTTGAGGGGCAGCGGCCATCCTCACGCCGACGGGCAGGGGCATATCGATGGAAAAATTTTGCAATTGACGCTGTGGATGACATCACGGGTGCCTGTATAAGGAACCGTCTATCGTTAGGACTGTGCAAAAACTTACCGACCGCGTGTGAATGTTTTGCGACGGCCTGTGGTCACAGGCTTGCCACAACTGTACACGCGGCCTGTTCCAGCCGCTCTTGTCGACGGGAATTCTCCATGCGTTTTTGTAAATGGCTGTTAGTAGGTGGCTTGTCTCTGATCAGCCTGGCGAGCCAGGCCGAAAATCTCAAAGGTCTTTATCAGGTGCGCGAACCGGTCACGGGTCAGTCGCCGGAGGAGCGCGATCGCGCGACCCAGGCTGCGCTGGATACGCTGGTGCTGCGCCTGACCGGCGACCCGAAAGCCCCGCAGAACCCGGGGCTGGCGCCGGTTCGCAAGGATCCGCAGCAGATCATCAGTCAGTTCGGTTTCGATGCGGGGCCGCCGGAAGTGCTGAAAGTCGATTTCGACCCAGGAACCACCGAGCAGGCGTTACGCCGCGCCGGGCTGGCGCTGTGGGGTGCCAATCGGCCCTCGATCCTGAGCTGGTGGCTGAATGATTCGACCGAGGGGGCGAGTCTGGTGGGCGACGGTCAGGCCAGCGCCGCGCCTTTGCGTCGTGCGGCCCAGCACCGTGGTTTGCCGTTGCGCCTGCCGCTGGCGGACTTGAGCGAGCAATTGGTCGCCACGGCGCCGGCGATCGAGGGTGCCGACCCGGCGCCCTTGCGCAATGCTTCCGAACGCTACAACGCTGACGCCTTGCTCGCCGTGCATGCCCGCGAAGACGGCGGGCAATGGCAGGCCAAATGGCAATTGTGGCTGGGCGATAAAAAAGAGGCGGGCAACGTGCAGGGCGCGGATCAGGCCGCCGTGGCCGATGCGGTGATGCTGGCGGTCACTGAACGCCTGGCGCCACGCTTTGTGGCCAAGCCGGGCGCGTCCGGCCAGCAGACCCTGGAAGTGCAGGGCATGAATCTGGAGCACTACGCGGCGCTGCTGCGGTTACTCGAACCGTTCGGCGTGCGTCTGCAGAGTGTCGATGCCGATCGCATCCTGTATCGGGTCAACGGCAGCGCTGATCAGTTGCGGGCGCAATTGTCGCTGGCGAAGCTGCAGGAGCTGCCGGCCGAGGCGCCGGTTCCGGTCGCTGCGCCTCAGCCTGCGGTCGCCGGGGCGCCGCCAGTTGCTGCGCCGACGCCGACACCGGTGGCGCCGTCGTTGCGGTTCCGCTGGTAGGTTTTCTTTCTTATATATAAGCAATGGAGTGTTACATGGCCGATACGCGGCGTTGGTTCTGGCTCGGTGGGGTGCTCCTGCTCTGCGCGTTTGTCTGGTTGCTGCATCCGATCCTCACGCCGTTTCTGGTGGCGCTGCTGCTCGCGTATCTGTTCGATCCGCTTGTTGATCGTCTGGAGCGCCTGGGGTTGTCGCGCACTTGGGGTGTGATCACGGTGTTCGCCTTGTTCACCCTGATCGTCACCGCGCTGTTGCTGGTACTGGTGCCGATGCTCGCCAAGCAATTGCTGCGGCTCTACGAACTGGCGCCGCAAATGCTCGACTGGTTGCAGCACACCGCCGTGCCATGGGCGCAATCGAAGCTGGGACTGTCGGACGGCTTCTGGAAGTTCGACAAGGTCAAGGCCGCGATCAGCGAACACATGGGCCAGACCACCGACATCGTCGGTGTGGTGCTGAGTCAGGCGACGGCTTCGAGCCTGGCGCTGATCGGCTGGCTGGCGAATCTGGTGCTGATCCCGGTGGTGAGTTTTTACCTGCTGCGCGACTGGGACGTGATGATGGCCAAGATCCGTGGCCTGTTGCCCCGTGATCGCGAGGAGCGCGTGGTGGCGCTGGCAGGTGAGTGTCATGAAGTGCTGGGCGCGTTCGTGCGCGGGCAGTTGCTGGTGATGCTGGCGCTGGGCGTGATCTACGCGGCCGGCCTGATGATTGTCGGGCTGGAACTGGGTCTGTTGATCGGTCTGATCGCAGGGCTGGCGGCGATTGTGCCGTACATGGGGTTCGTGATCGGTATTGGCGCGGCGCTGATTGCCGGGTTGTTCCAGTTCGGTGGCGATCTGTATCCGATGATCGGGATCGTCGCAGTGTTCATGGTCGGCCAGGCGCTGGAAGGCATGGTGCTGACGCCGTTGCTGGTGGGGGACCGGATCGGTCTGCACCCGGTGGCGGTGATCTTCGCGATTCTGGCCGGTGGCGAGTTGTTCGGTTTCACCGGTGTGCTGCTGGCATTGCCGGTGGCGGCGGTGATCATGGTGCTGGTGCGGCATGTCCACGATCTGTACAAGGATTCCGACATCTATAGCGGGGTGGATGAGCCGGAGTTGTAATCGTGACGCGCGGGCTGCCCGGTGGATCACCGGGTTGGCCCGTCTCATGCAGGCCGTGGCGCCAAAGAAACTGTCATAAAACCAGCACGTTAACGCAAACCTTTGATTTTGCTTGGGGTCTGTCGCATTGTGCGCTCCGCTTCACGGGTATAAACTTCGCTCACTTTACACAGAGGCCACTAACGGTTCCTTGGGAACTGTTCAGTCAGCATGAAACCGATTCAGCTGCCCCTAGGTGTGCGTCTGCGTGACGACGCCACCTTCATCAACTACTACCCAGGCGCCAATGCCGCTGCACTCGGCTATGTCGAGCGTCTATGCGAAGCCGACGCCGGCTGGACCGAAAGCCTGATCTATCTGTGGGGCAAGCACGGGGTAGGGCGTACGCATCTGTTGCAGGCCGCGTGCCTGCGCTTCGAGCAGATGGGTGAACCGGCGGTGTACCTGCCGCTGGCCGAGTTGATGGATCGCGGCATCGAAATCCTCGACAACCTCGAACAGTACGAACTGGTCTGCCTGGATGACTTGCAGGTGATTGCCGGCAAGGCAGACTGGGAAGAGGCGATGTTTCACCTGTTCAACCGTCTGCGTGACAGCGGGCGGCGTCTGCTGATTGCGGCGTCCACTTCGCCGCGTGAACTGCCGATCAAACTCGCCGACCTGAAATCGCGCCTGACCCTGGCGCTGATCTTCCAGATGCGTCCTCTCTCCGATGAAGACAAATTGCGTGCCCTGCAATTGCGCGCATCCCGTCGCGGTCTGCACCTGACCGATGAAGTCGGGCATTTTATTTTGACTCGCGGTACCCGCAGCATGAGCGCGCTTTTTGATCTGCTCGAGCAGCTCGATCAGGCCTCTTTGCAGGCCCAGCGCAAGCTGACCATTCCCTTCCTGAAAGAAACCCTGGGCTGGTAAAACCGGGGCTTTCAGCCGGTTTCGGCATATTTCAGGCGCCAGAAAACCCGCTTTCCTGTGGGTTGCACAGGCTGCGTCTCGATTCAAATAGGCTTAAGCGCTTAGATGTTAACGAGAAACCGAGAAGTCACAAAAAGATCGATTGAATTTGCAAATGAGGCTGATAGCGGGCATAGTCTCGGCTTCTTTACAACTATCAGCCACGGTCGTGCCCATGCTAAAGCGCTTCGCACCCCTCGTGCCTCTCGCACTCGTCACCCTGTTGTTCGGTTGCGCTGCTCATTCACCTGTTAATCAAGAGCAGCAACAACAGGCTAAAAATTCTGCCACCGCCCAGTCTTCCGTTATTTACCAGGAAGAGCTGGACACCGAAAAAGAACTCGCCGACTTCAACGGCAAGAAGCCTTACCAGCTTCCGGTTCTGGCCGACAGCATCCTCGAACGCGGCATGTCCCTGATCGGTACCCGTTACCGTTTCGGCGGCACCTCTGAAGCCGGTTTCGATTGCAGCGGTTTCATCGGCTACCTGTTCCGCGAAGAAGCCGGCATGAATCTGCCGCGCTCCACCCGCGAAATGATCAACGTTGATGCGCCGCTGGTTTCGCGCAGCAACCTCGAGCCGGGCGACCTGCTGTTCTTCGCCACCAATGGTCGTCGCGGTCGTGTAAGCCACGCCGGGATCTACCTGGGCGACAACCAGTTCATCCATTCCAGCTCTCGTCGCAGCGGCGGTGTTCGCATCGACAGCCTGGGCGACAGCTACTGGAGCAAGACTTTCATCGAAGCCAAACGCGCTTTGGCGAACGCTCCAACCGTGGTTACCGCTCGCAAGTAATCACGCTTTTGTCGCCACGCTCGTGGCGACAAGCGGTCCTTCAGGGGCAATAGACTTAAACTTTACAAGGTGAAGTTAAAGTCTTACTTGAAGTTTGCCGCGTAGCCGCTAGAATCCTGATCTATATTGATGGCAAACCGCCTGCGTCCCAACGCAGGCGGTTTTGTTTTCTGTCGAATCGGCAGTCAAAGCCTCAGCCAGATCAGGATGTTCTGCATATGACGATGTCGGCCCGCTTTGCCTTGATGTTCTTCGCAGCGCTGCTCAGTGGCTGCGCCAGTCGCACTCCGCCGCCTGCGCCGGTGGTTCGCGCTCCGATCGTGTTCGGATCCTCCCAGGCCTTTTCACCCGCTGCCGAAGACGTGCTGTTCCGCGCGCTCGGGCTGGTGGGCACGCCTTATCGCTGGGGCGGCAATACGCCGGATTCGGGCTTCGATTGCAGCGGCCTGATCGGGTTTGTCTACCGCGATGCCGCCGGCATCAGCCTGCCGCGTTCCACCCGCGAGATGATCGTCATGCAGGCGCCGAACGTAGGCAAGGAAGGGCTGCAAACCGGCGACCTGATCTTCTTCGCCACCAATGGCGGCTCGCAGGTCAGCCATGCGGGGATCTACGTCGGGGAAGGGCGCTTCGTTCATGCGCCGGCCACCGGCGGCACGGTGAAGCTGGACAGCCTGTCGAAAGCGTATTGGCAGAAGGCTTATCTGAGCGCCAAGCGCGTTCTGCAGCCGGAGCATCTGGCGCATAACCCGTAATCCAGATACATAAAAACCCGTGGGAGCTGAATGGCTCCCACGGGTTTTTTAATGCCTGAAACACACTAGCGGGCTGCTGACACCCGCCAAACCTTGTTCCCCACGTCATCGGCTACCAGCAGTCCGCCTTGCTGGTCGATCACCACGCCGACCGGACGACCCAGCGCGTTCTCGTCCTTGTCGAGGAATCCGGTCAGCACGTCCACGGGCGTTCCGCTCGGTTTGCCAGCGGCGAACGGTACGAAGATCACCTTATAGCCGCTGTGCGGTTTGCGGTTCCACGAGCCGTGCTGGCCGATGAATGCGCCTTCCTTGAACTGCGCTGGCAGGCGATTGCCTTCAGCGAAGGTCAGGCCCAGTGACGCGGTGTGCGGGCCGACGGCGTAGTCGGGAGCGATGGCCTTGGCCACCATGTCCGGCCGCTGTGGTTCCACGCGCACGTCGATGTGCTGGCCGTAGTAGCTGAACGGCCAGCCATAGAAGCCACCGTCCTTGACCGACGTGATGTAGTCCGGCACCAGATCGCTGCCGATTTCGTCGCGCTCGTTCACGGCAGTCCACAGCGCACCGCTTTGAGGCTCCCAGGCCAGGCCGTTGGGGTTGCGGATGCCCGAGGCGAAGATCCGGTGGTTGCCGGTGGCACGGTCCACTTCCCAGATCGCTGCGCGACCTTCTTCCTGATCGAGGCCGTTTTCGCCGACGTTGCTGTTCGAGCCGACAGTGACGTACAGCTTGCTGCCGTCCTTGCTGGCGATAACGTTTTTAGTCCAGTGGTGGTTGAGCGTGCCGCCCGGCAGATCCACGACCTTGATTGGCTGGCTCTTGATTTCGGTCGCGCCGGGCTCGTAGTTGAAGCGCAGCAGGCGATCGGTATCGGCCACGTACAGATCGTTGCCGACCAGGGTCATGCCGAACGGCGAGTTGAGGTTCTGCAGGAACACCGTCCGGGTTTCGGCCATGCCGTCATGATCGGCGTCGCGCAGCAGGGTAATGCGGTTCGGGCTGGGAACGCCAGCGCCCGCACGGCCCATGACTTTTTTCATCACCCAGCCACGAATGCCTTTGCTGTCGTCGGGTTTGGGCGGGGCGTTGGTTTCCGCCACCAGCACGTCGCCATTGGGCAGTACATACAACCAGCGCGGGTGATCGAGATTCTCGGCAAAGGCTGCCACCTGCGTGCCTGCCGCTGCCGTCGGTTTCGCGCCGGCCGGCCAGCCGATGGCCGGGGCGATGTTCACCGTCGGGATCAGGGTCTTGTTCGGTTCGGGCAATCGGGGTGACGGGCCGGTGCCGTCGGAGACTTGCAGGCTGGAGGATTCACCACAGGCGGCGAGCCCTCCGGCGAGCACGATGACGAAAACGAGCTGGGGCTTGCGCATTGCTGATCTTCCCTATGAATGCATTCCTAATCATAGAGAAGCGCACAAGCCCGATGGTTCAACCCTCAGCCGCGGGCTTCCTTGAACAGCACGGCAATGCCGGGGTGATAGTTGCCGGCCTCGCTGCGCAATTTGCGATAGGCGTAGGGAAAATACCAGGCGACGGCGCAGGTGTGTTCCTTTTGCAGGTCGTCGACCATGTCCTGCAGCTCTTCCGGGCTGGCGCTGTGCTGGGCTTTTTGCGGGGCGACGAACAGGCAGCCGAGTTTCAGGTCGCTGGCGTAGCTGATGCGCTTGGCGTCGCTGGTGATATCCGCCAGGGCCTGCGTCAGATTCAGGCTGGTGACGCGCGGCCAGCGTTGGGTGGCCTGAATGAAGGCGCGATCTTCAGCGCCAGCCAGGAACAGGTCGGCGCGGGCATTGCGCTCGCCTTCCTCGTTCTGTTTGCGGGTGGCGGTGTCGCGCAGGGTGACCAGTTCGGCCATCCAGGCAGCGGCCGACAGCAGGCCGAGGTTGGCTTTTTCGTCGTGCCAGTAGGGCGTGTCATTGTCGCCGCGCACGGCGTTGTAGCGGTCGATACAGTCAAACCAGCGTTCCAGCACCGGGCGCAGGAATTCCAGCCGCGGATTGCTGATGATCATGCCTTGCATGGTGCTCTCCCTTGTTATTGTGATGTGCTCTCTGCAGTCAAAAAGCATGGCTCTTTGATATCACTGCTGACAGTGTGGCACAAGATTGGCGTCAGTTAATTGATCGGCGGCAGTTATTCGCCGCACAAGCCCCTCTTCAATTGACGCTCCACCCCCAACCCTCTAACCTTCGCGGCTTGTTTCAGGTGCTCTGTGGCGCATGTCGACAGAGTGAAACAGGGAAGCCGGTGAGGCGGGTCTTCAAGCGATGAACCCTCACGATCCCGGCGCTGCCCCCGCAACGGTAAATGAGTAAAAGCTGCGTCTGATGCCACTGCCTAAAAGCGGGAAGGCGCGCAGCCAGGCCAACGCCGCTCATGAGCCCGGAGACCGGCCTGATCCATCCAGCGGCATCACGGTGGGCGATGCCAGGCTTGTTGCCGTCTATTCTTGTGCCTGCCCGCCGTTATCCAGCCTCAACGGAGAGCTCCCCCATGACTGATTCCCCCGAACGCGACGAGCGCCACCTGGCGCGCATGCAGCGCAAAAAAGCCGTGATCGACGAACGCATCGCCAATTCGCCAGACGAATGCGGCCTGGTGCTGGTGCTGACCGGCAATGGCAAAGGCAAAAGCAGCTCGGCCTTCGGCATGCTCGCTCGCGCCATGGGCCACGGCATGCAGTGCGGCGTGGTGCAGTTCATCAAGGGCCGCAACAGCACCGGCGAAGAGCTGTTTTTCCGCCGTTTCCCCGAGCAAGTGCGTTTTCATGTGATGGGCGAGGGCTTCACCTGGGAAACCCAGGACCGCCAGCGCGACATCGCCGCCGCCGAGGCAGCGTGGGAAGTCTCCCGCGAACTGCTGCGCGATCCATCGATCGGTCTGGTGGTGCTCGATGAACTGAACATCGCGCTCAAGCACGGTTACCTCGATCTGGATCAGGTGCTCAGCGATCTGCAGGCCCGTCCGCCGATGCAGCACGTGATCGTCACCGGCCGCGCCGCCAAGCCGGAAATGATCGAGATGGGCGACACCGTCACCGAAATGGGCATGATCAAGCACGCCTTCCAGGCCGGCATCAAAGCGCAGAAAGGCGTCGAACTTTGAATCAACCACGTCACTGCCCGGCGGTACTTATCGCCGCGCCGGCTTCCGGTCAGGGCAAGACCACCGTCACCGCCGCGCTGGCCCGTCTGCATCGCAATCAGGGGCGCAAGGTTCGCGTATTCAAGTGCGGCCCGGACTTTCTCGACCCGATGATCCTCGAGCGCGCCAGCGGTGCGCCGGTCTATCAATTGGACATGTGGATGGTCGGCGAGCAGGAAAGTCGACGTCTTTTGTGGGAAGCCGCCGCCGAAGCCGACCTGATCCTGATCGAAGGCGTGATGGGTTTGTTCGACGGCACGCCGTCGAGCGCCGACCTGGCCCGGCATTTCGGCGTGCCGGTGCTCGGCGTGATCGACGGCACGGCCATGGCCCAGACCTTCGGCGCACTGGCGCTAGGCCTGGCGCGCTATCAGCCGGACCTGCCGTTCGCCGGCGTGCTGGCCAACCGCGTCGGCACCGTGCGCCATGCGCAGTTGCTGGAAGGCAGCCTCACCGAAGGCCTGCGCTGGTACGGCGCGTTGTCCCGGGAAACCGGGATCGAACTGCCGAGCCGCCATCTCGGCCTGGTGCAGGCCAGCGAACTCAATGATCTCGACGTGCGCCTCGACGCCGCCGCCGAAGCGCTGGCCGGCACTTGCGAGGTAGCGCTGCCACCGGCTGTGGAATTCGCCGCGCCTGAAATCATTGAGACCGAAAAGCTGCTCGAAGGCGTGCGAATTGCCGTCGCCCGCGACGAAGCCTTCGCCTTTACCTACGGCGCCAGTCTAGATCTGTTGCGGGCGATGGGCGCCGAGTTGAGTTTCTTCTCGCCGATCCGCGATGCGCAATTGCCCGACGCCGACAGTCTGTACCTGCCCGGCGGCTATCCGGAATTGCACCACGTTGCCTTGTCGCAGAACGCCGACATGCTCAAAGCGATCCGCGCGCATCATGCCGCCGGCAAACCGCTGCTCGCCGAATGTGGCGGCATGCTTTATCTGCTCGACTCGCTGACCGATGTCGAAGGCACCCGCGCTGATTTGGTCGGCGTGTTGAGCGGCGACGCCGTGATGCAAAAACGCCTCGCCGCACTGGCGCTGCAAGAGGTCGACCTGCCGGAAGGCCTGTTGCGCGGCCACACCTATCACCATTCCCTGACCACCACCGAACTGACGCCGATTGCCCGTGGCCACAGCCCCAACGGCGGGCGCGGCGCGGAAGCGGTGTACCGGGAAGGGCGGATGACCGCCTCGTACGTTCACTTCTATTTCCCGTCGAATCCGTCGGCGATTGCCGCACTGTTGGTGCCATGACCGACAACGCCTTCACTGACGCCGAGCGCGAAGCGGTCTACCGCGCCATCGCCGAACGTCGCGACATGCGCCACTTCAGCGGTGGCGCGGTCGAGCCTGAACTGTTGCGCCGTTTGCTTGAAGCCGCGCACCAGGCGCCGAGTGTCGGCCTGATGCAGCCGTGGCGCTTCATCCGTATCAGCGACCGCGCGCTACGTGGTCAGATCCAGAACCTTGTTGAAGAAGAACGTGTGCGCACCGCCGAAGCCCTCGGCGAGCGCAGTGACGAATTCATGAAGCTTAAGGTCGAAGGCATCAACGACTGCGCCGAAGTGCTGGTTGCCGCGTTGATGGACGATCGCGAGCGGCATATTTTCGGTCGTCGCACGCTGCCGGAAATGGACATGGCGTCGCTGTCCTGCGCAATCCAGAATCTCTGGCTCGCCGCGCGTGCCGAAGGCCTGGGCATGGGCTGGGTGTCGCTGTTCGAACCGCAGGCGCTGGCCGATCTGCTGAAACTGCCGGCCGGGGCGAAGCCGCTGGCGGTGCTTTGTCTGGGGCCGGTCAAGGAATTCTATCCGGCGCCGATGCTGGTACTCGAAGGGTGGGCGCAGGCGCGTCCGCTCAATGAGCTGCTGTATGAAAATTTTTGGGGAGTGAGTCAATGAGTGTGGCGTTGTTGAGTGTCGCCGCGGTTGCGCTGGATGCGCTGCTGGGTGAACCGAAACGCTGGCATCCGCTGGTGGCGTTCGGCAATTTCGCCGGGCGCATCGAGCAACGTTTCAATAGCGCTGGTCGTGGTTGGCGCAGCCATGGAGTCACCGCGTGGGTGATTGCGGTGTTGCCGCTGACCCTGCTGGCCACGGCGTTTTCCTGGGCACCTTACGTGGGCTGGATCGTCGAGATTCTTGCGCTGTATTGCGCCCTCGGCATGCGCAGCCTGGGTGAGCACGTCGAGCCGGTGGCCAAGGCCCTGCGCGCCGATGATCTGGAAGAGGCGCGCAAGCGTGTGGGTTATCTGGTCAGCCGCCAGACCGATGAGCTGGACAGCACCGCCGTCGCCCGCGCCGCCACCGAGTCGGTGCTGGAGAACGGCAGCGATGCGGTGTTCGCCGCGCTGTTCTGGTTTGCCGTGGCCGGTGCGCCGGGTGTGGTGCTCTATCGCCTGAGCAATACGCTCGACGCGATGTGGGGTTATCGCAACGAGCGCTTCGAGCGTTTCGGCTGGGCGGCGGCAAAAATCGACGACGTCCTCAACTACATTCCTGCGCGGCTGGTGGCGTTGACCTACGCGCTGCTGGGCAAGACCCGACTGGCGCTGAAATGCTGGCGGACTCAGGCGCCAAAATGGGACAGCCCGAACGCAGGTCCGGTGATGGCTGCCGGCGCGGGTGCCTTGGGCGTCGAGCTCGGAGGCCCGGCGATTTACCACGGCGAGCTGCACGAGCGTCCGCAACTGGGCGAGGGCGTGCAGGCGGATGCCGATTTCATTGATCGCGGCTGGCAATTGGTCCAGCGCGGGGTATGGTTATGGCTGCTGATTCTCTGCGTGGGGGCTGAATTCTATGCTTGAGCACGGTGGCCGGTTGCGCAGGGCGGCGCTCGAATACGGCATCGCGGAAGAAGACTGGCTCGACCTGTCCACGGGTCTGGCGCCGTGGCCGTTTCCGGTCCCGGAGATTCCGCTGCGGGCCTGGGCGCGTTTGCCGGAGAACGATGACGGTCTGGAGCAGGCCGCCTGCGATTATTACGGTGCCAGCCAGGTGCTGCCGGTGGCCGGTTCGCAGATGGCCATTCAATTGCTGCCGCGATTGCGCCGGGCCGGCAAGGTCGGCGTTTTATCGCCGTGTTACGCCGAGCATGCCGAAGCGTGGCGCCGCAGCGGCTACATCGTGCGCGAGGTGCTTGAGCAGGAAGTCGACTTCTTTCTCGACAGTCTCGACGTGCTGGTGGTGGTCAATCCGAACAATCCAACGGGCCTGAATCTGACCCCGGCGCGCCTGCTCGACTGGCATGCGCGGCTGGCCCAGCGCGGCGGCTGGCTGGTGGTCGACGAAGCGTTCATGGACAACACGCCGCAGCTGAGCCTTGCCCCGCATGCGCATCAAGTGGGGTTGATCGTGTTGCGCTCATTCGGCAAGTTTTTCGGTCTGGCCGGTGTGCGGCTGGGCTTCGTGCTGGCCGAGCGCAAGTTGCTCAGGTTGCTGGCCGAACAGGTCGGGCCCTGGGCCGTCAGCGGACCGACCCGGGTGCTGGGTCAGGCTTGCCTGCGAGACACCGAAGGCCACACCCGCCAGCGCATCCGCAGCGACGAGGCCAGCGAGCGGCTGGCTGCGCTGCTTGAGCGCCACGGTTTCAAACCGCAGGGCGGCTGCGCACTGTTTCAGTGGCTGATCACCGAACAGGCCACCGCGTTGCACGAATTCATGGCTCGTCGCGGCATTCTTCTGCGTCTGTTTGCGCACAACAGCAGCCTGCGATTCGGGCTGCCCGCCGATGCCGCCGACGAGGCGCGCCTTGAGCAAGCCCTGCAAGCATTCGCCAAGCATTGCTCCATGGAAAAACCAGCATGACCACATTAATGGTGCAGGGCACCACCTCCGACGCCGGCAAAAGTACGCTGGTGACGGCGCTGTGCCGCTGGGCAACCCGTCAGGGCGTTGCCGTGGTGCCGTTCAAACCGCAGAACATGGCGCTTAACAGCGCGGTGACTGCCGACGGCGGCGAGATCGGCCGCGCGCAAGCGGTGCAGGCGCAGGCGGCGTTTCTCGAGCCGCACACCGACATGAACCCGGTGCTGCTCAAGCCCAACAGCGACACCGGCGCTCAGGTCATCATCCACGGCCGCGCGGTCACCAGCATGAACGCCGTCGCCTATCACGACTACAAAGCCATCGCCATGCAGGCCGTGCTCGCTTCCCATGAACGCTTGAGCGCCGCGTATCCGCTGGTGATGGTCGAAGGCGCAGGCTCGCCGGCAGAGATCAATCTGCGTGCCGGCGACATCGCCAACATGGGCTTCGCCGAAGCGGTGGATTGCCCGGTGTTGCTGATCGCCGACATCAATCGTGGCGGCGTGTTTGCCCATCTGGTGGGCACGCTGGAACTGCTGTCGCCGAGCGAACAGGCACGGGTCAAAGGCTTCATCATCAACCGTTTTCGCGGTGATATCGCCTTGCTGCAACCGGGCCTCGACTGGCTGGAGCAGCGCACCGGCAAACCGGTGGTGGGCGTGCTGCCGTACGTGATGGATCTGCATCTGGAAGCCGAGGACGGCATCGACCAGCGCCAGACCGACAAGGCCGAGCAAGTCCTGAAAGTGGTGGTGCCGGTGCTGCCGCGCATCAGCAATCACACCGATTTCGATCCGCTGCGGCTGCATCCGCAAGTTGATCTGCAATTCATCGGCCCGGGGCAGGCGATTCCGCCGGCCGATCTGATTATCCTGCCAGGCTCGAAAAGCGTGCGCAGTGATTTGGCGTATCTGCGCGCCAATGGCTGGGAATCGGCTATCAGCCGTCACCTGCGTTACGGCGGCAAGCTGTTGGGAATCTGCGGCGGCCTGCAAATGCTCGGCGAGCAAGTGCACGATCCGCTGGGTCTTGAAGGCGCGCCGGGTTCCAGCGCCGGTCTGGGGCTGATGGCGTTTGAAACACAGCTCGAGGCCGAGAAACAGTTGCGCAATGTGCGCGGACGTCTGGCGCTGGAAGATGCCGAGGTCAGCGGCTATGAAATTCATGCCGGCGTGACGACGGGATCTGCGCTGGAAAATGCTGCCGTGCATCTGGACGACGGTCGTTGCGACGGCGCGCAAAGTCTCGACGGGCAGATTTTCGGCACCTACCTGCATGGCCTGTTCGAATCGCCGGCGGCCAGTGCGGCGCTGTTGCGCTGGGCCGGTCTGAACGATGTGCAGGAGGTGGATTACCACGGCCTGCGCGAACGCGATATCGAGCGGCTGGCGGATCTGGTGGAGAAGCATCTCGATACCGATCTGTTGTGTGAACTCTGTGGCATCCAGGCTGGATGTGATGGCCTCTTCGCGGGCAAGCCCGCTCCCACAGGGGGCTGAGGTGTACTCAAGTGCCATGTCCGGCCGACATCCATTGTGGGAGCGGGCTTGCCCGCGAAGAGGCCAGTTGTCTCAACGAATTTTTTTCAGGATGCCTCCATGCTCCAGTTGATCCTCGGCGGCGCCCGTTCCGGTAAAAGTCGCCTGGCGGAAAAACTCGCCACCGACAGCGCGCTGGCCGTGACGTACATCGCCACCAGCCAGCCGCTGGATGGCGAGATGAATGAACGCGTTGCCCATCACCGCGCCCGTCGTCCCGCCGAATGGGCGTTGATCGAAGAGCCGCTGGAACTGGCCCGTGTGCTGCGCGAAAACGCTGGCGCCGAGCGTTGCCTGTTGGTGGATTGCCTGACGCTGTGGCTGACCAATCTGCTGATGCTCGACGACGCCGAACGCCTCGCCGCCGAACGCGAAGCCCTGCTCGAATGCCTGGCGTTGCTGCCGGGTGAAATCATTTTTGTCAGCAACGAGACCGGAATGGGTGTCGTGCCGCTGGGCGAATTGACTCGCCGCTACGTCGATGAAGCCGGTTGGCTGCATCAAGCTCTGGCCGAGCGTTGTCAGCGAGTCGTCCTGACGGTCGCCGGCCTGCCCCTGACTCTGAAAGGACCTGCGTTATGACCCAAGCCTGGTGGCTGAACCCGTGCAAACCGGTGGATACGGACGCCGTTGAAAATGCGGCGGCGCGTCAGCAGCAATTGACCAAACCCGCCGGCTCTCTCGGGCAGCTCGAATCGGTGGCTGTGCAACTGGCGGGATTGCAGGGCCAGGTCAAACCGACACTCGATCAGGTCTGGATCGCGATTTTTGCCGGTGACCACGGCGTCGTCGCCGAAGGCGTTTCTGCGTTTCCGCAAGAAGTCACCGGGCAGATGCTGCTGAACTTCGTCAGCGGCGGCGCGGCGATCAGCGTGCTGGCGCGGCAACTCGGCGCGCAGCTGGAAGTGGTGGATCTGGGCACGGTGACCCCGTCGCTGAACCTGCCGGGCGTGCGTCACCTGAACATCGGCCCGGGCACGGCGAATTTCGCCAAGGGCGCGGCGATGACTCAGGCCCAGGGCGAACTCGCCTTGCAGGGCGGTCGCGACAGCGTGCTGCGCGCGAAGGCGGCGGGCGCGCATTTGTTCATCGGCGGTGAAATGGGCATCGGCAACACCTCTGCCGCCAGTGCGCTGGCCTGTGCGCTGCTCGATTGCCCGGTGGCGCATCTGACCGGTCCGGGCACCGGGCTGAATGCCGAAGGCGTCAGCCACAAGGCGCAGGTAATCGAGCGGGCGCTGGCACTGCATGCGGCGCAACGTGGCGACGCGTTGCAGACCCTGTTCAATCTCGGTGGTTTTGAGATTGCGGCACTGGTCGGCGCGTATCTGGCCTGTGCTCAGGAAGGTGTGGCGGTGCTGGTGGACGGTTTTATCTGCACGGTCGCCGCACTGGTGGCGGTGCGTCTGAATCCGGCTTGCCGTGAGTGGCTGCTGTTCGGGCATCGCGGTGCCGAGCCGGGTCATCGACATGTGCTGGAAACTCTTGGCGCAGAACCGCTGCTCGAACTGGGCCTGCGCCTGGGCGAGGGCAGTGGCGCGGCGCTGGCGGTGCCGTTGTTGCGTCTGGCCTGCGACCTGCACGGGCAGATGGCGACCTTCGCCGAAGCCGCGGTGGCGGATCGCCCGGCATGACTTTGCGTCTGGATCTGCTGCGCCACGGTGAAACCGAACTCGGCGGCGGCCTGCGCGGCAGCCTCGACGATGCACTGACCGAAAAAGGCTGGGCGCAGATGCGCGAGGCGGTGAGCGGGCAGGGGTCGTGGAATCGGCTGGTCAGTTCGCCGTTGCAGCGTTGCGCGCGGTTTGCTGAAGAGTTGAGCGCGCAGCGGGATCTGCCGGTATCTCTGGACAAGAATCTGCAAGAGCTGCATTTCGGTGCCTGGGAAGGGCAGAGCGCGGCGGCGCTGATGGAGACTGATGCCGAAGCGCTCGGGCTGTTCTGGGCGGATCCGTATGGGTTTACCCCGCCGCAGGGGGAGCCGGTCAGCGATTTTTCTGCGCGGGTGCTGGCGGCGGTGATGCGACTGCACGCGGCGCACGCCGGTGAGCGGGTGTTGCTGGTCAGCCACGGCGGCGTCATGCGTCTGCTGCTGGCGCGGGCCCGTGGTTTGCCCCGTGAGCAGTTGCTGAATGTCGAAGTCGGCCACGGCGCGCTGTTTTCGCTGATCGTCGAGGCCGACGGTTCGCTCAGGGAAGTGCTCTGACATGCTGCCCCTGTGGTTCGCCCTGCAATTTCTCAGCAGCCTGCCGATTCGTCTGCCGGGCATGCCGGCGCCTGAACAGCTCGGCCGGTCGCTGCTGTTTTATCCGTTGGTGGGCTTGCTGTTCGGCCTGATTCTCTGGGCGCTGAACATTGCGTTGGCGGGCGCGCCATTGCTGTTGCACGCGGCGCTGCTGTTGACGGTGTGGGTGCTGCTCAGCGGAGCGTTGCACCTAGATGGGCTGGCGGACAGCGCCGACGCGTGGCTCGGCGGTTTCGGTGATCGCGAGCGTACGCTGACGATCATGAAGGATCCGCGCAGCGGGCCGATCGCGGTGGTGACGCTGGTACTGGTGTTGCTGCTCAAGTTCGCCGCGTTGCTGGCGTTGATCGAACAACAGCAAGGCCTGGCGTTGATCATCGTGCCGCTGATCGGGCGGGCGGCGCTGCTCGGACTGTTCCTCACCACGACCTATGTCCGGGCTGGTGGATTAGGGCAGGCACTGGCCGATCATCTGCCGCGCAAGACGGGTTGGCAGGTGCTGACGGTGAGTGCAGCGGCGTGTGTGGTCATCGCTGGGTTCAACGCCGTCGTGGCGCTGCTGCTGGCGGTTGTCGTGTTCATCTGGCTACGGCATTTGATGGTGCGGCGATTGGGCGGAACCACCGGTGATACGGCCGGTGCGTTGCTGGAATTGCTGGAGATGTCAGTGCTGGTCGGGCTGGCCTTGTTTTGATAAGTAACTTTGATCGGTAACTTGATTTAACACAGTCGCGGGTATATACACGCATCATGCTTCCTTCTCAGTGTTTGTGCACCAACCTGCGACGCGCCGCGCGTGGCGTCAGCAGGCATTACGACGGCGCTCTCGACGGCTTCGGGATCAATGTTGCCCAGTATTCTTTGCTGTGCAATTTGCAGCGGCTGGATCAGCCGAGCATTTCCGAACTGGCCGAAGCGATGGGCCTGGATCGCAGCACCCTCGGGCGCAATCTGCGGGTGCTGGAAGGCGAGGGCCTGGTGGCGCTGGCGGAGGGCGAGGACATGCGTAACCGCATCGTCCGGCTCACCGAAACCGGTGCACAACGCCTGGCAGCAGCACTGCCGGCCTGGGAAGCGGCGCAACAGCGGTTGATCGACCGACTGGGTGCCGAGAAGCGTGAAACCTTGCTGCGGCTGTTGGATGAACTGGCCTGAAGGCCGGTTTTTTCCGAATCTAAGCGGGTATATACCCGCGACTGGAGAATAATAATGAGTTCGATGTGGCGTACGTGCGGTTGGGTGTTGCTGGGGAGCGCGCTGATTCTGGCGTTGTCATTGGGCGTGCGGCACGGTTTCGGTTTGTTTCTGTCGCCGATGAGCGCCCAGTTTGGCTGGGGCCGTGAAGTGTTCGCCTTCGCCATCGCCTTGCAGAACCTGATCTGGGGTCTGGCGCAACCGTTTACCGGCGCACTGGCTGACCGCTTCGGCGCGGCAAAAGTGGTGCTGATCGGTGGTGTGCTTTACGCCTTGGGCCTGGTGTTCATGGGCCTGTCGGAAACGGCGCTGGGCCTGTCCCTGAGTGCCGGTTTGCTGATCGGCATCGGTCTGTCCGGCACCTCGTTCTCGGTGATCCTCGGCGTGGTCGGCCGCGCTGTGCCGCCGGAGAAGCGCAGCATGGGCATGGGCATCGCCAGTGCTGCCGGTTCTTTCGGCCAGTTCGCCATGCTGCCGGGCACCCTCGGTCTGATTGGCTGGCTCGGCTGGTCGGCGGCGTTGCTGGTGCTGGGCCTGCTGGTGGCGTTGATCGTGCCGCTGGTGAGCATGCTCAAGGACAAACCGCTGCCGGTGCTCGGGCATGAGCAAACCCTGTCCGAAGCGCTGCGTGAGGCCTGCTCGCATTCCGGGTTCTGGTTGCTGGCGTTCGGTTTTTTCGTCTGCGGATTTCAGGTGGTGTTCATTGGCGTGCACCTGCCGGCGTATCTGGTCGATCAGCATTTGCCGGCGAGTGTCGGCACCACGGTGCTGGCGTTGATCGGTCTGTTCAACATCTTCGGTACGTACACCGCCGGTTGGCTCGGCGGGCGGATGTCCAAACCGCGTCTGCTGACCGGGTTGTACCTGCTGCGGGCGGTGGTGATCGTGCTGTTCCTGTGGCTGCCGGTGACGACGACTTCGGCCTATCTGTTCGGCATGGCCATGGGCTTCCTGTGGCTGTCGACGGTGCCGTTGACCAACGGTACGGTGGCGACCTTGTTTGGCGTGCGGAATCTGTCCATGCTCGGCGGTATCGTGTTCCTGTTCCATCAGTTGGGTTCGTTCCTCGGCGGTTGGCTGGGCGGGGTGGTGTATGACCGGACCGGGAGTTATGACTTGATCTGGCAAGTGGCGGTTCTCTTGAGTCTGCTGGCAGCAGCGCTGAACTGGCCGGTGCGCGAGCGTCCGGTCGAGCGCTTGCAACCGCGTGCGAGCGCTGCATGAACCGTTTCTGGCCGCAGATCGTCGTCAGCGCACTCGGCGCCGCGTTGCTGGCGCTGGTGTGGTGGGGCTGGCATCAGGGCGGGCTGGCGCTGATGCAGTTGGGCATGGGTGCTTGCTAGATCGGCGGAAGGGCGAGTAACGTCGGGGTCTGACGATTGCTCAAGGATGCCCGACATGCTCAAGCGCTGGTGTGCTGTTCCCGCGTTGCTGATGGCGTTGACCGGACTGGCCCAGGCCGCGGACTGTCCGGATCTGTTGCAAGGCTCGTTGCCCAAGTTGCGGGCCAAGGAATCCATCGACCTGTGTCAGCGCTACGCCGACAAACCGCTGGTGGTGATCAACACGGCCAGCTTCTGTGGTTTCGCGCCGCAGTTCGAGGGGCTCGAAGCGCTCAATCAGCGCTACAAGGCCCAGGGCCTGGAAATGCTCGGTGTGCCTTCCAATGACTTCAAGCAGGAGTCCAAGGACAGCGCCGAGACCGCCAAGGTCTGCTACGCCAACTACGGCGTGACGTTCACCATGACCGAACCGCAGAAGGTCCGGGGCGACGATGCGACTCATCTGTTCCAGGTGCTGGCCAGACAGAGCAGCGCGCCGAAGTGGAATTTCTACAAATACGTCGTCGACCGCCAGGGCAAGGTGATCGCCAATTTCTCCAGCCTGACCAAACCGGATGATCCGGAATTTCTGGCAGCCATCGAGAAAGCCATTGCTTCCAAACCGCTGAAACCCTGATCGACGCCCATCAAAAAGCCCCGCCTCTGTGAAGAGAGCGGGGCTTTTTAATGGGCGAGGTCTCAAATGGTAAAGAGCTCAGCCTCGCCGTACTGCATCAGAAGCGGTAGGTTGCGCCGACACCGAAGCCGTTTGCCGAGTTTTCATACTGCGAGTTGTAGCTCTGGCCACGATCGTTTTCGTTGCGGATGTTGACCTTCTCTTCCTTCAGGTACGAGTAGGCAACGTCGATGGTCAGGTCTTCAGTCGGGCTCCAGCCGGCACCGATGCTGAAAATGGTCCGGTCGCCGGTCGGGATGCGTGGCGAACGGTCGACGTTGTTGGTCGGCGACTGGTCGAACGTCAGACCGGTACGCAGTACCCATTCCTTGTTCAGCTGGTAGGACGTCCCGATGGCGTAAGCCCAGGTGTCATGCCAGTTCTGTTCTTCGGTGATCTCGCCGAACTGGCCAGCCAGCAGAGGCTGTACACCGGAGTTCTTGACGGTGATCTTTTCCAGCTGGCTCCAACGGGTCCAGGTGGTACCGGCGTAGACGTTCCAGCGATCGTTGATCGCCTGAGTGACCGAGAGGTCCACGGATTCAGGTGTGGTGATCTTCAGCGAAGCGTCGTATTTCTGGTTCGCACCCAGGCCGATCGCGCCCAGCACACCGTAGTTGACCTTGGTGTTACCTTCGAGCTTGTAGTCGACTTTCGAGTGGTAGGTCAGACCCAGGCGAGTGGTGTCGGTAGCCTGTACCAGTACGCCGACGTTGTAGCCCAGCGCGGTGTCGTCACCCTTGATCTTGACCTTGCCGTCCGGCGCAGCCTGAGTGATCGACAGGTTGGATTCCAGCGAGCCGTCGATGCGGTTGATGGTCGGGCCGAAACCGATCGACACGACATCGTTGAACTTGTAGCTGACGGTTGGCTGGAAGGTGATGATCTTGACTTCTGACTTGCTGCCGAAGTAACGGCCGGCGAAGCCGTTTTCATAGTCGGTGATCAGGCCGAAGGGTACGTACACACCCAGACCGAATGCCCAATGCTCGTCGATCGGCTTGACGTAGTAGCCCATAGGTACGGAGGTGAAGGGCACCATGTCGCCTTTGTTGCTGCCGCCGTTCGGGCTGGAGCTGGCGTCGCTGATATCGGTTTTTGCGTCGAGGAATGCAACGCCACCGGTGACTTGTTCGCGCGTGATGCGCGACATGCCGGCAGGGTTGCCATAAACGGTGCTTGCGTCGTCGGCAGAAGAAGATCGCCCGGCGTACCCAGTCCCCATCCCGCTGATGCTGTGTTCGTTGATGGCAAAGCCAGCTGCGAAGATCTGGGTGGATGCCACGGTTACGGCAAGGCTAAGGGTGGTTTTGAGCATGACTTTTTTCATTATTAGAACTCCTGGTGATCACCGGGGCGAAAATTACCAACATTTTCGTCCCAGCGCTATAGTCCGTATGCCTTGAGTTAGAGCGGTTTTGTAGGACAATCCGACCAAATTCGCCACCTGTTGGGCGATGTTGTGAAACCGCTGGGTCAGCAAGCGACCTGATTCAGCGGTGAAACACAGGTTTGCCAGGCGCAGGTGAAATCGCGCAGACGACCTTGAGGCTGGAAGGTCTGACGCCAGATACGCGCCATGCCCAGCAGATCGTCCGGCTCGGGGAGGATGGGGTTTTGTTCTTCGACCAGCAGCCAGGCGATGGCCGTGGCGTACCGCAGGTTGACGGTCAGTTCGAGGTGCGGGCCGCTGAGGAAAGCATGCTGGCTGGCGAGGCCGCGAACCAGGCTGGCGCGTTCCGGATCCAGCGCCAGGTAATGATCCCAGAGGGCCTGGTGACGGTGTTCGGCAATCCGGTACAGGCCGTGGCCACGGCGGTCATGCAGGGCGGAACCGAGGGCGGACTGGCTGGCGGCAATGCCCAGCAACAGGGATTCGGCAGTTGCGCAGTGGCGTCCCAGGTAGATCAGCGTAGGACGGATCACGTAGCGGCACAGTTCGCTGGCAGCGATACCCATAAAACCCTCGGATCTTGTTATCGGGCGGCGAGACCTGAAGGGGAGCTTGGCAGCTGTGGATCGACTCAGGCTCGCCGGAAGCGGATCACGCCGCTTAAGTTGAAGTGTAGTGTCATATTCGCGACGTAAAGGCCTGTTTTTAAAATATTTCCGGCGAGGCGTTATAACCGTTATATCGGTTAGTGATTAGGCAGAAAGTGGCAGAAGTGAAACATCGGGCAATAAAAAGCCCCGCATTCTCAGCGGGGCTTTTGCTTTTGCAGCCATTTCGGCCTCTCAGGCGATCAATGCCTGACGGGTGCGATCAATCACGGCCTGCAGCGGTTCGGCGCTGGAGTATTGATCGGGGTACAGACGCTCGCTGTGGCGGGCGATCCCGTGTTCATTGACCACGGTGAAGCTGAAGCAGCCTTTGCGAGCGGCCATGATCAGGCAGTTCATTGGAGCAAAAGCGTTGGTTAGGGTGCGAATGGCATCCTGAGTCTGGATTTGAGTCGACATAGTTATTAGGTGTTCCTACAAATGACACGGATAAGAACCGTGCAACGTTAAAACGTTCCAGTAACGTCAACCACCATTGGTCGAACGAAGAACCCGACTGGAACAAGGCAGCCAGTTCGAGCGCTATAAAAGTTGGCGCGCTTGGGCTGGCAGGTAGGTACTTAGGAGGACAGGCAACACATCGAGGGCAGAGGTTCTGGGCCCGGGGTGAAGATCCTGATCAATTTGCAGGTTGGTTCGGTCAGAGTAAGTGGTCTTCGCAACACCCTTTGCATTCGATTCAAAGGCTGTGTTGTCGCAAGATTTACCTGGAAACCATCGAGGGGTCGGTCCCGCTTTTGTCGGTGGAGGCTTCTGTGAGAGAAGGCTGACCGTGGGGTGTGTTCGACCGGAATTGACTTTCAGCTTGGTACTAACGCCGCGGATACTAACGGAACGATCTGCAGAAGGCAAACCCGCTGGTCAAAAAAATTCCGGTGTCATCGAGTCTGCCCCGATCTGGCTCACATCATGACCGTCGGTCGCCACGACATGACCGGCGCTGAAGCTCGGCGCAGGGGCTTATCCCCAGCCCGAATGCCAAAACGACCCGAAAAGGCGCATCGATATAACCGCGTAACAGGTACTTGTGCACATTAGTTGCGCAGACTGTAACGGCGCTGTCACAACGATCCTGACCCCGATGGCTGCCTGCATCGAAAGTTTAAGTCAATGAAAAACATCGCTTTTTTTAACTGGTGAAAAAATCGTCAGTTTGACTGCGAGCCCCATTCCACAAGGCTTTGCGGCGACTGGAGGACGGTTGTCCACTGAGTTATCCACAGCTTCTGTGGATTGTCCCGAGCGCTTGCTCTAGCACGGGCGTGCCGGGTTTTTTTCGACTTTACCTGTGCGAAAAAAAGAGTAGAGTGGCGCGCCTTCCGATCTGTCCCACAGTGCTTTATGAAGTTTCGTTCAGCTCCAGAATCTGTTACCTCCCAACCCCCTCGTGTTACCGCTCCCAAGCGATTTTCCGTGCGCGTGGCCGAATGGCTGCTCGACAGCCCGCGCCTGGGCGACAGCCAGAATGCCAAGCATCTCGCCGGCCGCCTGCTCAAGCAACCGGCCCGGGAAGGGGTGGTCGCCGCGCAAAGTCGTCTCGGTCAGTTGATGTGCCGCGAGTGCGGCAATGCCCGGGATCGCCGGATCGGCCAGGACCTGCTGCGCCAGGCCGCCCGCGCCGGTGACCGCCGCGCGCAACAGGAACTCGGCCTGATCGAAGACTGAGCTGTCCAAGACCTGGCGCCTTGGTTAACCTTCAGGCTTTATCGGATCGGCGGGAATCACTATGGCGATGGACTTGACCAGCATCCTGCTGGGGCTGGCAGGCGCGGCCGTGCCGCTGCTGGCACTGGCCTGGCAACTGCAACGCCGGGCCAGCCAGAACCAGTCTGAAGTCGCGTTGCTCGAAGAGCGACTGGCCATGGCGCAACTGGCCCAGGACGGCCTCACTGCTCAACTTGAAGCCTGCCGCGATGAAATCGCCGACCTCGGCCAGGCCAATGCCTCCAAACAAGCTGATCTCGCGGCCGTGCGCCGGGAAGTCGAGCTGTTGCAGATCGAGCGCGATGACGCCCGTGACGCTGCCCACGCCTGGAACCTTGAACGCGCCAACAAGGAAGCTGAATTGCGGCGCCTGGACGCCCAGGCGGCTTCGCTGAATGCCGAATTGCGCGAGCAACAGGAAAGCCATCAACAACGCCTGGATGACCTGCAAGGGTCCCGTGACGAGCTGCGCGCACAGTTCGCCGAACTGGCCGGCAAGATCTTCGATGAGCGCGAACAACGCTTTGCCGAAACCAGCCAGCAGCGCCTAGGCCAGTTGCTTGATCCTTTGAAAGAACGCATCCAGTCGTTTGAAAAACGCGTCGAGGAAAGCTATCAGGCCGAAGCCCGTGAGCGCTTCTCGCTGGCCAAGGAACTGGAGCGTTTGCAGCAGCTGAACCTGCGCCTCAGCGACGAAGCGACTAACCTGACCCGCGCCCTGAAGGGCCAGAAAACCCAGGGCAACTGGGGCGAGCTGATTCTCGAGCGCGTACTTGAGCATGCCGGGCTGGAGAAGGGCCGCGAGTACCAGACCCAGGTCAATCTCAAGGGCCCGGATGGCGAGCGTTTCCAGCCGGACGTGATCATTTACCTGCCGGGCGACAAGCAGGTGGTGGTCGACTCCAAGGTCAGCCTCACCGCGTATCAGCAGTACGTGGCTGCGGACGACGAGGCCATCGGCCAGATCGCCATGAAGCAGCACGTGCTGTCCCTGCGCAGCCACGTCAAAGGCTTGGCCGGCAAGGATTACAAACGTCTGGAAGGCTTGCACAGCCTCGATTTCGTCTTGCTGTTCGTGCCCATCGAAGCGGCGTTTTCCGCTGCATTGCAAGCCGAGCCGACGCTGTTTCAGGAAGCCTTCGACCGCAACATCGTGATCGTCAGCCCGACCACGCTGCTGGCCACTTTGCGAGTCATCGACAGCCTGTGGAAGCAGGAGCGCCAGAGCCAGAACGCCCGGGAAATCGCCGAGCGTGCCGGCTGGCTGTACGACAAGTTCGTGTTGTTCATTCAGGATCTGGACGAAGTCGGCAATCGTCTGCAACAGTTGGACAAAGCCTACAGCGCAGCGCGCAACAAGCTGACAGAAGGGCGCGGAAACCTGGTCAGCCGCAGCGAACAGCTCAAATTGCTCGGCGCGCGAGCCAGCAAAAGTCTGCCGGCGGATCTGCTGGAACGCGCAATGACCGACGCCGACGGCCTGGTCGAACTGCCTGAATAAGCCGCTCTGCTAGAGCGGCAAATAGCGACTCAACAACGCCCGCAACGCCGCCGGTTTCACCGGTTTGGCCAGATAATCCAGTCCCGCCGCGTGCACCTGCGCCACCGTTTCCGGATGCCCGTCGGCGCTGATCACTACGCCCGGCACCGGCTCGCCCAGCCTTGTGCGCAACCAGGCCATCAGATCGGTGCCGGTTTCGCCGTGATCGAGGTGATAGTCGACCAATGCCAATTGTGGCCGCACGCCGTCGTCGAGCAGCGCCGCACATTCTTCGCGGTTGCGCGCGGTCCAGACCTGGCAGCCCCAGCGTGTGAGCAAACTGTTCATGCCGATCAGAATGCTGTCTTCGTTGTCGATGCACAGCACCTGCGCACCGCTGTGCAATTTGCCATTGATTTCCACCGCTGCCGGCGCCTGCACGGTCTGCGCTTTGGCCAACGGCACGCGGACACTGAACACGCTGCCGCGCCCCGGCCATGAACGCACGCGCAAGGTATGGCCGAGCACGCGGCACAGGCCGTCGGCGATCGCCAGGCCCAGGCCCAGGCCTTTTTCGGCGCGGGTCTGGTGGCTGTCGAGGCGTTTGAATTCCTCGAAGATCACTTGCTGTTTGTCCTCCGGAATCCCCGGCCCGCGATCCCACACTTCCAGACAGATTTCACCTTTTCGCCGACGCACGCCCAGCAGCACCGGGCCTTTTGCGTAGCGGAACGCGTTGGTGAGGAAATTCTGCAGAATGCGCCGCAGCAGCTTGATGTCGCTGTCGATGCGCAACTGACTGCTCCGTACCCGGAAACTCAGGCCCTGTTCCTGAGCCAGCGCCTTGAACTCTGCGCCGAGAATATCGAACAGTTCATTGACCGCGAACGGCTTGCGATCCGGGTTGATCTTGCCGTTTTCCAGGCGGGAAATGTCCAGCAGGTCGCTGATCAGGTCTTCGGCCGAACGCAGCGAACTGTCGAGGTGTTGCACCAGTTTCTGCGCTTCGCCGCTCAGGCCGTCGTCCTGATGGGAGAGGGCGGCGGAGAACAGCCGCGCGGCGTTCAGAGGCTGCATCAAGTCGTGGCTGACGGCGGCAAGGAAGCGGGTCTTGGACTGGTTGGCCGCTTCGGCATTGCCCTTGGCTTCGGTCAGCGCGACGTTGAGTTGCGACAGTTCCTGAGTCCGTTCGCTGACCCGTTGCTCCAGCCCTTCGTTGGCTTCGGTCAGGGCCTGCTCGGCTTCGCGGAACGCGGTGATGTCGGTGAAACTCATGACGAAACCGCCGCCGGGCATCGGGTTGCCGATCAGCTCGATCACCCGGCCGTTGGGGAAAAGTCGCTCGGAGGTGTGGGCGCGGCCCTGACGCATCCAGTGCAGGCGTCGGGCAACGTGAACTTCCGCTTCGCCGGGGCCGCACAAGCCACGTTCGGCGTTGTGGCGAATGATGTCGGCAATCGGCCGGCCAACGCTGATCAAACCGTCCGGATAGTTGAACAGCTCCAGATAGCGGCGGTTCCAGGCCACCAGTCTCAGCGACTGGTCGACCACGCTGATGCCTTGGGTAATGTTTTCGATGGCGCCTTGCAGCAGTGCGCGGTTGAACTGCAGCACTTCCGAAGCTTCGTCGGCGATCCGGACCACGTCCTCCAGCTGCATTTCCCGACCTTCGATGGCGGCTTTTACTACAGCTCGCGTCGAAGAGGCGCCAAGGACACCCGCCAGCAATCGCTCGGTGTGGGCGATCCATTCGCCGTCGGCGTTCTGATTCGGGTTGAAGCCTTTGCCCTGACGGTAGGCGAAGCGGATGAAGCTCTGCCGCGCGCGTTCTTCACCGACAAACCGCGCGGCCAGTTGCAGCAAGTCATCAATCTGCACCGCCAGCATCGAGCGGGCGCTCGGCCGTGCGCTGATTTCCTGACCGATAAAACGTCCGGCCTGCCAGTGCTCCGACACCCGGGTGCGTGACAGCACCGAGACCCAGGCGAACAACGTGAAGTTACCCGCCAGCGACAGCACCACACCTTGGGTCAGCGGGGTAATCGGCAGGTTCAGCGGGTTGCTGTGCAGCCAGGCAAGGCCGGGGAAGCTGTCCAGCGACCAGCCGAGGCTGCGCGCAGCGATCGGCAGGATCAGGGTGTAGAACCACAGGAATGTGCCGGCAGCGAGGCCGGCGAACACGCCACGACGGTTGGCCTGTTTCCAGTACAGCGCGCCGAGCATCGCCGGGGCCAGTTGGGTGACCGCCGCGAAAGCAATCTGGCCGATGGTCGCCAGACTCGCAGTAGAGCCGAGCAAACGGTAGCTGACGTAGGCCAGCAAAAGGATCACCACAATGCTGACCCGACGCACCGAGAGCATCCACTGGCGGAACACTTCGAACGGGCGCTCGGCATTGTTGCGGCGCAGCAGCCACGGCAACAGCATGTCGTTGGAGACCATGGTCGACAGCGCCACACTCGCCACGATCACCATGCCGGTGGCCGCCGAAGCGCCGCCGATAAACGCCAGCATCGCCAGTGCCGGATGGGCCTGGGCCAATGGCAGGCTGATAACGAAGGAGTCGGGGATGACCGAGCTGGGCAGCATCATCTGACCGGCCAGGGCGATCGGGACTACAAACAACGCGGCCAGTGCGAGGTAGGCCGGGAACACCCATTTGGCCAGACGCAGATCCTGCGGGTCGATGTTCTCCACCACTGTTACGTGGAACTGCCGGGGCAGGCAGATGATCGCCATCATCGCCACGCCGGTCTGCACCACCATCGACGGCCAGTTGATGGTTTCTTTCCAGTATTCCTCTAGACGCGGCGCGAGCATTGCCTGATTGAACAGGTCGTCGAAGCCGTCATACAGCCCATAAGTGACGAAGGCGCCGACGGCGAGAAAGGCGAACAGTTTGACCAGCGATTCAAAGGCAATTGCCAGCACCATGCCGCGGTGGTGCTCGGTGGCATCAAGGTTGCGCGTACCGAAAACGATGGTGAACAGCGCCAGCACCAGCGACACGATCAGCGCGGTGTCCTGGGCGCGGGTGCCCATGGCGTCGGCGCCGGCACCGATCAGCAGGTTCACGCCGAGGACGATGCCTTTGAGCTGCAAGGCGATATAGGGCAGAACGCCGACCAGACAGATCAGCGCGACCACCACCGCCAACGACTGGGATTTACCGTAACGGGCGGCGATGAAGTCGGCGATGGAGGTGATGTTCTCCTGCTTGCTGATCATCACCATTTTCTGCAGCACCCACGGTGCACCGAGCAGCAGCAGGATCGGCCCCAGATAAATCGGCAGAAATGACCACAGTTGTTCGGCGGCCTGGCCGACCGCGCCAAAGAATGTCCAGCTAGTGCAATAGACCGCCAGCGACAGGCTGTACACCCAGGCACGCACCCGTGGCGGCAGCGGTGTGCTGCGACGGTCGCCGTAGAAGGCGATGGTGAACATGATGGCCATATAGGCCAGGGCGACGGCGGCGATCAGCCCGGTGGACAACGACATGGAACACTCCCGACAGAAAACGACCGGACTCGCGCCCGGTCAGACAGTCTCGCACGGGCGCGGCGGTTAGTCAGTGTCGACCAAGGTCGTGGCGCGGCGGGGTGTCGCAGGAACAGAACCGGGCAGTTCTGACCAGTCCGGTTTGAGCGCGAGGTCGATCAGGCGGTGCAGTTCTTCGACTTCCAGCGGCGCTGCCGAAAACAGAATGCGAAATACCACCGGGGACACCACCAGATTGATCAGTCGATCCACGCTCGGCGCCGTTTCCTCGGGGTGGCGCTCGATGATGGTCTGCAATTGCGCGCCGATGATCGCCACGCAATAGCCCGGCGTCGCGCTCGCCTGCACGTCGCGCATCATGTTGCGTCCGGGCTCGGAACTCATTTCGTCGAGATATTGTTCGGCCCACGCACGGATATCGCTGCGCAGGCTGCCGGTTTCAGCCGGCTCGCTGTCGGGGCGCATGCGGGCGAGGGCGACGTCGGCCAGCAAGGCCGCCAGATCTCCCCAGCGCCGGTAAATCGTTGACGGCGTCACGCCGGCGCGCGCCGCGATTTGCGGGACGGTCACCGTCGAGCGTTCCTGTTCTTGCAGAAGCGCGCGGACTGCCGAATGAATCGACTCCTGCACCCGGGCACTGCGACCGCCGGGGCGTAAACCTTCTTTAATAGCCATGCGGCAGACCTTAACACAAAGAATTTGCTTTAAGCGCAAGCCGAGAGCACACTCCGCAAAAGCAAAAAATTAGCTTTTGCGGAGTGTGCCCATGACCAGCCTTGCTTCCCACCGTTCCAGCCTGTGGTTTCTGGCGATCACCTTACTGAGTTTTCTCGCCGCTTCCACCGCGCCGACGCCGTTGTATCACCTGTATCAGGATCAGCTGCATTTTTCGGCAGCGGTACTGACCCTGATTTTCGGCGTCTACGCGCTGAGTCTGTTGGCCGCGTTGCTGACGGTCGGGTCGCTGTCGGATCACCTGGGACGCAAACCGGTGATCTTCGCCGCCGTGACGCTCAATGCGCTGGCGATGCTGCTGTTTATCTACGCCGACAGCGTGGGCTGGTTGATCGGCGCGCGAGTGCTGCAAGGTTTCGCCACCGGCATGGCCACCGCCGTGTTGAGCGCGACGCTGCTGGACACTGATCGCCAGCAAGGGCCGTTGATCAACAGCGTTGCGCCTTTGCTGGGCATGGCGTTGGGCGGCATGGGTTGCGGCTTGCTGGCCGAGTTCGCTCCGGCGCCGTTGCAGTTGACCTATTGGTTGCTGCTCGCGCTGTTTGTGCTGCAGGGCATTTATGTCTGGCGCCTGCCGGAAAGCGTTTCGCCGCAAGCCGGGGCGTGGGCTTCGTTGCGGCCGACCTTGCATGTACCGGTGCAGGCGCGTTCGACGCTGTGGCGAGTGTTGCCGTTGAATACCGCGACCTGGGCGCTCGGCGGTTTTTATGCCTCGCTGGCGCCGTCACTGGTGCGCACGGCCACCGGCTCCACCTCCAACCTGATCGGCGGCGCGACCGTGGCGGCGTTGACCGTGACCGGTGCATTGATGATCTTCACGTTGCGCAACCGTCCCGCTTCTCGGGCGCTGCAGCTCGGGGCGAGCCTGCTGCCGGCCGGTATCGTGCTGATTCTGTTGGGCGTACACAGCGCCAGTCTGTCGCTGTTTTTCTTCGGTACGCTGGTGGCCGGTTGTGGCTTTGGCTCCGGTTTTCTCGGAGCGGTGCGCAGCCTGGTGCCGCTGGCATTGCCTCATGAGCGTGCTGGTTTGATGTCGGCGTTTTATGTGCTGAGTTATCTGGCGTTCTGCCTGCCGGCGTTGCTGGCTGGGCATTTCACCCACAGCGTGGGCCTGCTGGCCACCACCGATGTGTATGGCGCGGTGCTGATTGTGCTGGCGGTTGGTGCGCTGCTGATGAGTTTCCGGGCGCAAGCGGCCAAAACCTGCAGCACTCCATAACACCTGTGGATTCGGTTAGCCTTGGCCAGCCCATTCTTCTCACGGATCGACCCATGAAGATTATCCGCAGCAAGTCCTTCACCGCCGAGCGCGCATGGGGCGCGCTCGACATCGCCAACATGAACGGCATCACCACGCGCCTGCACTGGACCGATCAGCCCTACAAATGGCACGTCAATGACGGTGAAGAAGTGTTTGTGGTGCTCGACGGCCGAGTGCTCATGCACTACCGCGAAGAAGGCGAGGAGAAGCAGGCCTTGCTTGATGTTGGCGACATCTTCTACGCGTCCATTGGCACCGAACATGTCGCTCATCCTCAGGGCGCAGCGCGGATTCTGGTGATCGAAACCGAAGGCAGTGTCTGACTGCATATCTACAAAACAGATAACAGTTAGAGATATTACCCGTTATATAGATATTCGATTCGGTTCTACCATGAGCTCAACCTCACCTGAGGACAGGAGTTCATGATGATTTGCCCCAACAGCGCCAAACCTGGCATCAAGCCATTCAGCCAGCTTCAGCACCCGCGTGAAGTGATTCGCCAATTCACCCCGAACTGGTTCGCCGCGACCATGGGCACCGGCGTGCTGGCGTTGGCGCTGGCGCAATTGCCGGTGTCCATTCCCGGCCTGCACGCCGTGGCCGAAGGGCTGTGGTTGTTCAACATTCTGTTGTTCGTGCTGTTTACCGCTGCCTACGCCGCGCGCTGGATTCTGTTCTTCGACGAAGCGCGGCGGATCTTCGGCCACTCCACGGTTTCGATGTTCTTCGGTACCATTCCCATGGGTCTGGCGACCATCATCAACGGCTTTCTGCTGTTCGGTCTGCCGCGCTGGGGCGACGGGGTGATTCAGCTGGCCGAGGTGTTGTGGTGGTTGGACGTGGCGATGTCGCTGGCCTGCGGTGTGTTGATTCCCTACATGATGTTTACCCGTCAGGAACACAGCATCGATCAGATGACCGCCGTCTGGCTGCTGCCGGTGGTGGCCGCGGAAGTGGCGGCGGCCAGCGGTGGACTGCTGGCGCCGCATCTCGCCGATGCGCACTCGCAACTGGTGGTGCTGGTGACCAGCTATGTGCTGTGGGCCTTTTCCCTGCCGGTGGCGTTCAGCATCCTGACCATCCTGTTGTTGCGCATGGCCTTGCACAAACTGCCCCACGAAAACATGGCGGCGTCGAGCTGGCTGGCTCTCGGCCCGATCGGGACCGGAGCCTTGGGCATGTTGCTGCTGGGCGGCGATGCCCCGGCGATCTTCGCGGCCAACGGCTTGCCAGGCATCGGCGAGATGGCTTCGGGGCTGGGGCTGGTCGCCGGGATCACACTGTGGGGTTTCGGTCTGTGGTGGATGTTGATGGCGCTGCTGATCACTTTGCGCTACTTGCGTGACGGCATCCCGTTCAACCTCGGCTGGTGGGGATTTACCTTCCCGCTGGGCGTGTATTCGCTGGCCACCCTGAAACTGGGCAGCACGTTGCACCTGACGTTCTTCAGTGTGGCCGGTTGTGTACTGGTGACGTTGCTGGCGGTGATGTGGCTGATCGTCGGCAAGCGCACGCTGCAAGGTGCGTGGCGCGGCGAGCTGTTTGTTTCACCGTGCATTGCAGGTTTGAAGAAATAACCTGCAAAGATTAGGTAATGTGTGGCCTGGATCGCGGTTCGAGATTCTTATAAGCGTAGCCAGGCCACTCGCTACCTTCTCTTTCCAAAAACAACAGGGTCACACGGAAGATGAGTCACCCCTCACAGTTCAACCTGCTGCGCACCCGGCGCTTCCTGCCGTTTTTCATCACCCAGTCGCTGGGCGCGTTCAACGACAACGTGTTCAAGCAGTCGCTGATCCTCGCCATTCTCTATCGGCTGACCATCGAAGGTGACCGCTCCATCTGGGTCAACCTGTGTGCGCTGCTGTTTATCCTTCCGTTCTTCCTGTTTTCGGCGTTGGCCGGACAGTTCGGGGAAAAATTCGCCAAGGATGCGTTGATCCGTCTGATCAAACTGGCAGAAATCGCCATCATGGCCGTGGGATCCGTCGGCTTCCTGTTCGATCACCTGTCATTGATGCTGGTGGCGCTGTTCGCCATGGGTACGCACTCGGCGCTGTTCGGGCCGGTGAAATATTCGATCCTGCCGCAGGCATTGCGCGAGGATGAGCTGGTCGGCGGCAACGGGCTGGTGGAGATGGGCACGTTCCTGGCGATCCTGGCCGGGACCATCGGCGCCGGGGTGATGATGTCGTCGGCCAATTACGCGCCGGTGGTGTCCGCCGCGATTGTCGGCATCGCCGTGCTGGGTTATCTGGCCAGTCGCAGCATTCCTCGCGCCGCAGCGGCGACCCCGGAAATGCGCCTGAACTGGAACATCTTCAGTCAGTCGTGGGCCACCTTGAAACTCGGCCTGGGGCAGACGCCTGCGGTGTCGCGCTCGATCGTCGGCAACTCGTGGTTCTGGTTCGTCGGGGCGATTTATCTGACGCAGATCCCGGCTTACGCCAAAGAATGGATGCACGGCGACGAAACCGTGGTCACCCTGATTCTTACCGTGTTTTCGGTCGGCATCGCACTGGGTTCGATGTTGTGCGAGAAGCTTTCCGGGCGCAAAGTCGAGATCGGCCTGGTGCCGTTTGGCTCGTTCGGCCTGACCGTTTTCGGGCTGCTGCTGTGGTGGCATTCCGGTGGAATTCCAGAAAGCGCCGCTGGCCACAGCTGGACTGAAGTACTGGGCTTCGGACATGCCTGGGCGGTGTTGATCGATGTGCTGGGCCTCGGGATCTTCGGCGGTTTCTACATCGTGCCGCTGTACGCCCTGATCCAGTCGCGCACCGCCGAGAACGAACGGGCGCGGGTGATTGCCGCCAACAACATTCTCAACGCGTTGTTCATGGTGGTTTCGGCGATTGTCACCATCGTGTTGCTGAGCGTGGTCAAGTTGTCGATTCCTCAGTTGTTCCTGGTGGTGTCGCTGCTGAACATCGGCGTCAACGCCTACATCTTCAAGATCGTCCCCGAGTTCAGCATGCGTTTCATGATCTGGCTGCTCAGCCATTCCATGTACCGCGTCGAGCATCGCAACCTTGAGGCGATTCCCGATGAGGGCGCGGCGTTGCTGGTGTGCAACCACGTGTCGTTCGTCGATGCGTTGCTGATTGGTGGCGCAGTGCGTCGGCCGATTCGCTTTGTCATGTACTACAAGATCTACAACCTGCCGGTGCTGAACTTTATCTTCCGCACGGCAGGGACGATTCCTATCGCCGGACGCCAGGAAGACATTCAGATCTACGAAAAGGCCTTCACCCGGATTGCCCAGTATCTGAAGGACGGTGAGCTGGTGTGCATCTTCCCGGAAGGCAAATTGACTGCCGACGGTGAGATCAACGAGTTCAAGGGCGGGCTGACGCGGATTCTCGAGGAGACGCCAGTACCGGTGATTCCGCTGGCGTTGCAGGGGTTGTGGGGGAGTTTCTTCAGTCGCGATCCCGATAAGGGTTTCTTTCACCGGTTGTGGTCGCGGGTGACGCTGGTGGCGGGTTCGCCGGTTGCCGTTGAAGCGGCACAGCCAGCGGAGTTGCAGGCGTTGGTCGGGGAGTTGCGCGGGACAGTCAGGTAGTTGGTTGGAAAGCCGCCACCCCTGACGGATGGCGGCAACGGCTCAGGCGCTGACCTTGAGCCCGATCAGTCCGGTGACGATCAACGCCACACTGGCCAGGCGAATCAACGCCATCGATTCGCCAAACAGGATGATCCCGGCAATCACCGTGCCCACGGCGCCGACTCCCGTCCAGATCGCGTAAGCCGTACCCAGCGGCAGCTCCTTCATCGCTAGCCCGAGCAGGCCAAGGCTGACCGCCATGGCGGCGACGGTGAGAACGGTGGGCAGCGGACGGGTGAAACCATCGGTGTATTTAAGGCCGACGGCCCAGCCGACTTCGAACAGGCCGGCGAAAAACAGAATGATCCAGGACATGAAAGACCTCCATCGATTGACGGGGCCGTCCCCAGATTGAAAACTCGATTGAGCCGCAGGGTCGTCCCCGCGTGGCGCACATACTACCTAAAATTGTGCGCCGCGCCTTGATCCGGAATCAGTCGGCCGCCTGTTGCGCCAACGTTTCACGGTCTTCTTTTTCGCTCATCCGCCGGAAGTACGTCGAAAGCAGCGCCCCGGAAATGTTGTGCCACACACTGAACAACGCGCTCGGCACCGCCGCCAGCGGCGAGAAGTGCGCACTGGCCAGCGCAGCCCCCAACCCCGAGTTCTGCATGCCGACTTCCAGTGCCAGGGACTTGCGCTGCGGCAGCGGCAGGCCGAACAGGCGTCCGGTGAAATAACCCAGCAGATAACCGAAGCTGTTGTGCAGCATCACCACGGCCATGATCAGAAGGCCGGATTCGGCGATTTTCGCCTGGCTGGCGGCAACCACGGCGGCAACGATGATCACGATGCTGACCACCGACACCAGCGGCAACACTTCCACCGCGTGGCGGACCTTGTCACCGAGCACACGTTGCGCGACCACGCCGAGGATGATCGGCAGCAGCACCACTTGCAGGATCGACCAGAACAACTCCATGAACGAAACCGGCAACCACGCCGAAGCCAACAGCCAGATCAGCGCGGGGGTCAGCAGCGGGGCGAGGAGGGTGGTGACGGCGGCGATGGCCACCGACAGCGCCAGGTCGCCACGGGCCAGCCAGGTCATGACGTTCGATGACGTGCCGCTCGGGCAGCAACCGACCAGAATCACGCCGACGGCGATTTCCGGCGGCAGATGAAAAATCTGGCACAGCAACCATGCCATCCCCGGCATGATCACGAAATGCGCGACCACGCCCAATGCGACGCGCCATGGATGACGGGCGACGGCGGCGAAGTCGTCGAGTTTGAGGGTCAGGCCCATGCCGAACATCACCAGCCCGAGCAGCGGCACGATCGCGCCTTTGAGGCCGAGAAACCACGCCGGTTGCAGGAACGCGATCACCGCGAAAATCAGAACCCAGTAAGCGAAGGTGTTGCCGACAAAACGACTCAGTGCAGCCAGTGCGCGCATGGCCTGTTCCTTATTATTAATAGAACCGCAGAAACCAATGTGGGAGCGAGCCTGCTCGCGATGGCGGCGTTACAGTCGACACAAAATGTTGAGTGCAATGGCCCTATCGCGAGCAGGCTCGCTCCCACAGTTTTTCACTCGGCAGGTTTTAGATGCCCTGCGGAGTCTCTTCGCCGCCCAGTGCTTCAACCAGCGCCGGCAGGAAGTCGCCGAACGTCAGCATCATCAGGGTGAAGCTGGCGTCCAGTTGGCCGAGGGCTTCGTCGCCGCCGTCCTGTTCCGCCTGATCCTGCAACAGATCTTCGAATTTCAGGCGCTTGACGGTCATCTTGTCGTCGAGCATGAACGACAGTTTGTCCTGCCAGGCCAGCGACAGTTGAGTCACCACCTTGCCGGTGCTCAGGTGCAGCTGGATTTCTTCGCTGGTCAGGTCCTGACGCTTGCAACGCACGATGCCGCCGTCTTCGTGGGTGTCGCGCAGTTCGCACTCGTCCAGCACAAAGAAGTCCGGGGCGGCTTGCTGGGTGGTGACCCATTCGGTCATCACGGCAGTCGGCGCGGTTTTCACGGTCAGCGGACGAACCGGCAGGGTGCCGATCACTTCACGCAGGGTGGAGAGCAGGTCTTCGGCGCGTTTCGGGCTGGCCGAGTTGACCAGGATCAGACCCTGTTTCGGCGCGATGGCGGCGAAGGTCGACGAGCGGCGAATAAAGGCGCGCGGCAGGAAAGCCTGGATGATTTCATCCTTGATCTGATCGCGTTCCTTCTTATAGACCTTGCGCATCTGCTCGGCTTCGATCTCTTCGACCTTTTCCTTGACCGCGTCGCGCACGACGCTGCCCGGCAGGATGCGTTCTTCTTTACGGGCGGAGATCAGCAGGAAGTCACCGCTGACGTGCACCAGTGGAGCATCTTCGCCTTTGCCGAACGGCGCGACGAAACCGTAGGTGGTCAACTCCTGGCTTGCACATGGACGCGCCAGTTTGGTGGCCAGTGCAGTTTCCAGCGCCTCGGCATCGACAGGCAGGTCTTGGGTCAGGCGATAGATAAGCAGGTTTTTGAACCACATGGGGTGAGTCTCTCCTTTATACAAAGGGGGGCATTATTGTCTTCGCCGGGTCATAGGCCAACCCTTCTCTAAGCCTTTGGAAGGGCTAAGAAAATTAATTAAAAAAGTGCTTGCCAGAGGTTGGGTCGCTCCGTAGAATGCGCGCCACACCGAAGCGAAGGGTGATTAGCTCAGCTGGGAGAGCGTCTGCCTTACAAGCAGAATGTCGGCGGTTCGATCCCGTCATCACCCACCATTCGTTTCAAGTGTTTAGCGCAGCGGTAGTTCAGTCGGTTAGAATACCGGCCTGTCACGCCGGGGGTCGCGGGTTCGAGTCCCGTCCGCTGCGCCATATTCGGTAACCTGGAACACTGAACGCCAGGTCACCACGGAAGAACCCGCCAAGGCGGGTTTTTTTCTGCCTCGAGTTGTACATGCGGGATGTGTCGTTTCACCGGTTTTCGGATTTATTTGAAAAAAACTTCAATTAAATCAACACATTACGAAAATCTGTGGCATAATGCGCCCCGTAACGAAGCGAAGGGTGATTAGCTCAGCTGGGAGAGCGTCTGCCTTACAAGCAGAATGTCGGCGGTTCGATCCCGTCATCACCCACCATTCGTTTCAAGCGTTTCGCGCAGCGGTAGTTCAGTCGGTTAGAATACCGGCCTGTCACGCCGGGGGTCGCGGGTTCGAGTCCCGTCCGCTGCGCCATATTCGGTAATCTGGAACACTGAACGCCAGATCACCACAGAAAGCCCGCCTGGTGCGGGCTTTTTGCTGTCCGGGATTTGGCTTTTGCCGGGCCTGAACATGAGAAAGCGACCTTTGACGGTCGCTTTTTTCGTTTCTGGCGCTGCTATTGCGTCGAGTTGCGGCTGTGACGGTAATCGCTGACGGCTTCATACACCGCTTTGCGCAGGCGGTTGATCCCGCCAATCGGGCGATGAGCGTCGATGCCGAACCAGGGATTGAACGACAGGTTGTCGCATTGCAGGTTCAGCGCCGGGTTGTCGAAGTCCTGCGGGGGCAGGGTGATCCTCGCCACTGTCTGGAATGGGCTGTCCTGTTCGCGCCATTCGATGCTGGTGTCTTCAATCGGCATGTACTTGTTCGCGTCCTGTCGCTGGATCTGCAACACGAAACACGCTGGAATCCGGTCGGTCGACAGCTGTTGATTCAGCGCGCTGCGCAGGAAGTTCGGCAGATCCTGGTTCTGTTTCGGCAAGGTGTAAGCGGGGCAGCGCTCCGGATCCGGCATTACCCGGAACTTGGCATTGGCCTCGCCGAACTTGTAGGGCGATACCGAGAAGTATGTCGTGCGGGTCGGGCTTTCTGGCGGTGGCGATAGGGTCGCCAGTGCAATGAACAGATGCCGGATCTGCCAGCTGCGCGGATCCCACCCCGGAAAAAACGCCATGACCTTCTTGCCGTCAGCCTGCGCCGCCACATTCTGACGATACTCGGCGACATCGCTGACAAAGAAGTTCGGGTGACTGAACATCACGAAATCCTGCTCGTGCAGCCCCTGACGATCACCCAGCAACTGCTTGCCCGGCACATCGAGCAATTTGAGCGCCATGCCTCGGGCATCTCGGATGCTGTCGAATTGTGGATAGGCGTTGCCGTTGGACAGGCGCATCGTCGCTTTCCAGAGCTTGCCCGGTTCGCTGAAGACGCCCTGGCGCAATTCCTGAGCCAGATCCGGCAACACCTGCACATCGGCCTTCACGCAGCCATGGGCCTTGGCATGGGCGTCGCGCAGGTAGCGGGTGCTTTCGCGATGCTGATCGACGATGCGCACGGCGGTCTGAATCACGTCCTGGGTCATGGCGGCTTCGCCATCTGGAATCTGTTCCAGTGCCGACACCGGGCCACGGTGCTGCCAGGCGAACCACGCGGTGCTCAGGGCCCAGCCGATCAGGCCGATCACCAGCAGGATCAGCAGGGTTTTACCCAATAACCGTCCCAGCCAGAGCCAGAACCGCGCCAGCATCGAAGGTCTTTTGAAGGAATTGAAGATCATGGCAGTTGCGCCTCCAGCGGGCCGCCCAGCACTTTCAGGTATTCCAGCAGCGCCCAGCGCTCTTCTGGCTGCAGCAGTCGGCCAATGACGCCGTTGCCGCGCTCGCCGGCGCGGAATTCGTGGCCGCTGTTGTGGTTGCCGGTGATGCGGGTGTCGAACAGGAAACCGTTGGTGAAGGCTTCGGTGCGGTAGCCCAGATGGCGCGGGTCGTATTCGAAGGTGCCTTTATAGAAGGTGGTGGCGCGCTCGTCCTGAGGCGACAGCAACTGATAAAGGCTCGGCACCGAGCCGTTGTGCAGGAACGGGGCCGTGGCCCATACGCCGGCAAGCGGACGCGCCTTGTAGGCGACTTTTTCGCGAACGCCAATCGGCAGACCGAAGCCGTCGAGCTGTGGTTTCTCGGCAGCGGTGACGCCCGCTTCACGGTACGCACGGTTTTCCACGAAGGCGGTGACGTAAGCCAGTCCCTTGGCCACTGAAAGCTGGCTGAGATCCAGCGGTTCCTTGGGTTTGGGGTGCAACTTCACGTCCATTTTTTCAAGTTCTGCCGGGTTCCATTGCAGGGCGGTCAGGTCGAAACGGTGATTGGCAATGTTGTTGGCGGCGTTCGGGTCGGTGCCGATGACGTCCACCGGGAGCATGTGCAGGTGTTGCACCCAACGCTCGCCTTCCTGGGTCTGACGCGGGACGTGGCATCCGGCGCAATTCTCGACGAACAGGGCTCGCCCCTTGGCTGCCAAGGGTCTGTCGACGACGCCGAGCAACTCTTCAGGCCATGCCGGCGGTCGCAGTCTTTGCAGGGTTTCTTCGATCTTGTGCAGATCACGCACACGTACGCTGGAGGCATAGCGCTCATCGCCTTGCAGCGGCTGGCCGTTGTCGTCGAAGAAATTCAGCGTGGCGCCGACGCCCAAAGCCTCGCCGATATTGCGCGCCATCGGTTGTTGCGCCGAGCCGTTCCACTGCACCCAGTCGAATGTCCACATGTCCCACAGCTGTGGATAATCCACCGGGGCATTGGCCACGCGGTAATTGTTTGGGGAGATCGCATCGCCGAAGGTCGCGTTGGCGATACGCCCGAAGGCATCCGTGCGACCCGGGCCTTCTTCGGTGGGGTAGAGGCCACGGTGAGTGTCGTTCCAGGCCACTTTGATGAAGGTGTTCAGTGAGCTTTTGAAGTCTTTGCGCAGTTGTTCGTGGCGTGCTTCGTAGTCATTGCCCAGCACGTGGCGGGCGAAGCGCTCGAATTTCCAGGGGTTGTAGTAGGTCGAGGCGAGACTGGCGACCAATGCCTGTCCGAAACTGCCGCCGCGCAATGTAGGAACGCTGGAGGGCAACACATGCTGGGCCGAACCGCCGTCGATGCGCACTGCCTGGCCATTGAAGTGCAGTTCACCGGTGTGGCAGGCCGCACACGTGATGTCGAGATATTGCTCGGAACTGCCGGGATTCTGATGCCGGGCGAAACCTACCGGCAGATTGCCCGGATTGTCCGGCGTGGCTTTCTGTTGAGGATCGATCAGAAAGCCGAAGCGCGCGAGGTATTCCGGGGAAGCAAAACGTTGCTGCGAGAACGGCAGCTCCAGCGCCTGAAACCATTCGTAACGAAGGCCTTTGACCTGCGTCCCCTGCGGAGTGAAGTAGTAGATCTGGCGCTCTTGCTCAGTCCACTGGTTCAGGTAATGCACCTGTTTTGCGGGCGCGGGGAAGGGCAATCTCGGATTGGCGACATAGTAAAGAACCACCGCCAGAACCAGTCCCAGCAGCACCACGATCAGCGTCAACACACGGTATAAGAGGCGCAAGATGAACATCCTTGTCGAGTTGTTGCGCTGTTATGCCTGAGCCGAGTCCCATGCGGCAAGTGGCCATTACGCCAAGTGTTGTGGGAAGCGGCATCAATCGCTGTCGGCGAAAGATGACAGAAGCTTCATCGTGGCTTTCGCCAAATGCTTTTTAATCCCTGAACTTATCGGAAGATTCCTGCTCTCATGCCGGTAGCCATTGGTCGTGGCGGCCTGATAAGCTCGCGGCTTTACTCGATTGCCCTTTCGGCGCATGAACAAGGAAATAGCATGAAACAGCATCGGTTGGCGGCGGCGGTTGCCCTGGTTAGCCTGGTACTCGCGGGTTGTGACTCGCAGACCAGCGTAGAGCTGAAAACCCCGGCGCAAAAAGCTTCCTACGGTATCGGCCTGAACATGGGCAAGAGCCTTGCTCAGGAAGGCATGGATGATCTGGACTCCAAAGCGGTAGCCCAGGGCATCGAAGATGCCGTCGGCAAGAAAGAACAGAAGCTGAAAGATGAAGAACTGGTCGAAGCTTTCGCCGCGCTGCAAAAGCGTGCCGAAGAGCGCATGGCCAAGATGAGCGAAGAGTCGGCAGCCGCCGGCAAGAAATTCCTCGAAGAAAACGGCAAGAAGGCTGGCGTGACCACCACCGCTTCCGGTCTGCAGTACGAAGTGGTCAAGAAAGCCGACGGCCCACAGCCTAAGCCTACCGATGTCGTGACCGTTCACTACACCGGCAAGCTGACCAACGGCACCGTATTCGACAGCTCCGTCGAGCGCGGCAGCCCGATCGATCTGCCGGTCAGCGGTGTGATCCCGGGTTGGGTCGAAGGCCTGCAACTGATGCACGTTGGCGAGAAGTACAAGCTGTACATCCCTAGCGATCTGGCTTACGGCGCACAATCGCCAAGCCCGGCAATCCCGGCCAACTCGGTTCTGGTTTTCGACCTGGAACTGCTGGCCATCAAGGATCCAGCCAAAGAAGACGCCGCCGCCAAGTAATCTGCGCCGGTCTCAACAACAACGCCTCGCTTATGCGGGGCGTTGTTGCATCTGGACGATGGTCGGCGTAAACAGACCGAACCGATGCCGGTCATGGCAGTCCTAGACTTTAAGGTTGCCCGCGCTAGACGCCCGGAGCCGCCAAGTCAATGAAATATTGGGTTTTTTTATGTGAGTAAAAAACGCCCGATCTGAGCGCAGCCCTTATGAAACGGGGCTCTCAGCGCTGAAATGCAGCTCTGTTCACAAGGTTATCCACAATTTGTGTGGATAACATTTCAACGGGAGAAATAAATGAAAGCGCCGTGGAATTTCGCCCGATTCCTGCCTTTGGCCGGACGCTTGCTGGCTCGAGGCCGCTTGCCGACCTTGTTGTTCGCCGTGGCCAGCAAAGGCGCCGCCCAAGGCAATCGCCTCGGCAAACTGAAGGACGATTTGCGTCTGTTGCAGGCACTGTGTCTGGCGTACTGGCGCGGCGAGTACCGTGCGATCAGCGCCAAGGCCATTGTTTCGGTGGTGGCCGGTCTGATGTACTTCCTCAGTCCGGTGGATGCGATCCCGGATTTCATTCCCATGTTCGGCATGCTCGATGACATCGCCGTCCTCGCCTGGCTGATGAAAACCCTCGACGATGAACTGAATGCCTTCCGCCTGTGGCGCCAGCGCCAGGCGCCGGAAAAGCTCAGAGTGGTCGAGCGTCTGCCCGATACGCCCGAGCAACTTCAGCTTCAGGGGCCGAAAAAGTCCTGAATCGCGACAGCCTCGTACACAGATAGATACCCCCCACGACCTTGGCCGCTGTTAGGATTACACTTCTAGGGAAAAGTGCCGACTCGCTAAGTGTTGTTGTCCTACGGGGTAGTCATGGATATTCAGATAATTGCACGCGATGGCGAACCCGAATATGCGGTTCTGCCATGGGCTCAGTATCAGGCTCTACTGAAAGCAGCAGGCATTAACGAAGCACCGTCGCAACCGGCTCCAGCGCCGCTTGCGGCCACCCCGGACCCGATTCTTCCAGGTCTGGATCAGTTACGCAGTTTGCGCGAAGGGAAGGGCATCGCCATCGAGGCGCTGGCCCGCACGGTAGGCATCAGCCCGTCTTACCTGGCCATGATTGAAAGTGGCGAGCGTCTGCCCGACGCCGCGATTCGCCGCAGCCTGGCCTGGGAGTTGACGGTGCCAGGGTGGAGGGAACAATCGTGAGCGTACGCATCAGTCGTCAACATTGGGACGGATTGCTGGGGGAGCTGGATCAGGCGCGCAGGCAGCGCCATCTTTTGACTTATCGAGCCTTGCTTGAACGCCTGCAACTGCCCACGCCGGCCATGCAGACATTGACCGCTGCACTGGAGCATCTCGCAGCACTGGACGCGAAAGCCGAACAACCGTTGCGCAGCTCGTTGGTGATCAGCCAGGGTGCCAGCCGCCTGCCACGCACCGGTTTCTTTGAGTGTGTCGAGCGTCTAGGGCGCTTTTCCGGGCCGTCCGACGGCGTTGCCGCCGCCTCCTGGCATGCTTCGGAAGTGGTGCGGGTCTTTGAGTACGAGTACCCGGAATCGGCGGAGGCCTGAGTGTTTTTACGACTCAAGGCGCGGGCAAGTTACTGGCTGGCCCGTAGGCTGTTTCACTGGTCGTGGTTTGTCCGTCAGCCCCGCGGCTGGCGCTGGCTCGAAGGACAGTTTGCGCGCATGGCCAACCTGGGCGATGTCGGCGCGCAAAGCTTTTACGGGCACATCCTGACGTTTCGCGGGGTTGGCCTGGGCGCACGTGAAGAGGGTGTGCGGTTGTTGCGACTGGCGGCGCTGGCCGGGGATGGCAAGGCGGCGTATCAGGTCGGTGTCATCAGTCTTGCAGGTACGCCGAGCAAAGCTCCCGATCCTTCGGAGGCCGCTCGCTGGTGGACCATGGCCGCGAAGGCCGGGCACCCGTTGGCCGAGCTCAAGTTGAAAGAGCTGGCCGGCCGAGACGCTTCTCAATAAAACAATTCATCTGTTCTGTGAACGGGGCGTGAGGGAAACCTCCCGCCCCGTTTTTGCGTCTGCAGTTCGATAAAAAACAGTTACAGACTTCTCCTACATCCTCTGCCTACTCGCCTGACTTCTTTTCTGATTGATCCCCCGCAAAGTCCCTCGCCTGATTTTTGCGCGAGGGAACGCACATGTTTGACCCGGTTTTTCGTTTCGCCATGCGCATGGGAATGCGCTGATGGATGCCTTCACCCGCATCGAGCAAGAACTCGACAGCTTTCCTCGCACCCTCGATCTCTATCGCAAACAGCTGAAGCACTGGCTCAGTCGCTCGGCAGACGGCGTCAGTCATGCGGCCGATCTGCCGTCGCTGATGGGGATGGAGCGGATCATCCGTTTCGGCGAGCACAGCACGGCCGTTGCGACTGACGACAACCGTTTCTCCTCTGCGATCGTGCAATGCCCGGAATCCGGGCCGATGGAGATCGAGAGCAAGTTCGAGTCGGCGTACGACATTCCGTTGGGCGACATCGTTGTCGATGTGGTGGCGGTGGAGGGCGGTGCAGTCGAGTCGGTCACCCTCGATGCTCAGGGCAGGGGACTGTTCACCGGTGAGGCGGGCAAGTTTTATCGGGTGGTGGTGCACGGCGAGGCCAGCGAGCAGCAGGTTGATGCGCTTTTCGAGTCCTACGATGGCCTGACCCGGCAGCTGGATGGCTGGCTGCGCAGCGAGTGGCAGGGTTTCAAGCCGCAGTGGTCGCAGTCGGTGGCCACTGCGGCCGGGAACGGCATGCTGGCCGGGAGCTGGGCGGCGATCGAGGGGGTGTGGGACAGCATCGGGTTGCTGTCGGAGATTCTCAAGGAACCCGGAAAGTTTGCCGAGCGGTTGGGCAGTGGCGCCGCACAGCTGATCGCGCTGGCAGAAACAGCGCCTGAAATGATGGAGAAGCTTCAGTTACTGGTCAGTGACGAGGCGGCGCTGTGCCTTTTGCTGCGTACCGCCAGCCTCTGGCTGGAAATGCTGCCTCCCAATGAGATTGCCGGAAAAACCGCCGAGGCGGCATCGATGGTGGTGGTTCAACTGCTGATCGATGTGTTGATCGGCGTTGTGCTGACCTTTGTCGGTGCCGGGGCGGGGATTGCGTATCTGACCTTGCGGCTGGCGGAGCGTGGCGCTCAGTTGCTGTCGGCGGTGGCGCGCCTGGTGAAGGCGATGTTCGGCATCGTCAGCACCTTCATCGGCTACGTGAACCAGTACAAAACCGTCGCCGCACGAGGCATCGCCGCCGGGGTGAAAAAGGGCCGCATGCAACTGCGCTGGGATGCCCGGCGCAATGCTTCCCTGAAAAAAGACGAGCACCACGACGACACGCCGGATCAGGCGAAGAACCCCAATGGTGACAGCGCCGATTGTGCACCGCTGACCTGTACCAATGGGTGTCCGGTGTCGATGGTCACCGGCGAAGAATTGTTGACGCTGACTGACGGTGTGCTTGATGGACTGCTGCCGTTCGAATTCAGTCGGTTGTACCGCAGCAGTGCGGCTGAGATCGATGTTGGGTTGGGGTTTGGCTGGAGCCATTCGCTGGCGCATCGGCTGGAGGTTGATGGCGCTGCGGTGGTCTGGGTTGACCATGAGAACCGGCGGACGCGGTTTCCGTTGCCGAGCGTTGAGCGGCCGGCGATTCACAACAGCTTGTCGCGGGCGGCGATCTTTCTCGGGGATGAGCCGGAGGAGTTGATCGTTGCGCTGGCGGGTGAGGCGGCGCGGTTTTATCACTTTCGGGCTGGGCGTCTGACGGCTGTCAGCGATGCCTACGGTAACCGGTTGCGTATTACGCGGGATCGTCTGGATCGCGTTGAGCGCCTCGACAACGGCGCTGGACGTTCCTTGTTGCTGCGCTATGAGCGGGCGCATCTGGTCGCGGTGGATTATCAGGTTTGGCGCGATGCGGCCTGGCGTACCGAGCAGACGCTGGCCAGTTATCGCTTTGATGCTCGCCATCGATTGATCGAGGCGTCCAACGCGGTTGGCGAGACCGAACGTTACGACTACGACGATCAGCACGTCATCCTGCAACGGCAGTTGGCCGGCGGCGCGAGCTTCTTCTGGGAGTGGGAGCGTGGCGGCAAGGCGGCGCGCTGTGTGCGGCACTGGGCGTCGTTTTCGCAGATGGATACGCGTTACGTCTGGGATGATGCCGGCCGTGTCACCGTGCATTACGTCGATGGGACTGAGGAAACTTACGTCCACGACGACACCGCGCGGCTGGTGCGGCAGGTCGCCGCCGATGGTGGTGAACAGCTCAAGGCCTACGACGCGCAGGGCCGGCTGGTCGCCGAGCAGGATGCGCTGGGCGCGGTTACCGAGTACCACTATGACGACGTCGGACGGCTGATCGCGCTGATTCCGCCGGACGATGCGCCGAAGTCCTACGAGTACCGCAACGGTTTCCTGCACAGCCGTTCGCGTGGCGATGCGGTGTGGACGTACCGGCGCAATGCTCAGGGGGATATCACCGAGGCGGTCGATCCGGACGGTCATGTCACCCATTACCACTTTGATGCGCAGGGGCGGTTGCTGTCGATCCGTTATCCGGACAGCGGTCGCCATGTGTTCGTGTGGAACGACCTCGGGCAACTGGTCGAGGAAAGCCTGCCGGACGGTGGGGTTCGGAAGTTTTCCTACGATGCTTTGGGGCGGCGGATTACTGCGCAGGATGAACACGGTGCGGTCACCCACCACGCGTGGGATGCCGTTGGCCGGCTGATCCAGACGACGCTGCCTACCGGGGCGACACGGGCTTTCAGTTACAGCGCCTACGGCCAGATCACCGCCGAACGCGATGAACTGGGGCGCATCACCCGCTACGAGTATGACGACGACCTGCACCTGGTCAGCCGCCGGATCAACCCCGACGGCACGCGCCTGCAGTACCGCTACGACCATGCGCAGTTGCTGCTCACGGAAATCGAGAACGAGTCCGGCGACAAGTACCGGCTGGACTACACGCCCACCGGACTGATCCGACAGGAAACCGGCTTCGATGGCCGGCGCACCGCGTATGCCTACGACCGCAACGGTCATCTGCTGGAAAAGACCGAATTCGGCGACGACGGCACCACGCTAGTCACCACTTATGAGCGCGACAGCGCCGGGCGATTGCTGCTCAAGACCCTGCCGGACGGGGTCGAGGTCAGCTACCGCTATGACCGTCTCGGTCGACTGGTCGGCGTGGATGACGGCCAGGATCACCCACTGGCCTTTGAATACGACCTGCAGGACCGGCTGGTGCGCGAGCATCAGGGCTGGGGCACCCTGCGTTACACCTACGACGCCTGCGGCCAGCTCACCCGCCTGCGTCTGCCGGACAACAGCAAGCTCGACTACCACTACGCCAAGGGCGGCGCGCTGACCGCGATCGACCTCAACGGCGCCTTGCTCACTCGCCATGTCTACCAGAGCGGCCGCGAACAGCAACGCCAGCAAGGCCTGCTGCTCAGCGAATACACCTACGACGAACAGGGCCGGTTAAGCGCCCACGCCGTAGGCCATCAACGCAGCGGGCTGTACCGCCGCGACTTTGCCTACAGCGCCAACGGCAACCTCGAACACATCGCCGACACCCGCCACGGCCAGCGCAGCTACACGTACGACGCCCTCGACCGGCTGATCCGCGTACGCCACACCCGCGACGATGTGCCGGAAAACTTTGCCCACGACCCGGCCGGCAACCTGCTGATGCAGGACCGCCCGGGCCCGACCAGCATCAAAGGCAACCGCCTGTTGATGCAGGGCGACCGCCACTACGACTACGACGCCTTCGGCAACCTGATCCGCGAACGCCGCGGCCGCGCGCAAACCCTCGTCACCGAATACCGCTACGACAGCCAGCACCGCCTGATCGGCCTCACCCGTCCCGACGGCACCACCGCCACCTACCAATACGACGCCTTCGGCCGGCGCATCCGCAAAACCGTCGACGGCCAGACCACCGAATTCTTCTGGCAAGGCGACCACCTGATCGCCGAAAGCAGCAAGGAACAACACCGCAGCTTCATCTACGAACCCGGCACCTTTCGCCCCTTGGCGATGCTCGACGGCAAAGGCCCAAAACGCGCCTGCCCGTTCTACTACCAACTCGACCACCTCGGCACCCCGCAGGAACTGACCGACTACAGCGGCGACATCGTCTGGTCAGCCAAATACAGCGCCTACGGCAAGGTCACCTCGCTGGAACTGGCGACCGAGGACTACCTGAACCAGCCACTGCGCTTTCAGGGGCAGTACTTCGATGACGAAAGCGGGCTGCATTACAACCGGCACCGGTACTACGACCCGGAGGTGGGACGCTATCTGACGCCGGATCCGGTGAAGCTGGCGGGTGGGCTGAACCAGTACCGGTACGTGCCGAATCCGACGGGGTGGGTGGATCCGTTGGGGTTGACGTCCAACTGTCCGCCACCCAAAAACAATAAGATCCAGAAGTGCTCAGTACCAATTCAGGCTAACAAACCTAACGTAAATCAAGGGTTGCCTATCGTTCCGGCGGTTGGTAAAGATGGGCCAAAAAATGAAGCTGAAGCTAAACGTCAGGTATTAGCTTGGAACAGACAATACAGAATGCACTCTGTAGAAAAACATGGGCCAGAAATTGACGATGCAGCTTTAAAGCAGAGGTCAATAGACGGCTCACATCCAACAAAAAAAGGCGTTAGAGGGATGGTGGGGCCGAGTTCTCAATTCCGTAGTTGGATGATGCAGTTTCGAGCGTTACATTTTGCTTTATCCAGGATGCATAAAAAAGTTCCTGAGCCTACAGGGTATGATGCTGACCAAAACCCTATTGTTAGGATGAAACTGCCAGGAGCTGGTCGTGGCTATAAACCTAATGAAAGAGATCTAAGCAATCCTCGTTATATAGATAGCTTGGATGGGGCGGAAGTGAAATTTGATAAACGAGATATTACACGGCCATTTACTGGCTTTCCAAGATAGGTGAAGTTATGTTGATGCAACCATTTACGGAGTTTCCATATGAACCCCGGCTCTCTCACTTGTTGAGTGGGATATCGATTTATGATCGGGAAGAGACGCTTGGTAAGGCATTGTGGGTTTATGACCCTAATAAGTATGAGGATCAACAAGAAATAATTAAGAAATTTATTGTTCCTGAATTTGATTATCTAACCTATCGCCATAGGTTTTTGATTTATAAAATCCTTGAAAGCCATTTGCAGGATGCCGGTTTTGATTTTTCGGGAGAGTTTCAGAGCGACTTTGATAATCCGAGAGTGCTTGCATGGGACAAAACGGAAATAATAGATCCTCGTGGTTTTTTTGAACATATATATGAAATGGTTACTAAGTCGTGGAGGGAGGATTTACTTCGGGCGAACCTTGAAGATCAAGATCAATGGTGAGTTTTATTGGTTTAGCCGTTTCGTGCATTTGAAGAGGTCAGAACTGCTCGATTGTCTTTAATTGATGGAGGTTAGACAGGGAAAGGCTATCAATCAAATGCACGCTATACCCCGGAACATTCTTAGCATGATGCTTCGCCTGCGAAGCCATCTCCGCCAACTGACTCGCATCCAGTTGCGCACACGCTTCAGGATGCAAATGCACCACGCCAATGGACAATGACAGCAACGGAAACTCCTGACGAATCCCCTGACGATTCGGTGCAACAAAACAACCAGCTTCAAGGTGCTCAGGGCGATAGAAGCGTCGGCATTGGCTCTGGAAGTCATCAAGCAATTGGTTCAGCCGTTTGCGCCAATCCTCCGGGCCGAGCACCAACAGAAAATCGTCCCCTCCAATATGCCCGACAAAGTCGCGGGACGGGTCGACGCGTTCGTTGAGGCATTGCGCCAGACACAGCAACACCTCATCCCCACGCCCATATCCATAGATATCGTTAAAGGGTTTGAAGCTGTCGATGTCGACATAACAAATGACCGACTCGCGCCCCTGTTGCAACAGGCGGGTGAGGCATTGCTGAATCGGCACATTCCCCGGTAGCAAGGTCAGCGGATTGGCATAGCGGGCCTGCTGGATCTTTAGTTCGGTAATCAGTTTGAGCACGTCAATCACCCGGCCCAGGCCCAGGTAGCTGCCGTTGAGGGTGATGATGAAGTCTTCTTCGATGCGTTGCCGGGCGCGGCTGGTGATCAGGCGGCTGACCTGTTGCAGCGACTGGCTCATTTCCACGGCGAGGAAGTCATCGTTCATCAGACGGCTGATCGGTTTGCGGGCGAAGAGGTCAGTGGCGAACGGCTTTAGTAGCGCATCGGATAGCGAGTGACGATGAACGATGCCGCAGGGCTGACCCTGTTCGTCGAGCACCGCCAGCGAGTTGAGGTTGGCCTGGCGGCGGAAGGCTTCCAGTACGGTGGCGGTCGGCGTGTCGCGATTCACGGCCGGTTGATCATTGAGCAGGGCGCTGAGGTCGCTGCCTTCATCGTTCAGCGCCACGGCGCTGCTGTCGTGCTTGGGCATCAAGGCGCGAGCATCGCGCGGCGGGTGTTCCTGAGGGCGGCCGAGCAGATAGCCCTGCACCAGATCCACACCCATCTCGGTCAGTACCGCCAACTCTTCCGGCAATTCGATGCCTTCGGCAATCACCTGCGCCCTTGAGGCCTTGGCGATTTGCAGGATCGATCCGACAAACTCGCGCTTCAACGCGTCCTGATGAATGCCGTCGATAAAGTGCCGGTCGATTTTCACGTAATCCGGCCGCAGCTCCGACCACAGGCGCAGGCTCGAATAACCAGCCCCAAGATCATCGAGGGCAATCGAAAACCCCATCGCCCGATAGTGATGCAGTGCTGTTTGCAGCAACTGGAAATCATCGATCGGTGTCTGTTCGGTGAGTTCGATCACCACCTGGCTCGGCGGAATACCAAAATCCTGAAGCAACTGCAGTGTGCGCCCCGGCTGGTGCGCGGCTTCGAGCAAGGATTCCGGAGAGACGTTGAGAAACAGCTTGCCCGGCAACTGCTGTTCGTTGAAACGACGACAGGCACTCTGGCGGCAGGCGATTTCCAGCTCGCTCAGGCGTCCGGCCTGGCGGGCCACGGCGAACAGGGCGATGGGGGAGTGCAGCGGGCTGTTGGACGGGCCGCGGGTCAGGGCTTCGTAGCCGAGAATGCGCCGTTCGGAGAGGCAAATGATCGGCTGGAACAGGCTGTGTAAACCGCTTTGAGTCAGGATCGAGCTCAAGGCACTCAGCTGTTCGGTCGTGGTCATGGCAATCTCTGGCGATAAAAAAAGGACTGGGAGCGTTCTCGATGAAGAGAACAGCTCCCAGTCCTTTATTGCACGACAGAATGATGACTGTTTGATGACGATCCGGGGATCGTCAGCATTAAATTGCCATCACCTTACTTCTTTGCGACCTGATTGCTCAGCTTCAGGTAATCCAGCAGTACGCGCCCGGTCTCGCTCAGATAGGCGTCGTCTTCCGGTTTGACCTTGTCCGGCTCGGCGGCTGCCAGGGCGTCGTCGTCTTCTTTCTTCAGCTCTTTGAGCGGTTCTTCGCCTTTGGCCTTGCGACGGATGTTCTCCATCGCCAGTTGCTTGGCGTCGATGTCGGCGTGCTGTGCACGGCGTTCGGCTTCATTTAGGCTGACGGTTTTTTCTTCCAGCAGCTTCTGCGCCAGGGCCAGCTTGTCACGGATGAACACGAACTCCGCGTCCTTGGCGGAACGGCTGTCATGCTCGGATTTCAGCTGGGCCAGGTACGGCTTGAACGGGTCGCTCGCCGGTTTGATCGCCGCGCGGATGGTGTCCCACGGCATGGCTTCCGGCAGGGCGCTTTCGCCGATTTCCTTGGTGTCGATGATCGACGGGTAATCGATGTCCGGCAGTACGCCCTGATGCTGGGTGCTCTGACCGGAAACCCGGTAGAACTTGGCCAGGGTCAGTTTCAGTTCGCCATGGTTCAGCGGCTGAATGGTCTGCACGGTGCCTTTGCCGAACGTCTGGCCACCGATGATCAGCGCGCGATGGTAGTCCTGCATGGCGCCGGCGAAGATCTCCGAAGCCGAGGCGGACAGGCGGTTGACCAGCAGCGCCATCGGGCCTTTGTAGAACGCGCCCGGGTTTTCATCTTCAAGTACATCGACCCGGCCATCGGCGTTACGCACGAGTACGGTAGGGCCCTTGTCGATGAACAGGCTGGTCAGCTCGGTAGCTTCCTGCAGGGAGCCGCCGCCGTTGTTGCGCAGGTCGATGACCACGCCGTCGACTTTCTCTTTCTGCAGTTCGGTCAGCAGCTTCTTGACGTCGCGCGTGGTGCTCTTGTAGTCCGGATCGCCGGCACGGAAGGCCTTGAAGTCGAGGTAGAACGCCGGAATCTCGATCACGCCGAGCTTGTAGTCGCGGCCGTCCTGTTTCAGGTTCAGCACGGACTTCTTCACGGCCTGGTCTTCGAGCTTCACCGCTTCGCGGGTTATCGGCACGATCTTGCTGGTCTGGTCGTTCGGGGCATTGCTGGCCGGGATGACTTCCAGACGTACCACGGTGCCTTTCGGGCCACGGATCAGTTTGACCACTTCGTCCAGGCGCCAGCCGACCACGTCGACCATCTCTTTGTTGCCCTGGGCAACACCGATGATCTTGTCGGCCGGAGCAACCTGCTTGGTCTTGTCGGCTGGGCCTGCCGGCACCAGACGCACGACTTTCACCTGGTCGTTGTCGCTCTGCAACACGGCGCCGATGCCCTCGAGGGACAGGCTCATGTTGATGTCGAAGTTCTCCGCGTTATCCGGCGACAGATAGTTGGTGTGCGGATCGTAAGACATGGCGAAGGTGTTGATGTACGCCTGGAAGATGTCTTCGGCGCGGGTCTGGTCCAGACGCGCCAGTTGATTCTTGTAGCGCTTGGTCAGGGTTTCCTGGATCTGCTTCGGCTCTTTGCCGGCGATCTTCTGCCGCAGCACTTCGTCCTTGACGCGTTTGCGCCACAGGTCATCGAGTTCGGCGGTGGACTTGAGCCACGGAGCGTCCTTGCGATCGATCAGCAAGGTTTCCTTGGTGGTGAAGTCCATCTTGTCGACGCCTTTGTTCAGCTCGGCAAGGGCGAAGTCCAGACGCGCTTTCACGCGGTCCAGGTAGCGCTTGTAGATGGTGAACCCGGCGTTGAGGTCGCCGCTCTTGAGGAAGTCGTCGAACTGGGTCTTCCACTTGTCGAATTCGGCGATGTCGCTGGCCATGAAGTAGCTGCGCGACGGGTCGAGCAGCTTGATGTAGCTGTCGTAGATGATTACCGAGCGCGCATCGTCGAGCGGCGGCTTGCTGTAGTGGTGACGCTTGAGCAACTCGACGACGTTCAGACTGGCGATCACTTCGTCGCGATCAGGCTGCAACTTGTCCCAGCTGTTGGCTGCGAATGTGTTGCCCGACACCGGCAACAGACCGATACCGATGAAAAGAGCGAGGGCGGTGCTGGGGAGCAGATGCTTCATGCTGATTCGACGCGGGGACAATTGATAACGCATATTAGGCCGTCTTTGAAGTCGCCGGTACCTCTACGCTCTGTACGATAACTGCTGTTCAGCGTTCGTTCAGACCCCAGGGCCGGTCGCATAATGCAAAAAGCCCGGCGCTACAGCTTCGGGCTCAGTCCAGACTCACTATGGAGGCACTGTGAAGGCATTGCAAGGCGTTGAAGGTCAAGTGGCATGGGTTGATGAACCAAGTCCTACATGTGATGTAGGACAAGTTCGCATCCGGGTGGCGGCAGCGGGCCTCAATCGCGCGGATTTATTACAGAAAGCCGGACTTTATCCGCCCCCTCCGGGTGCCAGCCAGGTGCTGGGTCTTGAGTGTTCCGGGGTGATCAGCGAGGTCGGCGCAGGTTCGTCCTGGCAGATCGGTGACCGGGTCTGCGCCTTGCTGGCCGGGGGCGGGATGGCGCAAGAGGTGGTCGTCGACGGACGGCATGTGCTGCCGGTTCCGGAAGGTGTATCGCTGATCGAAGCTGCGGCGTTGCCCGAGGTGTACGCGACCGTCTGGCTGAATGTGTTTCAACTTGCGGCGCTCAAACCGGGTGAGAAAGTTCTTCTGCATGCCGGAGCCAGTGGCATCGGTTCAGCCGCCATTCAACTGTGCAAGGCTTTCGGCAATCCGTGCTGGGTCAGCGTCGGCTCGGCTGAGCGGCTGGCCTACTGCGAATCGCTGGGTGCCCAGGGCGGGGTGGTGCGCACCGACGATCTGGATAGCCTGCGGGATTTCGGGCCGTTCGATGTGATTCTGGATCCGGTGGGCGGCAACTATTCGGCGTTGAACCTCAAGTTGATGGCGCAGGACGGCCGCTGGGTGCTGATCGGTCTGATGGGCGGCCGCGAGGCAAAACTGGATCTGGCCCAGGTATTGGCCAAGCGCGTGCAACTGCTGGGCTCGACCCTGCGCAGCCGTGACGATCAGTTCAAGGCCGATCTGTTCAGCGATCTGAGCCAGCACGTGTGGCCGCTGTTTTCCGAAGGTCGGCTGAAGCCGCAACTGGCCAAGGCGTTCCCGATCAAGGATGCCGAGGCAGCGTTCGCCGAGCTGGCGAGCAACACGGTGGCGGGAAAGCTGGTACTGGTGATCGACGAAAGCCTGATCTGATCATCGATGCTTGTGGGAGCAGGCTCGCTCCCACAAGACCATCGCTTACTTCCAGAGGTGGACCGGCCAGCCGGACTTCTCGGCCTCTGCAAGCAGTACGGGATCCGGATTGACCACATGCGGGAAATCCACTTTCAGCAGCAGCGGCAGATCATTGCGTGAGTCGGAATAGAAACTCGCGCCCTCAAGGTTTTCCTCTTCGGCATCCAGCCATTCCAGCAAGCGGGTGATCTTGCCTTCGCGGTAGGTCAGGGTGCCCACGGTGTGGCCGCTGTACACGCCATGCGCCACTTCCAGTTCGATCCCCAGCACCTCGTCGATGCCCAGCCGTTCGGCAATCGGTTTGACCAGGTGCGTGCCCGAGGCCGAGATCACCAGAATCCGGTCGCCGGCCTTGCGGTGGGCGGCGATGGTCTTGGTGGCGTCGCTGAAGATGATCGGTTCGATGAAGTCTTCAACCCATGGGCCGACCAGATGCTCGACTTCTTCCGGGGTGCGGCCGATCAGCGGTTCGAGGCTGAAGTCCATGTAGTCTTCCATGCGCAACTTGCCATGGCTGTAGGCGTCCATCAGCTCGTTGTTCTTGCGCATGAACGACTCGGGATCGACCCAGCCCAGGCGCCCCATCTGCTCGCTCCAGAGGGTGGCGCAGTCGCCGTGGATCAGGGTTTCGTCCAGATCAAAAATTGCCAGGGCCATCAGTTCAGTTCCCTCTTGGGTGTCAGCAAAGTCATCAGGCTACCTCACACAGGGCGGTGGGATCGATGGAAAGTGACAGGCGCTGGCCGTCTGGATGCAGATCCGCCGCCGAACGGTTGAGCACATCCACCACCAGTTCCACGCCCCGGGCTTCGACGCGATAGCGGATCACGTTGCCCAGCAGGCTGTGGCTGCGGATTTGCGCGTCGGGTTCGCCGTTGAGGCTCAGCTCGATGGCCTCCGGGCGAATCGCGATGCGGTGGTTGATCGGCCGCTGCAACAGCTTCGAGGCACTCTCGGCATCCAGCAGGTTGTAGTTGCCGATGAAGCCGGCGGCGAACACGTCGACCGGCGCGGTGTAGAGGGTTTCGGCGTCGCCGCTTTGTACGATCTTTCCCTGATTCATCAGGAAAATCCGGTCAGACATGGTCAGGGCTTCTTCCTGGTCGTGTGTGACGAAGATCGTGGTCAGGCCGAGTTCGCGCTGGATCTGACGGATCTGTTCGCGCAGGTGTTTGCGAATCCGCGCATCGAGGGCCGACAGCGGTTCATCCAGCAGCAACAGGCGCGGGCGGGTCACCAGTGAGCGGGCGAGGGCAACACGCTGGCATTGACCACCGGACAGCTGATGCGGATAGCGACTGGCGAAATCGTTGAGTTCAACCAGTTTCAACACTTCGGCAACCCGCTTGTGGCTGTCGTCGGCATTGACCTTTTGCATGCGCAAACCGAAGGCGACGTTCTGTTCGACGGTCATGTTGGGGAACAGCGCGTAGCTCTGGAACACCATGCCGATCCCGCGTTTCTGCGGGGTGAGCGGCACGATGTCGACGCCATCAAGCAGAATCTTGCCGCCATCCACCGGCGTCAGCCCGGCAATGCAACGCAGCAGGGTGGACTTGCCGCAACCGGACGGGCCGAGCAGGGTGACGAATTCACCCTTCTGGATTTCGCAGTTGATGTCGCTGAACACCGTAGTGCCCGCGTAGTTTTTGTGAAGGTGTTGGACGCTGACATAGCTCATTCGCTTTTGTCCTTGTTCAAGATGTTGGCGACCCAGGTCAGGACCAGCACGAAAAAGAAGTAGGAGATCACCAGCGCGCTGGTGAAGTGGCCGCTGCTGTTGCGCATGTTGTTCAGATAAACCTGCAGGGTTTCGTAGCGGGTGCCGACCAGGATGTTGGCGAACACGAACTCACCGAACAGGAACGAGAACGACAGCAGCAATGCGACCATCAGGCCTTTGCGCAGGTTCGGCAGCACCACCAGGAAGGCCGCCTGAAAGGTGCTGGCGCCGAGCAGTTGGGCGGCGTCCATCAGGTCGCGCAGGTTGATCGCTTGCAGGTTGTTGGTGATCGCCCGGTACATGAACGGCAACGCTACGGTGAAGTAGCAACCGATCAGGATCCACGGTGTGCCGACCATCGCGAATGGCCCGGAACCGTAGAGCTGCAACAGGCCTACCGACGACACCACCGGCGGTACGGCGAAGGGCAGCAGGATCAGGATGTTCATCAGCGCATCGAGTTTCGGGAAGTGGTAATGCACCACGAACAGCAGCGGCAGGATCAGCACCACCGACAGGATCAGCGCGCCGACGCACACCAGCAACGACTGGCCGAAAGCGTGCAGGAAGCGCGGATCGCTCCACAACTGGATGTACCACTTGAAGGTGAAACCGCTGGGCAGGATGGTGGCCGACCAACTGCTGGCGATCGAGTAGATCAGCGTGCCCACCAAGGGCAGCAGCAGGATGGCGAACAGCAGATAGACCACGACGCGGTGGTAGACGCCGGCCGGACCGGATTCAGCGCGAGACATGGTAGCTCCTCTTCAGCAGCAGTTGATGCACGACGGTCACCAGGGTCATCAGCGCCACCAGCACCACGGCCAGGGCGCTGGCCAGGTTCGGGTCGAGGGAAATGTCACCGGAGACCATCGCCGCAATCCGGATCGGCAATACGTTGAAGTTGCCGGTGGTCAGTGCGTACACCGTGGCGTAGGCGCCGAGGGCGTTGGCCAGCAGGATCACGAAAGTGCCGAGCAGGGCCGGGGTCAGTACCGGCAGGCCGATGTGGCGCCAGAACTGCCAGCCGTTAGCGCCGAGCAGTGCGGCGGATTCGCGCCAGTCTTCGCGCAGGGCATCGAACGCCGGGTACAGCAGCAGGACGCCCAAGGGAATCTGGAAGTAGGTGTAGAGGATGATCAAACCGGTTTTCGAATACAGGTTGAAGTCTTCGATGATCCCGGCCTGCTTCAACATGATGGTGATGCTGCCGTTGAAGCCGAGCAGGATGATGAACGCAAACGCCAGGGGCACGCCGGCGAAGTTGCTGGTCATGTTGGCGAAGGCGTTGACGAAGTTGCGCAGTTTCGAATCGACCCGGCGCAGCGAGTACGCACCCAGTACCGCGATGATGATGCCGAACACACTCGACCAGAAACTGATTTCGAGGCTGTACTGGATCGCCTGCAGATAGAACTTCGAACTGAAGATCTTGCTGAAGTTGGCGAAGCCCCAACCGAACTCTTCCGATTGCAGGCTGTTGATCATCACCCAGATCAGCGGGGCGATTTCGAACACGATAAAGAACAGTGCGAAAGGCACCAGGCACAGAGCCGCCAGCCATTTGCCGCGAGTCATTGAGTTCACTTGAGCAACTCCCGGCACACAGGTTTGTCGTGGGGCACGCCGAGCAGTTCGCAGACGGTGCCGCAGATGTCGGTCTGCTTCGGTGCAGCGTCACTGTTCAGGCTGAAGGCATCACCGAGTACGAACAGCGGCACCTGACGTTCTTCCGGCAGCAGGCCGTTGTGCGAGCGGTCGTTGTTCATGCCGTGGTCGGCGGTCACCAGCACCTGGCAGCCGGCGTCGAGCCAGCCTTGCAGGTAGTCGGCGAGGATGATGTCGGCGCTGCGCGCACTGTTGCGGTATTGCGGGGTGTCGAGGCCGTGCTTGTGCCCGGCGTCGTCGATGTTCATCGGGTGGATCAGCAGAAAATCCGGGGCATGACGCAGGCGCAGGTTTTCGGCGTCGGCGAACAGGTGCGAGTCCGGGTAGTGATCGTTCCAGTAGAAGTGGCCGTGCTGGATCGGTAGCGTCGGGTCATCGGTATGCCGATCCCGTGCTGCCACGAACGGCGAGCGGTTGTAGAGCTCGCTGACCCAGTGGTACGCCGCAGCGGCGGTTTTCAGACCGGCATCGCGGGCGTAGTGATAGATGCTGCGCTGGTTGGACAGGCGCGAGACGTTGTTGTGGACGATGCCGCTGTCGATCGGCGGCACGCCCGTGAGGATGCATTCGTAAAGCGGTCGGGACAGGGCCGGCAGCTCGCACTCCAACTGATAGAGCGCGGCGCGTCCTGCGCCAACGTAAGCCTGCAGATGCCCCATGGCGTGACGCGCGACCTCGTAGTTGAGGCCGTCGAGCACGACAAGGATGACGGTGTGCTTCATAGGGGCAAAAACTCCGCGAAACAATAAATTTCAGATTCAACCCGGATCCCCCTGTGGGAGCGGGCTTGCTCGCGAAAGCGGTGGATCAGTCGAAAAATGATTGACTGACACTCCGCATTCGCGAGCAAGCCCGCTCCCACATTTGGATCTTCAACAGATCATAAAAGGGTGATCAGCCGCTTTATTTCATCTCGACGATGACTTCTTCGTTCCACCTCTGCGGCAGGGCCTTGGAGGTTTTTTCCCACGCATCGGCGTCCTTGATCGGCGTGACCTTCTTGTACTGCTCGTTTGGCAGCAGCTTGGCTTTCACGTCTTCCGGCAGTTGCAGGTGCTCGGCGCGGATCGGGCGAGCGTTGCCGCGGGCGAGGTTGGTCTGGCCGGCGTCGCTGAAGATGTATTCGCGGGTCAGCTTGGCGGCGTTCGGGTTCTTCGCGTATTTGTTGATGATGGTGGTGTAGCCGGAAATCACCGAGCCGTCGGAAGGGATCAGCACCACGTAGTCATCCGGGTTGGCCATCTTGGCCTTGTAGCTCAGGCCGTTGAAGTCCCAGACCACGCCGACTTCGATCTCGCCTTTTTCCATGGTGGCGATGGTCGGGTTGGCCATCGACAGGCGACCCTGCTTGGCGATGTCTGCGAACAGCAGCAGGGCAGGCTGGAGGTTTTTCTCGTCGCCGCCATTGGCCAGTGCTGCGGCGAGTACGCCGTTGGCAGCCTGTGCAGCGGTGCTCACGTCACCGATGGAAACCTTGTATTTGCCGCCTTTGAGGTCAGCCCATTTGGTCGGTACTTCGGAGCCGTGCAGCAGCTTCTTGTTGACGATGAAGGCGATGGTGCCGGTGTAGGCCAGTGCCCAGTTGCCATCCTTGTCCTTGGCCCAGTCTGGCACTTGATCCCAGGTGGTCGGCTTGTACGGTTGCACTACGCCTTGCTTGACCGCGATCGGGCCGAAGGCCGCGCCGACGTCACCGATGTCGGCGGTGGCGTTGTCTTTTTCAGCGGCGAACTTGGCGATTTCCTGGGCCGAGCTCATGTCGGTGTCGATGTGTTTCAGGCCGTAATTCTTGGCCAGGTCTTCCCAGGTGCCTTTCCAGTTGGCCCAGTCATCGGGCATGCCGACGCTGTTGACGGCGCCTTCCGCTTTCGCAGCGGCTTCGAGGGTTTTCAGATCATCAGCCGCCATGGCGGCGGTGCACATGGCAATGGTCGAGCCTAACAGTGTTGCCAGGAAAAGCTGTTTCATTCCGAAGCTCCTTGGTCGTGTTCAACGCTGCGATTGCGGTTGTGTTGGTCTAGGTCAGCAATACCTGAGCCAATGTAGGGGGGCTGGATGACACTTTGATGTCGGCGGATACCCGACCCGCGTTTTATTTCCCCGGTATCGACGGCTGCCCGCTAAGCGTAGACCACCCGCAAAGTCCCGCTGGGCAAGGGACTTGGCCGATGTATTGCAAGTTGTCAGGGCGACCGTTCGGTAGTTTTGTCATCTCTCGGTCATCTGCACTGCCTAGGCTTGCAACACGACCAAACGGCGCAATAGCTGTGCGGTTTTGCCCCGAAACAGTGCTGGTCTAGTCCAGATAGGTAACGTTGATGCGCGATGAGGCAACAAAAGCGGTGACAGCGATTGGCCAGATCCTTCAGGAGCAGCTCGACCATGGGTTGCTGGCGGCGGGGAGCAAGTTGCCGGCCGAGCGCAAGCTCAGTGAGCTGTTCGGCACGACGCGGATTACGGTACGGGAAGCCTTGTTGCAGCTGGAGGCGCAAGGGCAGATTTATCGCGAGGAGCGTCGGGGCTGGTTCGTGTCGCCGCCGCGTCTGGCTTACAACCTGATGCAGCGTAGTCACTTTCACGCGATGGTCAGTGCGCAGGGGCGGGTGCCGTCGACCGAGGTGATTTCGGCGCGTTTGCAGCCGGCGTCAGCGGCGGTGTGTGCGTGGTTGCAGTTGCCGGCGTTGTCGAGCGTGATTCAGATTTGCCGGTCGCGGCGGATCGATGGGCGGCTGGTGTTGTATGTGGAGCATTATCTGAATCCGCAGTTTTTTCCGGGGATTCTGGAGTTTGATTTGAATCAGTCGATTACCGAGCTTTATGCGCGGCATTACGATTTGCACTATGGGCGGGTGCGGTTCGAGATTGTTCCGACGTCGTTGTCGGTGGAGGCGGCGGCGGTGTTACGGGTTTCGGTGGGGAGTCCGGGGTTGAGGATTGCTCGGGTTAATTATGATCAGTCTGGGCGGTTGATTGATTGTGATCTGGAGTTTTGGCGGCATGATGCGATTCACGTTGGTGTTGATGTGGTTTGATCGTTTTGTGTGAATATCCGTTTCTTCGGGTGTTGCGGCTTATGGTTCCGCCCTTACGGCGGGTCACTTTTGGCAAACGCCCCAAAAGTAACCAAAAGGTCTGGGCCCCGGCGTTCGGCACCTCGCTTTGGCTCGGTGTTCCTTCGTTCCGGGATTCATCCGGGGGCATCGCCTACGGTTTGCTTCGCTGCACCTCCTCTCGATGCATGCGGCTTCGCCGCACGGTCGCTGCGCTCCCACCCCCCGGATAAATCCCTCCACTCAGCCTTCCGATGGGGCCGGCACGTCAAAAGCGGTACTCGAGCTAACGCTCATCGTGGTGAGTGGTGGGGAGGTTGGGCTATTCTTGGGTTTGGCCGCCGCCTGCTGTAATCACCTGAACATTCATCCTTGGCGTCGCCAGGTCCAGCCCCGCCTCATCCAGATGTCGTTTCAGCGATAGGTTGAACGCTCGTGAAACTTCCCATTGTTTGATCGGTGCGGTTTTGAATCTTGCACGCAATATCGCGTTGCCGGATTCGAAGCTTTCCACGCCTTGAAATTCCAGCGGAGACCAGATGTTGCGTCGTTGCAGAGGGTCTGTGCGCATTTTCTGGCCGACGTCGCGCATCAGTTTGATGGCTTCGTCGATGCTCATGTTGAACGGCACGGCCACGCGGAAGATGGCGTAGCCGAATTCGCGGGAGTAGTTTTTGATGCTTTTGATTTCGCTGAACGGGATGGTGTGGACGATGCCGTCGATGTCCCGCAGGCGTACGGTGCGGATGGTCAGGCCTTCGACGGTGCCCAGGTGGCCGCCGACGTCGACGTAGTCGTCGATGGCCAGGGAGTCTTCGATGATGATGAACAGGCCGGTGATCAGGTCTGCTACGAGTGACTGGGCGCCGAAGCCGATGGCCAGGCCGATGACGCCGGCACCGGCCAGCAGGGGCGTGACGTTCATGCCCATGTTTGCGAGGGCGACGATCAGGGCGATGATGAAGATCGCCACGAACAGCACGTTTCGGATCAGCGGCATCATGGTCTGCGCGCGGGCGTTGGCCAGGCCTTTGCGTGAGCGGGTGAGGGCGTGGTGGACGGCGGTGTCGCTGAGGATCCAGATCAGCCAGGCGAAGATCAGCGTGCCGATCAGGCTGAACAGTTTGACGCTGACGTCGTGGCCTTCGCCTTCGGTGAAGCCGATCAGCGACATGCCCCAGACCCGCAGGCCGAGTTCGATGAAGGCCAGCCACACCAGCAAATGGGCGAGGGTGTAGAAGAAGCTTTTCAGGCGCTCGGAATACAGCGCGTGGCGTTTCGGCCCGCGTTGGGGTTTGAGGGCGTGGCGGCGGACGAGGCCGTTGATGACCATGCACAACACCAGCAGCACGGTGCAGATCAGCGACTGGCGCAGGGCGGTGCTGGTGTCGCCGGCGGAGACGAAGGTGGCGAACAGGGAGATGCCCACCAGCACCAGCGCCGGGATGTACCAGAAGGTGCCGAGGATTTCGATGGTGTCGCTGAGGGCGCGGCGGGTCAGGCGGCGGGACAGTGGCTGGTTGCGGATCAGGTGGGCGATCGGCCGGCGGAAGCGCAGGATGAACAGGCCGGTCGACAGCGCCGCGAGTACGTTGGCGACCGTGGCGGCGGTGTGGGCCAGGTGTACGCCGAGGGCGGCCACCAGTTTTGGATCGCTCAGGGCTTCACCGAAGGCGGCGAAGCTGCCGATCAGCCACAGCGGGCGGAAGGCCTGGTGACGCAGGATGTACAGCGCGCGATGACGGTGCGGGCCGTCGAGTACGGAGAAGGCGATCACGCAGATTGCCGAGAAGCAGGTGCCGACCACCAGCGCATAAGCCAGCACCATCGCCAGGCTTTTGCCCAGTGACGAGGGCAATGCATAGCTCATGTAGACCGTGATCACCAACGCGATCAGCCAAGGCCCGAGCTTGCGCAGGGCGAAGCGCAGCATGTCGAGGGCTCGGGGATTTTGCGGCAGTTCTTCGGTCAGGCCGAAGCGCATGCGTACCCGGTGGCCGAGCCAGATCAGCGCGGCGGCGAGCAGGCTCCAGACCGCGAGGATCACGGCGAAGGCGAAGATGATCGGCAGCCATTCGCTGGCCGGCAGCATCAGGCCTTTCAGCTCGTCCTGGGCCATGTCGAATTCGGCGGACCAGCGATTGAGCGGGCTGTCGGCGCCGGTGAACTGTTTTTCGAAAGTGGCGAGGGTGCCGCCGATCAGTCCCAGCACCCCTTCTTCCGGGGTGGCCTGGGCTTTTTTCGTGGCGTCGCGGAGTTTTTTCAGGTCGGTCAGCAGCTGGGCGCGTTGCTTGTCGTTTTCCAGCGACTTGATGACTTCGTCCAGCGACTGGCCAAGCGGTTCCTGAGCTTCGGGCTGAGCCTTGCCGGAGCCCGTGAGCAGTCCCGGCAGACCGGCAGCGTCGGCAGGTGCCGGCGACATCAGGGTCATCAGGCAGACGAGAAACAGGCAGGGCAGGGCAAAAAGACGAGCGAACACTAGGCGGTCAACCTCGCAAGGGGCGGATCGGGCGAGTGTACGAGCCCGCCAGATTCAATGCGAGCCGGGCGCGGATTTATTCGTTGAGTTTGGCAAGGATCTTGTAGACCACGGTGGCCAGGATCATCAGCATGCCGATCCACATGGCGAACACACCGGCGTTCTTGTCACGGAAGTTGAAACCGATGGCCAGCAGAATCATTCCGCCGAGGATGGGAATGAGCATGGAGTGAAACGCAGACATCGAGATCATGGCGACAGCCTTGTCGAAGGGGATTATTCAAGTCTAGGTGGGTTTTCGATGGACGGTGCTGATGTGTATCAGAAATGAGCCGGTTCTACAGGCCGGAGGATCGCAGCTCCACGCTGCGATCCCGGCTGTTTCCTACGGCAATTCGCGGCTGGCGTAGAACGCGCTCAGCACTTTGACCAGGTGCGCCAGGTCGTGGCTGCCGCACAGTTCGCGGATCGAGTGCATGGCGAAGGTCGGCAGGCCGATGTCGACGGTGCGCACGCCCAGGTGGCTGGCGGTGATCGGGCCGATGGTCGAGCCGCAGCCCATGTCGCTGCGTACCACGAAGCTTTGCACCGGCACTTCTTCGGCCATGCACAGATGGCGGAAGAAGCCGGCGGTTTCGCTGTTGGTGGCGTAGCGCTGGTTGCTGTTGACCTTGATCACCGGGCCGGCGTTGAGTTTCGGGCCGTGGTTGGCGTCGTGTTTCTCGGCGTAGTTCGGGTGTACGCCGTGGGCGTTGTCGGCCGAGACCAGCAGGGATTTCTGGATGGTGCGTACGAATTCGTCGCCTTCCGGCAGCAGACGGCGCAGGGTCTGTTCCAGCATCGGGCCGTCGGCGCCGCAGGCCGAGCAGGAGCCGACTTCTTCGTGGTCGTTGCACACCAGCACGCAGGTTTCTTCGGTGTCGGCGGTCAGCAGGGCTTGCAGGCCGGCATAGCACGACAGCAGGTTGTCGAGGCGCGCGCCGGCGATGAAGTCGCCATGCAGGCCGATGACCGCAGCGCTCTGGGTGTCGTAGAAACTCAGCTCGTAATCCAGCACCACGTCGGCATTGAGGCCGTGTTCGCGAGCCAGTTGATCGGTCAGTACCGCGCGGAAGTCCACGCGCTCGTCACCGGCGAACTGCGCGAGAATCGGCGGCAGTTCGGTCTGGGCATTGATCGGCCAGCCCTGATTGGCTTCACGGTTGAGGTGAATGGCCAGGTTGGGAATGATCGCGATCGGGGCCTTGAAGTCGATCAGTTGGCTTTCGACCTTGCCGTCGCGGCGGAAGGTGACGCGGCCGGCCAGCGACAGGTCGCGGTCGAACCACGGTGCCAGCAGCGCGCCGCCGTAGACTTCGACGCCGAGCTGCCAGAAACCCTGGCGTTGCAGTTCAGGTTGTGGCTTGACCCGCAGGCACGGGCTGTCGGTGTGGGCGCCGACCAGACGGATGCCGTCGTGCAGCGGCGAGTTGCGGCCCATCTTGATCGCGACAATCGAGGAATCGTTACGGGTGACGTAGTAACGACCATTGGCTTCGGTGTGCCAGGTTTCGCGCTCGTCGAGGCGCACATAACCGGCGGCCTCCAGGCGTTGAACAAGGCTGGCGGTGGCGTGGAACGGGGTAGGGGAGGCCTTGAGGAAGTCGATCAGGCCTTGGTTCAACTCTTCGCGCATAAGAAGCTCCAGACAGCAATGGGCGGGAGTTTAACGCATCGGCCTGATGCTTGGGACATTGTGGCGCGTCAGAAAGGCGCCGGACATTCGAAGCGCAAACGCTCACCGGATTGAGGGTGCGTGAAGCTGAGCATGCTCGCGTGCAGGCACAAACGAGGCCAGGCGGCGAGGGCTTGTTCATGAGCGTAGAGGCCGTCACCGAGCAACGGATGACCGATCGACAGCATGTGCACGCGCAACTGGTGCGACCGGCCGGTGATCGGCGTGAGCTCGACGCGGCACCAGTCGCCACAACGCTCCAGCACGCGCCAGAAGGTCAGGGCGTGTTTGCCGAGTTCGTGATCGACCACGTGACGCGGTTTGGTCGGCGGGTCGTAGCGCAAGGGCAGGTCGATGCTGCCGCTGTCCAGTTCCGGCTGACCCCAGCAGAGCGCAGTGTAGGCTTTCTCTGTTTCACGATCGTGAAACTGCCGCGACAGTTCGCGGTGGGTGTCGGCGTCACGGGCGAGCAGAATGATCCCCGACGTTTCCCAGTCCAGGCGATGGACGATACGCGCTTCCGGGTAGCCGTTTTCCTGCAGGCGGGTGATCAGGCAGTCCTTGTTGTCGTCGGCCCGGCCGGGCACGGAGAGCAACAGGGTGGGTTTGTTCACCACCAGAACGGCGGCGTCCTGATGAATGATTTGGACGTTGGACAACGGCATTAAAACAGCCTCGTAACAAATGCCAACGGCGGCTCAGGGCCCCTCCGGTGTCGGAAGGGCCCTGAGCCGCCGTCGTTCCTGCCGGATCGACTCAGCGGTCTGGCAGGGTGATGTTGAGTTCCAGAATCGAGCAGCTGCCCTGGCTCTCCAGTGCCACGTGTACGTCGTCGTTGCCGATGTTGACGTATTTGCGGATCACTTCCACCAGTTCCTTCTGCAAGGATGGCAGGTAGTCAGGGGTGCTGCGCTGGCCGCGTTCATGCGCCACGATGATCTGTAGACGCTCTTTCGCGACCGAGGCGGTACTTGGCTTTTTGTTGGCACGAAAGAAGTCAAAAAGGTTCATTACCTACCTCCAAACAGACGCTCGAAGAATCCCTTCTTCTCGACATTCAGGAACCGGTGTTCTTTTTCCTTGCCCAGCAGGCGATCAACGGTATCGCTGTAGGCCTGGCCGGCGTCGCTCTGATCATCGAGGATCACAGGTACGCCCTGGTTGGAGGCCTTGAGTACGGCCTGGGATTCCGGGATGACGCCCAGCAGGCGTACGGCGAGGATTTCCTTGACGTCTTCGACGCCGAGCATTTCGCCTTTCTCTACGCGCTCCGGGTGGTAGCGGGTGATCAGCAGGTGTTCCTGGATCGGCTCTTCGCCGCGTTCGGCGCGACGGGACTTGCTGGCCAGCAGGCCGAGCATGCGGTCCGAGTCACGTACCGAGGACACTTCCGGGTTGGTCACGACGATCGCTTCGTCAGCGAAGTACATGGCCAGGTGCGCGCCTTTTTCGATACCCGCCGGGGAGTCGCAGACGACGAACTCGAATTGTTCCTTGAGCTCCATCAGGACTTTTTCCACGCCTTCGACGGTCAGTGCGTCTTTGTCGCGGGTCTGGCTGGCGGCCAGTACATAGAGGTTTTCCAGGCGCTTGTCTTTGATCAGGGCCTGTTGCAGGTTGGCTTCGCCGTTCACGACGTTGACGAAGTCATACACCACGCGGCGCTCGCAACCCATGATCAGGTCAAGGTTACGCAAGCCCACGTCGAAGTCGACGATCACTGTTTTGTGGCCGCGCAGAGCGAGGCCGGTACCGATAGCGGCGCTGGTGGTGGTCTTACCCACACCACCCTTGCCGGATGTAACCACGAGAATCTTGGCCAAGGTGTTTCACCCCTAAGGAAGAAGGACTGTTCAGCCCCTGAAAAACATCTCTAGAAAACTACTGCAGTCGGACAGCCTTGGCTGGAATTCGGCTTTTGGCCTTTTTCCTACTTCGTTTGAGCCGTTTTCGCTACGTTTTAGAGATGCTTGGAAAATGCGGCAGTATCCGTTAAAGCCGAATGATGTTCAACACGTCGCCCGACAGGCTGACCTGTACGCCCGAACCCCACATCGGATCGCGACGCAGGTCCTCGGAAACCTTGTAATGGCCTGCGATGGAGATCAGTTCAGCGCTCAATTGCTGACAGAAAATCCGCGCCTTGGTGTCGCCCTTGACCCCGGCCAGCGCACGACCGCGCATCGGGCCGTATACATGGATGTTGCCATCGGCGAGAAGTTCCGCCCCCGGACTGACCGAGGAAACCACCACCAGATCGCCACCTTGCGCATATATCTGTTGGCCACCACGTACTGGCGTGGTGATGACGCGGGTCGGTTTGACGGTTGGCTCCGGCGGCTTTTCCGGCTTCTTCGGGGCGACGGGTTCGGCGCTTTCCAGCGGCCGCTCACGGGCGCCGGATGGCGGCAGCACCGGGATGTCGATGGCGATGGCAGCGGCGATGTCTTCGATGCGGCTGGCGCGGATCGCCAGGGTGCGCAGGCCGTGCTGACGGCACACGCGCATCAGACCCGGCAGGTCGACAGCGCCTTCACTTGGCGGCAGTTTGTCCAGCGCCAGAACCAGCGGCGCGTTGCTGAAGAAATTCGGTGCCTGGGCGACTTTGGCGGCCAATTGCCGATCGAGGCTGTCCAGGTCGTTGCGGGACAGCTCCAGCACTGTAATGGCGAGCATGCTGCCCTTCAGCTGGAACACGGGATCTTGGTCTTTCGGTTCGGTTTGGCTCATGTCGGCATACAACGGCTTGTCACTAAAAGTGCCGAGACTTATAACGAGAACGCCCGCAGGCCGCAAGCCGGGTCGAACGATGTAGAATGCGCGGCCACTGTATTTACGGAAGCTTTAATGGATCGCCCGCGTTTTCGAAAAGCATTTCTTGCCCCACGCTTCTGGCCGCTCTGGTGCGGCCTCGGGCTGTTGTGGCTGATCGTGCAGCTGCCCTATCCGGCCTTGCTGGCCATCGGTCGTTTTCTTGGTGCCTTGATGTATCGCTTCGCCGGCGACCGGCGGCGCATTGCCAAGCGCAATCTGGAACTGTGTTTCCCGGAAAAATCCGCCGCCGAACGCAAACGCCTGCTCAAGGAAAACTTCGCCTCCACCGGTATCGCCTTCTTTGAAATGGCGATGAGTTGGTGGTGGTCGCGTCAGCGCCTGGCGAAACTGGCCCACGTCGAAGGCCTGGAGCACCTGCAAAAGGCCCAGCGCGAAGGCAAGGGCGTGATTCTGATGGCGGTGCATTTCACCACCCTGGAAATCGGCGCGGCGCTGCTCGGCCAGCAGCACACCATCGACGGCATGTACCGCGAACACAAGAACCCGCTGTTCGACTTCGTCCAGCGTCAGGGCCGCGAGCGGCACAACCTCGATTCGCTGGCGGTGGAACGTGACGACGTGCGCGGCATGCTCAAATTGCTGCGCGCAGGCCGGGCGATCTGGTACGCGCCGGATCAGGACTACGGCGCCAAGCAAAGCATCTTCGTGCCGCTGTTCGGCATTCAGGCCGCGACCGTCACCGCCACCAGCAAGTTCGCCCGTCTGGGCAAGGCACTGGTGGTGCCGTTCACCCAGGAGCGTCTAGCCGACGGCAGCGGTTATCGTCTGGTGATTCATCCGCCGCTGGAAGGTTTCCCGGGCGAGACCGAAGAGGAAGATTGCATCCGCATCAATCAGTGGGTCGAAGGCGTGTTGCGTGAGTGCCCCGAGCAATACCTGTGGGCACACCGGCGCTTCAAGAGCCGGCCACCGGGTGAGCCGAAGCTGTACGCCAAACGCGGTTGATTGACCCATCCCCATAAGCACCACGGAGCGTTGCGATGAGCCCAGCTGAACCGGTCACAGGTTTGATTCTTTCCGGCGGCGGGGCTCGGGCGGCGTATCAGGTGGGGGTGCTGGCGGCGATTGCCGAATTGCTGCCGTTGGGGGCGGACAATCCGTTTCCGGTGATCGTCGGCACGTCGGCCGGGGCGATCAACGCGGTCAGCCTGGCCAGCGGTGCGACTGATTTTCGCGCGGCCATCGAACGCCTTACGCTGTTCTGGCAAGGCTTTCGCAGCCATCGCGTGCTGCGCAGCGACTGGCCGGGGGTGATCCGCCAGGCCAGCCGTTTCGTCAGTCACAGCCTGTTGGGCATGGGCCGGCAAATGCCGGTGGCGCTGCTCAACAGTTCGCCACTGCGTCATCTTCTCAACGAAAAACTGCACATGCCCGGCATCGCCGAGTCTATCGCGCGCAAGCAATTGCACGCGGTGGCGGTGACGGCGTTCGGCTACGAGTCGGGGCAAGCCGTGACCTTCTATCAGGGCGGCGGCACCATCGATTCCTGGCTGCGTCACCGGCGCATCGGTGTGCCGACGCAGTTGTCGGTGGAGCACTTGCTGGCCAGTTCGGCGATCCCGCTGTTGTTCGCGCCGGTGAAGATCGGCGATGAATATTTCGGCGATGGCGCGGTGCGACAGTCGGCGCCGATCAGCCCGGCGCTGCACCTGGGCGCGAGCCGGGTGCTGGTGGTGGGCGTCAGCGGCAACCCGCGCGGTTTCGATCCGGCGCAACCGCTGGAACGCACCTACACCGGGCAGCAGCCGACGCTGGCGCAGATCGGCGGGCACATGCTCAACAGTACGTTCATTGATAGCCTGGAAAGTGATATCGAGTTGCTTCAGCGTCTGAACCAGTTCAGTCATCTGATGCCCGAAGGCACGCCGACCCGTGCGCTGGGGGTGGCGCCGGTGGAAGTGCTGGTGATCTCGCCGAGTCAGCCGATCGATGAAATCGCGGCGCGGCATCGTCAGGAACTGCCGGCGGCGTTGCGATTGTTTCTGCGTGGGCCGGGAGCGACCAAGACGAGCGGGGCAGGGGTGTTGAGTTACTTGCTCTTCGAGGCGGGGTATTGCAGCGAATTGATCGACCTTGGACGGCGCGATGCCCTGGCCAAGCGCGATGAACTGTGCCGGTTTTTGGGGATTAACGAGGCGGTGGCTCCCGCTTGAGATTTGGGGTGCCGCCATTCGCGAGCAAGCCCGCTCCCACATTGGTTTTGTGAACGACACAAACCGAATGTGGGAGCGAGCTTGCTCGCGAAGGCGTCCCTGAGGACGCCGCCGGATCAGAAGTGGAACTTCACCAGGAAGCTGGTCACGTTCTGATTGGTGGTGAAGGCCTTGGTGTCGTCGATACCGTACTTGTCTTTCCAGTAGTCGTATTCAACACCGACGTACAACTGCTTCTCGCCGAAATTCAGCGCCTTGCCCAGGTCGTATTTGACCTGTGGGTTGAAGTGCAGATTGGCGTGGTATTCGCCTCTGCTGTTGACGTCGTTGTCGACCACCCAGTCCATGTACCCGTCGATCAGGATGTTCGAGTCGCCCACCGGAATGGTGTAGGACCAGACCGGTGTGATCTGCCAGACGTTGTCACCCGGACGCGAGCCTTCGGTGTGACGCTGGTAGAAGTTCAGCTGGAAGTAGTCGAAGCCCGGAATGGCCAGGTCGAAGCCCGGGCCGATCAGGTAGGACTCGGTGTCACCCTCGCCGAACTCGTAGGTCATCGCCAGCAGGACGTCCTTGATCGGGCCGAACTCGATCTTCTGGTCGAGGACCTTGCCCAGCGAGATGCGTGGCTGGAACTCGCCGTAGTAGGTGTTCGGACCGTTGTTGAAGTCCTTGTCACCGTTGTAGAAGATCTTGTCGAGGAAGAAGAAGTTGTCCCCGTACTTCCACGCATCGGCGTGTTCGAAGGTCACGGTCTGCTGGATAGCCGGGTTGACCTTGAAGTCTTTACCGTAGAGGTAGGTCAGGCTGTTGTTCTGCCATTGCAGCAGGCCGTCGGCCATGGCCTGACCCCCTGCCAGCAGCGATCCCGCAAGCATCAGGCTGGTGCACATACGTTTCATTCGGTTGCTCCCAAAGTAGGTGTTCCACGTTTATTTTTTTGAGTCGGCGCTCTGGTGTGGCGCCTTTTTTCGTTGCAGCAAAAGTCATCCATCCGGTCAGCTTTCATGCTGTTAGCAAGAGCTGAGCCAAGGCTTTTCGAAAAGCAAAAAAACGCCCGTCGGCTGCTGAAAAACAGTCGATTGAGCGTGTTTTCGGGATGCCTCGGTACTGACCGCGGCCGGGATAAGTTGGCTTTTCGGTCAGGAATTAAATTCGGGCTTTTTTTTAGACCGAATTCAGGAGGCCGCGGAGAATACTGACTCAACGGCCAGGCCTCAAGTGCCCCGCAACAGAGCACCGACGACAGGTAGGGGGCACGGTTGCGGGTCATCTTAGAAGTGCACCTTCACCAGCAGGCTGGCGGTGTTCTGGTTGGTGTCGAAACTGTGGGTGCTCTCGACCCCGTATTTGTTTTTCCAGTAGCTGTATTCGGTGCCGACGTACACCTGCTTCTCACCCCAGCCGAGGGCTTTGCCCAGGTCGTATTTGATCTGCGGGTTGATGTGCAGGTTGGCGTGATAGGTGCCGCGTGAGTTCTGGTCGTTGTCGACCACCCAGTCCAGATAGCCGTCGATCAGCAGGTCGGAATTGCCCACGGGAATGCTGTAGGACCAGCCGGGAGTGATCTGCCAGACGCCGTCGCCGGGGCGCGGCCCTTCGGTCTGGCGGCGATAGAAATTCAGGGTGAAATAGTTGAAACCCGGCACCTTGAGGTCGAAGCCGGGGCCGATCAGATAGGCCTCGCTGTCGCCTTCGCCGTACTCGTAGGTCATGGCCAGCAGCACGTCCTTGATCGGGCCGAACTCAAGCTTCCTGTCGAAGATCTTGCCGAACGACAGGCGCGGGCTGAATTCGCCGTAGAACGCGTGGGGGCCTTTGTTGCGGTCTTCCTGGCCGTTGTAGAAGATCTTGTCGACGAACAGGAAGTTGTCGCCGTACTTCCACTTGTCGGCGTGCTCGAACGTCACCGTCTGCTGGATCGACGGGTTGATCGCGAAGTTCTTGCCGTACAGGTAGCTCAGGCTGTTGGTCTGCCACAGCAATAAATCGCCGGCCATGGCTTGCGATGCGGCCAGCAGGCCGCCGCTCAACAACACGTTGGTTTGAGTCCGGATCATCTGTTGCTCCCTCTTGTTTTTATTGTTTGAGGCAAAGCTGTCGCGAGGGGGCAGGCTTGGGCGAGCCCCCTTTTTTACTCTTCGGATCAGTGCGGGTGTGCGTGGCAGTCGTTGATCGCGGCGCGTTCGGCGCCGCCGAGAATGTTGAACAACAGGTTCAGCGTCAGCGCGCTGAGGGTGGCCATGGCGATCCCGCTGTGGGTGATCGGGCTCATCCACAACGGCAGGTGGGCGAAGAACTCCGGGCGCACCACCGGGATCAGGCCCATGCCGATGCTCACGGCTACCAGCAATTGATTGCGGCGGTCGCCGATGTCGGCTTCCTGCAGGATCTTGATGCCGGTCGCCGCCACCATGCCGAACATCGCAATCGCCGCGCCACCCAGCACTGCCGGTGGAATCGACGCCACCAGGAACGCTGCTTTCGGCAACAGGCTCAGGACGATCAGCAGACCGCCAGCGACGATGGTCACCGAACGGCAACGCACGCCGGTCATCTGCACCAGGCCGATGTTCTGCGCGAAGGAGGAGTGGGTGAATGTGTTGAAGAAGCCGGCAACGAACGATGCGCCGGCATCACACAGCAGGCCGCGACGCAACATGCGCGGGCAGACTTCCTGGCCGGTGATCTTGCCCAGCGCCAGAAACATCCCGGTGGACTCGACGAAGATGATCACCACCACCAGACACATCGACAGGATCGGTGCCAGTTCGAACTTCGGCATGCCGAAATGCAGCGGGGTGACGAACTGAACCCACGGCGCGTTGGCCATGCCGCTCAGGTCGACCATGCCGATGGCGCCGCAGAGCACGTAGCCCAGGCACATGCCGATCAGCACGGAAATGTTGACCCAGAAACCGCGCATGAAGCGGTGGATCAACAGAATGGTGGCCAGCACCAGTGCGGCGATGGCCAAGTAAATCGGTGAACCGAATTGAGCGGCGCCAGCGCCGCCACCGGCCCAGTTCACGGCCACGGGGAACAGCGACAAACCGATCGAGGTGATGACCGTGCCGGTCACCAGAGGCGGGAAGAAGCGTACGACCTTGGACATGAACGGCGCGATGATCATGCCGAAGAACCCGGCGGCGATGGTGGCGCCGAAGATTCCCTGCAGACCGATGCCGGGCATGCCGGCCATGGCGACCATACTGCCGACGGCGGCGAAACTGGCGCCCATCATCACCGGCATGCGAATGCCCATCGGGCCTATCCCCAAGGACTGCACGATGGTGGCGATGCCGGCGACCAGCAGGTCGGCGTTGATCAGGAAGGCGATTTCTTCACGACTCAGGCCAGCGGCCTGTCCAATGATCAGCGGTACCGCGATGGCGCCGCCGTACATCAGCAGTACATGTTGCAAACCGACCAGGATCAGTTGCAAAAGGGGCAAACGCTGAATGGCGGGTGCGTCGGGGATGCGCGCTTTGGACAGCTCGGACATGCAACACCTCGGATCTTTTTTATTCTTGTGATTAACAGCTGCCGGGTTGCTCACAGCTGTTTCTTTGCATCAGGTAAACCGCGTTGCGGCTAATCGCTGGCAAGCCAGCTCCCACACAGGCAGTGCAAAACCCTGTGGAAGCTGGCTTGCCAGCGATGCTTTTACTGCTTAGTTGGTCTGGGCTCCCTGGGCGATCCATGCACCGATCAGGTCACGTTCCTGCTGGGTCATCTGTGTGATGTTGCCCAGTGGCATGATCTGCGTGGTGATGGCTTGCGCCTGGATCCGTGCCGCGTTCTGGCGGATCTGCTCGGGGGTGTCGAACATCACACCGGCCGGTGCAGCGCTGAACAGCGGGCTGGTCGGTTTGGCCGAATGGCAGACCGCGCAGCGTTCCTGGATCACGTTGTGCACCTTGTCGAACGCAGGACCGGCGTTGGACGCCTGAGCCGGAGCAGCGGCCGGTGCAGCAGGAGCTGCCGGTTGTGCAGCTTCAGCCGGTTTCGCGCCACCACCCAAAGCCGTTTCCGGCAACGGCTGGTACTCGATTTTCGCAGGCGCCTTGGCCACGTCCGGAGCGGTCGACATCGGCGCAGGGCCGGTGACGTACGCCAGACTGATCATGCCTACCGCTGCCACTGGCAGGGTCCAGGCAAACTTGTGGCTGTCGTGACGGGTGTTGAAGTAGTGACGCACCAACACCGCCAACACCGCGATCCCGGCCAGGATCAGCCAGTTGTACTGGCTGCCGTAAGTGCTCGGGAAGTGGTTGCTGATCATGATGAACAGCACCGGCAGGGTGAAGTAGTTGTTGTGACGCGAACGCAGCAGGCCTTTGGCCGGCAGCGCCGGATCCGGCGTGCGGTTCTCGGCGATCGCGGCAACCAGTGCGCGCTGCGCCGGCATGATGATGCGGAACACGTTGCCGACCATGATGGTGCCGATGATCGCGCCGACGTGCAGGTACGCACCACGACCGCTGAACACCTTGCTGAAGCCATACGCCGCGCCGATGATCAGCACGAACAGGATGAAGCCGAGCAGGGCAGGTTTTTTGCCGAGGGGCGAATCGCAGAGGAAGTCGTAGATGAACCAGCCGGCGATCAGCGAACCGATGCCGATGGCCACGCCTTCAGGGCCGGTCAGGCCGCTGCCGGGTGCCACGAGGTAGAGCACGGGGTTGGAGTAGAACACCACGCATAGCAGCGCGATACCCGACATCCAGGTGAAATAGGCTTCCCATTTGAACCAGTGCAGGTTCTCCGGCATCGACGGAGGGGCCAGTTTGTATTTTTCCAGGTGATAGATACCGCCGCCGTGGATCGCCCACAGATCACCGGCAAGACCGGTTTTCGGGTTGACGCGGTTGAGGTTGTTCTCCAGCCAGACGAAGTAGAACGACGCGCCGATCCAGGCCACGCCAGTGATCATGTGAACCCAGCGCACGCTCAGGTTCAGCCATTCCAACAGATGTGCTTCCACAGTCTTTACCTCTCGCCTGTCACTCTTGTTGTCGAGTGATCAGACCTTCTCTTATTGGTGGGGGGCGAGGATCAAACGCTCATCCTCTTTGAAAAAATGCTCATCGCAGTTATTGCCTGTGCCACTGCGATCAACCACCAGGAAGTCATCCCGCTTTTCGATCGTCAGCACCGGGTGGTGCCAGACGCCGCGATGGTAATTGATGCCCTGCCTGCCGTTGGTGACGAAGGCGCGGACCAAGCCTGATACAGGTACATCGCCAAGTGGCGCGACCACGATCAGAAAGGGGTTGCCGAGCAGCGGAATGAAAGCCTGGCTGCCCAGCGGATGGCGTTCCAGCATGCTCACGGTCAGCGGCATGTCCTGCGCGTCGGCGCGGAAGATGCTGATGATCGCGTTGTCCTCAGGCGTCGCGGTTTCGACCGTCGCCAGTTTGTGGAAGCGCATGGTCGAACCGTTGTTGATCATGAAGTGATCGCTGCCGTCGGTTTCGATCACGTCACCGAAAGGGGCGAAGGCTTCTTTGGTCAGCGGTTCAATCGTCAGTGTGCGCATGCTGTTCTTCTTAATCTCTTGAAAATTGATCGTTCCCACGCTCTGCGTGGGAACGCTGCCATGGACGCTCCGCGTCCACTGTGACGCGGAGCGTCACGGTATGCATTCCCACGCAGACGGTTCGACGCCTCGACGTGGGGACGATCGGGTGTTACTTCGCGACCTTGCCGAGAACGCGCAGGCGGCTCACACCACCGTCCGGGAACACGTTCAGACGGATGTGGGTGATCGGGCCCAGTGCCTTGATCTGCTCGACGAAGGTATGTTCGGCGTGCATTTCCAGCTTCTGGCTTGGCAGCAGTTCACGCCAGAACAGCGACTGGGTTTCGATCTGGCTGTCGGTGCCGCCCTTGACGAACGCGCCCTGGATCGAGCAGGTGTCCGGGTAGTTGCCCTTGAAGTGCAGGGTGTCGACGATGATTTTTTCGATCTCGCCCGGATGGCCCAGCGCGACGATTACCCAGTCATTGCCCGGGGTGCGACGACGTGCGGTTTCCCAGCCGTCGCCCATGTTGATGCCACGGCCCGGGTTGAGGATGTTGCTCATGCGGCCGAAGTGTTCGTCGGAGCAGGCGAGGGCGCGGCCACCGTTGAGGGCTGCGGCCAGGTCGACTTGCTCGTTGTCGCCAACAGCCGACCAGTCGCGGAACGGAATGCCGTACACGCGCAGACGGGCCACGCCGCCATCCGGGTAGATGTTGAAGCGCAGGTGGCTGAACGCCTTGTCGTTGCTGATTTCGTGGTAGTGGTGGCTGTTGCCCTGCAGCTCGACGGCCGACAGCACTTCAGTCCACTGGGTGTTTTCGTCCGGCTCGCCCGACGCCAGGAAGCAGGCTTCCAGCGAGGCCGATGGCGGGAAGTTGCCGGTGAAGAATGAAGTGTCGATGTCCACGCCTTTGATCGAACCCGGTACGCCCAGGCGGATCACCGCGCTGTCGTAGCCTTCGAAGCGCTTGCGGCGGGACTCCCAGCCGTCCATCCACTTGCCGTTGTCATCGAACACGCCCTCCTTCCACACGGCCGGGGTCGGCTGAAACAGACGATTGGCGTCTGCGAACCAGTCATCGGTGACCGAGATGATTTTGGTGCCCAGGCGGGCATCGGCCAGGTTGACGAACTTCTCGAAAGGTACGGCGTAAGCTTTCATTCTTCTTGTCTGCCTTTAAATAAGTGGCTTGGGATGCTTGCAGGGCCCTGGGAAACACAAGCGTTCTAGAGGTTTCTCGGGCCAGGCTTGCTAGAGAGTCAGTAATCGGAACAGGGCGATCTTGTTGATCTCCGCCAGCGCGCATTTGAACTCGGTGTCGACCGGGTTGTGAATGCGCGTTTCGAACGCCGCGAGGATCTGATGCCGGTTGCTGCCTTTTACCGCCATGATGAAGGGAAACTTGAACTTGGCTTTGTAGGCGTCGTTCAGCTCGGTGAAGCGCTGGAACTCTTCGGCCGTGCATTGGTGAATACCGGCGCCAGCCTGTTCATTGGTGCTGGCTTCGGTCAACTCGCCCTGGACGGCAGCTTTGCCGGCCAGGTCCGGGTGAGCGTTGATCAGTGCCAGCTGGCTGGCGTGATCGGCGCTCAACAGGATGTCGCTCATGCGCTGGTGCAGGGTTTCGATCTGGTCGATCGACGCGTCCTGGCCCAGGTCGAAGGCCTTCTCGGCCACCCATGGCGAATGTTCGTAGATGTCGGCGAAGGCTTTGACGAAGGCGTCGCGGCTCAGGGTCGACGGTTTCAGGGTTTGAAAGGTGCTCATTTGGCAGCCCCTTGGTACGGGTGGGTTTCGTGCCAGTGACGCGCGATGTCGACGCGGCGGCTGAACCACACCTGTTCATGACTTTTAGCGTATTCGATAAAGCGCTTGAGCGAAGCCAGACGCGCCGGACGGCCCACCAGACGGCAGTGCAGACCGATCGACAGCATCTTCGGTGCTTCGGCGCCTTCGGCATAAAGCACGTCGAACGCATCTTTGAGGTATTCGAAGAAATCGTCGCCCTTGTTGAAACCCTGGACCTGGGTGAAGCGCATGTCGTTGGTGTCCAGGGTGTACGGGATCACCAGGTGCGGCTTGCCGGTCGGGTTGTTCGGTTCCCAGTAGGGCAGGTCGTCGTCGTAGGTGTCGCAGTCGTAGAGGAAACCGCCTTCTTCCATCACCAGGCGACGGGTATTCGGGCCGGTGCGGCCGGTGTACCAGCCCAGCGGGCGCTCGCCGGTGAGTTCGGTGAGGATGCGGATCGCTTCGAGCATGTGCTCGCGTTCCTGCGCTTCGTCCATGTACTGGTAGTCGATCCAGCGGTAGCCGTGGCTGCAGATCTCGTGACCGGCCTCGACCATCGCGCGGATCACGTCCGGGTGACGCTGGGCGGCCATGGCCACGGCGAAGATGGTCAGCGGAATGTCGAATTCCTTGAACAGTTTCAGGATCCGCCAGACGCCGGCACGGCTGCCATACTCGTAAAGCGATTCCATGCTCATGTTGCGCGCGCCTTGCAGAGGCTGGGCAGCAACCATCTCGGACAGGAAGGCTTCGGATTCTTTGTCGCCGTGCAGAATGTTGCGCTCGCCGCCTTCTTCGTAATTGAGTACGAACGACAGGGCGATCCGGGCATTGCCCGGCCAGTGTGGGTGAGGAGGGTTACTGCCGTAACCGATCAGGTCGCGTGGGTAGTCAGCGCTCACTGCAGTCTTCCTTCTTATTCGTTGACAGATTGTGTGGCGCCCTGAAGTTTGGATGGCAGGCTGGCGTCACAGCGATGGGCTGATTGTATACAACTTTATTCTCAATTTGTAAGCCTGAATTTTCGCATTTTTCACCGGCTGTCATCTTTTGCTGTTAATGGCGTGAACCTGCAAGAAACCTGCCTGACCAGTCAGCTAATGGATTGGGGGTTCAATGAATGCGAGGTTACGAGGCAAATCACCGTGAAATCGAAGGATGGCGGGGGTAGCAGCAAAAATGTCGTTTTTATTGTGTACAATTTTTTTGAAAAGTGTCTTAATCAATCGCTCGCCGCAGCTTTTCGTGCTCCGAAACGGTGCGGTCTCCTTTTCAACTGACTTCGGGAGGCGCGAAGTCTGACTGCTCCACGCAGGCAGGCGCGCAGAATCAATGGGACGTTTGACAACACACGTTTTGGACGCTGCACACGGTTGCCCGGGCAGCTCGATCAAGGTCGAGCTGTACCGCGTTGAAGGTTCGCACCTGGAATTGGTCGCCAGTGCGCTTACCAACAGCGATGGCCGGGTCGATGCGCCGCTGCTGCAAGGCGATGACTACCGTACCGGTGTCTATCAGGTTCAGTTCCACGCCGGCGATTACTACCGCGCCCGTGGCGTCCAGTTGCCGGAGCCGGCATTCCTGGACGTGGTCGTGCTGCGGTTCGGCATCTCTGCCGAACAGGATCACTACCACGTACCGTTGCTGATCTCGCCTTACAGCTATTCCACCTATCGGGGCAGCTGACCCCCAAGCAGCTGCCCCTACCGGGAAGCGACTGCGCATATAGCTTCTTTGGTCTTTCGCCCGCTCACACTGCGGGCTTTTTTTCGCCCGTCGTTCAGCGAAGTGCAATCACAGCCGTGGGTTTGCGTCGCGCACGATAAACACGGTGTCGTTGGCGTTCGCCAGCATCTGGGGACCGCCTCTGAGCCAGACGACCTTGTTTGCAGCGTTTGCTGCGATAACGGCCGCCGCCGCTGTCGCACCCACCTGAATGTGCAGACGTAGATTGGCACTGCTGTGATCGACATTCAGCGTCTGGTTGATCTTGCGGCCCCGGATGCGATGCAGGCTGATGAAGAACACGTAGTCATGCCCCGAGCGCTTGAACACCAGCGCCGGAAACGAGTTGGAGAGGCTGGGATCGAATACGGCGTAGCCGTTGCGGGTCAGCAGGGTGGCCATGAAACGTTTGAGATCCAGCGCCGATTGCGTGGTGTTGGAATACAGCCATTCCTGGCGAAACAGTGCCGGATCGAAATCCAGTCGCTGCAGCGGACCGTCCGATGTCGGCGTCGGCAATTCGATGATGCGAACCGCCCCATTGCCCGACGTCGGGAGAATCGGCAGCATCAGCAGCGGATCGGCCAGTTGCGGACGGGGATGGCGGTTTCCGGTCTGCCAGTCATTGAATGTCTGGCGCAGAAGGGTCAGCCCCGATCCGGTCGCCGTGTCGGAACCATTTGCCAGCACGAACTGGTGAAAGGCGACACTCTCCAGCGAGGTCGTCGATAGCTCCGGAAAGTATTGGCTGATGTATTTCGTCAGTGGACGTTCGAACGGCAGCGTCGGATCGATTTGCCAGTCATTAGCAGGCGGAACCTGGATGGCGCCCCGCGGCTGTTCCTGTGGTTCCAGTCTGAGCGTGCGGTCCAGCAAGTCGAAGTCGTAGATCAGATGACTCGGGTTCTTGATGTAGACGATCGGATCGCTCGCATCACCTCGCGGAATGACTTTGTACTGGATACCGTCGACGCGAATGTCACCGGTGGTGGCATGTTGCGGGTCGATGCCCCAACTGCTCCACGGATCCAGCGTTTCATCGATGCGCTGACGTTTGGGCGGTACGACCGACGGTTCGTCATCCGGCAATCGGTGACGTGTCATGGACAGCTGCGAGATGTCGGCATCCGGCGCGTTTTGCGCAGGGAGCGGACGCCACACAAGCGTACCTTCAACCCTTTCCAGCAGTGGGCCGGATGCCAGGAGCTCACTGGATAACCGGGCCCTCAATCCATTCTGCGCATCGGGGCCGATCTGCACCGTCCCCCCTTCGACAAGGTCGACGTAGGTATAACGTCCCGCTGTGCGCGTGCCGTCCCGAGGATCGGCAGGCGGCAATCTGTTGACCAGTCCGGGGGCGAGAAAATAGCTGCCGATCGGTCGTTGCGCGGTGACGTTCCGGACATGTGTCTCGGCAGGGAGATCGTAGATTTCGATCATCTGTTGACGGGTAACGGGTGGCGCAGGCAATTGCCAGGCCGGGTGGGTCGAGGTCGGATCAATCAGTGTGTCGGGCAACAGTCGAGGCGGCGTTGAAATGTCCGGCGTGGTGTCTCGGAAGACAGGCGTGGAATCCGCTGTATCTGTTTTCGTTCGGATAGGACGTTTGGGGCTCATTGATGATCAGCCTTCGCGAAGAATGAAGAGGGTGGGTTGGTCCGGGCTCGGATGTTGAATGCCGCCCACCAGATAATTGACTTTGTCTTGTGCCAGCAGAGCGTTCAGCCTTTGTTGTCCGGTTTCATCGAGTGTCATCCGCGCTGCCGAACTGGTCAGTTCGGAACCCGGCCTGGTATAGCGAGGGATGAAGCCCGGGGAGACCAACGGGAGCTTCAATACGAAAAGCGAGTCCAGTCCTTCCCGATGAAAAACCAGCGAGTGTTCCAGCAGCAAGGGATCTGGCGAACTGACGGTGTATCCACTCTTGACCAGGATGTTGTAGAAGAGCTTTTGCAAGCTCGAAGCCCCCGGTGCAGCCGTATATTCACTCCATTGCTGCGAGAATTTCTGCGGATCAAAATCGACTCGCTGCAGGCTCGGCCCGGTTGTCGGGGGCAGCACGATTCTTCCCCCGAAAGTGCCGTCAGAGATGATGGGCTGGATCGGCAGCAACAGCAGTGGATCTGCAAGGTGTCGGGGGGCGGGGATGGCCCTGTCTTGCCAGTGACGGAAGCTCTGGCTCAGTGCCTGCAACCCTTCACCGTTGATCACTTCGGCGCCGCGGGACTCTCTGAACATGGCCTTGGCCACGGCCCTGGCAGACGGCCCGGACAAGCACTCGAAGGCATCGGCAACATATTGCGTCAGCGGCTTTTCGAATGGCAGTCGATGGTCTGTAAAGCGCCACTGATTGTCCGGGCCGCGAGCTGCCCAGCGCGGTTGCAGTGTGCGATCGTCCACGAGCATCTGTTCGAAGGCATCAAAGCGCTCGGGGTTGAAACGCGGGTGCTTGATGCAGACGATCGATGTGTTGGAGCGAACGATCTGCGGCACGATCGGGTAGTGCAGCCCGTCTATTTCAACCGATTGACCGCCGGTGGGCTTTGTCGGCTGGCCCCAATTTCGCCATGGCTTGTTGGACAGATCCAGAGGCTGGGCAATGGTCGAAGGCTTGTCGGCGAGTGGGTCTGGATCGGTCGACGCGTCATCTTCATCCAGTCGCGGACGCTTGCCCGGATCGGCCTGCGTGTCCGGCTCGTCGACATGCGGGCGGCGTGCCGTGATTGCTTGTCGTTTTTGCCACAGATTCGTGCCCCGGATCCGCTCGACCAGAAAACCGGAGGGCGTCAGTTCGCTGGCCGAGGTCAGTTGAAAGCGTCCGTCAGGGTGCTGATGAACCATGGCGGTGCCTTCGCGCATGTCCACATAGGTTCGCTCCCGGCCGTCACGGCGGATGCCTTGCGAGGACGCGGCTGCCGGGGTCAGCCTGAGGGCCAGATGTGCAGGAATGAATACGGGTGATGTCGGCCTTGGCGAGGCTTCAGGTGCAATGCCTGACGCGTGTGGCGGCTGGCGGGGCAGCATCTCGCTGACTTCGACCGAGGGCTGTCGGTTGCCTGCGTCATGTTCCGTCGTGCGCGGCGAAGAGTGTCCGGTCAGAGTCGGCTCGCCGGTGGGCAGATGCATGCCGGGGCGAATGTTCGAAACGTTATCGAGGTTGACGTGAGGCGTGTCTGTTGAAGGCCTGGGAGGCGACGAACCCGCTGGAGGAATCTGCTTGGGTGGCTTGGCCATTTGAAGTGCTCCGGTGTACGACTGATTCAGCTGTGTAAAGCCATGGAGTGATGCTGGCTAAAGGGGGCTGAATGATCGTCAAAGCGCACTTCTGGCGTGCGGTACATATATCAATCGGTGCAAGCGACTGATGCAAAGCGTTTCCAGCTGAGTCCGTTGCTCCCGAGGGCATCAGTTGTAGTGCGTTTGTCCGGATAAAAGCCAGGCGAAGTGTTTCGCCTTTTCCAGTTTCTCCGGGTAGTCCAGCGAGAGATCGCCCATCAACCTGACGCAATGTTCGCGCAGGAGTCTCAAGGCGTGGTCGCCCAGCGGGGGAGTGTAAGCGAGGCCGATCTGTGCCACTTCTTCGAACAGTTTCAGTTGGTGGGTGCAGTGGTTGGTCGTCTGTAGATCCAGGCGATCAATTTCGCGGGACTTGTCCGCGTCGAGTATCCATTGACGTTGCGCCAGGTGATATCGCAGGGCACCGAGGCTGCCATCTTTCATGGCCATGTTGCGCACAAGTATGTCGTCTTCCGGATATTGCTTCAGTTCGATAGGCAACGGGGTGGAGAGGTCGGTTGGCGGTACGAGAAACCGTGCATCGATCGCTTCGATATAAACCGCTTCGAAGATCAGGTCGACCGCCCAGACAATGCCTTGCGCGGTGATGACGCGAATCTGGTCGATCAGGTCGCCCGTGTTCTGGTATTGCGGCAGGTAAATGATCGTCTGTCCGATCTGTAACCGGTTGTCGACGAGCGTGATCTCGACCGTGCCCAGGCTGGAGGCGTCGAATTCCCACGTCGAGGAAAATGCCAGTTGCTGGCTCGCGGTCGCCAGTGCGCCGGGTGTGGAAATGCGCAATGACATGCCGGGGGTGAGGTGGACGAGGTACTTCGAGCCCTCACCGGTGAGGCTTTCCACGGCAGTCTGGTACGCAGCGGGTTTGAGCATGACGCACTTCTCCCGGCTACCCAGCGCATGTGCCTGGTTGTCGAGCGGTTGCAGGTATTGATGCGTTCCCGCTCTGGGGGAAAGTGGCAGAGGCACGTTGCTGGTCCAATGCATCGGACCGCTTATTTCAAACGTGTCGTTCCAAAAATGACTGTCGGTGACGGCGGGCTGAACAAGCCGATAAGACGCGCCGTCGTTCATGACCAGAATGAACGAGTGATGTGTTGCCAGTTCGGGGGCCTTCAACCGGGGCTTGAGATCACGCATGCCGGACATGGTCGAAGAGGCAAGATTTTTGATCGCTAGCTGTTTGCTGCCGAAATGCAGGGTCATCCCGCATTCCTTGTACATGATGTAGTTGAAGTGAGTGCCGCGTATGAGGTCGGCGTTGTAATAAGCCTCGACGCGCGTCAGTTCTGTGCTGGCGCAATCAATGTGCAGCGTAGTGACCCTTGTATTACCGGTCGCTGTTACCTGGAAAACCGTCTGGATATTGTTGCGTGACAGCCAGTAGCTCGAACTCCTGTCGTTGGGGACGGTGCACTTCGTATCAAACACGATGACCGGAAGCTGTCGGATTCCCTGTCGCAGGATCACCACTTCCACATCGACCGCTTGCGGCGTTTCGATGCTGGCTGGAAGTTCTGGCACGAGATGAAATCCGTCTTTGGTGATGAAGGTCAGTTTTCCATTCTGTAGCGCTCGTTTGTCCCCGGTTCGCTGGTAGACATTCTTGATCCTGACCACTTTCTTGCTGACGTCGTCGAATTCGAATCCTGATGTGATGACCAACTCCCGGTTTTCGATCTTCCAGCTTTCGATCAGGTCCGATCGCCAGTCCAGTGCAATGATGCTTTCCTCTGCGCCGTCTTCAATAATCGATGCTGCGCCGGGGACATGAGCGATAGCGTAGGCATCCTTGCCTTTGCCGCCATTGGCCGATACGTAATGGCTGAGCAAATAAATCTGGTCCTCGCCGGGGCCTGCATCAATCTCGTCGCGACCACGGGACTTGATGATGTTCGGACCGTCACTACCGATGACTTCATTGGTTGCACCGGCCAGCGTCTCGACGTTTTCGATACTTTGCAGATGACTGTGCAGCCTGTAGGCCTGCTCTTTTGGAGTGGGCGGCTTGACCAGTAGCGACATCTCGCCCTTATGCAAGTCCACTCGGAATCCGTAACGATCTTCGTTGGTTTCCGGGAAGTGTCCCGCCAGTTTCAGCGTGTCGTTACCTGCATCACCTTGCAGTTCGGAAATCAGTGTTTCTTGGGTGCCGGTTTTCAGCAGGTCGGCAGCGCCCTCGAAGATGAACTCGTCGGCTTTCTCGCCACCGTTCAGGGATTTATGGCCGGCAGCGTAATAGAAGCCGTTTGGTTTTTTTTTCACCCCTTGAATAGTGTCGTTACCGCCGCCGATAAACCACAGGATGTCCTTGTCGTCGGCAGAAGTTCCAAGCACTGCTCCGGGAGTGTCTTTGGTAACGCCTGCGCGTGCATCGATGGTGTCGTTGTGATCGTTGATGCGGGGACGCTTGATGGTTTTGTACTTCGGGTTTTGTGCTGTCCACTCATAAGTCGCGACCTGGATGGGTTCGACATCCACCTGGAAACTGCCATTGACGATGGCTTCGGCCTGGTCTTTTAGTGTCTCGTCCAGCAACTTTCGGGCAGTGGCGCGCAGTTGTTGTGAGTGTCGGGCGGCCGACCTGGCGATAAGGTGGCGATCTTCAATGCTTTCATCCGGGCTGATTCCCCAGAACGCAAACCAGCCGGTACGCAGACGCTCTTCGGTGGTCAACGTGATGTAGTCGTCAATGTCATCGACCACATTGATCGCCGCCCAGACTCGGGATCCTGCGACCAGCAGTAAGCCAGCGACCAGCCCGATCGGGCCCGCCGAGGAGAATCCGGCCAGTGCCGCTGCACCGAGCAGCACGGTCATGGCCGCGCTGGTGACACTCAACCCGGCATTCATATAGTGATTGATGGATTCTTGGCCGGTTGTCCGGGCTGCCGCCTTGAAACCATCCACCGCGGAAATGATATCGAAGGGCAGCGTCAGGGCGCCGCCAATCAAGCCGCCGCCGCGCCCCAGTTTCAGGGCGAAACTGGTTTTGGCAAAACCCTTGAAGGCACTCTCGCTGGCCTTGAGCATTTGCGTGACTTTGCGGGCTACCGCGAGATCGATCGCTATCGAAGCAACGTCAGCGCTGAACGCCGAACTGTTGAACACGATGCCATATGAATCCTTGTCTCTGATTGCATCTTGCAGACCGCGCAGACCACTGTAGATCCCGAACGCCTGAAGTCCGATACCCGTGCTGGCCATGGTGCGGCTGGTTGAGCGTTTGACCCAGTTCGGGAGTGGCTGCTGAATATGGGCATGGCGGATGTCGAGTTTTTGCGCTGCGTTCAGAAGTTGTTTCAGCTTGCCCGGATAAGTACCTGGATCGCTCGGGGAATCGAATGAGTCATGCAACAACGGCGGCGCCGTCAGGGGGCGTTGGCTGGCAAGTTCGAAGAGCAGGCTGGGAAGCAGATAATCATCCGCCCCGGTCGTTGTTTTCATCCGCGCTTCAATGACGGCTGGATCAAACTGCAACGCATTGATGAAACGCTTTCCGGGCGTGCGGAAAAACGTGTTCTTGCCGTTCAGGGGTTGCCCGTCAATGGTCGCGCCCAATGTATCCAGGGCTCTACGGGTGATTGAATATCCGCCTATCTGCAGTGGGCCGAATACCTGGTCTACCGTTTTCAGTTGCGCTCTTTTGCGTTTGAGCGCGGGCGGGGTCTGGAGGGAATTGTTGTCGTCATAGTCGATCGTTGACGGTTGCCGTTCATTGCCGACAAGTTGCATGTCGGCAATGTCTACGTCGTTATGTTCGATCGATGACGGGAGGATAAGGGTAGCCATTTGAACATCCTTGTTCTGAAGATGAGGTTGCGCTGTGGCGTCATCTTAGGAAGAGGGTTCAAACGATGTACATCGGCGGGGTGTTGCGGTGTGTTGCGTTTTGGAAACGGAAGTTGCTGCCAGTTTCGATGCATGAATCAAGTGTCGAAACTGGCAGCCAGCTTTGAAATTTCTGAAGCTCAGAAGATTGTCTGCGAGGAATCAGTGCCCGCTGAGCAGCGATGCGGCACCGGCACCGCCGAACAATCCGGCGCTGATGCGGTTGAACCAGCTCTGACCCTTGCCGCTGCGCAGGTAACGCGCTGCACCATGGGCACCGAGGCCGTAGGTCAATTTGCACAGCAGATCGAGCAGCGTCCAGGTGGCGATCATCACCAGCAGTTGCGGCAGGAACGGTTGTTCGGCGCTGAGGAATTGCGGCAGAAACGCGGCGAAAAACAAAATGTCTTTCGGATTGCTCGCGCCCAGCACGAAGGCCCGGCTGAACAATGCACGGAATTTCGGAACCGGTGCAGCCTGAGGTACTTCGGCACCCACCGACGGCTGGCGCGATTGCTGCCAGCTCTGCCAGGCGAGGTAGAACAGGTAAATCGCGCCGACGATCTTCAGGGCGCTGAACAGTTTTTCGGACGCCAGCAGCAGGGCGCCCAGCCCCAGCGCCGAGGCACTGAGCAGGCAGATCGAGGCGAACACGCCACCGAGAAACGCCGGGTACGATCGACGCAGACCGTAATTCAGACTGTTGCTGATCATCAGCAACGACAGCGGCCCCGGAATCAGGATCACCACCAGCGCAGCGCCGCTGAACAGCAGCCAGGTTTCCAGACTCATCACTTGCTCCTTTTTATCGTTATCAAGAATGTGCAAAAGCCCCACCCGGTGGGGTGAGGCTGTTTTGAAGCTTGAACCGCGTAGCGCTTACAGGAAGATGAACTTGGCGATGAAGATCGCGCAGAGCACCCACAGGCTGACGGAGATCTCTTTGTATTTACCGGTGCCGGCCTTCAGCGCGACATAGGTAATGAAGCCCAGCGCGATACCGTCGGCGACCGAGAAGGTCAGCGGCATCATGATCGCGGTGACGATCGCCGGAATGCTGTCGGTCGCTTCGTCCCATTCGATGTGCGCCATGCCGCCCATCATCAGCATCGCTACGTAAATCAGCGCGCCGGCGGTGGCATAGGCGGGAATCATGCCGGCCAGCGGTGCAAAGAACATCGCGGCTATAAATAGCACACCCACGGTGACTGCGGTAAGACCAGTCCGACCACCAGCCGCTACACCGGCGGCACTTTCCACGTAACTGGTGACCGGCGGAACACCGACGACCGCTCCGAAAACGCTGGAGGCGGAGTCGGCTTTCATGGCGCGGGAGAGGTTCTCGATGCGCCCGTCAGCGTTCACCAGGTTGGCGCGCTGGGCGACGCCCATCAGGGTGCCGGCGGTGTCGAACATGTGTACGAAGAGGAAGGCAAGCACCACGCTGATCATGCTGACGTTGAATACGCCGGCGACGTTCATGGCCATAAAGGTCGGTGCCAGGCTTGGCGGGGCGGACATGATGCCCTCGTAGTGCACCAGACCAATCCCCCAGCCGGCCAGGGTCACGGTGATGATGCTGATGAGGATCGCGCCGAACACTTTGTGGTAGCTGAGGATCGCGATCATCAGGAAGCAAATGGCGGCGAGCAGTGGGCCGGGTTCACGCAGCGAGCCGAGTTTGATCAGGGTGGCCGGGCTATCGACGACGATGCCGGCGGTTTTCAGGCCGATCAGCCCGAGGAACAGACCTACACCGGCGCCCATCGCATAGCGCAGACTGACCGGAATGCTGTTGAGCAGCCATTCGCGAATCCGCGAAAAGGTCAGGATCATGAACAGCACGCCCGAGACGAACACCGCACCGAGCGCGGTTTCCCAGTTGTAGCCCATGGTGCCGACCACGGTGTAGGTGAAGAACGCGTTGAGGCCCATGCCCGGCGCCAGGCCCACTGGCCAGTTAGCGTAGAGGCCCATCAGCAGGCAGCCCAGCGCGGCGGCGATACAGGTGGCGACGAAGGCTGCACCGTGATCGATCCCGGCATCGGCCATGATGTTCGGGTTGACGAAAATGATGTAGGCCATGGTGATGAAGGTTGTCAGACCGGCAATCAGCTCGGTCTTCACCGTGGTGCCATGCAAGCTGAGTTTAAAGATGCGCTCAAGCAGGCCATTGCGTAACGGCGGCGAGAGTTCCAGCGTCGATGCTTCGGATTTGCGGCTTTCCACAGCGAGTACTCCTCAAGAGTTTTATTGTTATTTCCAGGACCGGACCCATGAGGGGTGGCAGCGGCCCTTTGAGGCATACGCGAATTTGTTGACCATGCGGTCAGAAACTCGCACGCTGTGGATTATGCTTTTGTGTACAAATAAAGCAAATATTGTTTTTGGTTTTGTAGACGAAAATACTGGCGATCAAGCTATATCACTCGTTCGGACGATGTGTTCCCAGTGCCAGATTCACCGCCAGCCAGCCGTTGACCGCCGTTTCGCCCGCTTCGGCAAAGACGCGCTCAAGCAATTTCACCTGCTCGCGGCGTAATGCCTGTTCAAATTTCGCGCCTTCAACGGTCAGCTCCAGCAGGCGTTTGCGCTTGTCAGTCTCGGACGCCACGCTGTCCACCAGATGCATTTCCTGCAATTGCCGCAACGGCATGTTCAGCGCCTGCTTGCTGACGCCGAGCAGCGCGAGCAATTCCTTGACGCTCAGATTCGGATAACGGGCAATGAAAAACACGATGCGTTGATGCACTCGGGACAAGCCGCGACGCTCGAGCATTTCATCGGCCTTGGCGGTGAACGCCTGGTAACCGAAGAAAAATGCTTCCATGGCTTGTTGCTGGCTGGCGCAGTTTTTAAGGTCAAGCATATTGACGTTTCCAGAGAGGGTGTCGTAATTTCAGTCAACAAGTTTGACTCATTTTTCCCATGCCTCGCTAGCGGTGACTTCCATGGCTTTTTCCGAACGTGTCTCGCGCCTCAAAAGTTCTCTGATCCGTGAAATCCTTGCTGCGGCCCAGCGCCCGGAGGTCATGTCATTCGCTGGCGGTTTGCCGGCTGAAGCGATGCTGCCGAAGGTAGAGTGGGCAGAAATGCCGCTGTCTCTCGGCCAGTACGGCATGAGTGAAGGCGAGCCGGCACTGCGCGAAGCGCTGGCGGCAGAGGCGAGGGCGCTGGGTTTGTCGTGTGAGGCGAGTCAGGTGCTGGTGGTCAGCGGCTCCCAGCAAACCCTCGACCTGGCGGCCAAGCTGTACATCGACAAGGGCACCGAAATCCTGCTTGAAGCACCGACCTATCTGGCGGCCTTGCAGATTTTCCAGCTGTTCGGCGCCGATTGCCTGACCGTACCGCTGGAGGCTGACGGTCCGAACCTTGCGCAGTTGCGTCAACGCCTGGAACAGCATCGCCCGGCGTTCATCTATTTGATCCCGACCTTCCAGAACCCGTCCGCCGTGCGCTACAGCGAAGCCAAGCGCGAAGCCGTTGCGGCATTGCTCGACGAATTCGGCGTGACCCTGATCGAAGACGAACCCTATCGCGAGCTGACCTTCGATGGCGGCAGCGCTCAGCCGATTGCCGGACGCCTGAAGAAATCCAGCTGGATCTACACCGGCACCGTGTCCAAAACCCTGTTGCCGGGCCTGCGTGTCGGCTATCTCATCGCCAGCCCGGATCTGTTTCCGCATCTGCTCAAACTCAAGCAGTCGGCGGATCTGCACACCAACCGCATCGGCCAGTGGCAAGCATTGCAATGGATCGGCAGTGAGAAATATCAGCAGCACTTGAGTGAATTGCGTGGCTTCTACCGACAGCGCCGCGACGCCTTTCAAGCGGCACTGGAAACCCATTTCGCCGATCTGGCGGACTGGAACACGCCGCAGGGCGGGCTGTTTTTCTGGCTGACCCTGAAGCAACCGCTGGACACCCGCACCTTGCTGAACACCGCGCTGGCCAACGATGTGGCGTTCATGCCGGGTGAACCGTTCTTCCCCGAGCCGGATCGCAATCCCGGGCATCTGCGCCTGAACTTCAGTCACATCGACCCGGCCCGACTGGACGAAGGGCTCAAACGTCTGGCGGCGGTGGTGCGCCAGGCTCAGGCCGCGCAGGCGGCATAAAAAAACCGGCCATCAGGCCGGTTTTTTTTGGATCAGACTGCGGCGAACCGCTTGTTCAGATACTCGATGATCGTGTTGGACTCGTACATCCAGGTGGTCTGGCCGTTCTCTTCGATGCGCAGGCACGGCACCTTGATCTTGCCACCCTGTTCCAGCAGGGTCTGACGATCCTGCTCGTTGTTTTTCGCGTCCTTCAGGGCCACCGGAACATTCAGGCGACGCAGGCTGCGGCGGGTCTTCACGCAGAACGGGCAGGCGTGGAACTGATACAGGGTCAGGTCCTTCGCGGCGGCGTCAACCTGAGCCTGGGCAGCGGCGGGGCGCTGTTTCTTGCCCGGGCGGGTCAGGAAATCAACGAAGATGATCAGTTGGCCGAGGCCGACACGAAGCGCTTTGACGAACACGTTACAAGCCTCACTGGGACATTGAAGAAGGCGCGCAGCTTACCCGATTTTTCACGGACGAAAAAAAACCGGCGATCAACGCCGGTTTTTTTCTGTCACGCATTACTTGATCAGGCTGAGAAACTCGCTGCGGGTCGCCGCGTTTTCACGGAACTCACCGAGCATCACCGAAGTGATCATCGACGAATTCTGTTTCTCCACACCGCGCATCATCATGCACATGTGCTTGGCCTCGATCACCACGGCCACGCCCAGCGCGCCGGTGACCTGCTGGACCGCATCGGCGATCTGGCGGCTGAGGTTTTCCTGGATCTGCAGGCGGCGGGCGTACATGTCGACGATCCGCGCGACCTTCGACAGGCCCAGCACTTTGCCGCTCGGGATATACGCGACGTGGGCCTTGCCGATGAACGGCAGCAGGTGGTGTTCGCACAACGAGTACAGCTCGATGTCCTTGACCAGCACCATTTCGCTGTTGTCGGAGCTGAACAGGGCACCGTTGGTGACCTCTTCGAGCGTCTGTTCATAACCGCGGCAGAGGTACTGCATGGCTTTGGCGGCACGCTTTGGCGTGTCGAGCAGGCCCTCGCGGGAGACGTCCTCGCCCAGTTGGCCGAGAATCGCGGTGTAATTCTGTTCCAGGGACATGAAACTACCTGTGGGGATTTTCGCAAAGGGCAAGGGTACGGTGGCGGACACGACCCTGCAAGTTCGGTGTGACGGGTTTATTCGTCGCGGCCTTCCATCATGGTGCGTTTGAGCATCACGTAAACCGCGCCGGCGCCGCCATGTTTCGCCTGGCACGAGCAGAAACCGAGCACTTGCGCATGCTGGCGCAGCCAGGTGTTGACGTGGCTTTTGATCATCGGCCGCTTGCCGTCCAGACGCACGGCCTTGCCGTGGGTGACGCGCACGCAGCGGATTTCGAATTTGGTGGCTTCGGCGAGAAACGCCCAAAGAGTTTCGCGGGCCTTTTCGACGCTCATGCCGTGCAGGTCGAGGCTGCCTTCGAACGGGATCTGCCCGATCTTGAGCTTGCGCATCTGGCTTTCCTGCACGCCGTCGCGGGCCCACATCAGCTCGTCTTCGGGACCGACGTCGATCACGAACTGATCGGACAGGCCGTCAACGGTAGCGGTGTCGGTGCGCACGGTGGCGGACTGGCGCAGCTTGGCGATCCGGTCACGGTCAGCCTTGGGTTTGCCGGTGTCGGCGCGGTCGTGCTTGATCGGCTTGACGCCTTGGATCGCACTTTTGAACAGGGAAAAATCGTCGTCTTGCATGTCAGCCTCCGCGAAGGGCGGCCAGTTTACCCAAACAGACACAAAACGGCCCGGCAAAAAGCCAGGCCGTTGATCAATCGTGTTTTTTCATCAGGTGCGGGGACATGTTCAATTCCCGCGATTGCCGTGCGCGACGCCGGCAACGACGCCACAGGGCCACGCCGAAATACAGGAACAGCAGGCCGACTGCGAGAATGATTGCCGAGCCAAGCGGTGTTGCATTCAGATCGCCGAGCGCCGGCGGGCGCCCCAGCAGGCTGGCGGCCCCGGCCATCGCCAGCAGCACGCCGAACGTGGCCAGTATGGCCGCGATCGCCGCGCCGAATCGAAATCGCCAGTTGCTTTGGCCTTTGGGCCGCAAGCGGCGTGCGTCAAATCCATCGGATAACTTCATTCCGACCTTCCTCAATGGGTATCGGCCCTTCGACCGGGAGTTGACCGGGTTGTTCCTGAGGCTAGGGTAATTGAAGCAAATGCGAGGTTTTTGCAGATGAGCGGCGGGCTGAGCCGCTCATTTACGGTCGATCAGATCAGATCCTGGGTCAGCGCGAGGGTGGCGAAGTTGTCGGCCATGATCGCCATTTCTGCTTCCTGCACCTGTTCGGCGCTGAGCACGCGGCCCTTGAACGGCAGATCGCGGGTGGCACAGGCATCTTCGACCAGGGTGCAGCGGAAACCCAGGTTTTTCGCCGCGCGCACGGTGGTGCTGACGCTGGAGTGGCTCATGAAACCGCAGACGATCAGGTCCAGCGAGCCGATGCTTTGCAGGCGATCGTAGAGTTCGGTGCCGTGAAAGGCGCTTGGCAGCAGTTTGCCGATGATGGTTTCATCGCCCTGGGGTTCCAGGCCGGGGATGAACTCGCCGCGTTCGCCCTGCGGGTCGAACAGACCGCCGACGGTGCCGAGGTGACGCACGTGCACGATCGGCCGGCCGGCTGCGCGGGCGGCGGCAACCAGTTGTTTGATGTTCGCGACAGCCGCGTCCATGCCGCTCAGGGCCAGCGGGCCGCTGAGGTACTCTTTCTGGGCATCGATGATGACCACGGTGGCATGGCTCAACGTGGCCGCTGCGTAACCGCGACCGCTGAGTTGAAACATCGTTTTTGGAACGGACATTCTGGGGCTCCTTCGGGTGGGGCTTTTGCGACATTGTCCTCTGGCTGAGCGGTTCTGTGAATCGCTACCATCGTAGACACCGTCGTTGCTGGCCTGCAGCCTTGTCAAGTTACACGATCTGTTCAATAGCCGAGGGGAAAATCGGAAGAGTCCTACCGTCGCCCCGGAATCTTTCCTGCGTCGTCGCGGCGCGTTTTGGCTGCTAGAATCGCCAGTCGTTTTTTCTGGAGTTCTGCCCCGTGATCACTTCCCGACTTCGTACCCTGCGCGACCACATCCGTTGGGCCGTCAGCCGCTTCCATGGGGAGGATCTGTTTTTCGGCCATGGCACCGACAATGCCTGGGACGAAGCCCGGCAGCTAGTGCTCGGTGCCTTGCACCTGCCATGGGAAATCGCTGACAGCTATCTGGATTGCGCGCTGGAAGACGACGAACTGGTCAATCTTCAGCGCCTGCTCAAGCGTCGCATCGAAGAACGCATTCCGACCGCTTACCTGCTGGGCGAGGCATGGTTCTGCGGCATGTCGTTCATCGTCGATGAGCGCGTGCTGATCCCGCGTTCGCCGATTGGCGAGCTGATCGAAAACCGTTTTGCCCCATGGATCGGCGACGAACCTGCGCGCATTCTCGACCTGTGCACCGGCTCCGGCTGCATCGGCATCGCCTGCGCCTACGAGTTCCAGAACGCCGAAGTGGTGCTGGCGGATCTGTCGTTCGAAGCGCTGGAAGTGGCGAACCAGAACATCGAGCGTCATGGCGTCGATGAGCGTGTGTTCACCGTGCAGGGCGATGGTTTTGATGGTCTGCCGGGTCAACGTTTCGACCTGATCGTGTCGAACCCGCCCTACGTCGATGCGGAAGATTTCGCCGACATGCCGGACGAATACCAGCACGAGCCGGAACTGGGCCTGGCCTGCGGCGATGACGGTTTGAACCTGGTACGCCGGATGCTCGCCGAAGCGGCGGATCATCTGACCGAGAAGGGTTTGCTAATTGTCGAGGTGGGCAACAGCCAGGTGCACGTCGAGGCGCTGTACCCGGAAGTCGATTTTGCCTGGCTGGAGTTCGAGCGCGGCGGGCACGGCGTGTTCATGCTGACCGCCGAACAGTGCCGCGCCCATCAGGCACTGTTCGCTTCCCGCGTCTAAATTGCTCTGATCGTTCCCACGCTCTGCGTGGGAATGCAGCCCGGGACGCTCTGCGTCCCATCCGAGTCAAACGCGGAGTGTGGGAAAGATCAGTCAGCGGTGCGTTGCAATCCAGATCAGCAACCCGGCCTGAAACACCGCAAACGCCACCAGGCAAGTAATGGTGAAACGCAAACCGGCGTCTTCACGCTTGAACTTGCTGACCTTGTCTTCCTGCTTCTTCAGCTTCACTTCCTGCTCGGCGAGGTTCTGCTCGGCCTGCTGCAACATCTGCGCAGCTTCAAGAATCTCGACGATCTGCAGCTTTTCGCTGTTCCAGTCGCCCAGCAAATCACCGACCTGCACTTCCTTGACGCTGCCCTTCAAATGCTGGGCGTCGGCGTAAACCACGTCAAAGCCATGCACTCGCAGAAAATGATCGCGGCGCAGGCGAGTGTCTTCGTTCAGCGCGTCCTTGTTGTTCAAGTCCATGCCGTCGACGGTGTAGGTGGGCCAGCGTTTTTTCGCCCAGTTGATGCCCTGGGCGGCCATGAAACGGCCGATGCCACGGTTCATCGGTTCGATCTGCAAACCGCTGTCCGGGCCGAAATGCACGCGTTTGGTCGTGTGGTCGACCCACACGTCCAGATGATTCTGTTCTTTACGCACGCGCTGAGCGGGCAACTTGATCGCCATGCGCATCAGGCTGTGTTCTTTGCCGTTGCGCTCGGCGTAACCGAATTCAACGAAGCGCAGCGGCCGCCCGCCGGTGTTGCGGTCGGTCTGCAACGGCGCCAGGCGGAGCATCTTGTGGTGCTCGACGTGGACATCCGCCCATGGCAGCTCGACCGCTGGCGGTGCGTCTTTTTCAGCGGTGGTGTCGGGTGAAGTCTGGGTATCAGTCATAACGGCGAGATCCTGTCCAAGCTGCTTGCCGCCAGCCAGTACGCTGGCGACAAAGGCTTATCGGCCGTTTTTCAAAGTCCTAGAGGGTAAAAGAGCTTAACGGGTGCGAAGTCCGTCAATAAATTCAAGAACGCGTGTCCCCAGTTCAGCCGCCAGGGGCAAATTCGGGTCCTTGTAGGAGGCCAGTTGCCGCTTCACGTCGTTGGGTACGATGCGCAACACGTGGTTCATGCCTTCGATCAGCGCCAGTTGCGCGTCCGGTTTGGCGGCCTTGAGCAATTTCGCATCATCGACCTGAACCTGAATGTCGTTGCTGCCTTGGACGATCAGCGCCGGCATTTTCAGTTGAGCGAAGGCCGCCGCCGGATCCTGACGGAACAGTGAAATCAGATACGGCTGCACACTCGGACGGAAAATTACCTGCAACGGCGCCGGCACATTGTCGTCGGTATGCCCGGCCTTGAGGCTGTCGAGCAGTTCATTGCTGCGCAGCATCAACGGGGGAGGGAGGCTGCGGGCCAGTTGCCGGCGCAGCACCTGATCAATCGGTCGGGCCGTGCCGGAAAGCGAGATGACCGCCGCCGCGTCGACCTTTGGCGCCGCAAGGCTGGCAATCAGCGCGCCTTCGCTATGGCCGAGCAGGATCAACGGGCCGAAGCGCGGATCGGCTTTAAGCTTCTGACCCCAGGCCACGGCGTCCGCCACATAGGCTTCCACCGACAGGTTTCGCTCGTCCGGGGTTGCCGCAAGGCTGGCCGCCACGCCGCGCTTGTCGAAACGCACGCTGGCGACATTGTGTTTGGCCAGCACCCAGGCCAGTCGTTTGAGGCTGTCATTGCGCCCGCCGTCGGGGTTGTTTCCGTCACGATCGGTAGGACCCGAGCCAGAAAGGATCAGGACAACCGGCACGGGGCTGTCGGATTTCGGCAGCAACAGCGAGCCGAAAAGTTCGCCATTGTCGGTAGTCAACGTGACCGGACGTTGCAGGACAGTTGCCTGGACAAAGCCGGTAAACAGGGAAAGGCTCAAGATCAAAACTCGCAGCATCATCACGCCATCATTTGCCAAGGTGCCGGTTGGACTCACCCACACCGCTAAGGTTCGAGGATGAACTACTCGGTTAGCCTGCGTATACTGGCGCGCATCACGAATTTGGGTTCGATTTCACGGAGCGTCCTGCATGTCCGGCAATACCTACGGCAAGCTGTTCACTGTCACCACCGCGGGCGAAAGCCATGGTCCGGCGTTGGTCGCCATTGTCGACGGCTGCCCGCCGGGCCTGGAGATTTCCCTTGAGGACCTGCAACGCGATCTCGACCGTCGCAAGCCGGGCACCAGCCGCCACACCACCCAGCGCCAGGAAGCCGACGAAGTCGAAATCCTTTCAGGCGTGTTCGAGGGTCGCACCACCGGCTGCTCCATCGGACTGCTGATCCGCAACACCGACCAGAAGTCCAAGGACTACTCGGCGATCAAGGATCTGTTCCGCCCGGCCCACGCCGACTACACCTACCACCACAAATACGGCGAGCGCGATTATCGCGGCGGCGGTCGCAGCTCCGCGCGGGAAACCGCCATGCGCGTCGCGGCCGGCGCCATCGCCAAGAAATACCTGGCCAGCCAGGGCATCGTCATTCGCGGCTACATGAGCCAGCTCGGTCCGATCGAAATCCCGTTCAAGATCTGGGAATCGGTCGAGCAGAACGCCTTCTTCAGCCCGGATCCGGACAAAGTGCCGGAGCTGGAAGCCTACATGGACCAACTGCGTCGCGATCAGGACTCCGTCGGGGCGAAGATCACCGTGGTTGCCGAAGGTGTGATGCCGGGCCTGGGCGAGCCGATCTTCGATCGTCTCGACGCCGAACTGGCCCACGCGCTGATGAGCATCAACGCGGTCAAAGGCGTGGAAATCGGTGCCGGTTTCGCCTGCGTCGCCCAGCGCGGCACCGAACACCGTGACGAGCTGACCCCGGAAGGCTTCCTCAGCAACAACGCGGGTGGCATCCTCGGCGGGATCTCTTCGGGTCAGCCGATCGTCGCGCATCTGGCGTTGAAGCCGACTTCGAGCATCACCACCCCGGGCCGTTCGATCGACATCGACGGCAATCCGGTCGACGTGATCACCAAGGGTCGTCACGATCCGTGCGTCGGCATCCGCGCCACGCCGATTGCCGAGGCGATGATGGCCATCGTGCTGATGGATCACCTGCTGCGTCACCGTGGTCAGAACGCCGATGTGCGCGTGAGCACCCCGGTGCTGGGTCAGCTTTGATGGGTGATCTCAAGGCCGCCGCGGTCTGACCGTGGCGGCGCTTCCGTACTGGCGGCTGTCCAGTTTCTATCTGTTCTATTTCGCCTTGCTCGGTTCGACGGCGCCGTTTCTGGCGCTGTACTTCGATTACCTCGGATTCAGTGCGGCACGCATCGGCGAGCTGGTGGCGATCCCGATGCTGATGCGCTGCGTGGCGCCGAACATCTGGGGCTGGCTCGGCGATTACACCGGCAGACGCCTGGTCATCGTGCGCTTTGGCGCGGTGTGCACGCTGCTGACTTTCTCATTGATTTTCGTCAGCAAGACCTACGCCTGGCTGGCGATGGTCATGGCCTTGCACGCGTTCTTCTGGCACGCGGTGTTGCCGCAGTTTGAAGTCATCACATTGGCGCATTTGCAGGGCCAGACCTCCCGCTACAGTCAGATTCGCCTGTGGGGCTCGATCGGTTTCATCATCACCGTGGTTGCTCTCGGTCGGCTGTTCGAGTGGCTCAGCCTCGACATCTATCCGGCGGCGCTGGTGTTGATCATGGCCGGCATCGTCCTCAGCAGTCTGTGGGTGCCGAACGCGCAGCCACCTCAGGGCAACCGGCCGACAGGCGAGGGCTTTCTCAAGCAGTTGCGCAATCCCGGGGTGCTGGCGTTCTACGGTTGCGTGGCGCTGATGCAGATGAGCCACGGGCCGTATTACACGTTTTTGACGCTGCACCTCGAGCGACTGGGCTACAGCCGTGGCGTGATCGGCATGCTCTGGGCGGTCGGCGTGGTGGCGGAAGTGCTGATGTTCATGGCCATGAGCCGGATCCTCGCGCGTTTTTCCCTGCGGCGGGTGCTGATGGCGAGTTTTCTGCTGGCGGCGCTACGTTGGTTGCTGCTAGGTTCGTTCGCCGAGTTCCTGTGGGTCCTGTTGTTTGCCCAGGTGCTGCACGCGGCGACGTTCGGCAGCTTTCATGCGGCTGCCATCGCGTTCGTGCAACGTAGCTTCGGCGCGCGCCAGCAAGGGCAGGGCCAGGCGTTGTATGCAGCGCTGGCCGGCACCGGTGGTGCGCTCGGCGCGTTGTATTCCGGTTACAGCTGGAATGCCCTCGGCGCGACATTGACCTTTAGTATTGCCAGTCTCGCAGCGCTCGCCGCTGCCGTTATCATTGCCATTCGAATGCAAGAGGACAGGCCATGAGCCTTACCCGTGAACAGCTTGCCCAGCAAATTGTCGACGCCGGGCGTTTTCTTTATGGTCGCGGCTGGTCGCCGGCCACCAGCAGCAATTACTCGACGCGCCTGTCGCCGAGCGAAGCGCTGCTGACCGTGTCCGGCAAGCACAAAGGCCAACTGGGCCTGGACGACGTGCTCGCCACCGACCTGTCCGGCAACAGCCTGGAGCCGGGCAAAAAACCGTCTGCCGAAACTCTGTTGCACACCCAGCTCTACAGCTGGCGTCCGGAGATCGGCGCGGTGTTGCACACCCACTCGGTGAACGCCACGGTGCTGTCGCGCCTGACGCCGCAAGACTTCATCGAGTTCGAAGACTACGAACTGCAAAAAGCCTTCAGCGGCATTTCGACCCACGAATCCCGGGTGCGCGTGCCGATCTTCGACAACGATCAGGACATTGCGCGCCTCGCCGCCAAGGTGCAGCCTTGGCTCGACGCCCATCCCGATTGCGTGGGTTATCTGATTCGCGGCCACGGCCTCTACACCTGGGGCGCGCAGATGAGCGATGCGCTGCGCCAGATCGAGGCCTTTGAATTTCTGTTTGAATGCGAGTTGAAGACCCGCAGCGTCATGAACCGCCAAGGCTGACTTCACCAGAACCAGCCAATTTGCCTGATGAATGCAGTGCCCGACCGGTCTCGAAGAACCGGACGGCAAGGCCGATACCGAGGAATGCCCCATGAGCAGCCTGTCCGTCTATCACGTTTCCAGCCCCGAAATTCCGAACAAGGTGCTGACCCATTTCGAAGACATCGCCTCGACCCTGGCCGAGCAGGGGGTGCGCTTCGACCGCTGGCAAGCCGCCGCAAAGATCCAGCCCGGCGCCAGCCAGGAAGAAGTGATCGGTGCCTATAAAGAGCAGATCGACAAACTGATGACCGAGCGCGGTTACATCACGGTCGATGTGATCAGCCTCAACAGCGATCACCCGCAAAAAGCCGAATTGCGCGCCAAGTTCCTCGAAGAACATCGCCATGGTGAAGACGAAGTACGCTTCTTCGTCGCCGGTCGCGGTCTGTTTACCCTGCACATCGACGATTACGTCTACGCCGTGCTGTGCGAAAAGAACGACCTGATTTCGGTGCCGGCCGGCACCAAGCACTGGTTCGACATGGGCGAGAACCCGCATTTCGTGGCGATCCGTCTGTTTAACAACCCCGAAGGCTGGGTCGCCAACTTCACCGGCGAAGACATCGCCGGCCGCTTCCCGCGTCTGGAGGACTGAGTCGATGTCGATCAAGGTCATTCTCACCGACATCGAAGGCACCACCAGCGCAGTGAGTTTTGTGTTCGACGTGCTGTTCCCGTATGCGGCGAAGCACCTGCCAGAATTCGTTCGCCAGAACGCCCAGCGTGCCGACGTTGCCGAGCAACTGGACGCCGTGCGCCGCGACAGCAACGAACCGCAGGCTGATGTCGAGCGAGTCGTGGAAATTCTGCTGGCCTGGATCGCCGAAGACCGCAAGGCCACGCCGCTGAAAGCGTTGCAGGGCATGGTCTGGGAGCAGGGTTATCAGGCCGGGCAGTTGAAAGGCCATGTTTACCCGGACGCCGTTGAAGCGCTCCAGCGCTGGCATCAGGCCGGGTATCAGCTGTTTGTGTATTCGTCCGGTTCGATTCAGGCGCAGAAGCTGATTTTCGGCTGCTCGGAAGCCGGGGATCTGACGCCGCTGTTCAGCGGTTATTTCGATACCACTTCAGGACCGAAGCGCGAAGCGCAGTCGTACAGCAATATTCAGCAGTCCATCGGAGTGGATCCGCAGGAAATCCTGTTCCTGTCCGACATCGTGCAAGAGCTCGATGCCGCCCAGGCCGCCGGCCTGCAAACCTGCGGCCTGGCCCGTGAAGGCGGGGAGTTGGCAGGGCATGTAACCGTGGACAGTTTCACCGGGATCGAACCGGAAGCGTTCTGAGTTCACCCAATCGACGCGCAAAAAAAACAGGCCGTGAAGCGAAAGCTCCACGGCCTGTCTGTTTATACGGTGTTCGAATTACATCGAGTGATAGGTCGGCAGGGCAAAACGCTGCTGGCTTTGCAGCATGCCGATCTGTGGCAGCTCGCTGGCCTGTTCCGCCAGATCACGACGGATCGCGCTGATCGCCCACGACAGTTGATCACCGGTATGCAGTTGCTGATACGTGAGCGCACGCTTGAACACTTTGCCGTCGGCACTCTTCAGCGTCAGCAGGATCCCGCCATCGGGACGGGGCTGGGTGGTGACGGCGAAGTTGGAAAACAGGGAGGTAAATTTTTCTTGGATCAGGTTCATGTCTTTCAGCTCCGTATGCACTTGAATGGCAAGCATGTATAGGGAGTTGCAGCGATTGTGCCAGTATTTGAGTTTTTAAAAATCCTTATAAATCAGTAATTTATAAAATCTGATGATTTTGGCTGTCGTGCAATCTGCATGAATGGCCATCGTGCATCCTGCATTTTGCGGGATCATTGTCGATTCGATTGAACCAATACCCTTGGCTGTAATCATGCGGCGTTTAGTAGTGCCGGGACGGATACAAAACATTGCAAAAACCGCGTGTACAGCCCGCGAAGCCCTGACGTATTTTCGGCCTCGACCCTCGCTCGAGAAGCGCCGGTTGTCTCACCCGATTGCCCGACAATAAAAATCCGGCCTGCACGTCAAGGTCGAACGGGAGCTGCCATGCACCAAGCGCCGAGCGACACGATTACCTGGGGCATGATGCTCCGCAAACTGCCGATGATTGCCAAAGCCATTCCACGGGTGGTGAAAGGCATGAAGGTGGCCAACGTCACGGATCCGACCCAAACCTGTGGCCTGGGCTGGACATTCGAGCAAGCGACCCTGCGCAATCCCGAGGGCCCCGCGCTGCTGTCGGGCGAGGTGGTGCTGAGTTATTCACAGGTCAACCAGTGGGCCAACCGCATCGCCCACTATCTGATCGGGCAGGGCATCGGCAAGGGCGATGTGGTGGCGGTGTTCATCGAGAACCGTCCGGAACTGCTGGTGACGATTCTGGCGCTGGCCAAAGTCGGCGCCGTCAGCGCGCTGCTCAATACCTCGCAGACCCGCGATACGCTGATCCACAGCATCAATCTGGTGACACCGGCGGCAATTGTCGTCGGTGAAGAATTGCTGCCGGCGTATGTGGCGGTGCGCGAGCAAGTGTCGATCCCGGCAACGCGCGTCTGGTTCGTCGCCGATCAGGATACCTTCAGCCATCCGGGCATCGCGCCCGAGGGCTATATCAACCTGATCAGCGCCAGCGCCGACGCCTCGGGCGACAACCCGGCCAGCAGCCGGCAGATTTTCTTCGACGACCCGTGCTTCTACATCTACACCTCCGGCACCACCGGTTTGCCCAAGGCCGGGGTGTTCAAGCACGGACGCTGGATGCGCAGTTCGGCGAGCTTCGGCATGATCGCCCTCGACATGCGCCCGGACGACATCGTCTATTGCACCTTGCCGCTGTACCACGCCACCGGGCTTTGCGTGTGCTGGGGTTCGGCGGTCAATGGCGCGTCGGGTTTCGCGATTCGCCGCAAGTTCAGCGCCCGGCAGTTCTGGAGCGATGTGCGTCGCTATCGCGCAACCACCATCGGTTACGTCGGCGAGTTGTGCCGGTATCTGGTGGATCAGCCGCTCAGTGCCGACGACAGTCGTCATGATGTGCGAAAGATGATCGGCAACGGCCTGCGGCCCGGTGCGTGGGCCGAGTTCAAGACCCGCTTCGGCGTGGATCACATCTGTGAGCTTTACGCCGCCAGCGACGGCAATATCGGCTTCACCAACATCCTCAATTTCGACAACACCATCGGTTTCTCGCTGATGGCCTGGGAACTCGTCGCCTACGACCAGGACAGCGGCGAGCCGATTCGCGGCGAAGACGGATTCATGCGCAAGGTCGGTCGGGGTGAGCGAGGCCTGCTGCTGGCGCGGATCGACGACAAGGCGCCGCTGGACGGCTACACCGATCCGCAGAAAACCGCCAAGGTTGTATTGCAGGACGTGTTCACCAAGGGCGACCGCTTCTTCAACACCGGCGATCTGCTGCGCAATATCGGTTTCGGCCACGCACAGTTTGTCGACCGCCTCGGCGACACCTATCGCTGGAAGGGCGAGAACGTCTCGACCACCGAGGTCGAAAATCTGCTGCTCCAGCATCCGCATATTTCCGAAGCGGTGGCCTATGGCGTGGAAATCCCCAACACCAATGGCCGCGCCGGGATGGCGGCGATCACCCCGGCCGAGTCCCTCGCGACCCTGGATTTCGCCGAGCTGCTGGCTTTCGCCCGCCAGCGCATGCCGGCCTACGCAGTGCCGCTGTTCTTGCGGGTCAAGGTGAAAATGGAGACCACCGGCACCTTCAAATACCAGAAAACCCGCCTGAAAAACGAAGGCTTCGACCCCGGCCAGACGGGGGATGACCCGATTTATGCCTGGCTGCCGGGGACCGAAACCTACGTGCAGGTTACGGATGAAATCCTTGCGGACATCCGGGCAGGCAAGTTCCGTTATTGATATTGGCTATCGGTGGTCTTGGAAAAAAGGGGATGACAGCTATCGCCGCGCTCGGGAAACTATCGGTTTTCCGATTGACCGAAAGTGGAGTTGCCCCATGTCCGACCAAAGCCGTCAGATGACCCCCGAAGAAGCTGCCGAATTCACCGAGCAGGTATTCAACAAGGCGCGCGAGGGCGATGCGGTGATGCTGGATCGCCTGATCACTGCCGGTCTGCCGGTGAACCTGACCAACAGCAAGGGCGACACCCTGCTGATGCTCGCCAGTTACTACGGGCATGTGGACGCGGTGCAAGTGCTGCTCAAGCACAAGGCCGATCCGGAACAACGCAACGGCAACGGCCAGAGCCCGATTGCCGGCGCGGCGTTCAAGGGTGATCTGGCCGTGGTCAAGGCATTGGTTGCCGGTGGCGCGCAGATCGAAGGCGCCTCGTTCGACGGCCGCACGGCGTTGATGATGGCGGCGATGTTCAACCGCGTTGAAATCGTCGACTTCCTGATCGACCAGGGCGCCGACCCGAAAGCCAAGGATGCCAACGGCATCACCGCGCTGGACGCGGCCCGCACCATGGGCGCTGTCGACACTACTGCGCAGCTGGAAAAACTGCTGGGCTGAAGCCGCTGGCCGGAACCCGCTCTGTGGCGAAGGCGAGAATGCGCTATCCTTCGCGCCCTCAAAATTCCCTTCGCCACAGGATCTGCCCCCATGAAAGCCGCACTCGCCGAACTCATCAGCAAAATCAGCTCCGGCTGCATGGGCGACGACGAGATTCAGAAGGTCGCTGACGAAGCGGCACAGGCCTACGCCGATGCCGACGCTTTTCTGACCGCCAACCCGGACATCAACTACGACGACACTTTCCCGATTCCGCTGGGCGAGTGGGTCGTGGTCGGCAGCCTGCCAGAGACCGTGCTGTTCCAGGCCGACACCTACGCCGACCTGTTCGCGCAGATCGTTGCCTCGTTCGGCCCGGGCGTCGAGTTCAACCTCAAGCCCAAGCAACTGGCCAAGACCGAGGCGCTGACCGCGCTCAACCGCATCCAGGTGCAGATGAGCAGCCTGAACAAGGAAAACGGCGGTTACACCCTGATGAACTTCAGCCAGTTGCTCGACGACGAGCTGCAAGTGGTGCTGGTCTACGGCAACGACGTGCCGCGCGTACTGGAACTGTGCGCCGAAGTCGGCATTGCCGCCGCGCCGTCGCTGGAAGCCCTGAAGATCGCCGTTCACGTCTGAGCGCAATAAAAGGGAACCCTGTGCGCGACCGTCTATCCTAAAAGTGCATGCCACTATTCTGGAGCGACACCATGGGTTCCACGTTCAACGGCCTGGTCGGCCTGATCATTCTTGCGCTCGACATCTGGGCGATCATCAATGTGCTGAAAAGCGGCGCCGAGACCGGGATGAAAATCCTCTGGGTGCTGCTGATCATCCTTCTGCCGGTGCTGGGCCTGATCATCTGGGCGATTGCCGGGCCGCGGGGCAATGTGCGGATCTAGTTTCACAACTGAACAGGCTCTTTCCTGTGGGAGCGAGCTTGCTCGCGAAGGCGATTTTTCATTCAGCAAATGTGTTGAGTCGGATGGCCTCTTCGCGAGCAAGCTCGCTCCCACATTTGCCTTTCTGCGGCTTCAAAATGTCGTCTGTCAGAGGAAGGTTCGACCTGTCATCTTCGGCAACGTAGAATGCGCGCCTTTCCCGGGCAATCGAACCTGACGATTGGCGCCCGCGCATTCATCGGAGCACTTCACCATGACCGTCACCAAGACCAGCGAATACCTGGAAACCCTCTACGAAGGCTACGGCCAGCGTTTTCGCATGGAAAAACTGCTGCACGAAGTGCGCACCGAACACCAGCACCTGGTGATTTTCCAGAACCCGCGCATGGGCCGGGTGATGGCGCTGGATGGCGTGATCCAGACCACCGAAGCCGATGAATTCATCTACCACGAAATGCTCACCCACGTGCCGATCCTCGCCCACGGCACCGCCAAGCGCGTGCTGATCATAGGCGGCGGCGACGGCGGCATGCTGCGCGAAGTGACCAAACACGCCAGCGTCGAGCACATCACCATGGTCGAGATCGACGGCACCGTGGTCGACATGTGCAAGGAATTCCTGCCGAACCACTCCAAGGGCGCCTACGACGATCCACGCCTGAACCTGGTGATCGACGACGGCATGCGCTTCGTCGCGACCACCACTGAAAAGTTCGACGTGATCATTTCCGACTCCACCGACCCGATCGGCCCGGGCGAAGTGCTGTTCTCGGAAAACTTCTACCAGGCCTGCCACCGCTGCCTGAACGAGGGCGGCATCCTCGTGACCCAGAACGGCACGCCGTTCATGCAGATCGACGAAGTGAAAACCACCGCGGGTCGCCTGCGCAGCCTGTTCCCGGACTGGCACTTCTATCAGGCGGCCGTACCGACCTACATCGGCGGTTCGATGACCTTCGCCTGGGGCTCGACCAACCCGGCCTACCGCAAGCTGAGCCGCGAAGTCCTGCAACAGCGCTTCATCGGCAGCGGCATCGTCACCCGCTACTACAACCCGGAAATCCATATCGGCGCCTTCGCCTTGCCGCAATACGTGCTGCAAGCGGTGAACAAGCCAAGCAACGACTGATCGTTCGCGGGTCAGAAAAAGCCGAGGCCGGTGTGCGAAAACACGCCGGCCTCGGCTTTTTTCATGTTGCATCGGTGTAAACCTTTTGAACGATCAATCCTGACAAAAGTCGAGATAGGTGTAAGCCCATTTGCGGGTTTGATCGAGGAGGCTCCGATGTCAAAGTGGAAAGTCACTTTCGTGGACGATCATGGTGAAACGATCGACGAAGTCTTCGAGTGCGAGGAATGCCCCAGCCATGAACGGGCAGCCCGCCTCATCAAGGAACGGTTGCTGCCAGTCGCCGCCGAGCTTGACCTGAACGATCTGGAAGGGCGCACCGCCGATGCCGGCGTGAAAAGCCTGAAAACCCAGAACAGCATCGAAATCCGCAGCATCACCCCAATCTGAATCTTCATTTTCTTCATGTACCAGGCCTTGGCAGCGGCTCTATCTTGGGGCTACTCTGCAAGCGAGATCAGCGAACGGATCGCTAAGGTCTGGTCTTGTCAGCTACATGCTTGTTTCCCGCCGGCAACGCGGTTGCCGTAAGCACCCGGGCCCGTTGGGCCAGTGCAGGGAATACGGAAAGTCTATCCATCTATGCGAGGGGGACGATTCATGAGCACAGCCTATCAAGAAGACATCAGCAGCAGCGTGCTGCGCCGCATGAAAGAAGGCGGTTTCGATTTTTCCCGATTCCATCCCATCGAGTTCTACGCCATTTTCCCGGACGAGGAGCGGGCGCGCAGGGCGGCAGGCAAATTTCGCGGTGAATCCATCAATGCCCAGGTCAGTGCGCGCGACGACGGCGCCTGGTCTCTGGAATTGAGCAAGGTGATGTACGCAACCTACGACGACATTGGCGATTTCGAGCAGGGCTTTTCGGCGGTGGTCGAGCCCTTGGGCGGCATCATCGAAGGCTGGGGCGTGAAACAGGAGATCCGCAACCGGCACCGTTTGAACTGATCACTCTCGCAACACGTCGAGCTACGGCTGACCTTCGGGTCGGCCGTTGTCGTTTCTGCCCCCCTGAACACCCCATGGCAAAACCCTGAAACAAGAAACCGGCGCAAAAAAAAGCCACCTGAAAAGGTGGCTGAAAGGGAAGACCGGAAGGAGAGGAAACCGCTCAGGGTTACGGCCGGGATGGCTGCCGAGGCAAGCCGGATCAGTGGGGCTGCGTACTTCGTCAGCGACGTTTTTGCAGCGGATGCGCGGATTATCCGCAGCCGGCACCGAGCAGTGAAATCAACTCTGACTATGCTGGTGATAGGCGACGGACTGCGTCGCAATGAAGCGGGGGCGATCAGGTTGGGGCATTTGCCGCACAGGAATGGTGCGGTGCGTGTGGCATGAATATCCAACCGATTGAAATCAAAGCGTTTATGCCGATGGCACGGGCCTTGCGAAGGCCTGTATGTCCGGGGTGACAAGGAGTACGGCATGATCCGCACCTATTTTGATGAAATGTACGATGCCGGCGGCCAGATCCGCCCGCATTACCGGGAGTTTGCCCGCTGGCTGGCCGAAACGCCTGACGAACTGCTGGCCCAGCGGCGGCGCGAGGCCGATCTGCTGTTCCATCGTGCCGGGATCACTTTCACGCTCTACGGGGACGAGCAAGGGACAGAACGCCTGATTCCCTTCGACACCATTCCGCGCAGCATTCCCGCCAGCGAGTGGCGGATCGTCGAGCGCGGCTGTATTCAGCGGGTCAAGGCGTTGAACATGTTCCTCGCCGACCTTTACCACGAGCAGCGCATCATCAAGGCCGGGATCATTCCCGCCGAACAGGTGCTGGCCAACGAGCAATATCAGTTGGCGATGCAGGGACTGGATCTGCACCGCGATATCTATTCGCACATCTCCGGCGTCGATCTGGTGCGCGACGGCGACGGCACGTATTACGTGCTCGAGGACAACCTGCGCACGCCGAGCGGCGTGAGCTACATGCTCGAAGACCGCAAGATGATGATGCGCCTGTTCCCCGAACTGTTCGCGGCCCAGCGCATCGCCCCGATCGACCATTACCCGAACCTGCTGCTCGACACCCTGAAAAGCTCAAGCCCGATCGACGACCCGAGTGTGGTGGTGCTGACACCGGGACGGTTCAACAGCGCGTTTTTCGAGCATGCGTTTCTCGCCCGGGAAATGGGCGTGGAGCTGGTTGAAGGCGCCGATCTGTTTGTGCGCGACGACAAGGTCTTCATGCGCACCACCGACGGCCCGAAAGCGGTGGACGTGATCTACCGCCGGCTCGACGACGCGTTCCTCGATCCGCTGGCCTTCCGCCCGGATTCGATGCTGGGCGTGCCGGGACTGTTGTCGTCGTATCGCTCCGGCAACGTGGTGCTGGCCAATGCCATCGGCACCGGAGTGGCGGACGACAAATCGGTGTATCCGTTCGTCACCGAGATGATCCGTTTCTACCTCGACGAAGAGCCGATCCTGAAGAACGTGCCGACCTGGCAATGCCGCAATCCGTCTGAACTTTCCCATGTCCTGGCCAATCTTCCGGATCTGGTGGTCAAGGAAACCCAGGGCTCCGGCGGTTACGGAATGCTCGTCGGGCCGGCGGCGACGACCGCGGAAATCGATGCGTTCCGCGAGCGGATCAAGGCCAAGCCCCACGCGTACATCGCGCAACCGACGCTGTCGCTGTCGACCTGTCCGACCTTTGTCGAAAACGGCATTGCGCCGCGCCATATCGACCTGCGCCCGTTCGTATTGTCCGGTCGCGAAACCCGGGTCGTGCCCGGCGGTTTGACCCGTGTCGCCCTGCGTGAAGGCTCTCTGGTGGTGAATTCATCCCAGGGCGGCGGAACCAAGGACACCTGGGTGGTCGAGGATTGAAGGAAGCCTGCCATGTTAAGTAGAACTGCCTCGGATCTGTACTGGATGTCGCGTTACCTGGAGCGGGCGGAAAACCTCGCACGGATGCTCGATGTCAGCTATTCGCTGTCGCTGATGCCGCAGGACGGCCGTGGCGACGGTCTGCACGAACTGGCGATGCCGCTGTTGATCACCGGCACGCTGGACGATTACCTGGAACGTCACGGCGAGTTGCATGCCGAGCGACTGCTGCACTTCTTCGCCCTCGACGCGGCCAACCCGGCAAGCATCTACAGCTGCCTAGGCGCGGCTCGGGCCAGCGCCCATGCGGTGCGAGGACGAATCACCGCTGACATGTGGGAGAACATCAACGCCACCTGGCTGGAGATTCGCGGGATCGCCAATCAGGGCCTCAGCCGCTATGGCATGAGTCGCTTCTGCGAGTGGATCAAGGAGCGTTCGCACCTGTTTCGGGGCGCGTCCTACGGCACCATCATGCGCAACGACGCGTTTCGTTTCATTCGCCTGGGTACGTTCATCGAGCGGGCGGACAACACCTTGCGCCTGCTCGATGCCCGCTACGAAATGGCCGGCGATCAGGCGGAAGCAGTCAGCGACGGCACCGCTCACGCCTATTACCAGTGGAGTGCGCTGTTGCGGGCGCTGTCATCGTTCGAGGCCTACACCGAGATCTATCGCGATGCGCCCGGCGCCCGGCATGTGGCCGAGCTGCTGCTATTGCGTGCCGACGTGCCGCGTTCGCTGCGGGCCTGCACCGAGGAGATTGACCAGATCCTCGCGCAATTGCCGGGGGCCAACGGTCGTCCTGCACAACGACTGGCGGCGGAAATGGACGCGCGTCTGCGCTACACCGGCATTCAAGAGATTCTCGAGGAAGGGCTGCACGCCTGGCTCACCGAATTCATCCCGCTGGTGCGCCAGCTGGGCAACGCCATTCACAGTTCCTATCTGGAGGCCGCATGAGACTTTCCATCAGCCACGAGACCACCTATCACTACGAAGATCAGGTGCGCGCGAGCATCCAGTACCTGCGCCTGACACCCCACGACAGCGAGCGTCAGCATGTGCTGAGCTGGCAGCTCGACCTGCCGCGCCCGGTGCGCGCCCAGCTCGATCCGTTCGGCAACATCCTGCATGTGCTGACCATGGACGAGCCCCACGAAGCGATCATCATCGGCGCCCGGGGGCAGGTCGATATCGACGAGTTGCGCGAAGCCGAGCACGAGAGTCAGTCGGCGCTGCCGTTCCTGCGTTTCACCCGGCTGACCGAGGCTGACGAGGCGCTGCGGGCGTTTGCCGAGAAGTCCTGCAAACAGCGCCGGGACCGCAATGCACTGATCGACCTGATGCATGGTTTGAACCAGCACATGACCTACAAACCGGGCGCCACCGAAGTCGATACCAGTGCCGCCGAGGCGTTTGCCGGGCGGGCGGGTGTTTGCCAGGATCATGCCCACGCGTTTCTGGCCTGCGCGCGCAGCCTCGGGGTGCCGTCGCGATATGTGTCGGGCTATCTGTACAGCGAGGATTGCGAGCATCTGGCCAGTCACGCCTGGGCCGAGGCCTGGATCGATGACGCGTGGTACAGCTTTGACGTGACCAATGAACTGGCGCGGCCGGAGCGGCACCTGAAACTGGCAGTGGGTCTGGATTACCTCGACGCCTGCCCAGTGAGGGGCATGCGCCGGGGCGGCGGCTCAGAGCAGATGCATGCGAAAGTGCTGGTGTCGCCCACACCAGCGCCAATCATTTCAGTGCAGCAGCAGTAAACGACGTAGTTGGCCTACTTGGCCGGCGCAACCTTGCGCCCGGCCATGTGCTGCAAATACCCCACCAGTTTCTGCAGATCCGCATCCGGCAATACCTCGGCGGAAAAACCCGGCATCTTCGCCTGAGGCCACTGGCGCAGACTCTGCGGATCGCGGATATAGCGCTTGAGGAAGTCCGCGCCGAAGTACTCGGTCGGGTTGTAGGGAATATTCAGGTCCGGACCGAACTGCGCATCGCCCGCGCCATTCAGGCGATGGCACGCCAGACAGTTCTTCTGGAACAGCGCAAAACCCTGATTCACCGGGTCATCGGCCTTCAACGCAGGATCCGGCAGCAGGGCAGGGAAGCGCTCGGCCACCGGCGCCATGCGCTTGATGCTCGCCACTTCGAACGGCCATTGTTCCGGGCTGATATTGCCGGCCTGCGGATCGGTCCACACCAGATAGAACGGCCCGGCGCTGTGCTTGCCTTCCGACAGCGGCGGCCAGGGCTGCGCCGGATCTTCGATGGCGAGCCAGGCGCGTGAACCCTTGTTGTTCAGTAGCGGTGCGGCGGACAGCTCGGCGGCAAAGCCGTCCAGCGCCACGGCTTGCAGGTGATCGTCCGGTTTGATGCCGGTCAGCAGCGCGGCCATCGGCACGGCGCGATAAGTCATGTCCTTCTTGTAGGACACGTCATTCTTGATCGTGAGGGTTTGTACCTGAGGATGCTTGAGCAACTCGTCGGTCTGCCAGGTGCGGCTGTTCGCGCCCAGCTCCAGGTTCAGCTGCGCGGCAGACAGGGGCATGCTCAGCAGCATGGCCCCGAACAGAATGAGCGTTTTCAAGTGATCGCCGTCCGTGTCGTGGAAGTGCGCAAAGGTTGGCACAGCCACGCTGGCCCGGGTAGCGGGCCAGTCACATTTTCAGTGGCGATAAACAATACCTGCCGCTTGAATCAGCCGATGACCTTGGTCAGGTTCGGCAGAATCAACAACAGCGTCGTGGCGAAAAGAATGAGCCCTGCTTGCCGTACTTTCGGTTGTTTGAACATGGCTTGACCGCCTTTTTTGTTATTTCCTGATGCCTGCCTGCATATCCATGACGGCAAGCGCTGCACTTCCTGTAGCGAACGCCTGTCTCGGCAAAACCCGACGACAACGACGTACATCTTCACCTTAGGGCCCGCGTCACGCTTGGCTTAGATCCATTTCGTATGTATTTGCTACCCGTCGCGATTAAAAAGGCATGAGGCCCATTGCCAGCTTCTTTGCCGCCCGTTTGCTAGACAGCTCGCGCACCTGAACCGGTTAATCAAGCCACGGATGACCGTCCGTCTGAGCGTGCGCGTCAACGTCATTGAGCGCTGTGGTCATTGAATCCATGGCCTGCGAAGACAACAGTGGCAGCACGAATTTCACTCACCGCACAGGTTCGAGGACGTCATGACCCAAGCTTTGATTTTCGACGCGTTACGCACGCCCCGTGGCAAGGGCAAGGCCGACGGTTCGCTGCACAGCGTCAAACCGGTGAACCTGGTGGCCGGGCTGCTGACCGCTTTGCAAGCGCGCACGGCGCTGGACACCAGTCAGGTCGATGACGTGGTGCTCGGTTGCGTCACGCCGATTGGCGATCAGGGCTCGGACATCGCCAAGACCGCCGTGCAAGTGGCCGATTGGGATGTCAGCGTCGCGGGCGTGCAGATCAACCGCTTCTGCGCCTCGGGGCTGGAAGCGGTGAACCTGGGGGCGATGAAAGTGCGCTCCGGGTTCGAGGATCTGGTGGTGGTGGGTGGCGTCGAATCCATGTCTCGTGTGCCGATGGGCAGCGACGGCGGCGCTTGGGCGCTGGATCCGCAAACCAATCTGCACAGCCACTTCACACCACAAGGCGTCGGCGCCGACCTGATCGCCACCCTTGAAGGCTTCAGCCGGCAGGACGTCGATGCCTACGCGCTGCACTCGCAGCAGAAAGCCGCACGTGCCCGGGCCGACGGTTCGTTCAACAAGTCGCTGGTGCCGGTGCAGGACCAGAACGGCATCATCCTGCTCGATCACGATGAGTTCATTCGCGCCGAGTCGACCCTTGAAGGTCTGGGCAAGCTCAAGCCGAGCTTCGAGATGATCGGCCAGATGGGCTTCGACGCCACGGCATTGCGGGTCTACAGCCATGTCGAGCGAATCAATCATGTGCACACGCCGGGCAACAGCTCGGGGATCGTCGACGGCGCGGCGCTGATGCTGATCGGCTCCGAAGCGAAGGGGCGCGCGTTGGGTCTGCAACCCCGGGCGCGGATTGTCGCCACGGCGGTCACCAGTACCGATCCGACCATCATGCTCACCGGCCCGGCGCCGGCCACTCGCAAGGCGCTGGCCAAGGCCGGGCTGCGGGTGGAAGACATTGACCTGTTTGAAGTCAACGAGGCATTCGCTTCGGTGGTGCTGAAATTCATCAAGGATATGGCCGTCGACCCGGACAAGGTCAACGTCAATGGCGGCTCGATCGCCATGGGCCACCCGCTGGGCGCCACCGGTTGCGCGATCCTCGGCACCTTGCTCGATGAACTGGAAGCCCGGCGCCTGCGCTACGGCCTCGCGACGCTGTGCGTCGGCGGCGGCATGGGCATCGCCACCATCATCGAACGCCTCTGACCCCAAGGAATTCTGTCATGACCCAAGCTATTCGTTACGAAAAAGGCCAGGACGGCATCGTCCTCCTGACCATCGACATGCCGGGCCAGAGCGCCAACACCATGAACGCGGTGTACCGCGAAGCCATGGCCGAAAGCGTCGCCCGTTTGCAGGCGGAAAAAGATGACATCGCCGGGGTGATCATTACCTCGGCCAAGAAAACCTTCTTCGCTGGCGGCGACCTTAATGAATTGATCAAGGTCGGCAAGCCCGAAGCCAAGGCGTTCTACGACATGGTGCTGACCCTCAAGGGCCAGTTGCGCACCCTGGAAACCCTCGGCAAACCGGTGGTCGCGGCGATCAACGGCGCGGCGCTCGGCGGCGGCTGGGAAATCTGCCTGGCCTGCCACCATCGCGTGGCGCTGGACGATGCGTCGGTGCAACTCGGTCTGCCGGAAGTGACACTCGGCCTGTTGCCGGGCGGCGGTGGCGTGGTGCGCATGGTGCGCATGCTGGGCATCGAAAAGGCTTTGCCGTACCTGCTTGAAGGCAAGAAAGTCCGTCCGCAGCAGGCGTTGCAGGCCGGATTGATCGATGAATTGGCGGCGGATCGCGATGAGCTGCTGGCCAAGGCCAGGGCCTGGATTCTGGCCAATCCTGCGGCCGTGCAGCGTTGGGATGTGAAGGGATATCAGATTCCCGGCGGCACGCCATCCAATCCGAAAGTCGCGCAGATGCTGGCGATTGCGCCGTCGATCCTGCGCACCAAAACCCAGGGCACGTTGCCGGCACCGGAGAAGATTCTGTGTGCGGCGGTGGAAGGCGCGCAGGTGGATTTCGACACGGCGCACCTGATCGAAACCCGCTACTTCACCGAACTGACCACCGGCCAGATCTCGAAAAACCTGATCGGTACGTTCTGGTTCCAGCTCAATGAAATCAATGCCGGCGGTTCGCGGCCGCAGGGTTTTGCGCCTTATGTGACGAAACGCGTGGGCGTACTCGGCGCAGGCATGATGGGCGCCGGGATCGCCTATGTCAGCGCATCGGCCGGGATCGACGTGGTGCTCAAGGACATCAACCTTGCGGCTGCGGAAAAGGGCAAGGCGCATTCGGCAGCACTGTTGGACAGGAAAGTTGCTCGCGGGCAAATGTCTGTGCAGCAGCGTGAAACGGTTCTGGCGCGGATTCATCCGACCGAAAGCGACTCCGATCTGGCGGGTTGCGATCTGATCATCGAGGCGGTGTTCGAGGATCGTGATCTCAAGGCCAAGGTCTCGGCAGCCGCGCAACAGGTGGTCGGGGCTGACGCGGTGATTGCTTCCAACACTTCGACCTTGCCCATCACTGGCTTGGCGACCGCAGTACCGGATCAAAGCAAGTTCATCGGCCTGCACTTCTTCAGCCCGGTGGAAAAAATGCCGCTGGTGGAAATCATCAAGGGCGCGCAAACCAGCGACGAAACCCTCGCACGCGGGTTCGATTTCGTACTGCAAATCAAGAAAACTCCGATCGTGGTCAACGACAGTCGCGGCTTCTTCACGTCGCGAGTATTCGGCACCTTTACCAATGAAGGCATTGCGATGCTGGGTGAGGGCGTCAGTGCGCCGATGATCGAGACCGAAGCGCGCAAGGCCGGCATGCCTGTCGGACCGCTGGCGATCTCTGACGAAGTTTCCCTCAGCCTGATGAGCCATATCCGTCAGCAAACGGCCAAAGACCTTCAAGCAGAAGGGAAACCGCTGATTGAGCACCCGGCGTTCGCCGTGATTGACTTGCTGCTCAACGAATACAAGCGGCCGGGCAAGGCCGCGGGAGGCGGTTTTTATGAGTACCCGGCGGGTGGGCAGAAACATCTGTGGCCCGAACTGAAAACCTGTTTCGAGAAAGCCGACGGGCAGATTTCGCCGAAGGATGTACGTGATCGACTGTTGTTCGTGCAGGCCATCGAAACCGTGCGTTGTGTGGAGGAGGGCGTGCTGACGTCGACGGCGGACGCCAACGTCGGCTCGATCTTCGGCATCGGTTTTGCGGCATGGACGGGCGGTGCGCTGCAGTTCATCAACCAATATGGCGTGAAGGATTTTGTCGCCCGGGCGCAGTACTTGGCGGAGCAGTACGGTGAGCGTTTCGCACCGCCTGCGCTGCTGCTGGAAAAAGCTGCCAAGGGCGAGTCGTTCTAACGGGGTGGGGACGCATTTCGGGGCTTGCCTTGCCGGGTGGTTTCAAGGCAGGCTCTGGGGTGTGCATTATTCCCATCACGTGTCAGGTATTTTTTATGTCGCTACGCATCTGCATTCTGGAAACCGACATCCTGCGTCCGGAACTGGTCGATGAATATCAGGGTTACGGGCAGATGTTCCAGCGCCTGTTCTCGCAACAGCCGATCGCCGCCGAGTTCACGGTGTACAACGTGATGCAGGGCGACTATCCGAGTGATGACCTGACCTTTGATGCGTACCTGGTCACCGGCAGCAAGGCCGATTCGTTCGGTACCGACCCGTGGATCCAGACCCTCAAGCAATACCTGCTGAACCGCTATGAGCGCGGCGACAAACTGCTCGGCGTGTGCTTCGGCCATCAGTTGCTGGCGCTGCTGCTGGGCGGCAAGAGCGAGCGCGCCACGCAAGGCTGGGGTGTCGGCATCCACAACTACAAACTGGCGGCCAAGGCACCGTGGATGAGCCCGGTGCGCGAGGAGCTGACGTTGTTGATCAGCCACCAGGATCAGGTGACGGCGTTGCCGGAAAACGCGACGGTGATTGCATCGAGCGATTTCTGCCCGTTCGCCGCGTACCACATCAACGATCAGGTGTTGTGCTTCCAGGGGCATCCGGAATTCATTCACGACTACTCGCGGGCGCTGCTGGATCTGCGTCAGGAAGCGCTGGGCGAGCAGGTGTACAGCAAGGGCGTGGCCAGCCTGGAACATCAGCACCACGGCACCACCGTGGCGGAATGGATGATGCGTTTCGTGGCGCACAAGCCGACCGCTGCTTGAATCCAGACGCCCCCGTGTTTTACACGGGGGCGTTTTTTCTTATAGCCAGCCGGATTTCTTGAAGCTCGCCCACAGGCTCACGCAGCCGACCGTGATAAAGCCCAGCACGCCGAAATAGCCGTAGTGCCAGCTCAGCTCCGGCATGTTCTGGAAGTTCATCCCGTAAATCCCCGCTACCGCCGTCGGGAACGCCAGAATCGCCGCCCATGCCGCGAATTTGCGCTGCACCACGCTTTGCCGTGACGCCTCCAGCAACACGCCGATTTCGATGGTCTGGCTGGCGATGTCGGCCAGGGTGGTCAGATCTTCCATCTGCCGGTTCACGTGAATCTGCACGTCGCGAAAGTACGGGCGCATGTTCTTGTCGATGAAGGGGAAGCTCAGCTTCTGCAGTTCCTCGCTGATTTCCACCATCGGCGCGGCGTAACGGCGCAGGCGCAGGACGTCGCGACGCAGGCCGTGCAGCTTCTGGATGTCGTGTTCATTCAATGCGCTGCACAACACGTTGCGTTCCAGTTCATCGATCTCGGCGTGGATCGCTTCGCCCACCGGCTGATAGTTTTCGATCACGAAATCCAGCAGCGCATACAGTACGAAATCTTCCCCGTGCTCCAACAACAGTGGCCGCGCCTCACAGCGTTGGCGGACGTGGGCGTAGGACGCCGAGTGGCCATTGCGGGCAGTGATGATGTAGCCCTTGCCGGCGAAGATGTGGGTTTCGATGAACTGCAGAATCCCGTGTTCGCGCACCGGCGAGTAGGTGACGATGAACAGCGCGTCGCCAAAGGTTTCCAGCTTCGGCCGGCTGTGCTTTTCCAGGGCGTCTTCGATGGCCAGTTCGTGCAGGTTGAACTGGCGTTGCAGGTTGGACAGTTCCTGGGCGCTCGGCTCTTCGAGGCCGATCCAGACGAAGTGGCCGGTCTTGGCGGCCCAGGCCGCGCCTTCGTCGAGGGAAATATTGGTGACTTTCTTACCGGCGCTGTAAACCGCAGCAGCAACAACTCGACCCATGGTGGTGATTCACTTCTTCTTGGCAGATGGCAGGGGAGACATGGCTTCAGCTTAGCCGTGTCGCTGCTTGAGAGTCAGTGAAATCTGCACAGTTCACCGGGCAAAAGAAAACCCGCACAGGGCGGGCTTCTTTTTCACGCGGCTTGCAGTTGCCGATCCATCGCATCGATGCATTCGCGCATCTGCTCGCGGCATTGGTTGATGAGCATGGGCATGTCGTCCATGGTCAGGCCGGCGGTAGGAATTGCCGGCAGCGAGCGTATGAGAATTTTCCCGCTGTGCCAGCGATTCAGGCGCATGTGCTTGATGTAGCTGCTGACACACACCGGAACGATCGGCACCCCGGCGGCAATGGCCATCTGGAACGCGCCTTTCTTGAACGGCAGCAATTCTTCACCCAGGTTGCGGGTGCCTTCCGGGAACACCCAGATCGAGGTGTCTTTGTGCTGCAAGGTGTCGGTGGTGGTCAGCATCGACTGGCGCGCCTTGTGCGCGTTCCCACGATCGATTAACACATTGCCCGCCAGCCAGAACAGCTGCCCGAACAGCGGCACCCACTTCAGGCTCTTTTTGCCGATGCACACAGTCCGGCGCGGCACCACGTTGCCGAACACGAACAGGTCGTAGTTGGACTGATGGTTGGCGATGATCACGCAGCTGTCGGGTTTGTTCATCAACGGGCCGACATCGGCTTTCACTCGCAGACGCAAAATGCACATGGCCGGCAGTGCATAGAGGCGGGCGCACAGGCGACTGTTGTCCGGATTGAACGGGCGGCACAGGCCGAGGATCACTCCGAGGATCCCCGCCAGAATAAAGTGCAGGCCCATCAATAACATACGAAACACAAACAGCATTTTCAGGCCCATCGGGACAAAAGGTGGCGCAGTGTACGGATGTGCACTGTTTTCGGCAATTGCCGCTATAGAGTCCGGAGATGGGCGATGTTTAAGCGCATGTTTCCGATTTGTTGGTCAGAGGCGTCCTAGAGCTGCTGCGGAGTTTTCAACGGGGCGTGCGAGAAAAAGCCCGACACGACGGTCGGGCTTTTCTGAAGCGGTGCGAGCCGGCTATCAGCCCAGATGCTCCTGATCCTGGATGATGGCGTTGTCCAGGGTTTCCAGCAGCGCCTTGCGCACTTTCAGCTTGGTGTTTTTGTGTGCGGTCATGTTGATCTTCTTCAACTGACGCGCGGCGGCAAGGGCGGCGCCTTGCAGTTCTTCGGCCGCAACCACTTTATCGAGGAAGCCGGCATCCACTGCGCTTTGCGGATCAAACATCTCGCCGTTGATCACCGAGCGATGGAAGGCCGAACGACGCAGACGATCACGAGCCAGCTCGATGCCGGCGTGGTGCATGGTCATGCCGATCTGCACTTCGTTCAGACCAATGCTGAACGGGCCGTCGACACCGATCCGGTAATCGGCGGACAACAGAATGAATGCGCCTTTGGCTACGGCATGCCCCGGGCAAGCAACAATCACCGGGAACGGGTGCGACAACAGGCGGCGGGCCAGGGTCGAGCCGGCGGTCACCAGCGACACGGCTTCTTTAGGGCCGGCAGTCATCACTTTCAGGTCGTAGCCGCCAGAGAGAATGCCCGGCTGACCGGTGATGATCACAATGGCACGATCCGCCACCGCCTGATCCAGCGCCGCGTTGAAGGCCGCGATCACGTCCGGGGAAATGGCGTTGACCTTGCCGTTGCTCAGGGTCAGGGTCGCGATACCGTCTTCGAGGTGGTAGGCAATCAGGTCGCTCATGGCGCAATTCCTTATAAGAAAGATGGGCAGACGTTACCCACCGTCGCCGGTCAGGTAAAGCACTGTGACTGACCCGCCAGTCACCGTTTACCGGCCGATGCGCTGCAACACGCCCCGCGCCTGACGCCTGCGCACCTATATAGAAGGGCCGCGCCCACCCAAGATTGGCCGGATTGCCATGGCCCCTAGAAGGTGGAAGCGACTTTTTCTCTTAACCGCATGAAAATTCTGAAAAAAAGTTTGCCATCAGAAAAGCTTTCGACTACATTAGCGCGCCTCGACAGACAGAACATGTTTGAAGAGATACGGTGAAGTGTCCGAGTGGCTTAAGGAGCACGCCTGGAAAGTGTGTATACAGGAAACTGTATCGAGAGTTCGAATCTCTCCTTCACCGCCAAATTCGATGTAAACAAAACCCCTGGTTTCGAAAGAAGCCAGGGGTTTTGTGCATTCTGGCGTCCGGATTTTTTTGGTCACAGAGATCGGTTCGGCTTCCTTTTGTCAGGGCATTACAATCGCGGTTTTATCCGGCATGTAAAAGGACGACCTCCATGATCATCTCCACCACCCATTCCATCGAAGGCCGGCAGATTACGGCGTATCTGGACATCGTCAGTGCCGAGTCGGTGCAGGGCGTGAATGTGATTCGCGATATGTTCGCGGGCATGCGGGACTTTTTTGGCGGGCGTTCGCAGACGCTGGAGCGGGCGTTGAAGGAGGCGCGTGTTCAGGCGACTGACGAGATCAAGGAGCGCGCGCGGGCCTTGCAGGCGGATGCGGTGGTCGGGGTGGATTTCGAGATCAGCATGCCGGCAGGGAAGGGTGGCATGGTTGTGGTGTTTGCGACCGGTACGGCGGTCAAGTTGCGCTGACGCTTGTTGAAAGCCCATTCAACGGAATGGGCTTCTTGCTGACAATCAGCCCTGCGGTTTGAGCAGGATGGTGCCTTTCGAGTCGTAGGTCAGTGGGGTGTCGATCGCCACGATAGGCGGGGTATCGCCTGGTTGAACTGGCTGAACCGGGTCTGGATGGTAGATGACGCCAGGTTGCAACGGACTCGGTCCGGTCGGCTGCTTGATGACGATTTCACCCGAAGCGATCTTTTCCTTGAGTTTCTCCGCCCCGGCTTTGCCGGCAGCGATCTGTTCGTCCGTGAGCTTTACAACAGGCATCGTTGGGAATCCTTTGATTTCCATGTTCTCTCCTTGAGATTCATTGCGTAGGAAAAAGGGCAGCGGCCGGTCGCCGGGAATCTTTAGCCGCGTGAGACCAACGGTTCGTCATTGTGTTTAATTTCCGTGGGCCATTCGTCGGGCTCCGGGTGATCTGAACCACAAGTCCAGGAATGACCGGCTAGTCTAAAAAGCCTTGGAGGTCGATATTTTTTCAGGCAAAAGGGTTTGCCGGTGTCGGCCCGCATTTGAAAAGGGGTGAAGAGATGACTGATCCGTACATCGAAGACGACGGGGCTGAATTTCCATTCAACAATTGCGTGCGCTGTGGCCAGACGGAGTATCAGGCCGGCTTCGGCGAGGACCCGGTGCAGACCGGCAAGATCAAGTCGGCAGCACCCAAGGGGCCTAAAGAAAAATTTCTGCCCAAAGTGACGACACGTTCCAGGAAGTAATCCGGATGCCACACAGCCCCGCCATCGAGCGGGGTTTTTTGTTTCTATTTTTTGAGAAGCGTCCTACAGAAATTGCAGATTCGTCCGGTTTCTTTCACAAACTTTTCACACCCAGCTAAGTAGGGTGAAGCCATCCGTTAGAAAGCAAGTCTCCAGCCCGTCTCCCCAGCGGGCTTTTTTTTGCCCGTTGTCTCGTCCTGAATAAGGTTTACACCTTCTGGCTTCTTTTCAGGAGTGTGCAATGGATTCGGGCGCAAAACGCAGTCAACGCGATTACACGCTGACTT
>NZ_NEIX01000011.1:0-252646 GCF_002112885.1 Pseudomonas sp. B37(2017) | reverse complement strand
TAAGCTTTGCCGGGTGGCATTCGCCCTTATGAAAAATCAGAGCGAATACCAACCCAATTTAAGGTTGCAGGGTTCCCCTGCAACATAGAATCTCCCACATGGGGTTTTGCGTGTATCCAGCGAGTTAGCGGCTGAGCAATTCCAGGCGCTCCCGCACCGCCGCTTCGATCCCGACTTCATCCAGCCCGCACTCGGCCAGCATCTGCGCCGGTTTGGCGTGCTCGACGTAAACGTCCGGCAAGCCCAGGTGCAGCACCGACTTGAGGATGTTTTCGCGGGCGAGGAATTCGCTGACTGCGCCACCGGCGCCGCCCATGATCGCGTTCTCTTCGATGGTCACCAGCAGGTCGTGGCTGTTGGCGATCTCGCGTACCAGCGCTTCGTCCATCGGTTTGACGAAACGCATGTCGACCACGGTCGCGTCCAGCGTCTCGGCGACTTTCAGGGCTTCGGCCATTTGCACGCCGAACACCAGCAGGGCGACCTTGTTGCCCTGACGACGCACCACGCCCTTGCCGATCTCGATCGGTTCGAGGTCTTTCTCGATGGTCGCGTTCGGGCCGGTGCCGCGCGGGTAACGCACCGCCGCCGGGCCGTTGTACAGGTGGCCGGTGGTGAGCATCTTGCGCAGTTCGTTCTCATCGCTCGGGGTCATGATGACCATGCCCGGGATGCAGCGCAGGAACGACAGGTCGAAGCTGCCGGCGTGGGTCGGGCCGTCTTCGCCCACCAGACCGGCGCGGTCGATGGCGAACAGCACATCGAGGTTCTGCACCGCGACGTCATGCACCAACTGGTCGTAACCGCGTTGCAGGAACGTCGAGTAGATCGCCACCACCGGTTTTGCGCCTTCGCAGGCCATGCCGGCAGCGAGGGTCACGGCGTGTTGCTCGGCAATCGCCACGTCGAAGTAGCGCAGCGGGAAGCGTTCGCTGAACGCCACCAGATCCGAGCCTTCCTTCATCGCCGGGGTGATGCCCACCAGGCGCGGGTCGGCAGCGGCCATGTCGCACAGCCATTCACCGAATACGCCGGAATACTTCGGCCCGCCGGCCTTTTTCGGCGCAGCGGCCGGGGCGTCCAGCGGTTCGAGCTTGGTAATGGCGTGGTAACCGATCGGGTCGACTTCCGCCGGGGCGAAGCCTTTGCCTTTCTTGGTGACGATGTGCAGGAATTGCGGGCCTTTCAGATCGCGCATGTTGCGCAGGGTGGCGATCAGGGTCGGCAGGTCGTGGCCGTCGATCGGGCCGATGTAGTTCCAGCCCAGTTCTTCGAACAGGGTGCCGGGAACCAGCATGCCTTTTGCGTATTCTTCGGTGCGACGGGCGATTTCCCAGGCGCCGGGCAGGCGCGACAGCACTTTCTTGCTGCCTTCACGCATGCTCGCGTAAGTGCGGCTGGAAAGGATCTTCGCCAGATAGTTCGACAGCCCGCCGACGTTGCGCGAGATCGACATGTCGTTGTCGTTGAGGATCACCAGCATGTTGGCGTCGACTTCCGGCGCGTGGTTCAGCGCCTCGAATGCCATGCCGGCGGTCAGAGCGCCGTCGCCGATCACCGCAATCGCCTTGCGATCACTGTTCTGCAGGCGGGCGGCGATAGCCATGCCCAGCGCGGCACTGATCGAGGTGCTGGAGTGGCCGACGCCGAAGGTGTCGTACTCGCTCTCGGAACGGCGCGGGAAAGCCGCGATGCCGTCCTTCTGGCGCAAGGATTCCATGCGCTCGCGACGACCGGTGAGGATCTTGTGCGGGTAGGCCTGATGACCGACGTCCCACACCAGCCGGTCGTCCGGGGTGTCGAAGACGTAATGCAACGCGATGGTCAGCTCGATGACGCCCAGGCCGGCACCGAAATGCCCACCGGTCTGGCCGACCGTGTAGAGCAATTCCAGGCGCAACTCATCAGCCAGGGTTTCCAGCTCGGCTTCGCCTAACCGGCGCAGGCCGTCCGGCGTGTTCGCGCGGTCGAGCAGGGGCGTGGTCGGGCGCTTGCGGGGAATCTCATGAAACGTCGTGGGCATCAGGCGAATCGTTATAGGTATAAAAGATGCGGCAGTTTACCTGATGCATCGCCCCCTGCCCACGCGTTGGTCTTTTTTGGCTGATTAGCCTTCAGTTACGCCGATCGACGATATACCGGGCCAGATCGCGCAACGGCTCGGCAGCCGCGTCAAACGGTCGCAGCGCGTGCAGGGCCTGATCGCGCAGTTCCAGCGCGTAAGCCTTGGCGGCGTCCAGACCGAGCAGCGCCGGGTAGGTCGGCTTGTCGCGGGCAATGTCGGCGCCCTGGCGTTTGCCGAGGGTTTCGGTATCGCTTTCGACGTCGAGAATGTCGTCCTGGACCTGGAATGCCAGGCCGATGGCCTGTGCATAAGTCTGCAGGGACTTGAGTTCATCCTTCTCGGCACGGCCGCTGGCCAGGGCGCCGAGCCTGACGCTGACTTCGATCAGCGCGCCGGTCTTGTGTCGGTGCATCTGTTCCAGCGCTTTCTGATCAAGCTTGAGGCCGACCGAACCGAGGTCGATGGCCTGACCGCCGACCATGCCGGCCGGGCCCGCCGCGTGCGCCAGCGCCGTGACCTGTTGCAGGCGGATGTCTGCGCTCAGGTCGCTCAGACGCGGGTCGAGCAGGGCGCTGAACGCCAGGCTTTGCAATCCGTCGCCGGCCAGAATCGCGCAAGCTTCATCGAATTTCTTGTGAGTGGTCGGCTGGCCGCGACGCAGATCGTCGTCGTCCATCGCCGGCAAATCGTCGTGCACCAGCGAATACGCGTGGATCAGCTCAACCGCACACGCCGCGCCGTTGGCCTGTTCGGCCTTGCCGCCAAGGGCTTCGCACGCCGCGTAGGCCAGCAGCGGACGCACGCGTTTGCCGCCGTTCATCACGCTGTAGCGCATGGCTTCATAGAGGCGCGCCAGTTCTGGCAGCGGGGCGTTGAACAGGGTTTCCAGTGCCGCGTTGACCCGCGCCTGGCTGGTGGCCGAATACGCTGCAATCATTCTGGCTGATCCGCGTCGAAGGGTTCCTCGGCGAGTTCGCCATCGCGCTCCAGCAACACCTGGACCTTCTGCTCGGCCTGGGCCAGCGCCGCCTGGCAGTCACGGGTCAGGCCGATGCCCTGCTCGAAAGCGGTCAGCGAGTCTTCCAGCGACAATTCACCGTTCTCCAGACGCTCCACCAGCGTTTGCAGGTCGGCGAGGGACTGTTCGAAATCCAGTGCAGCTTTTTTGCGGGCCATGGCGGCTAATTCCGGTTGACGTTAAACCGGCGCGACACTAGCAGATAGGGGGGGTATGGGCAAATGAGCGGGGCTTGGATCACTCTGCGGATTTGCCTGGAAAACTGATCTGATAGCGCGTGCTGCGCCCACCGCCGGGCAGGCGTTCGAGACAACCTTTTTCCAGCAGCTCCGCCAGATGTCGGGTCGCCGTCGCCTTGGAGACTTTTGCCACGGCCTGATACTGCGCCGCACTGATACCGTGCTCGAAACCACGCTCACCACCGTCGAGCAAGCGGTTGAGCACTTTGATCTGCTCCACTGACAGCTCGGATTCCCGGTGCGTTTGCCAGAAGCGTGACTTGCCCAGTACGCCTTCAATCCGCGCAATGGCCTGTTGCAGGCTGCGCAGCAGGGTTTGCAGGAACCATGTGAGCCAGTCAGTGATGTCCAGCGTGGCTTTCTGGCTGGATTCGAGAATCCGGTAATAGCCCGCACGATCATCGAGAATGCTGGCGGACATCGCATAAAAACGAATCGCCTGCGCTTCGCCTTGAGCCAATGCCAGATCGGTGAGGGTGCGAGTCAGGCGCCCGTTGCCGTCGTCGAACGGATGCAAGGTGACGAACCAGAAATGCGCGATACCTGCTCGCAGTAAAGGATCGAGGCCTGCCTGATGCTGACTGGCGTCGAACCACTTGAGAAAACTGTCGAGTTGTCGCTCAAGCCCTTGTCGCGGTGGCGCCTCGAAGTGCACGGTCGGGCGGTCGATTCGCCCGGAAACCACCTGCATTGGCTCATCGCCGCGTAGAGCGCCGACATTGATTGCTCGCGAAAGGAAACCACTCTCCTGTTCTGGAAACAGCCATGAGTGCCATTCCAGCAATCGCTCCAGCGTCAGCGGTTCAGCAAGGCGGCGGGTGGCATCGAGCATAAGTTGAGCCAGCCCCTCGCTGCGCTTGCTGACTTTGTCGCCATCGGGTAATTCCAGCCCCAGGCGCCGTGCCAGCGAAGATCGCACGGATCCGACATTCAACTGCTCACCCTCGATGGCCGAGGAGGTCACGATGTTTTGCAGCAAAGCGTCCAGCTCTGTCTGCGCGCTCAGTGAATGGCTCACCGATCCCGCCATGCCCATCAATTGACCTTGTGCCTGAACACACTCGCGCAACAACGGTGCCAGGCGTTCCGCCTGCCAGTTGAAGTCGGGCCAATCAGGTTGCTGCCAGATCCAGTGAGTCGCCATTGATTGCTGATCCTGAGTGCGTGAGCCGATTAAAACCGCTATTCGGCTCATTTCGTGAGCCGAATATGACGCCTATTCGGCTCATCGTCCACTGGACGCCGTGATTCCCACCGCAAATCCACATGTATCCGATTGTTAAAAAACTGCCGAATCGCTAACCTTCGCGCCTTCTACGACCCGACAGTCACGGGTCTTTCAGACGAAACGCAGTATCGCCCACTGTGAAGCGCCGAGGATCGGGTGCAAGGTTTCGTTCAGGCATGGCAGGAGGCATCACATGCGTTCACTTCTTTTGCTGCTGATCGGCCTGGCCTGCGTGCCGGCGCTGTCGGCTGCACCGAGTGCCGAGATGTCGGAACCGGTGGGCGGCTGGCGCTATCACGGGTTGCTCGATCGCACGGAAAACCCGCAAGTCGCTTATCCCACGCCGCCGATTGATCGCGGCATCCAGCGCAATCGCACGATGATCGAGGGTCAGCTCAAGGCCATCGGGCATCTGCGCCCGCCTCATAGCCTGGCGGTGAATGGCAATCCACTGAATCTGTACACCGACGACCAGGGCCGTTTCGCCCGGCCGTATGCGTTCGGCGCCGGCTCCAACAGCGTCGAGGTGATCAGCGCCGACGGCCAGTCGCTCAAGCGCGTTCAATTCTACGAAGCCAACAATTTGCGCACGCCGGCGCGGATCCGCGTGGTGCTCGGTTGGGACGACCCTAAAGCCGAACTCGACCTGCACGTCATTACGCCTGACGGCCAGCACGCCTTCTGGGCGCGTCCGGCGATGAGCAACGGCGGCGGCCTCGATCCGGACGGCGTCGATGGCCCAGGCCCGGAAATGTTCACCATGACTGCGCCGCTGCACGGCACCTATCTGGTTTACGTCAACTATTGGGGCAACTTCGGTAACGGCGGCTATAACTTCGAGGAGACCAGCAACCAGAACGAGGTCATCACCTCGCAGATCACGCTGGTGCTCAACGAAAACACCGTCGACGAAAAACGCGAAACGTTCATCGTGCCCCTGCGGGCCATCGGTGATCTGCTGCTGGTCAAGACTTTCAACTATTAAGCATCCCGCCACGGATGAACTCGGGTTCTGGAAAGATGAGCGATAACACTGCTACACCGGCCGCCGTAACACCTGCGGGCAAACCTTCCCGGCGCTGGCCGTTGCTAGTGGTCGGGCTGTGCCTGGTGGCCGGCGTGGCGGGCGGGCTCGGCTGGCTGATGCACAAACCGAAGGCGCCGCCGGCGGAACTGGCCAGCGACAAACTCGGCCTCAGCCGCCCGGACGCGCTGCTGGAAACCCGCTCCCTGAGCCAGTTGCCGAAAGACCTGCTGACGGTGCCGTTCCTCAAGGCCACGCTCACCGAGGATTTCGTCTTCTATTACGAAACCCATGCCGACCGTCTCGGCTTGATCGGCAGCCTGCGGCGGATCATCTACGAGCATGACCTGAAGCTGCAGGACAGCCTGATCGAGCAACTCTTCGATCAACCGGCAGACGTGGCGTTGTGGCGTGGCGCCGATGGTCGGCTGAAGGATTTCCTGTTGGTGATGGATCGCGGCGGGCTGGCCAAAGTGCTGGAACCGCTGGCGAAAGTCGCGCTGGATGATTCGCAACTGAGCGTGTTCAGCACCCTGAAAGTTGGCGGCGATGAAGTGCTGCTCTATCAACTGACCTACAACGCCGGCAAATCCCTGCTGTTCGCCTCCCGTAGCGACAAACTGGTGGTGCTGTCTAACCCGACCAAATTCTACGACCCGGAAAGTGGTGCTTCCGAGGAGTCCGGCCACGTCTCGCCGCAAGCGCTGGCGGCGCTGCTCAACGGTGAAAAACTGTTCCCCGAAGCATTCGGGCTCACGGCCAAGACACCTGAAACCAAGCAGCGCCTGTCGGTCAATTCCAGTGTTCTGGCCATGGGTTACCAGCGCTTCATCCCGAACTTCGCCGGCCTGCGTTTCGACATGGACGACAAGGGCTGGCATAGCTATCTCGCCATGGACGAACTGGAGAACCAACCGGACTTCGATTTCAAACCGGTCTGGCAAGCCATGCCGCTGGGCGCCAGTGCCTGCGTGACCTTGCCGGTGGCGGCCGAGCCGCAAAAACCGTTGCTGGTGAAACTCGGCGCCGAAGAAGCCGTGGCGCAGAAACTCACCGAGCACGTGGCCGGCGCGGCGGGCCTGTGCTGGTACGCCGATTCGCGGCTGTACACGCCATTGCTGGTGGCCAGTCTGAACGACGAAGACAACGGCAAACTCGACGCTGATATCGGCACGCTGTTCGATTCGATGGTCGGCGCCTACGAAGGCAAGGTCGACGAACATGCGTTCCCGGTGGTCGAGAAGCAGGAAGGCCAGAGCCACCTCTGGCAGCGTCAGGTCAGCTCCAACTTCGGCCCGTACGCGGCCAAGGATGCCGAAAACCCGGACGCGATCACCGGCCGTGCTTTCATGAAAGTCAGCCTGGCGCGCCACGGCTCGACGCTGCTGTTTTCCCTCGACGACAAACTGGTCGACAAGGCCCTCGGCACCCTCGACAAGCGCTTCCCGCCGATGGCCGACGTACTGCCGAAAGACGTGCTGATGCCGATCTACTTCGGCCCGGATTCGATGGCGCAACTGATCCAGCAGGAAACCCTCGACAGCCTGCCGCAGGACATGGAGCCGGTGTTCTACAACGCCGCGCAAACCTACCTGATCCCGAAACTGCGCACCCTCGGCGGCATGGGCAAATACGCCCTGACTTTGCCTGAAGGCAGCGAGCCTGACGGTCACTGGCAATGGCTGCCGCTGGAGTGGAAAGCGCTGTGACTGGATTGATTCGCAGCCTTGGCCTTCTGGCGCTGTTGCTCAGCGCTGGTGCCCGAGCCGTTGAGGCGCCGGCCCTCGATCCGCAGCAGTCCCAGGTGTTTCGCGCCTGGTTCGTGCGCATCGCCCAGGAACAATTGAGCAAAGGCCCAAGCCCACGCTGGTACCAGCAGGACTGCGCGGGGCTGGTGCGTTTCGCCGCCAACGAAGCGCTGAAAGTCCACGACGATAAATGGCTGCGCAGCAATGGCGTGTCCAACCGCTACCTGCCGCCGGAGCTGGACCTGAGCGCCGATCAGCGCAAGCTCGCCCAGCAATGGCAGCAGGGCGGCGGCAAAGTCGGGCCGTACGTCAACGCGATCAAACTGATTCAGTTCAACAGCCATCTGATCGGCCGCGACGTGTCCCAGGCACGGCCCGGCGATCTGATGTTTTTCGATCAGGGCGACGACCAGCACCTGATGATCTGGATGGGCCGCTACATCGCTTATCACACCGGCACGACCACCCCAACCGACAACGGCATGCGTTCGGCAAGCCTGCAGCAACTCATGACATGGAAGGACACCCGATGGATACCCGACGCAGCCAACCCCAACTTCATCGGCGTCTATCGACTGAACTTTCTCTCCCAATGACCGGTGCCCGCATGCTGCGTTTACTGCCTTTTCTGTTGCTGTTAGCCCTGCCGTTTTCGGCCGTGAATGCCGAAGACACCGTGGAGCCAAGCGGTTACACGCCGGTCTCCGGTGAAAGCTTTTTCCTGCTGGCCGACAGCAGTTTCGCCGCCGACGAACAGGCGGTGGTGCGCCTCGAAGCACCGGGTCGCGACTATCGCCGTTTCCGCATGGAACCGTACGGCGGCGCCGATATCCGCGTGTACAAGATCGACAAGCCGCTGGACTTTCTCAAGCGCCAGAAGAACCTGCACCGCGTGGTCAGCGATGGCCAGTTCAAGGGCGAAGGCCTGTCGAACACTCTCGCGTACCTGTGGGACAACTGGTACCGCAAATCCCGTCGGGTGATGCAGCGTGCGTTCTCCTATGAGTCGCGTCAGCAAGTCACCGAAGAAGTGCCGGAATTGAAGATGGGCAACGCCATCGCCGCGCCGACACCGTACGACGCGCAACCGCAATTCGTCCTGATTCCGGGCCTGCCGGTGGTCAGCCAGTTCCGCTATCCGCTGTGGCAGGCCAAGCCGATCCAGCCGCCGACCGGCGTCAATCTGGCCGGGTCTTCCAGCGAGTTCGTCAGCGTCGCGCCGGGTAACGTCTACATCCCGTTGGGCAATCTGAAACCGGGTCTTTATCTGGTCGAAGCGCTGATCGGCAAGTACCGCGCGACCACCATGGTCTTCGTTTCCAACACCGTGGCGGTGAGCAAGATTGCCGGTGATGAATTGCTGGTGTGGGCCGCGCGCAAACACGAAGGCAGTTCGGTGCCGAAGGTCAATGTGCTGTGGACCGACGGCCTCGGCGTGATGAGCAGCGGCGCCACCGACACCGATGGTCTGCTGCGCCTGAAACACGTCAGCCCGGAGCGTTCGTTCGTGATCGGCGAGGACGAGGAGGGCGGCGTATTCGTTTCGGAAAACTTCTATTACGACAGCGAAATCTACGACACCAAACTCTACGCCTTCACCGACCGGCCGCTGTATCGCCCGGGTGATTGGGTATCGCTGAAAATCGTCGGCCGCGAATTCAAGAATGCGCGGGACTCGGTATTGCCGGGGGCAGCGGACGTTAATGTCAGCGTACTCGATGCCACCGGCACCGAATTGCAGCGTCTGGATCTGAAGCTCGATTCCAAGGCCGGCACTCAGGGCCGTTTCCAGTTGCCGGACAACGCGGTGGCCGGTGGTTACGAGCTACGTTTCAACTACAAGGATCAGGCCTACAGCAGCGCTTTCCGGGTGGCGGAGTACATCAAGCCGCACTTCGAAATCTCGCTGAACCTGGCCAAGCAGGATTACCGCACGGGCGAGCCGGTGAAGGGCAGCCTGGTGCTGCTGTACCCGGACGGCAAACCGGTGGCGAACGCCAAACTGACCCTGAGCCTGCGCGCCCAGCAACTGTCAATGGTCGACAACGAGCTGCAATACCTCGGGCAATTCCCGGTGGAACTGACCAGCACCGAACTGACCACCGACAGCAAGGGCAACGCGACCCTCGACCTGCCGGCCGCCGACAAACCGAGCCGCTACATGCTCACCGTGTTCGCCAGCGATGGCGCGGCGTATCGGGTCAAGACCACCAAGGAAATCCTAATCGACCGGGGCGCCGCCAGCTTTCGCCTGACCGCGCCGCAGCGCTTCAGCGCAGTGGGCGACAAGGTCGCGTTCAGCTACGCCAACGAGGGTGGCAGCCAACAGGCCCAGGCCGTTGTGCCGAGCAGCTACAGCTGGGTGCGTCTGGAAGACCAGACCACCGGCGAAGGCAAACTGGCGGCGAAAGACAAAGGCTTCAGCGTCGCCTTCGATCGCCCGGGCACCTACAACCTGTCGCTGAAAGATCAGCACGGTCGAGTGCTCGGTGCGACCGGTCATTCGGTCACCGGCGATGGCGTCAAGGCTGTGCCGGGCACTGTGGAAATCGTCCTCGACAAACCCGAGTACAAGGCCGGCGATGAAGCGCTGGCACTGATCACGTTCCCCGAGCCCGTGAGCGATGCACTGCTGTCGCTGGAGCGCGACAAGGTCGAGGCCACCGCGCTGCTGGCCAAGGGCGGCGACTGGCTGAAGCTGGAAAAACTCAGCGACACCCAATACCGCGCTCGTATCCCGGTGAAGGACAACTTTGCGCCGAACCTGACGTTCTCGGTGCTGTACACCAAAGGCGGTCAGTACAGCTTCCAGAACGCCGGGATCAAGGTGGTCGCGCCGCAGATCGACGTGGCGATCAAGACCGACAAAGACACCTATCAACCGGGCGATACGGTGACGGTCGACCTGACCACGCAATTTGCTGGCAAGGCTGTGCCGGCGCACCTGACGGTCAGCGTGGTCGACGAAATGGTCTACGCGCTGCAACCGGAAGTCGCGCCGACCATCGACCAGTTCTTCTATCACCCGCGCCGCAACAACGTGCGCACCAGCGCCAGCCTGTCGTTCATCAGCTACGACGTGGCGCTGCCGGGCAGCCCGGGCGCGCCGGGCAAGGCCAACCGCAGCGAACGCGGGGTGAAAGTGCTGGAGCGGCCGCGTCGCGAAGACGTCGACACCGCTGCATGGCAACCGGAATTGCTGACCGACGCCGACGGCAAAACCCGTTTCACCTTCAAGATGCCGGACTCGCTGACCCGCTGGCGCATCACCGCGCGGGTGATTGCCGATGACGGTCAGGTCGGGCAGAAGAAGCAGTTCGTGCGCTCGGAAAAACCGCTGTACCTGAAGTGGAGCGGGCCGAGCAAATTCCGCAAAGGCGATCAGCCGCAACTCGGCGTGTTCGCTTTCAGCCAGGCCGAAAAACCGGTCAAGGCTGAACTGGTGACGCACTACGCTGGCGCCGAACAGCGCCTGCCGGTGACCCTCAACAACGGCATCAACTACCTGCCGCTGCCGGCCTTCGCATTGGCCACCGGCGAATGGACCGCCGAGCTGGTGCAGGACGGCAAGACCGCCGACGCCCTCGCGGTGCGCCTGACCGCTACTGGTGAAGGCTGGCAAGTGACGCAGACCCAGAGCCTCGACGTGGCCAGCGGCGACACGCCGTTGACTCTGCCGGCGGACGCTACCGACATTCGCCTGCGTCTTGATGACAGCCCGCAAGCGCTGTTCCGTTCGGCCCTCGACGATCTGCTCAGCTATCCGTACGGCGGCGTCGAACAGACCGCCAGCCGTTTGCTGCCGCTGAGCATCGCTTATCCGTCGCTGGCGTCGAGCCCGCAGATCCGCGACCGCTTGCGCCTGATCATGCAGAACAGCCGTCTGCGGCTGGTGCAAATGGCCGGGCCGTCAGCGAGCTTCACCTGGTGGGGCTTTGATGGTGAGCCGGATGCGTTCCTCACCGCTTACGCGTACTACGCCGACTGGAACGCCAGTCAGGTGCTTGATCTGACCTTGCCGCCGGAGCACTGGCAGCGGGTGCTGGAGGTTTATGCCAAGCAGGCGCCGAACACGCCGTTGCTGCAACGGGCGCTGATCCTGTCATTCGCCAAGCAAATGCATCTGCCGGTCAACACGCTGCTCAGCGGCTTGATGGAGGATCTGGCCAAGGCCGGGGAAGGCAATGCCGAAACCCTGATGGACGATGGCGAAGACAGTCTGGTGATGGGCGATCCGGATTCGGCGCTCGGTCTCGCGGCGGCGCGGGTCTTGACCGCATCGTTGGCCACCCAGTCGAAAGTCGCTTTGCCGGATGCATTCAATCGTCAGCTGGGCGCTGCGCAACAGCGCTTGTCGGTCAGTTCGCAGCCGTTTGCCGAAGCGCTGAACCTGTCGCTGCAACCGTTCGATCAGGCTCGCGCGACAGCGTTGTTGCAACGTCTGTTGCCGCAGCAATCTACCCTCGAGCGTGCACTGGCGCTGACCTGGCTGCAACGCAGCATCGCTCAGGCGTCGCCGACCATCGCGCTGGCACCGGGTGAAGGCTGGAAGAAAAACTACGGCGCGACCGGCGAGATGTTCTGGACGTGGCAAGGTGCTGCGCCGGTGCCGAGCGTGTTGACGGTGTCGGGCACTCAGGAGCGTCCGTTGCGTGCCGCGCTGAGCTTCCAGACCCAGCAACCGGCGGTCGATCCGATGGCGGTGACCATCACTCGTCGCCTGTCGCGTCTGGTGCCGGGTGACGAGGCGTTCACCTTCAAACTGGAACCGGTCGGCACTAAACCACTGTCCAGCGACAGCCTGTACCTGGACGAAGTGATCCTCACCAGCAAGGCACCGAAACCGCTGCGCTACGGCATGCTCGAAGTGCCGCTGCCGCCGGGTGCGGATGTCGAGCGCACCACGTGGGGCATCAAGTTGCAGGGCAAGGACGGCACTGAGCCGACTGCGCTGGAGAAGGCGCGTTTCGAACCGGGTCAACTGGCCTACGCGGTGCCGGTGGATGCGTTGAGCGGTGAATTGCGTCTGCGGCATCTGGTGCGCTTCTCGCAGAAGGGCCAGTTCAACCTGCCGCCGGTGCGTTTCACTCAGGTCTACGCGCCGCAGCATCAGGCCCGGGAAGCGAAGGCCGCCCTTGGTCAGGTCACGGTCAACTGACATGACCCGGCCGCTGGTCTGGCTGCTGATGTGTGTGATTCCTGCGCTGGCGACGGCGCAGGATGAACCGTTGCGCGTGGCCTACAAGGGCGAATTGCTGTCGCTGAACACCACGCAACTGACCGCCCGCGAGCCATTGCCTTCGTCGCTTGATACGCCGCTGGGCAGTTTGTGGAAGGTGTTCGTCTACGCGTGGCTGGTGGATACCGGCGCGCAGGAACCGGCTTATGAATGTCGCGGGCAGTCGAAGGAAGAGGTTTATTGCTGCACGGCGGGCGGGAGGATCGAGCGTGATCAGGCGCTGGTAAAATCCTGCGGGCTGTATTTCGAGCCGGCGCGGTTGGGCATAACCGCTGGCGATTGGAAAACCTATTGGCAGGCGCGACAGGCGCCGTCGTGGTTGCTGGATTTGCCATCGGTGCAACCGGCTACTCGGGTTTCCGTGGCTGACTTGTTGAAAGTTTTATCTTGGCTGCCGGCTCAGGATCAGATGCGCCGTGTGCTGCTTGATGTCGTTCTGAACGCGGCAGACGGCAATGTCGTCGGTGAACTTGGCGGACGCTTGCGGGTGAAAACCTGGAGCTGGCTCGGCGATCAGGACCCGCAATCACGACAGGGCGGATTCGCTGGCTGGACGGCGGACGGCTCGCCGATCTGGGCCGGTGGCCGGGGTACCAGTCAGATGGTTTTGCGGCATTACGGTTCGGCGTTGGCGACGGTGTTGCCTGCATCCTGGCCGGCGGAGGCTGGGCGATGCGTTGAGGTCGGATTGTTCTCGCGTTATCCGGTTTCGCGGGTTCTGTCGGGTGAGCGCGTTGCCGGTTCCGGCCCGTTGCAGGGCGATTTCCGTGTCGAATTCGCCAATGGCAATGCGCTGGATATCCACAGCGATGGCGAACTGTTTCTGCTCAACGACAAACTGGTCGCCCGGCTGGATCGCGAAGAGTACGTCGCCCGTGTGCTGGAGCGTGAAGCCAAACCCGAACCTGCCGAAGCCGCCAAAGCGTTGGCCGTGGCGATCCGGACGTACCTGCTGCAAAACGCCACGCGCAACGGCGAATGTTTGAGCATCGATGACAGCAGCACCCGCCAGCGCGTCGCCCCGCGTCCGGCCTCCGCCGAATCCCGCAACATCGCCGCGTGGACGGCGGACCTGGTATTGGCCGGCAGCACCGTCACCTATCACTCCGATCAACCCGGCCCCGACAAACTCGCCTGGCAACAAGCCGTCGAACAAGCCAATGCCGGCCAGCGTTACGACGCGATACTGCTGCACGCTTACCCGCGCGCCAGCCTCAGCCGTTGGGACAACCCGGTGGCGTCCTGCGAAGCGCTACCCGCCGCGCAGGACTGGCTGCAAAAGCAGCGGCGCGGCTGGCGTCCCAGGCTGGAAAGCGAAACCGGCTACAACGAAGTCAGCACGTTCGCCGTCTGCAAGCTCGCCTTCGGCCGCCCCTTCGTCGACCGCGAACGCCAGCGCATCTATGTGCGCGGCGTGCTGTCCTTGCAGGACCGCCTCGACCTGACTCACGAATACCTGCACCTGGCCTTTGAAGCACATCCCAACGGCCAGGATGAAACCTATATCGAAGGGCTCGCCCGTCACCTTTTGCTGGAATAGACCATGACACTCCGTTATCCACAGGTCTTGCTGTTGCTCTGCGTCTTTGCCGGTGTTTCGCCGGTGATCGCCGCTGACGGCGTAAAACTCGACACCCCGGTCGGCGGCTGGCGCAGCGGCGCGCCTGAAGGCGAGGGCGAAAGCTTCCGCCAGACCGTCAACTACCCGGCCTCCTCGGTAAACACCCCGCTCGGCCAGGCCAACACCGCCCGCATCAGCGGCGAAATCAAAGCCACACCGAAAAACAAAGAGCCCGGCCGCCTGATCGTCAACGGCGTCAGCATGCCGCTGAAAATCGACGACAGCGGCCGCTTCGACCGCCCGTTCTCGTTTCCCAACGGCAGCAACAGCGTCGAAGTCCGCAGCCCGGACGGCCAGCAACGGCACCGCACGCAGTTCCTCAACACCAGCGGCGGCGCTACTCCGGCGAAACTGCGGGTGTTGCTGGCGTGGGACAGCGATGGCACTGACCTCGATCTACACCTGATCACACCCGACGGCGCGCACATCTGGTACGGCGACCGCGTCGCGCCCAACGGCGCGGCTTTGGATGTCGACGTGACCACCGGCTACGGCCCGGAAATCTTCGCCATGCCGGCACCGATCAAGGGGCAGTATCTGGTGTATGTGAATTATTTTGGCGGTGGGTATCGCGGGGATGATGAGGGCGGGGAAGAGGCGGTGCAGCCGTTGACTACCGCGCAGGTGACGGTGATTACCGAGGAGGGGACGCCTAGCGAGAAGATGGAGACATTCCTGGTGCCGATGCGGGCGGTGGGGGAGTTGACGTTGGTGAAGTCGTTTAGTTATCCGTGACGGTAATCGGGCAGCAGGTTGCTGCCCAATTTCAGAATAGATCCTGATGATTAACTGGCTCAGGGTTGGGACGACAATCGATCCAGTGCAGCGTCATAAGCCGCCTCTCGCTCTCTCTTTCCGATAGCGACTACGAACACCACAATTTCGTGATCAATCACCTGATAAATCAGGCGATACCCAGCGCTTTTCAGCTTCACCTTGTAACAATCTGGCAGCTCGCGAAGCCTGTTTGCTTCTATGCGAGGGTTTTCGAGAACCTCGGCGAGTTTCTTTTTGAACTGCTCGCGAATCGTATCGCCCAGCTTGTTCCATTCCTTTAATGCACGACGATCAAACTCAAGGTTATAGGTCATCCAGACTTACCTTGACTCGCTGAGGCGCGGCAAGACGTTCAGTGACCACTGCGATAAGTGCTTCATCTTCTTCACTGAGCAATGCCGCTTTGAACGGCAATTTGCCCCGGTCCGCGACGTATTGAAGCGTTTGGCGCAGAAGCTCTGAGGGCGAAAGCCCGAGCTTTTCCAGCTCTGCGAAGGCGCGTTTTTTCAGTTCGTCGTCGATACGAATGTTGATGGATGCCATGATGGAATACCTGTAATGACGTTTGTCTTTACGGTACAAGCGCGTTTGGTATCCGGCAAGCGCCGATTCAGATTTCGGACGGTAGGCTTGGTTTTTTGGCAGGCATTAAAAAGCCGGCTTGTGGCCGGCTTCTCGGGGACTGGCTTGGTTTATTTTTGGTAAACCGCGCCAGCCTTCAAAACGTACATCCGGATCTTGCGTCCGGCTGTGGGACTTGGTCAGACAGTGGTCTGCCGCGTCAGGCGTCATCTGGGCCGCTTGGCGGGTCGATGCGCGAATGTGGGGCGCAGGATACTGAGTTTTGTTGGGGATTCCCAGTGCGAAGTGCGGGATAGAGCGTTCAATCCGGGAAAAATCCCGAATTTGTACCGACTATCCGGGCCGGCTGCCCCTCACGACAGAAGCTGGCTCAGAGAAACGGCACCACCGGCCGGCGCTTGCCCAGCGTCGACCACCAGAATACCCACCCCAATACATGAATCCGCTGCTCCTCGATCTGCGCCGCGCGGAAGATTTCGTCCGGGTATTCGGCGCTGTTGTGGCTGCGCAGGCGCAGGGCGTTGCCGGGCATGCGATGCAGGTATTTGATGCGCAGCATGCCGTCGTGTTCGATGGCGTAGATTTCGCCGTCCACCACCTGGGTGAGGCCGCGGTCGATGGCGAGGGTGGAGCCGTCTTCGATTTTCTCGGCCATGCTGTTGCCGATCATGTGGGTGCAGATGGCGTCAGTGTGGCGGATTTCCAGTGTTTCGAGGTGGCTGCGGGGCAGGCGGATGGTTTGTTCCGGGTCCTTGATGACGTGGGTCTTGCCGGAGCCGGGGGCGGTCGGGGTTTCCTTGTAGAGGGGCAGTTCGATGTCGTTGGTGTCTAGCACCGTGTACACGCCGCGAATGGCATGGGCATCGAGGATGTCGCCCGACTCTGTATGCAGGTGCGGGGCGTCTTTCGGGCCTTCGCCGGTCTTCAGCCATTGGCTGTTGACGGACAGCAGGCGCGCAACTTCTTCCATGCGGTACGCGGGTACGCCCCGGGTGTACCAGTTATGAACGTTTTGGGCTTCCGTGCCCCAGAACTTTGCGAATCCCGTGGTGGTGATGTTCGCAGCTTCCAGGAGTGCCTTGAATCTTGGACCGCTAGTGTTCTTTCTCATAAACACGAGTCTACGGCCGGCCTAGAGCGGTTTGAATAAACCTTGCGTTCAAAATCAGGGCAAATTTTGCGACGGGATGTAAGACGTCCTTGTGGGAAATTACACACACCAAAACTTTTCTGTAGGTCGCTATAAACAAGCTGTTTAAGCACCTATCGGGCAGGCACAAAAAACCCCGGATCAACCGGGGTTTTCTTCAAGCGTGTCGCAGGTCGCGAGGCTTAGCCTTTGTAGGCAGCAACCGACTTGGTGATCGCTTCGCGGGCGGCGTCTGCACCGGCCCAACCTTCGATTTTCACCCATTTGCCTTTTTCGAGATCTTTGTAGTTCGCGAAAAAGTGCTCGATCTGCTGGATCAGCAGGGCTGGCAGGTCAGTGTATTCCTTCACGTCCACGTACAGCTGGGACAGCTTGTCGTGTGGAACTGCGATGACTTTGGCATCGCCGCCGCCGTCGTCGGTCATGTTCAGGATGCCGACCGGGCGCGCGCGGATCACCGAACCTGGAGCAACCGGGTAAGGGGTTACAACCAGCACGTCGAGGGGATCACCGTCGTCAGCCAGGGTGTTCGGGATGTAACCGTAGTTGGCCGGGTAGAACATCGGGGTGGCCATGAAACGGTCAACGAACAGGCAATCGCTGTCTTTGTCGATTTCGTATTTGATCGGCGCGTGGTTGGCCGGGATCTCGATCGCGACGTAGATGTCGTTCGGCAGGTCTTTGCCAGCCGGAATCTTGCTGTAGCTCATTGGGCGTTGCCCCCGTTAGTTGACCAAAAACACTTGGCCGGATTGACCAAAAAGTGGCGGCGATTATAGGCATATTCTGCCGTGGACGCCACGTACCGGAAGTCGTGCAGACCTTTACTCGTGAGCCTGATAGACCGGGTCGGTGGCCTGAAGTTGCTTCAGGCGCGCCAACGGATCCTGGCGGTAGAAAAGCTGCAACTGCGCATACACCTGTGGATAAGCCTCGTGCAGCAGATCCGGAGCGCTGAAGAAGTACTCGCTGGTGACGGCGAAGAACTCGGCCGGGTTCTCGGCGGCATAGGGATCGATGGCGGTTTCCGCCTCCGGGTTGCGGTCGAGCTGGCGGTTGAGATCGTCGTACGCCGCCTGCATCACCTCGGCCCAGTCGCTGACCCGCATGTCGGCGTGCACCGGCGGCAGGCCGTTGGCGTCACCGTTGAGCATGTCGAGCTTGTGCGCCAGTTCGTGGATCACCAGGTTGTAACCTTCCCAGCCACCACTGGCCATCACCCCGGGCCAGGCGAGGATGATCGGCCCTTGCTGCCACGCCTCGCCGCTGTGTTCGCCGTCCCACTCATGTTCGACGCCGCTGGCATCGCGATGGCGCTGGGGACTGAGGAAGTCGTCGGGGTAGAGGACGATTTCGTGGAAACCCTGATACCAGTTCAGATCGCCGAGATGCAAAAGCGGCAGTTGCGCCTGGGCGGCGAGCAGCAGGCGTTGTTCCTGGTGCAATTCGACGCCGGGCAGGGCGGTCAGGTGTTTGTCTTCGAGGAACAGCACGCTGGCTTCGCGCAGCCACTGGTCTTCAGTGGCACTGATGCCATCGAGAAAACTCAGGTGATGGCGCACCCGCTGCCACAGTTCGTCGGCAATCGGGTGCCTGGCCAGAATGCGCCGGCGGCGCCAGGCGCTCAGCGACCACATCGGCTTAGTGCGATTGGGCTTTGGCGCCGCCGAAACGGCTGCGCACCAGACCGAGGATCATCGGAATCAGCGACAGCAGGATGATGCCGACCACCAGCAACGACAGGTTTTTCTTGATGAACGGTACGTTGCCGAAAAAGTAACCCAGGGTGACCAGACCGCCGACCCAGAGAATTGTCCCGAGGACACTGAAGCCGAAGAAGCGCGGGTAGGGCATTCTCGCCACGCCAGCGACGAACGGTGCAAAGGTACGGATGATCGGCAGGAAGCGCGCCAGCGTAACGGTTTTGCCGCCGTGCTTGTCGTAAAAGTCGTGAGTTTTCTGCAGGTAGTCGCGGCGGAAGATTTTCGAGTTCGGGTTGCTGAACAGCTTCTCGCCCGCCGTTCGTCCGATCACGTAGTTAGTGCTGTCGCCGAGGATCGCCGCCAGCATTAGCAGGCCCGCCAGCAATACCGGGTCCATGCCGCCGCCCGCAGCCACTGCGCCGGCGATGAACAGCAGGGAATCGCCCGGCAGGAATGGCATCACCACCAGACCGGTCTCGCAGAAGATCACCAGAAACAGGATGGCGTAGATCCATGGCCCGTAATTATTCACCAGCAGGTCGAGGTAAACGTCGAGATGCAGGACAAGATCGAGCGGGTTGAAATCCATGGAGGCACCTGTGGTGACGGCCTGACTCGGCAGACCTGTGCGGATGACTTCGTGTAAGCCTACAAGCAGGTGTAGTTTTTCTTACAAGCCGGAAAGCTCGGGATTATACGGTTTGAGAGGTGAAAAGCGCGTTGGTTTTGTAGCGGGGGATGTCGGTGTGAACAAATGTCGGGTTGGCATTCATTTTGGGGAGGGAGTCTGCTCCCTCCCCGCAGGGCACTCCGCGATCAGAGCTCGTCGCTGATCGGCAGCACGTAGTTCTTGAACTCGGTGTCTTCCTTGAATCCGATGGATTCATAGGTTTTCTGCGCCACTTCGTTGTCGGCACTGGTGGAGACGCGCATGCGCACGGCCTGGGTTTCTTTGGCCATTTTCTTGGCGGTGCGGATCAGGTTGTCGGCTACCAACTGGCGGCGGGCGTCTTCGGCGACGTAGATGTCGTTGAGGATCCACACGCGCTTGAGCGACAGGGAGGAAAAGCTCGGGTAGAGCTGGCAGAAACCCATGAGCTTCTTGTCGTCGTCATCGGCCAGGGCCAGGTAGATCACCGATTCCTTGCGTCGCAGGCGCTTTTCGAGAAAGGCCCGGGACGAGTCCGGATAGGGCAGGGAGCCGTAGAACTCGCGGTACTTAACGAACAACGGGGTCAGCAAATCCAGGTGTTCGAGGGTCGCTTGGATAATCCGCATGGTAGGTCTCGTCCTTCAATTGGCTGTCTTCACGTGGGGCTGACGGCATCGGGAAACCTTGGGCGGCCGTTCGTCGATCCTGCCTCAAACCGGCGCAGAAAGGCAATGCGGAAACGGTTCAGGCTGGGGGCGGATCGAGTAGGAAATTACTCTTCATGTCTGCACCGGCTTCCGATTCCAGCGTCTGAACCTGCGCTTCATCCTTCAGATTGACGCCCGACAGCTGGCGCCGACAGGCTTCGCGCATCAGATACAGCAAGCGATGCGCCGCCATGCCGTAGCTGAGCCCTTCCAGCCGCACATTGGAGATGCAATTGCGGTACGCATCCGTGAGGCCGACTTTTGGATTGTAGGTGAAATATAAACCCAGGCTGTCCGGCGAACTGAGGCCCGGACGCTCTCCAATCAGCATCACAACCATTTTGGCGCCCAGCAACTGGCCGATTTCATCGCCTATTGCCACTCGACCCTGTTCCACCAGCACTACAGGTGCGATCGACCATTCGTCGGCGCTCATCTGTTCTTCCAGACGGGTGAGAAACGGCAGGGTATGCCGATGCACCGCCAGCGCTGACAGACCGTCCGCCACCACAATCACCAGATCCACGCCGCCCGGATGCGCCTGGGCGTATTCGCGCAGAGTTTGCGCCGATTGATCGCTCAACTTGCGCCCCAGATCCGGGCGTTGCAGGTAGCTATTGCGATCTCCCGCCGCGCTGTGCAGCAGCAAACTGTCACGCTGGCGCTCGGTCAGTTGGGCGCTGAGCCCGGCGTGATCGAACGGCAAATGCACCGCGTCCCGGGCCTGGGCGTGGGCGTACTGGAAATCCAGCTGTGCACGGGTCGGCAGGCTGGTGCCAGTGCGGCCGAGGGCAATGCGCGCCGGGGTCAGACGACGCAGCTCCAGCCATGGGTTTTGTGGATCGGCGGGTGGTTTTTCCATCTGACTCATCCCAGTTGCGCCAAGGCCTGGCGGAAGGCCGGCGGCAGATTGTTGCCGAAGCGGACCTTGCCGTCCGCCTGGGTGAAGATGCCCATGTTCGCCAGCCACTGCTCGAACTCCGGCGCCGGTTTCAGGCCCAGAGTCTGCCGCGCGTAGAGTGCGTCGTGGAACGAAGTGGTCTGGTAGTTGAGCATGATGTCGTCGGAACCGGGGATGCCCATGATGAAGTTGATCCCGGCCACGCCGAGCAGGGTCAGCAGGGTGTCCATGTCGTCCTGGTCGGCCTCGGCGTGGTTGGTGTAGCAGATGTCGCAGCCCATCGGCACGCCGAGCAACTTGCCGCAGAAATGATCTTCGAGGCCGGCGCGGATGATCTGTTTGCCGTTGTAGAGGTATTCCGGGCCGATAAATCCTACGACGGTGTTCACCAGAAACGGCTTGAAATGGCGCGCCACGGCGTAGGCCCTTGTCTCGCAGGTCTGTTGATCGACGCCGTGGTGGGCGTTGGCTGACAGCGCACTGCCCTGGCCGGTTTCGAAATACATCAGGTTCTGCCCAAGCGTGCCGCGATTGAGGCTCAGGCCCGCTTCATAACCTTCCTGCAAGATGTTCAGGTTGATGCCGAAACTGGCGTTGGCCGCTTCGGTGCCGGCAATCGACTGGAACACCAGATCCAGCGGTACGCCACGGTTGATCGCTTCTATAGAGGTGGTGACGTGGGTCAGCACGCAGGCCTGGGTCGGAATGTCGTAGCGCTGGATGATCGCGTCGAGCATTTCCAGCATCGCGCAGATCGAGGCGATGCTGTCGGTGGCCGGGTTGATGCCGATCATCGCGTCGCCGTTGCCGTACAGCAGACCGTCGAGAATGCTCGCGGCGATGCCGGACGGTTCGTCGGTCGGGTGATTGGGTTGCAGCCTTGTGGATAACCGTCCACGCAGGCCGAGGGTGCCGCGAAACTTTGTGACGACGCGGATCTTCTGCGCCACCAGCACCAGATCCTGCACGCGCATGATCTTCGACACGGCCGCGACCATTTCCGGCGTCAGACCGGGGGCGAGGGCGCGCAGACTGGACTCGTCGGCCGCTTCGCTCAGAAGCCAGTCGCGAAAGCCGCCAACCGTAAGATGGCTGACGACCGCAAAGGCCTGTTTGTCATGGCTGTCGAGGATCAAGCGGGTGACTTCATCGGATTCGTAGGGGATCAGCGCTTCCTGCAGGAAATGCGTGAGCGGGATGTCGGCCAGCGCCATTTGCGCGGCCACCCGCTCGCCATCGTTGAGCGCGGCGACGCCGGCCAGGAAGTCCCCGGAACGCGCGGGGCTGGCCTTGGCCATCACGTCCTTGAGGCTGTCGAAGCGGTAGGTCTGGGCGCCGACGGTATGGGCAAATGCGGCCATGGGGCGCGTTCCTCCTGAATGAATGCTTTTAGTGCGGGCACCGAGCCCGAGGCCCGATGCCGGTGCAGCTCAGCTAGCGTTTAGATACCTTCGAGCATAGCGTCTGCCGGGGCTTCGGAGCGTTGCTTGGCGGTCAGCTGGAAGTACAGGTAGCCGGCGGCCATGAACCCGAGGAACACACAGCCGATCAGCGTGTTGAACCAGGCCATCGCCACCAGGCACACCACCGCCAGGAACAGCGCGATGGCCGGCACCACCGGGTAGCCCGGTGCGCGGAAGGTGCGCTCCAGGTTCGGCTCGGTTTTGCGCAGTTTGAACAGGCTGAGCATGCTGATGATGTACATCACGATGGCGCCGAACACCGACATGGTGATCATCGCCGCCGTCAGGGTCATGCCTTGCAGATTGACCAGTCCGTCGCTGTAGATCGCCGCGATGCCGATTACGCCGCCGGCCAGGATCGCCCGGTGCGGGGTCTGGAAGCGCGAGAGTTTGGCCAGGCCTTTCGGCAGATAACCGGCCCGGGCCAGGGCGAAGAACTGCCGCGAGTACCCGAGGATGATCCCGTGGAAACTCGCCACCAGCCCGAACAGGCCGATCCACACCAGCATGTGCATCCACGTCGAATTGTTGCCGACCACCGCTTTCATCGCCTGTGGCAGCGGGTCGTTGATGTTCGACAGTTGACGCCAGTCGCCGACGCCGCCGGCCATCACCATCACACCGATGGCCAGGAACACCAGGGTCAGGATGCCGCTGACGTAGGCCCGTGGAATCGTGCGTTTCGGATCTTTGGCTTCCTCGGCCGCCATGGCCGCGCCTTCGATGGCGAGGAAGAACCAGATCGCGAAGGGAATCGCCGCGAAAATGCCCGGAATCGAGCCCATCGTGAACTCATTGGCGCCCGACCAGCCGTTCAGCACGAAGTTGCTGAAGCTGAAGCCCGGTGCGACCACGCCCATGAACACCAGCAATTCGGCGACGGCCAGCACGGTCACCACCAGCTCAAAGGTCGCGGCGATGCTGACGCCAAGGATGTTCAGGGTCATGAACACGAAATACGCGCCGACCGCCGCGAGTTTTGGATCGAGTCCCGGATATTGCACATTCAGATAGGCGCCGATGGCCATGGCGATGGCCGGCGGGGCGAACACGAATTCGATCAGGGTGGCGATGCCGGCGATCAATCCGCCTTTCTCGCCGAACGCCCGGCGGCTGTAGGCAAACGGCCCGCCCGCGTGGGGAATGGCGGTGGTCAGTTCGGTGAAACTGAAGATGAAGCAGGTGTACATGGTCGCGACCATCAGGGCCGTGACCAGGAAACCCAGGGTTCCCGCCGTGCCCCAGCCGTAACTCCAGCCGAAGTATTCGCCGGAAATCACCAGGCCGACGGCAATGCCCCAGAGGTGCAGGGTGCCGAGTGTGGGTTTGAGCTGTGTGGTGGAAGTCATAAGTCCTCTCTGTCTTTTTTATTGTTCGATCTGTTGGACTTTCGGGTGCAGCGGTTGATTGGGTGGATGCTGTTCACGCAGCGGCAGTGTTCACGCAAATCCTGAATGACGGGTACGCAAGGCCCGTGCCAGAGCGGCCAGGCTTTGTGTCGTGTCATTAAGGACGCCTTCGCGAGCAAGCCCGCTCCCACATTGGATTTGTGCAGAATCCAATAATGTGGGCCGACGCAAGTCCCTGTGGGAGCGGGCTTGCTCGCGAAGGCCATTGAACAGGCAACACAGAATCATCTGTGTTGCCCCGAGGTTTTAGAAGAAGCCCAGCGGGTTGATGTCGTAGCTCACCAGCAGGTTTTTGGTCTGCTGGTAGTGGTCGAGCATCATCTTGTGGGTTTCACGGCCGACGCCGGACTTCTTGTACCCGCCGAACGCGGCGTGCGCCGGGTACAGGTGGTAGCAGTTGGTCCACACACGACCGGCCTTGATGGCGCGGCCCATGCGATAGGCGCGGTTGATGTCGCGGGTCCAGAGGCCGGCGCCCAGGCCGAACTCGGTGTCGTTGGCGATGGCCAGGGCTTCGGCTTCGTCCTTGAAGGTGGTGATGCTCACCACCGGGCCGAAGATTTCTTCCTGGAACACACGCATCTTGTTGGTGCCCTTGAGCAGGGTCGGCTGGATGTAGTAACCGGAAGCCAGGTTGCCTTCGAGTTTTTCCACCTTGCCGCCGGTCAGCAGCTCGGCACCTTCGCCCTTGGCGATTTCCAGGTACGAAAGGATCTTGTCGAATTGCTGCTCGGACGCCTGGGCGCCGACCATGGTGTCGGTGTCGAGCGGGTCGCCACGTTTGATCTGGCTGACTTTCTTCATCACCGCTTCCATGAACTGCGGATAGATCGACTCCTGGACCAGTGCACGGGACGGGCAGGTGCAGACTTCGCCCTGGTTGAAGAACGCCAGTACCAGGCCTTCGGCGGCTTTTTCAATGAAGCTTGGCTCGGCCTGCATGATGTCTTCGAAGAAGATGTTCGGCGACTTGCCGCCCAGTTCAACGGTGGACGGAATGATGTTTTCGGCGGCGCATTTCATGATGTGCGAGCCGACCGGGGTCGAGCCGGTGAAGGCGATCTTGGCGATGCGCTTGCTGGTGGCCAGGGCTTCGCCGGCTTCTTTGCCGAACCCTTGCACCACGTTGAGCACGCCCGGCGGCAGCAGGTCGCCGATCAGTTCCAGCAGCACGCTGATGCCCAGCGGGGTTTGCTCGGCAGGTTTGAGTACCACGCAGTTGCCGGCGGCCAGGGCCGGGGCGAGTTTCCACGCGGCCATCAGGATCGGGAAGTTCCACGGGATGATCTGGCCGACCACGCCCAGTGGTTCATGGATGTGATAGGCGACGGTATTGCCGTCGATCTCGGCGGCGCTGCCTTCCTGGGCGCGCAGGCACCCGGCGAAATAACGGAAGTGGTCAGCGGCCAGCGGGATGTCGGCGTTGAGGGTTTCGCGGATGGCTTTGCCGTTGTCCCAGGTTTCGGTGATCGCCAGGGTTTCGAGGTTCTGTTCGATGCGGTCGGCGATTTTCAGCAGGACCAGCGAGCGCGCCTGGGCGGAAGTTGAGCCCCAGGCATCGGCAGCGGCGTGGGCGGCGTCCAGGGCTTTTTCGATGTCTTCGGCCGTGGAGCGCGGGAATTCGGCAATCGGTTGGCCATTTACTGGCGAGGTGTTGGTGAAGTACTGACCTTTGACAGGCGCGACGAACTCGCCGCCGATGTAGTTACCGTACTTGCTCTTGAACGAGACTTTGGCGCCTTCAGTACCGGGGTGAGCGTAACGCATGATGTTCTCCTTGGCTGTTGTACTTATCAGAGAGACGCGCATGAGCGCTTGCTATAAGCGTAGAGCAAAGGTCGGGCCACTGCCGTGCAGGTCAGGCAAATCAAGGCCTTGCGTGATTTTTGTCGGACAAATGGCAAGCGTCTGTGACGGTATCGGTACAGCTTGGGTGACAGTTTGTACCGCTTCTGGCACAACCCGTGACCGGGCGGTCTTGCCAGCATTGCAAAGACCGGTTGGCTGGAGGATGCTGGGCACCACTTCACGCATGGGCCGATGAGCCTCGGGGAGAATAATAAGAAATGCACGACAACCATTTGAGTCGCCATGCCCAACAGGTACTCACCGTCACCCAGGGCAAGCCGCACCTGCATGGCCCCGGTGCCGACCCGTCGATCGCCCGCTCGTGGCTGCGTTGTCTTGAGGACTATCACCTCGACCCGGCCCTGACCATGGCGCCGACCGTGCTCGAACACGGTCGAGTTCTCGAAAGCCGCGAACGGCTGCAACAGGTGTTGCAGATCGCCGGCAATGAAATGAGCAGCCTGCATCAACAACTCTCCGGCGCCGGCCACGCGGTTTTGCTGACCGACGCGCGCGGGGTGATCCTCAACTGCGTCACCGCGCCCGCCGAACGCAAGATTTTCGAACGCGCCGGCCTGTGGCTGGGTTCCGACTGGAGCGAGGCCTGCGAAGGCACCAACGGCATTGGCACCTGTCTTGTCGAGCGTCAGGCCCTGACGATTCATCAGGACGAACACTTTCGCGGCCGCCATACCGGCCTGACCTGCTCGGCGAGCCCGGTGTTCGACCCGCACGGCGAACTGCTGGCGGTGCTCGACGTTTCTTCGGCTCGGCATGACGTCTCGCGCCAGAGCCAGTTCCACACGATGGCGCTGGTCAATCTGTCGGCGAAGATGATCGAGAGCTGCTATTTCCTGCGCTGCTTCGATAATCAATGGTTGTTGCGATTCCATCTTCAGGCCGAGTCTGTCGGGCTGTTCAGCGAAGGGCTGCTGGCGTTTGACGGGGAAGGGCGGATCAGTGCGGTCAATCAGAGCGCCTTGAATCTGCTCGGGCATATCCGTGGCGGCTTGCTCGGCAAACCGGTGGAGGCGTTTTTCGATTGTTCGCTGGATGAATTGCTCGGGCGCGCCAGTGCCAATGCCAGCGCCAGTTGGCCGCTGCGTACTCGCGATGGGCGGCATCTGTTTGCGGTGCTGCGCGGCGAAACCCGTCGGCCGTTGCCGGTAGCGCCGGCTCCCGCGCCTGTCGAAGCGCCGCGTCTTGCCGGGATTTGCCTGGGGGATGCGGCGTTGCAGGCAGATTTCCGTAAGTCGCTGCGGGTGTTCGAGCGCGACGTGCCGCTGCTGATCAACGGCGAAACCGGCTCCGGCAAGGAAGCATTCGCCAAGGCTGTGCACAACGCCAGTCAGCGCGCCGGCAAAGCGTTCGTTGCTCTCAACTGCGCGGCAATTCCCGAAAGCCTGATCGAGAGCGAACTGTTCGGTTATCGCGGCGGCAGTTTCACCGGTGCGCGCAAGGACGGCATGCGCGGCAAGTTGCAGCAGGCCGATGGCGGCACGCTGTTCCTCGATGAAATCGGCGACATGCCGCTGGCACTGCAAACCCGGCTTTTGCGGGTGCTCGAAGACCGGCAAGTGGTGCCGATCGGCGGCGAGCCGGAAGCGGTCAACGTGCGGATCATCAGTGCCACCCACCGCAATTTGCTGGAGCGGGTCGGCGATGGCAGTTTCCGTGAAGACCTTTATTACCGGCTCAACGGGCTGGAAGTGGCGCTGCCGCCGTTGCGCGAGCGCAGTGACAAGTCGCAGCTGCTGGATTTCCTGCTGGCCGAAGAGGCGGGCGGGGAAACGATCCTGATCGACGAACCGGCGCGCCAGGCTTTGCTCGGGTTCAACTGGCCGGGCAATGTGCGGCAGATGCGCAATGTGCTGCGCACGCTGGCGGCGCTATGCGATGAAGGGCGGATCGGGCTGGAGGATTTGCCCGTGATGTTCCGGCAGGTGCAGCCGCTGCTGGTCAAAGTCGATGATGCGTCGTCCGGGCAGCCGCTTGAGGATGCCGAGCGGCTGGCGCTGATCAATGCGCTGGAGCACGCGCGCTGGCACATGACCCACACGGCGCAGCAACTGGGTGTCAGTCGCAATACGCTTTATAGAAAGCTGCGCAAGCACGGGATTGCCCGAACTGCCTGAATACTCCTGCCGATCGTTCCCACGCTCTGCGTGGGAACGCCTCCCCGGACGCTCCGCGTCCGCTTTTGGACGCAGAGCGTCCTGTGCTGCACTCCCACGCGGAGCGTGGGAACGATCAAGGTCGGGTGATCAGCTAAAGAGTGCGATTTCCCCCTCCCTGCGCTAACCTGCGGCCATGTTTTACGAGGTCGACTATGCACATTCATATTCTGGGTATCTGCGGGACTTTCATGGGCTCGATGGCGGTTCTGGCCAAAGAGCTGGGCCATCACGTGACTGGCTCCGATGCCAACGTCTATCCGCCGATGAGCACCCAGCTCGAAGCCCAGGGCATTCAGCTGACCCAGGGTTACGACCCGGCGCAGCTTGATCCGGCACCGGATCTGGTGGTGATCGGCAACGCCATGTCCCGCGGCAACCCGGCAGTGGAATATGTGCTGAACAAAGGCCTGCCGTACGTTTCCGGCCCGCAATGGCTGGCCGACCATGTGCTGCAAGGTCGCTGGGTGCTGGCGGTTGCCGGTACGCACGGCAAGACCACCACCAGCAGCATGCTCGCCTGGGTGCTGGAACATGCCGGCATGAGCCCGGGTTTCCTGATCGGCGGCGTGCCGCAGAATTTCTCGGTGTCGGCACGTCTGGGCGGCACGCCGTTCTTCGTGATTGAGGCCGACGAATACGACAGTGCGTTCTTCGACAAGCGTTCGAAGTTCGTCCACTACCGTCCGCGTACCGCGATCCTCAACAACCTTGAGTTCGATCACGCTGACATCTTCCCTGATCTGCCGGCCATCGAACGGCAATTCCACCACTTGGTGCGGACCATCCCGAGCGAAGGTCTGGTGATTCACCCGACCACCGAGCCGGCCTTGCAGCGTGTGATCGAGATGGGCTGCTGGACTCCGGTGCAAACCACCGGTGCCGGCGGTCAGTGGCAGGTCAAGTTGCTGAAAGACGACGGCTCGGCATTCGAAGTGATGTTCGAAGGCGTGTCCCAAGGTGTGGTCGAGTGGGAACTGACCGGTCAGCACAACGTTGCCAACGCCTTGGCGACTTTGGCCGCCGCGCGTCACGTCGGTGTTGTACCGTCGATGGGCATCGCCGGGTTGAGCGCGTTCAAGAGCGTCAAGCGCCGGATGGAGAAAGTCGCGGAGGTGCGCGGCATCACCATCTACGACGACTTCGCCCACCACCCGACCGCGATTGCCACCACCCTCGACGGCCTGCGCAAGCGCATTGGCGATGCGCCGCTGATCGCGATCATCGAGCCGCGCTCCAACTCGATGAAGCTCGGCGCCCACCGTGACGGTCTGCCGGACAGCGTGGTCGATGCCGATCAGGTGATCTGGTATGCCCCGGCCAACCTCGGTTGGGATCTGGCAGGCACCGCCGCGTTGTGCACCGTGCCGTCGATCGTCAGCGATTCGCTGGAAGGCATCATCGAACGCGTGAAGAGCCAGGCCCAGCCCGGCACCCACGTGGTGATCATGAGCAACGGCGGCTTCGGCGGCCTGCACGGCAAACTCGCCGAGGCGCTGAAATGAACACTCGTTTCGAGAGCAATGGCCCGGAACGCATCACGCTGGCGATGACTGGCGCATCCGGCGCCCAGTACGGTTTGCGCCTGCTGGACTGTCTGGTGCGCGAGGATCGCGAGGTGCATTTCCTGATCTCCAAGGCCGCGCAACTGGTGATGGCCACCGAGACCGACGTATCGCTGCCGGCCAAGCCGCAAATGATGCAGGCGTTCCTCACCGAATACACCGGCGCGGCCGCCGGGCAGATCCGTGTGTACGGCAAGGAAGACTGGATGTCGCCGGTGGCCTCGGGCTCCGGCGCCCCGGCCGCCATGGTGGTGGTGCCGTGCTCAACGGGTACGCTCTCGGCGATTGCCACCGGCGCCTGCAACAACCTGATCGAACGGGCGGCGGACGTCACCTTGAAGGAACGTCGCCAGCTGATTCTGGTGCCGCGCGAAGCGCCGTATTCGAGCATTCACCTGGAGCACATGCTCAAGCTGTCGAACATGGGCGTGACCATCCTGCCGGCCTCGCCGGGTTTCTATCACCAGCCGCAGACCATCGATGACCTGATCGATTTCGTGGTGGCGCGGATTCTCAATCTGCTGGGCATTCCCCAGGACATGCTGCCGCGCTGGGGCGAACACCATCTGAGCAGCGATGAATAAGCTGCTGGCGATCCTGCTGGCGCTGCAACTGACCGGCTGCGCCACGGCGCGCACGCTGGATGCCGCCAAGCCCGGCGCGCCGGTGGTGTATTCCGGCACCCGGCTTGATCTGTATGCAATGAATGGCGGTTGTTGCGCGATGGATCGATTCGGCGCCGAGGCACCGAGCTATCCCGGCGTGGATCTGCCGGCCAGCGCATTGCTCGATACGCTGCTGTTGCCGTTGTCGTTGCTGACGGTCATCGGTGTAGGGTTTCAAGCGACTGGCGGGTTATGAGCCAATGGCACGACCCCGCAAGGGCGTGCCATTGAAGCTCCCTACAACGTGATCGTTTCGGGCGGAAAGACGATGTCGTCGGAGAATATGTCCTGTCCTGCCGGCAATTCGATAACGCGTTTGCCGGCATTCGCCACTTCATCGATCAACCCGTCATATTCGTCCCGGTTCAATTCCCCTGCCCGTGTGCGGGCTTCGATGACGTCGGCAGGGTTCTGATCTGATCCCGTGGCGTGTGTCAGCGCCTGCAAATGGATATCTTCCACTGTCGCCGCGCGGGTCATGCCTGAGTTGACCAGCCAGACGCGCCTCGACGTGAAACCGATCGACGACATCGAAACATGCCCCTCCATTTTCATGCTCGGGAACCACGTTTTGCCGTCCGCGGGGCTTCGTTCGAGCCGCGTCGGGTTGTAGACGCGATTGTCCTGTCCCGCAACGACTTCCACATTGCGGGTATCGAGCAGGTAGCAAAACCGGATGCGTTGAGCGGGGGGCGTCGAAGTGCCGCTGGTTGTCTGGTGCGCCTCTATGCCTGTCACTCCTCTGGTTTCATTCGCAAAGTCCATGGCGGTCTTCAGGCTGAACATTGCACTGACGGGCGTCTCGCTTGTTGCGCCCACGGCCGATACCACGCGTGGGACCATGGCCCCAGGCCGGGCTATTTCGAAAGGTGTCCGGTCATCCACTTTGAACACGGCGGGAATGTCGGTTCTGTACAGATAATTGTGCGTGTTGCGCTTGAAGCCGCTGAGCCGCAACAGCTCCTGAAAGAAGGGTTCGGTCAGACTCGCCTTCAGCAGGCTGGTGCCTTCTCCCTGATTTCTCAGCTGGATGATTTCAGCATCGATTTCCGGCAGAAACGGTTCGAAGAGTTTTTCGTTGGTTACCAGCCGGGTGCGTTCCTGATAGGTCTTGACCCACCCTGGCATTTCATCATTGATCAGGTTCTTGAACTGCCCTGTCGGCGACAGCTCCTTGCACAATCGTATTAGTTGCTGGACGGAAAGATTGTAGGGCTGGAACCGGGCGAGGATTTGCTCTCGTGTTTTGAGCGGAGAATCAGGGTTGGTCCACAGCCGCAGGTAGTCGATCAGTTGTTCACGCTGGGAAGGGTATTCCCGTTGTTTGACCCAGGCAGGTGGTTTCTGATGGAGCGCAACCTCCCGACGAAAGCGCACGATGTCGGGTCCTTCGATCCGGTAAAGGTTCCAGATGTCGATGTCCCGCCAGAACGGGCGCAGAACATTCTCTTTGTAGATCGGATAATCGGTGGCTTTGACGACAATCAGGCTGGCGCCTTCACGAAACGCCAGTTGAGTGAGAGGTCCATGATTGTCATTCAAGCCAGGCTTGCGCTGCATTTCGACATAACCATGGAAATTCGACTTGTCGAGATCCCAGGTGTAGTGGCGCTGATCACCGTAGGCAAGCGTGGCGTCCGCTGTCCCGGACGTGTCGGGTGTTGATGGGCGTGGAGAGGGCGAGCCGGGTGTTGGCGGGCTTGGCAATGGCGTTTGTGGGCCAGATGGGCTGCGGTGCAAGGTGACGGACTGGAGGTGTTCCGCCCATTGGGCGGGCGTGCGGTTCTGATGGTTCAGGAGGCTGTTGAACAGGTCGCGATCCATGTCCATGCCAGACCAGCGGTATAGCTCGTCAAACAGGTAGGCGTTTTCCATCCGTTGTGTCCGAACGGTAGCCCATAGAGGTTTCTTTCCGGTGCTGTGCGCTTCGCTGCGGAAACGGGTGATTTCTGCGCCCTGTATCCCGTAGAGATCCCAGATATCGCGGTCTGTCCAGGCTGTTAACAGTTCGGCTGGCTGATCGATTCGCGAGGCGGAAGGCTCGACACTGACAAACGAGCCGCTTTCGTCCATGAATGCATGATGCAGCGGCGGCCCGACCTCGTCGGTCCGGCGCATTTTTCGGTGCAGGACCACATAGCCATGGTGATTGTTGGCCTTCTCGTTCCATACGTAATGTTGGGTGTCGACGTAAATCGGTGCAGTGTTCGGCTGCGTCCTGGCCGGTCCCGGCAGGTGGGGCTGTGCTGCGTTATCGTCGGTATTGTCTGCCTGCCGGTGTACCGTGGACTCGAGGGGCTGACTGATAATCCGCGGCTCAGCGACCCGCCAGGTATTGCTTTCGGGGTCGAATTGCAGGATGGGGCCCGAGGGCTGCGCTTCCTGTGACCGCATGGCTCGGTAGGTGCCGAGGCCTTCGTCCCAGGCCACCATGACCGTCGTGGTCGTGGTGTATTGCACCTCGGCATAAATGCGCCCCCTGTGAACCCGCAACCCTTCGGTGTTGACGGCAGGCAATAGCGTTCGCAATTGCGTCGGCAACTCGTACTGACGGATCGATCCGCTCGCGTGTGGGTTGCTGGGTGATCCTCCTTCGGTGTCTCCAGCCGGGTGGGTCAGATCCTGAATCTGTATCGCGGGCAATGTGTCACTTGAAGAGTGGGGTGCAGGCGCCTCCGTGGGGCGGCTGACGCTGTCTGTTTCCGGGAATCGAATCGAACCCGGGAAATCATGACGCTGAGTCAACGACGTTTCCGGAGTCCTGTCGAGGGTGGGGGTATTTTTGCTGGTGCCTTTCGACGTTTTTGTTTGCGGTGCCATCAAGGAATCCTTTCATTGATTGCCTGACGTGCTGTGGTGTCATCCCGTGGCGGAATGGCCGTAGACGCAGGTGTGCTGGAGGGCACGTTATCCATGAAAGGGAAGGGGCACGTAGTAGATAGTTACTACACGCGGGTTGATTCGATTCACTTCATTTCGAATGTCGGCCAGTTCACGCAAGATCCTCGGGCTTCATTGGAAATGGTTACCCGGGACCCGCGTTGAACCGCTGTGGCGAGTGAGCTTACTTGCCGAGTTTTCTCAGTTCGTCCGACTCGACAATCCGCACGCCATCCTGCTCCTCCAGCGCCAGGCGCCACATGGCACGGGCCAGTTGGCAGGCTTCGATGCCACGGTATTTGCCGGGAATCAATTTAGAGAATGGCGCGGCGAGCTGTTCGCCCAGGCGGGGCTCGCTGCGTTCGCCGAGCAACAGCGATGGCCGGCAAATGGTCAGTTGCGGCCAGTCCTGCGCGCGCAATGCGTATTCCATCTCGCCTTTGACCCGGTTGTAGAACACCGAGGACCGGCGATCGGCCCCCAGGGCGCTGATCACGATCAGGTGCCGTGCGCCCATCTCCCGGGCGCGCTTGGCGAACGCCACCACCATGTCCAGATCCACGGCGCGAAACGCCTCTTCGGAGCCGGCCTGTTTGATCGTGGTGCCGAGGCAGCAATAGGCGATGTCGACCCGACCGGCCAGTTGCGGCAGGAAGGTCTGCGGATCACCGACCGGGTTTTCCAGATGCGGGTGTTCGGCCAGCGGCCGGCGTGAGGGGGCAAGGACGCGGCTGATCGTCGGCTCGTTGAGCAGGCGGTCGAGCAGATGTTCACCGGTCAATCCGGTGGCTCCGGCAAGCAAGACATGCTGAGGCGTCAAGTACATAGTGTCTCTCCCTTGATACTGTTCAGCTTAGTTGCTCTTTATCGCTCCGTCGTTCAACGCAGCACTTTGCAATGCTTTTCTCGCTTGCTGTTTACGCAGCAGTTGCCAATGTGCCAGTACGGTTTTCGGCGCCCAGATCTGCGGTTCAGAGGCTTCGAAGCTGTCCGCCAATTCCCGTTCGGCGACGGTGGCCTTGGCCAGCTTGAAGGCTTGTTCCAGGTCGTCGGTCTGGTTCAGCGCCTGGGCAAACAGGGCGTCGCCGAAGTAGGTGAAGTTGGCCTCCTCGGAGCAGCCGAACGACACGCGGTCGGCGCGCGAGGCAGTCATGATCAGCGTGCGTTCATCCTTCAACGCCGGAATGAAGCCACCGGAATAGCACGAGGAGATGACGATGATCTTGTCGCGGTTCTTCAGTGGCGCGAGCACGGCGGCGAGTTCGTCGGCGGGCAGGTCGGCCAGTTCCATGCGCGGCTGGTCGAGCACCAGCTCGTGTTCGGCAGTGCCGTGGCTGGTCAGGTAGATGAACACCAGATCTTCCGGGCCACTGCGTTCGGCCAGGGTCTGCGCTGCGCGGCGCAGGTTTTCGCGGGTGGCCATCGGCCGGTCGCCGAGGTGGTCGCGATGGTTGACCAGGCGGATCTGGCCAAACGCGCCGAAACGGCTGGTGAGCATGTTGGCCACGTAATCGGATTCACGCAGGAACACGCTCTGTTTGCCATCGCCGCCGAGGGTCAGGGTGTACAGCTCCACTGCCGGGGTCGAGACCGGCACATTGGCCAGCGCTTCATCGAGCAGGCGACCCTGGGCCAGCAGGCCGAGTTCTAGGGTGTCCGGCAGCAACTTGCCGTCGGCATCGCGTACCCGCTGGCCGTTGATCCAGGTACCGCTGAGCACGCTGCCATCGGTGAGCACCAGGGTGCCGCGTCCGGAATAACTGTCGCTGTCGAATCCACCGACGTAGAAGCTGCCATCGGACAGGTTCAGGCGTCCCTGACCGCTGAAGCGCCAGTCATTGAAATAGCCGATGTAGTGGCTGCCGTCGGCGCCGATCAGTTCGCCCTTGCCGGTCAGCGCGCCTTCCTTGAACTGCCCGAGCCAGACATCGCCATCGGCGTTTTCGTAGCGACCCTTGCCGTGCAGTTGATTGTTCTTGAAGCCGCCGACGTAGATGTCGCCGTCGGCACTGTTGAAGGTGCCGTTGCCTTCGAGCTGGCCGTTGACGAAGTGGCCGGTGAACTGATTGCCGCTGGGATCGCCGCGCTGGCCTTCGCCGTTGGGTTTGCCGTGGGCGAACTGGCCCTGGTAGGAGCTGCCGTCGTCCAGCTCGAGGCGACCGAGCCCGGAATACTGGTCGGCCTTGAATTCGCCGCGATAGGTCATCGCGTTTTCTTTGAGGGTGCCTTCGCCGTCGCGCCGGCCCAGCTTGAAGCCGCCGGAGTAGCTGCCGGCCGTGGTGGTCAACGTGCCCTGGCCGTCGAACAGCCCTTGCTGGAAGTTGCCGCGATAGACCTCGCCATTGCTGCCGTGCCATTCGCCCTGGCCATGCCATTGCCCCTTGTCGAACGCCCCGGCGTACCAGCTGCCGTTGGGGTAGTCGACCCGGCCCTGACCTTGCAGCAAGCCATCGACCAGTTCACCGCGATAGCGGCCGCCGTCGGGCAGGCGCGCATCCGGCGGCAACAGCGATTCGCCGTCGCCACACGCGGCCAGCAACAGGGTCAAGGCAAGGGGAGCAAGAGGAGCGAATGAGCGCATAGCGGGATCCGGGCAATTAGGCGACCGAGTATGCCGCAGCTATGTGACCTTATACAGCCGGCAGGGAGGAGCGGATGCGAAACAGCGTGAGCCGCTTCGCATCCAGGCGCTTAAACGAAGCAGAGCGACAGCGGTTCGGCGATGTAGGCCGGTTTGTCCGAGCCTTCGATCTCCAGGGTGGCGGTGGCCTTGAGCAGCCACTGGCCAGGTTTTTTCTCGGTCACTTCACCGAGGTCGACCTTGAGCCGGACCTTGGAATTGACCTTGACCGGCTGGATGAAACGCACGCTGTCCAGGCCGTAGTTGACCACCATCTTCACGCCTTGCGGCAGGATCAGGATGTCTTCCATCAGTTTGGGGATCAGCGACAACGACAGGAAACCGTGTGCGATGGTGCTGCCAAATGGCGTTTGCGCGGCTTTGACCGGGTCGACATGGATGAACTGGTAATCCCCGGTGGCTTCGGCGAACAGGTTGATGCGCTCCTGATCGATGGTGAGCCATTCGGAACGTCCGAGTTCCTTGCCGACATAATCTTTGAGCTCTGCAACTGGAACATAGGGCATTGAGACTCTCCTTGGGTTCATCGGTTTTATAGTTTTTCAGGTGGGGGATTTGACCGCCCTGCGAACCACTGTAGATCATCATGGCGATTTGCTCAGGTCAACCGACCATGCTTTTGGCGAATGCCGATCCATAGCGCAGGCGTGCTTATAATGCCCGGCCCGTGCTTGTCGGGAAGTCGGACGGAGATGACGGATGTTGCTACGCGGCCTGACCATGCTGGTGCTGTTTCAATTGCTCGGCACGGCCCTCAATCATTTGCTGTTGCCGGTACTGCCGGGGCCGATCATCGGCCTTTTGCTGTTGCTGGTATTTCTGATCGTGCGCGGTGAAGTCGGCGAGCCGTTGAACCTCGCCGCCGGCAGTCTGCTGCGTTATCTGCCATTGCTGCTGGTGCCGCCGGCGGTGGGCGTGATGGTCTACGCCACGGCGATAGCCGCGGATTTCTGGGCCATCGTCGGTGCGCTGGTGGTCTCGCTGATTCTATCGATGGCCTTCGCCGGCGTGCTGATGCAACGGCTGGTCAAGCGTCACGCGCCGCATTCGGAGGAGTCCTGATGCTGTTCGACTGGCAAGGTGCCTGGGCGTCGGTGATTCACCATCCGCTGTTCGGCATCGGCATCACCCTCGGGGCTTATCAACTAGTGCTGGCGGCGTTCGAGAAAACCCGCTGGATCTTTCTGCAACCGGTGCTGGTCTCGATGCTGTTGGTGATCGGCGTGCTGGTCGGCTGCGGCCTGACCTACGCCGAGTACCGCAAGAGCACCGAGATCCTCAGCATTCTGCTGGGCCCGGCGACCGTTGCGCTGGCGGTGCCGCTGTATCTGAATCTGCGACGCATCCGCCAATTGTTCTGGCCGATTTTTACTACGCTGGTGATAGGCGGCGTGGTCGCCACGGGTATGGGCGTGGCGCTGGGCTGGTGGTTCGGTGCCGATCACATGATCCTGATGACCATGGCGCCCAAATCGGTGACCTCGCCGATCGCCATGCTGGTGGCCGAGCAGATCGGCGGTGTCGCAGCATTGGCGGCGGTGTTTGTGTTGATCACCGGGGTGATCGGCGCGATCTTCGGTCCGGCGCTGCTGACCCGACTCGGCGTGCACAGCCCGGAGGCGCGCGGCATGGCGCTGGGCATGACGGCGCATGCAGTCGGCACGTCGGTGGCGTTGCAGGAAAGCGATGAGTGCGGCGCCTTCGCGGCGCTGGCGATGAGTCTGATGGGCGTGGCCACGGCGGTGTTCCTGCCGTTGGCGGTGTCGATGGTGGTGTAAGGAAATGTCTATGAGTCTGCCGCTTTTTCCGCTGAACACGGTGCTGTTTCCCGGCTGCAATCTGGATTTGCAGATCTTCGAGGCGCGCTACCTGGACATGATCGGCCGCTGCATGAAACAGGGCGGCGGGTTCGGCGTGGTGTGCATCCTGGAGGGCAGCGAAGTCGGCGTCGCGCCGGAAGGTTTCGCCATGGTCGGGTGCGAAGCGCGGATCACCGATTTCCAGCAGCAGGACAACGGACTGCTGGGTATCCGGGTGCAGGGCGGGCGCCGGTTCATCGTGCAGCGCACCGACGTGCAACGCGATCAACTGATCATGGCCGAGGTCGAGTGGCTGGACGAAGAACCCGAGCAACCGTTGCAGGATGAGGACGCCGATCTGGTGGCGTTGCTCAAGGCCCTGGCCGAACACCCGATGGTCGAGGCGCTGAACATGGGCATCGAAGCAGCGGGGCAGCAATCGCTGGCCAATCAGCTGGCGTATCTGCTGCCGTTCGCCGAGGAAGACAAGATCGACCTGTTGCAACTCGACGACCCGCAGCAGCGACTGGATGCGATCCAGGCGCTGCTCGATGAGTTGCAGGGCGAGTTGTTCGCTTAAGACTCAGCCCGGTTATTCCGGCCAGACGATGTCGTTGGCGAACCAGTCCTTGCCGCTCGGCAATGAAAGGATCGGCTTGCCGGCCTTGGCCACCGCATCGATCAAAGCGTCGTATTCATGTTGATTGGAAACGCCACTGTGGGTCCGCGCTTCGATGTCATTGCCGATGTAGCTGCTTTGAGCGAGGGCGGCAACGTCGTCGACCTTCGCGGCGCGGGTGAACGTCGAGTCGAGCAGCCACAGACGCTCTGATTCGATGCCTCGCCTGGACGTTGAAATCAGGGCTTCGAGTTCGTCCTCGGGAAACCAGGCGTTCTTTTCCAGTGCCGCCAGATTGAGCAAGTGGTTCTCCTCGTTGAGGACCACCTCCATCCTTCGCGTATCGATGACGTAAGAGAAGATGAACTGCTGATCGTGGCGGATCGTCTCGTAATTGCGTTCGGTGTCCAGTTCCACGTCCGATGCATCGGACCAGTCGTTGTCGGAGTTCCCCGACTCGTTGTCCGATTCACCCGGTTTCTTGCCGGGATATTTGTTTCTCTGACTGTTGTAACGCAGGTACTCCGGATCGGGAGCCTTGGTGCCCCTGGCGCCATACCTCTTGACCAGCTTGTGGCTGACCGTGGCACTGATCGGTTTTTCGGTCGTGGCGCCGCGCGGGTGTTTCAAGCGCGGCAGCATGCGTCCGTCGTTGTAGAGCTCGAAAGGCGTGCGTTCATCGGCCCTGAACAGGCCCGGAATATCCGTGCGGTACAGGCAGTCGCTGCTATTGCGCAGGTAACCGAGTCGGGTCAGAAAAGCATCGAGAAATTCCCGGGTGACGCTTTTGTCGAAGTCGACCAGATCGCTGCGCAGTGTTCCGTTCCTCACGGGTAGGAGCAGTGGTTCGATTTCCTCCTGTAGTTGATCGAAGCGGGTCGGATCGTTCTCGTCCCGGGAGCGTAAGTGATGCTGCTCGGCCCACTCCGGCATCACCCGGGGATTGGCGGTCAGATCACTGTGCAACCGGATGTGTTGGCGTGGCGACAGGTTATAGGCGCGCAAAAATTCGACGCGCTGGCCGAACGTCATCAGTGGATACATCGTGAGCAACGAGTCGTTCAGCAGTCGGGTGGTGGCTTCATGCGCCGACAAAGGAGAGGTCAGTGCTTGTTTGGCTGGCACCGGCGTATCAATGTCATGGACCTGAGAGTGAGGGCGTTTCAAAGGGTAATGTGAGGCCGGGCTCCAGGTCGATTCACCGGTATTTCTGTAGAGCGCCGGCCCGGGAGACAACTTTTTGTACAGATCCATTACCCGATAGGTGCCCAGGTTCGCATCGAACTCCACATAGACCGTGCCGCTGTCTTTCACATCGACGAATGCGCGTCCGACGATGTAGCGCAGGCCGTCCTTGTTGGGCGGTTGCATGTTGCGCAGCAATCCGGGGTTCAAACGGTAACTGTCCAGTCCGGTCGACGTTTCACGAGAAGCGACCGGCAGGTCAGACACTTCGATTTTCGGCAATCCGGGTGTGTCCGCGAGAGGCGGGGTGTGTCCCGGGCTTCGCTGATGCGAGGTCGTCAGGTCTGGCAACGAATGCGGTAGCTGCGGGTCTGGAGCTTGCGGTCGCAATCGTGGGTGTTCAGCGAGCGAGTCGGCGGACGTATTACCTTTGGAAAAACCTGGCGGCGAGGGTGTTTTTGGTCGCATGGTGTCATTCCTTGACGATGATCAGGTGCTCGGCAGATATCGAGCGGGACGCAGTGGTTTCGCTGCTCCAGACGTTGGTGGCAACGTTGTAGGAGATCTTGCCGGCAGCGGTTTCGCTCAGGCGAATGTGGTGAACCGACACTTCGTCGGACTCAAGCTCTTCACGCAGTTGATGCTCATGAACGTCCTGGGCGATGGCCTGAACCGATGGGTAGGCTCGGGCATCGATGGCGCACAGACCGATCACCTCGAACAGTGCATTGATCCGATAACGGTTTCCCGAGGAGACCACGACTTCAATGGTTTCCAGTGGCAGCAGCGGATCGTTGCTGTCCGGCAGTTGAATCCGGATGCTGCCGATTCTGAGCAGGTTGTCCTTGATGGCGAGATCGCGGTGGCTGACCTGTTCCTCCAGATGTTGTGTGTGAATGAGCCAGGTGGAAGAACCCGAGATCTGGGCATCTGCGTCTGCGGTGGACAGCCGGATGGACGTTGCGCTGGCGGGAAACAGTTCATAGCTGGACGATCGTCCCTCCAGCCAATAGGTCGCGTTGTGCTCGGCTGCCTGAAAGTCGACCCGCTGCGGGGTTGCCTTCAACGTGCGTTTCTCCACAGAGGGTCGGACGAATATATACCGACCGGCTCGCTCGCGCAGCGCGGTGCGGCTTTGCACAACCGTATAACCCGGGTTCCTTGCGTCGTTTAGATACGTGGGACGTGGAAAGTCGAGGTGATAGGAAATCCCGTCTCGCATGACCAGCGTCATCGGATGAATCATCTGCCAGCCAGAGGCCAGAATTCCGGCTCCCATGTCGCGTTTCTTGCCCGGATTTTCTCTTGCAGCACCGTGCAACGAGAGCAGGCCACCACCCTCGTGGAACGTGAGGGTGTGGTGAATGTCCGTGTAGCTGAGCTGCGTGAATGCATTTGGCCGTGTTTTTGTAACGGTATAAATCGCCCGGACTTCATCGATCTCCGTGCTGTCGCGGTCGACGTACAGAGTGCTTCGGGTCGGATTTTCGTGTGGTGTTGCCGTCAGGATTGCGTGACGGATCTGGCGCGAGATGAAGTAATACGAGTGCGGTTTGTTCGAGATCCTGAAGGGATGATCGTTGACCGGCACCGGCGAGGTTTTCGTCGTGCCGACGGTCAGAACGGTAACTTTCACGGTCAGGTCGGCCAGGTCCGGGGTATCGGCAGGCCACGCCGGCTGCAAGTGGTAGCCGTCCTGTGTAATGAATGTCCATTTGTCGTTGCGCAGGGTGCGTTTGCCATCGACCGTCCGGTACACCGCCTCCAGCACCAGTTCCCGCCTTGGCGACCGGATGTCGTCGTCGCGCAGGGATTCAATGACCAGCGCGTCATTGCGTACGTACCAGCGCTGGATGGCTTCGAGTGTCACGCCCAGATAGACCTTGCTCGGCTCCTGGCCATCTTCGTGGAGGGAGACCTTGAGACAGTCAGGGGCAATTTCATAGGTATCGCTACCGCTGCCGCCATCGACCGTGCCATGAAGTCCACGGACAGAGATGCGGTCATCGCCGGCCCCGGCATCGACGCGGTCATCGCCATTGGCGGCAATGGTGTCGGCGCGATCGGAACCGGTCACGCGGTTGAGCGCGCCGGCCAGTGTCTCGACCTTTTCGATGGACCTGAAGGTTGAATGCAGCACCGGCTCACGCGACGGGTCCACAGGGCGCACTGCCAGCCTGCCGCTTTTAAGGTCGACATCAAAACCGATATGGCGCGGCGGGTTGGCAACAGGGTCTTGGTTTTTGTGTTTGCCTTGCAGCCAGAGCAGATCGGTGCCGTCACCGCCGGACAGCTCACTGACGGTGGTCGGGTCGTCAGACAGCGCTTCTGATGCCGACTGAAACAGAAAGGAGTCATCCTTGTTGCCACCGTCCAGGGTTTTGCGACCGCTGGCATAGCTGAAGAAATTCGGCTTGTCCTCGACGCCTTGAACCGTGTCGTGGCCGCCGCCCAGGTTCCAGAAGACCCCTTTCGCCGGGGCGCTTTTCGCACTGGCGATGACAGCGTCCGAGTCGGGTAATCCCTTCCTGGCGTCGTAGGTGTCATCCGTATCGCTGATGACAGGGCGGTTTTCGCTGGTATAGGGCGTTTCGCCTTTGCTTTCATCCCATTGGAAACGATAGAGGCGAGTCGGCTGCAACGTAACCTCGAAACGGCCATTGACGATCACGTCGACACTTTCCTTGAATTCATTGTCGAGCCAGCCAAGGCTGCGGGTTTTCAAGGCTTTGGCATAATCGCCCGTGGTCTTTGCAACCAGGTAGCGATCCATCAGCGCCTTGTCCTGGCTTTGTCCGGTGAACGCGAACCAGCCGGCACGCCAGCGTTCGTGCACGGTCAGCTCGATGTAATCGTCGATGTCGTCGACCATGCGCGCGGCACCGTAGATTCGGGCACCGACAATCATGATCGCCGCCGCTGCAATCCCCACCGGGCCCGCCGCCTGAAAACCCATCAGGGCTGCGCAGCCAAGGGCAATGGACAATGCGCCGCTGAACACGCTCAAGCCGCCGGTGACGTACAGATCCTGAGCTTCCTTGCCTTGGGCCTTGGCGGCATCGTTGAAGGATTTGATGGCGGTGTAGATGTCGAAGGGCAGCGTCAGCACGCTGGCGATCAGACCCGCGCCCCGGCTCAGCCATTTGCCCATGGTGGTCTTGCCGAATTGTTCGAGGGCCATGGATCCCTGACGGATCATCTGTTCGCCGGTCTTGTTCAGCGCGTATTCGAGGCCCAGTGAAGTGATCTCGGCGAGAGCACCCCCCGCATTGATCAGCAATTCGCCCATCTGACCTTTCTTGAGGCCGTCGATGGCGCCCATGTAGGCGCTGTACAAACCGTAGGCCTGCAGCCCGGCGCCCATACTGGTCATGCCGCGACTTTTAGCCTTGTCTACCCAGCCCGGCAGGTGTTCGGGCAGCGGGCTTCTGTGGATATCCAGCTGTTGAGTGGCGGTCAGCAGTTTGCCGATTTTCTGCAGGGGATGCTCAGCATCACTGGCGGATATTTCGCGCAGAAGCGGTGCTGCTTCGGGGGAGCGCAGAGTGACGATTTCGTAGAGTAATTCCGGTACATGTTGGTGCTCCTGACCATCGACTGACTTGATCCGCTGCTCAACCTGGGCGGGATCGAATTGCAGCCCATCGATAAAGGCCTGATCGGGCTCGGGGAAGTACGTGTTGGCCGCTGTAATGGCCTCGCCGTTGACCCGGGCACCCAGCGCCTGAAGTGTCTGGCGGCTCACGGTCAGTTCGCCAAATCGCATGGGCCCGAACAGTTTGTCCAGGTGATTCAGGTCGGGAACTTTGCCGGGCGTTGTATCGGTTTCGGCCGTCGTTGAATTTGATGGAATGTTAATGTCGGAAATTGTTATGGGGGCTGTAAGAATAGTTTCAGGATTGATGTTAAAGGGTTTGGCCAAAATCAATGCTCGCTTGTGAAGTGTCGAAAGACTTTGGCATGGCGGGTGGTTGTGTTCAGTTGTTATTGTTTTGCTGATTGTATTGTTGTTTTTTGTATTGCCTTTGAAGTGGTCTGTCGGGTGTTTTTGATTTAGCGTTGAATCCGACTCGCAGGAAGCGGGCTTCATGAACAAGGAGAGCGTTATGACAATTTATGAAGATGAGTGGGCGTTCTGGGATGATATTGCCGGAAAGTATATTTTCAAACATGCGGGCGTTGATCTGAATGCCGAGATTGTCCTGAAGGCTGCCGGTTACTACGCGGATTCCATGGTGCTTGAGCGCCGCAAGCGCAAACGTGTGAAGAACGAGTCGGCCCAGGCTGCCGATAAATGAAATCCTGTCTGTTGTTCAGTCCGTTTTTAACAAGAAGAGAACCTTCATATGTCTGATGCCAATAATATTACCTTCACGGGGCAACTGTTCGCGGATGGACTTCCGCTGGTGCTCAATTATCAAGTCATGGAGCAGCGTTTGAAGCAACCGCGAATCACCATGGGGCAGAGGTTGAATGCGGAGATTTCCCTGAATGATGAAATCAGTTCGCCAATCGTGACACTCGCGGATCATGATGATGCCGAGCCGCTGTTATTGGAGTTTGTTCCTGATTATCAGGGACGATATGCCCTTAATGTCAAAACGGCCGGTCGTTACTTTGATTGGCAGCTGCGACTTGATCAAAGTACAAGGCATCTTCTGGCCGCGCAAAGTGGCGGTAGTTACTTTGAGCTGGAAACGTATGCCGGAAAGCTCAAGTCGTTTGGTGACCTGCCGTCCAATCCGGTTTCTGTGGCGCTGTTCAGCGTAGAAAAGAAGATGCGCCTGTTTCAGCATGAGACAAAGGAAGGGCTCACCTACTTCCTGGACAAGAATCCGAACGACACCGGGCACAATGCCTACAACCCTTCGTCGGTATCGTTCGTCTTGAGGACCAATCCTTCGCTGCTGTCTGCCGTCGCCTAGTACGAATAGCGCAGCATGGTATGCGGCAAGTGTCGCAGCACGAAGAAGCCGAACAGGGCGACCAGCGCCGGCAACACCAGCCACCAGACTCTCTGCGGCATGGCGCCGAGCGGTGATTGCCGCTGGCTGAGCCAGAGCCCGGCGGCGCACACGCACGCGGCGAGCATGGCGCCGGCCAGCACATCCGTCGGCCAGTGTGCGCCCAGATACACTCGCGACAAGGCAATCGCCAGTGCCGGAATGCAGCCGATCAGCAACCAGGTCAGTCGCAGCCTCGGCGGTTGCCCGCGTCCGGCGAGTACGGCCAGGGTCAGGAACAGCGCGAACGATCCTGACGCATGGCCGCTGGGCATGCTGTAACTGGTGAGCGGATCGGTCAGCACTTCCGGGCGCACCCGGGCGAAGAACATCTTGGTGCCGGTGTTGGCCAGGGCCGTGACAAGCAGGGTGCCGCCCACGAAGATCGCGTGGCGCCACTGGCGGCACAGCAACAGCAGCGCAGTCAGCAGGGCGCTGAACAGCAGCATGTTGCGGAACTCACCGATCAGGGTGAAGACCACTGCCACCTCATCCAGTGCCGGGCGGCGGTGTTCCTGCACCAGGGTCATGACGCCCTGATCGAGGGCGGTCAGGTACGGGTAACCGATGAACAGGCCGATCAGGATCAACAGGCTCATGCTGCTGATCCAGATCGTCGCCCGGCGATGGCGGCGCAGGCTGCTGTTGGCGCTCAGGCCGACCATCACCGCAATGCTGCCGGCGACGATCCCGGCCTGCAGCCAGAAACCCTCCGGCAACGGCAGTCGAATCGCCGCCCCGGTGGCCCAGCCCGGCAGCAGGTACGCGAGGCTCCAGCCGGCCGCTGCCAGCAGACTCACGGCGGCGAAGCGCGGGAAGGGCATGTCGCACATCCCGGCGACCATCGGCAGCATCGGCCGCAACGGGCCGATGAAGCGTCCGACCAGCAGGCTGGCGATGCCATAACGCTGGAAGTAGGTTTCCGCGCCGGCCATCCATTCCGGGTGATGGCGCAACCCCGGCAGACGCCGGATGTTCTGGTGGAAGTGGCGGCCGAGGAAATACGAAATCACATCGCCGAGAATCCCGCCGAGGAAACCCAGCAACAGGGTTTCACTCAGCGACAGGGCGCCGCTGCCGGCCAGCACCGCCACGGCAAACAGCAGCACCGTGCCGGGCACGATCAACCCGGCAATCGCCAGGCATTCCACGCAGGCCACGACAAACACTGCAGCGGCCAGCCACTGCGGATTGGCGGCCAGCCACCCGGTCACGCTATCGAGCCATGGGCCCATACAAACCACTCCATTTCATTGATGTCCCTGATCGGCGAGCCGAAGGGTGTGCATTCACAGCAGAAAATAATCGCGACCTTCGACCTGACCCCGGCGCAGCGGGTTCCGCGTGCACCACTGGGCATAGGCAGCATCGACGAAGCGATACATCAAGTGTTCGTCACGGCCATGGGGAATGCCCAGGCGGGTGGTCTGAATCACATGAGTTGGCGCGGGGCCGGTGTCTTCCACCAGCAGGATTTCATGGTCGAAGCGTTTGGCATCCCACACCGGCACTTTCAGCCCCAGCGCCTTGCACAGCAACGTCTGTCCGGCACAGAGTTTCTGCGACGGACGCGGGCGCCCCTGGGCATCGGGGTTGTTCAGCAGCATCTGCGCTAGACTGGCCGGGCCGCTGATCTCGTCGACCCACGGATAAGCCGATTTGATCAGCACCGCATTGCCCGGACCCTGCGCGCTGAAGTTCAGCGAATCGCCGCCCCGGGCGTAGTACATATAGATGTGGCCGCCGTCCAGAAACAAAGCCTTACGCTTTTCTGTGTAGCCGAGGGACGCGTGGCTGCCTTTTTCTTCGCAGTAATACGCTTCGGTTTCGATGATTCGGGCGCTGAGCCACAAATCGCCGACGCGGTGGCGGATGACTTTGCCGAGCAGATCGCGGGCCAGCGTCTGGGCGTCACGGTCGAAAAAGGCGTCCGCAAGGCCGACAGGCTGGCGCGCGGAGGTGGCGCGAACGGTCAGGTTGGACATGGCAAACAGGGTTTATCCAGGCGGAGGAGGTCGTGATGATAACAATTCGCGGCTTAATCCCGGCTGAACGTCGGCAAATCACCGTCCATTTCGACCATCCGCCCGTCACCGCTGTTAGTCCCGGGACGCGACAGCTATAATCTGCCGCTTTCCTCTTTGCCAAGACCCCAGCAGACCATGACTGAGTCCGTTCTTGACTACATGACCCGATTGGGTCGCGCCGCCCGCGAAGCCTCCCGCGTCATCGGTCGTGCCAGTACCGCGCAGAAAAACCGCGCCCTGCTGGCTGCCGCCAATGCCCTGGACGCCGCCCGCGCCGAGCTTGCGGCAGCCAATGAACAGGATCTGGCCGCCGGTCGCGCCAACGGTCTGGAGCCGGCACTGCTGGAGCGTCTGGAACTGACCCCGGCGCGCATCGATGGCATGATCGTCGGCCTGCGCCAGGTCGCAGCGCTGCCGGATCCGGTCGGTGCGATCCGCGACATGAGCTTCCGTCCGTCGGGCATTCAGGTCGGCAAGATGCGCGTACCGCTGGGCGTGATCGGGATCATCTACGAATCCCGTCCCAACGTGACCATCGATGCCGCGAGCCTGTGCCTGAAGTCCGGCAACGCGACCATCCTGCGCGGCGGTTCCGAAGCGATTCATTCCAACCGCGCGATTGCCGCCTGCATCCAGCGCGGTCTGGCCGAAGCCGAACTGCCGGCTGCCGTGGTGCAAGTGGTGGAAACCACCGATCGCGCCGCCGTCGGCGCGCTGATCACCATGCCGGAGTACGTCGACGTGATCGTGCCGCGCGGTGGTCGGGGCCTGATCGAGCGCATCAGCCGTGATGCCCGGGTGCCGGTGATCAAGCATCTGGACGGCATCTGCCACGTTTATGTCAGCGAACACGCCGACCTGCCGAAAGCTCAGCGCATCGCCTTCAATGCCAAGACCTATCGCTATGGCATCTGCGGTGCGATGGAGACCTTGCTGGTCGATCAAAGTGTTGCGAAGGATTTCCTGCCGTCGATGGCGAAGCAGTTCCGCGAAAAAGGCGTCGAACTGCGTGGTTGCGAACGCACCCGGGCGATCATCGAGGCCGTAGCGGCGACCGAAGAAGACTGGAGCACCGAGTACCTGGCGCCGATTCTGTCGATCCGCGTGGTGGATGGTCTGGATCAGGCCATCGAGCACATCAACCATTTCGGCTCCCACCACACCGACTCGATTGTCAGCGAAAACCTCGCCGACACCCGCCAGTTCGTGGCTCAGGTCGACTCGGCGTCGGTGATGATCAACACCCCGACCTGCTTCGCCGACGGATTCGAATACGGATTGGGTGCCGAGATCGGCATTTCTACTGATAAGCTGCACGCCCGTGGCCCGGTGGGCCTCGAAGGGCTGACCTGCGAGAAGTACATCGTGGTCGGTGATGGCCAGTTGCGCGGCCAGGCGACGGTCTGACTTGTCCGACCTCGACCTGAAAGCGCCGAAACCCGGCAAGAAATCCCGTCCCCGGCGCATTGGCGTACTGGGCGGGACGTTCGACCCGGTGCACGTCGGCCATTTGCGCGGCGCGCTGGAAGTGGCCGAAGCGCTGGAGCTCGATGAGCTGCGCATGATGCCCAGCGCCCGGCCGCCGCACCGCGATACACCGCAGGTGTCGGCGCAGGACCGGCTGGCAATGGTTGAATGTGCGGTGGCCGGTGTGCCGCCGCTGGTGGTGGACGCCCGCGAATTGCAGCGGGACAAACCGTCCTGGACCATCGATACCCTGGAGTCGCTGCGCGCCGAAATGGCCGCCGAGACCCAGGTTTTTCTGCTTCTGGGCTGGGACGCATTTTGCGGCCTGCCCACTTGGCACCGCTGGGAAGAGTTGCTCCAGCATTGCCACATCCTGGTGCTACAGCGCCCGGACGCCGACAGCGAACCGCCGGATGCCTTGCGCAACCTGCTGGCAGCGCGTTCGGTGAGCGACCCGCTGGCCCTGAAGGGGCCGAGCGGACAGATTGCATTCGTCTGGCAGACACCGCTCGCGGTTTCCGCCACCCAGATCCGTCAACTGCTGGCCAGCGGTAAGTCGGTACGTTTCCTGGTGCCCGACGCGGTCCTGGCCTACATCGATGCGCACGGTCTGTACCGTGCGTCGAACTGAACAAGGCGTGCTTCACTGATACGAATCCACGTGTCGCCAAGCCGCCGAAAATATGAGCAAAACGAGTTTTATATGACTGACAAAGACCAAACCAAAGTAAAGCGCAAAGGCACATTCAAGAGCGCCCCGCTGCCAGAGCCGGTCAACACCAACGAACCGCTGAAGGGCGACGAACTGGTCAAGGTGGCCGTTGCAGCCCTGGAAGACGTCAAGGCCCAGGACATTCAGATCATTGATGTGCGCGACAAGCAGAGCATCACCGACTACATGATCATCGCCACCGGTACTTCCAACCGCCAGATCAACGCGATGCTGGACAAGGTTCGCGAAGAGGTCAAAAAGAACGGCGCCAAGCCGCTGGGCGAAGAAGGCAAGGGCGACAGCGACTGGGTGCTGCTGGACCTGGACCTGGTGATCGTGCACATGATGACCGCCTCGGCACGTCAGTTCTACGACCTGGAGCGCCTGTGGGCCGGTGCCGAGCAAAGCCGTGCGGCGGACGCCAAGCACCACAGCCCGGAAAACACCCACGAGCATTTCACCAAGCTCAACAAAGACCAGCTGTAAGGGATTGCTGTGCGACTGCGACTGATCGCCGTCGGTTCACGCATGCCCAAGTGGGTGGAAGAAGGCTGGCATGAATATGCCAAGCGTCTTCCGTCCGAGCTGGCGCTGGAACTGGTGGAAATTCCGCTCAATACCCGTGGCAAGAACGCCGACGTGGCCCGCTTCATCCGTCAGGAAGGCGAAGCCATGCTGGCCAAGGTCGGGCCGAACGAGCGGATCGTCACCCTCGAAGTTCATGGCAAGCCGTGGAGCACCGAGCAACTGGCGGTCGAACTCGATCGCTGGCGCCTGGACTCGCGCACGGTCAACTTCATGGTCGGTGGCCCGGAAGGGCTGGCGCCGGAAGTCTGTGCCCGCGCGGATCAGCGCTGGTCGTTGTCGCCGCTGACGCTGCCGCACCCGCTGGTGCGCATCCTCATCGGCGAGCAGTTGTATCGTGCCTGGACCGTGCTGTCCGGCCACCCTTACCACAAGTAATCCGCCCTCATGTCTCAGCCGATCCGCATCAAGGACCACGAAAAAGACGCCCGTCTGGTGCGTGGTCGCGTCGTGTTCGGCGCAATTGCGGTGGTGGCGCTGATCTGCGTGCTGATTGCGCGCCTGTACTACCTGCAGGTGATTCAGTACGAATATCACTCGACCCTGTCGGAAAACAACCGGGTGCATGTCCAGCCGATCCCGCCGACCCGTGGCCTGATTTTCGACCGCAACGGCGTGGTGGTGGCGGACAACCGTCCGAGCTTCAGCCTGAGCATGACCCGCGAGCGCTCCGGCGACTGGCAGCAGGTGCTCGACGTGATCGTCGAGGTCTTGCAGCTGACGCCGGAAGACCGGGTGATCTTCGAGAAACGCATGCGTCAGGGCCGCCGGCCGTTCGAGCCGGTGCCGATCCTGTTCGAGCTGAGCGAAGAGCAGATCGCCCGGATCGCGGTGAATCAGTTCCGCCTGCCGGGCGTCGAGGTGGTCGCGCAACTGGTGCGTCATTACCCGCAGGGCGCGCATTTCGCGCACTCGGTGGGTTACATGGGGCGGATCAACGAGAAAGAGCTGAAGACCCTCGATCCAGTCAACTACAGCGGCACCCACCACATCGGCAAGACCGGCATCGAGCGCTTCTATGAAGCCGAGCTGCACGGTCAGGTGGGTTACGAAGAGGTCGAGACCAACGCCCGTGGCCGCGTTCTGCGCGTGCTCAAGCGTACCGATCCGGTGCCGGGCAAGGACATTGTCCTGAGCCTCGACATCAAATTGCAGGAAGCCGCCGAGGCTGCGCTGGGTGGCCGGCGTGGTGCGGTGGTGGCGCTCGATCCGAAAACCGGCGAAGTGCTGGCGATGGTCAGCCAGCCGAGTTTCGACCCGAACCTGTTCGTCACCGGCATCAGCTTCAAGGCGTACGCCGAGCTGCGTGATTCGATCGACCGACCGCTGTTCAACCGCGTGCTGCGCGGTCTGTACCCGCCGGGCTCGACGATCAAGCCGGCGGTGGCGATTGCCGGTCTCGATGCGGGCGTGGTGACGGCGTCGAGCCGGGTGTTCGACCCCGGTTACTACATGCTGCCCAACTACGATCACAAGTACCGCAACTGGAACCGCACCGGGGACGGCTTCGTCGACCTCGACACGGCGATCATGCGGTCCAACGACACCTACTTCTATGACCTGGCACACAAGCTGGGCATCGACCGGTTGTCGGCCTACATGAACAAGTTCGGTATCGGCCAGAAGGTCTCGCTGGACATGTTCGAAGAATCCCCCGGCCTGATGCCGTCCCGCGAGTGGAAACGCGCGACCCGGCGTCAGGCGTGGTTCCCCGGCGAAACCCTGATTCTCGGGATCGGCCAGGGCTACATGCAATCGACTCCGCTGCAACTGGCCCAGGCGACTGCGCTGGTGGCCAACAAGGGTGTGTGGAATCGCCCGCACCTGGCCAAATCCCTCGAAGGCGTGAAACCGGTGGATGAGAATCCGATGCCGGACATCATCCTGCGCGATCCGTCGGACTGGACCAAGGTCAACCATGGCATGCAACAGGTGATGCACGGTGCACGCGGTACGGCGCGTAAAGCGGCCATCGGCGCGCAATACCGGATCGCCGGCAAGTCGGGTACGGCGCAGGTCGTGGCGATCAAGCAAGGTGAGAAGTACGACCGCTCCAAGGTTCAGGAACGCCACCGCGACCACGCCTTGTTCGTCGGTTTCGCGCCGGCGGATGACCCGAAAATCGTGGTGTCGGTGATGGTCGAGAACGGTGAGTCCGGTTCCGGCGTCGCGGCACCGGTGGTGCGGCAGGTCATGGATGCCTGGCTGCTGGATCAGGACGGACGGTTGAAGGCCGAATACGCCAGCCCTATCAGTGCGGAGGCTACGGCCCGTGATGAATAATTTCGATCGCATGCTCTCCAGCGAGGATGTGATGCGTCGCCGGGCGACGCTGTTGCAACGTTTGCATATCGACGGCCCGTTGCTGGTGCTGCTGCTGATTCTCGCGGCCGGCAGCCTGTTCGTGCTGTATTCGGCCAGCGGCAAGAGCTGGGATCTGCTGGCCAAACAGGCCACGTCGTTCGGCATCGGTCTGGTGTCGATGATCGTCATTGCCCAGTTCGAGCCAAGGTTCATGGCGCGCTGGGTGCCGCTCGGCTACGTGATCGGGGTGGTGCTGCTGCTGGTGGTGGACATCATGGGCCACAACGCCATGGGCGCGACCCGCTGGATCAACATTCCCGGGGTGATCCGCTTCCAGCCCTCGGAATTCATGAAGATCCTGATGCCGGCGACCATCGCCTGGTATTTGTCCAAACGCACGTTGCCGCCGCAGCTCAAGCATGTCGGCATCAGTCTGCTGCTGATCGGCGTGCCGTTCGCCCTGATCGTGCGTCAGCCGGATCTCGGCACTTCGCTGCTGATTCTGGCCGGCGGCGCCTTCGTACTGTTTATGGGCGGGCTGCGCTGGCGCTGGATTCTCAGCGTACTGGCGGCGGCGATTCCGGTGTCGGTTGCGATGTGGTTCTTCATCATGCACGACTACCAGAAGCAGCGGATCCTGACGTTCCTCGACCCGGAAAGCGATCCACTGGGCACCGGCTGGAACATCATTCAGTCGAAAGCTGCGATCGGTTCCGGCGGGGTATTCGGCAAGGGCTGGTTGCTGGGCACCCAGTCGCACCTGGACTTCCTGCCGGAAAGCCACACCGACTTCATCATCGCCGTACTGGGCGAAGAGTTCGGGCTGGTGGGCATCTGCGCGCTGTTGCTGATCTATCTGTTGCTGATCGGTCGCGGCCTGGTGATTACCGCCCAGGCGCAGACGCTGTTCGGCAAATTGCTGGCTGGCGCTTTGACCATGACGTTTTTTGTTTACGTTTTCGTCAACATCGGTATGGTCAGTGGCCTGTTGCCGGTGGTGGGGGTGCCGTTGCCGTTCATTAGCTACGGCGGAACTTCGCTGGTGACGCTGCTGTCAGCGTTTGGGGTTTTGATGTCGATCCATACCCATCGCAAGTGGATCGCACAGGTTTGAATAAGGTGAAGAGTTCAATGCAAGTAATGCGTGACTGGGCGACACGATACGCACCGTGGCTCGGCCTGGTAGGCATCCTTGGCAGCGCGCAGGAAGCGTTGGCCGGCGATTACGAAGGCTCGCCCCAGGTGGCCGAATTCGTCGGTGAAATGACCCGCGACTACGGTTTCGCCGGCGAACAGCTGATGGCCGTGTTCCGCGAGGCCCAGCGCAAGCAGGCGATTCTCGACGCCATTTCCAAACCCGCCGAACGGGTCAAGCAGTGGAAAGAATACCGTCCGATGTTCATCACCGACGCGCGCATCGCCCGCGGTGTGGACTTCTGGCGTCAGCACGAGGCGACTCTGGCCCGCGCCGAGCAGGAATACGGCGTTCCGGCCCAGGTGATCGTATCGATCATCGGCGTTGAGACCTTTTTCGGACGTAATACCGGCAATTACCGGGTGATCGATGCCTTGTCCACGCTGGGTTTCGACTATCCTCCCCGTGCCGAATTTTTCCGCAAGGAGCTGCGTGAGTTCCTGCTGCTGGCGCGCGAAGAGCAGGTCGACCCGCTGACCCTCAAGGGTTCCTACGCCGGGGCGATGGGCTTGCCGCAGTTCATGCCGAGCAGTTTCCGCGCCTACGCGGTGGATTTCGACGGCGACGGCCACATCAATATCTGGAACAACCCGGATGATGCGATCGGCAGCGTCGCCAGCTATTTCAAGCGTCACGGCTGGGTCGCCGGCGAGCCGGTGGTCAGTCGCGCGGATATACGCGGTGAGCAGGTAGATGAAGGCCTGACCACCGGCATCGAGCCGACGAAAACCGTCGGGGAGTTGCGAGCGCTGGGCTGGTCGAGTCATGATGCGCTGCGCGATAACATGCCGGTCACCGCATTCCGCCTCGAAGGCGACAATGGCCCGGAATACTGGATGGGCCTGAAGAATTTCTACGCGATCACGCGTTATAACCGCAGCGTGATGTACGCCATGGCCGTACATCAACTGTCTGAACAGCTGGTACAAGCACGGGGCGTCAAGTAATGCGGGCATTGCCTATCAATAAACCCCTGAAGCTGGTGGCTTTCGCTGCGTTGGCGGTGCTGGTCGCCAGTTGTTCGACCAGCCGTTCGCCGAGCCAGAAGCCGACCACCGCCGTGCGTTCGCAGCCGGGCCTGGACATCAACCGGGCCCACAAGGACGGCGCGCCGTGGTGGGACGTCGACGTATCGCGCATCCCGGATGCCACGCCGACCCTGCACACCGGCCCGTACAAGGCCAACCCGTACACCGTGCTGGGCAAGACCTACTTCCCGTTGCAGGAATCCAAGACGTACGTGGCCTCCGGCACCGCGTCCTGGTACGGCACCAAGTTCCACGGTCAGAACACCGCCAACGGCGAGGTCTACGACCTGTACGGCATGAGTGCCGCCCACAAGACATTACCGCTGCCGAGTTACGTTCGGGTGACCAACCTGGACAACAACCGCACGGTGATCCTGCGAGTCAACGACCGTGGCCCGTTCTACTCGGACCGGATCATCGACCTGTCCTACGCCGCCGCCAAGAAGCTCGGTTATGCCGAAATCGGCACCGCGCGGGTCAAGGTCGAAGGCATCGACCCGCAGCAATGGTGGGCCGCCAAGGGCCGTCCGGCGCCTTTGATGCTCAACGAGCCGCAAGTCGCGCAGAATAGCGCCCCGGTGATCACGGCCTCGGCCGGCACCGTCGAGCAATGGACTCCGCCGCCGCAGCAGCACGCCGCGGCCGTCGTGCCAGTTCAGCTTGATGCAAAAAAAAACGCTTCTGCACCAGCGTCTGGCCAGTATCTGCAGGTGGGCGCGTTCGCCAACCCGGACGCTGCAGAGCTCCTGAGGTCGAAGCTCAGCGGGATGGTGAGCGCTCCGGTGTTTATCAGCTCGATCGTGCGCAATCAGCAGACCCTGCACCGGGTTCGCCTGGGACCGATCGGTTCGCCGGGTGAAATTGCCCAGGTACAGAACAGCGTGCGCCTGGCCAACCTGGGTTCGCCAAGTGTGGTCACCGAGTAAACGTAGGACTTGATTGACGGTTCACCAGCGATTGGGGGGTGAACCAGGTTGTTGGCTCGTCGAAGAACAAAAGCCCGGCAAGGGTGACTGGAGTGAGCAACTGAACACGCGATGCTCGTAGGGTTTGCTCGAAAGCTCGCCGAGCGGCGATCAGGCAAGGCAAAAACAGGTGAGGAAGCGGAGTGTAGGGGACCTACATGAGCATTTCGAATCTGTTTTTAACGCAGCATGATCGTCGCGCAGGCAGGTTTCGGGCAAAACCTGAAAGACATCTGATTAAATTTTGTCCGCCAGGACAGTTTCCATTAGCGATTTCGAGAGACGGATGAACATCACCACCTTTGCCAAACGCCTGTGTCTGCTAGTCCCGCTGCTCCTCTCGCCAGCCGCCTTCGCGGCCGAGATGATGCCGTCGCCACCACAACTGGCCGCCAAATCCTACGTGCTCATGGATGCCAACAGCGGCAACGTGCTGGTGGAGAACAACGGTGACCAGCGTCTGCCGCCGGCCAGCCTGACCAAACTGATGACCGCGTACATTGCCACGCTGGAAATCCGTCGCGGCCAGATCGGTGAAAACGACCCGGTGACCGTCAGCGAAAACGCCTGGCGCACCGGCGGTTCGCGGATGTTCATCAAGGTCGGCTCGCAAGTCACTGTGAGCGACCTGCTGCACGGCATCATCATCCAGTCCGGCAACGACGCCAGCGTCGCGGTGGCTGAACACATCGCCGGCAGCGAAGATGCGTTCGCCGACCTGATGAACAAGACCGTCGCCGATCTGGGCATGACCAATACCCACTTCATGAACCCGACCGGTCTGCCGAACCCTGAGCACTACTCGTCGGCTCACGACATGGCGATCCTGGCTCGCGCGATCATCCACGAAGACCCGGCTCACTACGCGATCTACTCGCAGAAAGAGTTCTTCTGGAACGGCATCAAACAGCCTAACCGCAACCTGCTGCTGTGGCGCGACAAGACCGTCGACGGTCTGAAAACCGGTCACACCGACGAAGCCGGCTACTGCATGGTGTCCTCGGCCGTACGTGACGGCATGCGCCTGATCGCCGTGGTGTTCGGCACCAACAGCGAAGTGGCCCGCGCCGCCGAGACCCAGAAGCTGCTGACCTACGGTTTCCGCTTCTTCGAAACCCAGACCTTCTACCAGAAGGGCACCGAACTGGCTCAGGCCCCGGTGTGGAAAGGCACTACCAGTCAAGTCAAGGCCGGCCTGGCACAAGACCTGACCATGACCCTGCCTAAAGGCCAGCTGAAGAAGCTCGCTGCCAGCATGACCATGAACCCGCAACTGACCGCGCCAATCGCCAAGGGCGACGTGATCGGTAAAGTCGAAGTGAAACTGGACGACAAGGTGGTGCACAGCGCCGACCTGATCGCCCTGGACGCTGTCGAGGAGGGTGGTATCTTCCGCCGCATGTGGGATAGCATCCGTCTATTCTTCTACGGCTTGTTCAACTGATTTGAGTTGACCTGCATGGCCCCGTTCCGATCCGGAGCGGGGCCTTGTTCGTTACCGGGCTTACGCTTACGAGGCCGTTACGCCATGACCGATACCGAAGTAAAGGCGCCAAAGATCGAATTTCCCCAGGTTGATTATCCGGTTAAGGTGATCAGCGATACGGGCGTCGGCAACAAAGACAAGATCATCGACATCGTCAAGAAACACGCCAAGATCAACGATGAGCGTGTCGACGAGCGTCAAAGCAGCAACGGCAAGTACACCACCATCCAGTTGCACATCGTCGCGACCGACCAGGATCAGCTGTACAACATCAACAGCGAACTGCGGGCTACCGGTTTCGTGCACATGGTGCTGTGATGCCGGGCACGCTGGGCTTTCGCGAGCTTGGCCAGATGGCTTACGAGCCGGTCTGGCAGGCCATGCAACGTTTTACCAATGAGCGTGGCACCACGGCCCCGGACGAAATCTGGCTGGTCGAACACCCGCCGGTGTTCACCCAGGGCCAGGCCGGCAAGGCCGAGCACCTGTTGCTGCCGGGGGATATTCCGGTGGTGCAGGTCGACCGCGGCGGTCAGGTGACCTACCATGGCCCCGGCCAACTGGTGGCGTACCTGCTGCTGGATGTGCGCCGACTCGGTTTCGGCGTGCGCGATCTGGTCAGCCGCATGGAGCGCTGCCTGATCGAACTGCTGGCCAGCTACGGCGTGACCGCCGTGGCCAAGCCGGATGCTCCCGGCGTCTACGTCGACGGAGCGAAGATCGCTTCTCTGGGTTTGCGGATTCGCCACGGTTGTTCCTTTCATGGCCTGGCCCTGAACGTGGACATGAACCTGGAGCCGTTTCGACGGATTAATCCCTGCGGCTATGCCGGGCTGGCGATGACCCAGCTGAGCGAGCACGCAGGATCGATTGAATTTGCCGAGGTAAGTGCCCGGCTGCGCGCGCAGCTCGTCAAACACCTCGACTATGCTGAGCAGACGACCCTGACGGGCGGAATCGACTGATATGACTACTGATGCAGTGCAAACCATGATCCCGACGCTCGACGTGACCGAGCGCCCGGCCCCGCGTCCCAAGGTTGAAGCCGGCGTCAAGCTGCGCGGCGCCGAGAAGGTTGCACGCATCCCGGTGAAGATCATTCCGACCACCGAACTGCCGAAGAAACCCGACTGGATCCGCGTGCGCATCCCGGTTTCGCCGGAAGTCGACCGCATCAAGAGCCTGCTGCGCAAACACAAGCTGCACAGCGTCTGCGAAGAAGCGTCCTGCCCGAACCTGGGCGAGTGCTTCTCCGGCGGCACCGCGACCTTCATGATCATGGGTGACATCTGCACCCGTCGTTGCCCGTTCTGCGACGTTGGTCACGGTCGTCCGAAGCCACTGGACGTCAACGAGCCGGAAAGCCTGGCCATCGCCATCGCCGACCTGAAACTCAAGTACGTGGTGATCACCTCGGTTGACCGCGACGACCTGCGTGACGGCGGTGCCCAGCACTTTGCCGACTGCATCCGCGAAATCCGCAAACTGTCGCCGAACGTGCAGCTCGAAACCCTGGTCCCGGACTACCGTGGCCGCATGGACATCGCCCTGGAAATCACCGCGGCCGAGCCGCCGGATGTGTTCAACCACAACCTGGAAACCGTACCGCGCCTGTACAAGGCTGCCCGTCCGGGTTCGGACTACCAGTGGTCGCTGACCCTGCTGCAACGCTTCAAGCAGATGATGCCGCACATCCCGACCAAATCCGGCCTGATGCTGGGTCTGGGCGAGACCGACGACGAAGTCATCGAAGTCATGAAGCGCATGCGCGAACACGACATCGACATGCTGACCCTGGGCCAGTACCTGCAACCGTCCCGCAGCCACTTGCCGGTGCAGCGTTTCGTGCACCCGGACACCTTCGCCTGGTTCGCCGAGGAAGGTTACAAAATGGGCTTCAAGAACGTCGCGTCCGGCCCGTTGGTGCGTTCTTCGTACCACGCCGACGAGCAGGCGAAACTGGTCAAGGCCGAGCTGCTCGGTTCCTGATTCAGCGCTGAATAAAAAATGCCCGCCGGGGTTTATCGCCCGGCGGGCATTTTTTTGCCTGGCTTACACTCGTTACTGACTTTTCCTGCAATCTGCGGCGCGGCTTAGCCTCTTCTGTTTGTCGCCGTTCCTGACTACTGTGTGAGCATGACTTCACACAGGGAGATCCATGGATGACCGTTCGACCGACCCACACCCTTTTTCCGCACAAGCCTGTGCCTGCACTGCCGTCGGAAGGGCTGATAGGTGTCATTGCGCCCGCCGGCCCCGGCACGCTGGATACCGAAAAGGCCGTTCAGTGGATGCGCGCCCGGGGTTACGGTTTGCGAGTGTTCCCTGGCGTCTACGAGAAGGAGGGTTATCTGGCCGGCAGCGACGAGGTACGGCTCAACGATCTGCACGCGGCGTTCGCTGACGAAGAGGTGGATGCAATCATTTGCCTGCGCGGTGGCTACGGCACGCCAAGGTTGCTGGACCGGATCGACTACGACTTGCTGAGCCGCCATGCCAAGCCCTTCGTCGGTTACAGCGACATCACCGCGCTGCACCTGGCCATCAGTCGCTACGCCGGGTTCGTGACCTTTCATGGGCCGTTATTGAATGCCGATCTGCTGGGGGACAAGGAACCGCCGACGGTGACGTCGTTCTTCGCCATGTTGCGCGGTCAGTTGAAGGCCGGCAGTGTGCTGAGTCATCCGGCGGCTTATCCATTGACCACCGTGGAGCCCGGCATTGCCCACGGGCGTCTGCAGGGTGGCAATCTGGCGATGATCGCTGCGACCTTGGGCACGCCCTACGAAATCGAAGTCGAAGGGGTGATTCTGCTGATCGAGGACATCAACGAGCCGCTGTACCGGATCGACCGTTTGCTGACCCAGATGCGTCTGGCGGGCAAGTTGGCCAGATTGCGAGGCGTGTTGGTCGGGGATGTGGCTGGCGTGGATATCGAGGCTTTGAACCGCTTGCTCAAGCAGACCTTTGAACCGCTGCGGATTCCGGTACTGTCCGGCTGGCGCAGCGGGCACTGCGATCCGAACCTGACGCTGCCGCTGGGGGCGCTGGTTCGACTGGATGCGGGTAAGAAGGAATTGATGCTGGAGCAGGATGTGGTGATTCGCTGATCGAGCCACAAAAAAAGACCGCCGCCTGAAGAGGCGGCGGTCATTTTGTTTTTACTGGTTACGCAGGCTTTCCAGCAGCTTGTGCGTCGGATAACCGTCCGCCGGCCAGCCGAATGACTGCTGTGCACTGCGGATCGCCTTGCGCGTATTGGCGCCGATGATCCCGTCTGCCGCACCTGCGTCATAGTTGCGCGCGGTGAGCAGGTTTTGCAATTCGATCCGTTCGGTGCGGCTCAACGGCAGATCGTCTTTTGGCCAGCTGCCATTGATCAGGCCGGCACCGTTGAAGCGCTCGGACAACAGGCTCACGGCCAGTGCGTAGGACGACGAGTTGTTGTACTTGAGGATCGCCCGGAAGTTATCGAGGATCAGGAACGCTGGACCACGGTAGCCGGCCGGCAGCAGCAGCGCGGCCGACAGTTGCTCGGAGTCGGCCGGCACCTGGCCGCCGTTCGGCAGGATTACGCCCAATTGCCGCCATTCGGCGACGCTCTTGCGAATTGCGCCGTCGGCCAGGGTGTAGTTGAAACCGCTCGGCAGTTGCACTTCGAAGCCCCACGGCTGGCCACGCTGCCAGCCTGAGCTTTGCAGGTAATGCGCGGTGGAGGCCAATGCGTCAGCCGGGCTGCCCCAGATGTCGCGGCGACCGTCACCGTCGAAATCCACGGCGTGGGTGTTGTAGGTGGTCGGGATGAACTGGGTCTGGCCCATGGCACCGGCCCAGGAACCGAGCATTTTCTCTGGCGTGATGTCGCCCTGTTGCAGGATCTGCAGCGCCGCGATCAGCTGCGCATGGGCAAAGCCCGGACGGCGGCCTTCATAGGCCAGGGTCGCCAGCGAGTTGATCACCGACTTGCTGCCCTGGAACTGGCCGAAGTTGCTTTCCATCCCCCACACCGACACCAGCGCCTGACGATCGACGCCATAACGCTGTTCGATGCTTTGCAGGATATCGGCGTACTGGCTGATCAGGGCCTGGCCTTTGCGCACGCGCAAGGGTGAAAGGGCACCGTCCAGGTATTCCCACACCGGCCGGGCAAATTCCGGCTGGCTGCGGTCGGCGCGAATCACGCTGGCATCGAAGCTGACATTGGCGAACGCGCGGTCGAACAGGTCGGCACGAATGCCGGCGGCCAGAGCTTCCTTGCGGAAACCGGCCTGCCATTCGGCAAAGGTCTGGGTCGGTTGCAGGTCGAGGTTGTCACCGGACGGCACTACCGGCGGGATGACCGCTGGGGCTGTGGCAACGGGGACGGTCTGAAGCGGTTGAGCGTCGGCGGCGGTGGGTTTTTCCGCGCAGGCGACGAGCAGTACGAAGCTGGAGGCAGCGATCAGTTGGCGCAAGGGCCAACGACGGGAAAGACTGAGGGGCATGCACAGGTCCAGGGAATACTAATCAGGTGCAGACCTTAACATGAGGAGGGGGTGCTGTGCTTCAAGCGGCCAGAAAGTAAGAAGCCTCCCAGCTGTCAGACTGGAAGGCTTCGCGGCGGTAGCTGCCTTTACCCTTGGTTGGTCGTTCCTGGCGGCTGCGGAACAGGGGTTGGGCGACGATGGATTTGGCCTTGTTGTGGCCATGTTTCGATGGCTTTTTGCTCATGAGGATTCTCTCGATCGAGTGGGGTTTTGCGCGGCAGATAATCTGCCGATCTCGGGCGTCTGTCTATAGGGCCGAGGGCGGGATGTTCTGTAGGAAATGGACTCGGTAAAAACGGGATCGCAGAGCGCGATCCCGGATTTCATTCGGCAGGCAATGTCAGACGCTGACCGGCCATCAACAGCGCCAACCGGCTCAGGCTCATCCACGGCGAGCCGGCCGCCTGACCCTTGATTTGCGCATCGATGCGCTGGGCCTCCAGCAGCAACTGCGCCCAGCGTTGCGCCGAGTAGCGTTGCAAGGCCTTGCTCATCAGCGGTTTGCGCTTGTCCCAGACTGGCGGCTTGGCCTGACTGAAGCACTTGTCCAGCGGCGTGCCCTGGCTGTATTGCAACGAGATGTTGGCCAGCAGGCGCAACTCCCGGGCCAGGGCCCAGAGGATCACCGGCGGCTCGACCCCTTCACCGCGCAGCCCTTCGAGCATGCGCAGGGCGTGGGCCGGTTCACCGTTGAGCACCGCGTCGGTCAGGCCGAATACGTCAAAACGCGCACTGTCGGCCACGGCCGCCTGTACGGTTTCGACGGTGATCTGCCCGCCCTCGGCCATCAGCTTGAGCTTTTCGATCTCTTGCGCAGCGGCCAGCAGGTTGCCTTCGACCCGCGCAGCAATCAGCTCGACCGCGTCCTGACTGGCAGACAGGCCGGCCTGGGACAGACGCTGACGAATCCAGCTCGGCAACTGGTTGGCGTCCACCGGCCAGATCTGCACGAACTGGGTCTGCTGACCTTCGACCAGCGCCTTGCCCCACTTGGTCTTCTGCGCGCTCCCGTCCAGCTTCGGCAGGCTGATCAGCAGCACCGTGTCTTCCGCCGGGCGCGAGCAGTATTCGATGAGTGCGGCAGCGCCCTTGTCACCGGGCTTGCCCGAAGGCAGGCGCAGTTCCAGCAGGCGTTTTTCGGCGAACAGCGACATGCTGGCGCCGGCCTGCAGCAACGTACCCCAATCGAAATTGGCGTCGGCAGCGAAGACCTGGCGTTCGTCGAATCCTTGCTGACGGGCAGCGGAGCGAATGGCGTCGGCAGCTTCCTGGCACAGCAGCGGGTCATCGCCGCTGATGATGTAGACCGGCGCAAGAGCGCCTTGCAGGTGTTTGCCGAGTTGGGCGGGAGCGAGCTTCATAAGAGAGGGCGAACGGGGCGCCTGAGCGCCCCGAACGTCTTACTGCTGCGGCAGTTCGAGCGGCGACTGACGCGGGGTTTCCGCTTCAGCCTTCTGTGCCGCTTCGAGGGCGTCGGCCTCTGCCTTGGCACGGGCGTTGGCGGTTTGCTGCAGAGCGTCCAGCTGTGCCGGCGTCAGCTGTTGCAGACGCAGCATCATGCGCTGAACCAGCTCGCGGCGGGTTTCACGGCGGGCATCGTTGGCTTCCTGGTCGGAACCCACCAGGTTGTTGCCGTCGTGGATGAACACTTTCTGCACTTCAAGCTTGTCGCTTTTGAGCAGCAGGTCTTTTTCACCACGGATATCGTAGGTCAGCACGGTGCTCACCTGATATTCGCCAGTACGACCGGCGCCGGCATAGCTGAGGATGCGCTGAGTTTCTTGCTCATCGGCCAGGTACAGTTTGTATGGCGCACCGGAAACGACCTTGACGCCGCTGGCCTCCAGCACCTGACGCAGTTGCGTCACGGTTTCGCCGTAGGCGTTGCGGGCGCTCAGATCGAGCTCCTTGATCGACAGTTCGTTGGTGCCGGTACCACGCAGCTGGAAACCGCAGGCGCTCAACAGGACGGCGAGGCCCATCACCAGCAGATTGCGTTTGATCATTGTGTTGCTCCCCTTGAAACCATGTGGGCCGACTCTGTGGCCCGAAAGGTTTTACTGGGCGCCAGGCTCACCTGACGCCCGATCCAATTAGCTGGCGACGATATTGACCAGTTTCCCGGGCACTACGATCACTTTGCGAATGGTCAGACCGTCAACGAAACGCAGCACGTTTTCGTTGGCGCGGGCTGCCGCTTCGACTTCTTCGCGGGTGGCGGCGGCCGGCATTTCGATCTGGCCACGCAGCTTGCCGTTGACCTGGATTACCAGGGTCAGGCTGTCCTGCACCAGCGCGCTTTCGTCCAGCACCGGCCAGCCGGCGTCGATTACCGGATCGGCGTGGCCCAGGCGGTTCCACAGCTCGTGGCTGATGTGCGGCGTGATCGGAGCCAGCAGCAGCGTCACGGTTTCCAGACCTTCCTGAACCAGTGCGCGATCCTGTTCGGTCGCTTGCGCGGCTTTTTCCAGCACGTTCATCAGCGTCATCACCTGAGCGATGGCGGTGTTGAATTTGTGGTTCTGGCCGACGTCATGGCTGGCCTGCTTGATCGCCTGGTGGATCGCGCGACGAATGACTTTCTGCTCGTCATTCAGGCCGGCGATGTCCAGTTTGCCCGGCAGGCCCTGAGTGATGTGGGCCTGAGCCAGACGCCAGACGCGCTTGAGGAAGCGGTGCGAGCCTTCCACGCCGGAGTCGGACCATTCCGCGCTCATGTCAGGTGGCGAGGCGAACATCATGAACAGACGGCAGGTGTCGGCGCCGAACTGGTCGATCATCGACTGAGGGTCGACGCCGTTGTTCTTCGACTTGGCCATCTTCTCGGTGCCGCCGATTTCCACCGGCAGGCCGTCGGCGATCAGCTTGGCGCTGATGACCTTGGCCTTGCTGTCGCGCTCGAGTTCCACGTCCGCCGGGTTGAACCAGGTGTAGGCACCGTTGGCTTCGCGACGATAGTAAGTCTCGGCAACCACCATGCCCTGGGTCAGCAGGTTCTTGAACGGCTCGTTGGAGCTCACCAGGCCTTCGTCGCGCATCAGCTTGTGGAAGAAGCGCGCGTAGAGCAGGTGAAGAATGGCGTGTTCGATACCGCCGATGTACTGATCCACCGGCAACCAGTGGTCGGCCGCGGATTTTTCCACCAGGCCGCCTTCGAAGTGCGGCGAGGCGTAACGGGCGTAGTACCAGGACGACTCGACGAAGGTGTCCATGGTGTCGGTTTCACGCTTGGCAGGCTGACCGCATTTCGGGCAAGCGCACTCGTAGAACTCCGGCATGCGTGCCAGCGGCGAACCGGCGCCGTCCGGCACCACGTCTTCCGGCAGGACGACAGGCAGTTGATCTTCCGGCACCGGCACGTCACCGCAGGCATCGCAGTGGATGATCGGGATCGGGCAGCCCCAGTAGCGCTGACGGCTGATGCCCCAGTCGCGCAGGCGGAACTGGGTGCGCGAGGCACCGAGGTTTTTCTTGATCAGAGCGACTTCCATGGCGTCGAACGCGCCAGCGAAGTCCAGGCCGTCGAACTCGCCGGAGTTGATCAGCGTGCCGTGCTCGCCGTAGGCGTCCTGCCATGGCGCCGGGTTGGTTTCACCGGAGCTGGTGCGCACCACGGATTTGACCGGCAGGTTGTACTTGTGGGCGAATTCGAAATCGCGCTCGTCGTGCGCCGGCACCGCCATGACCGCGCCGTCGCCGTAGTGCATCAGCACGTAGTTGGCGACCCACACCGGCAGTTTCTCGCCGGTCAGCGGGTGCTCGACGAACAGGCCGGTCGGCAGGCCTTTCTTCTCTTGAGTGGCGACGTCGGCTTCGGCGACGCTGCCGCCCTTGCATTCGGCGATGAACGCTTGCAGCTCAGGGTTGTTCTTGGCGGCGAGAGCAGCGAGGTGGTGCTCGGCGGCCACGGCAACATAGGTTGCGCCTATCAGGGTGTCCGGACGGGTGGTGAAGACTTTCAGGGTGCCGCTTTCACCGATCGAATCGACGTTGTACGGGAACTGCACTTCCATCCCGCGCGACTTGCCGATCCAGTTGCGCTGCATGGTCTTGACCTGCTCGGGCCAGCCAGTCAGTTCATCGAGGCTCTCCAGCAGCTCATCCGCGTAGGCGGTGATCTTGAAGTAGTACATCGGGATTTCGCGCTTCTCGATCAGCGCGCCGGAACGCCAGCCGCGACCGTCGATCACCTGTTCGTTGGCCAGAACGGTCTGGTCGATCGGGTCCCAGTTCACGGTGCCGTTCTTGCGGTAGATCACGCCTTTTTCGAACAGGCGAGTGAACAGCCATTGTTCCCAGCGGTAGTAATCCGGTTTGCAGGTGGTGACTTCGCGCGACCAGTCCACCGCCAGGCCCAGGCTGCGCAGCTGGGATTTCATGTAGGCGATGTTTTCGTAGGTCCACTTGGCCGGGGCCACGTTGTTCTTCATCGCGGCGTTTTCCGCCGGCATGCCGAAGGCGTCCCAACCCATCGGTTGCAGAACGTTCTTGCCGAGCATGCGCTGGTAGCGGGAGATCACGTCGCCGATGGTGTAGTTGCGCACGTGCCCCATGTGTAGCTTGCCGCTGGGGTAAGGGAACATCGACAGGCAGTAGTAAGTCTCCTTGCCTGGCTGTTCACTGACTTCAAAGGACTTTTGCTCGTCCCAGAACGACTGGGCGGCGGCTTCGATTTCACGGGGCTGATATTGTTCGTGCATGGCTACTTTTGTACTGGATAGGGGTGGCCTAATCCTCTTCAATGCGACGTTCGGGGCGTGCCGGACGAGCTGGAAGTGGAGTTACAGGAAGCGCCGTAGCATACATGACCGCGCTCGGCCTAGGGAAACCCTGATTGCAGCCGTTTGACCGGCTGAAATCGCGGCGAGGGCCGTTGGTCGCGGCGTGCAGCCGGTTTGTGCAGCGAAGCTAAGCTCTAACTGGGGAGTGAGTCTTATCTTCAATGAGGTGAGGGATGGTGGAGTCACAGCAAAAAAACGTTACCAAACCCGAGTTGTACGAGCGGTTGATCGATCGTCTGGGTATGGCCCTGGACGCGGCAAAAACCGCTGGAAGGCTGCGCGACGAGCGCCCCCTGGAGCTGGAATTGCGTGGCTTGAGTCCCGCCGAGTTCAAACTGGTCAAGGCCTATCTGGATCGCAGTGAGCGTGAAACCCACGGATACCTGTCACAAGCGGTGAAACAACTCGATGCAGCCCATACGGCCAATGTCATCTGGCTCAAGGACAAGGCGCCCGGCAGAGACCCCGTCAAGGTTCGGACTCTGCAGGCCAAGTAAACGCATGGCAGGTCAAAAAGCGGATCTTTTTCAACGGGATCCGACCCTACTGGTTGTCGCGTTGTATCAACCCACTTAGGCTTCGGGCATCTCTGGAGATGCTCGATGCCTTTTCGTTATTTCATTAAACAACTTCTATTGCCGCCCGGCCTTCTCTTGCTGCTGTTGCTGGCGGCCTGGTGGCTGCGTCGCTCGCGGCCACGGCTGGCGGGGCTGTGTTTTGCATTGGGGTTTGGCGGCTTTTTGCTGATGAGTCTGCCGGTGGTCGTGCAGTGGGGCGCCAAGGCGCTGGAGCGCGAGCCGCCGCTGGCCCGGGAAGCATGGACAAGCCTGGCGCAGCGTGCTGATGCGATTGTGGTGCTGGGCTCCGGTCGCGAGCGCGGCGATCTGGCCTGGGGCGAAGATCAGCCGACCGGCGTCGGGCTTGAGCGGCAACGTTATGCGGCGCGACTGGCCAAGGCGTCGGGGTTGCCGATTCTGACCAGCGGTGGCCTGCATTACGGTACGCCGCCGACTGAAGCCAAATTGATGGCCGATTCGTTGCGCGATGATTTCGGTGTGACGGTGCGCTGGCAGGAAGGGGAGAGCCGCACCACGTGGGAAAACGCCGAATTCAGCGCCAAAGTGCTGCTGCCGGAAGGCGTCAAACGCATCGTGCTGGTGACCCAGGCCTGGCACATGCCGCGAGCGGTGTGGAGTTATCAACAGGCTGGATTCGAAGTGGTGCCGGCGCCGGTCGGTTTCCTCGGCACGGACAATGCGCGACCGTTTGGCGGCTGGCTGCCGGAGTTCAAGTCGATCTGGCAGAGCGGGCAGTTGATGAACGAGGCGGTGGGGCAGATCGGTTATTCGCTGTTCTACCGAGGAGGTGACAGCGCCGAATGATCACTCCCGCGCAGAACGCGGGAGTGAGCGGGTTTTCAGAGTGTCTTGGACATCCGGTTGGTCATCAGCGCCCAGCCGAACAGCACTACGCACAGGATGATCAGCGGCCACGAGCGCCATTGCAGATACGGCGTCAGGTTGTGCATCGGCACCACTTCACCGTACAGCACGCCCTGTTCGAACTGCGGGATACGCTCGGTGATCTGCCCGAACGGGTTGATCAGCCCGGTCACACCGTTGTTGGTCGCACGAATCATCCAGCGTCCGGCTTCAAGTGCGCGCATCTGCGCCATTTGCAGGTGCTGCAGCGGGCCGATGGACGTGCCGAACCAGGTGTCGTTGCTGATCGTCAGCAGCAGATCGCTGCGTGCCGCCAGACCTGCGGCGAACTCCGGGTAGACCACTTCATAGCAGATGAACGGCGCGATCTGATAACCCTTGGCCTGCAACAGGGCCTGATCGGCAGGGCCGCGGGCGAAGTCGGACATTGGCAGGTCGAAGAATGCGATCAGCCCGCGCAGGATGTCCTGCAACGGTACGTATTCGCCGAACGGCACCAGCTTCTGTTTCAGATAAGTGCCATCGCCTTCGCCGACCACGGTGATGCCGTTGAAGAAGCGTTTTTCGTGACGGACCATTTCGCGGATCGGTACGCCGGTGATCAGCGCCGATTTACGCTCGGCGGCGAAGTTGCCCATCATGGTCAGATAGCCCTCGGCGGACTCCTTGAGCACCGGGACAGCGGTTTCAGGCCAGATCAACAGGTCGACCGGTTTGGAGCGGAAGCTCAGGTCGCGGTACAGCGCCAGTTGCGCATTGAGCTCGGCCGGGTCCCATTTCATGCTTTGTGCGACGTTGCCCTGAATCGCGGCAACGGTCAGCGGCGCGCCCGCCGGGCTGGTCCAGGCATGGCCCTTGAGCGCAATGCCTGCCGCCCATGGCCCTATCAGCAATACCAGGCCGGCGGCGATGAAGATTTTGCGGCGGGTTTGCAGCAGGCGCGGTGCGTTGTAGATCAGTGCAGCGGTCAGCGCCAGAACGAACGACACCAGCCACATGCCGCCCACTGGCGCGAGCCCGGCCAGCGGGCCGTCGAGCTGGCTGTAACCGGAATACAGCCAAGGGAAACCGGTGAGGAACCAGCCACGGAAAGCTTCCTGACCGACCCACAACGCCGCAAACGCCAGGGCGTCGGCCACTGGCGCTTCATTACGCCGCAACCAGCGCGCCCAGAGCCACGCAGGCAGGGCGAAGAACCAGGCAATGGCTGCCGTGAAGATCAGCATCAGGAACCCGGCCAACAGCACCGAAGCGCCGCCGAAATGGTGGATGCTGTAATAGATCCAGCTGGTGCCGGCGCCGAACAGGCCGAAACCGAAGCACCAGCCACGACCCAGTGCCTGACGCGGGCTCAGTTCGCGCAGGCCGGCATAGAACAGGCCGACCGCCAGCAATGCCAGCGGCCAGAGATCGAACGGTGCCAGAGCGAAGGTGGTGATTGCACCGGCCGCCACGGCCAGCAGGTTACCGGGCCAGCCGGGACGGGTTGTCCAGCGCATTTCAATCCTTAGATTTTTTACCGGGCGATTGGGGTCAGTCGCAGCAAATGAATCCGACGGCTGTCGGCATTCAGGATGCGGAAACGATAGGCGCCGATTTCAGTGATTTCGTTACGTTTTGGCAAGTGCCCGAACGCGCTCATCACCAGCCCGCCGACGGTGTCGAACTCGTCGTCGGAGAATTCGCTGTCGAAGAACTCGTTGAAGTTCTCGATCGGCGTCAGGGCCTTGATCAGGAAATCACCGCTGGGCAGCGGCTTGATGTAGCTGTCTTCTTCGACGTCGTGCTCGTCTTCAATGTCGCCGACGATTTGTTCAAGCACGTCTTCGATGGTCACCAGACCGGCCACGCCGCCGTATTCGTCGATGACGATGGCCATGTGGTTGTGGTTGGCGCGGAATTCACGCAGCAACACGTTCAGACGCTTGGACTCCGGCACGAAGGTGGCCGGGCGCAGCAGGTCCTTGATGTTGAAGCTGTCGCCGTTCTCCTTGAGGATCAGTGGCAGCAGATCCTTGGCCAGCAGCACGCCCATCACGTCGTCATGGCTTTCGCCGATGACCGGGTAGCGCGAGTGGGCCGAGTCGACCACAGCGGGGAGGAATTCGCGGGGTGTCTGGGTCGCCTTGATGCTGATCATCTGCGAGCGCGGCACCATGATGTCGCGAACCTGCAGGTCAGCCACCTGGATGGCGCCTTCGACGATGGCCAGCGCTTCGCTGTCCAGCAGTTTGTTCTGATGTGCATCGCGCAGCAGCTCAAGCAGCTCCTGGCGGTTCTTCGGCTCGTGGGCAAAAGCCTGGGTCAGTTTACCCAGCCATGACTTTTGCCCGTTGCTCGATCGATCTTCGCTCATAGCGATTACTCTGAATCCTTTGTTGTAACAGTAGGGGATGTTTCGGTTTCGTCGTCCGCGTACGGATCGGGATAACCCAATTCGGCAAGCAACTCGCGTTCCAGTGCTTCCATTTCCTCGGCTTCCTCGTCATCTATATGGTCGTAACCAAGCAGATGCAAGCAGCCGTGAATGACCAGATGTGCCCAGTGGGCCTTTAGTTCCTTGCCCTGTTCGGCAGCTTCGCGCTCGACCACCGCCACGCAGATCACCAGATCGCCCAGCAATGGAATGTCGAGAAACTCGTCGGGCACTTCAGCGGGAAAGGACAGGACGTTGGTCGCGTAATCCTTGTGCCGCCAGGTGTGATTTAGTTCGCGGCCTTCTTCCTCGTCGACCAGACGAATGGTCATTTCCGAGTCAGCGGTGCGCTGGCGCAGGGCCAGTTCGCACCATTGGCGGAACTCGGCTTCGGTCGGCGCAGACGCTTCGGTCGCGATTTGCAGGTCAAGCTCAAGCATCGTGGCGGGTGTCCTTTGGCGCTTCATCAGCGACACGCGTCTCGAAGCGCTCGTAGGCTTCGACGATGCGTTGCACCAGCGGGTGGCGCACCACGTCTTTGGGCTGGAAGTGGGTGAAGCTGATACCCGGCACATCCTTCAGGACTTCGATGACGTGATGAAGTCCGGACTTGGTGCCGCGCGGCAGGTCGACCTGGGTAATGTCGCCGGTGATCACGGCCGTGGAGCCGAAACCGATCCGGGTCAGGAACATCTTCATCTGCTCGACGGTGGTGTTCTGACTTTCATCGAGAATGATGAAGCTGTTATTCAGCGTACGACCGCGCATGTAGGCCAGTGGCGCAACTTCGATCACCTGACGCTCGATCAGCTTGGCCACGTATTCGAAGCCGAGCATTTCATAGAGCGCGTCGTAGAGCGGGCGCAGGTACGGGTCGATCTTTTGCGACAGGTCGCCGGGCAGGAAGCCGAGTTTTTCACCCGCTTCGACCGCCGGACGCACGAGCAGGATGCGACGAATCTGCTCGCGCTCCAGGGCATCCACCGCGCAGGCGACAGCCAGATAGGTCTTGCCGGTACCGGCCGGGCCGATGCCGAAGTTGATGTCGTTGCCGAGGATTTCCTTCACGTAGCGCAACTGATTCAAGCCGCGTGGGCGAATCATGCCTTTCTTGGTGCGCAGGGCGACGGAGGCTTCGGCGGGGGCGTGGTTGTCCAGCTGCTCGACGGCCGATTCCTGGAGAAACAGGTGAACCGTATCCGGCGACAGCTCTGAACCCTTGGTTTCCCGGTACAGGCGGCGAATTAGGTTTTCCGCGGAAGTGGTGTGCTTGGGTTCGCCGATCAGCTCGAACTGATTGCCGCGGTTGCGGATCTCGATGGCCAGGCGCTGTTCGATCAGGCGCAGGTGCTCGTCGAACTGCCCGCACAGATTGGCGAAGCGGCGAGCCTCAAAGGGCTCGAGGATGAAACGATGTGGTTCGATGGGTGCGTTCAAGGTCGTATTTAGCCGCCCTGGGGCAATTAGGATGAAATCAAGGATAACGCCAGTGGCGTGGGTGCGAAAGCTCTTAAATTGATGCTGTTTCTGTGGGAGCGAGCTTGCTCGCGAAAGCAGTCTGTCAGACACAGGAATGCTGAATGTGTCGCAGCCTTCGCGAGCAAGCTCGCTCCCACATGGGATATGCGGTGTTACTGGATCAGCGAGCCGCGCAGCGAGTGCGGTTGCGCCGCGTCGATGTGCACGTCGGCGAACTGGCCGATCAGGGTCGGATTATCGCAGCGGAAGTTGACGATACGGTTATTCTCGGTGCGCCCTTGCAGCTCGCCCGGGTCTTTCTTCGAATAATCGGTCACCAGAATCCGCTGGACCGAACCGACCATTTGTCGGCTGATCTCGAACCCTTGCTGATTCAAACGGTGCTGCAAGGCGTTCAGGCGTTCTTTCTTCAGTTCTTCCGGGGTGTCGTCGGCCAGATCGGCGGCCGGAGTGCCCGGGCGCTGGCTGTAGACGAACGAGTAGGAAAAATCGAAACCGACGTCGGCAATCAGCTTCATGGTCTGTTCGAAATCTTTCTCGGTTTCCCCCGGGAAGCCGACGATGAAGTCCGAACTGATGCAGATGCCCGGTACGGCTGCGCGCAGTTTGCGCAGCTTGGATTTGTACTCCAGCGCCGTGTGGTTGCGCTTCATCGCGGCCAGGATCCGATCCGAACCCGACTGCACCGGCAAGTGCAGGTGCTTGACCAGTTCCGGCACTTCGGCGTGGGCCTGGATCAGGCTGTCGGAAAACTCCAGTGGGTGCGAGGTGGTGTAGCGGATGCGGTCGATGCCATCGACCGCCGCGACCACGCGGATCAGTTCGGCCAGATCCGCCAGGCGACCGTCGTGGGTCAGCCCGCGATAGCCGTTGACGTTCTGCCCCAGCAGGGTCACTTCGCGCACGCCGTGTTCGGCCAGGTGAATGATCTCGGCGATCACGTCGTCGAACGGCCGGCTGACTTCTTCGCCGCGGGTGTAAGGCACCACGCAGAACGTGCAGTACTTGCTGCAGCCTTCCATCACCGACACATAGGCGCTCGGCCCATCGATGCGTGGCTCGGGCAGGTGGTCGAATTTTTCGATTTCCGGGAACGAGACGTCGACTTGCGGCAGCTTGCTGATGCGCGCGGCGTCGATCATTTCCGGCAGGCGGTGCAGGGTCTGCGGGCCGAACACCACGTCGACGTACGGGGCGCGATCACGGATCGCCGCACCTTCCTGGCTGGCCACGCAACCGCCGACGGCGATCACCATGTCCGGGTTGGCCAGTTTCAGTTCGCGCCAGCGGCCGAGCTGGGAATACACCCGATCCTGGGCGCGTTCGCGGATCGAGCAGGTGTTGAGCAGGATCACGTCGGCATCTTCGGCGCGCGCCGTGACTTCCAGGGCCTGGTGTTCGCCCAGCAGATCGACCATGCGCGAGCTGTCGTACTCGTTCATCTGGCAACCGTGGGTTTCGATGTAAAGCTTCTTGGCCATGGAATAGGGTCGTCACGTGGTTCAAAGAACCGCGCATTATAGGGAACATGTCCCCAGGTTCCTACCGCTGCGCGTCCGGTGGCTATGCTATAGTTCGCGCCCTCATTTTTACCCCGATGTCGTCCGCCCGCCATGACCAAACGCGAAGCTCCAATCTACAAGGTGATTTTCCTCAACCAGGGCCAGGTGTTCGAAATGTACGCCAAGCAGATCTATCAAAGTGATCTGTGGGGTTTCCTGGAAGTGGAAGAGTTCGTCTTTGGCGAGCGCACGCAAGTGGTCGTCGATCCGAGCGAAGAAAAGCTCAAGGCGCAGTTCGAAGGCGTGGTGCGCAGCTTTGTGCCGATGCACTCGATCGTGCGTATCGACGAGGTCGAGCGACTGGGGACGCCGAAGATCAGCGAAGCCCGTGGCGGTGTTGGCAATGTGATGCCGTTTCCGGTGCCGATGCCCGAGAAGTAAACCGTAAGACCGAGTCGCCTTCATCGCGAGCAGGCTCGCTCCCACAGTAGATCTCCAGTGCTCAGAGGATCTCTTGTGGGAGCGAGCCTGCTCGCGATGGGGCCAGTATGATCAGGGCAGGGGCGAAAACGGCGTACGCCCGTCGGCGCTCTGCAATTCCATCAGGTATTTACGGAAAATTTGCCCGAGCACTTGCGTGGCAGTCTCAAGATCTTCGCGGGACATTTTTTCGGAGACTTCGTCGGCCGTATCCAGCGCATCTTCAGCACCGTTGACCGCCGCCATCTTCAGCACGATGTAGGCCTGAATGTTGTTGGCCTGCACGCCTTCGCCGTGGAAGAACATGGTGCCGAGCTTGAATTGCGCCTGGGCGTGGCCTTGCAGCGAGGCCTTTTCGAAATAGCTCAGGGCTTGATTGAGGTCGCGCGGCGCGTTCTTGCCGTCGTAGTAGAACTCACCCAACTCGTATTGCGCTTGCGCATCCCCCTCATCCGCTGCCTTTTGGCAGGCGGCGAGGGCCTGCGTGACATCTTGCGGCTGAGTATTGAGGGTGCAGCGACCCATCGCCGGGATCAACAACGAGTTGCCGCCTGCTTGTGCATGTGCGAGCAGCGGCTGAAGGAGCAACAGGCAGCCCAAGGCAAGGGTGCGGCCGGTGCGGTTCATGGGAATCGACTTACCTCTGAAGGGCGCGCGGACCCGTCGAGGGATCCAATAAGCGCGCATTATGAAATAAGCAGGGCCATCCTTACAAAGTCTTTACTCGATTTTCTGCTGCGCGGGAAATATATCGCCCACTTTAGGGGAGATTTTTGGCAGGAGTGTCGGAAAAGGCGTGCGGATGTAGGAGAACGCTGACGCTGGCAATGGCCAACGTCAGCGGCGGGGCGTTTTACTTCAACTTGGCGAAGGCGCGCTCGGCGGCGTCGAGGGTCAGTTTCAGCTCGGCTTCGCCATGGGCGATCGAGGTGAAACCGGCTTCGAAGGCGCTCGGTGCCAGATACACGCCACCTTCCAGCATCAGGTGGAAGAAGCGGCCGAACAGTGCCGCATCGCTGGCCATCACGTCTTCAAAAGTAACAATGTCGTCGGCACCGCTGAAGTACAGACCGAACATGCCGCCCGCCTGGGTGGTCACGAACGGAATGCCGGCGGCATCGGCGCGCTGTTGCAGGCCATCGAGCAGACGCGTGGTGTAGTCGGTCAGCTCGGCGTGGAAGCCCGGACGGCTGATCAGGCGCAGGGTGGTCAGGCCTGCGGCCATCGCCAGCGGGTTACCCGACAAGGTGCCCGCCTGATAGACCGGGCCCAGCGGCGCGATGCGTTCCATGATCGAGCGCTTGCCGCCGAAGCAGCCGACCGGCATGCCGCCGCCGATGATCTTGCCGAAGGTGGTCAGGTCCGGGGTTACGCCGTAGTAAGCCTGGGCACCGCCGAGGGCAACACGGAAACCGGTCATCACTTCGTCGAAAATCAGCACCACGCCGTGCTTGTCGCACAGGCTGCGCAGGCCTTCGAGGAAACCCGGCGCCGGCGGTACGCAGTTCATGTTGCCGGCCACTGGCTCGACGATGATGCACGCGACGTCCTGGCCGACTTCAGCGAGCATTTTTTCAACGGCGTCGATGTCGTTGAACGGCAGGGTCAGGGTGTGTTTGGCGAACGCTGCCGGTACGCCGGCCGAGCTCGGTACGCCCTGGGTCAGTGCGCCGGAGCCGGCCTTGACCAGCAGGCTGTCGGAGTGACCGTGGTAGCAGCCCTCGAACTTGATGATGCTGTCACGGCCGGTGAAACCACGGGCCAGACGGATCGCGCTCATGGTCGCTTCGGTGCCGGAGCTGACCATGCGCACCATCTCCATCGACGGCACCAGCGAGCAGACCAGATCGGCCATCTCGGTTTCCATCGCGGTCGGCGCGCCGTAGGACAGGCCGTGTTGCAACTGGTTGCGCACCGCGTCCAGCACGTCCGGGTGGCTGTGGCCGAGGATCATCGGGCCCCAGGAACCGACGTAATCCACATAACGCTTGTCGTCTTCGTCAGTGACGTAGGCGCCTTCGGCGTGCTTGAAGAACAGCGGCGTGCCGCCGACGCTCTTGAACGCGCGAACCGGCGAGTTCACGCCACCGGGAATGTGCTTCTGGGCGTTGGCAAACAGGGTTTCGGAACGAGACATGATCGGGCTCTCAGACTTTTAGTAATTCATTGAAGGCGCGGGCGCGGCGGGTCACTTCGGCGGTGCTGTCGGCGCCGAACAGGCCATGAACCACGGCCAGCAGATCGACACCGTGGGCCACCAGCGGCGCGGCGTTGTCGAGGGTGATGCCGCCGATCGCGCAGATCGGCAGGTGCAGGGTGCGTTTGGCTTCGTCGAGCAGATCGAGGCTGCAACTCGGTGCACCGGGTTTGGTATTGGAATTGAAGAAGCGACCGAAGGCGACGTAACTCGCGCCTTCTTTGGCGGCCTGTTCGGCCAGTTCAAGCTGCGCGTGGCAGGTCGAGCCGATGATCGCCTTGGAACCGAGCAGGGCGCGGGTCGGCGACAGCGGGCCGTCGGTCTGGCCAAGGTGCACGCCGACGTTCAGGCGTGCGGCCAGTTCTGCGTCATCGTTGATGATCAGTTGCGTCTTGTAGCGTTCGCACAGATCGCGCAGGGCTTCGGCCTCACGCAGGCGACGGGCTTCGTCGCTGCTCTTGTCGCGGTATTGCAGCAGGGTGACGCCGCCTTCCAGCGCCGCCTCCACGTAGGACAGAAACTTGCCGGCCAGCAACTGGCTGTCGGTGATGGCATACAGGCCACGTAGTTTCATCGCGCAGACCTCAGGCTCGAAACATCAGGAACAGAAATCCAGCGGCAGGCGACGCGGCACGAACTGGCCTTTGCCCAGCTGTTCGGCATCGCGCAGGGTGCGCCAGGTGTAATCCAGCGCGGTACGCACCGCGCTGGCGAGGTTTTCGCCCAGTGCCAGGCGACCGGCGAGGGTGCTGGCCAGGGTGCAGCCGGAACCGTGATAGCTGCCCGGCAGGCGCTGGCACTTGAAGGTTTCGCGCAGACCGTCGCGGCTGTACAGGCGGTTGTGGATTTCGGTTTCGTCGCCGTGACCGCCGGTGATCAGCAGGTTCTTGATGTACGGCAACAGTTTTTCAGCACACTCGTCCGCGGTGCCTTCTGGCAGTTCGGCGAGGATCCGGGCTTCGGGAAGGTTGGGGGTGGCGATGATCGACAGCGGCAGCAGGCGTTCGCGCATGGCGTAGCCGACTTCGTCCTTGCCCAGGCGTCCACCGCCGCCGGCGCGCAGCACCGGGTCGCAGACCACTGGCAGGTGCGGGTGCGCCTGGAGCAGTTCGACGACGGTGTCGACCATTTCCAGGGAACCGAGCATGCCCAGTTTCACTGCCGCGACTTCGGAGTCGTTGAGCACGGCATTGGCCTGAGCCAGTACCCACTCACGGTCGAGGACGCGAAAGTCAGTGACGTTGACCGTGTCTTGCACGGTCAGGGCGGTGACGGCCGGAGCCGCATGGCAACCCTGAGCGAGCAGGGCTTCGATATCTGCCTGCAGGCCGGCGCCACCACTGGGGTCGTGGCCGGAGAGACAGAGGACAACGGGGCGTGAGCTGTAGATATTCATGGTGCGCGAGCTTACCACCAAACCTGTTTTTCGGGTGTTGTGGCGCAGTGCGCGGCCGATAACACGGGTAGCGAGATCCACAGCGCTTGTCACAATCTGACCGAGCCAACAGCTCTAGCCCGGCGTTCTGCTCTGGAACGCCCGTTTTAGAGCCTTTGTAGGAAAAATTTCCATGGTGCTCAATGGCCATCAACGGCTATGCTAGAGTGGATCCAAACCAATAACAGGTAATACCGGTTTTACGTCATCTCAAAGGGAATGGGGGGCTTCCTGACACAACCGGCCAAGCCACGCTGGGGCTTCAATGCGCTATTTGTTGATGTTGCTGTTCTGCTTGCCCCTCCTGGCAAGCGCCGTCGAGTTCGACGAGTTCACCCAGAGCCTCCCGCTGGGTCAATCCCTGCAAGTGTTCGAAGACCCGAGCGGTCAGGCGAGCATTGCCGACGTCCGCGCGCAAGCCGCCGCCGGAAACTTCAAACCCCATGACAAAGCCACGCTCAATGCCGGTTATTCGCGTTCGGCGTTCTGGCTGAAGATCGACCTGCATTACCGCCCGACCAATCCGTCGGCGCAGCGCAGCTGGTTGCTGGAGCTGGCGTATCCGCCGCTCGATCATCTCGACCTGTATCTGCCCGATGCCGCCGGCGACTATCGTCTGGTGCGGCAGACCGGGGACGCCTTGCCGTTCGCCAGTCGCGAGATCCGCCAGAACAATTACCTGTTCGACCTGGCGTTCAAGCCGGATCAACAGCGAACCGTTTACCTGCGGTTGTCCAGCGAAGGCTCGATCCAGGCGCCGGTGACGTTGTGGTCGAGCACCGCGTACCTCGAAGACCAGCCGGTGCGCCTGTACGTGCTGGGGATCATTTATGGCGTGCTGCTGGGGATGCTGGTCTACAACCTGTTCATCTACCTCAGCGTGCGCGACACCAGTTACCTCTATTACATCTTCTATATCGCTTCGTTCGGCCTTTATCAGCTGTCGGTCAATGGCGCGGCGGTCGAGTATTTCTGGCCGGACAACCCGTGGTGGGCCAACGCCGCCACGCCGTTCTTCATCGGTTGTGCGGGGTTGTTCGGCAGCCAGTTCGCTCGCAGTTTCCTGCAGACGAAGAACCACAGTCGTTGGCTCGATCGCCTGCTGATGGCCCTGATCGCGTTCGGCGCCGTGGTGATCGGTCTGTCGTTGATGACCAGTTATGGCCTGGCCCTGCGTCTGGCGACGACCCTGGCGCTGACCTTCACCGTGGTGATCTTCGCCGCCGGGATCCTGGCCTGGTGGCGCGGCCTGCGGGTGGCGCGTTATTTCATCATCGCCTGGTCGGCGTTCCTGATCGGCGGCATCGTCAACACCATGATGGTACTGGGCCTGCTGCCCAACGTATTCCTGACCATGTACGCCAGCCAGATCGGCTCGGCCATCGAAGTGGCGCTGCTGTCGCTGGCGCTGGCCGACCGCATCAACGCGATGCGCGAACAACAGGCGCAGACCCTGTTCGACGCCGGCCAGAAACTCGAAGTGCTGAACCAGCAACTGGCCCACAGCAACAAGCTCAAGGACGAATTCCTCGCGACCCTCACTCACGAACTGCGTACGCCGATGAATGGCGTGATCGGTTCGCTGGAGCTGATGCAGACCGTCGAACTCGATCCGGAACTGGAGCAATACCAGCAAACCGCCGCCGGTTCGGCCCGGGACATGATGCGCATGGTCAACGGCATCCTGACCCTGACCGAATTGCAGGCCGGCAAGCTCAAGGCCACACCGGGCAGTTTCAGCCTGCGCGGGGTGGTCGAGGCGTTGCGGATTCAGTTCGATGGCAATGCTTCGAGCAAGTCGTTGGACTTCAAGGTCGACGTACTGCCGACCCTGCCGGATCGCCTGCATGGCGACAGCGCCAAACTCGCGCAATGCCTGGAATGCCTGCTGGACAACGCGATCAAGTTCACCCGCGTCGGCGGTCTGGCCTTGCGGGTCACTGGCAAGCCATCGACGGACAATCGCCTGGCGCTGTCCTTTGCGGTGATCGACACCGGCATCGGTTTCACCGATCTGGGCGAGGCGACGATGTATCAACGGTTCTTCCAGCTCGACGGTTCGATGACCCGCGAGTACGGCGGGCTGGGTGTCGGTCTGGCGATCTGCCGTCAATTGGTGGAATTGCTCGGTGGCAAGCTCACGCACCGTTCCGAGCCTGGAAGTGGCAGCCGTTTTCAACTGGATGTCGAGTTTGAGTTGCCGGAAGTGGAAGCCGTGCCCGCGCTCAGCCGCGACACCGTGCGCGCGCCGCAGGATTGCACCGTACTGCTGGTGGACGACAACAGCGTCAACCAGTTGGTGATGCGCGGCATGTTGCTCAAGCTCGGTTTCCGCGTGCGTACCGCCGACCACGGCGCGGCGGCGCTCGACTGTTTGCAGCGCGAACGCTTCGATGCCGTGCTGATCGATTGCCAGCTGCCACCGCTCGATGGGGCATCGCTGTGTTGCCAGATTCGTGACCTGCCGGGATGCGCCCATTTGCCGGTGTTCATGATCGCGCTGGGGGCGGATCGCGAGCATTGCGCGTCGGGTGGTTCGATCGATTACCTGAGCAAACCGGTGAAATTCGAGGATCTGCAGGTTGCGATGCAGCGGCGGGTGTTGAGTTGCTGATAGGGTGAAAGCGCCGGTATTTAGGCTGATATGACACTTTGATCGGTTCGGGGGCGGTGCTTAACTGAAGCTCTGGCCGATCAAGGAGCCCCGTCATGAACCTGCATCAGTTCGCCGAAACCCACGAAGTCACCAACCAGCCACCGTCGCTGGACGGCACCAACCTGTACCGCATCGACCTGCCGTTGCAGGAGTGGTCGCGGCGGTTCGGCGCCGGTTGGGCCGAGTCGCGGATCGACGCCTACGGCGCGCTGGTCGGCGGGCCGCTGATGGAGGCCGGGTTCCTCGCCAATCAAAACAAACCTGTGTTCGCCAGCCATGACCGCTACGGTCATCGCATCGACCTGGTGGAGTTTCATCCGGCGTATCACGAGCTGATGCGCACCGCCATTGAACATGGCCTGACGTCGTTGCCTTGGGCTCATCCACAGGACGGCGCGCATGTTGCCCGCGCTTCCATGAGCTACCTACACAGCCAGGCCGAGGCCGGCAGCGGTTGCCCGCTGACCATGACCTTCGCCAGTGTGCCCGCGATGCGTTTGCAGCCGAATCTGGCCGAACAGTGGCTGCCGAAAATTCTCGCCACCGAATACGACCCGCGCAATGTCGGCATGGCCCACAAGGCTGGCGTCACCATCGGCATGGCGATGACCGAGAAACAGGGCGGCACCGACGTCCGTGCCAACACCACCAAGGCCTATCCGGTCGGCGCCAGCGGGCCCGGTCAGGCTTATGAACTGGTGGGGCACAAGTGGTTCTGTTCGGCGCCGATGTGCGATGCGTTCCTGACGCTGGCGCAGACCGACAAGGGCTTGAGCTGCTTCCTGCTGCCGCGCCATCGCCCGGACGACACGCGCAATCAGTTCTATATCCAGCGCCTGAAAAACAAACTCGGCAACCAGTCCAACGCCTCCAGCGAAGTGGAGTTCCGTGGTGCGCTGGCGTGGATGGTCGGTGAGGAAGGGCGCGGCGTGCCGACCATCATCGAGATGGTGGCCATGACCCGTTTCGACTGCATGGTCGGCTCCAGCTCGCTGATGCGTCAGGCGCTGACCCAGGCCAGCCATCACTGTGCCCATCGCAAGGTCGGCGGCAAACTGCTCAGCGAACAACCGCTGATGCAGAACGTGCTGGCCGATCTGGCACTGGAAAGCGAAGCCGCGCTGGCGTTGAGCCTGCGCATGGGCAAGGCGCTGGATCATCTGGACGATCGCCATGAAGCGCAGTTCGCCCGACTGGTGACGGCGGTGGGCAAGTACTGGATCTGCAAACGCGCGCCGGGGATGATCAACGAAGCCGCCGAGTGCATGGGCGGCGCTGGTTATGTCGAAGAGAGCATCCTGCCGCGGCTGTACCGCGAGGCGCCGGTGAACTCGACGTGGGAAGGCTCCGGCAACGTGCAATGCCTCGACGTGCTGCGGGCATTGTCGAAAGAGCCGGGTGTGCTTGATGTGTTGTTCAGCGAGTTGGGCGACGGCCATGGTGACAAGCGACTGGCCGCGCACATTCAGCAGTTGCATGCGCAGTTCAAGGACACCGGCGACATTCAATACCGAGCTCGGCAACTGACCGAAGACATCGCTTTGGGACTGCAAGCGAAGCTGCTGCTGGAAGCCGGGAATTCGGCGGTCAGCGATGCGTTCATCGCCAGTCGTCTGAACGGAGGCGGGCGGGCCTACGGCGCGTTGCCGCGCGGGCTGGATGTTGAGGCCATCGTCGCCCGCTCTACGCCGCAAGGTTTCTGAAGCATCCCTGTGGGAGCGGGCTTGCTCGCGAAGGGGCCGGTACATTCAACATCAATGTTGGCTGTGCTGACGCCTTCGCGGGCAAGCCCGCTCCCACAGGGACCGCATATGCCTGTCAGATTGATGAATAGCCACAACGCCACTGTTTCCGTGACGCCACGATGCAGGCAAGATGAAGCTCTGCAAGTCAGAACACAGGAAGCTGATCGTGACCGAAGCGTTTATTGTCGTTCAAACCGCCGAACAGGCCGTGGATCGTCTCGCCGAGCTGCATGAGCGGGCCACTACGGCGCTGAACTCGGCGCTCAAGCGTTATCTCAAGGATCGCGTCGAGCCCGACGCCGAGCAACGTGCCCTGTTCCGTTATCCCGAACTGCGTCTGACCTACCACTGCCAGGGCGAAGTCCCGCAAACCACCCGCGCTTACGCCAAGGTGCAGTTGCCGGGCACCTACAGCGTGACCGTCACCCACCCGGCGGCGTTTCGCAAATACCTGCTGGAACAGCTCACGCCGCTGATGCATGACTTCACCGTGACCGTCGAAGTCGGGGTCAGCGAGCAAAACATTCCGTACCCCTACGTGGTCGAGCAGGGCGATGAACTGGCCGGCTCCGGCGTCACTGCCGCCGTGCTGGCGCGAGTGTTCCCGAGTACTGACCTGTCCGCTGCCACCGATGGCATCGCCGACGGTCTCTACGACTGGGAAAACACCGATCCGCTGCCGCTGGCGCTGTTCGATGCAGCCCGCGTCGATTTCTCGCTGCGTCGTCTGGTGCATTACACCGGCAGCGACTGGCGCCATGTGCAGCCGTGGATCCTGCTGACCAACTACCACCGTTATGTCGACCAGTTCATCGTCCATGGTCTGGAGCAACTGCGCCGCGACCCGCGTTTCGTACGCATGGTGTTGCCTGGCAACGTGATCATCGAAAAAGGTATGGATCACGGCGAAGCCTCGGCGATTGCGGCCGGTGTGGTCTGGCACCGCTACCAGATGCCGGCCTATCACCTGATCGCCAGCGATGGCCACGGCGTGACCCTGGTGAACATCGGTGTCGGCCCGTCCAACGCCAAGAACATCACCGACCACCTGGCCGTGCTGCGTCCGCATTGCTGGCTGATGATCGGTCACTGCGGCGGCCTGCGTCAGTCGCAGACCATCGGCGACTACGTGCTGGCTCACGCTTACATGCGTCGCGACGGGATTCTCGACCGGGTGGTGCCGCCGAACATTCCGATCCCGGCGCTGGCCGAAGTGCAGTTGGCGTTGCAGCAAGCGGCGGCCAACATCACCGGGGAAAAAGGTGAAGAGCTGAAAAAACGCCTGCGCACCGGCACCGTGCTGACCTACGACGACCGTAACTGGGAACTGCGCTGGGCTCAGGAGCGACCGCTGATCAACCTGTCCCGCGCCGTGGCGGTGGACATGGAAAGCGGCACCATCGCCGCCCAGGGTTATCGCCTGCGGGTGCCGTACGGCACGTTGCTGTGTGTGTCGGACAAGCCGCTGCACAGTGAAATCAAGCTGCCGGGTTCTGCCAACGCGTTCTACGAGCGTGCGGTCAGCCAGCACTTGAAGATCGGCATCGAAGCAGTGGATCTGCTGCGTACCGAACTCAACTCGCTGCACTCGCGCAAACTGCGCAGCTTCGACGAGCCGCCGTTCCGCTAACGGTTTGTCGTGGTCATTTGGCGGTCGGGGCACTAGCATTGTCTGCCCTGATCGCTAAATGTCTTCTCTCTTATGTCCCGTCCACCGCGTCCACCTTCCCGCCGCCCCGGCGCGAAGCCAGCTTCTTCAGCCCCGCGCCGGGTCGCCAAGGCACCACCGGCCGAACCGAAGCTGATCCTGTTCAACAAACCGTTCGATGTGCTGACGCAGTTCAGCGACGGCGAAGGGCGGGCGACGCTCAAGGATTACATCGACATTCCTGGCATTTATCCGGCCGGACGGCTGGATCGCGACAGCGAAGGTTTGCTGCTGCTGACCAACGACGGTCAGTTACAGGCGCGGATCGCCGACCCGAAGCACAAACTGGCGAAAACCTATTGGGTGCAGGTCGAAGGTGTGCCGACGGACGAGCAGTTGCAGCGTCTGCGTGACGGCGTCGAATTGAATGACGGCATGACCTTGCCCGCCGAAGCGCGGCAACTGGATGAGCCGGAGCTGTGGCCACGCAACCCACCGGTGCGCTTTCGCGCAACGATTCCGACAACCTGGCTGGAATTGGTGATTCGCGAAGGGCGCAACCGTCAGGTGCGGCGGATGACGGCGGCGGTGGGGCTGCCGACGTTGCGGCTGGTGCGGGTCAGGATTGGTGACTGGTCGATCGAAGGGCTCGATCAGGGGCAGTGGAAAGAAGTGCCGGCGCGCTTATAAGGCGCCGGATTCGATCAGGCCGATCACCACGCTCTTGATGATGAATGCGGCCACGCCCAGGCCCAGCACGAAGAACAGAATGAACGAGCCGAAGCGCCCGGCCTTGGACTTCTTCGCCAGATCCCAGACGATGAAACCCATGAAAATGATCAGGATGCTGACCAGACCGGTCATCATCCACTCTTCAAATACTGCTGGATCCATCGGGCATCTCCGGCGCTGCGCGGCTGAAAGGGCGGCCGGAAGTATACGCCAGCGGCGAACGACGCAGCATTGACCTGCGTCGGTGTGCCGCAGTCATTCGTCGATTTCAGCTGCGCAGATGAGTCAGCGGCAATTCAGTGCTGTTGAGCACCTGATTCAACACAAAGCTCGAACGCACGCTGGTCACGCCTTCGATCCGCGTCAGATGCCCCAGCAGCAGCTTCTGATAGTGATCCATGTCCGGCACCACCACTTTCAGCTGATAGTCGGCATCAACCCCGGTCACCAGGCTGCACTCCAGCACCTGCGGCAAGGTACGGATCGCCGCTTCGAAGTTCTCGAAACGCTCCGGCGTGTGCCGGTCCATGCCGATCAGCACGTAGGCGGTCAGGCTCAGGCCGAGCATCTTGCGATCGAGCAGGGCGACCTGGCGGGAGATGTAGCCATCGTCCTCCAGCTGCTTGACCCGGCGCGAGCACGGGGAGGGCGACAGACCGATGCGCTCGGCCAGTTCCTGGTTGGAGATGCGGGCGTCGCGCTGCAATTCCGCCAAAATACTGAGGTCGTAACGGTCGAGTTTGCTCATCAAACGATCCTTTGTCTTAACTATTGCGGCGGATTATCTATCCAGGGTTAAAAATTGCGCAAGTGATGTTTATTTGAGCAATCTTCGCAATCATCTGTCGCGGCTCCGGGCCTATTCTTATCACCAGAATCACTGCTCGGTAACACAGTCCACGCGGCCCGCCCAATCCGGCCTGCCGCGGCCGCCACCCCCACCGGGGATGTGCCGGCCCCCGAGCTGCACACTGTCCAGAAGACGGCGTGAGGTGAGCCGACGTCAAAAGCGTCGAGCCAGGACGAAGTTCTCTAGAAGGGAGGCCGTCGGGTCTCCCTTTTTTCTTGCCCGCGATTTGGCCCATCGCGCTCAATAAATAAATGACGTGACTGATAACCTGTAGCAGAACCCGGTGTACTCATCCCCGGTCTTAGCTACACGCCCTCTTAATTTCAGGCTCTAGTCCGCAGTGAGGAATTTCATGAAGTCGCGCATCTGGCGTCTGGCCAGTGTTGGTTTGCTGTGTGTGAGTGTCGGTGCGCAAGCGCTGGCGGATGAGCCGCAGAATCGCGGCCCCGATGGCGGCGGACGCGGGCCGGAGCATCAGGGTAACAATCAGGGCCATGGCGGCGGCAATCAGCAGCGCGGCCAAGACAATCCGCAGCGGCAGAACAACGACATCATCCGTGGCGACAACAGCCGCCAGTTCGAGCACAACGGCCAGCAGAACCACGGCCAACCGAACAATGGCCAGTGGCAGAACCAGAACCAGCCACGTCCGGCGTACAACCCCAACCCGGTGCGCCAGCCGCCACCGCCGCCGCAACTGCCGGCCAATGATCTGCCGATCCAGCCGCGTCCCGACACCGTTCGCCAGACCCAGGAACCCCGTCAGGGATACTACCGCGACGAACGCCCGCAAAACGGCTACCACCAGAACTGGCAGACCGGTAACCGTCCCAACGATAACCGCTGGCCGGGTCGTCCGGACGGGCATGGCAACGGCTGGGGCCCTGGCCCGCAATACCGGCCGGGTCATGTGATCGACCGTTTCCCGGATCGTGATTACCGTGTGCCGTATCGCGGCCAGGATTATTTCTACTCCGGCGGCTACTGGTATCGCCCGCAAGGTCCGCGCTACATCGTGGTTCAGCCGCCGCGCGGGATCCGCATCCAGTACCTGCCGGATTACGCTCGGGAAGTGTGGATCGGCGGTTCGTTGCTGTTCCTCGCTGCTGGCTCGTACTACGCGTATCAGGAAGCGACCCAGGATTACGTGGTGGTCGAGCCGCCGGCGCAGCAGCCACCGCAGCCGACCGGCAATGGCTATGACGTGGAAGCCTATCCGGCCAACGGTCAGTCACCGGAGCAGGTTCAGCGCGACGGCTACGAGTGCTATCAGTACGCGGTGCAGCAAAGCGGCTTCAATCCGCGCACCGCGACTTATCAACCGGCGCCCGAAGTGGTGCAGGCCTACCGCCAGGCCCAGGGCAATTGCCTGAGCAGTCGCGGTTATCAGGTCAACTATTGAGCCCGAGCGGCTTTGACCACTTCCTGCGGGTCGGCGTGCACCAGCACTTCGGCCCGTGGGTAGGCTTTGTGAATCGCATCCGCCGCCTGATCGCTGATGCCGTGAGCGACTGACAGCGTCAGCTCCCCCGGCAATTCCAGGTGCAATTGCACGAACCAGTGATTGCCGGAAATCCGCGTGCGCAAATCATGCGCGCCCAACACGCCCGGCACGCCGCACGCCAGTTCGAGCATGTGCTGACTGACATCCGTCGGCAGCTCTTCATCCATCAGCACCGAAAAACTTTCCCGGGCGATCTGGATTGCGCTCCACAGAATGTACGCCGCGATCCCCAGACCAAACCACGCATCCAGCTGATCGAAACCCAATCCGGCCAATACCAGCGCAATCAGAATGCTGCCGTTTAACAACAGGTCCGAACGGTAATGCAGCGAATCCGCCCGCACCGCGTTGGAGCCGGTCTGCTTGATCACCCGATGCTGCAGCATCAACAGCGCCGCCGTCAGCAACAGGGAAAACACGATCACCCCGATGCTCAGCCAAGGCGCGCCGAGCGGTTCAGGATTGTTCATACGCTCATAAGCCTGAAACGCGATCAGCACCGCACTGCCACCAATGAACAGCGCCTGCGCCATGCCCGCCAGGGATTCGGCCTTGCCGTGGCCATAACGATGATCGTCATCCGCCGGGCGCAGCGCGTAATGCACCGCCAGCAGATTGAGCAACGAAGTGACGCCATCTAGGGCCGAGTCGGTGAGGCCGGCGAGCATACTCACCGAACCGCTCAGCCACCAGGCGATGGCTTTGGCGATGATCAGCGTACAGGCCACCGCCACCGAGGCGCGGGTCGCCAGCCGCAGCAGGCGGGCGTGTTCGGGGCTGGAGGTCATGGGTGCATGGATTCCTTATGCGGCAGGTTGCAGGCCGAACATCGCCAGTTGCTGGGTGCTGCCTTTGTGCTGGATCAGGCGCGGGTCATCCAGAGGCAGGTTGCGGCCCAGCTCCGTTTCGAGAATAGCCTGCAACTTCAAGTTATCGACCTGGCCGTCCGGGCCGATGGCTTGCTTGAGTTTGGCCGGATCGACCTGCGCCGTGTGGCCCGGTTCGAAGTAGATCGCGCCGGTGGCGAAGTCCACGGCAAACGCGATCAGGCCGGGCACGATGTAGAACAGCAGGCCCACGGCATCGAGTACGGCAATCGCCGGGTCGATCTTGCCGTCGATCTGGCCGCGCCGGTCGGGATAGAAAATCGAACCGCACGCAGTGATCTGAGTGAGCAGGGTGGCAACCAGTACACCGCCGATCAGGCGAAAAGGTAAGCGCATGGGAATCTCCTGAGTCATCTGTTAACGAAGCGTCATCGTGTGAAGTTAAGACCCTGACGAACGCTCAGCAGTTCGCCGTTATACTCGCCGCTCTGTTTGGGAGCCAGCATGATTTCTTTGCCGATCGATGACGTTTTACCCGCCCTGCGTGAAGCCCTCGCGACACGCCACGAAGCCGTGCTCGAAGCACCGCCCGGCGCCGGTAAAACCACCCGCGTGCCCTTGGCCCTGCTCAATGAAGCGTGGCTGAACGGTCAGACCATTCTCATGCTCGAACCGCGTCGACTGGCCGCGCGCGCAGCGGCGGAACGGCTGGCCAGCGAGCTGGGCGAGAAGGTCGGTGAAACCGTCGGTTATCGCATTCGCCTCGACAGCAAGGTCGGTCCCAATACCCGCATCGAAGTGGTCACCGAAGGCATCCTCACCCGGCGTCTGCAGGACGACCCGGCGCTGGACGGCGTGGGTCTGCTGATCTTCGACGAATTTCACGAACGCAGTCTCGACGCCGATCTGGCGCTGGCCCTCAGTCTGAACGGTCGCGAGCTGTTTCGAGCTGAACAACCGCTGAAGATTCTGCTGATGTCCGCCACCCTTGAAGGCGAACGTCTGGCCGGCTTGCTCGACGACGCACCGATCCTGCGCAGCGAGGGCCGGATGTTCCCGGTGACGATGCGCTGGGGCCGGCCATTCCAGCCCGGCGAATACATCGATCAACGCGTCACGCAAACGGTGCTCGAAGCGCTGCACGATGAAACCGGCAGCCTGTTGGTGTTTCTGCCGGGGCAGGCGGAAATCCGGCGTGTCCATCAGCAATTGGCGGACGCCATCGGCGAGCGCAGCGACGTCTTGCTCTGCCCGCTGCACGGCGAACTCGACCTGAATGCCCAACGCGCCGCCATCGACCCGGCTCCGGCCGGCCAGCGCAAAGTGGTGCTGGCCACCAACATCGCCGAGACCAGCCTGACCATCAACGGTGTGCACGTGGTAATCGACGCCGGGCTGGCGCGTGTGCCGCGTTTCGACCCGGGCAGCGGCATGACTCGCCTCGACACTCAACGTATCTCCAAAGCCAGTGCCACCCAGCGAGCGGGCCGGGCAGGGCGTCTGGAACCGGGCGTGTGTTATCGCCTTTGGTCGCAGGATCAGCACGAACAACTCGCGGCTTATGGCAGTGCGGAAATTCTCTCGGCTGATCTCGCCGGGTTGGCCTTGCAGCTCGGACGCTGGGGCGTGGCGCCGAGTGATCTGATCTGGCTGGATGTGCCGCCGGTAGCCGCTTATGCACAGGCTCAGGATCTGTTGCAGCGCCTCGGTGCGCTGGACGGTGAAACCCTCAATCGCCACGGTCAAGCCATGGCCGAATTGCCGGCCCATCCGCGCATCGCTCATTTGCTGTTGCGCGGTCAGGCGCTGGGGCTGGCGAGCATGGCGTGCGACGTCGCCGCGTTGCTCGGTGAGCGCGATATTTTGCGCGGCGCCGGGGCGGATCTGCACAGCCGTCTGGTGCTGCTGTCCGGCGAAGAACGCGCGGCGCGGGGTGCCCAGGGCGGCGTGCAGCGCGCCCGGCAACTGGCGCGGCAATATCGCGGTTACCTGCGCGGCAAGGCGAGCGAGCCGGTCGCCGACCCGGATCACCCGCGCTGGCTCGGCGCCTTGCTGGCACTGGCCTACCCGGATCGCGTGGCCCAGCAGCGGCGGGCTGGTGGTGCCGAATATCGATTGGCCAACGGCCGTGCGGCGCTGTTCGCCGAAGCCGACAGCCTGATGAAGGAACCGTGGATCGTCATCGCCGACCTCGGCAGCCGTCAGGGGCAACGCGAAGAGCGGATTTATCTGGCGGCGGATTTCGATCCGGCGCTGTTCGATTCGGTGCTGGCCGAACAAGTGCACAACGTCGATCAACTGGACTGGGATGAACGCGAAGGCGTGCTGCGCGCCGAGCGTCAACGCAAGGTCGGCGAACTGATCCTCAGCCGCGAGCCGCTGACCGGTCTCGACGAAAACGCCCGCAGTCAGGCACTGGTCAATCTGGTGCGGCGCAAAGGTCTGGAGCTACTGCCGTGGACTCCGGAGCTGCGCCAGTGGCAGGCGCGAGTCGCCTTGCTGCGCCAGCTCGACCTGGACGCCAAGGGCGACAGCCAATGGCCGGACGTCAGCGACGCCACGCTGCTGAAAACCCTCGAAGACTGGCTGATGCCGTATCTGGGCAAAGTCTCGCGGCTCAGCCATTTCGCCAACCTCGACCTGTCGAGCATCGTGCGCAACCTGCTGCCATGGCCACTGCCGCAACAGCTCGATGAACAGGCACCGCATCACCTGAGCGTGCCGTCAGGCTCGTCGATTCGCCTCGACTACAGCGAGCAACCACCGATTCTCGCCGTGCGCTTGCAGGAGCTGTTCGGCCTCGCCGACACACCACGCATCGCCGGCGGCCGGCAAGTGGTCAAGCTGCACCTGCTCTCGCCCGCACGGCGGCCGGTGCAGGTGACGCAGGATCTGGCCAACTTCTGGCGCAGCACGTATGCCGAAGTGAAGAAAGATCTGAAGGGACGGTATCCGAAGCATTATTGGCCGGATGACCCGCTGGTGGCTGAAGCTACCGCACGAGCCAAACCGCGCGGTACGTGACAGACGGCATTCAGGTACGAATCCCATCTTTCTCGATTATGCGTAATTATTTTTTTATTCATAAATTATGAATTTTGACATAAAGGCTCATAAAGTCCCCGGAAACCAAGGACTCGCTGCTCTTCCCTCGCACCCATCTGGCTGGGGGAATCCTGGTCACTTTCGAGTCACGCCTGCAAAACGCCGCGACGATATTCGCGCCTCGGCGCAAGGGCAAAACCACCTTTCTGATCAACGACCTGATCCCGATTGCCAAGGCACACGGCTTTATTGTTGCAACAGCAGACCTGTGGTTTGACAAGGCTCATCCTGAGCGGGTGATCGCGGGTGCGTTGTATGAGGCCATCCACGGCGCAGGGCTCTTGCGACGCAACTGGCTGAAGCTCATGCGACCGGGTTCTCTGGTTCAGTCGGTGGAGGCCGGCGCCAGTACCGACGGCGTAACAGTGAAGGCCGAGCTGGCGAAGGAAGGCGGACTGAACCTGATCGAGCTCTTCGAGCGCTTCCGGATACTCGGTAACGGCAAGGCGCTGCTGATCATCGACGAGGTCCAGCATCTGGCGAGCCGGAAGGAATTCGAAGACTTGACTGCTACGCTCCGTTCGCTACTGCAGCATGCGCACGGTGAAGTCTTTGCAGTGTTTACAGGGTCCTCCAAGGATGGCCTGCATCGAATGTTTCGTCGTACCAAAGCACCGTTCTATCAGTTCAGCCACGAGATCCAGTTTCCTAATCTTGGCCTGGAATTTGTCCAGCATCTGGGTCAGCGGTTTCAGGAAATCACCGGAAGGGAGTGGGAGGTAAACGCCGCTTTCGAGCGTTTTGCTGCCCGGGGATACATGCCCAAGTACATTCGCGATGTATTTCTGCTGTGTCTGACTGAGGGGCTCAGCGTGCGAGATGCAGACCATCGAGCCTGGAGCACCAGGACGGACGAAGGCAACTTCGAGAACCTGATTCTGGAGATGGCTCCTCTGGATTTCACCGTACTTATCGGGCTGGTGAGGGGCCTTCCCATTTTTTCTACCGAAGGACGCGAGTGGATTGGCAGCGAGATGCCCGGTGGCCACGTGCCCAGCGCGGCGACGGTTCAGACTGCCTTGAAGCGCCTGCAACGCCGGGACCTGGTCGGCAACCTCGGGCATGGTGAGTGGGCGATTGAAGACATTGCCATGGAAGGTTACTTGCGTCGGAACTTCGTTGAAATTGACCCTCAACTCGGCACGGATAACGATCAATAGGTTTTTTGGGGACTGGCATCGGCTTTCCGGCGAAAGCCTGAGGTTTATAAATCTGGGTATCAAAAGATCGCAGCCTGCGATCTTTTGATTTTCATCGGCTGGCCTTGGCCGTCAACTGCTCCCGGCAATAATCGGCAAACAACTGCGCCGGTTTGGTCAGTTGTCCGCGTTTGAGCCACGCGGCCACCAGGCCTGAGCCGGTGACGTCTTCGACGATGTCCACGCACACGACTTTCTTGCCGTCGTAGGTGCATTCCGAATGCGGGCGGGTGACCAGGATCGAGAAGCCGAAACCCTGGCCGACCATGCCGCGCACCATTTCGATCGACGGCGAGCTGAACTCGATGCGTGGCGACAGGCCGAGTTCTTCGAACAGGCTGACGAAGTAGGTGCGGCTCGGTTGTACGTCGAGCAGGATCATCGGTTCCAGGCACAAGTCTCGAAGCGAAACCTGCTTGAGCTGGGCGAAGCGGTGATCCGCCGGCAGCAGGGCGTAAGGCCGTTGGGCCGGCATCAGCGGTTCGGTTTCGATGGTGGCGTCGAGGTCGTGCTTGTAAAGGATCGCCAGGTCGAAGGTGCCCGAAGTCAGGCCTTGCACCAGTTCCTGTTGTTCGCCGTCGCGGATGCGGATCTTCACCCCGGGATACAGCGCCGAGAAGCCGGCAATCAACTGCGGCAGGTACAGCGGTGCCACCGTTTCAAAACAGCCGATATCGATCTGCCCGGCCACCACGTCGTTGTCGGCGAGGGCGTTCTGTTCGAACTCCTTGGCCATGCGCAGCAGTTCCTGGGCCTTGCGGAAGAACCGCGCGCCACTCGGTGTCAGGGACACGCCCTGAGCGTGATGGCGGATCAGCAGTTGCACGCCGAAGCTGTCTTCCAGCCCCTTGATCGCCGTGGAAATTGCCGGTTGCGCGATGTACAGCTTGCGCGACGCTTCGGCGACGCTGCCGCATTCGACGGTGGTGATGAAGTATTTCAACTGACGCAGGTTGTAAGCGGCCACGGTGAACCTCAAAGCGAACGGATTTCACATCCAAGCAATTTGTAAGCCGCCGGCCTCCGTTCTGTCGGCGGTTTTTTTGTCCCTGAACAATAGCCCCATACGCGCGCGAAGGGGCCATCGGCTGGTTACCTTTTTTATTGTCTGCGAAGACATTTTTACTGGTTTTAGCCCGCACGGGCCTGAGCGACTATCTCTGCGCACTGTTCTCAAAAGAATAAAAGTCCAAGGAGCAACCACCGTGTTCGAGCTTGCAGACTGGCAGCGCAAGGCCGCTGAATTGAGCTATCCGTACCAGGCCGTGATCGACGGCAAACTGCGTGCGGCGCAGTCGGGGCAGACCTTTGCCGCGATCAACCCGGCCACCGGCCAGTTGCTGGCAAACGTCGCTGCGTGTGGTGAAGAAGACGTCGATGCGGCGGTGAAAAATTCGCGGCAAGTGTTCGAGGCCGGCACCTGGGCCGGGCGTTCACCGACCGAACGCAAGCAAGTGCTGCTGCGGCTGGCGGATCTGATTCTGGCCAATCGCGAAGAACTGGCGCTGCTCGATTCGCTGAACATGGGCAAACCGGTGATGGACGCTTACAACATCGACGTGCCGGGCGCCGCCGGGGTGTTCCGCTGGTACGCCGAAAGCCTCGACAAGCTCTACGATCAGGTCGCGCCAAGCGCCTCGAACGTGCTGGCGACCATCACCCGCGAAGCGCTGGGCGTGGTCGCTGCGGTGGTGCCTTGGAATTTCCCGTTGGACATGGCCGCGTGGAAACTCGCGCCGGCGCTGGCGGCGGGCAACTCGGTCATTCTCAAACCCGCCGAACAATCGCCGTTCTCCGCGTTGCGTCTGGCTGAGCTGGCGCTGGAAGCCGGGCTGCCGGCCGGTGTGCTGAACGTGCTGCCGGGGCTCGGCGAACAGGCCGGCAAAGCCTTGGGCTTGCACCCGGATGTCGATTGCCTGGTGTTCACCGGCTCGACCCAGGTCGGCAAATATTTCATGCAGTATTCCGCGCAGTCGAACCTCAAGCAGGTGTGGCTGGAGTGTGGCGGCAAGAGCGCCAACCTGGTGTTCGCCGACTGCAAGGATCTGGATCTGGCGGCGCAGAAAGCCGCGTTCGGGATCTTCTTCAATCAGGGCGAAGTCTGCTCGGCCAATTCGCGATTGCTGGTGGAGCGCTCGATTCACGATGAGTTCGTCGAGCGGCTGAAGGCTCAAGCCGAACACTGGCAGCCGGGCGATCCGCTGGATCCGGTAAGCGCCGCCGGGGCGATTGTAGACACCCGTCAGACCGAAAGCATTCTGCGCTTCATCAACCAGGCCGAACGCGAAGGCGCGACCCGCGTCTGTGGCGGCCATCAATTGAGTTTCAACGGCTCGGACAACTTCATTCAGCCAACGATTTTCACCGACGTGCAGCCGCACATGACCCTGTTTCGCGAAGAAGTCTTCGGCCCGGTGCTGGCGGTGATTCCGTTCGATGACGAGGCCCACGCCTTGCAACTGGCCAACGACAGCGTCTACGGTCTGGCGGCCTCGCTGTGGACCGATGATCTGCACCGCGCGCATCGGGTGGCGCGGCAATTGCGAGCCGGTACGGTGTCGGTCAACAGCGTCGATGCGCTGGACGTGACCGTGCCGTTCGGCGGTGGCAAGCAATCCGGTTTCGGCCGCGATCTGTCGCTGCACTCGTTCGACAAATACACCCAGTTGAAAACCACCTGGTTTCAACTGCGCTCATGACAGCCGCTCACAACAAGAAAGGAGATCCGGCGATGACCACCTCACGTGAAACCCGCGACTACCAGGCCGCCGATGCAGCGCACCACATTCATGCGTTCGTCGACCAGAAGGCCCTCAACGACGAAGGCCCACGGGTGATGGTGCGCGGTGACCGCCTGCACCTGTGGGACAACGACGGTCGACGCTACCTCGACGGCATGTCCGGGCTGTGGTGCACCAACCTCGGTTACGGGCGCAAGGATCTGAACGCCGCGGCGAGCCGGCAACTGGAGCAGTTGCCGTACTACAACATGTTTTTCCACACCACCCACCCGCAGGTGATCGAGCTCTCCGAGCTGCTGTTCAACCTGCTGCCGGGGCACTACAGCCACGCGATCTACACCAACTCCGGTTCCGAGGCCAACGAGGTGCTGATCCGTACCGTGCGCCGTTACTGGCAGGTGCTGGGCAAACCCGAGAAGAAAATCATGATCGGCCGCTGGAACGGTTATCACGGTTCGACCCTCGCGGCGACGGCCCTCGGCGGCATGAAATTCATGCACGAAATGGGCGGGATGATTCCCGACATCGCGCACATCGACGAGCCGTACTTCTTCGCCCACGAAGGCAACCTGACCCCGGCTGAATTCGGCCTGCGGGCGGCGCAGCAACTGGAAGCGAAGATCCTCGAACTGGGCGCCGACAAGGTCGCCGGGTTCATCGCCGAACCTTTCCAGGGCGCGGGCGGGATGATCTTTCCGCCGGAAAGCTACTGGCCGGAAATCCAGCGCATCTGCCGCAAATACGACGTGCTGTTGTGTGCCGATGAAGTGATCGGCGGCTTCGGTCGCACCGGCGAATGGTTCGCTCACGAATACTTCGGTTTCGAGCCGGACACCCTGTCCATCGCCAAAGGCCTGACCTCTGGATACATCCCGATGGGCGGCCTGATCCTGTCGAAGAAAATGGCCGACGTGCTAGTGGAGCAGGGCGGTGTGTTCGCCCACGGCCTGACCTATTCCGGGCACCCGGTGGCGGCAGCGGTGGCGATTGCCAACCTCAAGGCATTGCGCGATGAAGGCGTGGTGACGCGGGTCAAGGATGACATCGGCCCGTACCTGCAACAGTGCCTGCGCGAGGTGTTTGGCAATCACCCGCTGGTGGGCGATATCCAGGGCACGGGCATGGTTGCGGCGTTGCAACTGGCCGAGGACAAGGCTACGCGCAAGCGCTTTGCCAATGAGAACGACATTGCCTGGCGCTGCCGTACGATTGGTTTTGAAGAGGGGGTGATCATTCGCTCGACACTAGGGCGAATGATCATGGCGCCGGCGTTGATTGCCAGTCGTGAAGAGATTGACGAGCTGGTGGGCAAGACGTTGAAAGCGCTGGATCGTACGGCGCAGGAGTACGGCCGGCTCTGAGATATTCGTAAGGCTCAAGGGCCCCTTCGCGAGCAGGCTCGCTCCCACAGTGGACCAGCGTCGTACACAAAATTTGTGAGCGATACCGTCCCCGTGGGAGCGAGCCTGCTCGCGATTGCGTCAGTCGATTCACCACTGTTTTTGCTGTCTTGCACCCACCTCGGGCACCCCCGCCCGACACGCTCTTTCGCGGTGCGCACTACCCAGTTTTTTCATCGTTCGCGTCTAACTATTTCCTCGTTTTCCTGACGCCAAGCCTGGGTCAACATCGATTTCGCCAGCCAAGGCATTGCCCGCCAGAGTCCAGCAGAGACCGCAGCGTGCAATCGCGTCACCACGGTTGGCCGTACTGCCCATGACAACTAAATCAACAGCGTTGGGAGTGCTCCATGAACAAGTCCTTGTTTTCCCGTCTTGCATGTCCTCTGGCGATTTCCGCCCTTTCCGTCACCGCCGCTCAGGCCGGCACCTTGTCGATCGGCCACACCACGTGGGTCGGTTACGGCACCCTGTATCTGGCCCAGGATCTGGGCTACTTCAAGGAAAACGGCCTGACCGTCGAATTGCCGGTGGTCGAAGAAGCGTCGATGTACATGGCCGCCCAGGCGTCCGGGCAATTGTCGGGCTCGGCCTCGACCATCGACGAAGTGCTGAAGTACCGCCCGCAGTTCTGCTTCAAGGCCGTGGCCGCGCTGGATGACAGCCATGGCGGCGACGGCGTGCTGGTCGGTAAAAACGTGAAGAGCCTGCAAGAACTCAAGGGCCAGGCCGTGGCCGTCAACGAAGGGTCGACCTCGCAGTTCTGGCTGTCGTACCTGCTGAAAAAGAACGGCATGAGCATGAGCGACATCACCGTGCAGAACATGACTGCCGACGACGCCGCCACCGCGTTCATCGCCGGTCGCGTGCCGGCCGCCGTGACCTGGGAGCCGCATCTGTCGATGGTGCGCGACAAGCAGCAGGGCAAGGTGCTGATCGATAGCAGCAGTACGCCGGGGGTGATCGTCGATGTGGTGGCGCTCAACTGCACGGTGATCGAGAAGCAGCCGGAGGACGTCAAGGCGCTGGTCGCCGGTCTCTACAAAGCCGTGCAGTTCACCAAGGACCATCCACAGAAAGCCTACGAAATCATGGCCAAGGGTGTCGGCGGTTACCTGTCCGATCCGAAGGAACTGGCCGCCGCCGCGCAAGGCGTGCGCTTCTACGATCAGGCCATGAGCGAAAAACTCCTTGGCTCGCCGGGCAAGCCGGGTGACAGCGCACCGCTGATCAAACTGGCCAACGAAACCGCCAGCGAATTGCAGGGCAAGCCCTACAACGTCAGCAACGACGATCTGGTGGATAACCGTTTCGTCAGCCCGCTCTAGGAGACTGGTCATGTTCAAGCGCAATTCATGGCTGAGCCGCTGTATCACGCCGAAGACCGGGTTGCCGGTGCCGGTGGTGTGGAGCGCCAGCGGTCTGGCCTGGGTGTTGCTGGTCGGCCTGTGGGCCGGGTTGTCCTACGGCGGCATCGTGCCGGGGATGTTCCTGCCGACGCCCGGCGCGGTGGTCGAAGCCGCCGTGCGCCTGAGCCGCGACGGCACCCTCGGCCAGCATGTCTGGGCCAGTGTTGAAGTGGTGATGGTCGGTTTCATTGTGTCGTCGCTGGTGGCGGTGCCGCTGGGCTTGCTGATGGGCAGCTTCCGCATCGTCCAGGCGTTCCTCGAACCGCTGGTGAATTTCATCCGCTACCTGCCGGTGACCTCGTTCGTGCCGCTGTTCATCCTGTGGATCGGTATCGGTCTGGAGCAACGTGTCTCGGTGATCATTTTCGGCGTGTTCTTCCAGCAACTGGTGATGATCGCCGACGTTTCCAAAGGCATTTCCAAGGACCTAATCAACGCCTCCTACACCCTCGGCTCCAACCGGCGTGACGCGGTGCTGCATGTGATCGCCCCGGCGTCGTTGCCCGGCGTGCTCGACACCTTGCGGGTGACCATGGGCTGGGCCTGGACCTATCTGGTGGTCGCCGAACTGGTCGCCGCTTCGAGTGGCCTCGGTTACTTGAGCCTCAAGGCCATGCGCGGCTTTCAGGTCGATGTGATTTTTCTCGCCATCGCGATCATCGGCCTGCTCGGCCTGGTCACCGATCAACTGTTCCGCTTCTTGCGTTTGAGGATTGCCGCATGGGCTCAGTAACCGCTGCCAACTGTCGTTTCATCGAGCCGGTCGCCGCACCGGTACACGCCGCGCCTAGGTTGCAGGTGGACAAGGTCAGCCTGCGTTACAGCAAACCCGGCGGCGGAACATTCACTGCGCTTGAAGAAGTGTCGTTCGAAGTGCCGGATCAGCAATTCGCGGTGCTGGTCGGGCCGTCGGGCTGCGGCAAGTCGAGCCTGCTGTACCTCACCGCCGGCCTGGCCGAGCCGACCTCCGGCGAAATCTACGTCGGTGGCCAGCAAGTGCAGGGCCCCGGCGCGGATCGCGGAATGGTGTTCCAGAGCTACACGCTGTTTCCGTGGCTGACCGTGCGGCAAAACGTTGAATTCGGCCTCAAGCGTCGGGGCATGCCGGCGGCGCGGCGCAAGGAAATCGTCGATCACTATGTCCACGAAGTCGGCCTGTCCGGGTTTGCCGACAACTACGCCAAACAGTTGTCCGGCGGGATGATGCAGCGGGTGGCGATTGCCCGGGCATTGGCCAACGACCCGCAGATCCTGCTGATGGACGAACCTTTCGGCGCCCTCGACAGCCAGACCCGCCTGCAAATGCAGCAGCTGTTGTTACGGGTGTGGGGCAACAGCAAGAAGACCGTGTTGTTCGTCACCCACGATATCGACGAAGCGATCCTGCTCGGCGACCGGGTGTATGTGATGGGCGCCAGGCCTGGGCGGATCAAGCAGATTCTCGACGTGCCGATCGAGCGCCCACGCACGCTGGACATGGTGATGGAGCGCTCGTTCATCGACATGAAGCGGCAGATCTTCGGGCTGCTGCACGACGATCTCGAAGAAGCTCATTGAGGTCAGTTGGGCGGCAGGAGGAACCGCGCAATCACCGGCAGATGATCGGAGATGCGCAACGTATCGTCCTGTCGCACCGTGGCGTCGACCCGTTTGATCTTCGGGCTGTAGAACAGGTAATCGACCGTGCGGTCCGGGCCGTTGAGGCCGGGATCGTTGGGGTAGTGGGTAAGCCACTTGGCGCGGTCGATGCCACTGGCTTCGTTGTTGGTCGGGATCATCGGGTACTTGTCCCACAGCACATGCAGCGCACTGTCGGCGGAGTACGGCGTGCGCTGCTCGGTGGGCAGGCGCCGGTACTGGCCGAGCGGCAACAGGTTGAAGTCACCACCGATCAGCCACGGCGTGCCGTGGCTTTCGTGTTTGTCGAGGACCTTGGCCACCGCTGTCACCTGTGCCTGCAAGGTGTCGTCCGGCTGGGTGGCGCGATCCAGATGGGTGTTGAGCACCACCAGTTGCCCGCCATCGCTGAGCGGAAGGGTGGTGGCGAGCAGGGCGTTTTTCGGCTGGAACTGACGGCTGATGATGTTCGACGGCTGCACCGGCAATTGCAGGCGCTCGGCGTGTTCGATGCGGTAGCGGCTGAGGGTGGCGAGTTGCCGGCCGACGCTGCCGAAGATGTGCGGATCCGGGACGAAATCGGCCTTCCAGTCAAAGGCGTGGGCGCTGCACGGGTAGAGGTCGGTCAGGCGTTCCTGCAACAGCTTGAGCTGGTTCTGATAGTCGCTGGCCTTGGCGCCGTCATCCAGTTCCTGCAACAGCACCACGTCGGGCTGTTCGTCGCGAATCACCCGCGCCACTTCATCGAGGCTGAACGCCATGTCTTCCGGGGTCGGGGCTTCGTCATCGCCTTGCGCCAGGTCATTCCAGAACACGTAGCGCTTGCCGGCCAGGTATTGCACGTTCCAGGTCATGACCTTCAAGGCCTGGCCGGGGACCAGCGTCGGCGGTTGCCCGGTGCAACTGACGGGCAGGGTTTCCCGGGCGTCGGGGCGCCAGGTCAGGCTGTAGATCAGCGTGCCGATCAGGGCGAGGGCGAGCAGCACGGGCAACAGGATGTAGCGCAGTAGACGGGTCATGGCTCGGCTTATAGCGATACGGAAGTGGTCCCGAGCATACCCGAGACCCATCCATCAGCCCAAGCGCGGCGCAGTCAGACTATTCCGTCACGTTTGTCGGGCAATTCGCTGATCAGCATGAACAAGCGGAACAGCACCACGCTGGTGAACAGTTGCAGGAAGCTGTGGCCACTGTCGATCAGCACTGCGATCAGCGGATTCTGCGGATCGGGATAGACCTGCAGGGTCAGGCCCTTGAGCAGCCACAACGGCCCCATCACACACAGGATGCACACCAGAATCCGCAAAAAATGCCCACGGCTCAGGCGCAGGCTTTCCTTCATCGCCTGCAACGGGCCGTAACCGCGCAGCACCAGCAGGTATTCACCGAAGGCCAGAGTGACCATCAGCCACAGGCCCGGCAGGAAATACAGCGAAAGCCCGAGCAGAATCAGCAACGTGTTCAGCGCAGTCAGAAGGGCAAACCGCGGCCACAGGCGAGCGGCCATCGCCAGCAGATCGCGGGTTTGCGGAGATTCGCCGCGGGTGCGGGCATCGAGAAACAGAATCAGCGCGGCGGTGTACAGCGGATAGACCAGCAAACCGACGATGACGCTGATGGCCGAGTAACCGTCCGGGTCGCTGGCATGGTCGACCACCTGTTGCAGCACGGCTTCGAAAATCACCAGCGGCAGGCACAACTGGACGATCCGGCCCAGATTGCGTTTGAAGAAATACAGGGAGTCGCGCAGCACATCGAAGGCATTCATCAGTCGGTATCGCAGGTCAAAAACAGTGGCCCACTTTAACCGATGATCCGTTTCGCTGCGCAAACGTAAACGTTCGGTAAAGGTCATTGAAACATTCTGTTGCTGCCTCCATTACAGAGGTGCGCCTCATCCGACGTGGAGGAGGGCAACGTTATCCCCGGCAATCTACGAGGTCGCCATGAACAGCGAAGAACAAACCCTGATCGATGGACTGTTTTCCCGGCTGCAACAGGCCGAAACGGAGGCAGCCCCGCGCGACGCACTGGCTGAAGCGCGGATCAAGGAACACCTGACGCGCCAGCCGGCCGCAGGTTATTTCATGACCCAGGCGATTCTGGTGCAGGAGGCTGCCCTCAAGAGCCTCGACGAACAGAACAAACAACTGACTCAACAGGTCAAGCAATTGCAGGCCGAACTGCAATCGGCCAAGGCCCAGAGCGCGCCGCCGGCCTCCAGCGGTGGTGGCTTCCTGTCGAGCATCTTCGGTGGCAGCAGCTCGCGCCCGGCACCGACCCAGAGCGCCCCGGCCTCCACCGGCGGCTGGCGTGAGCCGGCACCGCAGCAGAACTTCGGTGCGCCTGCGCCGCAACAGAACTTCGGCGCGCCACCACCGGGTTATGGCCAGCAACAAGCGGCCCCGGCGGCGGGCAGCAGCTTCCTCGGCGGCGCCCTGAAAACCGCGGCCGGTGTGGCCGGTGGCGTGATGCTGGCGCAAGGCATCAGCAGCCTGTTCCATCACAACCAGCAGCCGGAAGAAATCGTCGAAGTCATCAAGGAAGAGCCGGCCCAGGTCAACGACCAGAGCAACAACGGCTGGGGCGATGACCAGCGCATGGCCAACAACGACTCCTACGGTAATGATCAGGGTGGCTTCACCGACACCGACTACAGCGATGACAACTCGTCGTTCTTCGATGACGACGATTCCTTCGTCTGACTCACCATTCGTCCGGGGCGCCTGATCGCCCCGGGCCGATTATTCGCGGAACCTTCCTTCGGGCTGGCATACTGAGCGCCTTTTTCGGGCCTGGTGCCTGATCCGGCTCATGCGCGTCAGCGCTCACAGGAACTCCGGTGAAAAAAATCGCAGTGTTCGCCGATGTGCAGAACCTCTACTACACCGTGCGTCAGGCCTATGGTTGCCACTTCAACTACGCGGCGCTGTGGGCGGATGTCAGCCAGCACGGGCAGATCGTCGAGGCCTACGCCTATGCGATCGACCGGGGCGACAGCAAACAGCAGCAGTTCCAGCAGATCCTGCGCAACCTCGGTTTCACCGTGAAACTCAAACCCTACATCCAGCGCAGCGACGGCTCGGCCAAGGGCGACTGGGACGTGGGCATCACCCTCGACATCATGGACGCCGCCGACCACGTCGACGAAATCGTCCTGGCCTCCGGTGATGGTGATTTCGACATGCTGCTCGAACGCATCATCAACAAACACGGCGTGCAAGCGGTGGCCTACGGCGTTCCCGGCCTGACCGCCAACTCGCTGATCCGCGCCGCCAGCCGTTATGTGCCGATCGAAGGCGCACTGCTGTTGAAAAACTGAGCGTTGCTCAAGAATTGATTTGTACGGAGTTGAACCCGGTTTGGAACGCATTGCAGTCATCGACTTTGAAACCACCGGCATTTCGCCGAGCAGCAGTTGCCGGGCCACGGAAATCGCCGTGGTCATGCTGGAAAACGGCCGCATCGTCGAGCGTTACCAGAGCCTGATGAACGCCGGCGTCCGCGTCCCGGCCTTCATCGAACAACTCACCGGCATCAGCAACGCCATGCTGCGCGCCGCGCCTTCGGCCGAACAGGTGATGAACGAAGTCAACGAATTCGTCGGCTGCACGCCGCTGCTGGCGCACAACGCCGCGTTCGACCAGAAGTTCTGGGACTTCGAACTGGGCCGGATCAAACGCACCCGTTTGCAGAACTTCGCCTGTTCACTGCTATTGGCCCGCCGCCTGATGCCGGCGGCGCCGAACCACAAGCTCGGCACGCTCACCACGTTTGCCCAGTTGCCGCATACCGGCCAGGCGCACAGGGCGATGGCGGATGCGGAGATGGCGGCCAACCTGATGGCGCATCTGGCGGATGAGCTGCGGCACAAGCATGGGGTGCGGGAGCTATCGCATGACCTGCTGTGCAAGTTGCAGAAAGTCCCGGCCGCTAAAGTCGGCGAGCACCTTCAGCGCTATCGCTGACTTCAGGTTTCAGGGACCGCAGCCTGAGACGGCTCCTGCTTTGACGACTATCAAGTAAGAGCTGTCGAAAGGCTGCGAATTTTCTGCGTCAGGCCAGACTGGCAAAATGTTGACTGTCGACTTTGCTCACCGGCATGAACCCCGTTGTTTTCTTGAAGTTCATGGTGTGCACAAAGTTCTTCATCGAGTCTGAGGGGTCGATGCTTTGCATGTTGAGTTTGAACAGCATGTCGCGAGAAATAGCGACACTGAGGATAGGTTGATCCTCCAGATGGCCAGTTGCGGAGTTAAGAAGTGAGTCAACGGCAGTCACGATCACCATGCGCTCTGGAAGGATACTGAGCAACTCTTGGCCTACTCGCAGAACGCAGCTACACACATAGTCCTGCAGCAGCTCGTTGAACTTGCTGATCGGCATCTTTTTAACGGAGAGTTTCCCACTCTGCAGCAGTGACTTGATCTCCTGGGGAATCACTTTCTCACCGTGAACCGAAAGCGTGCATTCAAATATGCCGGTTTCTCCAACCGAGAAAGTGATGGAGGTGCCGAGATGTGAGATATCTGTGAAAGGGTTCACTTGCATGACGGCATCAATCTTGGATTGGCCGTTACCGGCGAGCACTCCCGTCGCAAGATCGTAGTCTTCCTGCCATTCGCGATGCTGCGCTTCCCACTCTTTCAATTCTTCAGCCAGTTTCTGCGTGTCTTTGGCCACTGCTGCGGGAATGGCTTCCTCAAGCTTTCTGCGCTTTCTGGCTTCCAGTTTCAAAGTGCGAACAATGAAGCCCGGTTTGTAGCTGGAATGTTTCTCTCTGGCATGGATTTCATGCGTATTGAGCTCTACGGGTTTGATCGGTGCCGGTTGGCTAACGAACTCACCCCAGTTGATCTGTTCACCACAGTCCTTGTGCACTGAAAGCAACAGTTCAATGTGGTTTTCGTAGACTTCAACTTCATGCGCAGCCTGCTCGCGAGCCTCCATTTTCGCGAACTCTTTCTGTCGTACTTCCAGTTCACGCTGGCGTCGTTTCGAATTTCGTTCGGCTCTTCGCGCTGACGCTTGCATCGAGCGTAGGGTTCCCTTCCAAGTCATCGCTGAGTTCCTCTCTTTTTTATTGAATTCTTGTTTTTTCGAGCGCCGAAGATCGACCTTTTGAAGGACATTATCGGTCGCATCTGGCGGTGTCCATAGGCCACAGAAATCTCGTGTAAATAGGCTGTTTAGCCGTGTGTAGCGTTTGTCGAAGTGTCCTACCGAAAGTTAGGGATAATCTGTCTTGAGCTCCAACAAGCCCACCGATAACCTCTGTTTGTCGCTGCCAATTCAGCGACCGGGACTGCAAGCCCGCCGATAATTTGTTAGGCACTGACCGGTGCACCTATAATCGCGTCGCTCTTTTGGCGACCAACGATTTTATGGTGGCTGTGTGCGGGAGACCCTCGGGTCTGCCGAGGTTGCCTAACGACTCGGTCTTGCAGACCCGCGCACAGCTGCCACCCATCATCTGCAAGTGATGCTGGCGGCTCCAACTTTCGTTAGGTGATTTGCCATGATCAAAGTAATTCCCAACGCTCCAAAAAACGCCGGCTCGTCATTCAGCCGTGAGTCGCTCGTAAAACCCCAAACCTTCATCCGCCATCACATCCAGCTGCAAGCCGCTCTGGTACATGGCGAAGCCTGGTTCTGCGCCCGAGGTATTGGTCGTCTGATGGGGTTGGAAATCAATGACCGACAGGTGCTCAAGCTTGATTCGGATCAGCGACGTACGATTTGCCTCTCGGGACCTGATGGCACTCAGGAAACCCTGATGCTCAGCGAGTCAGGTGTCTATGCAATGCTGGTTTATCACTACTCTCCGGAAAACCGCCATCTACGCCGTTGGCTGACTCATGAGGTAGTGCCGTTACTGCACGAGGATGTGTTGTCTTCTTTCAGTCCGCGCCCACATCTGCAGTTGATGCTATGTGCGGGGCAGACCTTGAAGCTGTTGCATTGGCGCAATGAGCCGTGGATTCGCTTGCGGGACATGCCAAGCCTCTTGAGCCAAGAAGGCTACAGCTACGGCTGATGACCCTCGCGATGAACGTTCCCACGCAAAGCGTGGGAACGAGCGGGACGGGAAGGTTACTTTCCGTTGCCTTCGATGTGGCCGAGCGGCACCCGCTTCTCTATCGCGCTCGACAACACGATCGACGTCTTGCTGAACCCGAATTTTGCCACCCGGTTGATCAGCTCTTCCAGCTCGGTCATCGAACCCACCGCGGCCTTCATGATCACGCATGGATCGCCCGTCACTCGAAAGCACTCGGTCAGTTGCGGAATTTTCACCAGTTCGTCGTAGACCTTTTGACTGCCGTTCTGGTGGAGGCGCAATTCGATCACGCACTGGATCGGCAAGCCGATTTTCGACAGGTCGATGTTCGCCTGATACCCGGTGATGACTCCGGCCGCCTCCAGTTTGGCCACGCGCTCGGCGACGGCGGGGGCGGAGAGGTTCACTTTGCGGGCGAGGTCGGCGTAGGACGCGCGACCGTTTTCGAGCAGGGCGCTGAGCAGCATGCGGTCGTATTTGTCCAAGGTCGGACTCCTGAAAATGCCAGACTTTCGAAATCGCGGTTTTGGCCGTCGATCTCCGTGTTTTCAAAAGTGTACCGGCGCTATAAACAGGTTTTGTAACTTATTTTTAGCGGTTGGCCTTTCTAGAATAACCCATCCCCTGAGTCTGACTTTCGAGCTGCCCATGTCTGCCTTGCGCCGTTTTTCCTTGCCCTTGATCGCAGCGTTTTTTGCGTTGTACGTGATTTGGGGGTCGACCTATCTGGTGATCCGCATCGGCGTCGAATACTGGCCGCCGCTGATGCTCGGCGGTGTGCGCTTCGTGATTGCCGGCACTCTGATGTACGCCTTCCTGCGCTGGCGCGGGGCACCGGCGCCGACCTGGGCGCAGTGGAAAGCGGCGGGGATCATCGGAATTCTGCTGCTCAGTTTCGGCAACGGCGCGGTGACCCTGGCCGAGCACAGCGGCGTGGCCTCGGGTGTCGCTGCGCTGGCGGTGGCGACGGTGCCGCTGTTCACTTTGCTCTGCGGCTATTTCTGGGGCGCACGCAACACCCGTCTGGAGTGGGCCGGGGTGGCGATGGGGATTATCGGCATCGCCATGCTCAACATGGGCTCCAACCTGCAATCGAGTCCGCTGGGCGCGGCGCTGCTGATTTTCGCGGCGGCGAGTTGGGCATTCGGTTCGGTGTGGAGCAAGCACCTGCCGCTGCCTCAAGGCGCAATGGCCAGCGCCGTGGAAATGCTGGTGGGCGGCGTGGTGCTGTTGATCGGCAGCGCGGCCAGCGGCGAACACCTGCAAGCCATGCCGCCGCTGGAAGGCTGGCTGGCGCTGGCGTACCTGATCTTCTTCGGCTCGATCATCGCTTTCAACGCTTACATGTACCTGTTGAAAAACGTTCGTCCGGCGGCGGCTACCAGTTATGCCTATGTCAACCCGGCGGTGGCGGTGTTGCTGGGGATCGTGTTTGTCGGCGAGACCATCGGGATCGAAGAGGCGCTGGCGATGCTGGTGATCATCGGTGCGGTGGTGCTGATCGGTCTGCCGCAGTGGCGCCGCCCACGGCAGCTGCCGGTGGTCAGCGAGCCGGCTGCCATAGCGACGGAGCAGCGTGCGAATTAGGGTAAACTGCGCGCCATCGCATACTCGTTTTGCACAATCTGCTCTGATTTTTCCTACGGTACTCCCATGACTTTCGCCACCCTTGGCCTGATCGAACCCTTGCTGCGCTCCCTCGAGAAGCTCGGCTACCAGACCCCGACGCCGGTGCAGGCGCAAGCCATTCCGGCCGTGCTGGCCGGTCGCGACCTGATGGCTGCGGCCCAGACCGGCACCGGCAAGACCGCCGGTTTTGCCTTGCCGCTGCTGCAACTGCTGGCGATGGAAGGGCCGAAAGTCACCGCCAACTCGGTGCGTGCGCTGATTCTGGTGCCGACCCGCGAGTTGGCCGAACAAGTCCACGAAGCCGTGCGCCAGTACGCTGAAAACCTGCCGCTGCGCACGTATGCGGTGTACGGCGGCGTCAGCATCAACCCGCAGATGATGAAGCTGCGTGGCGGCGTCGATCTGCTGGTCGCGACCCCGGGCCGTCTGCTCGACCTGTTCCGCCAGAACGCGCTGAAGTTCAATCAGCTGCAAACCCTGGTGCTGGACGAAGCCGACCGCATGCTCGACCTGGGCTTTTCCGAAGAGCTGGCGAACATTTACCGCGCGCTGCCGAAGAAACGTCAGACGCTGCTGTTCTCCGCAACCTTCTCCGATGACATCCGCCTGCTGGCCGGGCAGATGCTCAACGATCCGCAGAGCATCGAAGTCAGCCCGCGCAACGTGGCCGCCAACACCGTCAAGCAATGGGTGGTGACGGTGGACAAGAAGCGCAAGCCGGAACTGTTCGTGCACCTGATGCGCAAGAACAAGTGGAAGCAAGTGCTGGTGTTCGCCAAGACCCGTAACGGTGTGGACGCGCTGGTCGAGAAACTTCAGGGCCTGGGCGTGAACGCCGACGGCATCCACGGCGACAAGCCGCAAGCGACCCGGCAGCGGGCGTTGGACCGTTTCAAACTGAGCGAAGTGCAGATTCTGGTGGCCACCGATGTGGCTGCCCGTGGTCTGGATATCGAAGACCTGCCATTGGTGGTCAACTTTGATCTGCCGATCGTGGCCGAGGATTACATTCATCGTATCGGCCGGACTGGCCGTGCGGGTTCGACCGGTGAGGCGATTTCGCTGGTGTGCGCTGATGAAGTGAACATGTTGTCGGCGATTGAAATGCTGACCCGCAGCACGTTGAAGCGTGAGGTTGAGCCGGACTTCGTGCCGGAGCACCGTGTGCCAGACACCGATGCCAGTGGCCAGGTGATCAAGAAGCCGAAGAAACCGAAAAAGCCCAAGGCTTCCGGTGGTGGTGGTGGTGGTGGTGGTGGCAAACGCAATCTGGGCAAGTGGGTGGACAGCGGCGAGACTCAGGCGCCGGAGCCTTCGATCAAGCCTGTGCGCAAGGTGCCGGTGTTTAATACCGGGCCGCGCAAGCGTAAGCCTTAAGCGTCAGACAGGGTCGTTCCCGCGCAATGCGGGAACGATCAGTTACGCTGTTTCAACCAGTCCAGCATTCCAGCTCCGGCCGCCCGGCCACTGGCAAAACACGCTGTCAGCAAATACCCGCCCGTCGGCGCTTCCCAATCCAGCATCTCCCCCGCACAAAACACCCCCGGCAACGCCTTGAGCATCATCCGCTCATCCATCGCCTCGAATGTCACACCGCCCGCGCTGCTGATCGCCTCGTCCAGCGGTCGGGTTTTCACCAGCGTCAGCGGCAAAGCCTTGATCGCCCTGGCCAACAACGCCGGATCAGCAAATGTCGCAGCATTAGTGAGTTCTCGCAGAAGCGCCGCTTTCACCCCATCAATCCCGACCTGACTGTGCAAATGCTTGGCCATCGAGCGCGAACCCCGTGGTTTGCTCAACGCCGCCTGCAATTTATCCACAGGCCGGCCGGGCAGCAGGTCGATGTGAATGGTCGCGGCACCGTGCACATTGATCGCCTCACGAATCGGCGCTGACAGCGCATAAATCAGACTGCCCTCGATGCCGGTCGCGGTAATCACGCATTCACCCAGACGAGGGACGTCGTCGTTCAAACCGATGGCGATATTTTTCAGCGGCGCGCCGGCGAATTTGCTGACCATCACTTCGCTCCAGGCCTGCACCTCGAAGCCGCAATTGCTTGGCTGCAAGGGCGCCAGTCCTACGCCGCGTTGCTCCAGCGGCAGCATCCACGCGCCGTCGGAACCCAGTCTCGACCAGCTGCCGCCGCCGAGGGCGAGCAGGGTGGCGTCGGGGGTAAGGGTTTGCTCGCCGTCCGGGCTGTCGATGCGCAGCGCGCCTCTTTCGTCCCAGCCGAGCCAGCGGTGGCGGGTGTGGATAACCACGCCGCTGTCGCGCAGGCGCTTGAGCCAGGCGCGCAGCAAGGGCGCGGCTTTCATGTCGGTGGGGAACACCCGGCCGGAGCTGCCGATGAAGGTTTCGATGCCCAGTTCGTGAATCCACCGGCACAGCGCATCGGCGTCGAACGCGCGCAGCAGCGGGGCGATGTTCGGGGCGCGTTCGGCGTAGCGCGAGAGGAAGGCCGGGTAGGCTTCGGAATGAGTGATGTTCATGCCGCCGACCCCGGCCAGCAGGAACTTGCGGCCCACCGAAGGCATGCCGTCGTATAGATCGACGCGGACTCCGGCCTGGCTCAGCACTTCGGCGGCCATCAGGCCGGCGGGGCCACCGCCGATGATGGCGACGTGAGCGGGAGAGGTGGCGTGAATCTGGGTCATGGCGTGCGCTGCGGTCTGACGAAATATGGCGCGCATTCTAACAGCGCAGAAACCGGGTGGGAGCGAGCTTGCTCGCGAAAGCGGTGAGTCATTCAGTTAAATGTTGAATGTACTGACGCCATCGTCGGATCACCGCCCGGACCAAGCTCGCTCCCACAGGGATTTGTGATGATCGAAAGGTCTGATCAAAAAACAACCAGCGCGCTGCAAGCCATGTTCAGCTTGGGCTGTAGTCCCTTTCGCTCAGGTTATCCACAGGCCGTTCCACAGCCATTGTGGGTAACGCAGCACAACTCAATGACAACCCGATGACTGCCAGACGCGCTGCGCACTGTGATGCAGGATGCCGTGGCGGCGCGCCAGGGCCTGGCGATCCTTGCTGTAACCGCCGCCGATCACCCCGACCACCGGGATGTCGCGGCCCAGGCAGTGGCGCATCACGCTTTCATCGCGGGCGGCGACGCCTTCGTCAGTCAGTTGCAGATAACCGAGGGCGTCGTCCTTGTGCACGTCGACGCCGGCGTCGTACAGCACCAGATCCGGCTGATACAGCGGCAGCAGATAGTTGAGCGCGTCATCGACAACTTTCAGGTAATCGGCGTCGCCCATGCCGTTGGGCAGCGGAATGTCCCAGTCGCTTTCGGCCTTGCGTGCAGGAAAGTTCTTTTCGCAGTGCAGGGAAACGGTGATCGCTTCCGGGGTGTTGTGCAGAATCCGTGCAGTGCCGTCGCCCTGATGCACGTCGCAGTCGAAGATCAGCACCCGGTTCACCCGGCCGCTTTGCAGCAGGTAGTGGCTGATGATCGCCAGGTCATTGAAGATGCAGAAGCCGGCGGGGTAGTCGTAATGGGCGTGATGGGTGCCACCGGCGAGGTGGCAGGCCAGGCCATGTTCCAGCGCTTTCTCCGCTGCCAGAATCGATCCGCCGACCGCCCGCACGGTGCGTCTAGCCAGGGCTTCATTCCACGGCAGACCGAGGCGCCGCTGGTCTTCGCGGGACAACTCGCCGCTCATGTAGCGTTCGATATAACCGCGGTCATGGGCAAGGGCGAGAATGTCGGCAGGGCACAGTTCAGGGCGCAACAGGTCTTCGTCGCGGGTCAGGCCGCTGTCCACCAGGTGATCGCGCAGCAGGCGGAACTTGTCCATGGGGAAGCGGTGATCCGCCGGAAATTCCGGGCTGTAGTCTTCGTGGTAGATCAGCGGCAACGGCATGGTGGACTATTCATAAAGGCTGCAGGAAAGAGTGCAAAGCCTAACAGCGATGTAGACTGACGGCATCAAGCGGAGGGGCGGGATGGAACCGATACTGGAGCTGGAAAGCGCAAGGCTGCTGATGCGCCAATGGCAGGACGAGGATTTGCCGGCGTTCGCGGCCATGTGCGCCGACCCGCAGGTGATGCGCTACTTCCCCGCGCCCTTGAGCCGGCTGGAAAGCGCCGCGCTGATCGGCCGGGTGCGCGGGCACTTTGCCGAGCACGGTTACGGCCTGTGGGCGCTGGAGCGCAAGGACAGCGGCGAGTTCATCGGTTTTACCGGGCTCGGCGTGGTCGGCTTCGATGCGCCGTTCACCCCAGCGGTGGAAATCGGCTGGCGGCTGGCCAAGGAACATTGGGGCCTTGGTTATGCCAGCGAAGCGGCGTGGACCGCTCTGCGTTGCGGCTTTGACCGGGTGGCGCTGAATGAAGTGGTGTCGTTCACCAGCGAGACCAATCTGCCGTCGCAGAAAGTCATGCAGGCGATCGGCATGCACCACGCCCCGCAGGATGATTTCGACCACCCGCGTCTCGCGGACGGTCACCCGTTACGGCGACATGTGTTGTACCGCATCACGAGGGAGCAGTGGCTGGAAACCTTGCATGGATAAGCAGGCGCGGACGTTTACAATGGCCGGCACCCTGGGGGCGCCGGCCAGAACCTGAATCCCCCGCCGCAGCCAAGACTGCGCGGCATAGCTTTGTGTGAGGAGAGTCTGAATGAGCCAAGTGTTGGAAGATCTGGTGGATCTGCTGACCCTCGAACCGATCGAGGAAAACCTGTTCCGTGGTCGCAGCCAGGATCTGGGCTTTCGCCAGTTGTTCGGCGGCCAGGTGCTCGGCCAGTCGCTGTCGGCGGCCAGTCAGACCGTTGAAGAAACGCGTCATGTGCATTCGATGCACGGTTATTTCCTGCGTCCGGGCGATGCCAAGTTGCCGGTGGTCTACTCGGTGGACCGCGTGCGGGACGGCGGCAGTTTCAGCACCCGCCGCGTGACCGCGATCCAGAAGGGCCACCCGATTTTCACTTGCAGCGCTTCGTTCCAGTACGACGAAGAAGGCTTCGAACACCAGAGCCAGATGCCCCAGGTTGTCGGCCCGGAAAACCTGCCGTCGGAGCTGGAACTGACCCAGCAACGCGCGCACCTGATCCCGGAACATATGCGCGAAAAGCTGCTGTGCCCGAAGCCGATCGAAGTGCGCCCGGTCACTGAAAAAGACCCGTACAACCCGCAACCGGCGGATCCGGTCAAGTACGTGTGGTTCCGTGCCGACGGCGCTTTGGCCGATATCCCGGCGCTGCACAAATACCTGCTGGCCTACGCCTCGGACTTCGGCCTGCTGACCACCTCGATGCTGCCGCACGGCAAATCGGTCTGGCAGAAAGACATGCAGGTCGCCAGCCTCGACCACGCGTTGTGGTTCCACAATGACCTGCGCGCCGATGACTGGTTGCTCTACGCCATGGACAGTCCGTGGGCCGGCAACTCGCGCGGGTTCTCCCGGGGCAGCGTGTTCAACCGCGCCGGGCAACTGGTGGCGTCGGTGACCCAGGAAGGCCTGATCCGTCATCGCAAGGACTGGGCATGAGTCTGGCGGATGTGCGGCACTGGGTGTTCGACATGGACGGCACCCTGACCGTCGCCGTGCACGACTTCGCGGCGATCCGCGTGGCGTTGTCGATCCCGCCGGAGGACGACATCCTCACTCACCTCGCGGCGTTGCCCGCCGAGGAAGCAGCGGCGAAACATGCGTGGCTGCTGGAACATGAGCGCGATCTGGCGCTCGGCTCGACCCCGGCGGTCGGCGCGGTGGAGCTGGTGCGCGACCTGCACGCCCGGGGTTATCGCCTGGGCATCCTGACCCGCAATGCGCGGGAGCTGGCTCATGTGACGCTGGAGGCCATCGGCCTGGCCGACTGTTTTGCGGTGGAGGATGTGCTGGGTCGCGATGAAGCACAGCCAAAACCGCATCCCGGTGGCCTGCTGAAACTGGCCGAGGCCTGGCAAGTGCCGGCGAGCGAGATGGTGATGGTCGGAGATTACCGGTTTGATCTTGATTGCGGCCGGGCGGCGGGCACGCACACGGTGCTGGTGAACCTGCCGGATAATCCGTGGCCGGAGCTGACCGACTGGCATGCGAAGGATTGTGTGGAGTTGCGGCGAATGTTGTTCGCCTGAGGCCTGCATTGTCTGCACGGATGCCTTCGCGAGCAAGCCCGCTCCCACAGGGAAACGCATTCCAAATGTGGGAGCGGCGGTGCGACGACTCGACTTGCTCGCGAAGAGGCCAGACCATCCACCCAACAACTTATTGCTCGAATAGTGCTTTCTGGCCTTCCGGCGAGGTCAGCATGCCGTCGCCGTTATGCCCGACGCCGGGCACTTCGATCAGGCGCTGATTGACCCCTTCAGGGTGACGACGCAGCAAGTAACTGAAAAACAGCTTCCCGCGTTCCAGTCGATAAGCCCCCTGGGCTTTGGCGGCGCAGCTCTTGTCCAGCGCCGGGTGTTGCGGGTCGGTGTCCTGCTGGCCCAGCAGATAAATCACCTCGCGTTTGACGTAACGGCCTTCAAGCTGCGCGGGCGTTTGCCCACCCGAGTAGATCGGCGGGTCCACCAGACCGTACTTCCAGCGATTGAAACCGGGGCACTTGGCATGATCGAAGGCCACCGGACGTTGCTCATTGAAGTACGCGTAGGACGACGGGTTGGCGACTACATAACGCAAGCGAATGCCTTCGGTCTTGAGCGCCGGTTGTTCCTGAGCCAGCAGCGCATAACGCTGCACCACCTGGGCGCCGCCGGAGTGGCCAAAGATCACGATCTGCTTCACGTCCGGAAACTGCTTGCGATCGCTCAGCCGCGCGACGATTTCGTCCAGTGCGGCGTAGGAACTCAGCGGATTCGGCCCTGTGGATAACCCGCCGCCCATCCAGTCGTTGCCTTGCCAGCGCAGCACGCTGGCGGGTAACGAGTAGAGCGACACGTCGCTTTCGTTGAGAAACTGCGGGGCGATCACCAAGGTGTTGGCGGTTTGCCCGGCCAGTTCCGCCGCGACTTCGCCGCTTTTGCGATAGGTCTCGGCGTTGCGCAGACGGCCATGAATGACGATCAGCACGCGCTCGATTTTCGCCGGCGCCGGGCCGATGCCCACCGCCATTTCGCCGGCCTGCAATTGCAGGCGCCCGGGACTGATTGCGTCGACGCCGGCCGCTTGGGCGGTGCCGCCGATGAACAGAAAAGCCAACAGCCATTTATGCATTTACAGGTTTTTCGCCGCAAAGGTATCGCACTGGCCGACCTGGCCCTGGGCGAATCCGGTTTTGAACCAGCGCACCCTTTGCGCCGACGTACCGTGAGTAAACGAGTCCGGCACCACACGGCCCTGACCCTGTTGTTGCAGGCGATCATCACCGATGGCGTTCGCTGCGTTCAAGGCTTCTTCGATGTCACCCGGTTCCAGCCAGTTCAGGCGTTTCTGCGCGTTGTAGGCCCAGACCCCGGCCAGACAATCGGCTTGCAGTTCCTGACGCACCAGCAGACCACCGTCGCCTTCCATCTGCCGGCCTTGCTGGCGGGCTGTCTGAATTTTCGCCGAGACGCCGAGAAGCGTCTGCACATGGTGTCCGACTTCGTGAGCGATCACGTAGGCCTGGGCGAAGTCGCCGGCGGCCTTGAAGCGCTGGGCCATTTCCTGGAAGAACGCCATGTCCAGATAGACTTTCTGGTCCGCCGGGCAATAGAACGGGCCGGTGGCCGAGGTCGCCAGACCGCAGGCGGAATTGACCCGGTTGCTGAACAGTACCAGGGTCGGATCCTTATATTGCCGGCCGGCCTGCTGGAAGATTGCGCCCCAGGTGTCTTCGGTGTCGCCGAGGATCGAGCGCACGAATTCGGCCTGTTCATCGTTGGCCGGCGGTGCCTGACGGGTTTGCGAAGTAGGAGCCGATTGTTCGGTCATCTGCCCGGTGAGCTGGCCGAGGATCTGCAGCGGGTCCTGCCCGGTGATCCAGCCGATGCCGACGATCAGCAGGATCGCCCCGAGGCTCAGGCCCTTGCCTCCGCCGAAGCGCATGCCCCCACCACCGCCCATGTCATCGCCACGGGCGTCGACGACGTTGTCACTGCGTCGGCCTTTTTTCCATAGCATGTGGGAATCCTCTGTCTGATCGTGGTGATGAGTGTTGCTGGTGTGTGAGTGTGGCGCCAGTCCGGTCGTCCGTCTATTCGTACACACGCACAAAGGCCCGGCCTCGGGGTGACGAGGTCGGGCCTGTTATTGACGAGCGCGAGCGCCGGGAATTCAATCCGCCGGCGGTTTTCTTTCGCCGGGTCAGATTTTAGCGGTCGAAGGCATCCCATACCGGCGCGAAGTCCGGGCTGACCTGACGTTCGCGCTTGGACAACGCAGCGATCAGCGCCCGGTCGTCGTCATCCAGTTCGACATTCAGCGAGGCCAGGTTGGCCAGTTGATTGGTCTTGCTGCTGGCCTTGGGAATCGCCGCGACGTTGTCCTGATCCAGCAGCCATTTCAGCGCCACTTGAGTGGGCAGCACGCCGTGTTTTTCGGCGATCTGCTGAATCTGCGGAATTTCCGAGACCTTGTTACGTGCCAGTGGCGTGTAGGCCGTCAGCGCCAGATCGTGTTGACGGGCGTAGTCGAGCAGGGCGTTTTGTCCGAGCAGGACGTGGTACTCGACCTGAATCGCTGACAGAGGAATTCCGTATTCCTCGACGACTTTGCGCAGCAGCGGCAGCGGAAAATTCGCCACGCCGATGTTGCGAGCCAGCCCCTGTTCCTTGAACGACGCGAGGGTTTCGAGGGTGCGCGGCAAATCCCAGTCGGTGGTCGGCCAATGGATCATGAACAGGTCGACGTACTCGCTGCGCAACGCCTTGAGGCTGCGCTCCAGCGAGTGACGCATGGCATCCGGTTGCAACTGGTCCCACCAGACCTTGGTGGTGACGTGGATCTGCTCGCGGGGTGTCGGCGTATTCGCCAGCGCCTGTCCGACTGCGTCTTCGTTGTTGTAGGCCGCCGCCGTGTCGATGTGTCGGTAACCGAGTTCCAGGGCTTGCTCCACGGCGCGGGTGCACTCGTCGCCGAGCATCGGCCAGGTGCCGAGGCCGAGTTTTGGCAGGTTCAGTCCTTGTCTGTTAACGATGTGCTGCATGGTCGATCTCCTGTTCGAAAGCCGTGACGCCCGCCATGTGCCGGGCTGCGATGTAACCGAAAGTCAGGGCCGGGCCGAGGTTGATCCCGCCCGCCGGATAATGCCCGCCCATGATGCTGGCCATGTCGCCACCGGCGGCGTAGAGCCCGGTGATGGGCCGGTCTTCGGCGTCGAGCACTTGCGCGTGCGGATTGACCTTGAGCCCGGCGAAGGTGCCGAAACAGCCCGGCTGCACCTTCACCGCGTAGAACGGGCCTTGTTCGATGGGCGCCACGCACGGATTGGGCTGTTGCGCCGGATCGCCCTGTTTGCGGTTGTACGGGGTCGAGCCGCGACCGAACAGCGGATCTTCGCCGTGCCGCGCATGGTGGTTGTAGTCATGGAGAGTGGCGCGTAATCCGTTCGGATCGATGCCGCATGCGGTGGCCAATTCCTCAAGGGTATTGCCGGTTTTCAGATAGCCGCTGCGGATAAAACCTGACACCGGCACCGGAAACGGCCGAGACATGCCGAGCCCGTAACGACGCTGGAACGCGCGGGTGCAGATCAGCCAGGACGCGACCTCTTCACCTTCGGGGGCCGCGGCGACCATGGCGCTGACATAGTCGTAATAGCCGTTGGCTTCGTTGACGAAGCGCTGGCCGTTGCGCAGCACGCCGATGACGCCCGGTTTGCCACGTTCGATGATGTGTGGGAAATGGCCGATGCTGCCGTCGGAATGTGGCACCTGCGAGACCGGCGCCCACGCCACGGGCGAGGCCACTTCGGTGTTGACCCGGGCTCCGACGGTTTCTCCCAATCGCAGGCCGTCGCCATCCACTCCCAAGGGTGGCAGCGCCCAATGTTCATGACCGGTGGGCGTGCGAGGGAACAACGCTTTGCGCCGCTCGATGTCGTTGGCAAATCCGCCAGCGGCGAGCACCACGGCTTTGCGGGCATGGACATTGACCGGGCCTTTTGTGGTGTTCACGCGAGCGCCGGTGATGCGTGAATCGTCGCGCAGCAGTTCGGTCAATGGCGCCGATTCCCACAGCAGTACGCCGAGGTCTTCGGCGGACTTCGCCAGCCGTGCCACCAGCGCCACGCCGTTGACCAGTTGCATCGCCCGGCCGTGCAGCGCCAGGTCCAGCAGGTGGCGGGTGAAACGCCGGGTCACGTGCCAGGCCGCCGACAACGAGCGGGTCAGATTGAGAAACGCCGACAGGTCCGCACCCGCCATGATCGGCATGCCCATGAACGATGTTTCGCGCATGGTTGTGCGAAGACGCTTGAGCAGGCGCCCGACCTTTCGTCCGTCATAGGGGGCGGCAATCACCGAGCGTCCGCCGGTGCCGGCGCCCGGTGTTTCGCCGTGGATGTCGGCGATGGCGTTGCCGTCGGCAAATTGCAGGGCGGTGTGTTGTTCGAAGAACGCCACCATGCGCGGACCGGCCTCAAGGAAGGCGTCGATCATGGCCGGGTCGTAATGCTCGCCGAGTTCGTGGCGCAGATAGGTGCGCGGCAGTTCCACGTCTTCCACGATCCCGGCGCGCCGGGCCAGCGGATTGCATGGCACCCAAGCCCAGCCGCCGGACCATGCGGTGGCGCCGCCGAACACCGGATCCTTTTCCACCACGATGACCTTCAAGCCATGCCAGGCAGCGGTGACGGCGGCCGACAAACCGGCGGCGCCGGAGCCGACCACCAGAACGTCGCAGTCGATATCGGAAAGGGCAGGCATCAGAAAGGGCTCCAGCAATCAATTGTTTTTAGAATCATGTTCCAGAAAATAACCAGTGCAGGCGAAGCAGATCAACCGACTGGCGCGCAAAGTGGGCGGTTATCGGACGCCGGGTTCCAGATTTCGCATTCCTCGGGATGTCTTCTAGAATCGGCGAAATTTCACCGAGAGCGCACCATGGCCGGCAGTCAAATCGAACGGGTTTTCAGCGTGCTGGAAAGCCTCACCAGTGATCCGCGCGGGCTGCCGATGCAGACCCTGGCCGAGCAACTGGACATTCCGAAGAGCGCGACGCACCGCCTGCTCGCCGAGCTGATCCGCCTGGGGTACGTGCGGCAGAATCCGGAAACGTTGCGTTATCACCTGTCGACCAAACTGGTTGCGATGGGCTTTCAGTACTTGTCCAGCAGCGGGGCCGACATCGTGCAGCCGGTGCTCGATCGGCTGGCCCAGGAAACCGGTGAGCTGGTGCGCCTTGGGGTGATCGACGGCGAACGCCAGACCTGGATCGCCAAGGCTCAGGGCGCCCGCACCGGCCTGCGTTACGACCCGGACATGGGCCGCGATGCGCCGCTGTTCTACACAGCGTCGGGCCATGCGTGGCTGGCGTGCATGAGCGACGCCGAGGCGTTATCGCTGGTCGAGCGCCAGGGCGCGGAGGTACCGGCGGATATCGGGCCCAATGCGCCGCGCTCCAATATTGAACTGCTCGAACGCCTGCGCGTGGCCCGGGAACAGGGTTATGCCTGTGTGGAAGAAAGTTCGGCGGTCGGCACTTCGGCGATTGCTGCCGTGGTGAAACATCCTGCCGATGGCCGGGTGATCGGCGTGCTCAGCATCGCCGGGCCAAGCGCACGGATGCCGGGGGCGCGATTGCATGAACTGGCGCCGTTGCTGCTGACGTTCACCGAGGAATTGTCGGCGGCCAGCCTGGCCTCGGAGTTGTTCGTTTAAGCAAAGCTGTGCGCTGTTCGCCCACTTTTCAGTCGGGTGGGTGTGAGAATCTGGAACCGGATTCTAAATTGTTGAAGGAGTGAGTTTTCCCACAACAATCACAAGAGGATCGCACCTTGAACCCGCCCCTTCGAATCGCCCTGATCGGCGCCGGTAACATGGGCCAGCAACATTACCGGCAGCTGAAACATCTCACTGAGACCACGTTATGCGCCTTGGCCGATCCCGGCCTTCAGGCACCGGCCCTGGCGGCGGAGTGGGGTGTGGCGTATTTCGTCGATCACCGTCAGATGCTGGAGCAGAACCGGCCAGACGCAGTGATCGTCGCCAGTCCGAATAATCAGCACGTCAGCACCGCGCTGGATTGCCTGGCCGCTGGTGTTCCGGTGTTGCTGGAAAAACCGGTGGGCGTAAACCTGGATGAAGCGCGGGAACTGGTGGCAGCGGTGAAGCGCAGCGGCGTGCCGGTGTTGGTCGGTCATCATCGGCGGCACAATCCGTTGATCGTGCGGGCCCATGAACTGGTCAAGGAGGGAGCGCTGGGACGGCTGACTCTGGTGACTGCGTTGTTCCAGCTGCGCAAGCCTGACCAGTATTTCGAAACCGCGTGGCGGCGCGAAGAGGGCGCGGGCATGCTGTTGACCAATCTGATCCACGACCTCGATCTACTGCGTCATCTGTGCGGTGAAGTGCGTTCGGTGCAGGCAATCACCGACCGTTCGGTGCGCGGTTTTGCCAATGAAGACAGCGCGGCGATCCTGCTGCAATTCGATGGCGGAGCGCTTGGCTCCCTGACTGGTTCCGATGCGGTGGCGGCGCCGTGGAGCTGGGAGTTGAACTCCGGGGAGAACCCGGCCTATCCGCGCCAAGCCGATCAGCCTTGCTACTTGCTGGCGGGCACGGCCGGCGCCTTGAGCATTCCGCAACTCAAGCGCTGGCATTACCGCGCCGATCAGGTGGACGCCGGTTGGCATGACCCGTTGATGTCGGTCGACGAACCGTTCACGCCTGACGAAGCCTTGCGATTGCAGTTGCAGCATTTCGTCCGCGTGGCGCGACGGGAGGTTGAACCGCTGGTGAGTGCCGCCGATGCCGCCCGCACGCTGGCGCTGGTCGAGGCCATCCGTGAAGCAGCGGCCAGCGGTCGCGCCACCGAACCTGCGCAGATCGAGGCCTGAACATGAGCGAACGAATTCTGTCCCTGGCCAGCCTGACCGTGCTGGAGTTGTCGCCACCCGAGATGGTCGAGGTCGCGGCCCGTGCCGGTTACAGTCATGTCGGCCTGCGTCTGGAGCCGGCGACGCCCGAGGAATATCACTTCCCGTTGGTAGCCGATGGCGGTTTGCGGCGTCAGACACTGGCGCGTTTGCGTGACACCGGCATCGGCGTGCTCGACGTGGAAATCCTGCGTTTGAAGCCGCAGACAGTGGTCGCGGATTTCGAGCAGCTGCTCAGCGTCGGCGCGGAGTTCGGTGCCAGTGAATTGCTGGTCGCCGGTAACGATCCTGACGAGCTGCGGCTCACCGATAATTTTGCGGCCCTCTGCGATCTGGCGGCGCCCTATGGTTTGCATCCGCATCTGGAGTTCATGCCGTGGACCGATGCGCGCAATCTCGAGCAGGCGTTGCGCATCGTCGACAACGCCGGGCGCGAAAACGGGGCGGTGCTGGTCGATGCGTTTCACTTCGACCGTTCCGGATCGCGGCTGGGAGATCTGGCCGGTGTGCCAGCCTCGCGGCTGCGCTATGCACAGTTGTGCGATGTTGCCGGGCCGAGGCCGACGGACATGGCCGAGATCTTGCGTCAGGCCCGCAATGAACGACGGTTTCCCGGCGAGGGTGATTGTGACTTGAGCGGTTTGTTGCGCAGTCTTCCGGCTAACCTTCCCCTGAGTCTGGAAATTCCCACGGTCAAATTGCTGGAGCAAGGCGTGAGTGGTTTGCAGCGGGCGCAAATGGCAATCGACCGGACGCGGGAATTGTTGGCCCGGCTTTAAGTCTGCTTCAAGGGGCGAGGGCGCCTGCGTCCTTGTCACCGTTTATTTTTCATTCAGAGAGAGCCAATGACCGTCAGCACTCCGCTTTCCGGCGTCAACCAACCCTTCAAGGGGATCTTGCTGATTGTCGTGGCAACCTTCCTGTTCTCCAGCCACGACGCGCTGTCGAAATACCTTTCGGGTTTTTATCCGATCGTCATGGTGGTGTGGGCGCGGTATCTGGTGCACACGCTGCTGATGGCGGGGATTTTCCTGCCGCAGTCCGGGCTGCGCGTGCTGCGCACCAAGCGCCCGTTGTGGCAGTTGGCGCGGGCGCTTTGTCTGCTGGGCACCAGCCTGTTTTTCACCACAGCGTTGCTGTACATCCCGCTGGCCGAGGCCACGGCGGTCAACTTTCTTGCGCCGGTGCTGGTGACGGCGCTGTCGGTGCCGTTGCTCAAGGAACGGGTGACGCGCGGTCAGTGGATCGCGGTGGTGTGCGGGTTTATCGGTGTGCTGATCATCGTCCATCCGGGCGGTGACTTGTTCACCCCAGCGATTCTGTTGCCGTTCTGCTCGGCGCTGTTTTTCTGCTTCTATCAGTTGCTCACCCGCAAGCTCGCGGAAATCGACAGCCCGACCACCAGCAACTTTTTCGCCGGGTTGTGCAACACGCTGGTGATGAGTGCGCTGGTGCCGTTCTTCTGGCAGGTGCCGAGCCTGGGGCATGCGCTGTTGATGCTGGCGCTGGGCAGTTGCGGAATGACCGCGCACCTGTTTCTGACCCAGGCGTTCCGCCATGCTGCGCCGGCGTTGCTGGCGCCGTTCGGTTATTGCCAGATCGTGTTTGCGGGGCTGTTGGGCTGGTTACTGTTTGCTCACACGCCGACCCTGATGACCGTGATCGGGATCGCGGCGATCTGTTGCAGCGGGCTGGCGGCAGCGTGGCAGCAGAGCCGGCGCTGAAAACCACTGTGGGAGTGAGCTTGCTCACGAAGGCGGTGTGTCATTCAACGTCAGTGCTGAATGTCAGTCCGCATTCGCGAGCAAGCTCGCTCCCACAAGGAAGGGCAGGTTATTCGGTAACGGTAGGAATCTTGCGCGGTGCCATGAAGTACATCCAGGTCAGGGCAATGAAGTACATCGCCGGGATCAGGGTGAACAACACGGTGTAGTTGTTGTTGGTGACGGTAAGGATATGGCCGACGATCTGGGTCATGAACATCCCGCCGATCGCCGCGCACATGCCACCGAAACCGAACACCGTGCTCATCATGTGCTTGGGCGTGTAGTCCATCACCAGGCTCCAGATGTTCGCCGTCCAGGCCTGATGCGCGCCGATGGCCAGGGAAATGGCGGCGACTGCGATCCACAGGTTGGCTGAGCCGGCGGCCATGACCACACCGATGATGCAGCAGGCGAACAGGAACATCGACAGCAGGCGCGCCTTGATCGAGTTCATACCGCGACCGATCAGGAACGAAGACAGAATCCCGCCGCCCACGCTGCCGAAGTCGGCGGTGACGTAGATGATGATCAGCGGAATGCCCATCTGGGTGACGTTGATGCCCAGGTTGTATTGCTGATTGAGAAACGGCGGCAGCCAGTACAGGTAGAACCAGAACACCGGCGCGGTCAGCGAGTAGGCGAGGGCGAAGGCCCAGGTGCCGCGCATCCGCAGGATTTTCGAGAACGGCACGCGGGCCTGTTCCGGTTCGACTTCTTTCTGGATGTATTCCAGCTCCGACTGTTTAACGCTCGGGTGATCTTCCGGGTTGAAATACTTCAGGCCCCAAAACAGCAGCCAGATCCCGCCCAGTGCCGACATGCACAGGAACGCAGCCTGCCAGCCCCACACGTGAAGGATCAGCGGCAGCAGCATCGGGGTGAACATCGCGCCGACGTTGGTGCCGGCGTTGAAGATGCCGGTGGCCACGGCGCGTTCACCGGCCGGGAACCACAGCCGCGTGGTCTTCACGCAGGCCGGGTAGTTGGCCGCTTCGGTCAGGCCGAGGATGAACCGGCAGACCATGAAGCCCACCGCCGAGGTCGCCAGACCGTGGGCGCCGGTGGCCAGGCTCCAGAGCAGCACCGCGCAGAAGAACACGCGCTTGACGCCGACCCGGTCGATCAGCCGTCCTTGCAGCACGAAGCCGATCGCGTAGCCGACCTGAAACCAGAAGTTGATGTTGGCGTAGTCCATCGCCGTCCAGCTCATTTCCTTGGCGAGGATCGGCTGCATGACGCCGAGGGCGGCGCGGTCGATGTAGTTCAGGGTGGTGGCGAAAAACACCAGCGCCAGCATGCCCCAACGGGTCTTGCCGACGGCCATGGCGCCGCGGATCTTGTCGCCGATGCCACCCGTGGCAGTGCTCATGGCCGGAGCCATGCGGGAAGTCTGTGAAGGAATCATGTGTTCCACCCGTTTTTGGATTTGTTATTTGGTGTGCTTTTTTTGTGCACGCTGCGACCGGTGGTTCAGTTCCGGACTCAAGGTGAGATGGATGTTGGGCAGTGGACGAAAAATCGTCAATTCGCCAAACCGGCATTGTGTTCGATAATCGCACGCAAAACTAACCGGGTAGTACACTTTAAATTGCTCAATGATAAACCGGGACCAATAATTCGCTCACCCTATAAAAGCGGCGCAATTTTCGTAGCCGACGTCTCCACCGGGAGTTGAAACATGCAGCGATCCATTGCCACCGTCTCCTTGAGCGGAACCCTGCCGGAAAAACTCGAAGCCATTGCCGCCGCCGGGTTCGACGGGGTGGAGATTTTCGAGAACGATCTTCTGTATTACGACGGCAGCCCCCGGGAAATCCGGCAGATGTGCGCCGACCTCGGAATCGCCATCACGCTGTTTCAGCCGTTCCGCGATTTCGAAGGCTGCCGCCGTGATCGTCTGGACCGCAACCTGGAGCGGGCCGAGCGCAAATTCGACCTGATGCAGGAACTGGGCACCGACCTGGTGCTGGTCTGCAGCAATGCCTCCCCCGACAGTATCGGCGAGCAACAGATCCTCATCGACGACCTGCGCCTGCTGGCCGAGCGCGCTGGCGCCCGTGGCTTGCGTATCGGTTATGAAGCGCTGGCCTGGGGCCGTCACGTCAATACTTATCAACAGGTCTGGGACATCGTGCGTCAGGCCGATCACCCGGCCCTCGGCGTGTTGCTCGACAGCTTCCATACCTTGTCGCTGAAGGGCGATCCACGGGCGATTGCCGAGATTCCCGGCGACAAGATTTTCTTCGTGCAGATGGCCGATGCGCCGATCCTGGCGATGGACGTGCTGGAGTGGAGCCGGCATTTCCGCTGCTTCCCGGGGCAGGGCGAATTCGATCTGCCGGGTTTCCTCGCGCCAATCATCCAGAGTGGCTACACCGGGCCACTGTCGCTGGAAATCTTCAACGACGGCTTCCGCGCCGCACCGCCTCGCGCCAATGCCGCCGATGGTCTGCGTTCGCTCCTTTATCTGGAGGAGAAAACCCGCCAGCGTCTGGAGCAGGAAATCCGCCCTGTGGATAACCGCGACATCCTCTTCGAAACGCCGAAGGCCAGCGAATACAACGGCATCGAGTTTCTTGAGTTCGCCGTGGATGAAAGCCTCGGCGCCAAGTTGTCGAACTGGCTGGAGCGGCTGGGGTTCGTCAAGGCTGGGCAGCATCGTTCCAAGAGCGTCAGCCTGTTGCGGCAGGGCGATATCAACCTGATCCTCAACTCCGAACCCTATTCGTTCGGCCACAGCTTTTTCGAGGCCCATGGCCCGTCGCTGTGCGCTACTGCCGTGCGGGTCAAGGACAGCGCCAGCGCGCTGGCCCGGGCCGTCGCTTATAAAGGTCAGCCGTATCGCGGACTGGTCGGCCCCAACGAGCTGGAACTGGCAGCGGTGCGGGCGCCGGACGGCAGCCTGATTTATCTGGTGGATCAGGAGGCGGATGTCTACGGCACCGACTTCAATCTGCTGCCGGATGCTGTGGCGCGCGGCGGGCTCAAGCGCATCGATCACATGGCCATGGCGCTGCCGGCGGACAGCCTCGACAGCTGGGTGCTGTTCTACAAGAGCCTGCTGGATTTCGAGGCCGACGATGAAGTGGTCCTACCCGATCCTTACGGTCTGGTGAAGAGTCGCGCGCTGCGTAGCCGTGACAGTTCGATTCGTCTGCCGCTGAACATTTCCGAGAACCGCAACACCGCGATCTCACACGCGCTGTCGAGTTATCGCGGCTCCGGGGTGCATCACATCGCTTTCGATTGCGACGATATCTTCGCCGAAGTCAGCCGCGCGAAGGAGGCGGGTGTGCCGCTGCTGGATATCCCGCTGAACTATTACGACGACCTGGCGGCGCGCTTCGATTTCGATGACGAGTTCCTCAGCGAGCTGGCGTACTACAACGTGCTGTACGACCGCGATGCACAAGGCGGCGAGTTGTTCCACGTTTACACCGAGCCGTTCGAAGGGCGTTTCTTCTTCGAGATCATCCAGCGCAAGAACGGTTACGCGGGTTATGGCGCGGCCAACGTCGCGGTGCGGCTGGCGGCGATGGCCAAATCACGCAGTGGCGCGGTTCGCCAGGCCAAGTTGTAGGAAATTCGTAAACGCGGGATTAAACACGGGTCGCGCGGCTTCCTTCACTGGGGCGCGCGGCCCATAATCGCCAGCCTGTGCAGTGATGGCCGTGAGCCCGCAATGACGATGACTTCAGAACTTTCCGCAGCCCCCGATCTACCAGCGGTAGAGCCGCGCAAAAGTCGCAAGAACAACCCGGAAAAGACCCGCGAGAATATCCTGCAGGAGGCGATCGTCGAGTTCGTCCAGCAGGGTCTGTCCGGTGCTCGCGTCGACGCGATCGCCGAGCGCATCCACACCTCCAAGCGCATGATCTATTACTACTTCGGCAGCAAGGAGCAGTTGTACGTCGAGGTGCTGGAGAAGCTCTACGGTGATATCCGCAGCACCGAAAACCGCCTGCACCTGGCCGAATTGCCGCCGGTGGAAGCGATCCGGCGTCTGGTGGAGTTCACCTTCGATCACCACGATCGCAACGTCGATTTCGTGCGGATCGTCAGCATTGAAAACATCCACAACGCCGAGTACGTGAAGCGTTCCGACGCGATCAAGGCGATGAACAACACCATCCTCGATTCCCTGGGCGAGATTCTGCGTCGTGGTGCCGATGAAGGGGTTTTCCGCGCCGGGCTCGACGCGCTGGACGTGCATCTGCTGATCAGTTCGTTCTGCTTCTATCGCGTATCGAACCGCCACACGTTCGGTGAGATCTTTCAGATCGACCTGCCGGACGAAAGCATCAAGCAGCGTCATCGCGAGATGATTTGCGAGTCGGTGCTGCGCTACTTGCAGGCGTGACCGGAGACGAGGGGGCGTCGCCCCCTCACGGTTTTATCCATTCATGCTTTGAAAATGCGCGAGCATTCGCTGCGCATCCGGCACTTTGCCGCTGAACAGCTCAAACGCCTTTACTGCCTGAAACACCGCCATGTTGCCGCCATCCAGGGTTCGGCAACCCAGGGCGCGGGCATTGCGCAGCAGTTCGGTTTCCAGCGGGAAATACACGATCTCCGCTACCCACAACTCGGGCCGCAGCAATGCCACCGGCACAGGCATGCCTGGCAGTTTGGCCATGCCCATCGGCGTGGTGTTTACCAAGCCATCGGCCTGACTCAGTGTGCTCGCCAGATCATGCCCGGCAACCGCGCGGCCAGCGCCGAAATGCTGGTTGAGGTTGTTGGCCAGACTTTCGGCGCGCTCCATGTCCACATCAAAAATGCTCAGTTGCTGTACGCCTTCGCTCAATAAGGCGTGGGCCACCGCCGCGCCTGCACCACCGGCGCCCATCTGGACCACACGTTCGCGGGCAACGTCTGGCAGGCCGCGACGAAAACCTTCGGCAAAACCCAGGCAATCGGTGTTGTGGCCGACGCGTTTGCCGTCCTTCAGCACCACCGTGTTCACGGCGCCGATGCCTCGGGCTTCCGGAGACAATTCATCGAGCAGCGGGATGATCGCCTGCTTGCACGGGAAGGTGATGTTCAGCCCGGTGTAATTCATGCGTTCGGCGGCCAGCAGCAGGTCGGGCAGGGCGTTGCTGTCGAGTTGCAGTTGATCGAGATCGATCAGTCGGTACAGATAGCGCAGGCCCTGTTCGTCACCTTCGTGTTCATGCAGCGCCGGGGTGCGGGAGGCCTGGATGCCGGCGCCGATCAGCCCGGCGAGTATCACGTTGTTGCGGTTCATGCGGATCACCCCTTCAGCCGCTGGCTGAAATGTTCCAGGGCCAGGCGATAGCCGTGGCTGCCAAAGCCGCACATCACGGCAGTGGCGATGGCCGAGACGAACGAATGATGACGGAACGGTTCGCGGGCATGGACGTTGGACAGGTGCACTTCGATCACCGGCAATTCGCTGGCGACCAGTGCGTCGCGGATCGCTACCGAGGTGTGTGTCCAGGCGGCCGGGTTGATCACGATGCCGGCGCAGCGCTGGCGGGCGCCGTGAATCCAGTCGAGCAGTTCGCCTTCGTGGTTGGTCTGGCGAAACTCCACGGCCAAGCCGAACTCTTCGGCGGCACGCCCGCACAGGGCAGAAATGTCGGCCAGGGTTTCGTGACCGTAGGTCGCCGGTTCACGGGTGCCGAGCAGGTTCAGGTTCGGGCCGTTGAGCACCAGAACGATAGGGGGCATGGGGGCAAACTCCACTTATTGTTTTTGGCTTGGGCCGAGGGTTTCGACCTGTGGAGTTAAATTGTACTAGATGGTTACTTTAATCAATTGCTCTGCATCGACAGCTTGGTTTTGTGTGCGGTGATCGCACACAGGTGAGAATCAGTGCGGCAATTGCTCCACCAGAAAATCGATGAAAGCCCTGACGCGCAGCGGCATGTGGCGATTCTGCGGGTACAGCAGAGTGAACGGCCGCGAGCGTCCGCTGTAGGGTTTGAGCACTTCTATCAGCGAGCCATCGGCCAGTTCTTTTTCGACAATGAAGCGATAGGTCTGGAACAACCCGGCACCGTGCCTGGCCAGGGTCACGCCACCGAGCACATCGTCCGAGCAGCAGAAATTGCCCTCGGCGAGGATTTCCCGTGGCGCGTCTTCGTCGTAAAACAGCCAGGTGATCCGCCGCCCACTGCTGGGCAGTTCGTACTGAATGCATTCGTGTTGTTCGAGGTCTTCGAGGGTCTGCGGCGTGCCGGCGCGTTTGAGGTAATCGGGGCTGGCGACCATCACCAGCGCCGCATCCTCCAGATGGCGGGCGATCAGGCCCGAATCGGGAATCGCCCGCACGCGGATCGCCATGTCGTAGCCTTCGCCGACGAAGTCGATGTTGCGGTTGCTGATGTGCATGTCGACCTTCACCTGCGGGAAGCGCGCGCGAAAGGCCGGCAGCAGCGGCAGGATCCGATGATGGGCGTAGGTCGTAGGAATACTGATACGCAGGGTGCCGGACGGTTCCTGCTGCTGGCCCATGACTTCCCGTTGCGCCTCGACCAGTTGCGCCAGCGCCTGGCTGCATTCTTCGTAGTAGCGCCGACCGCTGTCGGTCAGTTTTACGCTGCGGGTGGTGCGCGCGAACAGCCGCACGCCCAAGCGTTCTTCCATGCGTGATACCGAGCGGCTCACCGCTGCCGGTGTCACCGAAGCCGCCTGCGCCGCGCCGGTGAAACTGCCGCACTCGGCGGCCAGGCAAAACAACTCGATGCTGCCCAGCTGAAGATCGTCGAAGTGTCGCTGCATGATTGATTACACCGGGGAATGAGTCTTCGTATGTAGCAAATGCGCGGCCGCTGCGAAAGAACTGCTTACCATTTTGCCCGCGGCTTTTTCGGCTCCCGCACTAGGCTCGAAAGGTAACGGCCACAGCAGGCGTTGGCGCCGATGGTCGGATTTGCCAGGGAATGGCAAGTGTTGAAACGTTTAAACCTAACGGATGGGTTAGCATGAAGGTATGCAGTTACAAAGGACTGTCAGTGGTGATCATGTTGCGTGACGAACATTGCCCGCCCCACGCACATGTGGATGCAGGCGCCTGGAGCGCCCGCTTCAAATTCAGTTTCTGGCACAACGGCGTCGAACTGTGGGATGTGGTGCCGTTGTCGCATCGACCGCCGGTTGCCCTGCTTGAAGGACTGCGCCAGTCGTTGCGTGAAACCGATCATCTGCGGCGGGCGCGCTGGATCTGGTGGACTCGATTGCGCACCGCCTGTCTCGACAATCAGTGGTGGGACGGGCAGTCGAATCAGGTGGCGGTGCTGCGGGAGGTTACCAGCACGAGTTTCAGGATCGGATCGGCGTATTACGAGCCTGAGGTCAACAAAACCCTGTTGGCCCTGGTCGGCGCTCACGAAGGAGTGGAAATAGAATTATGAAAACAGTCAAAGCCGCGTTGCACGCGGATCGGCCCGTCACGGAAAAGCGTCTGGACGAAGCCGTCGACCGTGGCGGCGTGCGCCGTCGCAGCAGCCTGCAAGCTGTGTCAGTGGCTTTTCAGAAACCCTGCCTGGTGATTCACTTCGAGGACGACAGCGGCGTATTGCTGCCAGTGAATCTCTACCGGGAATTCGATGATTTCGAACCGCAAGACTTCAGCGGATTGCACGTCGGCTTTGCCGGCACCGCGCTGTGCCACGACGGCAAGGATCTGCAGGTTTCCATCGCCGGCATGATCTCGGCCAGTCAACCATTGATGGCCATGGCCGCCTCGGTGATCGCTTCGCGCAATGGTCGCCAGAGCAGCACCGCGAAAGCTGAAGCTGCGCGGGCCAACGGCAGGAAGGGCGGGCGCCCGCGCAAGATTGATCCGGTGTTATGAACAGGCACAAAAAAGCCGTCGGTCAGGACGGCTTTCTTGTATCTGGCACCTGCGATCAACGTCGGGTCAACAGCACGCCGGATTCCATGTGGTGAGTCCACGGGAACTGATCGAACAGCGCGCAGCGGGTGATACGGTGCGTGTCGTGCAGTTGGGCGATGTTGGCCGCCAGTGTCTCCGGGTTGCAGGAGATGTACAGGATGTTATCGAAGCGACGGGTCAGTTCGCAGGTGTCCGGGTCCATGCCGGCCCGTGGCGGGTCGACGAACACGCTGCCGAACTCGTAGCTTTTCAGGTCGATGCCGTGCAGGCGACGGAACGGGCGAACTTCGTTCAGGGCTTCGGTCAGCTCTTCGGCGGACAGGCGCACCAGAGTCACGTTATCCACAGCGTTTTCGACGAGGTTGCTCAACGCGGCATTGACCGAGGTCTTGCTGATTTCGGTGGCCAGCACTTTGCGCACGCGGGTTGCCAGCGGCAGGGTGAAGTTACCGTTGCCGCAGTACAGCTCCAGCAGATCGTCGCTGCGATCGCCCAGCGCTTCGTATGCCCAGTTGAGCATCTTCTGGTTCACGGTGCCATTGGGTTGGGTGAACGCGCCTTCCGGTTGGCGATAGCTGAATGTGCGACCGCCAACTTCGAGTTTCTCGACCACGTAATCGAGGCCGAGCACTTCGCGCTTGCCCTTGGAGCGACCGATGATGCTGACGCCCAGATCCGCCGCCAGTTTGGTGGCTGCCGCGTGCCAGTGCTCGTCCAGCGGACGGTGATAGCACAGGGTGATCATCGCGTCGCCGGCCAGGGTGGTCAGAAACTCCACCTGGAACAACTTGTGGCTCAGCGCCGCGCTGGCCTGCCAGGCAGCCTTCAATTGCGGCATCAGCTGGTTGATGCGCAGGCTGGCGATCGGGAATTCCTCGATCAGGATCGGCGTGCGTTTGTCGTCCTGGGAAAACATCGCGTAATGACGTTCACCGCCCTCGCGCCACAGGCGGAATTCGGCGCGCAGACGGAAGTTCTGCAAAGGCGAGTCGAAAACTGTCGGCTCCGGTGCATCGAACGGGGCCAGCAGGTCACGCAGGCGCGTGACCTTGTCTTCGAGTTGTGCGGCGTAGGCCTGGGAATCAAAAGTCATGCGTTGAACCAACCCAGCTTGATCACGAACAGAATCGACAGGATCACCAGCGCCGGGTTCAGCTCACGGGCGCGGCCGGACAGCAGTTTGATCGCAGTCCAGGCGATGAAGCCGAAGGCGATGCCGTTGGCGATGGAATAGGTGAAAGGCATCGCCAGAGCGGTGACCACAACCGGCGCGGCGACGGTGATGTCTTCCCAGTCTATTTCCGCCAGGCCCGAAGTCATCAGCACGGCGACGAACAGCAGCGCCGGCGCGGTGGCGAACGCCGGTACGCTGGAGGCCAGCGGCGAGAAGAACAACGCCAGCAGGAACAGGATCGCGACGACGATGGCGGTCAGGCCGGTGCGGCCCCCGGCGCTCACGCCCGCAGCGGATTCGATGTAGCTGGTGGTGGTCGAGGTACCCAGCAGCGAACCGGCCATTGCAGCGGTACTGTCGGCGATCAGCGCACGGCCCATTTTCGGCATGTGGCCGTCCTTGCCCATCAGGCCGGCGCGCTTGGCGACGCCGATCAGGGTGCCGGAGTTGTCGAACAGGTCAACGAACAGGAAGGCGAAAATCACGCTGACCAGACCAATGTCCAGTGCGCCCTTGATGTCCAGTTGCAGGAAGGTCGGGGCCAGCGAAGGTGGCATCGAGGTCACGCCGCCGAACGGGGTGAAGCCCATCACGATGGAAACGATGGTCACCGCGAGAATGCCGATCAGCACTGCGCCGCGCACTTTCAGGGCTTCAAGGGCAACGATCAGGGCGAAACCGAGAGTGGCGAGGATCGGGGCCGGTTGTTTCAGGTCGCCGAGGCCAACCATGGTCGCCTGGTTACTGACCACGATACCGGCGTTGTGCAGGGCGATCAGCGCCAGGAACAGGCCGATACCGGCAGCAATTGCCGAACGCAGCGGCAGCGGGATGCTGTTGATGATCCACTCACGGATGCGGAAGATCGACAGCAGGAAGAAGCACACGGCCGAAATGAACACCGCGCCCAGCGCTACCTGCCAGGTGTGGCCCATGTGCAGCACGACGGTGTAGGTAAAGAAGGCGTTCAGACCCATGCCCGGTGCGAGAGCGATCGGGTAGTTGGCGATCAGGCCCATGACCGTGGAGCCGATGGCGGCTGCCAGGCACGTGGCGACGAACACCGCGCCTTTGTCCATGCCGGTCTCGCCGAGGATGCTCGGGTTGACGAACAGAATGTAGGCCATGGCCAGGAAGGTCGTGACGCCCGCGAGAATCTCGGTCCGCACGTTGGTGTTGTGTGCCTTGAGTTGAAACAGCCTTTCCAGCATGTCTGCTCCCCGTGGCGCGCGTGGCGCCGTGAATGTATCGACCTCAACAGCAAAGCACAGACCGTCGCAAGCGCCTGGAAAATTGTGGTGGGCCGGAAAAAGCCGCGCATCATACCAGCAGCGTGAGGAAGATGGCGGATGTTGGTGTCGATCGTCGGCGAAGTTTTGCACCACGACTAACTACGCCATACTGCGCGCTGTTTTTTCGGGGATGGATCGCATGAACAAGGGTTGGATGAAGACCGCTGGACTGATGGCCTTGCTGCTGGCCGGTGTACCGGCGGCACTCGCAGCGTCGGCACCGCCATTGAGCGAGGTGAAAGTCATCAAGGTTCAGTCGTCGTCCTGCGGGCTCGAAGACATTACCGATGGCCAGGTGCAGACCCGTTGCGATCACAGCGCGCCGGGCATCAAGGTGTACGTGCTGGAAATCGGTTATGGCCAGAGTCAGCCTCAGGCAGCGCTGGACGGTTTCGAAGTGAACGGCACCCGGAGTCCGGTCTGTGCCTTCGATAATGGCAACCTGACCGAATGCACGCCAGGCGCGAAGACCGTCGGTTCGCTGTACACCTTCGATCTGACGACTCGTCAGGAAGGCACCTTTACCTTCAGCAACACCTCGATCAACGCCCCGCGCAACACGATGTCGACCCAGCTTTACATCAAGTAACGGCTGTCGCCGAACAGGGCAGGGTAAAGCTGACTACGCTTTAAAGATCACCCAGCGGATGGCGCCCATGACCTTTAGAGCCCTGATTACCCTCGCCGAGGGCATCGATGATCTGCAATGCGTGACCCTGATCGACGTGCTGCGCCGCGCCGGCATCGAAGTGGTGGCGGCCAGCATCGAAGGCCGGCGCATGCTGACCTGCGCCCGAGGCACGCGCCTGACTGCCGACGGCATGCTCATTGATGTTCTGGCCCAGACTTTCGACCTGATCGTCCTGCCGGGCGGAGCGGTCGGCGCACAACACCTGGCCGCGCACCAGCCTCTGCAACAACTGCTCAAGGACCAGGCCAGTGCCGGACGACTTTTCGCCGCCATCGCCGAAGCCCCGGCGGTCGCCCTGCAAAGCTTCGGTGTATTACGTCAACGCCGGATGACCTGCCTGCCCGCCACTAGCCATAACCTCTCCGGTTGCACGTTTGTTGATCAACCGGTAGTGGTGGACGGCAATTGCATCACCGCCCAAGGTTCCGGCGCCGTGCTCGCGTTTGCGCTGACGCTGGTCGAGCAACTGGCGGGCAAGGCCGTCAGAGCGAAAGTGGCGGGGGAGTTGCTGGCCTGAGAGCGTCAGGCCTTCACCTCTTCCACCGGCACATGCATCCGGTCGCGGTTGGCCAGGGTCGGGAACAGTTTGATCCAGGTTCCGGTCACCACCAGCGTGCCGATGCCGCCCATCACCACTGCCGGCACGGTGCCGAACCAGTGCGCGGTGAGGCCGGATTCGAATTCGCCCAACTGGTTCGAAGCGCCGATGAACAGGCCGTTCACCGCGCTGACCCGGCCGCGCATTTCGTCCGGGGTTTCCAGTTGCACGAACGAGGCTCGGATCACCATGCTGATCATGTCCGCCGCGCCGAGCACCACCAGCACCGCCAGCGAGAACCAGAACGACGTCGACAGACCGAAGGCGATGGTGGCCACGCCGAATACACCGACGGCAGTGAACATCACCCGGCCGACGTTTCGCTCAACGGCAAATCGCGCCAGGAACAGCGACATCATCAACGCCCCGACCGCCGGCGCCGAACGCAGCAGTCCCAGCCCCCACGGCCCTGTCAGCAGAATGTCCTTGGCGAACACCGGCAACAGCGCCGTAGCGCCGCCGAGCAGCACGGCGAACAGATCCAGCGAAATCGCCCCGAGAATGTCCGGGCGGCTGCGAATGAAACGAATCCCCGCCAGCAACGAATCCAGCGTCGCCTTGCCTTTGTTCAGCGGTGTTTGTCGCGCGGGCAGGTTGAGCATCAGGGTGCAGGCGATCACATACAGAATGACCGTCGGGCCATAGACCCACACGCTGCCGAAGGCATAAAGAAGACCGCCGAGCGCCGGGGCGACGATGGTGGCCGATTGCTGTGCAGATTGCGCGGCGGCGACCGCCCGTGGGAACAATGCGCTGGGCACGATGCTCGGCAGCAGCGCCTGAGTGGTCGGCATTTCGAACGAGCGCGCGGCGCCCAGCAAGAACGCCAGAATAAAGATCATTTCCCGGGTGACATGGTCGGTGGCGCTGCCGATGGCCAGTGCCAGGGCAATCAGTGCCTGCAACGACTGGCAGATCGCCGCGACCTTGCGCCGGTCGTAGCGATCGGCAACGTGGCCGGTGTGCAGCATGAACAATACGCGTGGCGCGAATTCCACCAGTCCGACCAGACCCAGGTCGAGCACGTTGCCGGTCAGTTGATAGAGATTCCAGCCGATCGCCACGGTGAGCATCTGAAAACCGCTGGCGGTGAAGATCCGGGCAAACCAGAACGCAAGAAAGGGACGGTGGTGACGTAACAGCAAGGGCTCTTGGCTGGGCATTTGCGGGCCGGTCTTGATCGAGGGGAACCGCGAGATTATCACCAGTCTGTAACAGGAAGTTGCTATGACAAAAAATTTAGTTAGCCAGACATCGATTTTTCCGCGCCCGGACACCGAACCCGGCCACCGATGTATTTCAGGGCGTTGCCAGGACTGTGAGGCAACTTGTCACGCGGCAAAAGACCACGCGGTTCCCCGTCGGAAATGGGACTACTCTTTCAACGTTGATTGATCCAGATCAAGACCCTTCGCGGAACTGATCCGGGACCCGTCGGCAGACTCCCTGCGTCGCGATGCCTGTAAAAAGAAGAACGAATCCGAGTTCGCCGCACTCCATACCCGTGGGGGCAGTGGTCCAAGGCCGCCAGTCTTGGAACCGTTATCTGATAGAGGAAAGCTTATGTTCGGTTTAGAGGCCCTGGATCTCGCCCGAATTCAGTTCGCGTTCACCATCTCGTTCCACATCCTGTTCCCGGCGATCACCATCGGTCTTGCGAGCTATCTCGCGGTGCTGGAAGGCCTGTGGCTGAAAACCGGCAACGACACCTACCGTGACCTCTACCATTTCTGGTCGAAGATCTTTGCCGTCAACTTCGGCATGGGCGTGGTCTCGGGACTGGTCATGGCCTACCAGTTCGGCACCAACTGGAGTCGCTTCTCGGACTTCGCCGGTTCCGTCACCGGCCCGTTGCTGACGTATGAAGTGCTCACGGCGTTCTTCCTCGAAGCCGGTTTCCTGGGCGTCATGCTGTTCGGCTGGAACAAGGTCGGACGCAAGCTGCACTTTTTCTCCACGGTCATGGTGGCCATCGGCACGCTGATTTCGACGTTCTGGATTCTCGCCTCCAACAGCTGGATGCAGACGCCACAGGGCTTCGAGATCGTCAACGGCCAAGTGATCCCGACCGACTGGCTGGCAATCATCTTCAACCCGTCGTTCCCGTATCGCCTGATGCACATGGCGACGGCGGCGTTCGTCGCGACAGCATTCTTCGTCGGCTCGTCGGCGGCCTGGCACTTGCTGCGCGGCAAGGACAACCCGGCGATTCGCACCATGCTGTCGATGGCAATGTGGATGGCGCTGATCGTTGCGCCGATTCAGGCGGTCATCGGTGACTTCCACGGCCTCAACACCCTCAAGCATCAGCCGGCAAAAATTGCCGCGATCGAAGGCCACTGGGAAAACCATGGCGACGAAGCGACGCCGCTGATCCTGTTCGGCTGGCCGGACATGAAGGAAGAGAAAACCAAGTACGCGGTGGAGATCCCTTACCTCGGCAGCCTGATCCTGACCCACTCGCTGGACAAGCAAGTCCCGGCGCTCAAGGAATTCCCGCCGGAAGACCGGCCGAATTCGACCATCGTGTTCTGGTCGTTCCGGATCATGGTCGGCCTCGGCTTCCTGATGATCTTCACCGGCCTCTGGAGCCTGTGGCTGCGCAAGCGCGACACGCTCTACACGTCGCGGCCGTTCCTGTACCTGGCGTTGTGGATGGGGCCGTCCGGTCTGATCGCGATCCTGGCGGGCTGGTTCACCACTGAAATCGGTCGTCAGCCGTGGGTGGTCTACGGGCTGATGCGCACGGCGGACGCGTCTTCCAACCACAGTTTCATGCAGATGAGCATCACGCTGATCATGTTCGTGGTGGTGTACTTCGCGCTGTTCGGTGCGGGTCTGGGCTACATGATGCGCCTGGTGCGCAAAGGACCGAAGACCGACGAAGGCAAGGAAACCAACGAAGGTGGTCCTGGCCAGAAACGTACGCCGGCCCGTCCGTTGTCCGCTGCCGACGACGATGGTGCCGAACACGACCGCAGCCTGACCAAGGAGATTTGAGTCATGGGTATTGATCTTCCGCTGATCTGGGCCGTGATCATCATCTTCGGCATCATGATGTACGTGGTCATGGACGGTTTCGACCTGGGGATCGGGATTCTCTTTCCGTTCATCCCCGGCAAGACCGACCGCGACGTGATGATGAACACCGTCGCCCCGGTATGGGACGGCAATGAAACCTGGCTGGTACTGGGCGGCGCGGCTTTGTTTGGTGCGTTCCCGCTGGCCTATTCGGTGGTGCTGTCGGCGCTGTACCTGCCACTGATCTTCATGCTGATCGGGCTGATTTTCCGCGGCGTGGCGTTCGAGTTCCGCTTCAAGGCCAAGGACGACAAGCGTCACCTGTGGGACAAGGCGTTCATCGGTGGTTCGGTGGCGGCGACGTTCTTCCAGGGCGTGGCGCTTGGCGCGTTCATCGACGGCTTGCCCGTGGTCAACCGGCAATACGCCGGTGGTTCACTGGACTGGCTGACGCCGTTCACGCTGTTCTGCGGTGCCGCGCTGGTGGTGGCGTATGCCTTGCTCGGCTGCACTTGGCTGATCATGAAGACCGAAGGCAAGTTGCAGGAACAGATGCATAACCTGGCGCGTCCTCTGGCCTTCGTGCTGCTGGCGGTGATTGGCGTCGTCAGCCTCTGGACGCCGCTGGCCCATCCGGAAATTGCGACGCGCTGGTTCAGCATGCCGAATCTGTTCTGGTTCATGCCGGTGCCGATTCTGGTGCTGGTGACGATGTACGGTCTGATCCGCGCGGTGGCGCGCAATGCCAACTACATGCCGTTCCTGTTGACCCTGGTGCTGATCTTCCTCGGCTACAGCGGTCTGGGCATCAGCCTGTGGCCGAACATCGTGCCGCCGTCGATCTCGATCTGGGACGCCGCTGCACCGCCGCAAAGCCAGGGCTTCATGCTGGTGGGCACGCTGTTCATCATCCCGTTCATCCTGGGTTACACCTTCTGGAGCTACTACGTGTTCCGCGGCAAGGTCACCCACGAAGACGGTTATCACTAAGCAAAACCCTGTGGGAGCGAGCTTGCTCGCGATGGCGTCGGTAGCGGCGCCATCCATCTTGAAGAGGTTTAAAGAAAATGACCGGCAAACATTCCCTGCACGACATTGAAGAAGCCGAAAAAAAGCCGCTGTGGCAGCGGCTCGGCTGGTTGGCCATGATCTGGGTCGGCAGCGTCGGTGCACTGTTCATCGTCGCCAGCCTGATGCGCATGTTCATGAATGCAGCAGGCCTGACCACGCACTGAGACTTCCCATCCCGCTGCCTTGCGGCACGGATTTTTGACCCTCCGACCGGAGGGTTTTTTTTGCCCGGATTATTTGCGCGCCTTGAGGATCACGAACTTCGGCGTAGCCGCGACTTGCTCGACACCCCGGAACAGCCGCGCCAGTTTGCTGTGATAACCCAGGTGACGGTTGCCGACGATGTACAGCGCACCGCCGACGACCAGCGCTTCGCGGGCCTGCTGGAACATGCGCCAGGCGAGGAAGTCGCCGACCACCTGTTGCTGGTGGAACGGCGGGTTGCACAGCACCACGTCCAGCGACTGTGCCTCCTGGCCGGCCAGACCGTCGCCGGCGCGCACGATCACTTCACGCTCACCCAGCGCCGCGCGCCAGTTTTCGGCTGCTGATTGCACGGCCATGAACGATTCATCCACCAGCGTGTAATGCGCATCGGGGTTTTGCAGGGCGCTGGCGATGGCCAGTACGCCGTTGCCGCAGCCGAGGTCTGCGACTTGTGCCGAGCCAAGGTTTTTCGGCAGGTGCGGAAGGAAGGCGCGGGTGCCGATGTCCAGGCCTTCACGGCAGAACACGTTGGCGTGGTTGAGCAGTTCGATGGCCGGCTCGTCGAGGCGATAACGGGTCGGGTAGGGCGAGACGGCGGGTGCCTTGGCCTCGGGCGTGGCGATCAGCAAACGTGCCTTTTTCACCGCCAGTGAAGCCTGAACCGGGCCGATGTAGCGTTCCAGCAGGTCACCTGCGGCACGAGGCAAATGCTTGACCATCGCCGCTGCTACCACCTGAGCGCCGGGTGCCAATTGACCCTGCAAGCGAATCAGTTGCTCTTCCAGCAGCGCCAGGGTTTTCGGGACGCGGATCAGCACCCGGTCGAACGGCCCGACCAAGGGCTCGCTGGCGGGAATACCGCGCAGCGCATCGAATGCCTGACCGTTACGCAGCAGGTTCTTTTCCAGCCCCTGAAACGCCAGGAACGAATCACCGCTGGTGCTGACCTGCACCTTGCCCGAGAGGCTGATGGCCAGTGCGCCGAAACTGTCGTTGAGCACCAATACTCGGGTATCCGCCGGCAGATTCTGTTCGGCCAGATGATTGAGCAGGTATTCGTCGGCTGCGTCGAAGGCTTGCAGCGGTTCGTTCTGCTGTTCGGGCTGGCGGATCAGATCGAGCTGGGCGAAGGGCGTATCGAGCAAAGGCATGGGGCGGGGACTCTGGGTAATCGACGGATGTCCCGCAGCCCAGGGTGTCGTGCGGCGGAACCGACCGAGTGGACAACGGCGTGAACGGTCACGACATCACTCAGGAAGGCTGCAAATGGTACGTTTTTTTTGTTGGCAATACTCGTCTGATTTCAGTGCAGTGGAAGAGGGCGGCCTAGAGATATCCGGCCTTGGAGGCGGCGATGACGGCTGACATCTTGTTGCAGGCGTTGAATTTGGTGATCAGGTTTTTGATGTGATAGTTCACGGTCCGTTCCGCGACATTCAGGATCTGACCGATTTCCCAGGCTGTCTTGCCCAAGGCGCACAGCTTCACGATTTCGAGTTCCCGTATAGACAATCGTACGGGCGGTGGTTTGGCCAGCATTGGCGGGAACGCGATGAGGAACAACGCGCACAAGTGTTGCAAGACGTATTGCAACACACCGTATTGATCGTACAGTTCCAATGCGAAAACTTCGCAATAGGGCCGCGCCAGGCTGATTGTGCAGCACAAGTCATTTTTTTCGTCGTGAAACGACTGCGACCAGCCGTGTTCCATCCTGTGATTTTGAAGCGCACTCCACATGCGCGGTGTCTTCGAGAAGGCTTTCCTGCTCCAGAGAAATGGCAGCATGGACCTCTGGCAATAAGTTGTTATCGGGTCATCTGCGCTGTAGTTATTTTGATACTCCTCATTCCAAGCAGGTGTGAAGTTGTTGATAAAAAAGGGTTTGAATGACGGTAGTCGCGGCCGCGAGACTTGAATGCCGCAATACTGGAAACCTATATTGTTGGCAAAATTTCTTAAAATCGGGAAGGCGTTATCGATTTCCTTCGCGCGAGTGATCTGTTCTATCTGGGACTCCTTCCACCTTTCCATTTCGGAATGTTCTCCATAAACAAGTTCACGAGGGTGTCTATTGGATCCAAAGGGACGGACACGCAGACGAGTGTAGGACGCTTCTTACGAGTCGCTTGGATTTTTTTGTTCTTGGAGAGTGAATCTGTTTGGAATATCTACACCAGTCGTTTATATGGGGTTGTTCATATAAATGTTTGACCTTCAAGTCAGTAAGGTCTCTGTAATAGTGGCACTTTGAAATGCCATTACAAACTGTCGGTGTTCCATTACGTAATTATGAGTAACAATCGGTTCATTGTTGATGGAGTGAATCGATGACCGCCAGCAGCGAAAAATTCAGCCGCCAGACATTGCTCGATGTACAACCGCTGACCCCGAACCTGTTTACCCTGCGTACTACGCGGGATACCGGTTTCCGCTTTCGCGCCGGGCAATTCGCCCGGATTGGCGTGACCCGTGAGGACGGCAGTACGGTGTGGCGCGCCTATTCGATGGTGTCTTCGCCGTTCGACGAGTTTCTGGAATTCTTTTCCATCGTGGTGCCGGGTGGTGAGTTCACCAGCGAACTGAGCCGGCTGAAGGCAGGGGATAGCTTGCTGATCGAGCGCCAGGCCTTTGGTTATCTGACGCTGGATCGCTTCATTGATGGTCGCGATCTGTGGCTGTTATCCACAGGCACGGGGGTGGCACCGTTTCTGTCGATCCTTCAGGACTTCGAAGTCTGGGAAAAGTTTGAACGAATCATTCTGGTCTACAGCGTGCGAGAGGCTCGAGAGCTGGCTTATCAAACACTGATTGCCGAGCTGACGCAGCGTGACTACCTGACCGAATATGCACACAAATTCCAGTTCATTCCGGTGGTCACCCGTGAACCGTATGCGGGCGCCCTCAACGGACGCATCACCACGCTGATCGAAAATGGCGAGCTGGAGAGGGTGGCAGGCGTCGAGCTGACCCCTGCGCATTCGCGGGTCATGCTCTGCGGTAATCCCCAGATGATCGATGACACCCGGGCCTTGCTCAAGCAACGCGGCATGGCCTTGAGTCTGACGCGGCGACCGGGACAGGTGGCGGTGGAAAACTACTGGTAAGAAAACGGCGCCCTCAGGCGCCGTTTAAGTGTTCAAGGCCGGTTGTTCTGAGCCTTGAGCAGATCGCGGATCTCGCCCAGCAGTTCTTCTTCCTTGGTCGGTACCGGCGGCAGGGTAGGCGCCACGGCTTCTTCGCGCTTCAGGCGGTTGATGGCTTTGACGCCCATGAAGATCGCGAAGGCTACGATCACGAAGTCAAGAACGCTCTGGATGAATTTGCCGTAGGCCAGCACCACCGCAGGGGCAGTGCCCTCGGCAGCTTTCAGCGTAATGGCCAAGTCACTGAAATCCACCCCGCCAATCAGCAGGCCGATGGGCGGCATGATCACGTCGCCGACAAACGACGAAACGATCTTGCCGAAGGCCGCACCGATAATGATACCGACGGCCATGTCGACCACATTGCCTTTGACCGCGAAGGCCTTGAACTCGCTGAGCACGCCCATAGTTATTTCCTTGTTACAGATGAGTTTGGTGTACGCAGTGTAAATCAGCATAACGCGTCCTGCGCGTAACACCTTCTTACAAAGCCTGTTTTTATCGACACACCATTTCGCAATTAGTTTGCAAAGTGCCACTAATCGCGCGCGGAATACGCCTCAAACCGCTGATTCCGAAGAAAAAATATTCAATCACGGCGTTGTGATCTTTCTATTTAGGTTTGGCGAATCGAGCTTCTAGCCTCTGTCTGGCGCACCTGGATGCGCCTCAAAAAAACAGAGGAACCTGAAATGAATTCCACGCTTGGTTCAGGGGTTATTCCCCGTCGCACCGTTGGTGTATTGGCCGCCAGCCTGTTGACCCTTTCCGTGAATGCCGCGCCGCTGACCCGTGACAACGGTGCGGCGGTCGGCGACAACCAGAACTCGCAAACCGCCGGCGCCAACGGCCCGGTACTGTTGCAGGACGTGCAACTGATCCAGAAGCTGCAACGCTTCGACCGCGAGCGCATTCCCGAACGCGTTGTGCATGCCCGAGGCACTGGTGCCCATGGTACGTTCACTGCGACCAACGATCTGAGCGATCTGAGCAAGGCCAAGGTGTTTACTGCCGGCCAGGTCACGCCGGTGTTCGTGCGTTTCTCGGCGGTGGTTCACGGCAATCACTCTCCGGAAACCCTGCGTGACCCTCGGGGTTTCGCGACCAAGTTCTACACCGCCGACGGTAATTGGGATCTGGTGGGTAACAATTTCCCGACGTTCTTCATCCGCGATGCGATCAAGTTCCCGGACATGGTGCATGCCTTCAAGCCCGATCCGCGTACCAACCTTGACGATGATTCGCGCCGCTTCGACTTCTTCTCCCATGTACCGGAAGCCACTCGCACATTGACGGAGTTGTATTCCAACTCGGGAACACCGGCCAGTTATCGGGAGATGGATGGCAACAGTGTGCATGCCTACAAGTTGGTCAATGCCAAGGGCGATGTTCACTATGTGAAGTTTCACTGGAAAAGTTTGCAGGGCATCAAGAATCTCGATCCGCAACAAGTTGTGCAAGTTCAGGGCCGGGATTACAGTCACATGACTCACGACTTAGTAACAAATATTAACAAAGGTAATTTTCCCAAGTGGGACTTGTACGTCCAAGTCTTGAATCCGAAAGATTTGTCCAAGTTTGATTTCGATCCTCTTGATGCAACCAAGATCTGGCCAGGTATTCCTGAGCGAAAAGTTGGACAAATGGTCTTGAACCGCAATCCTGCGAATGTCTTCCAGGAAACCGAACAAGTGGCCATGGCACCCTCGAATGTGGTGCCGGGCATCGAGCCTTCGGAAGACCGCCTGCTGCAAGGCCGGATATTTGCCTATGCCGATACGCAAATGTATCGCCTCGGCGCCAACGCCCTGCAATTGCCGATCAATGCCGCCAAAACCGCCGTCAACAATGGCAATCAGGATGGCGCGATGAATGTTGGTGCGAGCAGCTCGGGCGTCAACTATCAGCCAAGCCGTCTGCAACCTCGTGAAGAGACGCCAGGTGCGCGATACAGCCAGACCGCGCTGCAGGGCAGCACGCAACAGGCGAAGATCCAGCGTGAGCAGAACTTCAAACAGGCCGGTGATCTGTATCGCTCGTTCAGCAAGAAGGAACGTCAGGATCTGATCGAGAGCTTTGGCGGTTCGCTGGCGGGCGCCGATGACGAGAGCAAGCACATCATGCTGTCCTTCCTCTATAAGGCGGATCCGGAATACGGCGCCGGTGTGACCAAAGTGGCCAAGGGTGATCTGGATCGGGTCAAGGCCCTGGCGGCCAAACTGGTCGACTGATAGCGGCCCTTTCAAGCCCCGGCAATTGCCGGGGACTGACCGGCAGCAGCGCCGCGCGTCTGGCCAGCGGAGAAATCCGTCCCGGCGCGCCGCGCTGATCGACGATGGCTGCGTTATCATCGCTGTTTTTGCCGGGGGTTCAGATGGCCAAGGCCAAGCGCATGTACGGCTGCACCGAGTGCGGCGCAACCTTTCCCAAGTGGGCCGGGCAGTGCGGCGAATGCGGCGCCTGGAACACCCTGACCGAAACCATGGTCGAGAGCGGCGGTGCCGCCGCCCCGAGCGGGCGTACCGGCTGGGCCGGGCAGCAGGCCCAGATCAAGACCCTGGCCGAAGTCAGCATCGAAGAGATTCCGCGTTTTTCCACAGCCTCCGGCGAACTCGACCGAGTGCTCGGCGGTGGTCTGGTGGACGGTTCGGTGGTGCTGATCGGTGGGGATCCGGGTATCGGCAAATCAACGATCCTTTTGCAGACCCTGTGCAACCTCGCCAAGAGCATGCCGGCGCTGTACGTCACCGGTGAGGAATCCCAGCAACAGGTCGCCATGCGCGCGCGCCGCCTGGGCCTGCCGCAGGATCAACTGCGGGTCATGACCGAAACCTGTATCGAAACCATCATCGCCACCGCCCGTCAGGAAAAACCCAAGGTGATGGTGATCGACTCGATCCAGACGATCTTCACCGAACAACTGCAATCGGCGCCGGGCGGCGTGTCCCAGGTCCGCGAAAGTGCGGCGTTGCTGGTGCGTTACGCCAAGCAAAGCGGCACGGCGATTTTCCTGGTCGGCCACGTGACCAAGGAAGGCGCGCTCGCAGGGCCGCGGGTTCTGGAGCACATGGTCGATACCGTGCTGTATTTCGAAGGTGAGTCCGATGGCCGGTTGCGTTTGCTGCGAGCGGTGAAAAACCGTTTCGGCGCGGTCAACGAACTCGGCGTTTTCGGCATGACCGACAAGGGCCTGAAAGAAGTCTCCAACCCTTCGGCGATTTTTCTCACCCGCGCTCAGGAAGAAGTCCCGGGCAGTGTGGTGATGGCAACGTGGGAAGGCACCCGGCCGATGCTGGTGGAAGTTCAGGCGCTGGTGGATGACAGCCATCTGGCCAACCCGCGTCGGGTGACGCTGGGTCTGGATCAGAATCGTCTGGCGATGCTGTTGGCGGTGCTGCACCGTCATGGCGGCATTCCGACTCACGATCAGGACGTGTTCCTCAACGTGGTCGGCGGGGTGAAAGTACTGGAAACCGCGTCTGACCTGGCCTTGATGGCCGCCGTCATGTCGAGCCTGCGTAACCGGCCGTTACCCCATGACTTGCTGGTGTTCGGTGAAGTCGGCCTGTCCGGCGAAGTGCGCCCGGTACCGAGCGGTCAGGAGCGATTGAAGGAAGCCGCCAAGCACGGCTTCAAGCGCGCGATTGTGCCCAAGGGCAACGCGCCGAAGGAAGCGCCTCCAGGTTTGCAGATCATTGCGGTGACACGACTGGAGCAGGCGCTGGACTCGCTGTTCGAGTGATCAGACGTCTATCAGCGCCGCGAGCTCGCGTTCCAGTTCGGTTTCGTCGGCCAGATTGAGTTCGATCAGGCGACGCAGGCGCTGAATCGACTCCAGGCTGATATGCCGGCACACGAAACCGAGCTGGCCGTGATCTTCATGAGCCAGTTGCACATCCATCTCGATGTGTACGTCCTCGCTCAGATGAATATCGACGAAAAAATCCTGCTCGGAATTGCCCAGCCAGGGCTCGGGCCGCTCGATCAACAGCCCCTTGAGCGACAGATCGATCAGCTTCACCGGCCAGATGTACTCGCCCTGGCTCAATTCGGTTCGGGCATCGAACGCGATACGTTTGAAGCGGCGACGCTCGGACGGGTGCTCGCTCATGGCGCAATCCTCAGGAAGGTCAGCTGACTATAGACCCGACCGGCGGGGTGTTGCCAACGAATGGACTGTCTAGACCAATGTCGGGGTATGGCCTTTGCCGCCAACAGCGCTAAACTCGGGGTGGCTGTCTTTCTTGTCCACCCTGGCTGGAATAATAAAATGAAAAATAATAATAGCCTGCTACGCCACTTACCCTGGCTGCTGCTGGCAATCGTAGGAGCGTGCGCCCTTGGCGTAGTGGCATTGCGCCGAGGCGAGGCGATCAACGCCTTGTGGATTGTGGTCGCCGCCGTGGCCATTTATCTGGTTGCGTACCGTTACTACAGTCTGTTCATCGCTAACAATGTGATGCAACTCGATCCGCGTCGGGCCACCCCCGCCGTGCTCAACAACGACGGTCTGGACTACGTTCCAACCAACAAACACATTCTCTTCGGTCACCACTTCGCGGCCATCGCCGGCGCGGGGCCGCTGGTCGGCCCGGTACTGGCGGCGCAGATGGGCTATCTGCCCGGCACGCTGTGGCTGATTGCCGGCGTGGTGCTGGCGGGCGCGGTGCAGGACTTCATGGTCCTGTTCATGTCGACCCGTCGCAACGGCCGTTCCCTGGGCGACATGGTGCGAGAAGAAATGGGCCGTATCCCCGGCACCATCGCGCTGTTCGGCTGCTTCCTGATCATGATCATCATCCTCGCGGTGCTGGCGCTGATCGTGGTGAAAGCCCTGGCTGAAAGCCCGTGGGGCATCTTCACCGTGATGGCGACCATCCCGATCGCGATGTTCATGGGCATCTACATGCGCTACATCCGTCCGGGCCGCATCGGCGAGATCTCGGTAGTCGGCGTGTTGCTGCTGCTGGGTTCGATCTGGCTGGGCGGGCAGATTGCCGCCGATCCGGTCTGGGCCAAGGCCTTCACCTTCACTGGCGTGCAGATTACCTGGATGCTGGTCGGTTACGGTTTCGTCGCCGCTTCGCTACCGGTGTGGCTGATTCTGGCGCCGCGTGACTACCTCTCCACTTTCCTCAAGATCGGTACCATCGTCGCTCTGGCGATCGGCATCCTGGTGACCATGCCCGAGCTGAAAATGCCGGCCCTGACCCAGTTCGTCGACGGCACCGGTCCGGTGTGGAAGGGCGGTCTGTTCCCGTTCCTGTTCATCACCATCGCTTGCGGTGCGGTCTCCGGTTTCCACGCGCTGATCTCTTCCGGGACCACGCCGAAACTGCTGGATAACGAAACCAACGCCCGCTACATCGGTTACGGCGGCATGCTGATGGAATCGTTCGTGGCCATCATGGCCATGGTCGCTGCCTCGGTGATCGAGCCTGGCGTGTACTTCGCCATGAACAGCCCGGCCGCCGTGGTCGGCGGTGACGTGGTGTCTGTGGCAACCGCAGTCAGCAACTGGGGCTTTGCAATTACCCCGGAAGCCCTGCAAGCCGTGGCGCATGACATCGGCGAAACCACCATCCTGGCCCGTGCCGGTGGTGCGCCGACCCTGGCGGTCGGTATCGCGCAGATCCTGCACAGTGTGCTGCCGGGTGAAAACACCATGGCGTTCTGGTACCACTTCGCGATCCTGTTCGAAGCGCTTTTCATCCTGACCGCAGTCGATGCCGGTACCCGTGCCGGTCGCTTCATGCTGCAGGACCTGCTCGGCTCCTTCGTACCGGCGCTGAAACGTACCGAATCCTGGTCCGCCAACCTGATCGCCACCGCCGGTTGTGTGGCGATGTGGGGCTGGTTGCTGTATCAGGGCGTGGTCGATCCACTGGGCGGTATCAACACCTTGTGGCCGCTGTTCGGCATCTCCAACCAGATGCTGGCGGGTATCGCGCTGATGCTCGGCACCGTGGTCCTGATCAAGATGAAGCGCCAGCGCTACATCTGGGTCACCCTGCTGCCGGCCACCTGGCTGCTGATCTGCACCACGACCGCTGGCTTCATCAAGCTGTTCGACGCCAACCCTGCGATCGGCTTCCTGTCGCTGGCCAAGAAGTACAGCGATGCACTGGCCAACGGTCAGGTGCTGGCGCCGGCGAAAAGCGTCGAGCAGATGCAACACGTGATCTTCAACGCCTACACCAACGCTACATTGACCGCGCTGTTCCTGTTCGTGGTATTCAGCATCCTGTTCTATGCGCTCAAGGTCGGCATCGCCGCCTGGGGCAAAAAAGAGCGTACGGACAAAGAATCGCCATTCCAGGCCCTGCCGGACGCGTAACCAGAGGATTGCAGCATGTTCAATGACCTGAGTCGCCTCGGTAAATACCTCGGTCAGGCCGCGCGCCTGATGGTCGGCATGCCCGACTACGACACCTACGTCGAGCATATGCAGACCAAACACCCGGACAAACCGGTGATGAGCTACGAGATGTTCTTTCGCGAACGTCAGGAAGCCCGTTACGGTGGCAAGGGTGGGCCGAAGTGCTGTTGATCTGACAGCCTTCGGTTGATGCAGTCCCCAACTGTGGGAGCGGGCTTGCTCGCGAAAGCGGTGTGTCATTGAGCAATGATGTCGACTGACACGACCCTTTCGCGAGCAAGCTCGCTCCCACATTTGTTTTGTGTTGTTCATCAATTTTGTGAAGGGGATCGATGTTGTCTTCTCCAATACCTGTAACGGTGCTCAGCGGTTTCCTCGGCGCCGGCAAGACCACCTTGCTGCGCCATCTGTTGAAAGCCGAGCACGGCCTGAAAATCGCCGTGATCGAAAACGAATTCAGCGACGCCGGCATCGACACCCAATTGCTGGGCGACGAGCCGGTGCAAGTCATGACCCTGGCCAACGGCTGCGTCTGCTGCACCATCCACACCGATTTGACCAAGGCTCTGTATCTGCTGCTCGAACGGCTGGACAGCGGCGAAATCGCCTTCGATCGGCTGGTCATCGAATGCACCGGCCTGGCCGACCCGGCCCCGGTGGCACAGACCTTTTTCATCGACGAAGAACTGCGCGAGCGTTACCTGCTCGACGGCATCATCACCCTCGTCGACGCGGCCCACGCCGAGCTGCACCTGACCCAGACCATCGCCCAGGCGCAGATCGGTTTTGCCGACCGCTTGCTGGTGAGCAAGACCGATCTGGTGGACGAGGCTGCCTTCACGGCGCTCAGCGAACGACTGACCCGCATCAACCGCCGCGCACCGATCCGCGTGGTCGAACACGGCAACATCGATCTGGCTGAATTGCTCGATGTGCGCGGTTTCAACCTGAACGCCGATCTCGGCGGCGGGGTAAGCCTGCGTCCAGTCAGCAAGGCGCCGTCCATCGACCGGATTTCCAGCCTGGTGCTGCGTACCGATCAGCCGCTGGATATCGATCAGCTCAGCGAATTCATGAACGAGTTGCTGGAAGAGCACGGCAAGCAATTGCTGCGCTACAAGGGCGTGTTGAACATCGCGGGCGAAGATCGGCGGCTGGTGTTCCAGGGCGTGCTGAAGCTCTACGGCTTCGACTGGGACACCGAGTGGCCCGAGGGCGAGACGCGGGAAAGCGTGATCGTGTTTATCGCCGACGATTTGCCGGAAGAGAAAATCCGGGCGGGGTTTGCTCGGGTGGCAGCACAGCAAAACTGAATTTGTGGAGTCTCGAAGGGCCTCTTCGCGAGCAAGCCCGCTCCCACAATAGATCGCATTATGTCAGGAAGAATGCAGTTCATTGTGGGAGCGGGCTTGCTCGCGAAGGCGTTCTAACCAGCAACACAATATCCAGACTCTGAACCCAGCAGTGCCTGCTCCAGGTGATCCAGATGACGGTTCATCAGCGACACCGCCTCGGCAGCGTCATCACGCTCGATCGCCTCGACGATCCGGGCGTGATCCTGCCAGCCGCAACAGCTGTGCGTGATTTCAGTGCATCGCGCAATCGCCAGTGAAGTCAAAGGCACCAGCGTGCCGAGAAAATGCGCCAACGGTGCATTCCGCGCCATTTTCGCCACCTGCAAATGAAACTCCCCGGACAGGCGAATCGCCGCCCCGCGCCGATCTTTATCCACAGCCTGGCGTTCGCGTTCGATCAACGCTCGCAGGCGCTTCAGATCTTCAGCCTGCGCATGCTGACAAGCCAATCGCACCAGCGTGTTCTCGGCCAGACGCCGGGCGTGCAGGGCCTGACGTGTCTGCTCGGCATCCGGCGCGGCCACTCGCGGTCGGTGGTTGGCCCGCAGCACGATGATCTGTTCGTGGGACAGCTGGGTCAGCACCCGACGCACATCAGCGCGGCTGACGCCGAACATCTGCTTGAGACTTTCTTCGGTGAAACGGCTGGCGGCATCGATGCGTTGCTCGAGGATTGCGTCGAACAGGCGCGGATACAGATCGTCCACCGGCGCTTGCAGGCGGGAGAAGGGCAGGGCCGCCGAGGTCGGGCGAGGGTGCGACGGCGTGGCAAGACTGTTCATGGCCGGTCTCCAGTGTGAGGCGTTTCAGTGGCTCAGGTTGTCATCCGGAATATTCAGCTCGATGCCCATCCGCTGGCCCTCACGCAAAATGTGCCGGCGCATTTCGGCGCTGGCCTGAGCGCTGTTCTTGCTGCGGATCGCGCGCACCACGGCTTCGTTTTCCTCAAGGCGTTCGGCCAGGTGCTCCGGCGAATTGCGCAGTACCTCGGCGCTTTGCTTGAGGGCGTTGCTGGTCTGTTGCACCACGCTCTGGAAAATCGGGTTCGAGGTCAGGGTGAACAGTTCTTCGTGGAAGGCGATGTAGGCGCTGACCCCGGCCTCGCTGTCGCCGGCTTCGAGGGCTTCGCGCATGTCCATCAGGGTCAGGCGCAATTGCCCGACTTCCTTGCTGCTGATCGACTGCGCCACCAGACCGACGATGAACGGTTCAAGGGTGTAGCGCAGTTGCAGCACGTCTTCGAGGCTGGCGCCGGCCACTGCGCTGTCGTGGCTTTGGCTGTCACTGGCTTGGGCGTCGAGAACCACCACGCCTTTGCCGGGCATCGAGCGCACCAGGCCAAGGGTTTCCAGCACGATCACCGCTTCGCGCAGGCTCGGGCGGCTGATGCCCAGTTGCTCGGCCAGCTCGCGCTGACCCGGCAGCATCTCGCCGGAGCGCCACTGACCACGGGCCAGCGCGGCCCGGAGTTTTTCCACCACTGAGTTGACGACGGTTGATGTAGTAATCACGTGTTCGCTCCATGAGCCGTGCCTGCATTGGCGCAGGCACGGCGCTCATTCAGAATTCTTTGGCCGCCGCTTGAGCGACCGTTTTTCTCGGCTGAAAGTTATAGCCCTGCTCGCCGTTGAGCACCTTGTTCGCCCGCTGCACGTCGATGTCCTTTTCCCAGCGGGCGATGGCCACGGTGGCGACGCAGTTGCCGATCAGGTTGGTCAGCGCGCGGCCGATGCCCATGAACCAGTCCACCGCCAGCACCAAAACTAGGCCGACCACCGGAATCGCCGGGATGGCCGTCAGCGTGGCCGCGAGAATCACCAGCGCCGACCCCGGAATGCCGTGGGCGCCTTTGGAGGTAATCAGCGACACCAACAGAATCGTCAGCAGATCGGTCATGGCCAGCGGCGTGCCGGTGGCGTTGGCGATGAACACGATGGCCAGGGTCAGGTAGATCGAAAAACCGTCGAGGTTGAACGAGTAACCGGTCGGAATCACCAGCCCGACGGTCGAGCTGCCGATGCCCAGATGTTCAAGCTTGCGCATGATCTGCGGCAGCACGGCATCGGAGGAGGCGGTGCCCATGACGATCAGCAGCTCTTCACGCAGGTACTTGAGCAACGGCCACATGCGCAGACCGGAAAGACGCATCACCAGACCGAGAATCAGCGCGACGAAGGCGATGCAGGTCAGGTAGAACAAACCGACCAGACTGCCCAGATGTTGCAGCGAATCCAGGCCATATTTACTGGTGGTGAAGGCGATGGCACCGAACACACCGATCGGCGCCAGACGCACGATCATGCCCATGATCCGGAAGATCACATGGCTCAGCTCGTTGATCAGCCGCGAGATCCCGGAAGCCGCTTCGCCCACCAGATTCAACGCGCTGCCGAACAGCACCGAGAACAGCAGCACCTGGAGGATATTGTTATCGGCGAAGGCGCCGAGTACCGAGGTCGGGATCAGGTCCATCAGGAACTGGGTGGTAGTGTGCATGTGCTGGCCGCGCTCGGCGATGTCGCCCATGTCGGCGGCGGACAGCTGCTCCAGATGGATGTTGGCGCCGCTGCCGATCCCGGTGCTGAACGCGAACACCAGACCGATCACCAGCGCGATGGTGGTCAGCACTTCGAAGTAGATCACCGACTTGAGGCCGATGCGCCCGACCTTCTTCAGGTCGCCGGCGCCGCTGATGCCGCTGACCACCACGCAGAACACGATCAGGCCGATGAGCATCTTGATCAGTTTGATGAAACCGTCGCCGAGCGGTTTGAGCTGGGCTGAGTATTCAGGAAGGGTCAGCCCGCAGACGATGCCGAGCACCAGTCCGAGAACCACTTGGAGGAAGATTGAACGCGAGCACCATCTGAGCATGGGAGGAATCCTGGTCGGTGTCCTGGCTGCCGTGCGCGGGGCGCATCAGATTCAGGACTTAATTATTGTGGTCTTACCGGTATGTCCAGTGCGGGTGCAGTCTAGGCGCTGTTTTTTACGGATCGCAAGTGAAAAATGACGAATTGGCATGACCGGTCTGACCAGTTGGGTGCAAGGCCCCGATCTTGAGCCATTCACAGTCCGAAACTTTTTTGCGGACGAAAAAAAACCGGCCAATCACTTGGCCGGTTTTTCAGCTGCGGGTTTAACGTCGCAATTAAGCGCCGTATACCGGCAGTTTCTTGCAGATGGCTTTAACTTTTTCACGAACGGCGTCGATTACCGCTTCGTTGTTCAGGTCAGCCAGGATGTCGCAGATCCAGCCGGCCAGCTCTTTACACTCTGCTTCCTTGAAGCCGCGAGTGGTCACAGCCGGAGTACCGAAGCGCAGGCCGGAGGTGACGAACGGGGAGCGTGGGTCGTTTGGCACGGAGTTCTTGTTCACGGTGATGAACGCTTTGCCCAGAGCGGCATCGGCGTCTTTACCGGAGATTTCCTGTTTGATCAGCGACAGCAGGAACAGGTGGTTTTCAGTACCACCGGAAACCACGTCGAAACCGCGCTCGATGAACACGCCGGCCATGGCCTGGGCGTTTTTCACCACTTGTTGCTGGTAAGCCTTGAACTCAGGCTGCAGTGCTTCCTTGAAGCAGATCGCTTTGGCGGCGATCACGTGCTCCAGCGGGCCACCTTGGGCGCCCGGGAATACGGCGGAGTTCAGCTTCTTCTCGATGTCGGCGTTGGCCTTGGCCAGGATCAGGCCACCACGTGGACCGCGCAGGGTCTTGTGGGTGGTGGTGGTCACGACGTCAGCGAACGGAACCGGGTTCGGGTAGACGCCAGCGGCGACCAGACCGGCCACGTGAGCCATGTCGACGAACAGGTAGGCGCCAACCTTGTCGGCGATGGCGCGGAAGCGTGGGAAGTCGAGGATCTGCGAGTAGGCAGAGAAACCGGCCACGATCATTTTCGGCTTGTGTTCAACCGCCAGACGCTCGACTTCGTCGTAGTCGATCAGGCCGTTGGCGTCGATGCCGTACTGGATGGCGTTGTACAGCTTGCCGGAGGAGGAAACGCTGGCGCCGTGGGTCAGGTGACCGCCGTGAGCCAGGCTCATGCCCAGAATGGTGTCACCGGCCGACAGCAGGGCCAGGTAGACAGCGGCGTTGGCTTGGGAGCCAGCGTGCGGCTGAACGTTGGCGTAGTCGGCGCCGAACAGTTCCTTCGCGCGGTCGATGGCCAGTTGCTCAACAACGTCGACGTACTCGCAACCACCGTAGTAGCGCTTGCCCGGGTAGCCTTCGGCGTACTTGTTGGTCAGTACCGAGCCTTGAGCTTCCATCACCGCTGGGCTGGTGTAGTTCTCCGAAGCGATCAGCTCGATGTGTTCTTCCTGGCGCTGGGCTTCTTGCTCCATGGCGGCAAAAAGATCGGCGTCGTACTTGGCAATAGTCAAATCACGGCTGAACATGGCGGTCCTCAAGGATCGGGGGCAGAAAAGGGGGGCATTCTAACCCATCGGGTTTTGGATGGCATATGAAACGACATCATGTCGCAGACAAGTGGCGTTCATGACAGATGTGCGGTGCTTTGAAGGCCTCACAATGGCCGCGTTTCAACCGGAGAATACTGATCCACAGCAAGGCCCTGTGGGAGCAAGCCTGCTGGCGATGGCTGCACCGCAGATTTTTCCAGCGTCTGTACCGGCCCTTTCGCGAGCAAGCCCGCTCCCACATTTAACCCGGTTTCTTCAGGAAAAATGCGGTCCACTGTGGGAGCGGGCTTGCTCGCGAAGGCGTCATGAGCAGCACCGCAAAAAATCAGTCGAACATGAACAGCGCATCATTGCTGAACTGCGCCTCGAACCGTCCCGCCGGCATCGGCCGGCCGAACAGATAACCCTGAACCTCGTCGCAGCCATGCTCGCGCAGGAAGTCCAGTTGCTCATGGGTTTCCACGCCCTCGGCGATCACTGCCAGATTCAGGCTGTGGGCCATGGCGATGATCGCCCGGGCGATCTGCGCGTCCTGCTCGCCGGACGGCAGGCCGTCGACGAAGGTGCGGTCGATCTTCAGCACGTCGATCGGGAATTGCTTGAGGTAGTTCAGCGATGAGTAACCGGTGCCGAAGTCGTCTACCGCGATGCTTAAACCGAGGTTTTTCAGGCCGGCAAGGATCTGCATCGCTTCGCTGACTTCGCGCATCAGGATACTTTCGGTCAGTTCCAGCTCCAGGCACGCCGGCGGCAGGCCGGTTTCCTTGAGGATGGTGGCGATCCGCGTGCCGAGCTGGCCGTCGGAGAACTGCCGGGCGGAAATGTTCACCGAGACCTTCGGCACGCGCACGCGGCTCTGGTGCCAGGTCTTGAGCTGGCGACAGGCCTCGCTGATGACCCAGTCGCCGACGTCTACCACCAGCCCGAGCTCTTCGAGCACCGGAATGAAATCTCCCGGCGGCACCAGCCCGCGACGCGGATGACGCCAGCGCAGCAGCGCTTCGGCGCCGGTCAGGCGTTTGCCGTCGCCGCTGAACTGCGGCTGGTAATACAGCACGAATTCGTTTTGCTCGAGGGCGTGGCGCAGATCGCTTTCCAGCTCCAGACGCTCCAGCGCACTGGCGTTCATGTCGGCCTGATAGAACTGGAAGTTGTTCTTGCCGCGCTCCTTGGCGTGGTACATCGCGGTGTCGGCGTTCTTCATCAACTGGCTGAGTTCGTTGCCGTCCTGTGGGCTCAGGGCGATGCCGATACTGGCGGTGACGAAGAACTCGCGACCTTCCAGCACGAACGGTCGCACCAGACTGGCAAGAATCTGCTCGGCCACGTGGATCGCGCGGTTCAGCGCCATCTCGCGGCTGGAGCGGTGTTGCAGCAACAGGGTGAATTCGTCGCCGCCCATCCGCGCCACGGTGTCGTCATCGTCGACACAGGCCAGCAATCGCGTGGCCATGTCCTTGAGCATGCGGTCGCCGGCGGCGTGGCCGAGGGAGTCGTTGATCGGTTTGAATCGGTCGAGGTCGAGGAACATCAGCACCACCCACGACTTCTGCCGCTCGGCCGATTGCAGCGCGGTGTGCAGACGATCCTGGAACAGCGTGCGGTTTGGCAGGTGGGTCAGGGCGTCGTAGTAGGCGAGGCGGTGAATCCGCTGCTCGCTGGCCTTGCGCTCGCTGATGTCGCTGAAGAAGCACACGTAACTGGCCAGATCGCCCTCGTCATCGAGCACGGCGGTGATGCCGACCCACGCCGGGTAGTGCTCGCCGTTGCGGCGCTTGAGCCAGACTTCACCTTCCCAGGTGCTGTGCTGATGCAACTGCTTGAGCACGTAGCGCAGGTGCGCGTCCTGCTGTTCGTCGACGGTCAGCATGTTCGGCAACTGGTCGAGCACCTCGCTCACCGCGTAGCCGCTGACCCGGCTGAACGCCTCGTTGGCCTGGACGATGTAACCGGCCGGGTCGGTGATCAGGATCGCCGAGGTCGAGTGCTCGAAAACCGTGGCCGCCATGCGCAGGTCTTTCTCGGCACGGCGCTGCTGGCTGATGTCGCGACCAACCCCGAGCACGCCTTCGAAGGCGCCGTGTTCGTCCCACACCAGCACCAGACGCAGTTCGATCGGGATCTTGCGGCCGTCGGCGCGCAGGCAGTCGAACAGGAACATCTGGGTCTGCACCTGGCTGCGCAAAATCACCAGTTGCTCGGGTTTGCCCAAGGCTTTGCTGACCCGATCCATCAGGTGATAGATGCCGCTCAGCTGCTGCGGGTTGGCGATGGTCGATTGCCAGCCGTTCTGGAAAATCCACTCGGCGTCATAACCCAACACCGCTTGTACCGATGGGCTGACGTAGTTCAGCGACAGCTTGCTGTCGGTGGAGAAAATCACGTCGCTGATGCTTTCGGCGAGCATCCGGTAGCGCTGTTCGCTGTCGCGCAGGGACTCGCTGGCTTCGATCTGCTCGGTGATGTCCTTGGCCACGCCGATGATCCGCGTGACCTGATCGTGCTTGTCCCGGGCCAGCGCCTGTTCGCGAATGTCGAAGCGCCGCCACTTGCCGTCGCGATGACGGAAGCGCAACTGACACTGCAACAACTGGCTGTAACCGGCGTGACGCTGCATCTGCCGCGAGCGGTGGTAATAGTCGGCGTCTTCAGGGTGCAGGAGGATTTCCCAGAAGTACTCGCCCATCTGATGCAATTCGGTACGGTTGTAACCGAGGGTCTGGCCGAGGTGGTGGTTGCTGAAGATCATCCGCTGGCTGATCACGTCCTGCACATACAGATGATCCGGCACGGTACGCACCACGTCCGACCAGAAACCTTCGCGCTCCAGCAGCGACAGCTCGATCAGCTTGCGGCTGGTGATGTCGTTGATGCTCAGGATCACGGCCTTGTAGTCGTGCTGTTCCTGAGGCAGGCGCAGCACCAGCCACAGGTGCTGGTCGCGGCCATTGATGTCCGGCAGTTTGATTTCCAGTTCCAGCTGCTTTTGCTGCTGGAGCACCGCGTCGAGCACCTGATTGCCGATGGCGCACTGACTGTGTGGCTGGCCGTCGATCAGCAGTTGCCAGGCGTGGTCGCAGGAATTGACGTTGAGCAGTTGCAGCGCAACCTGGTTGACCTCGGTGACCCGCAGTTCGTGGAGCAATTGCTGGCGCTGCGCCGGCTGGTCGAGCCAGGCCTTGAGCTGGTCGCTGGTCTGGATCTGGGCCTTTTCAAAAACCTGCTTTAGCCCCGAAAGATCCAGCACGCACAGCGCCACGCCGGTGCCTTCGAAAATATCCTGATAACGCCGACGCCCTTCATGCACCTGACGCTGACGGCGGCGCATGTTGAGCAGCGCGATAAACGGCAGCAGCGAGAGTGCCAGGCCCAACAGGCATTTGCCGATGAACGCCGGCAGCAGTTGTTCGAGCACATGCTGGCGGTCGAACAGGCCACGCAGTTGCCAGTCGCTGCTGCTCAGCGGCACGGTCAGTACGCTGTTGGCCAGATCGTCCGGGGTCAGGGTGCTGGTCTTGGAAGAAGGCAGGGCTTCGTCGCGGCTGATGATCTGATGGTTGACGCGGTTTTCCACCAGCCACAGCGGGCGGATACCGCTGTCGCCCTGTTTGGTCAGTGCGTCGAAGAAGGTCGGCGTCAGGCGCAGCGCCCAGTAACCGCGCGTGCTGCCGCTAGCCTGATGCAGCAATAGATGCACCACCGAACCGTCGTCGGCGTTGCTGAAGTAGTGGGCCTGAGCGCGGCTGCGGCGTACCAGATCGCTGAGGTAATCGGCGTCGTGGCTGTCAGTCGCGCTGTCGCTGAGGATTTTGCCGGACGGGCTGAGCAGGGCCAGGCTGCGCAGGTCAGGCAGCGATTGCTGAAGCTTGCGCAGCAGCGCCTGCTGTTCGTCGGCCGATTGGGGCTGTTCGACGATCGGTAGCAGATTGAGGGCGATCTGCGCGTTCAGCGCCATGTTCAGGCTGACCTGAGCGGCGAGGTCAGCGGTGTAGTCGATGGTGTACTGACGCTGGTTTTTCTGGGTTTCGCGCAGTTGATCGAGCAGCTGCCAGAACAGCAGCGCTAGCAGCAACAGCACCAGTGTCGCCAGCGCGCCTTTCAATGTTCCGCGCAGGGACGAGCCGGGCGCCGGTTGGGTGCTGCTCACAGAGGCTGGCGGAGTGACGTTGGACAAGCTGTAATCCTGCGGTCTGGCTGGACTGGCGCGACGTGCACTATAAGCCGGACGCCCAAGGGGCGGCTAGCATGCCTTGAGTTGTGGCGAAGTGCCAGCCCCACTCGGCTGGACTGCCATCGGTCATTCAGGTAGCTTTGCCGGTTACGCGGGAGCGTTCCAGCTCCTAGAATCAGACTTTTTTCAGCGCGCACGCATTGATCACCATCAAGTGAACGACGCGCATGGTCTGGCCGGGCATCGCCTGCGCTCCAATCATTCATCTGTCACTGACCCAAGGTTCTCCATGGCTCAATACGTCTTCACCATGCATCGGCTGGGCAAAGTTGTTCCGCCGAAGCGGGAAATCCTGAAAAACATTTCGCTGTCTTTCTTCCCCGGCGCCAAGATCGGCGTACTCGGCCTCAACGGTTCGGGTAAATCCACGCTGCTGAAAATCATGGCCGGCGTCGACACCGAGTTCGAAGGCGAAGCGCGCCCGATGCCGGAACTGAACATCGGTTACCTGCCGCAAGAGCCGCAACTGGATCCGACCAAGACCGTGCGTGAAGTGGTCGAGGAAGCGGTCAGCGTGATCAAGGATGCGCAAGCGCGTCTGGACGAGGTCTACGCCGCTTACGCCGACCCGGATGCCGACTTCGACAAGCTGGCCGCCGAACAGGCCAAGCTCGAAGCGATCCTGCAGGCCAGCGACGGTCACAACCTGGAGCGCCAGCTGGAAGTTGCCGCCGATGCGCTGCGTCTGCCGGCCTGGGACGCCAAGGTCGAACACCTGTCCGGTGGTGAAAAACGTCGTGTGGCCCTGTGCCGTCTGCTGCTGTCCGCCCCGGACATGCTGCTGCTCGACGAACCGACCAACCACCTGGACGCCGACTCCGTTGCGTGGCTCGAACACTTCCTGCACGACTTCCCGGGCACTGTGGTAGCGATCACGCACGACCGTTACTTCCTGGACAACGTCGCCGGCTGGATTCTGGAACTCGACCGCGGCGCGGGCATTCCTTACGAGGGCAACTACTCGGGTTGGCTGGAAGCCAAGTCCGATCGTCTGGCCCAGGAATCCAAGCAGCAATCGGCCCACGAAAAAGCCATGAAGGAAGAACTGGAGTGGGTGCGCAAAGGCGCCAAGGCCCGCCAGTCGAAATCCAAGGCTCGTCTGCAACGCTTCGAAGAAATGCAGTCGCAGGAATTCCAGAAGCGTTCGGAAACCAACGAGATCTACATCCCGGCCGGTCCGCGCCTGGGTGACAAGGTCATCGAGTTCAAGAACGTCACCAAGGGCTACGGCGATCGCGTCCTGATCGACAACCTGTCCTTCTCGATGCCCAAAGGCGCCATCGTCGGCGTGATCGGCGGTAACGGTGCCGGTAAGTCGACCCTGTTCCGCATGCTGATGGGCAAGGAAACCCCGGATTCCGGCAGCATCGAGATCGGCGAAACCGTGCAACTGGCCTGCGTTGACCAGAGCCGCGAAGACCTGGACGGCAGCAAGACCGTGTTCCAGCAGATCTCCGATGGTTCCGACCAGATCCGTATCGGCAACTACGAGATCCCGTCGCGTACCTACGTCGGTCGCTTCAACTTCAAGGGCGGCGATCAGCAGAAGTTCGTCAAGGACCTGTCCGGTGGTGAGCGCGGTCGTCTGCACCTGGCGCTGACCCTGAAGGAGGGCGGCAACGTCCTGCTGCTCGACGAACCGTCCAACGACCTCGACGTTGAAACCCTGCGTTCCCTGGAAGAAGCCCTGCTGGACTTCCCGGGCGCCGCCATTGTGATCTCTCACGATCGGTGGTTCCTTGACCGCGTCGCGACTCACATCCTGGCGTACGAAGACGACTCGCAAGCCGTGTTCTTCGAGGGCAACTACACCGAGTACGAAGCCGATCGCAAAAAGCGCCTCGGCGAAGCAGCGGCCCAGCCACACCGGGTACGCCACAAGAAACTGGCCTGATAACAGGTTGGTTGCATGAAAAAGCGGGGCCTTCGGGCTCCGCTTTTTTTTGCCTGCAATGCAGACTGTTTTATAGCGTGTGTACTATTTGTTTTCATAAATGCGACATTTTTGTCTGTTGCTGTGTACATATCGTTTGTTACAGTCCGGCTCAATCTCCTCCAACGACAACAAATTTGCCGAGACTTTTCCCATGATCGAATCCGTCGAATCCTTCCTCGCCCGTCTGAAAAAGCGCGATCCGGATCAACCCGAATTCCACCAGGCCGTCGAAGAAGTCCTGCGCAGCCTGTGGCCGTTTCTCGAAGCCAATCCGCACTATCTGACCTCGGGGATTCTGGAGCGCATTTGCGAGCCGGAGCGGGCGGTGGTGTTCCGTGTGTCGTGGGTCGACGATCAGGGCAAGGTCCAGGTCAATCGCGGTTTCCGCATCCAGATGAACAGCGCCATCGGCCCGTACAAGGGCGGCTTGCGCTTCCACCCTTCGGTGAACATGGGTGTGCTGAAATTCCTCGCCTTCGAACAGACATTCAAAAACTCCCTGACCTCGTTGCCTATGGGCGGCGGCAAGGGCGGTTCGGACTTCGATCCGAAGGGCAAGAGCGACGCCGAAGTCATGCGTTTCTGCCAGGCGTTCATGAGCGAGCTGTACCGCCACATCGGTGCCGACGTGGACGTGCCGGCCGGTGATATCGGTGTCGGCGCCCGGGAAATCGGTTTCCTGTTCGGCCAGTACAAGCGCCTGAGCAACCAGTTCACCAGCGTGCTGACCGGCAAGGGCATGACCTACGGCGGCAGCCTGATCCGCCCGGAAGCCACCGGTTTCGGTTGTGTGTATTTCGCCGAGGAAATGCTCAAGCGCCGCGAGCAGGCCGTCGAAGGCAAACGCGTGGCGATCTCCGGTTCCGGCAACGTTGCGCAATACGCGGCTCGCAAGGTGATGGATCTGGGCGGCAAAGTGATTTCCCTGTCTGACTCCGAAGGCACGCTGTATTGCGAGGCGGGCCTGAGCGAAGAACAGTGGCTGGCGCTGCTGGAACTGAAGAACGTCAAGCGCGGACGGATCAGCGAATTGGCTTCCGCCTTCGGCCTGGAGTTCCGCGCCGGTCAACTGCCATGGTCGTTGCCGTGCGACATCGCGCTGCCTTGCGCCACCCAGAACGAACTCGACGCCGAATCCGCCCGCACCTTGCTGCGCAACGGCTGCATCTGCGTGGCCGAAGGCGCCAACATGCCGACCACCCTCGAGGCTGTCGATATCTTTATCGAGGCCGGCATTCTGTTTGCGCCGGGCAAGGCATCGAATGCCGGCGGCGTGGCGGTGAGCGGTCTGGAAATGTCGCAGAACGCCATGCGCCTGCTGTGGACCGGCGGCGAGGTGGACAGCAAGCTGCACGGGATCATGCAGTCGATCCACCACGCCTGCGTGCATTACGGTGAGGAAAACGGCCGGATCAACTACGTCAAAGGCGCGAACATCGCCGGCTTCGTCAAAGTCGCCGACGCGATGCTGGCGCAAGGCGTAGTTTAAGAACGCTCGATGCGGATCACTTCGATCAGTTGATCGCCGGCCGGACGCTGCCACAGCACTTCATCGTTGAGCCGCGCGCCAAGCAGCGCACGGCCCAGCGGTGAGGCCCAGTTGATCAGACCGTTGGCCGCATCGGCCTGATCCTCGCCGACCAGTTGCACCCGGCGCTCGGTGTCGTGTTCGTCGGCGTAGGTCACCCAACTGCCGATCTGCACCTTGTCGTTCGACGTCGGGGCCGGGGCTACTTGAGCGCTGCCGACCCGTTGATTGAAATAACGCAAATCCCGTTCGAGATCGGCCAGCCGCTGCTTGTCGGCCTGTTCGCCCTTGGCGGACTGTTCGGCGTGCAGGGTTTGCAGTTCGGCGACTTTCGCCTGCAACTGGGCAAGGCCTTGCGGCGTGACGTAATTGGGCTGTGTGCTGACCTGCCGTTCGACCGGCTGATCGGCTTGCGCAGCGGCGTTGTCTTCGTTGACGAAGGCGCGACTCATGATGGGCTCCTGTTACAACCGTTGGGCCATGGTCGCAGGCAAAAGGTTTCGCTGGATGTCTGGAAACGACCTACTGCGAACGATAAGCCCGCGCTGCGCCCTGATCCTTTTCCTGCTGCCAGGCGCGCTCGCGCTCGTCCCAGTGCTCGTTGCGATACTGTTCGCGATCCTTGTTTTCCAGCATCGCCTGACACTGGCGGAAGCCGTCGCTCCAGCCTTCGGCGTATTGCTTGTCCTTGAGATAGCGCGGCACGTTCTTGCGAAACTCGCCGCTGATCGAACCGGCCGCCTGCCGACCGCTGATGCAACCGTCATCGAACCCGTCGGCGAACGCCGGTGGATAACCCTTGGCAATCAGATCTTCGTGGGTGCTCTGACAGCCACCCAGCAACAGCAACACGCCCGCAAAAACCGCACACCGCCACATCACACTCTCCCGGGCCGTTAAACGGCTGATAGGGAAAGTCTAGAAGCGGATTCGTCGATGGGGCGTGAAAGAAAGATCAAAACCTCAGTAGTGATACCACTTCACTTCCAGCATCACTTCGGTTTCCGGCGTGGCCAGATGGCTGAACTCGCGCTGGGCGCTCAGGCGCAGGCCAAGGTTGCGCGACAATTCCCACTGCTGATTCAGACTCAGGCTACGGCGCACTTCACCATTGAAGAAGTAATCGCCTTTGGCCTCCAGGCTGAGATTGCCCAGCGGGTTTTTCCACAACACGCCGGTATTGAAACCGCCGGCGGGTGAAACGAACTCGGCGAAATCATTGTTGTGTTCAACGCGCACCGTACCGAGGGCAAAACCCAGCACATCGTCACCCAGCGCCCAGGTGCCGCCTCCGCCACCGTTGACGTGGCTGACCAACGTCTCGTCATCATGCTTGCCCGGTACACGTTCAAGACCACCGGTGACTTGCCACGACAGCGGCTGCAACAGCGCATTGCGCGGCGTCAGCGAGCGGATGGTCGCCAGATCCAGTTGCTGGAATTGCCAGTGATTGCCTTCGTACTGGCGCAGCTTCATTTGCAGGATTTCGATCTGTGCGCCGAGGGGGAAACTCTCGGCGTTGTCGTTGAGGTCGTGATAGGCCATGCGCAAGCCGTACTCGCCGAAGGCGCGGTCACCGCGCGTGCCGAGACCGGCCTGCCAGGTGCGCGATTCATGGCCGTCTTCGGGCAGGCCCGGTTGTGGAATCTGCAGCTCCGGCGCCGGATTCTTGTTGATCGCCCGCAGCAATTCGAAACTGCGCTGCGCTCGCTGTGGATCACGTTCCTGGCCGTTGGCGCGGTAGCGCTCCAGCCGATACGCGGCGTCGATGATCAGCGCTTGCCGGTCGCGGGGCAGGGCCTTGAAAACCGGATCCTGCAATTGCTGTTGATCGGCGCTGACTTTCAGCACCCAGTCCTGTTCTTCGCCGCTCAAGGGCTCGGCGCGGCTGAGCAGTTCGCGCTCGCGGGACGGGCGGTATTCGATGTGTTCGACCAGCCCGGCTGCTTTCACCGCTTTGACGGTGTCGGTCGGGATCGCGGTCAGCGGGAATTGTTCGGTCAGGCGCAGGCTCGGGCGCGCCACCTGCAACAGTTCGAGCAGGCGATAGGAGCAGTTTTCATCGAAGAAGAAGTAGTCGAACTGGATCTGCTTCAACTCCCACACATGCTCGACCATCCGCGCGGTTTCGGCTTGCGTCAGATTGAGCCGGTACTCCCACAGGTCGCGGTTTTCCAGACTGCGGTATTCCGAGAGTTTTTCCTGATAGGGCACCAGCGCGAACAGCCCCGGATAGCCGCCCATCAGGCCTTTCCAGGCGTAAAGAATGCTGTTGTCCGAACCTTCGATGTAGGCGCCGAAGTTGATCGCGTAACTGAGCAGCGAAGTCTTGTCGCTCTGTACGTCAGCCTGGTCGATGCGCAGCAGGGTGTGGCCGAACATCGACGACGGGCTGTTGAGGTAGGCCGCGGGGAAAATCATCACCGCACTGTGGGGCGAGACGTCCTTGAACCACTTCTTGAATTCGGCGCAGTCCGGTGTCGGCAGGTCGGTCAGGTTGAGTTGATCCTTCAACCAGCGGGTGCGTGCCGGGTAGACGCACTGGGCGTGTTGCTCACCGAGACTGGCGGGGGCGTACAGCGCTTGCACGGTGGCCGCCAGTTCATGGTCGGGGTGTTCGTTGCCGTCGGCGGCAAGAAAGAATTTTTTGTCGCTGACGTAGCTGCGCCAGCCACCGAGTTTGGCGGTTTCGTAATGACCGAGGGAAATCCAGAAGCGGTCGTTGGCCAGTTGCTGCAAACGTTGAGGGTCGACGTGAGGCGCGGCGGACAGCGGGGCGCAGACACACAGCGCCAGCCAAGCAAGGCGTTTGAGCATAAATGGCAACTTAAGTCGAAAGAAACAAAGCCCAGGAAGGGCGGGTCGAAAAAATAAAACCCGCTTCCCGAAAGAAGCGGGTGGGTCGAGCTTAAGCCTGAGTCGCGTACTTGGCCAGACGTGGGTCTGCTTTCAGAACGGCCAGGGTGTTGGTATGCACGTCTTCGGCGGTCACGTCAGCCTTGCTGAAGATCTGCTGGAAGTGCTCGTGAGTGACGGCGGCGAAGTGCGCACGGTCTTCCGGCGCCACGCCCAGTACCACGGCATAGGTCGTCAGCGCTTCGCCGTTGCCCTTTGCCATGTCTTCGGACAGCTCGTTCATCATGCCATTCATGGCAAACCAGGATTTGCCGCCGTAGGTCAGCGATGCGTTGGTGGAGCAACCGTTGGTGCCGGACGTCATGCCGAATGTGGCATTGCCGGAGGTGCCGTTGGTGGTGGATGCCAGGAAGTGAGCAGGGGTGCCACGCTGACCTTCGAACAGCATGTTGCCCCAACCGCAATCCGGGCCGCCTGGAGCTTGCGCCATTGCGTTGATGGATACAGCGGTGAAGAGAGTACCGAGAAGAATCCGTTTCATAGCTTTGTTCTCTTTATGTGCATACCAATGGACAGGGTTCTGGCCCCCCAAGCTCTGTAGAAACAGATCCAAACGAAGCCAGTGGGCCGGTATTAGTTCCAGCCGCGCAGTTTGGAGTTTAGGCACGTTCCCGGGGTTCCGTGATTTTTTACAAAAGATTTGGCAATCCCCCCGGTTTCACTGGGGCTGCGTCAAGGTTGGCCGGTTGTCTATGCTTTGTCGTATGGCGCGCCTTGCCAGTGGGGCTCGGGCAGCGCCAGAATGCCGCTATCTGCCCCGCCTGATTGTTAAGGAAGCCCGATGCCTGATCCTGTTGCTGCCAGCTTGCGTCTAGCGCCCGAAGCGCTGACCCGTCCGTTTTCCGCTGAACAGTTCAGCTTCACTACCACCAATGATCTGGAGCCCTTTCGCGGTGTGCTCGGCCAGGAACGTGCGGTCGAAGCCTTGCAGTTCGGTGTGGCCATGCCACGCCCCGGTTACAACGTATTCGTCATGGGCGAGCCCGGCACCGGCCGTTTCTCGTTCGTCAAACGCTACCTGAAGGCCGAAGGCAAACGCCTGCAGACCCCGGCGGACTGGGTTTACGTCAACAATTTCGATGAGCCGCGCGAACCCCGCGCCCTGGAACTGCCATCGGGCAGCGCCGCCGCCTTCATCGGCGACATCAACGGCCTGATCGACAACCTGCTGTCGACCTTTCCAGCGGTGTTCGAGCACCCGTCCTACCAGCAGAAGAAGAGCGCCATCGACCGCGCCTTCAACCAGCGCTACGACAAGGCGCTGGATGTCATCGAACGTCTGGCCCTGGAAAAAGACGTCGCCCTGTACCGCGACAGCAGCAACATCGCCTTCACCCCGATGCTCGAAGGCAAGGCGCTGGACGAAGCCGAATTCGCCCAGTTGCCGGAGACCGAGCGCGAGCGCTTCCACGAGGACATTTCCGGCCTCGAAGAACGCCTGAACGAAGAACTCGCCAGCCTGCCGCAATGGAAGCGCGAGTCGAGCAACCAGCTGCGTCAGCTCAACGAAGAAACCATCACCCTGGCCTTGCAGCCTTTGCTCGCACCGCTGTCGGAAAAGTACGCGGAAAACGCCGCCGTCTGCGGTTACCTGCAAGCGATGCAGGTCTATCTGCTGAAAACCGTGGTCGAGCAACTGGTCGATGACAGCAAGACCGACGCTGTCGCGCGCAAGCTGCTGGAAGAGCAATACGCCCCGAGCCTGGTGGTCGGCCATCCGGCCAGCGGCGGTGCACCGGTGGTGTTCGAGCCGCATCCGACCTACGAAAACCTGTTCGGCCGTATCGAGTACACCACCGATCAGGGCGCGCTCTACACCACCTACCGCCAGTTGCGTCCGGGTGCACTGCACCGCGCCAATGGCGGTTTCCTGATCCTTGAAGCAGAAAAAATGCTCGGCGAGCCGTTCGTGTGGGATGCGCTCAAGCGCGCCCTGCAATCGCGCAAGCTGAAGATGGAATCGCCGCTGGGCGAGATGGGCCGTTTCGCCACCGTGACGCTCAATCCGCAGCACATTCCGTTGCAGGTCAAAGTGATCATCATCGGCGCCCGTCAGCTGTATTACACGCTGCAGGACCTCGATCCGGACTTCCAGGAGATGTTCCGCGTTCTGGTGGACTTCGACGAAGACATCCCGATGGTCGACGAAAGCCTGGAGCAGTTCGCCCAGTTGCTGAAAACCCGCACTTCGGAAGAAGGCATGGCGCCGCTGACCGCCGACGCGGTGGCGCGTCTGGCGACTTACAGCGCGCGTCTGGCTGAACACCAGGGGCGTTTGTCGGCGCGGATCGGCGATCTGTTCCAGCTGGTCAGCGAGGCGGATTTCATCCGGCATCTGGCCAACGATGAAATGACCGACGCCGGCCACATCGAGCGTGCGCTCAAGGCCAAGGCCACCCGCACCGGTCGGGTGTCGGCGCGGATTCTCGACGACATGCTGGCGGGGATCATTCTGATCGACACCGACGGCGCGGCGGTCGGCAAATGCAACGGCCTGACCGTGCTCGAAGTCGGTGACTCGGCGTTCGGTGTGCCGGCGCGGATTTCCGCCACGGTGTACCCGGGCGGCAGCGGCATCGTCGACATCGAGCGCGAGGTCAACCTCGGCCAGCCGATCCATTCCAAGGGCGTGATGATTCTCACCGGGTATCTGGGCAGCCGTTATGCACAGGAATTCCCGCTGGCGATTTCCGCGAGCATCGCGCTGGAGCAATCCTACGGCTACGTCGATGGCGACAGCGCGTCGCTGGGTGAGGCGTGCACGCTGATTTCGGCGTTGTCGAAAACCCCGCTCAAGCAGTGCTTCGCGATCACCGGCTCGATCAACCAGTTCGGTGAAGTGCAGGCGGTGGGCGGGGTCAACGAGAAGATCGAAGGCTTCTTCCGTCTCTGCGAAGCACGCGGGCTGACGGGCGAGCAGGGCGCGATCATTCCGCAGGCCAACGTCGCCACCTTGATGCTCGACGAGAAGGTGCTGGCGGCGGTGCGTGCCGGGCAGTTCCACGTTTACGCGGTGCGTCAGGCCGACGAAGCGTTGAGCCTGCTGGTGGGCGAGCCGGCCGGTGAGCCGAACGAAGAGGGCGAATTTCCGGAAGGCAGCGTTAACGCGCGGGTAGTGGAGCGCCTGCGAGTGATTGCCGAGATGATTAGCGAAGAGGATCTGAAAGAAGCCGAGAAGGAACTGGCACAGGAGGCGCTGGCGGAGGCCAAACCGGCCTGATATCAGTCTCCTTGTAATGCCCCTGTGGGAGCGAGCTTGCTCGCGAAGGCGTCCTGTCAGTCGACGAAAATGTTGCCTGATGCGCCGCTTTCGCGAGCAAGCTCGCTCCCACAGTTATTTCGGGTGCAATCATCGAAAGTGCCATCACTCTGGCGTCAATATTCACACAATGACCATTCGGCGCCTTCTGGTTCTGTGCGGCTTGCGTGGCGGACTTTTCTTCTATTCTCTGCTCAAGGACATCGACAGTATCACTGGATCGAAACAGCTCTTCAGCAAGGGCTGAACACCGGCTTTACCGAGGGTCGCCGCCATGTCGCGCAACCTCTGCCTCACCCGTCAATGCCTGGGTCTCGTGACCCGTATCGAATGCGCCATCAAGCCGTTGGCCGGCGATAACGGCATGTGGACGTTGCTCTTCGCCGCCGGCATGGCCGGTGAACAACCTTCCGCCATCAAGGCCCAGGGCCCGTTCCACGGGCCGATCGCCGCCGAGTCGATTCTCGACACCATCGTTGAAAGCCTGACGATGCACGGCTATGAGCTGGCCAATGATCCACAGATCTGGTCGTTGCATCTGCAGGCGCAGTTGCGGCAGATCAACGGTGGGCGCGGACGCAGCATCGGCACTTTCGATCACTAGATCATCAGCGCCGACCATTAGCGTCGATCAGGGCGCAGCGCCCTGGGTCTGCGCCTTGTCGAGTTTGACCTCAAAGCCGTATTGCACGGTGGCGAGGTTGGTTCGCTGATAGGTTTCCACGCGCGTCGGACGGCCGTAGAAATAATGCACGCCGAATAACGCTGGTCCTTCAGCGCTTGCGTCGTGGCTGACCGACAGAATCTGTTTCAGATAATGACCGCTGTCGTCCTTGACGAAGAATCGCCATTCGTTGGCGGGGTATCGCTTCAAATCCACCACCAGCGCGTTGTTTCTGATTTCGAGCCCTTTGGGCAGGGCCTTGGCTTCGTAAGCCTGTTTGTCCACCGTGGCCAGGAACAACGGCATCGAGCCGACGGCAATCGCCGGGGTTTCCGGGAACAGGTTCAGGTCGTAGGTGATGGTCGCCTGTAGCGGGTCGACCTGATACGCCTCGGGCGGCAGTTCGATCGGCTCGTCGAGTTTGCCGTTGTGCTTTTCAGTGAAGAACGTCACCGGGCTTTCGCCGGGGCTGAAGTCGTCGCCGAGCATTTCATCGTTGAAAGTTTTGCGATGCTCGAACTCGATGCGCGCGGCGCTCGGTTCTTCAACCGACTGGCGGATATGAACGCCGCTTTTCAGCTGTTCTTCTGTCAGAGATGCACCCTTGAGCCAGTCGGGCGCCTGGTCGTCGTAGACGGTGATCGGCAGGTCGAGCGGCTGCACGGTTTTTTCCGTGGTGTGTGGATCGAATTCGCGCACGGGCAGATCCAGCGCCTTGCGGGTGACGGTCGCTTCCGAAAAATCCAGCAGGCTGACTTCGAGGGTGTCGATCGGGCCGTTGAAATACACCTTGTTGTAGTGGTGCGGATGCTGCTGTTCAAAGGCCTGCTGTTCATCGTCCAGCTTTTTCTCCAGCGTCTCGCTCCAGGCTTTTTGCTGTTGCAGGTATGCCAGCTGTTTTTGATAGAACGCCACCTGCTCGGGGTTTTCGTTGATGGCGCCGGCACGCACCAGATACTGGCCCGTCGAGTCGCGGGCCTGGACGATCAATGGATTGAGCCGGGTGTTGGCAACTTCCGGGGCGAGCGGCAGCTGGTTGCTGAACTCGAGTTCGGCGTAGTGTGTGTCCAGTTTCAGCAGGGTCACGCTGAGGTTGCCGTCGGAGCGGGTCTGGCCGACATCCTTTTTACCCAGATTGAAACTGTGCAGGCGTTTCGGGGCGATGACTTCCACCTGGCCTTGCAGGCTGACCGGGCGCGGCAGGTTCTTCTTGTCGACATTCAGCCCTTCGATGAACGGGTAGGTGACGGTCAGGTCATCGGGGTTGGTGACGTTGGAGCTGGACGGACTCAACTGAATGCCCGGATCGGTTTCCGACCATTCCGGCTGATAGGCGATGACCCGTTTGTTGCTCAGGGTTACCGATTGCCATTCCACGCCATGGGGGAACAGAAAGCCGCCGGGGATGTTGAGCACGAAAGGGAACACCGGTTGCAGGTCGGTGAGGTAATCGGAACTGGAATCCTTGTGCAGCACAAACAGGCCGTTGATGAAGGTGTCGACCAGCGCCTGCGGTGTCGGGTAATGCCGGAGTACGCCGAGGGCGTCTTCGCCGTATTCGGTCCGGGACGGTTTGTTGTCGAGTCGCTGTTGCGCGCGTTCGAGCAACAGCAGCGAGCCGCCGAGTTCGGTCACGGCGTCCTTGAGTTTCGGGTCGGTGATGGCGTCCAGCGATTGCTCGAACTGCGCGGTCTTTTCTTCGAGGCTGACGGCGGGTTTTTCATCGCCGGGCGAACACCCGCCCAGCAACAGGGCGAAGCAAATTCCGGCAGTCGTTATCGGCAATCGCACATCCATTTCCAGTCGTCCTGTCCACTGTCGCTGGGCTGTCAATGGTTTGGACACTAGCAGAAAAACTTTGACACACACACGCAGGTGGCGGATTTCCGGGCGGTTTCTGGCTGTCATGGGCGACTGGTATACTCGCCGCCGATTTCAACCCTTCTTGTGTGAGAGTCAATGGAACGCTTTATCGAAAATGCAATGTACGCCACGCGCTGGCTGCTGGCGCCGATCTACATCGGGCTGTCCCTCGGGCTGCTGGCGCTGGCATTGAAATTCTTCCAGGAAGTGTTTCATGTCATTCCCAATGTTTTCTCCATGGCTGAGTCCGAGCTGATTCTGGTGCTGCTGTCGCTGATCGACATGGCGCTGGTCGGCGGCTTGCTGGTGATGGTGATGATTTCCGGCTACGAGAACTTCGTGTCCGAGCTGAACATCGATGAAGGCAAAGAGAAGCTCAGCTGGCTGGGCACCATGGACTCCTCGTCGCTGAAGATGAAAGTGGCGGCGTCGATCGTGGCGATTTCCTCGATCCACCTGCTGCGAATCTTCATGGATGCCAAGAACGTCGATCCCGAGCACCTGATGTGGTACGTGATCATCCACATGACCTTCGTGATTTCGGCGTTCGCCATGGGTTATCTGGACAAGCTCACCAAGCACTGATGAGCTGACGATTGCTGTAACAAAACCGCCCGTCTGTTGCGAAACAGACGGGCGGTGTCGTTTGTGGCTTGTACTTTGATCCGCCGAGGCATATCCCTGTAGGTCTCAAGGCTCGCCACCGTGTGAGGTGCGTTCATGAACCTGCAAGAACTGAATGCGTTTGCCGTCGCCAGAAAGGTCGACGAACTGAACCTGATCTCCATGGAAGGCGGGATCTATCTGCTTGAAGCCCGGATGCATGGTGCGGCGTATCCGCTGAGCGATCCGCAGGGGAAAATGCTGATGCTGCGTTCGGTCGAGCATGCCCGGGATGTGCTGCATAACTTTCCGGTGCTGCCGTTCAATCTGGTGCACACCTCGGTGCACGATGAAATGTGCGGTCTTGGCGCCAGCGGCGAAGAAAGCCTGAAGGTGCCGCTGGCCTGGCGATCCGCGCTGTAGGCCCGAGGGCCTGATCAATGCCGGAACATCTGTGCTAGTCTGCTCGCCCTTTTGGTTCCGGGCGCGCCGGGACGCGCTGTGCACGCACGGCATGTCCTGAGGCCGTCCGCACAGCGGAGCAGTGTCATGTCCGAAGTAAATCTGTCCACCGACGAAACGCGCGTCAGCTACGGCATCGGCCGTCAGCTGGGTGACCAGCTGCGCGACAACCCGCCACCGGGTGTCAGCCTGGACGCCATCCTGGCTGGTCTGACCGACGCATTCGCCGGTAAGGAAAGCCGTGTAAGCCAGGAAGCCATGTCCGCCAGCTTCAAGGTGATCCGCGAGATCATGCAAGCCGAAGCCGCTGCCAAAGCTGAAGCCGCTGCTGGCGAAGGCCTGGCATTCCTGGCTGAAAACGCCAAGAAAGAAGGCATCACCACCCTGGCTTCCGGCCTGCAGTTCGAAGTGCTGACTCAAGGTGAAGGCGCCAAGCCGTCCCGTGAAGACACCGTGCGTACTCACTACCACGGCACGCTGATCGACGGCACTGTGTTCGACAGCTCCTTCGAGCGTGGTCAGCCGGCTGAATTCCCGGTTGGCGGCGTTATCGCTGGCTGGACCGAAGCCCTGCAACTGATGAATGCCGGCAGCAAATGGCGTCTGTACGTGCCGAGCGAACTGGCTTACGGCGCTCAAGGCGTTGGCAGCATCCCGCCGCACAGCGTTCTGGTGTTCGACGTCGAGCTGCTCGACGTTCTGTAATCCCGTTACCCTGCACAAGCGTGGCTTGTGCAGGGTTTCTCCGTCGTTCTCATACTTCGATCTTGTTGTGCAGTTCACTGGTCGGGCGCAAGGCCCGGGCATAGCAGAACAGGAACAGATTGCGCACCAGCTCCTTGAGCACCAATGGCTCGCTGGAACTCAAGCCGCTGACGTCCAGATCCCCTTGATCCTGCAACTCGTGCAGGGCTTCTTCTTCCAGTACCGCGCAGACTTCACCGGTTTCCCGATGCAGGATCCTGAGGTACGGGTGCGGGCGATCCAGCCAGGCGTCGATCAAATAAGTCATGGGTCTCATCTCCATTGAAAGGGTTTCAATGAGAATAATTCTTATTCGTCAAATAGCAAGCGCCTATTGGCGGTTTGTGATTTTTTGCGGGTAAAGATTGCGTAAGGTCAAAACGGCTGGCGCTTGGCAATCGCGAGGATTTGCTGGGGATTGCGGGGGAGGGCGAAGCTCCATCCCACGGCGGGCGCGGGATGGAAGACGGCAGAATCAGACTTTTCTGACGAACTCGGATTTGAGTTTCATCGGGCCGATGCCGTCGATCTTGCAGTCGATGTCGTGATCGCCATCGCACAGGCGGATGTTCTTGACCTTGGTGCCGACCTTGACCACCAGCGAGGTGCCCTTGACCTTCAGGTCCTTGATCACGGTGATGGTGTCGCCGTCCTGCAGGACGTTACCGACCGAATCCTTTTTCACGGCATCGTCGGATGCCACTTCGGCTTCACCGCCGGCAGACCACTCGTGGGCGCACTCCGGGCACACCAGTTGGGTGCCGTCTTCGTAGGTGTATTCGGAATTGCATTTCGGGCAGGGTGGCAACGTGCTCACTAAGGCTCCTTGGAGAGGGGATCGCTAAAAGTCGCACATTGTATAGGGTTTTAGCCGCTGATGGCAGGCAACAAAAAACCGCAGGCTCCGACGGAGGCTGCGGTTTTTTATGATGCGGCGTTGATCAGTGCGTGCGGGCGACCGCGAACTCGCTCAGCTCAACCAGTGCATCGCGGTATTCGCTGGCCGGCAGCGCGTCGAGGCACTTGATCGCGCGGGCCACGTAGTCACGGGCCAGTTGCGCGGTGTATTCCAGGGAGCCGGAGGCTTCCACGGCGATGCGGATGCTTTCCAGGTCTTCGATCCCGCCTTTCTGAATCGCCTGGCGTACCAGTGCAGCTTGCTCTGGCGTGCCTTCGCGCATGGTGTAGATCAGCGGCAGGGTCGGCTTGCCTTCGGCCAGATCGTCACCGACGTTCTTGCCCAGGGTTTCGGCGTCGCCCTTGTAGTCGAGCAGGTCGTCTACCAGCTGGAATGCCACGCCCAGGTGGTCACCGAAGGTACGCAGCGCTTCGCTCTGCTCGGCGGTGGCACCGGCCAGCGCGGCGGCGCTGTGGGTCGAAGCCTCGAAGAGCATCGCGGTCTTGCCGCGGATGACTTCCATGTAGGTTTCTTCAGTGGTGCTGGCGTCGCGAACCTTGGACAGTTGCAGCACTTCGCCTTCGGCGATGATGCGCGTGGCCTGGGACAGGATCTTCATTACCGGCATCGAGCCCAGTTCGACCATCATCTCGAACGAGCGCGAGTACAGAAAGTCGCCGACCAGTACGCTCGGGGCGTTGCCCCACATGGCGTTGGCGGTCGAACGGCCACGGCGCATGCCGGACATGTCGACCACGTCGTCATGCAGCAGGGTCGCGGTGTGCAGGAATTCGATGGTGGCGGCCAGCAGGCGCATGTCGTCGCCTTCGCGACCCAGGGCCTTGCCACACAGCAGCACCAATAAAGGGCGCAGGCGTTTGCCGCCGGCCGACGTGATGTAATCGCCGATTTTCGATACCAGCGGCACTCGGGAAGTCAGCTGCTTCTTGATGATGCCGTCGACGGCGCTAAAATCGTCCGCCACCGCGCGGTAGAAAGCTTGGGGTTGCATCAGCGACAGGTGCTCCAGAAGGGTTGCGCGGCATGCTAGGACCCACGTCCGGGCCTGTCAAGGCGCGATGGACGGCCCCTTGCATGACTTCGAAGGCTTGCGTACAATCGCGCACCCTGAACTTCCTGGGCAGCACCTGCCTTACGCAATTGCAAACGGGCCTCCAGCCCATTGCAGCCATGCCAGCCAATACCTCTTCTTATAAAGAGCTGGGTGAGCAGGATTATCGGAGAAATACCATGTCTTATGCAGTAATCGTTACTGGTGGCAAGCAGTACAAAGTTGCACCAGGTGAATACCTGAAGATCGAAAAACTGGAAGTCGCTACTGGCGAATCCGTAACTTTTGATCGCGTTCTGTTGGTTGCCAATGGCGACGACGTGAATATCGGCGCTCCAGTTGTTGCTGGCGCTACCGTTGTGGCTGAAGTGATCTCCCAAGGTCGTCACGATAAAGTCCGCATCATCAAGTTCCGTCGTCGTAAGCACCACATGAAGCGTATGGGCCACCGCCAGTGGTACACCGAGATCAAAATCACCGGTATTCAGGCTTAATTTCAGCCTAATTCCTCACTAGGAGAATTGACTCATGGCACACAAAAAAGCTGGTGGTAGTACCCGTAACGGTCGCGACTCAGAAGCCAAACGCCTTGGCGTGAAGATGTATGGCGGCCAGGTCATCAAGGCCGGCAACATCATCGTGCGTCAGCGCGGCACCCAATTCCACGCTGGCTACGGCGTTGGCATGGGTAAAGATCACACTCTCTTCGCGAAAATCGAAGGCGTGATCAAGTTCGAAGTAAAGGGCGCTTTCAACCGCCGTTACGTGAGCGTAGTCGCGGCTTAATCGCGAGTATGCTGGAGAAGCCCTGTCTTGCGACGGGGCTTTTTCGTTTGTGGGGTGAGTCTCTTGCAAAGCTGTTTGTATGGGCTGTCGGCGTGCGATGCAGGTCGTGAGTTGGGGTCGCTGCGCTCATTTTTGCAAGAGTCTTATGTCTTGATTGTTTTTCGGCTCGTCCGTACGGCGAGAGGCGTTGGTTATGAAGTTTGTTGATGAAGTATCGATCCGCGTAAAGGCTGGTGACGGCGGCAATGGCTGCATGAGTTTCCGTCGGGAAAAATTCATTGAAAACGGCGGTCCGAACGGTGGTGACGGCGGTGACGGCGGTTCCATCTTCATGATGGCCGACGAAAACCTCAACACCCTGGTGGACTACCGTTACACCCGGCACTTCGATGCCGAGCGTGGTTCCAACGGTGGCAGCACCGACTGCACCGGCAAGAAGGGTGAAGACCTGATCCTGCGCGTGCCTGTCGGCACCACCGTGATCGACTCCGCCACCCAGGAAGTCATCGGTGACCTGACCAAGGCCGGTCAGAAACTGATGGTGGTTCAGGGCGGCTGGCACGGTCTGGGCAACACCCGTTTCAAATCCAGTACCAACCGTGCGCCGCGTCAGACCACCCCGGGCAAGCCGGGCGAGCAGCGCGACCTGAAACTGGAAATGAAGGTTCTGGCTGACGTCGGCCTGCTGGGTCTGCCGAACGCCGGTAAAAGTACCTTTATCCGTTCGGTATCGGCTGCCAAGCCGAAGGTCGCCGATTACCCGTTCACCACTCTGGTGCCGAACCTGGGTGTTGTCAGCGTCGATCGCTGGAAGAGCTTCGTCATCGCCGACATTCCGGGGCTGATCGAAGGCGCTTCCGACGGTGCCGGTCTGGGCATTCGTTTCCTCAAGCACCTGGCGCGTACTCGTCTGTTGCTGCACCTCGTGGATATGGCGCCGCTGGACGACAGCAGTGCGCCGGACGCCGCTGAGGTAATCGTCAACGAGCTGATCAAGTTCAGCCCGTCGCTGGCCGAGCGTGATCGCTGGCTGGTACTGAACAAGTGCGACCAGATCCTCGAAGAAGAACACGAGGAGCGGGTCAAGGAAGTGGTCGAGCGTCTGCAGTGGGAAGGTCCGGTCTACGTGATCTCTGCCATCGCCAAAGAAGGCACCGAGCGCCTGACGCGCGACATCATGCGTTATCTGGAAGATCGTGCCGATCGCCTGGCCAATGACCCTGCCTACAAGGAAGAACTGGCCGATCTCGATCAGCGCATCGAAGACGAAGCCCGTGCTCAGTTGCAGGCGCTGGATGACAAGCGTGCCCTGCGTCGCAGCGGCGTGAAGTCGGTCCATGACATCGGCGACGATGACTGGGACGAAGAAGATGTGGATGACGAAGACGGTCCGGAAATCATTTACGTGCGTGACTGATTCGTTGCAGTAAACTTAAGCGCCGCTCAATCGAGCGGCGTTTTAGTATCTGGAAATCGATTGTTGGTCACGAAGAACCACGAATAACGTCACGGGCAGTGCCAGGTCGCGCTGCCCTCAAGCTAAGGTTGAAGATGATGCGGAGCAAGGTGACAGGTGCGCAGCGTTGGGTCGTGAAGATCGGCAGCGCTTTGCTGACAGCGGATGGCAAAGGGCTGGATCGCGCGGCAATGGGTGTCTGGGTCGAGCAGATGGTGGCTTTGCATGAGGCCGGCGTCGAGCTGGTGCTGGTGTCCTCCGGGGCAGTGGCGGCGGGCATGAGTCGCCTCGGCTGGACCGCGCGACCCAGTGCGATGCACGAGCTCCAGGCCGCTGCAGCAATCGGTCAGATGGGCTTGGTGCAAGCCTGGGAATCGAGCTTTGCCGAGCATGGCCGGCACACTGCGCAGATTCTCCTGACTCACGACGACCTGTCCGATCGCAAGCGCTACCTGAACGCCCGTAGCACCTTGCGTGCGCTGGTCGAGCTGAAAGTCATCCCGGTAATCAACGAAAACGACACCGTGGTCACCGACGAAATCCGTTTCGGCGACAACGACACGCTCGCGGCGCTGGTGGCCAACCTGGTCGAGGCTGATCTGCTGGTGATCCTGACGGATCGCGACGGCATGTTCGACGCTGATCCGCGCAATAACCCTGACGCCCAGCTGATTTACGAAGCGCGCGCCGATGATCCGACGCTGGATGCAGTGGCGGGCGGTACTGGCGGTGCATTGGGTCGTGGCGGCATGCAGACCAAGCTGCGCGCGGCGCGTCTGGCGGCACGTTCCGGCGCCCATACCATCATTGTTGGCGGGCGTCTGGAGCGCGTGCTCGATCGGCTGAAAGCGGGTGAGCGCATTGGTACGTTGCTGTCGCCTGAGCGCGGCATGCTCGCGGCGCGCAAGCAGTGGCTGGCCGGGCATCTGCAAACCCGTGGCACGCTGGTGCTGGATGATGGCGCGGTTTCCGCGTTGTCCCAAGGCAACAAAAGCCTGCTGCCGGTCGGCGTCAAACTGGTTCAGGGCAGTTTCCGTCGTGGCGAAATGGTGGTTTGCGTGGCGCCGGACGGTCGTGAGATCGCCCGTGGCCTGGCTAACTACAGCGCGCTGGAAGCACAAAAAATCATCGGTCAGTCGTCGGATGCGATTGTCGGTTTGCTGGGTTACATGGCTGAGCCGGAACTGGTTCACCGTGACAACCTGATTCTGGTGTAAGGAAAACGCGATGCGCATGGCAAAAGGATTGTTGGGCTTGTTGATGGCGCTGCCATTGCTGGCCTCGGCCGAGGAAATCGGTCAGGTGTCGACGGTGTTCAAGTTTGTCGGGCCGAACGACCGGATCGTGGTCGAGGCATTCGATGATCCGAAGGTTGAAGGCGTGACTTGCTACCTGTCGCGCGCCAAGACTGGCGGTGTGAAGGGTGGGTTGGGTCTGGCCGAGGATCGTGCCGAGGCGTCCATTGCTTGTCGTCAGGTCGGGCCGATCAACTTCAAGGGTGAATTGAAGGATGGCGAAGAGGTGTTCAAGGAGCGCACTTCGCTGGTGTTCAAGACCATGCAGGTGGTGCGCTTCCTCGACAAGAAGCGCAATACGCTGGTGTACCTGGTCTACAGCGATCGCCTGATCGAGGGTAGTCCGCAGAATGCGGTGACGGCGATCCCGATTCTGCCGTGGGCGTCGGCTCATTAATCGCGCGTAAAAAAAGAGGAGCCGGCTGGCTCCTCTTTTTTTGCCTGCGATTTGCTGAAGTCAGGGCAAATCGCAGGCAATAAAAAACCGACCCTGAGGTCGGTTTTTTAATGACTACGTCGCTTAGGCAGCTTCTTTCAGTGCCTTGACGTGGCCATTCAGACGGCTCTTATGACGAGCAGCCTTGTTCTTGTGGATGATGCCTTTATCGGCCATACGGTCGATAACTGGCACAGCCAGAACGTATGCAGCTTGAGCTTTTTCAGCGTCTTTTGCGTCGATGGCCTTAACTACATTCTTGATGTAGGTACGAACCATGGAACGCAGGCTGGCGTTGTGGCTGCGACGCTTCTCAGCCTGTTTTGCACGTTTTTTGGCGGAAGGTGAGTTGGCCACCGTCGAGCTCCTCGAAAGACTTTTTAGGAAATAGCAAACAAAATAGGCCGCGAATCATGCCGATGAAGAGATGTCTTGTCAAGGGCGCTTGAGACGTTCCGCTAAGTGGTAGGTATAAAGAGGCGGGATATTTATTTCCGGCGCTTGACCTGTAAACTCGCGAGCTTTGGCTCTGTGCTGTTGCGGCGCGGAGTATCGCACAAGTGGGCGCGTTATTCGCCTGCTGTTTATCGACAGGCACACATTCCTTCAATGAATCTGCTCAAATCGTTGGCCGCCGTCAGCTCTATCACGATGCTTTCCCGGATTCTCGGGTTTGTTCGCGACACGCTCATCGCCCGCACTTTCGGCGCCGGAATGGCGACCGACGCCTTCTTTATCGCCTTCAAACTGCCCAATCTGCTGCGCAGGATCTTCGCCGAGGGGGCGTTTTCCCAGGCTTTTGTGCCGATCCTGGCCGAATATAAAAGCCAGAAGGGTGAAGAGGCGACCCGCACCTTTATTGCCTACGTTTCCGGCCTGTTGACGCTGGTACTGGCGCTGGTCACCGCGCTGGGCATGATCGCCGCGCCCTGGGTGATCTGGGCCACGGCCCCGGGTTTTACCGATACGCCGGAAAAATTCCAGCTGACCTCCGACCTGCTGCGAGTGACCTTCCCCTATATATTGCTGATCTCCCTGTCTTCACTGGCGGGTGCGATCCTCAATACCTGGAACCGTTTCTCGGTGCCGGCATTCGTGCCGACCCTGCTCAACGTCAGCATGATCGTGTTTTCGCTGTTCCTGACGCCGTACTTCGATCCGCCGGTCATGGCGCTTGGCTGGGCGGTGCTGGTGGGTGGTCTGGCGCAGTTGCTCTATCAACTGCCGCACCTGAAAAAGATAGGCATGCTGGTGCTGCCGCGCCTGAACCTGCGCGATACCGGTGTCTGGCGGGTGATGAAGCAGATGTTGCCGGCAATCATCGGCGTCTCGGTCAGCCAGATTTCCCTGATCATCAACACCATCTTCGCCTCGTTCCTGGTGGCGGGCTCGGTGTCGTGGATGTATTACGCCGACCGTCTCATGGAGTTGCCGTCCGGTGTGCTCGGTGTGGCGCTGGGCACGATCCTGCTGCCGACATTGGCCAAGACCTACGCCAGCAAGGATCGCCACGAATATTCGCGGATTCTCGACTGGGGCCTGCGCCTGTGCTTCGTGCTGGTGCTGCCGTGTGCGCTGGCGCTGGGGATCCTGGCCGAGCCGTTGACCGTTTCGCTGTTCCAGTACGGCCAGTTCAGCGGGTTTGACGCTGAGATGACTCAGCGGGCGTTGATTGCCTATTCTGTCGGTCTGCTCGGAATCATCGTGATCAAAGTGCTGGCGCCAGGCTTTTATGCGCAACAAAACATCCGTACGCCGGTAAAAATCGCAATCTTCACCCTGGTGGTCACGCAGCTGTTCAACCTGGTGTTGATCGGCCCTCTGGCGCATGCCGGTCTGGCACTGGCGATCAGCGCCGGTGCCTGCCTGAATGCCGGGCTGCTGTTCTATCAATTGCGCAAACAGCAGATGTATCAACCGCAGCCGGGCTGGTTGAAGTTCGGTTTCAAGCTTGTGGTTGCGGTGGCGGTAATGTCAGCGGTGCTGTTGATCGGCATGCATTTCATGCCCGCTTGGGATCAGGGACACATGCTGGAGCGCTTCCTTCGTCTGGGCGCGTTGGTGGTTGCCGGCGTGATCGCTTATTTCGGCATGTTGCTGCTGCTCGGTTTCCGCCTGCGCGACTTCAATCGCAAGGCGTTGAGCTGAGGTTTTTTCCCTGAAAAACGGGCGCGAGCCGGCAGTTTTGTCGGCTCGATCACTTTGGGTTACGGTGTTGCCTGTCGTCGGCCGTCGGGTGTGGTTATAATCGGCCACTTTATGAGCAAGAAGCGCGTTATGCAGCTGGTTCGAGGCCTCCACAATCTGCGCCCCCAGCATCGGGGCTGCGTCGCCACTATTGGCAACTTTGACGGTGTTCACCGTGGTCACCAGGCTATTCTGGCCCGACTGCGTGAGCGTGCGCTCGAGTTGGGCGTACCCAGCTGCGTGGTGATTTTCGAGCCGCAGCCACGGGAATTCTTTGCCCCGGAGACCGCGCCGGCGCGTCTGGCCCGGTTGCGCGACAAGCTGCAACTGCTGGCCGCTGAAGGCGTCGACCGGGTTCTGTGCCTGGCATTCAACCAGCGCTTGAGCAAGCTCAGCGCCAGTGAGTTCGTCGATACGATTTTGGTCGATGGCCTCGGCGTGCAGCATCTGGAGGTCGGTGACGATTTCCGCTTCGGTTGTGACCGTCTCGGCGATTTCGATTTCCTCCTGCAGGCCGGGCAGGTCCACGGTTTTACCGTGGAAGCCGCGCAAACCGTCGAGCTGGACGGCATCCGCGTCAGCAGCACCCAGGTGCGCAACGCATTGGCCGCCGCCGATTTTGCCTTGGCTGAACGCCTGCTGGGCCGTCCGTACCGAATTGCCGGACGCGTGCTGCATGGCCAGAAACTGGCCCGCCAACTGGGTACGCCCACGGCGAACATTCAACTCAAGCGCCGTCGCGTGCCGTTCACCGGGGTTTACCTGGTCGACGTCGACATCGACGGCAAGACCTGGCCCGGCGTCGCCAATATCGGCGTGCGGCCCACGGTGCAAGGTGATGGCAAGGCCCACCTTGAAGTCCATCTTTTAGATTTTGCCGGCGATCTGTATGACCGGCGTTTGACGGTGGTTTTCCACCAGAAGCTGCGTGAAGAGCAGCGTTTCGCCTCCCTGGAGGCATTGAAAACGGCGATCAGCGCGGATGTCGCCGCCGCCCGTGCACTAGCCGCACCTAGCGCCCATCGCTAATGAAGAGCCTTAAATGACCGACTATAAAGCCACGCTAAACCTTCCGGACACCGCCTTCCCAATGAAGGCCGGCCTGCCACAGCGCGAACCGCAGATCCTGCAGCGCTGGGACAGTATTGGCCTGTACGGAAAGTTGCGCGAGATTGGCAAGGATCGTCCGAAGTTCGTCCTGCACGACGGCCCTCCGTACGCCAACGGTACGATCCACATCGGTCACGCACTGAACAAGATTCTCAAGGACATGATCATCCGCTCGAAGACCCTGTCGGGCTTCGACGCGCCGTATGTCCCGGGCTGGGATTGCCACGGCCTGCCGATCGAGCACAAGGTTGAAGTGACCCACGGCAAGAACCTGGGCGCGGACAAGACCCGCGAACTGTGCCGTGCCTACGCCACCGAGCAGATCGAAGGGCAGAAGTCCGAATTCATCCGTCTCGGCGTGCTGGGCGACTTCGCCAACCCGTACAAGACCATGGACTTCAAGAACGAGGCGGGCGAAATCCGCGCTCTCGCCGAAATCGTCAAGGGCGGTTTCGTGTTCAAGGGCCTGAAGCCTGTGAACTGGTGCTTCGATTGCGGTTCGGCTCTGGCCGAAGCGGAAGTCGAGTACGAGAACAAGAAGTCCTCGACCATCGACGTGGCCTTCCCGATCGCTGACGAGGCCAAACTGGCCGCCGCGTTCGGTCTGCCGTCGCTGGGCAAACCGGCCTCGATCGTGATCTGGACCACCACCCCGTGGACCATCCCGGCGAACCAGGCGCTCAACGTTCACCCGGAATTCACCTACGCCCTCGTCGACATCGGCGACAAGCTGCTGGTGCTGGCTGAAGAGCTGGTCGAATCCTGCCTGACCCGTTACGGCGTCGAAGGCACCGTATTGGCGACCGCACCGGGTTCGGCGCTGGAACTGATCAATTTCCGTCACCCGTTCTATGACCGTCTGTCGCCGGTGTACCTGGCTGACTACGTGGAACTGGGCGCTGGCACCGGCGTGGTTCACTCCGCCCCGGCCTACGGCGTGGACGACTTCGTGACCTGCAAGAAGTACGGCATGGTCAACGACGACATCCTCAACCCGGTACAGAGCAACGGCGTCTACGTGCCGTCGCTGGAGTTCTTCGGCGGCCAGTTCATCTGGAAGGCCAACCCGGCCATCGTCGAAAAACTGACCGAGGTCGGTGCGCTGCTGCACACCACCGTCATCGAACACAGCTACATGCACTGCTGGCGCCACAAGACCCCGCTGATCTACCGCGCCACCGCGCAGTGGTTCATCGGCATGGACAAGGAGCCGGTCAGCGGCGACACCCTGCGCGTACGCTCGCTCAAAGCCATCGAAGAGACCAAGTTCGTCCCGGCCTGGGGCCAGGCGCGCCTGCACTCGATGATCGCCAACCGTCCGGACTGGTGCATCTCCCGTCAGCGCAACTGGGGCGTGCCGATCCCGTTCTTCCTGAACAAGGAAAGCGGCGAGCTGCACCCACGCACCGTCGAGCTGATGGAAGAAGTCGCCAAACGTGTCGAAGTCGAAGGCATCGAAGCCTGGTTCAAACTCGACGCCGCCGAACTGCTGGGCGATGAAGCGCCGCAGTACGACAAGATCAGCGACACCCTCGACGTCTGGTTCGACTCGGGCACCACGCACTGGCACGTGCTGCGCGGTTCGCACCCGATGGGCCACGAGACCGGCCCGCGTGCCGACCTGTACCTGGAAGGTTCGGACCAGCACCGTGGCTGGTTCCACTCGTCCTTGCTGACCGGTTGCGCCATCGACAACCACGCTCCGTATCGCGAGCTGCTGACCCACGGTTTCACCGTGGACGAGTCCGGCCGCAAGATGTCCAAGTCCCTGGGCAACGTGATTGCGCCGCAGAAAGTCAACGACACCCTGGGCGCCGACATCATGCGTTTGTGGGTCGCGTCGACCGACTACTCCGGCGAGATGGCCGTGTCCGAGCAGATCCTGCAGCGCAGTGCGGACGCCTATCGTCGTATCCGTAACACCGCGCGCTTCCTGCTTTCCAACCTGACCGGTTTCAACCCGGCCACCGACCTGCTGCCGGCCGAAGACATGCTGGCGCTGGATCGCTGGGCGGTGGATCGCACCCTGCTGCTGCAACGCGAGTTGCAAGAGCACTACGGCGAATACCGTTTCTGGAACGTCTACTCGAAGATCCACAACTTCTGCGTGCAGGAGCTGGGTGGTTTCTATCTGGACATCATCAAGGATCGCCAGTACACCACCGGCGCCGACAGCAAGGCCCGTCGTTCCTGCCAGACCGCGCTGTTCCACATCTCCGAAGCGCTGGTGCGCTGGATCGCGCCGATCCTGGCGTTCACCGCTGACGAGCTGTGGCAATACCTGCCGGGCGAGCGCAACGAATCGGTGATGCTCAACACCTGGTACGAAGGCCTGACCGAGTTGCCGGAAGGCTTCGAGCTGGGTCGCGAGTACTGGGATCGCATCATGGAAGTGAAGGTTGCGGTCAACAAGGAAATGGAAATCCAGCGCGCGGCCAAGGCCGTCGGTGGCAACCTGCAAGCCGAAGTGACGCTGTTCGCCGAAGACGCGCTGACCGCCGACCTGGCCAAGCTGAGCAACGAGCTGCGCTTTGTCCTGATCACCTCGACTGCCACTGTTGCGCCGTTCGTGCAGGCTCCGGCCGACGCCGTGGCCACCGAAGTCAGCGGCCTGAAGCTGAAGATCGTCAAATCCGCGTTCCCGAAATGCGCCCGTTGCTGGCACTGCCGCGAAGATGTCGGCGTGAACCCGGAGCATCCGGAAATCTGCGGCCGTTGCGTGGACAACATCGATGGCGCTGGCGAGGTTCGTCACTATGCCTAATGCCGTTGGCCGTTTCGGACGGCTGAGCTGGCTCTGGTTGAGCTTGCTGGTTCTGGTCATCGACCAGGCCAGCAAGTTCTACTTCGAAGGCAAGCTCGAGATGTATCAGCAGATCGTGGTGATCCCCGATTACTTTAGCTGGACCCTAGCCTACAACACCGGGGCGGCGTTCAGCTTCCTGGCTGACAGCTCTGGCTGGCAGCGCTGGCTGTTCGCCCTGATCGCGATCGTGGTCAGTGCGGTGCTAGTGGTCTGGCTCAAGCGTCTGGGGCGCAACGAAACTTGGCTGGCGGTTGCTTTGGCGTTGGTGCTGGGCGGCGCGCTGGGCAATCTGTATGACCGTATTGCCCTCGGCCATGTGATCGATTTCATTCTGGTGCACTGGCAAAACCGCCACCACTTCCCAGCCTTCAACTTCGCCGACAGCGCCATCACCGTTGGCGCGGTGATGCTGGCACTGGACATGTTCAAAAGTAAAAAAACCGGAGAAACCGTTCATGACTGAACAGGTATTGGCTGAGCAACGCATCGGCCAGAACACGGAAGTCACCTTGCACTTTGCATTGCGCCTGGAGAACGGCGACACGGTCGACAGCACTTTCGACAAGGCACCGGCGACCTTCAAGGTCGGCGACGGCAACCTGCTGCCGGGCTTCGAGGCGGCGCTGTTCGGTTTCAAGGCCGGCGACAAGCGTACGCTGACCGTCGAGCCGGAAAACGCCTTCGGCCAGCCGAACCCGCAAAACGTACAGATCATCCCGCGTTCGCAGTTTGCGGACATGGAGCTGTCGCCGGGTCTGCTGGTGATCTTCAACGATGCGGCCAATACTGAGCTGCCGGGTGTGGTGAAAGAGTTCGACGACGCGCAAGTGACCGTCGACTTCAACCACCCGCTGGCCGGCAAGACGCTGACCTTTGACGTGGAAATCTTCTCCGTCAAAGCGCTGTAACTGACCGCACGCGGTCAAAAATGTGGGAGCGGGCTTGCTCGCGAATGCTGACTGACATTCAACGTAGATGTTGTCTGACACACCGCTTTCGCGAGCAGGCTCGCTCCCACAATGTTTTCCACCGTTTTCGCTATTTCTTGCGCGCAAGACACGAGGCACCGCATGCAAATCAAACTCGCCAACCCCCGTGGCTTCTGCGCCGGCGTGGACCGGGCGATCGAAATCGTCAACCGCGCCCTGGAGGTCTTCGGGCCGCCGATCTATGTGCGTCACGAAGTGGTGCACAACAAGTTCGTGGTCGAAGACCTGCGCAGTCGTGGCGCGATCTTCGTCGAAGAACTGGATCAGGTACCGGACGACGTCATCGTGATCTTCAGTGCCCACGGCGTCTCACAGGCTGTGCGTACCGAAGCCGCCGGCCGTGGCCTGAAAGTGTTCGACGCCACCTGCCCGCTGGTGACCAAGGTGCATATCGAAGTCGCGAAATACAGCCGCGACGGTCGCGAGTGCATCCTGATCGGCCACGCCGGTCACCCGGAAGTCGAAGGCACCATGGGCCAGTACGACGCCAGCAATGGCGGCGCGATCTACCTCGTCGAAGACGAGAAGGATGTCGCCGAGTTGCAGGTACATAACCCGGACAAACTGGCCTTCGTCACCCAGACCACGCTGTCCATGGATGACACCAGTCGTGTCATCGACGCACTGCGTACGCGTTTCCCGGCCATTGGCGGGCCGCGCAAGGATGATATCTGCTACGCCACCCAGAACCGTCAGGACGCGGTCAAGCAACTGGCCGACGAATGCGACGTGGTGTTGGTGGTGGGCAGCCCGAACAGCTCCAACTCCAACCGCCTGCGTGAGCTGGCCGAACGCATGGCCACGCCGGCCTACCTGATCGATGGCGCCGAAGACCTGCAAAAGAGCTGGTTCGACGGTGTCGAGCGTATCGGCATCACCGCCGGCGCCTCCGCTCCGGAAGTCCTGGTGCGTGGCGTGATCCAGCAGTTGCAGGCCTGGGGCGCCACCGGCGCCGACGAACTGGCCGGGCGTGAGGAGAACATCACGTTCTCGATGCCTAAAGAGCTGCGCGTTCGCTCGATCTGATCGCTTTATCCTTTCGGCACAACGCCTGTTCAGTCTTTTGACTGGCCAGGCGTACGCGGCCGGTCGCCGCCAGAACAACTTGAAGCTGGCTGACCGGCTCGCGAGCCGAGCATAGATGTAACGTCCCCGCCTGAAACTTCCGGTCCGGCACCAGTGGCTGGCCCAGGCTGCTGAAGCGTATGTACCGGCTCACCAGCCAGTTGCCGACAATCGGTATCCGTCCGTCACTCGCCTGCTCGATCAGCAATGGATTATCCGCATCCCCCGATCCCTTTCCGCTGATATCCAGAATGATCCGCCAGCCCTGGCCCCAATCACCGTTGATGCCATGAATCACCACGCTCTGGTTGCGCGTAATGGCCATGGTCCGGGCATTGCGAATCCCGTCGAGTAAAGACTGCGCGGCCTGTTGCCGCCGGTTTGATTCGGTGAAGTCCGCCAGTGCCGGACTGACCAACGACAGAACAATTGCGCCGATCGCCAGTCCCATTAGCAGTTCGACCAGACTGAAACCCTGTTGGGGCATGTGCGCGTCCTCCCTGGATTGTGCACAGCGGCGCAATCCGTGCGCCGTTCGCGGTAAATCAACCGACGCATGCCGGTCGAATGTTCTAGGTTTGTACAGGTATAGCCGACGGCAACGGAGGGCATCGATGGATCATCGTACAAAAGGTTTCACGCTGATCGAGCTGTTGGTGGCGCTCGCGGTGTTTGTGATCCTGATCACGATGGCGGTGCCGGCATTCACCCGTTCGGTACAGGGCAGCAAGGCCGACACCGAGGTCGGCGACCTGCAACGGGCCCTCAATTACGCAAGGCTCGAGGCGATTAACCGGGGCGTCACTACCCGCTTGCGGCCGAGTGCCGGCGGCACTGTCTGGACCGGCGAACTGTCGGTCTACGACAGTACTGGCACTCCGGCCAATGTATTGCGGGTTGTTCCAGCGATGAGCAGCGGCGCGACTCTGACGCTACCCTCTGGAGTGACCGCGCTGGATTTCAACAACCTGGGCGGACTGGCGGCACCGTCCACGGCGGTGGTCATCAGTTATGTGCTGGGAACGCAAAGCAGGACGCTGAACGTGTGTCTGAACGGACGAATTCAATTGGGTGGAAGTTGCGGATGAGGGCAGGGAGCAAGCACGCACAGGAGGGCATGACGCTGATCGAAGTGCTGGTCGCGTTGTTGATTCTGACGGTTGGGTTGCTGGGCGCGGCGGCGGTTCAGCTCAATGCGCTGAAGTACACCGACAGCTCGCGCATGACCAGCCAGGCGAGTTTCATCGCCTACGACATGATGGACCGGATACGCGCCAACTCGGGCGCCGACTACACCGTCACACCGCCGACCACGGGTAATCTGAGTGTCGCCCGGGATCAGGATCTCTACGACTTCACCACCAACATCGTCAATTTCGGCGGCCCGACCGCCACCGGCAGCATCACCCTCAATCAGCGCGTGTACACCATCACCATCACCTGGAGTGATGCGCGCGCCGCCAATACGAGCAGTGCGCCCCGCAGCTTTGTCCTGACCAGCCGCGCCGCAGTCGATCCGGTGGCCACGCCATGAAGCGCCAAAACTTGGGGTTCGGCCTGATCGAAATGCTGGTCGCCCTGGCGCTGGGGCTGATCGTGGTGCTCGGTGTGGTGCAGATTTTCCTGGCGGCGAAAAACACCTACGTCAGCCAGAACAGCGCCGCCGCCATGCAGGAAGATGCGCGGTTCGTGCTGAGCAAGATGATCCAGGAGCTGCGCATGGTGGGTATGTTCGGCTGCCTGGGCACGATTACCGATTCAAGCTCGACGGGGGATTTCACTGCGGCCCAGATCACGCCGATCAGCTGGGACAACGCCAACCTCAAGCTGACCCTGGTTACCGCCGATGTCGGCAGTGCGGGCGGGACACCGACCTGGACTGTGGTCTCCGATTGCCGTAACAGCGCCACCGCTTATACCGGCGCGCGAGCGGCGGCGACGGGCCAGATCGCGTTTCCGATCCGTCGGCTGGTCTACAGCTTCAGCAACAACCAGATTCTGATGGGGACCGGCAGCGGTAACCCGGCCCAGCAGGTGCTGGTGAACAACGTCAGTGCGTTCACGGTGATGTTTGGTCTTGCGAGTTCCGCGACCGATGTGGCGGCGTCCACCTATAGCGCCAACCCCGGTGATCCCGCGCGGATCCGCAGCGTGCGCCTGAGCCTGACCCTCACTGACCCGAATAACCGGGTCCGCAATCAAACCTTCAACGTGGTTGCCGCCTTGCGCAACCGCTTGCAGTGAGGGGCGAGCGATGAATGTTTCTCTCCATCGGCGACGGTCCCAGGGCGGCATGGTGTTGCTGGTCAGCCTGGTGTTTCTGCTGCTTCTGACGCTGATCGGCCTGTCATCGATGCAGAGCGCCAACCTGCAGGAAAAAATGGCCGGCAGCGTGAGCCTGCGCAATCAATCGTTCCAGACTGCCGAGGCGGCGCTGCGCATCGGCGAAAGCGCGGTGCAACTGGACGGCTACGCGCTGGCGGTGTGCGCCAGCACCACCCAATGTGCGCCGCCGGCGGAATCCTCGGTGGTCAGCGCGGCGGGGCTCAACTCCACGTCGGGCGTGACCTGGATCGCGGCCGGCAGCGGGTTCTACGGGGTGCAGAACATCGGCACGACCCTGACGGCGGTGAACGTGCCGAGCAACACCTCGGCGACCTTGTACCGGGTCACGGCCGTCGGCATCGCCGGTACTTCGCGCAGTGTGGTGGAGAGTGTCTATGCGAAGTACTGAGCGACGCTTCAAGTGGCTGTCGCTGCTGCTTGGCATGCTGACCGGGCTCTATCTGGCTGCACCGGCGTTTGCTTTCACGCCGTCCGATTCGCCGCTGTTGAGCGCGGCTGCGGTGTCCCCGAACGTGATGTTGATGATCGACGACTCGGGCAGCATGAACAGCATCATCTATGCGACAGGATTTGATCCGACCGTGGATCGCACGGCGGCCCGCCAGTGCAACGCAGTCATTGGCCTGTGCCTGAGCTCGACCGCCATTACCGGCGATACGATCTTTCTCTCGAGTCTGCCAACCTCCGGCTGCTCTGGCGGCGCCTATGCGTTCTACAACAACAGTCTGACGCCGCTCTGCCTGAAGCTGCCGGATCCGGTGGGCAGCGGCAACACTCGCTATTCGGCGGATTACATTTCCTACGTGGTCGGGCTGGCGATCAACAACGGCACACGCGACTTCACCACCGGGGCAATTCCCAACGATTACCGGATCAACGTGGCGCGCAACGTCTCCACCGCACTGGTCACCAGCAACCGCAACCTGCGCATGGGCCTGGCCACCTTCAACCCGGCCACCAGCAATAACCCTGGCAACGGTGGTTTCATTGCCCGCTCCATCAGCGACCTGTCACCGGTCAGCGGCAGCGTGACCCAGGCCCAGGCCGACACCAACTACAACGCACTTATTTCCTCGATCAACGGCCTGAGCGCGGTGGCCAACACGCCGCTGGCCGAGACCTACTACGAAATCACCCGCTACATGCGCGGGATGGCGCCGTACTACAACAGCACGCCGAGCACTTACACCAGCCCGATCCAGTACCGCTGCCAGAAAAACTACGGGGTGGTCATCACCGACGGTTTGCCGACCTACGACCGAACCTTTCCGAACAATGACCCGCTGGGTGGCAGCCGCTTGCCGAACTGGGACGGCATCAACAATGACGGGAACAACCTGAACGGGGACGGGGAGGGCGATACGCTGTATCTGGACGATATCGCCAAGTTCGCCTTCGATATCGACATGCGTTCCTCCGGCACCGACGCTGCGGGCAAGAGCTGGAATGCCGTGGACTTTCCCAGGCAGAACATGAACACCTACACCGTGGGTTTTACCGCTTCCAACGACATGCTCTCGGACGCCGCCGATTACGGACAGGGCCGCTACTACCAGGCGACCGACAGCACCGGCCTGAATGCCGCGCTGTCCTCGGCGTTGAGCGACATCACCTCCAAGGCCGGTTCCGGTGGCAGCGGTGTCGCCAGTGGCACGACGCTGGCGAGCGGCACCAGTTATTTCCAGACCAGTTATGACCCCAAGGACTGGCGCGGCACGATCAAGTCCTTTGGCTTCAACTCGGCCGGGGCAGTCAACACCTCGGCGGTATTGTGGACCACCGACACCGCCATCGTGCCCGGCGCTACCGCGCCGACCTACCAGTCGTGGAACACCCTGAACAACGCGGCGGTGACGCTGGCTTACGGCAATTTCTCCCCGGCCCAGCAGACCGTTCTCAGCCAGGGTTTGCCCACCGGCATCAGCGGCATCGACCTGGTCGAGTGGAGCAAGGGCACCAACAAGGCCGGGCTCAAAGTGCGCAGCGTATTGCTCGGGGACATCATCAACTCGCCGCTGGTGCTGGCCTCGCCTACGGAAAAAACCGCCTCCGATCTGGCCGGTGACACCACCTACAGCACCTACCTGACCACCAAGGCTTCGAACATGAATGCCAGCCTGGTGGTGAACGCCAACGACGGTTTTGTCAGCGTCATCAACTCGGCCAACGGTACCCGGCGCTATGCCTACATGCCGTCCAGCGTATTGCCCTCGCTGCGCCTGATTGCCGATCCGAACTACGTCAACGGCGTCAGCCACAAGTTTCTGGTGGATGGTCAGATCGGTGTGTTCGACGCGCAATTCGGCACGGCGTGGAAAACCCTGGCCATCGGCGGGACGGGGGCCGGGGGCAAGAGTTTCTACGGGCTTCAGCTGTTCGACGCCTCGGCGGGCAACGTTATCCGCGCCTTGTGGGAAGTCAGCGCGCCCGCCACCGCCAGTACTTCCAACGCTTTCAATGATCTGGGTTACGCCTATGCCCGTCCGGAAGTGGCACGCTTGGCCGATGGTCGCTGGGCGGCATTCATTGCCAATGGTTATGGCAGCAACTCCGGGGTGGCGGCGCTGTATGTGCTGGATGTGCGTGACGGCTCGCTGATCAAAAAAATCGTCATCGACAGTTCGGAAACCACCAACGGTTTGTCCTCGGTGAAGCTGCGGGTCAATTCGCAGAATGTGGTGCAGGCGGCGTATGGCGGTGACTTGAAGGGACGGTTGTGGAAGTTCGATCTGAGCGCTAGTTCCTCCGACAGTTGGGGTGTAGCTTTTTCCGGCAAGCCGTTATTTACCACTGCTGGCGGGGCTACTCAGCCGATCACCGCGCAACCGTTGCTGGCGGACAACGCTCTGGGCGGCAAACAGATTTTCGTCGGCACCGGCAAATTCAACGAAACCGCCGACAAGACCAACAAGGATTTGCAGGCGTTCTATTCGGTGTGGGATGCCGATGGCGGGTCGGGCCAGATCACAGTCAGCAGTTTGCAGGCGCAGGCGATTACCGGGGTGTTCTCCGGCAGTACCGGGCAGTTCGTTACCACCAGCCAGAACGACACGACTTATCCGGCGGAGAAGGGCTGGTACCTGCCGCTGGTGTACAACAACGCGTTGACCGGCGAACGGGTGATCAACCAGGCCAGTCTGGTGCTGGGACGCATCGTGTTCACCACGGCCAGTGTCGATACCACCGACCCGTGTTCCAGTTTCGGTACCGGCAAACTGATCGAACTCGATGCGTTCAGCGGTAAGATGCTCAACTACGCGGTGCTCGACACCAACGCCGATGGCGTGGTCGACAGCAACGACACGATTTCCAGCGGCGTGGTGTTCACCGGCGGTATCCCGACCCTGAACGCCATCGTCAACGGTGCATCACGCAAGGTCGTGAACGATTCCAGTGGCGGCATCACCACCCTGGTGGAAAAGTCCGGCGGCGGCAGCCGTCGTATCATGTGGCGACAAATACAGTAAGTGAGAGTTGAGGCATGCGCAGATCCAACCGAGGTTTCACCCTGATCGAAATCATGATCGTGATTGCGATCATCGGTATCGTCATCACCATCGGCTATCCGAGCCTCACCGAATACGTGAAGAAGGGCCGCCGTGCCGACGTAGTCAGCAATTTGTCGGAACAGGCACAGATCCTTGAGCGTTTCTATTCGAAGAACAACGTCTACACCGGTGTCACCGGGTTGAGCACCGGCAACGATTTCTACACCATCACGCCGACGATCACCGATCAGACCTTCCTGCTGACCGCGACCCGCAAGACCGGCACGGCCATGGCCACTGACAAGTGCGGGGATTTCACCCTTACCAACACCGGTGTCAGAAGCATGAACAACGCGACCACCGGGCTGACCACCAAGGATTGCTGGGGCCGCTGAGCCGCTTTATTTCGGGCGCCATTTGCGCCCACTGTCTTTTTTACGGTTGGATCAAACATGACCAGGCAACAGCAAGTGGTGATTGTCGGTGGCGGGGTGATTGGCCTGCTCACTGCGTACAACCTCGCCTCCGAGGTCGGCAGCGTGGTGCTGCTGGATCGTTCGAACGTCGGCCAGGAATCGTCCTGGGCCGGCGGCGGTATCGTCTCTCCGCTGTATCCTTGGCGCTACAGCCCGGCCGTCACCGCGCTGGCGCACTGGTCGCAGGATTTTTATCCACAACTGGGTGAGCGCCTTTTTGCCGATACCGGGGTAGATCCCGAAGTGCACACCACCGGCCTGTACTGGCTGGACCTGGATGACGAAGCCGAAGCGCTGGCGTGGGCTGCGCGGGAAAACCGTCCGCTGCGGGCTGTGGATATCTCGGCGGCGCATGATGCGGTGCCGGTGCTCGGTGGCGGTTTTTCCCGGGCGATCTACATGGCCGATGTGGCCAACGTGCGCAATCCTCGGCTGGTGAAGTCTTTGAAAGCGGCGTTGCAGGCGCTGCCGAACGTGACGATTCATGAGCAGTGTGAAGTCAGCGGGTTTGTCCGTGATCGCGAGCGGGTGGTGGGCGTGCAGACCTCCACGGGTGTGATCACCGGTGATCAGGTCGTTCTTACCGCAGGTGCGTGGAGCGGCGAACTGCTCAAGACCTTGAACCTGTCGCTGCCGGTGGAGCCGGTCAAAGGCCAGATGATTCTCTACAAGTGCGCGGCGGATTTCCTGCCGAGCATGGTGCTGGCCAAGGGGCGCTACGCGATTCCGCGCCGCGACGGGCACATTCTGATCGGCAGTACGCTGGAGCACGAAGGTTTCGACAAGACCCCGACGGACAACGCGCTGGAAAGCCTCAAGGCTTCGGCAGTCGAGTTGTTGCCGGCGCTGGCCGATGCTGAAGTGGTGGGGCATTGGGCCGGGCTGCGACCGGGTTCACCGGAAGGCATTCCTTATATTGGGCGGGTTCCGGGGTTTGACAGTCTGTGGCTGAACTGCGGTCATTACCGCAACGGACTGGTGCTGGCGCCGGCGTCCTGTCAGTTGTTTGCCGATGTGATGCTGGGGCGTGCGCCGATCATTGATCCGGCGCCGTATGCACCGGCCGGACGGATCTAGTCAGTTTTTCTTCCGATGACTGACAAATCGCCTTCGCGGGCTTGCCCGCGAAGGGGCCCTCAATCCAGCCCCAGTTTCTTGAGCCTGTAGCGCATCGAGCGAAACGAAAGACTCAACCGCTGCGCTGCCGCCGTGCGATTCCAGCGAGTCTCCTCCAGCGCCTGCAAAATCAGTTTGCGCTCGACGCTTTCCAGATAGTCTTCCAGGTTGTCGATCTGCGTGAGATCGGCAATGCCGCCTTCAGCAGTGCCGTTTCCTTCACTCAGACGTAAATCCTCTGCCTCGATCGTGCGGTTTTCACACAGGGTATGTGCCCGCTCAAGCACGTTCTCCAGCTCCCGCACGTTGCCCGGAAACCGGTAGTTTTTCAGCGCCTCGAGGGCATGGGGATGAAGACGTGCCGCCGGCTGCCCGGTGCCATTGGCCAGGCGTTTGAGCATATGGCCGGCCAAGGCTTCGATGTCCTCGCGACGTTCGCGCAGGGACGGTACGCGCAGTTCGATCACGTTCAGCCGGTAATACAGATCCTGACGGAAACGCTCGGCAGCCACTTCCGCATCGAGGTCCTTGTGCGTCGCGCAGAGGATGCGCACATCGACCACGGTTTCCTGTTGGCCGCCAACGCTGCGCACGGCTTTTTCCTGAATCGCCCGCAGCAGCTTGACCTGCATCGGCAGTGGCAGGTCCGCCACTTCATCGAGAAACAGCGTGCCGCCGTGGGCAGCCTGAAACAGCCCCGGTTTATCCTCCACCGCGCCACTGAAACTGCCTTTGCGGTGGCCGAAGAACTCGCTTTCCATCAACTCAGACGGAATCGCCCCGCAGTTCACCGGCACGAACGGCTGGCTGGCGCGCGGGCCCTGTTCATGAATCAGCCGGGCCACCAGTTCCTTGCCGCTGCCGGATTCGCCGCTGATGTAAACCGGTGCCTGGCTGCGGGCCAGTTTGTCGATCTGCTTGCGCAGATTGCGCATCGGTGGTGAATCGCCGAGAAGCAGCCGGTCGATCGAAGTGCAGACATTGCCCGGCGCCGGCATGCGCAACGCCGAGCCAACCAGTTCGCGAAGGCGTGTCAGGTCCACCGGTTTGGTCAGGAAGTCGAAAGCCCCGGCCTTCAAGGCGTTGATCGCCGTTTCCAGGCTGCCGTACGCGGTGATCATTGCCACCGGCAGTTGTGGATAACGTTGCTGGATATGCTGCACCAGTTCCAGGCCCGTGCCGTCGGGCAGGCGCATGTCGGTCAGGCACAGGTCGAAGGTCTCGCGGTGCAGCAGCGCCTGGGCTTCATTGAGATTGCGTGCGCTGAAGGTGTCGAGTTTCATCCGTCCCAGGGTGATTTCCAGGAGTTCGCGGATATCCGGCTCGTCGTCGACGATGAGGATTTTTTGCCGTGGGCTCGTGTTCAACTTTGTTTCCGTCCGTGAGCAAAGGTGATGCGAAAGCAGCCGCCGCCTTGGCGTGATTTGAAGTCTAGGCGCGCTTGATTGCTTTCGCACAGCTCACGGGACAGATAAAGCCCAAGGCCGGTGCCCTGGCTGCTGGTGGTAAAGAACGGTTCGAACAGGTGAGCCTGTTGATCCAGCGGCACGCCGGGGCCGTTGTCCTGCACTTCGAGCACGGCCAGCGTGCTTTCGGGGTCGATCAACAGCGTCAGCCAGACCTCGGCCGGATCGTGCAAAAGGGCACTGTGGCGCCAGCCATTGCGTAACAGATTGTCGAGAATCTGCGTGAGCTGTCCGGGATCCATCAACGTGCGGAAATCCCCCGGGCCGATGTGCAGGTGAATGTGCTGGCGCTCGCCGGCCTGTTCGCGGCTCTCGCTGACGAACTGCTCCAGCCACGGTTTGAGATCCAGCCGTTGCGGTGCGCTCTGCTGACGGCGGGACAGTTGCAGGACGTTTTCGATGACTCGGTTCATGCGCTGGGAGTGGTCTTGAATGATCTGCGTCAGACGCCGATCCGCGCCATCGAGTTCCTCGGATTCCTGCAACAGCTGCGCGGCATGACTGATGGCCCCCAGCGGATTGCGGATTTCATGGGCGATACCGGCAGTCAGCCGGCCCAGTGCGGCGAGTTTCAATTGCTGGGCCTGCTGGGCGATCTGGGCGAGGTCTTCGAGAAACACCAGGGTCTGGCGATTCGGACTCTGTTCCAGGGCAATGAAGCTCGGCTGCAGGTCCAGGCCATTGCCGGCGATTTTCAGGCTTTGCGGGCGCAGGGTCGGGTTGTTCAGCCACAGTTGCAGGCGTTCAACCAACGCGCTCGAGTGCTCGTCGATCAAGTCGCCTTCAAGGTGTGTCTGGCCCAGCAGGGTTTTGGCGCTGTGATTGGCCAGTTGCACCCGGCGCTGTTCGTCGAGCACCAGAATGCCGGTGCGCATGCGTTGCAGGATCAGCGCGTTGAGGGCTTCGAGCCCCACGACCTCGCTGGCGCGCAACTCGGCCAGGTTCTCACTGACTTCGAGACGGCGCATCAATCCCTGCACCAGCAGCGAGGCGGCGAAGCACAAGGCGCCGAGGGTGCCGGCCTGCAGATAGTCGTTGGCGCTCAGGGGATGGCTGAAACTCAGCAGAAAGCTGAGCCCGACGATGCCGAGGGTGGCGACGGCGGCGATCAGCAGGCCGATGCGTCGTCGCAGCAAGGTGTTGCTGATGGCTACCGAGACGATCAGCAAGTTGCCAATCGCACTGGCCACACCGCCGGCCGCATAGAACACACCGCACAGCAGCAGAATGTCGACCAGTGCCAGGCCGAACAACTGGGCTGGGCGGCGGATATTCTCGAGGAACACCACCAGCAGGATGTTCAGCACCAGGTACAACCAGCTGCCATTGCGCAGCAACTCGTCGTTGGCGGAGGTCAGCAGGCGGTTGTCCATGTTGCTGGAGATCAGCAACACCAGGGTGATGCCGACACTCAAACGGTACAGATGATAGAGACGCAGCAGTCGCTGGGCCTGTTTGCTGTCGGCGTTGTCGGCCTCAGCGATCACTGGAACCGGGGCCTTGCTCAAGGTGAGCCTGGCTGCAATACCACTGTTGTTGAAGGTTCAGCGCGCGGTCGCGGGGCAGGTGCACGCCGCAATGGGCGCAGCGCACCATCGGCGCGGCATCCTGTTCGCGAGGCGATCGGGTGGACGAGGCGGGGGCCTTGAATTTGCGCCACAACCAGACAGCAGCGGCGATCAAGGCAATCCAGAACAGTAAACGAAGCATGATGGGCGGCTTTTCGGCTAATGATTCGGCAGTTTAGCCAAGGACCCGACAAGCGCACAGCCCAATCACACGCCGCAATAAAAAGGGAGATCCGAAGATCTCCCTTTTTGGCATCACCGAAGTGATCAGTCGAACAGACCGAAGGTCATGTAGCTGAAGATGGAACGGTCGCTGTCGCTCGACTCCGGTTCCGGCTCTTCGATCACGTCGCCGTTTTCGTCTTTTGGCTTGAGCTCGTTCGGGATCGCGTCTTTCGCGTCCTGGAACTGCTTCTGCACGTCCTGGTTGGCGCGGGTTTCTCCCGGCGGCAGCGGCGGACGGGATTCGATCAGACCCAAGGTGGCCTTGCTCAGGAACGAACGGTTGTCGGCTTCGGCAACACGAGGCACGAACTGGCCGTCCTGCAGGCTCGGGTGGTTCGGGTAGTTGAGCTTCAGGGTTTCCAGACTGGTGGCCGCCAGTTCGTCCAGATGCAGACGCTGGTAGGCTTCGGTCATCACCGCCAGGCCGTCACCGACCGATGGAGTTTCCTGGAAGTTTTCCACTACATAACGACCACGGTTGGCAGCGGCGACATAGGCCTGACGGGTCAGGTAGTAGTCGGCCACGTGGATTTCGTAGGCCGCCAGCAGGTTGCGCAGGTAGATCATGCGCTGCTTGGCGTCCGGCGCGTAGCGGCTGTTCGGGTAGCGGCTGGTCAGCTGGGCGAACTCGTTGTAGGAGTCGCGGGCGGCACCCGGGTCACGCTTGGTCATGTCCAGCGGCAGGAAGCGCGCCAGCAGGCCGACGTCCTGGTCGAACGAAGTCAGGCCCTTCAGGTAGTAGGCGTAATCCACGTTCGGGTGCTGCGGATGCAGACGAATGAAACGCTCGGCGGCGGATTTTGCAGCTTCCGGCTCGGCGTTCTTGTAGTTGGCGTAGATCAGTTCCAGCTGCGCCTGATCGGCGTAGCGACCGAACGGATAACGCGACTCCAGAGCCTTCAGCTTGGCTGTGGCGCTGGTGTAGCTGTTGTTGTCCAGGTCCTGTTGAGCCTGCTGGTACAGCTCGGCTTCACTCAGGTTTTCGTCTACGACTTCCTTCGATGAGCAAGCAGCGGTCAATGCGAGGATGGCGATCAGCAGCAGGTGTTTCACTTGCATGGCGGCTTGCGTCCCTATGACGGCCGCTGTCTTGGGCGGGGCCGTCCTGTTATGATGAGCGCCCCGTTGAAAAGCCCCGGGGCAAAAGACGCCGTATTTAACCACAAGCGCGCAGCCGAAACCAAAGGCTGTAGCCGACGCCCAGTCCGAGCATGTCCGATAAAATTGAACTTCGCGCAGAGGTGCCGTCCGAATTGGGCGGCCAACGCCTCGATCAAGTCGCCGCCCAACTCTTCGCCGAGCACTCGCGCTCGCGCCTTTCCGCCTGGATCAAAGAAGGTCGCCTGACTGTGGACGGGGCGGTCATCCGCCCGCGCGACATCGTTCATGGCGGTGCCATCCTTGAGCTCACTGCCGAGCAGGAGGCCCAGGGTGAATGGGTCGCTCAGGACATCGAACTCGACATCGTCTATGAAGATGACGACATTCTGGTGATCAACAAGCCTGCGGGCCTGGTGGTGCACCCGGCTGCCGGTCACGCTGATGGCACCTTGCTCAACGCCTTGCTGCACCACGTGCCGGACATCATCAATGTCCCGCGCGCCGGTATCGTGCATCGTCTGGACAAGGACACCACCGGTCTGATGGTGGTGGCCAAGACCATTCAGGCGCAGACCAAGCTGGTCGCCCAGCTGCAAAGCCGCAGCGTCAGCCGGATCTACGAATGCATCGTGATCGGCGTAGTGACCGCCGGTGGCAAGATCAATGCCCCGATCGGCCGCCACGGCCAGCAGCGTCAGCGCATGGCGGTGATGGAAGGCGGCAAGCCGGCCGTCAGCCACTACCGCGTGCTGGAGCGCTTCCGCTCCCACACCCACGTGCGGGTGAAGCTGGAAACCGGTCGTACCCACCAGATTCGCGTGCACATGTCGCATATCAACTTCCCGTTGGTCGGCGACCCGGCATACGGCGGTCGTTTCCGCATTCCGCCGGCCGCGAGCCAGACCATGGTCGAATCCCTCAAGCACTTCCCGCGTCAGGCCCTGCATGCGCGGTTCCTTGAGCTGGATCACCCGACCACCGGTGAGCGCATGAGCTGGGAATCGCCGCTGCCGGAAGATCTGGTGTGGCTGCTGACTCTGCTCAAGCAGGATCGCGAGGCATTCATCGGATGAACTGGCTGACGCCGGACTGGCCCGCGCCGGCCAGCGTCAGGGCCTGTGTCACAACCCGCGAGGGCGGCGTCAGCGAGGCGCCGTTCGACAGCCTCAACCTGGGCGATCATGTCGATGACCGCCCGGAGGCCGTCGCCGAAAACCGTCGGCGTCTGACCGAACACTTTTCTATAAAGTCTGCCTGGTTGCAGCAAGTGCACGGGATTGCCGTGGCGCATGCGGATCCGTCCGTGGTGGCCACGGCGGATGCCAGCTGGACGGCAACACCCGGTATCGCGTGTGCGGCGATGACTGCCGATTGCCTGCCGGCGCTGTTCTGCGACCGTGCCGGTACTCGCGTGGCAGCGGCTCATGCCGGTTGGCGTGGGCTGGCGGCCGGCGTGCTGGAAGCCACACTCGACAGTCTGGACGTGCCCGCCGAAGACGTTCTGGTCTGGCTCGGTCCGGCCATCGGCCCGCAAGCCTTTGAAGTCGGCCCGGAAGTCCGGGAAGTCTTCATCAATCAATTGCCCGAAGCCGAGACAGCCTTTGTCCCGAGCCACAACGCCGGCAAGTTCATGGCCGACATCTATAAGCTGGCGCGGCTGCGTCTGGCGGCTCGTGGTGTCACCGCTGTTTATGGTGGCGGTTTCTGTACCGTGACCGATCCGCGCTTCTTCTCTTATCGCCGTGCATCGCGCACTGGTCGCTTCGCCTCCCTAGTCTGGCTTGAGGCGCCCAGCCTCACAAATACTGTTTCTTTTTGACGGCGTCTGTTTACATCATGCTGCGTTGCCGCTCCTCGCCATAGCGGGCTATGACTCGTCGCGGCGCCTTGCCTGACGAAAACAGCCACTCGCCAAAAGAGAAACGTATTTGCGAGGCTGGGCGCCCGCTAAGCTTGTCTGACCTGCATCAACTCCCTGACGCTTGAATCTTCCAGAATCGACCGCATCTATAGCGGTATCTGGCAGGTTTCTTTATTCAGGATGGTTTTTAGGTCCGGCCTGCTCAAAAGGAAGGTGACCCATGCGTATAGACCGTTTAACCAGCAAATTGCAGTTGGCGTTGTCCGATGCCCAATCCCTGGCTGTCGGCCACGATCATCCGGCCATCGAGCCGGCGCATTTGATGCAAGCCATGCTTGAACAGCAGGGTGGTTCGATCAAACCCCTGTTGATGCAGGTGGGCTTCGACGTCAACAGCTTGCGTAAAGAGCTGACCAAAGAGCTCGATCAATTACCGAAAATCCAGAACCCGACCGGCGACGTGAATATGTCGCAGGATCTGGCGCGTCTGCTCAACCAGGCCGACCGTCTGGCCCAGCAGAAGGGCGATCAGTTCATTTCCAGCGAGCTGGTGCTGCTCGCCGCGATGGACGAGAACAGCAAGCTCGGCAAGTTGCTGCTCGGCCAGGGTGTGAGCAAAAAGGCGCTGGAGAATGCGATCAACAACCTGCGCGGTGGCGAAGCCGTTAACGACGCCAACCACGAAGAGTCGCGTCAGGCACTGGATAAGTACACCGTCGACCTGACCAAGCGCGCCGAAGAAGGCAAGCTTGACCCGGTGATCGGCCGTGACGATGAAATCCGTCGCACCATTCAGGTTCTGCAACGCCGCACCAAGAACAACCCGGTGCTGATCGGCGAGCCAGGCGTGGGTAAAACCGCGATTGCCGAAGGTCTGGCCCAGCGCATCATCAACGGCGAAGTGCCGGATGGCCTGCGCGGCAAGCGTCTGCTGTCCCTCGATATGGGTGCGCTGATTGCCGGCGCCAAATATCGCGGCGAGTTCGAAGAGCGCCTGAAAGCGCTGCTCAACGAGCTGTCGAAGCAGGAAGGGCAGATCATTCTGTTCATCGACGAACTGCACACCATGGTCGGCGCCGGCAAGGGCGAGGGCTCGATGGACGCCGGCAACATGCTCAAACCGGCCCTGGCCCGTGGTGAACTGCATTGCGTCGGCGCCACCACGCTCAACGAGTACCGCCAATATATAGAGAAGGACGCGGCCCTCGAGCGGCGCTTCCAGAAAGTGCTGGTGGACGAACCGAGCGAAGAAGACACCATCGCGATCCTGCGTGGCCTCAAAGAGCGTTACGAGGTTCACCACAAGGTGGCGATCACTGACGGCGCGATCATCGCGGCGGCCAAGCTCAGCCATCGCTACATCACTGACCGGCAACTGCCGGACAAGGCGATCGACCTGATCGACGAAGCGGCCAGCCGCATCCGCATGGAGATCGACTCCAAGCCGGAAGTGCTGGATCGTCTGGAGCGGCGCCTGATTCAACTGAAAGTCGAATCCCAGGCGCTGAAGAAAGAAAGCGACGAAGCGGCGATCAAGCGCCTGGAAAAACTCCAGGAAGAAATCGTCCGTCACGAGCGTGAGTATTCGGATCTGGAAGAAATCTGGAACTCGGAAAAAGCCGAGGTGCAGGGTTCTGCGCAGATTCAGCAAAAGATCGAACAGTCCCGTCAGGAACTGGAAGCCGCGCGTCGTAAAGGCGACCTGAACCGCATGGCCGAGTTGCAGTACGGGGTGATCCCGGATCTGGAGCGCAGCCTGCAAATGGTCGACCAGCACGGCAAGAGCGAAAACCAGCTGCTGCGCAGCAAGGTGACTGAAGAGGAAATCGCCGAAGTCGTTTCGAAGTGGACCGGTATTCCGGTGTCGAAAATGCTCGAAGGCGAGCGCGACAAGCTGATGAAGATGGAAAGCCTGTTGCATCAACGCGTGATCGGCCAGGACGAAGCGGTGGTTGCAGTGGCCAACGCGGTGCGGCGTTCCCGTGCCGGGTTGTCCGACCCGAATCGCCCGAGCGGCTCGTTCATGTTCCTCGGCCCGACCGGTGTCGGTAAAACCGAGCTGTGCAAGGCGCTGGCCGAATTCCTCTTCGATACGGAAGAGGCGATGGTGCGGATCGACATGTCCGAGTTCATGGAGAAACATTCCGTGGCACGGCTGATCGGTGCGCCACCGGGCTACGTCGGCTATGAAGAGGGCGGTTATCTGACCGAAGCGGTACGGCGCAAGCCTTACTCGGTAATCCTGCTGGACGAAGTCGAGAAGGCGCACCCGGATGTGTTCAACATCCTGCTGCAGGTGCTGGAGGATGGACGCTTGACCGACAGCCACGGCCGTACGGTGGATTTCCGCAATACCGTGATCGTCATGACCTCCAACCTGGGTTCGATGCAGATCCAGGAACTGGTAGGCGATCGTGAAGCGCAACGGGCAGCGGTGATGGATGCGATTTCCACCCACTTCCGTCCGGAGTTCATCAACCGGGTCGACGAAGTGGTGATCTTCGAGCCATTGGCGCGGGATCAGATCGCGGGCATTACCGAGATCCAGCTGGGCCGTCTGCGCAGCCGTCTGGCCGAGCGCGAGCTGAAGCTGGAGCTGAGCCCGGAAGCGATGGACAAGCTGATTGCCGTCGGCTACGACCCGGTCTATGGCGCACGGCCGCTGAAGCGGGCGATCCAGCGCTGGATCGAGAACCCGTTGGCGCAGTTGATCCTGTCGGGACGTTTCCTGCCGGGCGAGACCGCGACCGGCGTCGTGGAGAACGACGAGATCACGTTCAACTGACGCTCGACGGTGGTGAAGTAATCAAGGCCTCGCACTGCGAGGCCTTTTTTTTCGTTAGGCTGTTGAACTCAAAGGAAAAGGCTTGTAAAGTGCGCCCCGCAGTCAGTCACCAAGACGGTTTCAGCTCACTGGGCAGAAATCTGAAATAAGTTGCAAATCATTAACTTGAAAGCAATTTAGGGGGTTGACAGAGGTGTTCTAGGTTGTAGAATAGCGCGCCTCAGACACACGAACGCAGCGATGCGAAAACGATGTCGAGAAGCTGCAAGTTTCACCGTTGTAAATTGAAATATGTAGTTCCGTGATAGCTCAGTCGGTAGAGCAAATGACTGTTAATCATTGGGTCCCAGGTTCGAGTCCTGGTCACGGAGCCAATTTCAAACCGGGGTATAGCGCAGTCCGGTAGCGCGCCTGCTTTGGGAGCAGGATGTCAGGAGTTCGAATCCCCTTACCCCGACCATTTTTGGGTCGTTAGCTCAGTTGGTAGAGCAGTTGGCTTTTAACCAATTGGTCGTAGGTTCGAATCCCACACGACCCACCATTTTTGAAACCAGGTAACACTGGGATCGAATCTTAAGATCAGAGGCCAAAAGCGCTGATCGAAGAAGGCGATCTTTGAAAGATCGCCTTTTTTTTACCGGGGTATAGCGCAGTCCGGTAGCGCGCCTGCTTTGGGAGCAGGATGTCAGGAGTTCGAATCCCCTTACCCCGACCATATTAAAAATCCTCGTATCGAAAGATACGGGGATTTTTTTTGCCCTCCGGAAATGTTTCATTCAAGTCGTCATACAACTTGCCGATAGCCCGCTAACTAAAGGGGCCTGCCATCGATCGCCCCTTGCATCCGGCCAATACAAGAAAAAGGGCGTTCGTCATGTTGCTTCGTCAGTTGAATATTGCTCCCCGTGCCGCCCTGGGCTTTGCCCTGATCGCGGTGCTGGTGGCGTTGCTCGGGGTGTTTGCGCTGGGGCAGATGTCGAGCATCCGCGACAGTGAAGTGGCGGTGGAGACACAGTGGCTGCCGAGCATTCGCGGCGGCGACGAGATTCGCGAGATCATGTTGCGCATCCGCACCATTTCCCTGCGCATGGCGCTGGATCAGGATCCGGCCAACATCGCCACGTACCGCAGCCAGATGGACACCCGCGACAAGGAGCTGAGCGAAAAAATCGCCGCCTACGACCGGCTGGTAACAACCCCGGAAGGGCAGCAGTTGTACGATCAGTTCAAGAAAACCTTTGCTGCCTACCGCACCGGCATCGCCCAGTCGTTCACCCTCGCCGAACAAGGCAAGCGCGATGAGCTGACCAAGCTGCTGCTGGTCGACATGAAAACCGTGGTCGACGGCTCCGGCAAACAACTCAATGACCTGGCCGACCTGTTCGCCCGCCAGGTCGCCGCCGAAAGCCAGAACTCTGCCGCCCACTACGAAACCTCGCGCACCATCGTGACCCTGTTCATCGCGCTGGCGGCGTTGGCGACCGTGGCCCTGGCCATGTTGCTGACCCGCAGCATCGTTCGCCCCCTGAGCGCCGCCGTCGACGCTGCTGAACACGTCGCCAGAGGCGATCTGACCCGTCCGATCGAAACCCACGGCAACGATGAGGTCAGCCGGTTGCTCAAGGCGTTGGCGACCATGCAGCAGAACCTGCGCGAAACCCTGCAGGGCATCAGCGGCTCGGCCACGCAACTGGCGACTGCTTCCGACGAACTGAGCGCGGTCACCCACGACAGCACGCAAGGGCTGCAACAGCAGAACAACGAAATCGAACAGGCCGCCACCGCCGTCAACGAAATGACCACGGCGGTCGAGGAAGTCGCCCGCAATGCGGTGTCGACGTCCGACGCCACCCGCCAGTCCAGCGAATCCGCGCAGTTGGGCCAGGAGCGGGTCAGCGAAACCGCCGGCGCCATCAACGCTTTGGCCAGCGAAGTCGAACACACCGGCGAGCTGGTGCAATCACTGGCCAATCAGTCGCAGGACATCGGCAAAGTGCTGGACGTGATCCGGGCGATCGCCGAACAGACCAACCTGCTGGCGCTCAACGCCGCCATCGAAGCGGCTCGGGCCGGGGAAAGCGGACGCGGGTTTGCCGTGGTCGCCGACGAAGTCCGGGCGCTGGCTTATCGCACGCAGCAATCGACCCAGGAAATCGAGCAGATGGTGCAGGGCATGCGCAGCGGTTCGAGCCTGGCGCTGGAATCAATGCAGGCCAGTGCCTCGCGGGCGGCCACCACGCTGGTGCTGGCCGAGCGGGCCGGTGAAGCGTTGCAGACGATCACGGCCTCGGTCCACGAAATCCACGAACGCAATCTGGTGATCGCCAGCGCCGCCGAAGAACAGGCGCAGGTGGCGCGGGAAGTGGATCGCAATCTGGTGAACATTCGCGATCTGTCGGTGCGCTCGGCGGCGGGTGCCGATCAAACCAACGCGTCGAGCCATGAGCTGTCGCAACTGGCCAACGCCCTGCAAGGCATGGTGCGGCGCTTCCAGCTGTAATCATGCAGGCGTGAAAAAGCCGCGCTTCTCATCAGGGAAAGCGCGGCTTTGTTTTGTCGGGCGTCTGAAAAATCAGGCACCGTCCTGGTCTTTCAGGTGTTCGAACAGGCCTTTCGGCATTTTCTTGCCATTGGCTTCGAAGTTGGCTTTGACGTTGTTGTACGCCTCTTGCTCGTCGATGAAGCCGTCGTGGTTGGTGTCGATCTTGTCGAAGTCGGACTTCGGCGCGACCTTCAGAAATTCGGCGCGCGAGACCTTGCCGTCGCCATCGGTGTCGGTCTTGGCCATCGACGCATCGCCGCATTTGCCTTCACCGCATTTGCCTTCCGGGGTTTTCACCGAGGTCTCGGCCGAAGCGACCATATAACCCTGGGCCAGCGGTTGTGCGGCGAACACCGAGCCGGACAGCATCAGGCCGCCGGCCAGTACGGCACCGACCAGGCCAAGGGAGTTTTTGCCGATTTTCGAAGTACGGGACATTGCATTCTCCTTCGGTTGCACAGCGCAACCACACGTTAAGGGCGATCAAGCCGGAGCAGGTGTGCTCGGGTGTGGCCATTAAGCGGTGGCGGTGTATCGCGTCTGTGTCGAGGAGCGGGGCGTTTGTAAGCGAAGGTGGGGAAAGCGGGGGGCAGATACAGTAGGAAACAGATCTTTCGATAAACACAAAACATTGTGGGAGCGAGCTTGCTCGCGAATGAGGCGGGTCAGCCGATGCATTTATCGACTGATCCACCGTCTTCGTGAGCAAGCTCACTCCTACAGGGTGTTACATCAGTGCAGCTTCAGGCGCGGCTCGGTGCCGCGTCCGATCTTGCTGCCCAGCATCAGCATCGCCGTGCGGAACGGCCCGTACAGCGCCATCTGGTGCATGCGGTACAGCGACACGTAAAACATCCGCGCCAGCCAGCCTTCGAGCATCACGCTGCCGGTCAGGTTGCCCATCAGGTTACCCACCGCCGAAAAACGCGACAGCGAAATCAGCGAGCCGTAGTCGGTGTATTTGTACTCCGGCAGGGTCTTGCCTTCGATGCGCAATTTCAGCGATTTGGCCAGCAGCGACGCCTGCTGGTGCGCAGCCTGGGCCCGTGGTGGAACGTTGCGATCGGAGCCCGGTTGCGGGCAGGCGGCGCAGTCACCGAAGGCGAAGATGTTTTCGTCGCGGGTGGTCTGCAGCGTCGGCAGCACTTGCAGCTGATTGATGCGGTTGGTTTCCAGACCGTCGATGTCCTTGAGGAAACCCGGTGCGCGGATCCCGGCGGCCCAGACTTTCAGACTGGCCTTGATCTCGTTGCCATCGGCGGTGATCAGGCTGTCGGCGGTGACCTGGCTGACCGAGGCGTTGGTCATTACATTGACCCCGAGTTTCTCCAGAGTCTTGTGTACCGGCCCGCTGATCCGTTCCGGCAGGGCTGGCAGCACCCGTGGCCCGGCTTCGATCAGGGTGATGTGCATGTTTTCCGGTTTGATCCGGTCCAGACCGTAAGCCGCGAGTTCGTGGGCGGCATTGTGCAGCTCGGCCGCGAGCTCAACACCCGTGGCGCCGGCGCCAACGATGGCCACACTGATCTGCTGGACCACATCGGTTTGCCCGGCGTGAGCACGCAGGTAGTGGTTGAGCAGTTGCTGGTGGAAACGCTCGGCCTGTTTGCGGGTGTCGAGGAACAGGCAGTGTTGCGCGGCGCCCTGGGTGCCGAAATCGTTGGTGGTGCTGCCGACCGCGATCACCAGCGAGTCGTAGGGCACTTCCCGTGCGGGGACCAGCTCGACGCCGTTTTCGTCGTAGGTGGCAGCCAGCTGGATCTTCTTCTGCTCACGATCGAGCCCGCTCATGCGCCCCAGCTGGAACTCGAAGTGGTTCCATTTGGCCTGGGCGACATAGTTGAGTTCGTCTTCGGAAGAGTTCAGCGATCCGGCGGCCACTTCGTGCAGCAGCGGTTTCCAGATGTGCGTGAGGTTCGCGTCGACCAGCATGATGCTGGCGGTGCCGCGTTTGCCCAGAGTCTTACCCAGACGGGTAGCTAACTCCAGGCCGCCGGCGCCGCCGCCGACAATGACAATACGATGGGACATAGGGATAGCTCGCAAGGTTTTGAAAGGAAATCGGTACGGCTACCCGAGCGAGCGCGATGCAGCTCATAGCGTCAGGTAACTGATAAATCGGCTCAACAGGCCCAGACCAATGGTCACTGCCAGCACCAGCACCAGGAGCATCCACGGCCGGAATGGCCGGCGCTCGACACGGTGTTGGGACAACTGCAGGTACTCTTCGACATGCTTCTGGTCTTCGGGGTTCAGGCGGCTGGTCATAAAGGCCTCGTCAGGTAGACGTTACTGAATGAGAACACGCTACAGCGGTTTTCAACCGGGATTGAACGCAGCATAGCCACTGTCCGGGACCGGTTCGACAGACACACTGTCCCCGAGGCGAATGATCCCGCTTTGTAACACTCGCGCGGTGATTCCGCCATGCCCGCGCACGGCCTGGAACGTTCCGGGGCCAAGGTTGTTTTGCAGACGCGCACACGGCTGGCACCAGCCTGTAGTTTCGAAAATCGCCTGACCAATGCGAAAGCGCCGCCCCTTGAGGCTGAACAGGTTGATCCCGCTTATAACGAGATTGCGCCGCAGATCTTCAGGCGTGACCGGTTGTTCGGCGGACCGGCCCATCAGGGCACTGATCACGGCCAGGTGTTCCCACTGAATCAGCGTCACCTGCCGCGCATTGCGTAACCCGGGCCGAGCGTGATCGCCGGTGAGCCCGGCTTCAAGCCGCGCCTCCACCGCATCGAGTGCGAGCATCGGCCCCCGTGACTCGGGGCGCACGCCAATCCAGCGCACGGATCCGATCCGCGGGACATCGGCAATCAATTGTTGAAGTGGTGTCATAGGCTGATCCCGACATCGAACACAATGCTGCGCCCCAGGTTGCCGCGCAGGAAATCCGGGGCATCGGGATGGGCGAAAAGCACTCGGGCAAAGGTCGGCCCGACCAGCGACAGCGAGCGCCAGCCCTGACGCAGGTATTCGGTGGGCGGCGGAAAATGGCTGTTCAGGTCGAGCACTTCGCGTTTGAGGCTGGCGAAGGCAATGATGTCCAGCTCGCCGAGATCCATGCCGCGTTCCTTGTAGTTGTGCGCTTTCTTGCGCAAGGTCGGCGCCAGTCTCAGCAGAAATTCATTGGCCGGAATCCGCCGTGGCTTGGCTTCACGCCGCACCAGTTGGCTGAGGGAAAACGCACTGCGCCGCCGTTGCAGCTCATCGCGCCATTCGTCGTTGAGCCGACGGCCCTCGTCGAGGACGAAAAACACCTCGAAATTGGCGTCGCGAAACAACACGTCCGGCGGCTCACCGGCGGGCGCGAATTCGTCGGCGCGATAAGGAATATTCAAGCCTTGCAGCAGGCGCTGGCAGACCCAACGCTCACGCTCCCATTTGCGGGCATTGGACAGGAAGGCGTTGGCTTGCTCGGCCGCGATGGTCAGCAGGCGTAAATAATCTGAGTCATCCATAGGCCCAAGCTTAGCGTTCAATTGCGACAAGCAGAAAGCTTTGCATCGGCAGATGTCCCGCCGCGCAGGTGTAGACTTCGCCGCAGGAGCGCCAATCAAGGGAGTCTGCGGTGCGAATGAAGGTGATGGGATCATGATCGGTGCAGAACTGCTGTCATCGACAAGTCTTACTTTCGGATGGCTGATTTACCTGCCGGTGCTGCTCTGGGCGATTGTCCGCGCACCGTGGGTCGAGCTGTTCAGCGACAACCGTCGTCAGCATTTGCTGTTCGGCACAGTGTTCGCGTTGTTTCTGCTGTGGCTGGTGCGCAGGGATTTCGACACCGGGGTGTCTTACCACTTCATCGGCATGACAGCGGTGACGCTGCTGCTGGACTGGCCGCTGGCGATCGTCGGCGGACTGGTGGCGCAACTGGGACTGGTGCTGTTGGGGCGTCAGGATCTGGTGGCCGTCGGGGTCAACGGCGCCTTGCTGATCCTGGTGCCGGTGCTGATCACCGAATGCGTGGCGATCCTGGTCGAGCGTGCGCAGCCGCGCAATCCGTTCGTGTACATCTTCTGTTCCGGCTTTTTTGCCGCCGCGCTGTCGGCGTTGTTCTGCCTGACGCTGAGCCTGACGTTGCTCTGGTACGACGGCCTCTTTGCCATGCCGGAATGGCTGGAGGATTTCATCGGTTACCTGTGGTTGCTGATTTTTCCCGAAGCCTTCATCAACGGCATGGTGGTCAGTGCCTTGGTGGTGTTCTGCCCGGAATGGCTGGAGACCTTCAACCGCACACGCTACCTTTCGGCGCCGTGGAAGGACGACGATCCCAAGTCTTGATCCACATCAAATCCACCCAGCGCGCCGCATTTCATGCTCGGCCAAATTCCTTCAGGAGCAGCGGTATGAGCGTGTACGAGTGGGCGAGGCAGGAAACCCGGCAGAGTCTGGAGATGGCACAGGAGGTGGGGTTCGATCCGGGCCTGAGCCTGCGCGCCTTGCTCAGTGCAGTGGTGCAGCAGAGCAAGGCGGTGCGCAACGCCGAAGAACTGGCCGACGAGTTGCGCTTCCTGGCGGAAAACCTCGACGACGATCAGGACTACGGCTTCATGCGGCCCTGAACGGGATCAGTGACGCGGATCGAAATCGCCGGAAAACAGTTCGTCCTCGGCATCCGGGGCCACGGGAATCTTGTGTTCTTCCGACGCCCAGGCGCCGAGGTCGATCAGTTTGCAGCGGTCCGAGCAGAACGGCCGGAATTTGTTCTCGGGGGTGAATTCCACGGGGGCGCCACAGGTTGGGCATTCTACGGTTGGGATCTGGCTCATGACTGGCCTCCGGATAAAGTCAGGTAAAAGTGATGCAGGCGCTCGACCTCGCTGTGCAGCCAGGCGAGGTCGCGGTCGTTGACCACCACGTCGTCGGCACGGCTGACGCGGTCTTCGCGGCTGGACTGGGCCTTGAGGATCGCCTGAACCTGCTGTTCGCTGGTCTGGTCACGCTGCAAGGTGCGTTCGATCTGCAGTTGTTGCGGGGCGTCGATCACCAGGATTCGCTGAGTCATCGCGTATTGCCCGGATTCGATCAAAAGCGGCGAGACCAGAATCGCGTAAGGCGATTGTGCCTGCGCCAGATGATGGGCGATTTCCTCGGCGATCAGCGGATGCAGCAGCGCTTCGAGCCAGCGCCGTTGCTCCGGCACCTCAAAGATCAGTTTGCGCAGGGCCGCACGATCCAGCGTGCCGTCGGCCTGCAACACATCGGGGCCGAAGTGTTCGGCGATCTTCGCCAGCGCCGGACGGCCCGGTTCGACCACCCAGCGCGCCGCGTGATCGGCGTCCACCACATGGATGCCGAGGTCGATGAAGTGCTGGGCGGCGGCGCTTTTGCCGCTGCCGATGCCGCCGGTCAGGCCGAGAATCCAGGGTTTTTCCACAGGGGTATTCATTTCAAACCGACAAACTGCCAATAGAAGCCGGTTATTTGACCACCCCAGAGCAAGGCAATCCAGCCGGCAATTGCCAGATACGGGCCGAAGGGGATCGGCGTCGAGGTTTTCTGGTCACGCAGCTTGAGCAAAATCACCCCGAGCACGGCGCCCACCAGCGAGGACAAGAGGATGGTCAGCGGCAAAATCTGCCAGCCGCCCCAGGCCCCGAGCAGTGCCAGCAGCTTGAAATCGCCGTGACCGATGCCGTCCTTGCCGGTGATCAGTTTGAACAGCCAGAACACCGACCACAGCGCCATGTAACCCAGCACCGCGCCCCACAGGGCATCGTGCAGCGGCACGAACAGCTCGAAGCTGTTGACGATCAATCCCAGCCACAGCAGCGGCAGCACCAGCACGTCGGGCAGCAATTGATGCTCGGTGTCGATCAGGCTCATGGCCAACAGGCCCCAGGTCAGCACGATCAGCAGGCACGCCGGCCAGCCGAAACCCAGGTGCCAGGCGATGAACGCCGAGAGCAGGCCGCAGGCCAGTTCGGTCAGCGGGTAACGCTTGCTGATCGGTGTGCTGCAACTTGAGCAGCGCCCGCGCAGGAACACGTAACTCAACACCGGGATGTTTTCCCACGCGCGGATCCGGTGGCCACAGTGCGGGCATTGCGAGTGCGGCAGCATCAGGTTGTAGGTGGGCAACGGCGCTTCACCGGGCAGCCCCAGCACATCGTGAGCCTGCTGGCGCCATTCGCGCTCGAGCATTTTCGGCAGGCGCCAGATCAACACGTTGAGAAAACTGCCGACCACCAGCCCCAGCAGCAGGGCGGTGATGACAAAGGCCAGCGGATAGAGACTGAAGAGTTCGTCGATAGGCATGTCAGATCGCTGAGCCGAGTTGGAAGATCGGCAGGTACATCGCCACTACGAGACCGCCGACGATCACCCCGAGCACCACCATGATGAACGGCTCCATCAGGCTGGTGAGGTTGTCGACCATGTTGTCCACTTCGTCCTCATAGAAACCCGCGACCTTGTCGAGCATCTCGTCCAATGCGCCGGACTCTTCGCCGATGGCGGTCATCTGCACCGCCATGTTCGGAAAGATGCCGGTGGAGCGCATCGAGAAGTTCAGCTGCATGCCGGTGGAAACGTCCTGACGGATACGCAGCACAGCGCGCTTGAACACCACGTTGCCGGTGGCCCCGGCCACCGAGTCCAGCGCTTCAACCAACGGCACACCGGCTGCGAAGGTGGTCGACAGGGTCCGGGCAAACCGCGCCACAGCGGACTTGTACATCAGCGTGCCCACCAGCGGCAGCTTGAGAAACCAGGCGTCGCGTCGGTCGCGCAGGGCCTGGGATTTTTTCAGGGCATGGCGGGTGCCGAAAAAACCGGCCACCAGCAAACCGAGAATCGCCCACCACCATTGCTGCATGAACTCGGACAGGCTGATCACCATCAACGTGAAGGCTGGCAGTTCGGCACCGAAGCCAGAGAACACCGACTGAAACTGCGGCACCACCTTGACCAGCAGAATCCCGGTAACCACCGCTGCCACCAGCACCACTGCGGACGGGTAGGTCATGGCCTTCTTGATCTTGGCCTTGAGGCTTTCGCTCTTTTCCTTGTAGGTCGCGACCCGTTCCAGCAGGGTGTCGAGCGCGCCGGACTGCTCACCGGCATCCACCAGGTTGCAGTACAACTCGTCAAAATACTGAGGCTTCTTGCGCAGCGCGGCGGCGAAGCTGTTGCCGGCGGCGACTTCCTGTTTCACCTCGTCGACCAGCTTGCGCATGGCCGGGTTCTCGAAGCCTTCGCCAATGATGTCGAACGACTGCAACAGCGGTACGCCGGCCTTCATCATGGTCGCCATCTGCCGGGTGAACAGGGCAATGTCCTGGGCCTTGATGCGCTTGCCGAAGCTCAGCAGCGAGGCGGATTTCTTGCGCACCTTCCCGGGGTTGATGCCTTGCTTGCGCAACTGGGCCTTGACCAGTGCGGGGTTCTGGCCGCTCAGCTCGCCGGTCACCTTGCTGCCTTTGCGGTCCGTGCCTTCCCAGGCGTAGACACTGACTTTCGCTGCCTTGACCGCCATGTTCAGTCCTTGGTGACCCGGTTGATTTCTTCAAGGCCGGTGATGCCTTGCATGGCCTTGATCAGGCCCGAGGTGCGCAGGTCGTTGAAGCCGTCCCGGCGCATCTGGGTATCGATTTCCAGTGAGTTGCCTTCGGCCATGATCAGCCGTTGCAGTTCGGGGGTGTTCTTCACCACTTCATAAATCCCCACGCGACCCTTGTACCCGCCGTTGCAGTGATCGCAACCAGAGGGCTCATAGATCGTGAAATGGCCGATGCGTTCCTCGGGGAAACCTTCCTTGATCAGGGTTTCGCGAGGGATTTCGATGGGTTTCTTGCAGTGGCTGCAGAGTTTTCGCGCCAGGCGCTGGGCAATGATCAGGCTCACCGAGGTCGCGATGTTGAAGCCGGGAATGCCCATGTTGTGCAGGCGGGTCAGAGTTTCCGCTGCGCTGTTGGTGTGCAGGGTAGACAACACGAGGTGCCCGGTCTGGGCGGCCTTGATCGCGATTTCGGCGGTTTCGAGGTCGCGGATCTCGCCGACCATGATCACGTCCGGGTCCTGACGCAGGAACGAGCGCAGGGCCTGGGCAAAGTCCAACCCTTGGCGTGGATTGACGTTGACCTGGTTGATGCCTTCCATGTTGATCTCCACCGGGTCTTCGGCGGTAGAAATGTTGATGTCGACGGTATTGAGGATGTTCAGCCCGGTGTACAGCGACACGGTCTTGCCCGAGCCGGTGGGGCCGGTCACCAGAATCATGCCTTGCGGCTGCTTGAGGGCGGCCATGTACAGGTCTTTCTGCTCCGGCTCGTAGCCGAGGGCATCGATGCCGATCTGGGCGCTGGACGGGTCGAGGATCCGCATCACCACTTTCTCGCCCCAGAGCGTGGGCAGAGTGTTGACCCGGAAATCGATCGACTTGCTCTTCGACAGACGCATCTTGATCCGCCCGTCCTGGGGTTTGCGCCGTTCCGAAATGTCGAGACTGGCCATGACTTTCAGGCGCGCGGCAATGCGCCCGGCGAGCTGAATCGGCGGCTTGGCCACTTCCCGCAGAATGCCGTCGGTGCGCACCCGCACCCGGTAATTCTTTTCGTAAGGCTCGAAGTGCAGGTCGGACGAGCCGCTCTTGATCGCGTCCAGCAGCATCTTGTGCACGAAGCGCACCACCGGGGCATCGTCCGCATCGATCCCGCCGAGCGTGTCCTGCTTGCTGTCGTCGACCGATTCGATATCCAGCCCGTCGAGGTCGACATCGGCCATCTCCTCCAGGCCGGTGGCGTGGGTGTCGAAGAATCTTTCAATGGCGTCGGTGAGTTTGTCGTCCTCGACCAGAATGGCTTCGGTGCTCAGCCCGGTGCTGAACTGAATGTCATTGATCGCCTGATGATTGCTCGGGTCGGAAATCCCCACGAACAGTTTGTTGCCGCGCCGCCAGAGGGGCAGGGCGTGGTGCTGACGCACCAGTTTTTCACTGACCAGGCCCTTGGGCTGGGTTTCCTTGTCGAGACAGTTGAGGTCGAGAAATGCCATGCCGAAATGCTCCGAGGCTATTTCGGCGACCTGCCAGCTCTTCACCAGTTTGTTCTGCACCAGGTAACTGACCAGCGACAGGCGATTGCGCTGCGCCTGTTGCCAGGCTTGCTGGGCACTCTTTTCCGTGAGCAATTCGGCCTGGACCAGTTGTTTGGCCAGACCGCTCAGAGCGATGTCATTCATGGGGTTTCCACATGCTTGCCGTTCATGACTTATAGCCTAGTCAAGTGACAGCGCCAAACGCGCGGGGTGCAGGTGACAAAAAGTGTCAGATAGTGCGGTTGCAGGTTGTAGGAATCGGCACGACAGCCGGATAGCGCCCAGCGGGCCGGGGCTCAAAGCGCTTGGCACGGGCTGTGCTGAGTCCTTTTCAGATCATGAGATTCCGACTCATGCATGGAGCGTGTCTATGAAGAAACAACAAGGTTTCACTCTGATCGAGCTGCTGATCGTTGTGGCGATCATCGGTATTCTCGCGACTGTGGCGCTGCCGCAGTACTCCAAATATCAGGCGCGGTCGAAGGTGACGGCGGGGCTGGCCGAGATCTCGGCGATGAAAGTGCCGTTCGAAGACATCATCAATCAAGGAACGAACCCCACACTGGCTGCCGTTAAAGGCGATGCGGGCACTACCACCTCCAACTGTGCACTGACCGCCTCGGGGACCGCTGCTGATGGAGCGGGCACCATCGTTTGTACGCTGGCCAATGCGCCAGCACCCGTAGTGGGCAAAACCATCACGCTCACACGTACTGCTGCCAACGGCTGGTCGTGTGCAACGACCGTTGCGCCGGACTACTCCCCTAAAGGCTGCGCAGCAAGCGGTACCTGATCCGCTTGGGAGTCCGAACGATGCCCCGCTCTGCGGGGCATTTTCGTCATGTCGACTACCTAGCAAAAGCTTCAATAATTTCAGGGTGTTAGGAACTTTCCGAAAAGCCGCAACTTGCATGTAGATATTTCACCGGTCATGCAATTTGCATGATTCCGAAAATATTCATAGTTTTTAAGTTGTTGATTTATAAGGTTTTATTGAGATTTTAAAAGTTGGCACAGCGTTCGCAATATCTCCAGTAACCCTGCTGACAAGACACGCAGCAGACTTTCCAGAAAAACAGGAGTTACTCGTATGAAGAAGTTCGCTATCACTGCCGCTGCTGCTACCGCGCTGACCCTGACCATGGCTTCGGGTGCATTTGCTCAATCGACTCAGACCACTCAGGCGCCAATGACCCTGGCTGCCGGTGAAGTCACCAAGGCGAAAGAAGCTACTTCCGATACCTGGATCACTACCAAAGTCAAAAGCGACCTGGTAACCGAAAAAGGCATTCCTGGTACCGACATCAAAGTCGAAACCAACAAAGGTGTGGTTTCCCTGTCCTCTGAGGTCGCCATCACCGAAGCCCAGAAAACCACCGCCGTGAACATCACCAAGAAAATCAAAGGCGTGAAAGCGGTCTCCGCTGACGGCCTGAAAGCCGAGTAAGGCAAGACTTCTCGCCTGAACCGGGAGAAGACGCGACAGGCGGGCCGAGCAATACGTCTGCCGCACTTTAGAGTTCATGCGAACGGCCACACGGAATGTGGCCATTACAGGCCCCGGCACATGTGTCGGGGCCTGTTCTATTTCAGGGGCAGGAAAAGTGCGGAGGTCAGTTGCCGCGCTTGCTGTTGATCTGCTTCAGGCGATTGCCTTCAAAGCGCAGGTATTGATACATGCCGTTGCTCGGGCCGTAGGTCCACTCCTCGACCTGAAACTCTTCACGACGGTTGGCGCTGCGCTTGTAACCGAGCAGATCGCGACTGACCGGCTCACCGCATTTCTGCAGCACCTCGCTGGCGCGGTCGCCAAGGCTCACCAGTTGGCTGCCGCAGCGCAGGGTATCGGACGCCGCAGCCTGGCTGGCGATCAACGCCAGCCCCAGTGCAGCCAGCCATTTGCAGTTCATCACTCGGCATCCAGATGCATTTGTGTCACCACTCGACCGTCGCTTTCCGCTTCTCCGAGATTGGCGTCGATGAAGTACACGCGATCGTCGGCCAGTTGGCCCTTGTCCACCAGGTAATCCTTGATGCTGCTGGCCCGGTCCTGACCGAGCTGGCGCAGCAGCACGTCGCTGGAGCTCCAGAACTTGATCACATCGGCGCGCATTTTCGCGGTGCGTTCTTCCTTGCCCAGATCCTTCCATTCGGCCGGGGGCTGGGTTTTCAGACGGGTGCGGTAGATGCCTTCGAGCAATGGACCTTTTTCGTTGTCCGGTACCTGGATCAGCGAAGCCTGAGCCGGCACCTTGTCGCCCCGGCGCTGGAGCATCTTGTAGTAGTTGTACTGGTATTCGCGTTCCAGGCGCTGTTCGGCGAGCAACGGACCGTCACTGCTTTTTGCCGCGGTGCCTTCGATTTCCAGGCGCAGGGCCGGCCGCTCCTTCAGCGCTTGCGACAGTTTCACCAGCGCCGCTTCGGCGTCTTTGCTCAGGTCGCTGGAACCCGGCGCGAAGGACACGGTGCCGAGGTCTTCCGAGCCACCACCACTGACCAGCCCGCCAATCAGCTTGAACGGTGCGGCGGCGGCCTTGACGATCAGGTTGCGCAGGGTCTGCCAGACAAGCGGCATCACGCTGAATTGCGGGTTGTTCAGGTCCCCGGTCACCGGCAGCTCGATGGAGATCTTGCCGTCGACGTCCTTGAGCAGGGCGATCGCCAGTTTCAGCGGCAGGCTCACGGCATCCGGGCTGTCGACTTTCTCACCCAGTTGCAGCTGCTCGACCACCACCTTGTTCTCGGCCTTGAGCTGGCCTTTGGTGATCAGGTAATGCAGGTCGAGGTTGAGCCGGCCCTTGCGGATCCGGTAGCCGGCGAACTTGCCGGAGTAGGGGGTCAGGGTGGTCAGTTCGACCCGTTTGAAACTGGTGGCGATGTCGAGGCTGGCCATCGGATCGAACGGGTTGACCGCGCCCTTGATGGTCACCGGCGCATAGCGGTCGACCTTGCCTTTGACGTCGACGCTGGCGGGCTTCGCCTGACGGCTGTCGATGGTGCCGATCTGGCCGTTGAGTTGCTGGATCGCGGTGGCAAAGTTCGGGGTCAGGCTGAAGTCGGCGAAGTTGGCCGAGCCGTCATTAATCGCTATGCCACCAATGTGAATGCCCAGAGGTTTGTCATTGCTCGCCGGCTTCGCCGCGGCGGTCTTCGCCCCGGAATCCGCCGGTTGCGGGATCAACAGGTCGTCGATGTTGGTGGTGCGGTCATCGTTGATCATGAACCGCGCGTACGGCTGGAACAGGTTGACCTTGTCGATCGACAGGCTGTCGCCGTGCTGATAATTCAGGCCTTCGACCACCACTTGCTGCCACTTGAGGAAGTCGCGGGTTTTCAGGGTGTCGAGGGTGTGCAGTTGATCGACCTGAGCGCGACCGGTGACGCTGAGGGCCAGCGGGTCAGTGCTTTTCAGGTTCACTTTCAGGTCGCTGCCGAGCATGCCGCTGCGCAGTTCGAGGCGAATGAACGGGTTGATGTAGGACTGGGCGACCCGCAGGTCGATGTCCTGGGTTTTCACGTTGAGCTGCGCGGTGACCGGGGCCAGGTTGACCACGCCGTCGGCGCTGATCTTGCCTTGCTTGCCCAGGCCGGTGTCGAGTTTGAGATTGAAAGGTGAGCCGTTGAGGCTGTCGAAATTTTGCAGATCGACGTTCAGCGGCGTGACATCCAGGGTGACTTCGGGCTTCGCCAAGCGGTCGGCCAGATGCACTTTGTAGTCACGCAGTTGCACGTCCTTGAGCAGCACTTGCCACGGCTTGCTCGGCGCGGTCGGCTCGGGTTTCGGCGAGTCGGCGGCCGCTGGTGTGCTTGCAGGTTCCGCAGCCGCTTTGGCGGCAGGTTTCGATGGCTGGCTGGCGAACAGTTTTTGCCAGTCCAGTTGTCCGTCCGCTTCCAGGGCTGCCCAGGTTTCCAGTTTCTGGCTGCGGATCTTGCCGACCACCACTTGCTGTTTGGCCAGGTCCACGGTGGTGTCGCTGACGTCGAGACGCTCGAGTTTCGCCAGTTGACGTCCGTCCGGCGCCTTGATGGCGAACGGCGCGATGTTGACCGCGACGTTGCTCAGCAGCAGTTCGGTTTCCTTGGACAGGTTGAGCTTGTAGTCGGTGCTCAGGCTGACGACACCCTCTTCCAGCACCAGTGGCACGGCGTCGCGCACGTAAGGCCAGAAGGCTTTCATCTTGCCGTCGGTGATCTTGAGGGTGCCTTCGGAGGCGATCGGAACCAGGCTGAAATTGCCTTTCCAGTCGATCTGCCCACCGGCCGGGCCGATCGCGACGAGGGTCATGTCGGCGTTGTCTTCAGGCAGGGTGCTGAGGTTTTTCAGCTCGAAATCGAGTTTGTCGTAAACGAATTCGATCGGCTCGCTGGGGCGCGCATCCACGAAGTGCAGGTTGCCGCCGGCCAGCTGGATCCGGTCGATGCGCAGTGGAAAGGGTTTGGCGTCGGGATCGGCCGGGGTGGGCTCGCTGGCCGGGAGCTTGAACAGACCGAGAAGATTGAGCTGACCGTCCTTGGCGAACAGGATCTCTGTTTTGGATTTTTCCAGTTCGATGTCGGATAGATGCAGGGCTTTGGTCCACAGACTGTCGAGTTGCAGGTTGGCGTACAGACGTTCGAAGCCGACCTGTTCCTTGCCCGGCTCGCCGATCACCAGGCCCCACAGTGTGAGTTCAAGGCTGAACGGGTTGAGTTCGATGCGCTGCAGATGCGCCGGCACCGTGGCGTAGTTGGCCAGTTGCTGATTCACCACCCTGAGCGCAATGCCCGGCAAAATCAGGAACCCCAGCAGGCTGTAGAGGGCCAGGGCAGTCAACAGGGCGCCAATCGCGCGAATCAATCCTTTGGGCATGTGCGGCTTCATCTGTCTGAATCGGAGTGCCTTGGAGTATGGCACGCGATTCCGGTTCCGAAGTACATCGCGCGAGACAGGATTGTTCAGATTTGTCTGCAATTTCTGTAGGAGCTTCCGAAGGCAGCTCCTGCAGGGGTAAAGGTCAGAGCTGCAGAATCAGTGTCTTCAACGGCGGTTGTTGATCCCGCGAAGGGAAGTCGGCACCTGGCGTCATCACGCTCCATTCACGCACCGGCCGCCCGGCTTTTTCGGCGCAGCGCAGCACCTGTTCGCGCCAGTCATCCATGCTGACTTTCGCCAGATTGTTGCAGCAGATCAGCACGCCATTCTCGGCGGTGGTCAGCAGGGCCGGCTTGAGCAGGCTTTGATAATCGCGCAGCAGGTCGACGGTGCCGAACGCGCTCTTGGCCCACGCGGGCGGGTCGAGCAGCACGAGGTCGTACTGGCGCTGTTCGAGGCGCTGATAGCTCGGCAGTTTCTGCCCGCGACGCTGACTGATCGGCAGGCCGGCCAGTTGGCGGATCGCCGGGAAGTAGTCGGACTGGATGAATTCCATGGTAGGCAGTTGCGGATTGAGCTGACCGTTCTCGCGCCCCACTGCCAGATTGCCCTCGGCGAAATCCAGGTTGCACACTTCGTGCGCCCCGCCGGCCGCTGCGCTCAGACCGACGCCGCAGGTGTAGGCAAACAGGTTGAGCACGCTTTTGCCCTTGGCGTGATCCTTGACCCAGCCGCGGGTGTTGCGCAGGTCGAGGAACAGCAGCGGATCCTGCCCGGCGTGGCGTCCGCGCACACGATAATTCAGGCCCCATTCGTGGCCGACCAGATCGGCCAGCGCGGCGTCGTCGGCGCGGTAGACGCTGTCTTCACGGTCGATTCGCGAGTTGCCACGGGAGCGGTCGTTGTAGACCAGCAGGGTTTCAAGGCCCAGGGTCTGGTTGACCATGGCGTGCAGTTGCAGCAGGTCTTCGCGCGCCAGGGTCTGGTGGAAACTTTGCACCATCAGTTGCGGGCCGTAGCGGTCGATGGTCAGGCCGCCGGCGCCTTCCTGGCTGCCATGGAACAACCGATAGCAGTCGGTGCCCTGGCGGTGCAGCTCGGCGAGCAGATCCTGGCGTTGATCGAGGGCGGCGCGCAGCGCCAGGTTCAAGGAAGACATGCGGGCGCCTTGCTGGAGGGAATCGGGGCGCGGGAGTTTAGCAGCAACTCGGCTGCAAGCGGCGAGCTTCAAAAGCTTGAGGCTCGCCACTTGCAGTTGCGCTTACTGGTTCAGGCGTTTATCGATCAAGCCCTGCACCACGCTCGGATCCGCCAGCGTCGAGGTGTCGCCGAGGCTGTCGAGTTCGTTGCAGGCGATCTTGCGCAGGATCCGCCGCATGATCTTGCCCGAGCGGGTCTTCGGCAGGGCCGGGGCCCACTGAATCAGGTCCGGTTTGGCGAAGCTGCCGATTTCCTTGCTGACGTGGGCCAGCAGTTCCTTTTTCAGCTCGTCGTTGGGCTCGGTGCCGTTCATCGGTGTGACGAACGCATAAATCCCCTGGCCTTTGACGTCGTGGGGATAACCGACCACGGCGGCTTCGGCGATGCTGTCGTGCAGCACCAGCGCACTTTCCACCTCGGCGGTACCGATGCGATGGCCGGAGACATTGATCACGTCATCGATGCGCCCGGTGATCCAGTAATCGCCGTCCTCGTCGCGGCGGGCGCCGTCGCCGGTGAAGTAGTAACCGGGATAGGGCTTGAAGTAGGTGTCGACCATGCGCTGCGGATCGCCGTATACGCTGCGGATCTGCGCCGGCCAGCTCGACTTGATCGCCAGCACGCCGCTGCCGGCGCCTTTGATTTCCTTGCCGTGCTCATCGAGCAGCACCGGTTGCACGCCGAACATCGGCTGTGTGGCGCAGCCCGGTTTGATCCGCTGGGCGCTGACCAGCGGGCTGAGCATGATGCCGCCGGTTTCGGTCTGCCACCACGTATCGACTATCGGGCAGCGTTGTTCGCCTACGACGTTGAAATACCATTCCCACGCTTCCGGGTTGATCGGCTCACCGACACTGCCGAGCAATCTGAGGCTTTGTCGCGAAGTTTCCTGCAAGGGGCCGGCGCCTTCACGCATCAACGCGCGCAGGGCGGTGGGGGCGGTGTAGAAAATGTTGACCTTGTGTTTGTCGATCACCTGCCAGAAACGCGAAGTGCTCGGGTAGCTCGGCACACCCTCGAAAATCAGCGTGGTGGCGCCGTTGGCCAGCGGGCCGTAGACGATATAGCTGTGGCCGGTGACCCAGCCGACGTCGGCGGTGCACCAGAACACTTCACCGTCGCGATAATCGAGGACGTACTTGAAGGTCATCGCCGCTTGCAGCAGGTAACCGCCGGTGGTGTGCAGCACGCCCTTGGGTTTGCCGGTGCTGCCGGAGGTGTAGAGGATGAACAGCGGGTCTTCGGCGTCCATCGGTTCCGGCGGGTAATCGTCGCTGACGTCGCGCACGGCCTGGTGATACCAGAGGTCGCGGCCTTCGACCCAGTCGACTTTGTTCTGGGTACGCTCGACCACCACGACGGTGCTGACATTCGGACAACTCTGGAGGGCCTTGTCGACGTTCTGTTTCAGCGGCACGAATTTGCCACCGCGCACGCCCTCGTCGGCGGTGATCACGGTGCGGCAGTCGGCGTCGAGAATGCGGTCGCGCAATGAGTCCGGGGAGAAACCGCCAAACACTACCGAGTGAATCGCGCCGATCCGTGCGCAGGCGAGCATGGCGTAGGCGGCTTCGGGGATCATCGGCATGTAGATGCACACCCGGTCGCCTTTTTTCACGCCACGGCTTTTCAGCACGTTGGCCAGGCGGCAGACGTGGTGATGGAGTTTGTTGTAGGTGATTTGCGTCGACTCGGCCGGGTCGTCGCCTTCCCAGAGGATGGCGGTCTGATCGCCGCGCGTTTCCAGATGGCGGTCGATGCAGTTGTAGCTGACGTTCAGCTTGCCACCGGCAAACCAGGCGGCGTCGCCGGTCTTCAGGTCATAGCGCTGGACGGTCTGCCACGGCGTGCTCCAGTCGAGGAAGCGGGTAGCCTGTTCGGCCCAGAAGGTGCTGGGGTGTTCAATGGATTCGCGGTACAGGCGCTGGTAGTCGTCCTGACTCAACTGTGCAGCCCGGCGGACGGCATCGGCTTTGGGGAACGTGCTGATATCGAACATGACGGTTCCTTATTCTTGTTGTGCGACAAGGATAAAGATGCGCCGAGAGCCGAGAGGGTTCAATACCTGTAAACAAACACCCCCTCATGGCGAGGGGGTGTATTCAGGGCAGGATCAGCCGCGGTGACGGCCGCGGAAGTAGTTGATCAGGCCTTGGGTGGACGGGTCTTCAGCGGCGGTTTCTTCGCTGCCGACCAGACGGTTGTACACGCCTTTGCCCAGTTCCTTGCCCAGCTCCACGCCCCACTGGTCGAAGGCGTTGATGCCCCAGACCACGCTTTGCACGAAGACTTTGTGTTCGTACATCGCCACCAGTGCGCCGAGACGGCGCGGGCTGATGCGCTCGACCACAAGGGTGTTGCTCGGACGGTTGCCCGGGATCACCTTGTGCGGTGCGAGTTTCTGCACCTGGTCTTCGCTCATGCCCTTGTCGCGCAGTTCCGCTTCGGCTTCCGGCAGGGTCTTGCCGAGCATCAGCGCCTGGCTCTGCGAGAGGCAGTTGGCGTACAGCCACTGGTGGTGGTCGGAGACCGGGTTGAAGCTGACGATCGGCACAATGAAGTCGGCCGGAATCAGTTGGGTGCCTTGGTGCAGCAACTGGTGGTAAGCATGCTGACCATTGCAGCCGACGCCGCCCCAGATCACCGGGCCAGTGTCGGTCGACACCGGGGTGCCGTCCTGACGTACGCTCTTGCCGTTGGATTCCATGTCCAGCTGTTGCAAGTGCTTGGTGATGTTACGCAGGTAGTGGTCGTACGGCAGGATCGCGTGGCTTTGCGCGCCCCAGAAGTTGCCGTACCACACGCCGAGCAGGGCCAGCAGTACCGGCATGTTCTGTTCGAACGGCGCGCTCTGGAAATGCTGGTCCATGGTGTAGGCACCGGACAGCAGTTCCTTGAAGTTTGACATGCCGATGGCCAGCGCGATTGGCAGGCCGATGGCCGACCACAGCGAGTAACGACCGCCGACCCAGTCCCACATCGGGAAGATGTTCTCTTCGCGGATACCGAAGGCCACGGCGGCGGCATTGTTGCTCGATACGGCGATGAAGTGGCGATACAGCTCGGCTTCCGAACCGCCCTGGGCCAGGTACCAGGCACGTGCGGCCTGGGCATTTTTCAGGGTTTCGAGGGTGTTGAACGACTTCGACGAAACGATGAACAGCGTGGTCTCGGCGCGCAGTTTCTGCGTCAGCTCGTGGAACTCGCTGCCGTCGATGTTCGCCAGGTAATGGCAACGCACGCCTTTCTGGGCGTAGGACAGCAGGGCTTCGGAGACCAGCTCGGGGCCGAGGAACGAGCCACCGATGCCGATGTTCACAACGTCAGTGATCGGCTTCTCGGTGTAACCGCGCCACAGACCGTCGTGGATGCGGCCCACGAGATCGGTGATCTGGTTCAGCACCTTGTGTACTTCAGGCATCACGTTGACGCCGTTGACCGACAGCTTGTCGCCAACCGGGCGACGCAGGGCGGTGTGCAGCGCCGGGCGGCCTTCGGAGGAGTTGACGATTTCGCCGTCGAACAGCGCCTTGATCGCGCCCTTGAGATCGACTTCATTGGCCAGACCCACCAGCAGGTTGCGGGTCTCGGCGTTGATCAGATTCTTCGAATAGTCGAGAAACAGTCCGCAGCTGCTGAGAGTGAACTGATTGAAGCGCTGCGGATCGGCGTTGAAGGCTTCGCGCATGCTGAAATCCTGCATGGCTTGGCGGTGGTCTTTCAACGCTTGCCAGGCAGGCAGAGCGGTAACGTCATGAGGAGTGCGGTAGTACGCCATCGCTGCGGTTTTCCTTTTTACTTGAACGGCCTTTTGAACTCTGAAAAGACCTCCCCGCCATGTTTGGGCGAGGGGGCAACTGCGTCGACACGATTACTTTGGCGCAGGGCGAATACAGTAAACCCAGCGCCGCGATCTGTCTTGGCTTTGTCTGACCTGTTTTCGGTACTTTTTTAACATTGATAACAGACGGGGCCGACAGACGGCGAGTAATGCGAGCAAGTCCCTGCTTATCGCGTGGCGTCGAACGGCAGGAAGTTTGCCCGATGGGCAGGTGCTCAGCAATACGGTCTGGAAGTGCGTGCACACGCTGTGGGAGCGGGGTTGCTCCCACAGCGTTTGCCGGTGTTCAGGCGGGGGTATCGAGATTCAGATGCAGGTTGTCGATCAACCGGGTGGTGCCGAGGAAGGCCGCGACCAGAATCACCAGATCGCGATCCTCCGCCGTTGCCGGACGCAGGGTCAGGGCGTGGCGGATTTCCAGGTAGTCCGGACGCAGGCCGGCGGCTTCCAGTTGCTGGCGTTGCGCCTGGATCAGGGCAGGGAAGTCGCGCTCGCCTTGCTTGATCGACTCGGCAATGCTGCTCAGGGTGCGATAGACCACCGGCGCCACGGCGCGCTGTTCTTCACTGAGGAATCCGTTGCGCGACGACAGCGCCAGACCGTCGGCGGCGCGTACGGTCGGCTCGCCAATGATCTGGATCGGCATGTTCAGGTCGTGCACCAGCGCGCGGATCACCGCCAGTTGCTGGAAGTCTTTCTGGCCAAAGATCGCCAGGTCCGGCTGGACCATGTTGAACAGCTTGCTGACTACCGTCGCCACGCCTTCGAAGTGCCCCGGACGGCTGGCGCCGCACAGGCCTTCGGACAATTGCGGCACGCTGACCCGGGTCTGACCGGCCATGCCGTCGGGGTACATTTCCTCGACGGTCGGGGCGAACAGCAGATCGCATCCGGCTTCCAGCAGTTTTTCCTGATCCGCCGCCAGGGTGCGCGGGTACTTGTCGAGATCTTCGCCGGCGCCGAACTGCAGCGGGTTGACGAAAATGCTCGCAACCACGAAGTCCACACGCTGGGTGGCCTTGGTGATCAGGGCAATGTGGCCGCTGTGCAGGTTGCCCATGGTCGGCACGAAGCCGATGCGCTTGCCTTCACTGCGGGCGCGCGCCACGGCGGCGCGCAATTCACGTACGGTTTTGACGGTGTTCATGCAGAGAATCCGTGTTCGATCCCGGGGAAAGTGGTGGCTTTGACTTCACTGACGTAAGCCTTCAGCGCGGACTGGATGCTGTCCTGACCCTGCATGAAGTTCTTCACGAACTTCGGCACGCGACCGCTGATCGACAGGCCGAGCATGTCGTGCAGTACCAGCACCTGACCGTCGGTATCCGAACCGGCGCCAATGCCGATCACCGGGATTTTTACAGCCTGGCTGATTTCAGCCGCCAGTTCGCTCGGCACGCATTCGAGCAGCAGCATGGCTGCACCGGCCTGCTCAAGCGAGATCGCGTCGGCGCGCATCTGGCGTGCCTGGTTCTCGTTACGGCCTTGCACTTTATAGCCACCGAGAATGTTCACGGCTTGCGGGGTCAGGCCCATGTGGGCGCAGACCGGCACACCGCGTTCGGCCAGCAGGCGGATCGAGTCCGCCAGCCACAAGGCGCCTTCGACCTTGACCATGTGTGCGCCGGCCTGCATCAGCAGGGCGCTGTTGGTCATGGTTTGCTCAAGGGTGGCGTTGGCCATGAACGGCAGGTCGGCCAGGATCAGGGCATCAGAGTTGCCGCGTTTGACGCTGGCCACGTGGTAGGCCATTTCTGCGGTGGTCACCGGCAGGGTGCTGTCGTGACCCTGCAGGACCATGCCGAGGGAGTCGCCCACCAGCAGCACTTCGACACCGGCCTCGTTGCAGGCGTGGGCGAAGGTCGCGTCATAGCAGGTCAGCATGGTGATCTTTTCACCTTTCTGCTTGAGGCTCTGGAGCGTGGTCAGGGTGATGGCTGGCATGTAAAAAATCCTCGTTCAGGCGCTTTGGAAACTACTGCGAGTAACGCGCGTGATTCGTCATCTATTCAGGCGCACGCTCTTTTGTCGTGCTTATAAGGCCTGGATTGCGCCCTTGTATGCCGGGTTGGCGGCAGCGGGACGCCTATAGTCGTGATGAGGCCTCAGGAAGTCAATTGCATGTGTTACCGCATTGTTACGAGGGGAGTGTTACCGGCGTTACTGATGCGATTCAGCGGGCCGGCGGGCCTGATCGGCGGGTTTTTTGTCCTACAAGAAAGCAAAATGCGGGAGCCGGTTGGCTCCCGCATCAGCGGTGTGTGTCAGGCGTTAGAGAGGCGTTCGAGGCCGACGAACGGGCAGGCTGCGAGAAGATCGGCAAGAGCGCGGCCATCGGCCAGACGCAGATCTTCGGGCGCCAGTTCGGCCAAGGGATAGAGAACGAACGCGCGTTCCTGCATGTGGTAATGCGGGACTTTCAGGCGCGGTTCGTCGATCAGGTGATCACCGAACAGCAGGATGTCCAGATCCAGCGTGCGCGGGCCCCAGCGCTCCAGGCGTTCGCGGCCCTGATCGTTTTCGATCGCCTGCAAGGCATCGAGCAGATCCAGCGGGGCAAGCGCGCTATCGAGTGCGGCGACCGCGTTGGTGTAACGCGGTTGGCCCGGCAGTAGCGAGTCGCTTTGGTAGAAGGCAGACACACCGACCAGCTCGGTGTCGGGCAATTGCCCCAGTGCGTCGACCGCGCTGCGCAGTTGTTCGGCCGGGTCAGCCAGGTTGCTGCCCATGCCGATGTAGATGCGTTCCATGCCTTATTCGCCCGTGGCGCTCGGTGCGCCAGCGCGTTTGCGCTTGGAACCGCTGCTGCGGCGACGCTTGCGCGGTGCGCCACTGGCGTCATCACCCTTACCGCTGAGATCACGGATCATGTCGCGACGTTCGCTGTCGTTGGCGTCCTGATAATCGGTCCACCATTCGCCCAAGCCATCGGTCTGCTCACCGGCGCTCTCACGCAGCAGCAGGAAATCGTAGCCGGCGCGGAAGCGCGGATTGTCCAGCAGCAGGTCGGCGCGTTTGCCGCTGCGGCGTGGCAGGCGTTCCTGCATGTCCCAGATCTCGCGGATCGGCATGGTGAAGCGTTTCGGAATCGCAATACGCTGGCACTGTTCGGCGATCAGTTCGTGAGCGCCTTCCTGCATGGCCGGAATCGGCGGCATGCCGCGCTCTTGCAGACGCAACACGCGGGCCGGCAGGGCAGGCCACAGCAGCGCGGCGAACAGGAACGCCGGGGTCACCGGTTTGTTCTGTTTGATCCGCAGGTCGGTGTTGGTCAGTGCTTCGCTGATCAGCGTGTGGGTGTATTCCGGGTTGTGTTCCAGCGCATCGGCACTGGCCGGGAACAGCGGCGCGAACAGTTGCAGGTCGACCAGCATCTCGAAGGTGATGGCACCGTGACCGGAGAGGAACAGCTTGAGCACTTCCTCGAACAGGCGGGCCGACGGAATCTCGCGCAGCATTGGCGCCAGTTCGCGAATCGGCTGCACGGTGTGCTTCTCGATACCGAAATTGAGCTTGGCGGCGAAACGCACGGCCCGCAGCATCCGCACCGGGTCTTCCTGGTAACGCTGCTTCGGGTCGCCGATGAGGCGGATCAGGTGGTTGCGGATGTCGTGCACGCCGTTGGCGTAGTCGAGGATGCGTTCGCTGACCGGGTCGTAATACAGGGCGTTGATGGTGAAGTCGCGGCGTTGCGCGTCCTCTTCCAGTGTGCCGTAGACGTTGTCACGCAGAATGCGCCCGCTCTCGTTGCGCGAAGACTGGTTGCTGTCTTCGTCGTCTTCGTTTTGCGGGTGATTGGCGCGGAAGGTCGCGACTTCGATGATTTCGCGACCGAAATGGATGTGTACCAGCTTGAAGCGGCGACCGATGATCCGCGCATTGCGGAACTCGGCACGAACCTGCTCGGGGGTGGCGCTGGTGGCGACGTCGAAGTCTTTGGGCGTGATGCCCAGCAGCATGTCTCGCACGCAACCGCCAACCAGGTAGGCCTGGTAGCCGGCGCCCTGCAGACGTTCGACGATGTTGACCGCGTAACGGCTGAATTGCGCCTTCTGCAGCGAATGTTGGCCGCTGTTGAGGACTTCAGGCGTGCTACGGATGTGTTGCGTACGACGCAGGGGAGTTCGGAATGACTGGAACAGCTTCTTCAGCATGGGATGCACTGTTTGAAGGAATGTTCGGCCATACCAGAGAATGACCGCATGATGGGCCGGGATTCTAGCATTTAGTCGAGGGATGGTGTAGGACGCTGCCGTTTTGCGCTGCAAGCCGCAGGCTAGAGGGGATGAAGATGCGTCAGAAGGGGGGATTTGCCGTAAAGGAGAAACTACAAGGGGAGCCGAAGCTCCCCAAGAAGTAGTTGCGTGCTCTTTTTATTATTGATTCGGGCTTCTTGTTTTTGTTGAGTGCCCTCGCCATGAAGCTTTTTCTTCATGACCCTCCCAATCGGGAGCCAAGAGCAAACGGATTGCTTTGGTCGCTGTGTTGCAGTGATCTTGCGATCCAACCAGTACAGGCTCTGTCTTAAGACAGTTTTTGTTGTTCTCGGCCTGGTCGTGGGGCTAGCCCCAAATACAACGCCTCTCCAAAAGAATCAGTTAGCTGCGCCTCTCGCCGTCTTGTTTTTATTGTGCGTGAGTCGATTCGTCTTATTTTTATTGTCTTGTGCATTGCTTGTTATTGTTCTTGTACCAAACATATAGCAGGTGCCGTGCCAACTTTTGCGAACCCCAATAAAACAAGGGGTTAGGTCGATATAACCGTTTTCGCAGGGCGAAAAAAAGCCGGGGTTTCGTTACCGATAACCCCGGCTTCTGTTACGTGAAAAGACTGAGGTAACAGTTTTTTCACATCCTCAACCGTTACCCGCACACTCGACAGGTAACGTTCAGCTCTCGCTGGCGACCCCGGTCTTGCGCCGTGGAATGCCCAGACGCTGACGACGTTCCCACAGGCATTTGCGGCTGACGCCCAGTTTGCGCGCCAGTTCGGTCTCGGTCATGTGGTCCTGATGCTCGAGTACGAAATGCTGGAAGTAGTCTTCCAGTGACAGATCTTCGGTCGGTTCGTGGCTGCTGTTGCTGGCGTTACCGGGCTGTTGAGCCGGCAGGCCGATGAATTCGTCGTCCTCCAGATCGCCCAGCTCGATGTCGATGCCCAGCAGGTCGGCAGAAATTTCCGGGCTTTCGCTCAGAATCACGGCGCGCTCGACGGCGTTTTCCAGCTCCCGCACGTTACCCGGCCAGGAATAGTGCCGGATCGCCTGTTCGGCATCGGCGGCAAATTTCAGGTCGGTGCGGTTGATGCGGGCGCTCTGACGAGCAAGGAACGCATTGGCGATTTCGTTGACGTCGGCGCCACGCTCGCGCAGGGCCGGCAGTTTCAACGCGATCACATGGAGGCGGTAGTACAAGTCTTCACGGAACTGACCGATTTTCGCCAGGCTCTTGAGGTCCCGGTGGGTCGCGGCGATCAACCGGACATCGACCTTCTGCGACTGAACCGAGCCAACCCGGCGAATCTCGCCTTCCTGCAATACGCGCAATAGGCGAGCCTGGGCTTCCAGTGGCAATTCGCCGATCTCGTCGAGGAACAGCGTGCCGCCGTCCGCCGCTTCCACCAGACCCGCGCGACCGGCGCTGGCACCGGTGAACGCACCTTTCTCGTGACCGAACAGTTCGGACTCGATCAGGCTTTCCGGGATGGCGGCGCAGTTCACCGAGATCATCGGCGCCTTGGCGCGTTTCGACAGGTTGTGCAGGGCGCGGGCCACCAGTTCTTTACCGGTACCGGATTCGCCCTGGATCAGCACATTGGAATCGGTCGGCGCGACTTTACGGATCTTGCCGTAAAGGTCCTGCATCGGCGGACACGAGCCGATGATGCCGATTTCGCCATTGCTGTTGTCGATGGCGGATTTGCCGCTGCCATTGGCCGATTTCGCGGGAGCCGCTTCGCCAGCGGCAGGCGCCGACTGGCGATCGCGCAGGATCCGCGCGACAGCCTGAAGCATTTCATCGTGGTCGAAAGGCTTGGCGATGTAATCCACCGCGCCCATCTTCATCGAGTCGACCGCCGAGCGCAGGCTGGCGTAGCTGGTCATGATCAGCACCGGCGTGCCCTGGCCGAGCTTGATGAGCTCGGTGCCCGGAGCGCCCGGCAGTCGCAGGTCGCTGACGATCAGATCGAATGTGGGAATACTGAAGCGTTCTTGTGCTTCCTGCACTGAACCGGCTTCGCTGACCTGATACTGGTTGCGTTCCAGCAGGCGGCGCAAGGCGGAGCGGATAATGGTTTCGTCTTCGACGATCAAAATGTGCGGCATTGATTCGATACTCTCGACGGTCTCAGTTCACAGCGGACGTCGCTTCGACATGGCGCGGCAATGTCACCCGGATACAGGTGCCGCGCTGGCTCTGAACATCAGCCGGGCTGTCGATGGTGATTTGTCCATAATGCTCTTCAACGATGGAATAGACCAGTGCAAGGCCCAGACCGGTGCCTTCGCCAGGATCCTTGGTGGTGAAGAAGGGTTCGAACAATCGGTCCATGATGCTCGACGGAATACCGCTGCCTTCGTCTTCGACGATCAGATCGACCGTGTGTTCGCCGGCTTCACTCTTCACGCGTACCGCACTGCCGGCAGGCGAGGCGTCACGGGCGTTGGAGAGCAGATTGATCAAAACCTGGGCGAGCCGCTGCGGATCGCCTTCGACCCAGTGATCGGGATCGCACAGGTTGTAGAACTGGACTTCGAAATTGCGCCGGTTCAGGGCCAGCAGGCCGATGGCGTCCTGGGCTACTTCCGCCAGACAGACGGGCTCGTCGCTGTGCTGATGGCTGCCGGCGTGGGCGAAGCTCATCAACGACTGGACGATGCGTGAAACGCGCTTGGTCTGCTCGAGGATCTGGCCGCTGATTTCCGTCAGCTCACCGTCCTCTTCGCGCTCTTCCCGCAGGTTTTGCGCGAGGCAGGCGATGCCGGTGATCGGATTGCCGATTTCGTGAGCAACACCCGCTGCGAGTCGACCGATGCTGGCCAGACGCTCGGAATGCACCAGTTTGTCTTCGAGCATCTGGGTTTCGGTCAGGTCTTCCACCAGCAGCACCAGGCCGCTGTTGCCCGGTGCCAGCGGCTCGTCGATGGCCGCTTTGTGCAGGTTCAGCCAGCGGGTCTGGCCGTCGAGGGCCAGATGCTGTTTGTGCAAGTGCTCGTCGGGCAGGTGGATGAAGCCTTGCAACAGATCTTTCCACGGATTGGCGATGGTGCTCAGGCGCGAGCCGACCACCCGTTGCGCGGCAATCCCGGTCAGTTCTTCCATGGCCTTGTTCCACATCAGGATCTCCTGATCCTTGGCCAGCGAGCAGACGCCCATCGGCAGTTCCTGCAGGGTCTGGCGGTGGTAGCGGCGCAGGGCGTCGAGTTCGGCGGCCAGCCCGGTCAGACGCGAGTGGTAATCCTCGAGGCGGCTTTCAATGAAGTGGATGTCTTCGGTGACGTAGTTTTCGCCGCCGGCCTTGTAGGGCAGGAAGGTTTCCACCATGTCCTGGGCGACGCTCGGGCCCATCAGGCCGGAGAGGTTGGCTTCGATCCGGTCACGCAGGCGGCGCAGGGCATAAGGGCGGCGCTCGTCGAATGGCAGATAAAGGTCGCGCAGGGCCTGTTCGACTTCTTTCTGCGCAGCCTTGGCGCCCAGCGGCTTGGCCAGTTGCGTGGCGAACTCTTGCGGGGAGGCTGCGTGCAATTCGCGGCGCTGCGGACGACGTACGTTATCCACAGCGCAGGCTTCGGCAGCGCTGGCCTCTTCCGGGCTGGCATTGGTGAACAGCGAAATCAGCGTGAACATCAGAACGTTGGCCGCCAGCGAGGCGATGGCTGCCATGTGCCAACTGGTGTCGTCCAGCACGTAGATCATGTTCAGCAGCGGAATATAGAAACCCTGCAGGTTGCCGACCAGCGGCAAGAGCATGGTCACTACCCACACCACAATCCCCGCCAGCAGACCGGCGATAAAGCCGCGGCGATTGGCGGTCGGCCAGTACAGCACCGACAGCACACCCGGCAGGAATTGCAGGGTCGCGACGAAGGCGACGATGCCAAGGTTGGCCAGATCCTGCTCGGCGCCCAGCATCAGATAGAAGCAGAAACCGGCCATGATGATCGCGACGATCAGCGCCCGGCGGGTCCATTTCAACCAGCGATAGATATTGCCCTCGGCCGGTGGCTGGTAGAGCGGCAGCACCAGATGGTTCAGTGCCATGCCCGACAGCGCCAGCGTGGTGACGATGATCAGGCCACTGGCCGCCGACAGTCCGCCGACGTAGGCCAGCAACGCCAGCGACTTGCTGTTGGCGGCGATGCCGATGCCGAGGGTGAAGTATTCCGGATTGGTGGTGGCGCCGAGTTTCAGGCCGGCCCAGAGAATCAGCGGCACGGCCAGGCTCATCAACAGCAGGAACAGCGGCAGGCCCCAGCTCGCGCTGACCAGCGAGCGCGGGTTGAGGTTTTCAGTGAAGGTCATGTGATACATGTGCGGCATCACGATCGCTGAGGCGAAAAACACCAGCAGCAACGTGCGCCACGGGCCTTCCTGCAATGGCGTGTGCAAGGCGGCGAGGGCGGTCTGGTTCTGCAGCAGCCACAGTTCGAGCTGTTGCGGGCCGTCGAATACGCCGTACAGCGCGTAGAGGCCAACGCCGCCGAGGGCGGCCAGTTTGATCACCGATTCGAAGGCAATCGCGAACACCAGCCCTTCGTGCTTTTCACGGGTGGCGATATGACGGGAGCCGAAGAAGATCGTGAACAGAATGATCAGCGCACAGAACGCCAGGGCCACGCGATTCTGCACCGGTTCGCCGGTGAGGATGCCGATGGAGTCGGCCACGGCCTGGATCTGCAACGCCAGCAACGGCAATACGCCGATCAGCATGAAAATCGTGGTCAGCGCACCGGCCCAGGTGCTGCGAAAGCGAAAGGCGAACAGGTCCGCCAGCGACGACAGTTGATAAGTGCGGGTGATCTTCAGAATCGGATACAGCAGCACCGGCGCCAGCAGAAACGCGCCGGATACCCCGAGATAACTGGACAGAAAACCGTAGCCGTACTGATAGGCCAGACCCACCGTGCCATAGAACGCCCACGCACTGGCGTAGACCCCCAGCGACAGGGTGTAGGTCAACGGATGGCGAATGATCGCCCGCGGGATCATGCCCCGTTCACTGATCCACGCCACCCCGAACAGCGCGGCCAGGTAGGCGGCGCTGATCAGCAGCATCTGGGTCAGGCTAAAGCTCATCGGCATCTTTTTGGCTCTGCAGGATGAAGGTCACGACAATCAGGATCAGCCAGAGCAGATAAGGGCGATACCAGGCGCCCGTAGCGTCGATCCACCAATCCATGATGGCGGGAGAAAACAGGTAGATCCCCACGACCAGAAGCAGGACCAAGCGATAGATGTACATCCCGGCCTCTCTTTTTTATGCGCGTGCCCGAAAACGTGCGGCGATGGTAACGGATGGGCGCGCCACTGCAAGTGTCGTCACAGCAGTTGCGCTTCGGGCAGGGTCAGTGTGCGCGGGATTTTCAAGGCATCCCAGTGGGCGCTGCCCCAGTTCAACAGTTCCTGCGGCGAGGCGTGGGCCAGTTCGAGCCCCGGGTTTTGCCCCAGTGCGCGCAAGGCCCGCAGCAACAATGGTGTGGCCTGATCGGCTTCCAGCGGTGGCGAGCGATAGGACTTGCCGAGCTTGTTGCCGTCCGGCTGGGTAATCAGTGGCAGATGCAGATAGCGCGGCTGGCGCAGGCCCAGCAATTCCTGCAGATAGAGCTGGCGTGGCGTGGAGTCGAGCAGATCGGCACCGCGCACGATGTCGGTGATGCCCTGCCACGCGTCGTCCAGTACCACCGCCAGTTGGTAGGCGTAGAGGCCGTCGCGGCGGCGGATCACGAAATCTCCCACGTCACGGCCCAGGTGCTGGCGGTATTCGCCCTGCACCCGGTCGATGAAGTGGTATTCCAGCTCTGGCACGCGCAGGCGGATCGCGGCGTCTTCCTGACCATGGCCGGCATTGCGGCACAGTCCCGGATAAATGCCGTGGTACGGCTCCAGTTGTTTGCGCGAGCAGGTGCAGGCGTAGGCCAGGCCATGATTGAACAGGCTGTCGAGGACTTGAGCATAGGCTTCGTGCCGGTCGCTCTGGCGGACCATTTCGCCGTCCCATTCGAAGCCATAGCTTTCCAGTGCCTTGAGAATCGCCGCTTGCGCGCCCGGCTCTTCGCGAGGCGGATCGAGATCTTCCATGCGCACCAGCCAGCGGCCATTCACCGAGCGGGCATCCAGATAAGAAGCGAGCGCCGCTACCAGCGAGCCAAAGTGCAGGTGTCCACTGGGGGTCGGGGCAAAGCGGCCAATGTAGGCGGGGGAGGTGTTGGCAGTCATGAGGGCGATGTTACTTGAGAGTCAAAGAACAGCAGAAACAAAAACGGAGCGTTCGCACGCTCCGTTTTTCGTTCAGGCCGGGATTATTTGCCGACCTGCTTTTCCTTGATTTCCGCCAGGTTCTTGCAGTCGACGCACATGTCGGCAGTCGGACGGGCCTCGAGGCGCTTGACGCCGATCTCGATGCCGCAAGAGTCGCACCAGCCGTACTCTTCGTCTTCGATCAGTTGCAGGGTCTTGTCGATCTTCTTGATCAGTTTGCGCTCGCGGTCGCGGGCGCGCAGCTCGAGGGCGAACTCTTCTTCCTGACTGGCACGGTCGGCCGGATCAGGAAAGTTGGCCGCTTCGTCTTTCATGTGATCAACAGTGCGGTCGACTTCCTGCATCAAGTCCAGTTTCCACTTGGTCAGGATCTTGGTGAAGTGCGCGCGCATTGGAGCGCCCATGTACTCTTCGCCCGCTTTCGGGACGTAGGGTTCGAAACCGCTGAGTGTCTGACTTGCCTGTTGCTTTGCTTGGGTGGGCATGAAATGGACCGCCTCTACTCTTGTAATCCATTGCGCAGGATTGCTCCATCACCGACACCTGCCGGCCCTGCGGCTGCAAGCGGGCGAACTTACCAGATCAATTCGGCCCGCGCTACTCCCGGATGTCGAGCGCGCGGCCAGTGGGGCTTGCAAATGTTTGCCAAGCCATGTCCGGCAATGTTGCAGACCTGCTCAATCACTGATTTTAGTCAATCCTGGAGCGTACGCCCGGGTCGTTACAGTCCAGTGTTCTTGAGGCTGTGACCGTTGCGGGTTCTCGCTCGTTCCGGCAGATGGGTAGAATCGTTTCTTTTCCCTCGTTGAAGGAAGGCCAATGGCTCAGCCCTACAGTGCGCGCAGTCGTGCGATCGAACCGTTCCATGTGATGGCGTTGCTGGCGCGGGCCAATGAATTGCAGGCCGCCGGCCACGACGTGATCCACCTGGAAATCGGCGAGCCGGACTTTACCACCGCCGAACCGATCATCCGCGCCGGCCAGCAAGCCCTGACAGACGGGAAAACCCGTTACACCGCGGCCCGTGGCATTCCCGAGCTGCGCGAGGCGATTTCCGGCTTCTATCAAGCGCGCTACGGCCTGAACATCGACCCACGACGGATTCTCATCACGCCGGGCGGCTCCGGCGCGTTGCTGCTGGCCAGCGCGTTGCTGGTGGATCCGGGCAAGCACTGGCTGCTGGCCGACCCCGGCTATCCTTGCAACCGGCATTTTCTGCGACTGGTCGAAGGCGCGGCGCAGCTTGTGCCGGTCGGCCCGGACGTTCGCTATCAACTGACGCCGGACCTGGTGGCGCGCCACTGGGATCACGACAGCGTCGGCGCGCTGGTCGCTTCGCCAGCCAACCCGACCGGTACGATTCTGACACGCGATGAGCTGGCCGGTTTATCCACAGCCATCAAGGCGCGTCACGGGCATCTGGTGGTGGACGAGATCTATCACGGCCTGACTTACGGCACCGACGCAGCCAGTGTGCTGGAAGTCGATGACAGTGCATTTGTCCTCAACAGTTTCTCCAAATATTTCGGCATGACCGGATGGCGCCTCGGCTGGCTGGTGGCGCCGGATGCGGCGGTCAGTGAGCTGGAAAAGCTCGCGCAGAACCTCTACATCAGCGCGCCAAGCATGGCCCAACACGCAGCGCTGGCCTGTTTCGAGCCGGACACCATCGCGATTCTCGAAGAGCGCCGCGCCGAGTTCGGCCGTCGTCGCGACTTCCTGCTGCCGGCATTGCGTGAACTGGGTTTCAACATTGCCGTGGAGCCGGAAGGCGCGTTCTATTTGTATGCCGATATCAGCCAGTTCGGCGGCGATGCCTTCGCGTTCTGTCGGCATTTTCTCGAAACCGAACATGTAGCGTTTACTCCAGGGCTGGATTTCGGTCGCTATCAGGCCGGTCATCATGTGCGTTTTGCCTACACGCAAAACCTCCCTCGGCTACAGGAAGCGGTGGAACGCATAGCCCGTGGCTTGAAGAGCTGGCAAGGCTGATGCGCTTTCATCCTCCTCTTGAAGAAGGCCGGTTGATCCGCCGTTACAAGCGTTTTCTCGCCGATATCGAAACCGTTGGCGGCGAGTTGCTGACCATTCATTGCCCGAACACCGGCTCGATGCTCAATTGCCAGGTTGAGGGCGGGCAGGTCTGGTTCAGCCGTTCCAATGACCCCAAGCGCAAATTGCCTGGCACCTGGGAAGTCGGCGAAACCCCGCAGGGCCGACTGTTTTGCGTGAACACCGGGCGCGCCAATGCACTGGTCGAAGAAGCCTTGCAGGCCGGCGTCATCAGTGAGCTGAACGGATTTACCGGGCTCAAGCGCGAAGTGGCATACGGACAGGAAAAGAGCCGGATCGATTTTCGCCTCGACTATCCGACGGGCCCGGCCTACGTGGAAGTGAAAAGCGTCACGCTCGGTTTCGACGGTACGGCGGTGGCAGCGTTTCCCGATGCGGTGACAGAGCGCGGCGCCAAGCATTTGCGTGAGCTGGCGCATCTGGCCCGGGACGGGATTCGCGCGGTGCAGTTGTACTGCGTCAATCTCACCGGCATCGAAGCGGTGCGTCCTGCCGAGGAAATCGACTCGGCCTACACCGCTGCGCTGCGCGAGGCGGTGGCGTGCGGGGTCGAAGTCCTGGCGTACGGCGTGCGTTTGAGCCATGAAGAGATGGTGATCGACCGGCGCCTGGACGTGCTGCTCAACGGTTAAACATCGATCCATAGCCCTTGCGCGTCTTCACGGCAAGGGATGGCCGTCAGCGATTGCCCGGCGCACGGGCCGGCGACGCATTCACCGTCCTCGATCAGAAACAGTGCGCCGTGGGTTGCGCACTGGATCAGGCTGTTGCTCGGGTCGAGAAACTGGTCGGGGTGCCATTCCAGGCCAACGCCCCGATGCGGGCAGCGATTGAGATAGACGTAAGCCCGCCCCGCGCGGCGCACGGCAAACAGTTTTTTCCCGTCGATATCGAAACCGCGACTGCCGTCCTCAACCAGATCGGCGCCCGCGCAAAGAAACTTCATGGCTATCCTCAAATGTCGGCTCGTGTCTGGATATGTCCGAGCTTGACGTTCAAATGCAAACAATTATCAAATGGCCGCCTTCGCCCGTGGCGAGGTGACCGCTGCCGAGGATACTTGGCCTGCCGTTCCGATGCCCGGGAAAACCTTTCAAGGAAGCTGTCTATGCGCCTGAGTACCCGCGTTGCCGTGCTGTGTGTCGGACTTTGGGTCAGCCACCAGGCTGCAGCGGCCGAGTTGCCGCAACGTTGGGTCAGCGCCGGCGGCGCGTTGTCGGAGTGGGTGAGCGCGCTGGGTGGCGAGTCCAAGTTGGTAGGCGTCGACACCACCAGCCAGCATCCCGAGTCTCTCAAGTCGCTGCCGAGCATCGGCTATCAGCGCAGCTTGTCGGCCGAAGGCATTCTCAGCCTGCGCCCGGACATCCTCATCGGCACCGAAGAAATGGGCCCGCCGCCAGTGATTTCGCAGGTTCGCAGTGCCAAGGTGCAGGTGGAATTGTTCTCGGCTCAGCCGGATCTGCCGACGCTGGAAAAAAATGTCACTCATCTGGGGCAGTTGCTGGGTGCCGAAAGCCAGGCCGCGCAATTGCTGCAGAGTTATCAACAGCAACTTGATGCGCAAAAGGCGCGAGTGGCTGAAGCGCAGACCCAGCAAAAAGCGCCGGGGGTGTTGTTGCTACTTGGGCATGCCGGCGGAAAACCGTTGATTGCCGGCAAAGACACCGCCGCCGACTGGCTGCTGCAGCAGGCGGGCGGGCATAACCTTGCGACCCACACCGGGTACAAACCGTTTTCCGTGGAATCCCTGGCCAGTCTCGATCCTGAAGTGCTGGTGTTCGCTGACCGCGCGCTGACCGGCGACGCGGCGAAAGCGGCGCTGTTCAAGGAAAACCCGATCCTCAATTCCAGCCGTGCGGCCAAGGCCGGACGCGTGCTGGAGCTGGATCCGACGCTGCTGGTGGGCGGGCTCGGGCCGCGTTTGCCGGCTGCGCTCAAGACCCTGTCTGACGGTTTCTACCCGGCCCAGAGCGGCCAATGACCACGCTGGTCAAACCCCGTGGCTTGTTCATCGGCCTGATCTTGCTGTGCCTGCTGGCGATCTGGCTGTCGCTGGCGTTGGGGCCGGTCAGTCTGCCGTTGTTCGATACCTTGCGCGCAGCGCTGCGCATGATCGGTGTGCCGCTGGCGCCGGACGGGCTGGAACAGGCTGAACTGATTCTCGGGCAGATTCGTCTGCCGCGTACGTTGCTGGGGCTGGCCGTCGGTGGCGTGCTGGCGCTGTCCGGGGTGGCGATGCAGGGGCTGTTTCGCAATCCGCTGGCCGATCCGGGGCTGGTCGGCGTCTCGAGCGGCGCGGCGTTGGGCGCGGCGGTGGCGATTGTCGGCGGTTCGTTTTTTGGCGGATTGCCGGAGTGGTTCGGACCTTATCTGCTGTCGGTTTGCGCGTTTCTCGGTGGCCTTGGCGTAACGGCGTTGGTCTATCGACTAGGCCGCCGTAATGGGCAGACGAATGTTGCGACCATGTTGCTGGCGGGTATCGCTCTGACGGCGTTGGCCAGCTCGGCGGTGGGGCTGTTTACCTATCTGGCTGATGACGCGACATTGCGCACGTTGACGTTCTGGAACCTGGGCAGCCTCAACGGCGCGAGCTATGCGCGGTTGTGGCCGCTGCTGATCATCACCGCCGGTGTTGCACTTTGGCTTCCACGGCGGGCGAAGGCGCTCAATGCGTTGCTGCTCGGCGAATCGGAAGCCGGGCATCTGGGGATCGATGTAGAACGGCTCAAGCGCGAGCTGGTGTTCTGCACGGCGCTGGGTGTCGGTGCGGCGGTGGCAGCGGCGGGCATGATCGGTTTTGTCGGGCTGGTGGTGCCGCATCTGGTGCGCTTGCTCGCGGGGCCTGATCATCGGGTGTTGCTGCCGGCATCGGTGCTGGCCGGGGCGAGTCTGTTGCTGCTGGCGGATCTGGTGGCGCGGCTGGCGCTGGCGCCGGCGGAACTGCCGATCGGCATCGTCACGGCGTTCATCGGTGCGCCGTTCTTCCTTTATCTGCTGCTGCGAGGGCGTGCCTGATGCTGCGTGCGCACAATCTGCACATCCGCCGTGGCCGCAAGACCGTTCTGGCCGATGTCAGCCTGCAACTCGAACCGGGCGAAGTGCTTGGCGTGTTGGGGCCGAATGGCGCCGGCAAAAGCACCTTGCTCGGCGCGCTGTGCGGTGAGCTGAGCGCGCACGAGGGGGAAGTGCTGCTGGACGGTGAGGCCTTGAGTCATTGGAGTGGCACTCAGCGCGCGCAGCGGCTGGCGGTGTTGCCGCAGGTATCGACCCTGGATTTCGCCTTTCGTGTTGAAGAAGTGGTCGGCATGGGGCGTCTGCCTTATCAGAGCGGGCGGGTGCGCGATGACGAGATCGTCGCTGCCGCATTGCGGGCGGCCGATGCCGGGCACCTGAGTGGCCGCAGTTATCTGGCGTTGTCCGGCGGCGAGCGTCAGCGCGTGCATCTGGCGCGGGTGCTGGCGCAGCTCTGGCCGGGGCAGGCGGGGCAGACGTTGCTGCTCGATGAGCCGACCTCGATGCTCGATCCGTTGCATCAACACACGACACTGCAAGCGGTGCGCGAATTTGCCGATCGCGGCGCGGCGGTTCTGGTGATCCTGCATGATCTGAATCTGGCGGCGCGCTATTGTGATCGCATCCTGCTGCTTGAAGGCGGTCTCCCGGTCGCACTGGATACGCCGCAACAGGTGTTGCGCCCTGAATCGCTGAAGGCGGTTTTCGGTCTGGAAGTGCTGGTGCAGCCGCACCCGGAGCGCGGGCATCCGCTGATCATCGCCCGCTGATGTCGTCATCGAGGTGAGGGTATGCGCGGGATTCTGCTGTTGGCGGTGTTGTGGCTTGCGGGTTGCCAGCATGTTGCGGAGCCGCCGGTCGTGGGCGAGATCCGTGATCTGCGTAGCGGCGAGAGTCTGACGGCGCAGCAATTACTGACGCAACTGAGCAGGCCCTCGCGGGTGATTATCGGCGAACAGCATGACAACGCCGATCACCATGCCCTTCAATTGTGGTTGTTGCAGAACCTCGAAGAAACGCGACCCCAAGGCAGTCTCCTGTTGGAAATGCTGACGCCCGATCAACAGTCGCGGGTTGATGATGTGCGACATGCCACAACGCCACCGGTTGATCTTCCCGCTGCATTGGCCTGGCAGGACGGTTGGGACTGGAATCTCTACGGCCCGATTGTGCGGTTCGCCCTGACGCAATCCTGGCCGTTGCTGGCAGCCAACCTCGATAACATCGAAATTCGTGCGTTCTATCGCGATCCTCCGGTTTTGAGCGGTGAGCGCAGCAACGCCAAATCCGTGAAAGAGACGCTGTTGGAGCAGATCGGCGATTCTCACTGCGGCTTGCTGCCGTCATCACAAATGCCGGCGATGCTGGCCGTTCAACAACAACGGGATCGGCGCATGGCCTCGCGTTTGTTGGCGGCGCCTGCGCCTGCCTTGTTATTGGCGGGTGCGTATCACGCGCGCAAGGATGTGGGGGTGCCGCTGCATGTGCTGGATTTGGGCGCGCCCGAAGCGCCGACGGTGCTGATGCTGGCGGAGCAGGGCAGTCAGATTACGGCGGCGATGGCTGATTATGTCTGGTACACACCCGCCACCCCGAAACCGGATTATTGCGCCGAGATGCGTAAACAGTTCAGTAAAAAATGACTTTTCCACAGGCAAAAAAAGACCCGGTAAAAACCGGGTCAAATAACCGTGATTAGCCTGATGAGGAGATAATCTGAGAGTCCGAACCAAGGGCTTTTCAGAATATCGACTGATCTCGCGACCAGTTGTGATAATCATAGCGATTCTCATTACCAAGTCAACTGCTGTTTTTTCATTTCTGTCGTTTTGTCCCGGCAATGGCGTAAACGCCCGGTGAATCCGGGCGTCAGATCTGGGCTGTGAGCTGCTTGTTGAGCTGGTCGATACGCCGCGCCATGCTTTCGATCAGGCTGTGGGCGATTTTCGGATTGGTGCGGGTCATGCTCAGAAACTGATCGCCGGGAATCAGCATTACGGTGCTCGCCTCCCGGGCAATGACCGTCGCGTTGCGCGGCTCGCCAGTAAACACCGCCATTGCGCCGAATATTTCATCCCTGGGCACGTCGCCTACCTTGTGCCCGTTAACAAACGCTTCGGCGTGTCCTTCGATAATCACGAACACATGGTCGGCGTCATCGCCTTGGCGGATCAGAACGTCACCGGCTTCAACCCGCATGAAACCGTTGGTGCTGCGAAACTCGCGCGGCTTGAACTCGGCGACTGCGTGCGCCAGCAACGCCATTTGCCCGAGCAGGTAGCGCAGAAACTGCTCCGAGCGCGACGTTTCGCCGTACACATGTTGAAACAAATCGCTTCGGCGATAGGGCAGTAATGTCAGCGGGCTGTCCGAGTACAGCGTGCAATCCGCCCATTCCGGACCCTGTTGCAGGCCGATCAAATCGCCCTCATGCCAATAGAACAGACCACGTCCACCCAGCCGGCCGGTGACGACACCTTGAGTGAGCAAGAACAACTGGTCGTCCGGCAAACGTGCCAACAGATCATCCGTGGCTTCAAGTTCCAGCGCTGGCCCGCACGGCGGCAGGCCTTCAAGCCATTGCGCAGGCAAGCTCTGCAAGTGGTTGATCAATGCATCGGCCTGGGCCGATTGTTCCCCGAGCAGGTACATGGCGTTCAGTGCCCGTTAGTTCTTGTGGCGAGAGGAAATGGCTTCCAGCTGCTTGTTCAGCGCATCCTTGCGTTCGGCGGGAATGTCGTTCCAGTGCACATCCATCAACGCCCCTTCGATCGCGTACAACAACACCTTCGACGCCCGGAACCCGCGAGTGCGCACGGCCCGGTAGGCATCCACCGCACCGAGGCGACGCAAGTCGGAGGCGCTATGGATGCCCACGGCATGCAGCCATTGCGCCGACGTCTTGCCAAGATTCTTCAGGTGTTGCAGTTCATCATTCATCAAGCCTCCTTGCGACGGCCGAATGGTGCGTGGGCGAGCTTCTCAGGAGTGTAGCCATCAGTAGGAAAAGCGTGGTTGTTTGGTCGGATTCAACGCAAACGCTTCTAAGAAACGTCAGTTTTCACTGATGAATCAGGACGGGGAGGGCGAGGGAGAATTACCAATAGCACGCAGTCCAGCGCAAAGCGGGGGCGCTGGACGGTTCAGGTTTTTAAAAGCTTCAGCGGGTGCGATAACGCAGGCGCGTACCGAAATTCATCGACATCAGGATTTCGTCGGCACTCAGTTCCGGCGGGAAGTAGGCCCCGGAGATCTGCGCGTGGGCCAGGCTCGCGCCCTCCAGCGAGGCGTTGCGAAAGTCGATGCCGCGCAGGTCGGCGGAACGGAAGTAGGCGTCCCGGAAATCCACGCCATCGGCGTTCAGTTCACGCAGGTCGAGGCCACGAAAATCACCACCAACCATGTCGATCGGGCCGTCTTTCGGGCGCTCATTGTTGAAACCTGTGATGTCGTCTTTGTGCAGCAAGGCATAAAGCGGGGTGTCGAGAAGTTTCGGCTGGCTCATGTCAAATCACCTGTTGGTTTTATGACGCCAGTATAGTGCCACTATTTGACGGCCGTGAAGCGAGCGAGGGCTTCACGGCCGAAATAGTTTCTTACAGACCTGGCAGGCGCTGGCGAATCTGCGCCACGACGGTGTCGAGGGTGCCGGATTCATTGGTCTGCACGCGCTTGCTGCGCAGGATTTCTTCCGGCGTCAGGGCTTCGCGGTTGGCCTGTTGTGCTTCGATCACGGCGAGGGTCGCGTCGGACGGATCCTTCTTGTCCGCCTGACGAATCGCCAGCCAGCTCTCGATCACGGCCTGCGGAGCATTGCAGTCAAGGATCAGGAATGGCGCGCCAGTGGCTTCGGCGACCTTGGCGGCGTTGTCGCGTTGTTCGCGCTTGAGGTAAGTGGCGTCGATCACCACCGGGAAACCGGCGTGCAGGATCACTTCGGCGATTTCATGCAGACGAGCATAAGTCGCAGTGCTGGCATCGGCGCTGTAGATCCCGGCCTGAACATCATTGGCAACGGTTTGCTCGCCGAACAGACGTTTGCGCTCGACATCGGAGCGCAGACGGATCGCGCCCAGCGCTTCGACCAGGCGCATGGCCACATGGCTTTTGCCTACAGCGGACACGCCGTGGGTAATCGCCATGAAGCGCGAAGGAATGGTGCTGTAGCTTTCCGCCAGGTTGGCGTAGTTGCGGTACTGGCGCAGGGTGGTGGCGCGCTGCACCGGAGTGGCGTCGGCCGGCATGCTGAACAGTGCAACCTTTGCACGTACCAGCGCACGGTAAGCCTTGTAGAAGTTCAGCACTTCCAGGCCTTGGTAGTCGCCGGTCAGTTCCAGATACTGGCTGATGAAACGACGGGCCAGGGATTTCAGGCCACGGTCTTCCAGGTCCATCGCCAGGAAACCGGTGTCAGCCCAGACGTCGGTGAAGCGGAATGGCTCGTTGAATTCGATGCAGTCGAAGATCACGACTTTGCCGTCGATCAGCGTGGCGTTGCCCAGGTGAATGTCACCGTGGCATTCGCGAGTGAAGCCGTCGGCCTTGCGCTTGGCGAACAGCGGTTTCAGGCGATCGAAGCTGCTTTCAGCCCACGCTTGCAGAGCATCAAGTTGCAGCAGGTCGTTCTTGTCGCTGAGGAACGGCAGGATCTGTTCGAAGTTCTGGCGCACCGGCGCCATTACGCTTTCAGGGGTGCCAGCATCGTGCTCGGCCGGGACTTTCGGCGCGTTGAGGTGGAAGCGGGCGATCTGTTCGGCCATCGCGTCAATGTGCGCGGTGGTCAGCTCGCCGTTGGCTTGCAGGGTGCTGAGCAGGCCGGTCTGCGGGAACTGGCGCATTTTCAGCACGTATTCGATGGCCGGGCCTTCGCCGCCCAGTTGCGGGGCTTCGGCGCTACCGGTCACTGGAATCACTTCCAGATACAAATCTTCGGTCAGGCGCTGGTTAAGGCGCAGCTCTTCACCGCAGAAGTGCTCGCGGGAGTCGAGGCTGGTGAAGTCGAGGAATCCGAAATTCACCGGTTTCTTCACTTTATAGGCATAGGGACCGGTGAGCAGTACCCACGAGATATGGGTCTCGATGACCTGGAACCCTTCGACGGGATGCGGGTAGAGGGCCGGGTTTTGCAGGGCAGCGATCAGGGACTGGCTCACGGACGATCCTTCAGAGACTGGGGGAAATTCAAGGCGCTCATTATGGCCGCTCGCCAGCCCGACGCAAACCTCGGAGCGCTCCTGTTGAGTATGAATAAAGTGCGTATAATCCGCCGCCATGACTCGTACTCGATCCCCCCGTACCCCTAAAAAACCAGCTTCCCGGGGCCTGCGCCCATGGTTGGGCTGGGCCCTTAAACTCAGTCTGGTCGGCCTTGTGGTGCTGGCCGGCTTCGCCGTTTACCTTGATGCCGTGGTGCAGGAGAAGTTCTCCGGCAAGCGCTGGACCATCCCGGCCAAGGTGTATGCGCGCCCGCTTGAGCTGTTCGTCGGACAGAAGCTGAGCAAGGACGATTTCCTCACCGAACTCGATGCCCTGGGCTATCGCCGCGAAGCCGTGAGCAACGGTCCCGGCGCCGCGGCGGTCAATGGCAACACGGTTGATCTGAATACCCGTGGCTTCCAGTTCTACGAAGGCCTCGAGAAACCGCAGCCGGTGCGCGTGCGTTTCTCCGGCGATTATGTGGCCGAACTCTCGGCGACCAACGGTTCGAAGCTCTCCGTGGTACGCCTGGAGCCGCTGATGATCGGCGGTATCTACCCGAAAAACCTCGAAGACCGGATTCTGATCAAGCTCGATCAGGTGCCGCCGTATCTGCTGGAAACCCTGGTCGCCGTGGAAGACCGGGATTTCTACAGCCACTGGGGCGTGTCGCCGAAATCGATTGCCCGTGCCGTTTGGGTCAACACTTCGGGCGGCAAGATGACCCAAGGCGGCAGTACGCTGACCCAGCAACTGGTCAAGAACTTCTACCTCACCAACGAACGCAGCCTGACCCGCAAGCTCACCGAAGCGATGATGGCGATGCTGCTTGAGCTGCATTACGACAAAAAGGAAATCCTTGAGGCTTACCTCAACGAAGTCTTTGTCGGTCAGGACGGCCAGCGTGCGGTGCACGGTTTCGGTCTGGCCAGCCAGTTCTTCTTTGCTCAGCCTTTGTCTGAGCTGAAGCTGCACCAGGTAGCGTTGTTGGTCGGCATGGTCAAAGGTCCGTCCTATTACAACCCGCGTCGCAACCCGGAGCGGGCGCTGGAGCGACGTAATCTGGTGCTCGACGTGCTTGAGCAGCAGGGCGTTGCTTCCGCCGAACAAGTGGCCGCCGCGAAGAAAATGCCGCTGGGCGTGACCACGCGCGGCAAGCTGGCCGACAGTTCTTTCCCGGGCTTCATCGATCTGGTCAAACGCCAGTTGCGTGAAGACTACCGCGACGAAGACTTGACCGAAGAGGGCCTGCGGATCTTCACCAGTTTCGATCCGATCCTGCAGATGAAAGCCGAAGCGTCGGTCAACGACACCTTCAAGCGCCTGTCCGGTCGCAAGGGTTCCGACGACGTGGAAGCGGCGATGGTCGTGACCAACCCGGAAACCGGTGAAGTCCAGGCCATGATCGGCAGCCGTCAGGCGAGTTTTGCCGGCTTCAACCGCGCATTGGATGCCGTGCGGCCGATCGGCTCTCTGATCAAGCCGGCGGTTTATCTGACGGCGCTGGAGAAACCGAGCCAGTACACGCTGACCAGTTGGCTGTCGGACGACCCGCTTTCGATCAAAGGCGCGGACGGTCAGGTCTGGAAACCGCAGAACTATGACCGTCGCTCCCACGGTACGGTGTTCCTGTATCAAGGGTTGGCACATTCCTACAACCTCTCTACCTCGCGTCTCGGTCTGGCGGTCGGTGTTCCGAATGTCCTCAAGACGCTCGCGCGACTGGGCGTAACTCGCGAGTTTCCGGCGTTTCCTTCGATGTTGCTCGGCGCTGGCGGCATGACCCCGATCGAAGTCGCGACCATGTACCAGACCCTGGCCAACGGCGGTTTCAACACGCCGATGCGCGGGATCCGCAGCGTGCTGACTGCCGATGGCGAGCCGCTCAAACGTTATCCGTTCCAGATCGAGCAACGGTTCGATCCGGCCTCTATCTATCTGATCCAGAACGCCATGCAGCGGGTCATGCGTGAAGGTACTGGCAGTTCGGTTTATAACGTGTTGCCAAGAACCCTGACACTGGCGGGCAAGACCGGTACCAGTAACGATTCGCGCGACAGCTGGTTTGCCGGTTTCAGTCAGGATCTGCTGGCGGTGGTCTGGCTCGGCCGTGACGACAACGGCAAGACGCCGTTCACCGGGGCCACCGGTGCGTTGCAGGTCTGGACCAGTTTCATGCGCAAAGCCGATCCGCTGCCGCTGGACATGCCGCAGCCGGATAACGTGGTGCAGGCCTGGGTCGATTCGCGTACCGGCCAGGGCTCCGATGCCAACTGTCCGAGCGCCGTGCAGATGCCGTATATTCGCGGCAGCGAACCGCCACCCGGCGCCTCCTGCGCGGGCGAAAGCCCGGCATCGGGCGAGTCGGTGATGGATTGGGTCAAGGGCTGGATGAATTAAGCAAAGAGGGTTTCAAGTGAACAAGTGGTTGATTCCAGCGGTGACCGCCGTGGCTTTGCTCAGCGGCTGCTCCACCGTACAGCGTGGTTCGATTCCGGTTGTGGACTCCGGCACTGCCGTATCCAACAGCGAGCGCATTTCGGCCAATGGCGGTTTCCGTCAAACGACGGTGAAACGTCCTGCACAGGCCCAGACCCAGGCGATCCCGCAAGGTGATACCGGTGTGGTAGTGATGGTGCCGGGCGGCGCAGCGGCTTCGGCACCGATCAGCTCTTCGCCGATCGTTCCGGGCCCGGCGTCCGGCGGCATCACGCCGGGGCCGTACAACCCTTCGGCGGTCGAGTCGGCGCCGATCAGCTCCGGCAGCTACAGCATGCCTTCGACGCCCAGCGGCATTCCTTCGGCCAGCAGTGGCGGCGGTCTGTCTGCCGATGAACAACTGGACGGCCCGGTTCTCGCACTGTTGAGTACTGCGCAACAGCAGCAGGCCGGTGGCGACCTCAACGGCGCATCTTCCAGCCTGGAGCGTGCACAGCGTGTAGCGCCGCGCGAGCCGCAAGTGCTTTACCGTCTGGCGCAGGTGCGCATGGCCCAGGGCGATGCGCCGCAAGCCGAGCAGACCGCTCGCCGTGCACTGACCATGGCCAATGGTCGTCCGGACTTGCAGGCCAGTCTGTGGGAATTGATCGCTCAGGCACGTGAGAAGCAAGGTGATTCCGCCGGCGCCACTCTGGCCCGTCAGAAGGCCAAGGTTTCGCTGTGATGGACAGTCGTTTCTCCAAGGTCGCCGATCAATTGCTCTTGATCGAGCGTGAACTGCGCGCCCAGGGCTGGTGGGATGACGTCCAGCCCTCGGTCGAAGCCTTGAGCAGTGTCGAGCCGTTTTCGGTCGACACCCTCGATTTCGAGCAGTGGCTGCAATGGATCTTCCTGCCGCGGATGAAGATGATCCTCGAACAGGATCTGCCATTGCCCAATGCCTCGGGCATTCAGGAAATGGCCGAGATGGTTTTTGCCCAGCGCAATCTGCAGGGCAAGGATCGGCAGCTTCAGGTATTGCTCAAAGAGTTCGACCTGCTGATCACCGCTTCGCGCTGAACCGGAAACTGCCAGTGGTTACTGGCAGTTTTCCGCAATCTGTTTTTGTGCCTCCGCAGTACGTTGCTGGCGCTGGTCGTCGCTCAGCCGCCGCAATTCTCCCTCTACCTCCTCCCTCAAACGCGGATTGTTCTGCAGTTGCGCGAGATTCGTGCGCGCCTGTTCGCAAAATGCCGTGAGCTGATTCTGTTGCTCGGCCACTTGCTTCTTGACCTTGTCATCGATGGCTTTCTGGTCGCCCAGCGCGCCGCTGCCAGGTAATGCGGCAGGTATTGGTGCGGTAGAGGAGGGCGTCTTCACGGCGGTGGATGACTGCCCTTGTGGTGGCTGCTGATCGAAATGGGTGACGCCCTGGGCATCGACCCATTTGTAGATCTGACCGGCCATACACCATGGGCTGGCGCCGATTAGCAGAGTTAAGAGAAGCGTTCGCATGCTGATTCCTTGGCAAAACTGCGCAATTGAAGCTAACAGAGTAGCGGTTTCCAGGTTTTTTCTTGCGTTCTCATGTGCTTACCCACAATTAAGCACATAGACGACTTGACTTGCAGAGGGCGAAACAGAAGAATCCAAAGTCCGCTGTACAGGGACTGCCAGAAGCAGACCCTCTCGGCAGATCATGAGGCGCATATCCGCGTCGACCTGTTACACCCGCAACGCGTTACCTCGCGCTGGGTGGGAAAGGCCCGCAACACTTGGGACGATCCCAATACTTGCTCAGTCAGTGCTGACGTAGTCGGCGACCACCGTCGCTCATGCTCTGCCGAGAAGTAAACCTATTAAGACCCGTTCGCTTTTTTGTGGACGGTATTCTGGCGTTTTAGAGGTGAACAACGTGGAGCTTTTATCTGGCGGTGAGATGCTCGTCCGCTTTTTGCGTGACGAAGGCGTCAAATATATCTACGGGTACCCGGGTGGTGCTCTCCTTCATGTTTACGATGCCCTGTTCAAAGAACCGGAAGTGACCCACATCCTGGTTCGTCACGAACAAGCGGCTACCCATATGGCTGACGGCTACGCCCGTGCCACCGGTAAAGCCGGCGTGGTATTGGTGACTTCCGGTCCAGGCGCCACAAACGCCATCACCGGTATCGCCACCGCTTATATGGATTCGATTCCAATGGTGATCATTTCCGGTCAGGTGCCAAGCACCATGGTCGGCACCGACGCGTTCCAGGAAACCGACATGATCGGTATCTCCAGGCCGATCGTGAAGCACAGCTTCATGATCAAGCACGCGTCCGAAATCCCGGAAGTCATGAAGAAGGCCTTCTACCTGGCGCAATCCGGTCGTCCGGGCCCGGTCGTGGTCGATATCCCGAAAGACATGACCAACCCGGCCGAGAAGTTCGAATACATCTTCCCGAAGAAAGCCAAACTGCGTTCCTACAGCCCGGCCGTTCGCGGTCACTCCGGGCAAATCCGCAAGGCGGCAGAAATGCTCCTGGCGGCCAAGCGTCCTGTGCTGTACTCCGGCGGTGGCGTGATCCTCGGCAACGGCTCCGCGCCGCTGACCGAGTTGGCGCAAATGCTCAACCTGCCGGTTACCAATACCTTGATGGGCCTGGGTGGCTACCCTGGCACTGATCGTCAGTTCATCGGCATGCTCGGCATGCACGGCAGCTACACCGCGAACCTGGCGATGCACCATGCCGATGTGATCCTGGCGGTCGGTGCGCGTTTCGACGATCGCGTGATCAACGGCGCGCCGAAGTTCTGCCCGAACGCCAAGATCATTCACATCGACATCGACCCGGCTTCGATTTCCAAGACCATCAAGGCCGACGTGCCAATCGTGGGTCCGGTGGAGAGCGTCCTGACCGAAATGGTCGCGATCCTCAAGGAAATCGGCGAAACCCCGAACAAGGAAGCCGTTGCCAGCTGGTGGAAGCAGGTTGATGAGTGGCGCGGTGATCGCGGCCTGTTCCCTTACGACAAGGGCGACGGCAGCAAGATCAAGCCACAGACCGTGATCGAAACCCTGTGCGAAGTGACCAAGGGCGACGCCTTTGTGACCTCCGACGTGGGCCAGCACCAGATGTTTGCTGCGCAGTACTACAAGTTCAACAAGCCGAACCGCTGGATCAACTCCGGTGGCCTGGGCACGATGGGCTTCGGTCTGCCGGCCGCGATGGGTATCGCTCTGAGCTTCCCTGACACCGATGTTGCGTGCGTCACCGGTGAAGGCAGTATCCAGATGAACATCCAGGAATTGTCGACCTGCCTGCAATACGGTTTGCCGGTCAAGATCGTCATCCTGAACAACGGTGTTCTGGGCATGGTTCGTCAGTGGCAGGACATGAGTTACGGCAGCCGTCACTCGCACTCCTACATGGAATCCTTGCCTGACTTCGTCAAGCTGGCTGAAGCCTATGGCCACGTCGGCGTGCGCATCACCGAATCGAAAGATTTGAAGTCGAAGATGGAAGAGGCGTTCGCCATGAAAGATCGCCTGGTGGTGATCGATATTTCGGTCGACACCAGCGAGCACGTCTATCCGATGCAGATCAAAGACGGCTCCATGCGCGATATGTGGCTGAGCAAGACGGAGCGTACCTAATCATGCGGCACATTATTTCCTTGCTTCTGGAAAACGAACCCGGTGCTTTGTCTCGCGTAGTCGGCCTGTTCTCGCAGCGCAACTACAACATCGAAAGCCTGACCGTTGCGCCAACCGAAGACCCGACCCTGTCGCGTCTGACGCTGACCACAGTCGGCCACGATGAAGTCATCGAGCAGATCACCAAAAACCTGAACAAGCTGATCGAAGTGGTCAAGCTGGTGGACCTGTCGGAAAGCGCTCACATCGAACGCGAACTGATGCTGGTCAAGGTCAAGGCCACTGGCGCCCAGCGCGCCGAGATCAAACGCACCACCGATATTTACCGTGGACAGATCGTCGACGTCAGCGCCAGCGTGTATACCGTTCAACTGACCGGTACCAGCGACAAGCTCGACAGCTTCATTCAGTCCATCGGCACCGCATCGATTCTGGAGACCGTCCGCAGTGGCGTCACCGGTATTGCCCGCGGCGACAAAGTACTCAGCATCTAAACCAAATTAGCGAATGGCCTGAACGGCCTGGATATAAAGGGGAAATTCATGAAAGTTTTCTACGATAAAGACTGCGACCTGTCGATCATCCAGGGCAAGAAAGTTGCCATCATCGGTTACGGCTCCCAGGGCCACGCCCAGGCGTGCAACCTGAAAGATTCCGGTGTCGACGTTACCGTCGGTCTGCGTAAAGGTTCGGCCACCGTTGCCAAGGCTGAAGCCCATGGCCTGAAAGTGACCGACGTGGCTGCCGCTGTTGCCGGTGCCGACCTGGTCATGATCCTGACCCCGGACGAGTTCCAGTCCCAGCTGTACAAGAACGAAATCGAGCCGAACATCAAGAAAGGCGCCACCCTGGCCTTCTCCCACGGCTTCGCGATCCACTACAACCAGGTTGTTCCGCGTGCCGACCTCGACGTGATCATGATCGCGCCGAAAGCACCGGGCCACACCGTACGTTCCGAATTCGTGAAGGGCGGCGGTATCCCTGACCTGATCGCGATCTACCAGGACGCCTCGGGCAACGCCAAGAACGTTGCACTGTCCTACGCCGCCGGCGTGGGTGGCGGTCGTACCGGCATCATCGAAACCACCTTCAAGGACGAGACCGAAACCGACCTGTTCGGCGAACAAGCCGTTCTGTGCGGCGGTACCGTTGAACTGGTAAAAGCCGGTTTCGAAACCCTGGTTGAAGCTGGCTATGCGCCGGAAATGGCCTACTTCGAGTGCTTGCACGAACTGAAACTGATCGTTGACCTCATGTACGAAGGCGGTATCGCCAACATGAACTACTCGATCTCCAACAACGCTGAATACGGCGAGTACGTGACCGGCCCGGAAGTGATCAACGCCGAATCCCGTCAGGCCATGCGCAACGCCCTGAAACGTATTCAGGACGGCGAATACGCCAAAATGTTCATCAGCGAAGGCGCAACCGGCTACCCTTCGATGACCGCCAAGCGTCGTAACAACGCCGCTCACGGTATCGAAATCATCGGCGAGCAACTGCGCTCCATGATGCCGTGGATCGGTGCCAACAAGATCGTCGACAAAGCCAAAAACTAAGTCGTCGAACCTTGTATGAAAAAACGCGGCCTAGGCCGCGTTTTTTCGTATGGGCGGGCGGTTCTGGTATAAAGCTGCATCGTTTGTGGCCGAACCGTCGTCCCAGACACCTGTCGAAAATGTCCAATCCGTTGCAAGGTACTGTCCATGAGCGAACGTCCCGAAGAGCCGAACCAGGCTTCCGACGCCGAAAGCCTGCTGCCCATCGATGAGCACATCGAAGAAGGGCATGACGCAGAAGGCCGTAAAGTCCGGCATCGTGGTATCTATCTTCTGCCGAATCTGTTCACCACTGCGAACCTGTTCGCAGGGTTCTATTCCATCATCAACTCGATGAGTGCCCAGGCTGCGCTGAGCGCCGGTGACTCGGCGAATGCGAGCAAGTACTTTGCCTTTGCTGCCATCGCGATTTTTGTCGCCATGGTGCTCGACGGTCTTGATGGTCGCGTAGCGCGCATGACCAATACCCAAAGCGCCTTCGGCGCCGAGTACGACTCGCTGTCGGACATGGTCGCCTTTGGTGTCGCGCCGGCATTACTGGCATTCGGCTGGGCGCTGGGTGACATGGGTAAGGTCGGCTGGATGGTTGCCTTCATTTATGTGGCGGGTGCGGCATTGCGTCTGGCGCGCTTCAACACTCAGGTAGGTACCGCCGACAAGCGCTACTTCATCGGCCTGGCCAGCCCGGCTGCTGCTGGTGTGGTCGCGGGTATTGTCTGGGCGTTCAGTGATTACGGGATCCAGGGTTCGAAGATGTCATTCCTGGTTGCACTGATGGTGGCGGCTGCCGGCATGCTGATGGTCAGCAACATCAAGTACAACAGCTTCAAGGAGCTGGATTTGAAGGGGCGCGTGCCTTTCGTGGCGATCCTTGCGGTGGTGCTGGTCTTTGCCGTGGTGTTCAGCGATCCGCCTCGCATTCTGCTGCTGGTGTTCCTCGCTTATGCCGCGTCGGGCCCGGTGCAGTATCTGTTGCATCTTCGTCGTCACAAACACGCCGAGTGATGTAATTTCCCTCATACTCCGCAGTCTATGGTGCATCTGTCCTCCAAAGCTGCGGAGTTGCCATGCTGATCAAAGTCCCCAAAGCGTCCGATTGCCATGAGTCGGACGTAACGCCTGAATCCATTTATCTCTCTCGCCGACAATTGCTCGGAGCGACTGCGGCCGGTTTGGCCGTGAGCACTTTGCCGCGCTGGGCCAGTGCCGAAGAGGCTGCCCGCTATGCCGATGTAGAGGCCGGAAAAGCGCCCGCCTGGTTTGCCGAGAAGTTGCCCTCTGTCAAATGGGGCGCGGTGAACGTCAAGAATGAGGCGATCACACCTTTCAAGGACGCCACCCATTACAACAACTTCTATGAGTTCGGTACCGACAAGGGTGATCCGGCGGCCAATGCCGCTTCCTTGAAAACCGAACCATGGACTGTTGTCGTGGACGGGGAGGTGGGTAAGCCTGGGCGTTATGCCCTGGAAGACTTCATGAAGCCTTACCAGCTGGAAGAGCGTATTTATCGCCTGCGTTGTGTCGAGGCGTGGTCGATGGTGATTCCCTGGATCGGTTTTCCCATCTCGGCACTGTTGAAGCAGGTAGAACCTACTTCGAATGCCAAATACATTCGCTTCGAAACCTTGCAGGATCCGAAGAGCATGCCCGGACAGCGTTCGGGATTTGCCCTGATCGACTGGCCTTATGTAGAAGGTTTGCGTCTGGATGAGGCGATGAATCCCTTGGCGATTCTGGCGGTGGGCATGTATGGCCGCGAATTGCCAAACCAGAACGGTGCGCCGTTGCGTTTGGTGGTGCCGTGGAAGTACGGCTTCAAGAGCGTCAAATCCATCGTGCGGATCAGTCTGGTCAGCGAACAGCCGAAGACAACCTGGCAGAGCATTGCTGCGGATGAGTACGGGTTCTATGCGAATGTGAACCCTACTGTCGACCATCCACGCTGGACTCAAGCGCGGGAGCGGCGACTGCCTAACAGTCTGTTCAAGCCGAATGTGCGTGATACGCAGATGTTCAACGGCTACTCGGATGAGGTCGCTTCTTTATATACAGGGCTCGATCTGCGGAAGAACTACTGATGCGATATCCGATCTGGCGCGTAGGCGTTTTCCTGGTTGCGGCGATCTGGCCGCTGTTGTGGTTCTATCAGGCTTTTGCGGATCTGCTTGGGCCAGATCCGGGGAAGGTTCTGGTTGATCGGCTAGGGCTTGGGACATTGGTATTGCTGTTGATCACCCTGAGTATGACGCCGCTGCAGAAACTTACGGGGTGGGCCGGGTGGATTGCCGTGCGCCGTCAGTTGGGGCTCTGGTGTTTTGCCTATGTGGTTCTGCATCTTTGCAGCTATATGGCGTTCATTCTCGGTTTCGACTGGTCGCAACTCGGTGTCGAGCTGCGCAAACGTCCCTACATCATTGTGGGTGCTCTGGGTTTTCTGGGGTTGTTTGCATTGGCGATTACCTCCAACCGATACAGTCAGCGCCGTTTAGGTACCCGCTGGAAGAAGTTGCACCGGCTGGTGTATGTGATTCTCGGGTTGGGATTGCTGCATATGTTGTGGATTGTGCGTGCTGATCTTAAGGAGTGGGCAATCTATGCCTTTATAGGTGTTTTCCTTTTGGTGCTGCGTATTCCTCCATTGACCCGCCGGATCCCGCGTTTGATGGGTAAAAAGCAGGTTTTTCAGGAAAAGCGAAATTAAGGGTTGACGGCAGATTCTGAGTCTCTATAATTCGCCCCACTTCCGGCGCAGTCGAAACGGAAAACTCCTTGAGACTCAATGAGTTAAGTAGGTTTCGAGAGCGGGTCGCTTCAGTTCATCGAAGTCTGGAAGGAGTTGGAGATTCCGGTTTGTCTGGCGCTTTCAACGGTTCGATCTTCTCGGTCGAAAGCGGAGAAAAAGAGGTGTTGACAGCAGCGTGTAACGCTGTAGAATTCGCCTCCCGCTAACGAGAGATCGGAAGCGCAAGTGGTTGAAGTTGTTGAAGAAATCTTCGAAAGCTTCTGAAAATAATCACT
>NZ_NEIX01000010.1:0-254049 GCF_002112885.1 Pseudomonas sp. B37(2017) | reverse complement strand
TTGCTCCCACTCGTGCTTAAAGCACCGCGGACTCACAGCTTGCCATTCACCCCTCTCACCCCAGAGTCTATTCCCTTACCTAGACACAAGCGGGCTTGCTCGCGAAGGCGTCGTATCAGTCAGCATCACCTCCAATGATCCGCCGCTTTCGCGAGCAAGCCCGCTCCCACAGGGACTTGTGGTGCTTGAATACATTTCTGGATGTGCAGCGAGTTGGGCCAACCGCCGCGACTGGCCTATGCTGCAACCCATCGTTTTCGTTTCCGGTCGATTTCATGGGTCGCACCCTTCTCTATATTCTGCTGCTGATCGCCCTGCCCTCTGCCGCGCAGATCTACAAGTACACCGACGCCAGCGGCAACACGGTGTACAGCGATCATGCGCCGGACGGCGTGCAGGCGCAGCCGGTGGAGTTGCCGCCGCTCAACAGCGTCCAGCCTCAGGCACCGAGCGCGCCCTCTTCAGACACCACCAGCCGCGAGCCTGCGCGAAATGCCTATGAAGTGCTGGAGCTGACCGGCGTGCCCACCGAAGAGGCCCTGCGCGCCAACAACGGCACGTTCACGGTCAGCGTGTTGATCAAGCCGCGCCTGCAACCGCCGCATCAATTGCGTCTGCTGCTGGACGACGCGCCTTATGGCCAGCCGAGCAATGTGCCGATCCTGCAACTGGTAAACGTTGACCGGGGCGAGCATCGGCTGGCGGTGCAGGTGATCAATGGCGAGGCGATCATTCAGCAGAGCCCGGCGGTGGTGTTCACCGTCCAGCGGGTACACAAGCCATGATGCGGGGATTGATTGCCCTGTGCCTGTTGCTGATCGCGTTTGGCGCATCGGCCGAGGTGTTCACTTACATCGACGCACAGGGCAATCGCGTCTACACCGATCAACCGCATGGCAACGCCAAGCGTGTGCCGCTGGCCACAAGCAACCGCATGGCCTCGAATCCGACCGCCGCTACACCGGTCACGCCTTCGAAAAAATCAGCAGAGTCGCCGCTGTTCCACTACGACATGCTGCGCGTGCTGATCCCCGAGCCGGACGCGACCATTCGCAGCAGCGCCGGCGAGCTGATCGTCAGCGTCACCAGCGAGCCGGGCCTGCAACGAGCTCATCTGTATCGGCTGCTGCTGGATGGCCAGGCCGTCGGCGAACCCGGCCTGAGCCCGGTATTCCCGCTGAGCAACATCGATCGCGGCAGCCACAACCTGTCGGTGGAGATCCTCGATGCTCAGGGCCGAACCGTGGAGAAAACCGCCAGCCAGCCGTTCCACATGCAGCGCATTTCCCTGGCGCAGAAACGTCAGGTCAAACCGTGCGTCAGCGCCGACTATGGCGTGCGCCCGGAATGCCCATTGAAAGACAAACCCGCAGAACCGAAAAATCCTTTCCTGCGTTTCTTCTGACGCCGTTCAGCTTTGCGCACTATATTGGTGCAATACGCTGCACCGTACTCACATTCCAACCCATTTTGGTTCGAAAGTACCCGCCAGAGCGGTTTGACTGCCACGCAAACGAGCGTCAAACGCCCGTTTCAGGGGTTGAACGCTTCTTTTCGGAGCCTTGGTTTGGTTTTTGCATTTTCCTCGCATCAGCGCTGTATCCCTGCGCGCGCCATGCTCCAAAAGAGGTCCTCATGACCATCAGTGACGCACTGCATCGCTTGCTACTCGACAACCTGACCACCGCCACCATCCTGCTCGACAGCGAATTGCGCCTCGAGTACATGAACCCGGCGGCGGAGATGCTGCTGGCCATCAGCGGGCAGCGCAGCCATGGGCAGTTCATCAGCGAGCTGTTCACCGAGTCCACCGAGGCGCTCAACTCGTTGCGCCAGGCGGTGGAGCAGGCGCACCCGTTCACCAAGCGCGAAGCGATGCTCACCGCTCTCACCGGCCAGACCCTGACCGTGGATTACGCGGTGACGCCGATCCTCAGCAACGGCGCGACTCTGCTGCTGCTGGAAGTCCATCCCCGTGACCGCCTGTTGCGCATCACCAAGGAAGAGGCCCAGTTGTCGAAGCAGGAAACCAGCAAGATGCTGGTGCGCGGCCTGGCCCACGAGATCAAGAATCCGCTGGGCGGCATTCGTGGCGCCGCGCAACTGCTGGCCCGGGAACTGCCGGAAGACAGCCTGCGCGACTACACCAACGTGATCATCGAAGAGGCCGACCGCCTGCGCAATCTGGTCGACCGCATGCTCGGTTCGAACAAACTGCCGTCGCTGGCCCTGTGCAATGTCCACGAAGTGCTGGAGCGTGTCTGCCACCTGGTCGAGGCCGAAAGCCAGGGCTGCATCACGCTGGTGCGCGATTACGACCCGAGCATTCCCGACGTTCTGATCGACCGCGAACAAATGATTCAGGCGGTGTTGAACATCGTGCGCAACGCGATGCAGGCCATCAGCAGCCAGAACGAGCTGCGCCTGGGCCGCATCAGCCTGCGCACCCGCGCTATGCGCCAGTTCACCATCGGCCACGTCCGCCATCGTCTGGTGACCAAGATCGAGATCATCGACAACGGCCCGGGCATCCCGGCGGAACTCCAGGAAACCATCTTCTTTCCCATGGTCAGCGGCCGTCCGGACGGTACCGGGCTGGGCCTGGCCATCACCCAGAACATCATCAGCCAGCACCAGGGCCTGATCGAGTGTGACAGCCACCCCGGCCACACCACGTTTTCGATCTTTCTGCCACTGGAACAAGGAGCCACATCGACATGAGCCGTAGTGAAACCGTGTGGATCGTCGATGACGACCGTTCTATCCGTTGGGTTCTCGAAAAAGCCCTGCAACAGGAAGGCATGACCACCCAGAGCTTCGACAGTGCCGATGGCGTGATGAGCCGCCTCGCGCGCCAGCAGCCGGACGTGATCATCTCCGATATCCGCATGCCCGGTGCCAGCGGCTTGGACCTGTTGGCGCGGATCCGCGAGCAGCACCCGCGGCTGCCCGTGATCATCATGACCGCTCACTCCGATCTGGACAGCGCTGTCGCCTCCTATCAGGGCGGCGCGTTCGAATACCTGCCCAAGCCGTTCGATGTCGACGAAGCGGTGTCGCTGGTCAAGCGCGCCAATCAGCACGCCCAGGAACAACAGGGCCTGGAAGTCGCACCGACCCTGACCCGCACCCCGGAAATCATCGGCGAAGCGCCGGCGATGCAGGAAGTGTTTCGTGCCATCGGGCGCTTGAGCCACTCCAACATCACCGTGCTGATCAACGGCGAATCCGGCACCGGCAAAGAACTGGTGGCCCACGCCCTGCACCGCCACAGCCCAAGAGCGGCTTCGCCGTTCATCGCGCTGAACATGGCGGCGATTCCGAAAGACCTGATGGAATCCGAGCTGTTCGGCCACGAGAAAGGCGCGTTCACCGGCGCGGCCAACCTGCGTCGCGGCCGTTTCGAACAGGCCGACGGCGGCACGCTGTTCCTCGATGAAATCGGCGACATGCCGGCGGACACCCAGACCCGACTGCTGCGGGTGCTGGCCGATGGCGAGTTCTATCGCGTCGGCGGGCATGTGCCGGTCAAGGTCGATGTGCGGATCATCGCCGCGACGCACCAGAATCTGGAAACCCTGGTTCACGCCGGGAAATTCCGTGAGGACTTGTTCCATCGCCTCAACGTGATCCGCATCCACATCCCGCGCCTGTCGGACCGTCGCGAAGACATCCCGACCCTGGCCAAGCACTTCCTCAGCCGCGCCGCTCAAGAACTGGCGGTGGAGCCGAAGCTGCTGAAAAGCGAGACCGAGGAATACCTGAAAAATCTGCCGTGGCCGGGCAACGTGCGTCAGCTGGAAAACACCTGCCGCTGGATCACAGTGATGGCGTCCGGACGCGAAGTGCACATCAGCGACCTGCCGCCGGAACTGCTGAGCCTGCCGCAGGACTCGGCGCCAGTGACCAACTGGGAACAGGCGCTGCGCCAATGGGCCGATCAGGCCCTGGCGCGCGGTCAGTCGAGCCTGCTCGACAGCGCGGTGCCGGCATTCGAGCGGATCATGATCGAGACGGCGCTAAAGCACACCGCCGGACGTCGTCGTGACGCTGCGGTGCTGCTGGGCTGGGGCCGCAACACCTTGACCCGCAAGATCAAGGAGCTCGGAATGAAGGTCGACGGCGGGGATGACGATGAGGGCGATGAAGGCTGAGATTCAGCGCCAGCCTGCACCGCCGCAAGGCACCGTGACCCTTAATCGGGCACAGCCACTGGCTCAGGCTTGCGCTGTAAACCGCTGAAAATCCCACCCTGTAAAAAGACGAAGGCCCCGTATTACGGGGCCTTCGTCATTGTGTCGGGCTTTTTTGTTTCAAAACGAGAAAACCTGGCACGCCCCCTGCAACAACTCCATCAGGTGATTCGATTCACCCACCCTTTCGGGGGCCTTGGTACAGGCAGGCCGGGGATTCCCCTCTTTACACCGGACTCGATGAGTCCACCCTTTTGGGGCCCTTGATACAGGCAGGTCAGGGGTTCCTTCTTTACACCGGCTCAGAACGCGATGCGATGAGCCCGCCCGTTTCGGGAACCTTGGTACAGGCAGGCCGGGGATTCCCTCTTTTATTGCTCCCGGAGATGGATCTCCAGCCGCCATCGGTCATCGACCGCCTGGCCAACCCAGTCGCCTTGCAGCGGCCGCGCCGCCACCAGCGTCAGCAACAATCCCCCGTCACTCAGCCGCGTCCGCCAGTTCACGTCCTTGCCGTTGAACTTGAGCTGACCTTTCTGCGCCTTGCCTTCAGCCTCGAACAGCAACGCGAGGCTGCCATCGACGATCTCGCCGTGCAGCTTCGGCTCGTTGTTGAACCAGACCGCCAGACCGCCATCGATCACCTCGACCTGCTGCAAGACGGTTGGGTCAGGCGTGGTCAAACGGCCGATCATCATCCCGACCATCACACCGACGATCGCCAGCGATGCCATCACCCGCGGGAATAGTTTCGAACGCGGATCCGCTTGCGGCGTAGAATGCGCGTCATCTTTACCTTCGGAGCCGTGCATGTTTCACGTCATCCTTTTTCAACCGGAAATTCCGCCGAACACCGGCAACGTTATCAGGCTGTGCGCCAACAGCGGCTGCCACCTGCATTTGATCGAACCGCTGGGTTTCGAGATGGACGACAAACGCCTGCGCCGCGCCGGTCTCGACTACCACGAGTATGCCACTTTGCAGCGCCATGCCGACCTCGCCAGCTGCCTGGAAAGCCTCGGTCATCCACGGCTGTTCGCCTTCACCACCAAGGGTTCGCGGCCGTTTCACGATGCCGCGTTCGTCCCCGGCGATGCGTTCATCTTCGGCCCGGAAAGCCGTGGCCTGCCGCCGGAAGTGCTCGATGCCCTGCCCGGCGAACAGCGCCTGCGCCTGCCGATGCGCGAAGGCTGCCGCAGCCTGAACCTTTCCAACACCGTGGCAGTGGCCGTGTACGAAGCGTGGCGGCAGAACGACTTCAAGTAACGCCGCATAACAAATGTGGGAGCGGGCTTGCTCGCGAAGGGGCCGCATCAGATGACATTTATGCCACCTGACACACCGCTTTCGCGAGCAAGCCCGCTCCCACATTGGACTTGCGTCAACGCTCAGATCATTTACTGAACGGTCGGAGTCTCGCCGGCTTCCTGCATGCGCTGCAGCTCTTGCGCGTACAGGGCGTCGAAGTTCACCGGGGCCAGCATCAGGGCCGGGAACGAACCACGGGTCACCAGGCTGTCCAGGGTTTCGCGAGCGTACGGGAACAGGATGTTCGGGCAGAACGCACCCAGGGTGTGGCTCATCGAAGCCGCGTCCAGGTTCTTGATCAGGAAGATGCCGGCCTGTTGCACTTCAGCGATGAAGGCCACTTCTTCACCGTTTTTCACGGTGACGGACAGGGTCAGCACGACTTCGTAGAAATCACCTTCCAGGGCTTTCTGGCGGGTGTTCAGATCCAGAGCGACCGCCGGATCCCACTGCTGGCGGAAGATCGCCGGGCTTTTAGGGGCTTCGAAGGACAGGTCGCGTACGTAGATGCGCTGCAAGGAGAATTGCGGTGCGGTTTCTTCTTCGCTGGCTGCAGTGTTCTGTTGGTCAGTCATCTCAGATCCTTTCTGATCTTGGGTCTTTTAGGGTTCTTGGTTTGCAGGTGCAGCAGTTCAGGCCTTGAGCAGCGCGTCGAGCTTGCCGGCGCGCTCCAGGGCATACAAATCATCACATCCGCCGACGTGGGTGTCGCCGATCCAGATCTGCGGCACGGACGTGCGTCCGGCCTTCTGGGCCATGGCGGCGCGCACCTGCGGCTTGCCATCGACCTTGATCTCTTCGAAGGCCACGCCTTTGTTCGCGAGCAGGTACTTGGCGCGCGAGCAGTAAGGGCAGTAATCGCTGGAGTAGACGATGACGTCGCTCATGTCACTTCACCAACGGCAGGTTGTCGCCTTTCCAGCTGGAAATCCCGCCGGACAGCTTGGCGGCAGTGAAGCCGGCTTTCATCAGCTCGCGGGCGTGGGTGCCGGCGGTCTGGCCCAGGGCGTCGACCAGAATGATGGTCTTGGCCTTGTGTTTTTCCAGCTCGCCGATACGGGCGGCCAGTTTGTCCTGGGGAATGTTCACCGCGCCAACGATGTGACCGGCGGCGTAGTCCTTGCTCGGACGGATATCCACCACCACGCCGGCTTCCTTGTTGACCAGTGCGGTCAGCTCGCCCGTGCTCAGGCTTTTACCGCCGCCCTGCACCGTATGCGCCAGCAGCAAAGCCAGCAGTACGACGAAGATACCGACAAGAATGTAGTGGTTAGTGGCAAATTCAATCAGGTGAGCAACCATCGAAGGAGGTTCCAGGGCGTTAAAATGTCGGCCAGTATACACAGCCACTATGGTCGGCCAAACCCCGTCCGGCGGTGACGCCGCCGGAACTTCGCTTTAAACTCCAACTCCCTTTTCCATCGCCCTCTTCTTATTAGCCACGAGTGGATTCCATGACTACCACGCCTAAACCTTTGGTCCTGATGATTCTCGACGGCTTCGGTCACAGCGACAGCCCCGAATCCAACGCCGTCTATGCGGCCAAAAAGCCTGTGCTGGATCGCCTGTGGGCCACCGTGCCGAACGGCTTGATCTCGGGCAGCGGCATGGACGTCGGCCTGCCGGACGGCCAGATGGGCAACTCCGAAGTCGGCCACATGAACCTCGGCGCCGGGCGCGTGGTGTATCAGGACTTCACGCGCGTGACCAAAGCGATCCGCGACGGCGAGTTCTTCGAGAACCCGACCATCTGCGACGCCGTGGACAAGGCCGTGGCCGCCGGCAAGGCCGTGCATTTCATGGGCCTGCTGTCGGATGGCGGCGTGCACAGCCACCAGGATCACCTGATCGCCATGGCCGAACTGGCCTTCAAGCGCGGCGCCGAAAAGATCTACTTGCACGCCTTCCTCGACGGCCGTGACACCCCGCCGAAAAGCGCCGCCTCGTCGATCGAACTGCTCGACGCGACCTTCCAGGCGCTCGGCAAGGGCCGCATCGCCAGCCTGATCGGCCGCTACTTCGCCATGGATCGTGACAACCGTTGGGACCGAGTGTCCCAGGCCTACAACCTGATCGTTGATGGCAACGGCGAATTCAACGCCGCCACCGCCCAGGAAGGTCTGGAGGCCGCTTACGCCCGTGGCGAGAGCGACGAATTCGTCAAAGCCACCAGCATCGGTGAGCCGGTGAAAGTCGAAGATGGCGACGCCGTGGTGTTCATGAACTTCCGCGCCGACCGTGCCCGCGAGCTGAGCCGCGTGTTTGTCGAAGACGGTTTCAAGGAGTTCGAGCGCGCACGCCAGCCAAAAGTGCAGTACGTGGGCCTGACCCAATACGCCGCCAGCATCCCGGCCCCCGCCGCCTTCGCGCCGGGCAGCCTGGAAAACGTGCTCGGCGACTATTTGGCGAAAAACGGCAAGACCCAGCTGCGCATCGCCGAAACCGAGAAATACGCCCACGTGACCTTCTTCTTCTCCGGCGGTCGTGAAGAGCCGTTCCCGGGCGAAGAGCGCATCCTGATCCCGTCGCCGAAAGTCGCCACCTATGACTTGCAGCCGGAAATGAGCGCACCGGAAGTCACCGACCGCATCGTCGAAGCCATCGAAAACCAGCGCTACGACGTGATCGTGGTCAACTACGCCAACGGCGACATGGTCGGCCATAGCGGCGTGTTCGAAGCCGCGGTGAAAGCCGTGGAATGCCTGGACACCTGTGTCGGACGCATCGTCGATGCGCTGGAAAAAGTCGGCGGCGAAGCGCTGATCACTGCCGACCACGGCAACGTCGAGCAGATGGCCGACGAATCCACCGGGCAAGCCCACACCGCACACACCACCGAGCCGGTGCCGTTCATCTATGTCGGCAAGCGTGACCTGAAAGTCCGCGAAGGCGGCGTGCTGGCGGACGTGGCGCCGACCATGCTGAAACTGCTGGGCCTGGAAAAACCGGCGGAAATGACTGGCACTTCGATTCTGGTCTGATATCAAAAACGCCCTGTAATCAGCCTGAAACGGCTTTTTATGACGAACGCCTCAAAGCAGTTGGCTTTGAGGCGTTTTTTTTGCCGCGTCGGGCGGGCATACTAGGCCGTCCCTTACCCTGGTGCCGCCCGCCTCTATGCTTCGCGTCCTGATCGCCCTCGCTCTGACATGCCTGCTCCAACCGGCCTTCGCGGATGAGCGCGCGCAAACCCAACAGCAACTGGACGCCACGCGCCAGGACATTGCCGAGCTGAAAAAACTGCTGGGCAAGCTCCAGGAAGAAAAATCCGGCGTGCAAAAGGAGCTCAAGGGCACCGAAACCGAGATGGGCAAGCTCGAGAAACAGGTCGAAGCCCTGCAGAAAGAGCTGAAGAAGAGCGAATCCGAGCTGCAGCGGCTCGATGCGGAGAAAAAAAAACTCCAGAGCGCGCGCACTGAACAGCAGCGACTGATCGCCATCCAGGCCCGCGCCGCCTACCAGAACGGTCGCCAGGAATACCTCAAGCTGCTGCTCAACCAGCAGAACCCCGAGAAATTCGCCCGCACCCTCACCTATTACGACTACCTGAGCCAGGCTCGCCTGGAGCAGCTGAAAAGCTTCAACGAAACCCTGCGCCAACTGGCCAATGTCGAAAAGGACATCGGCTTGCAGCAGGCGCAATTGCTGGTGCAGCAAAGCGATCTCGAAACTCAGCGTGAAGCGCTCGACAAGGTCCGCAAGGAACGCCAGCAGGCCCTTGCCAAACTCAATGACGACGTGAAAGCCCGGGACCAGAAACTGGCCGCCCGCGAGCAGGATCAGGCAGACCTGTCTAAAGTCCTTAAAACCATTGAAGAAACCCTGGCCCGCCAGGCTCGTGAGGCAGAAGAAGCGCGACAGAAAGCGCTCATCGCCCAGCAGGAAGCCGAAAAAAAGCGCTTGCGTGAGGCCGAGGCGGAAAACACCGACGCCCCACGCAAACCGGTCAGATCGACTCCCGGCGCCCTGGTGTCCAGCGGCGGCGAGACCTTCGGTGGCCCTTTTGCTTCAAGTCGGGGAAAACTTCCATGGCCGGTTGATGGTCGACTGCTGGCACGCTTCGGTGAAACCCGTGGTGACGATGCCCGTACCAAGTGGGACGGCGTGATGATCAGCGCCTCCGCCGGCAGCCAGGTGCATGCCGTACACGGCGGGCGCGTGGTGTTTGCCGACTGGCTGCGTGGTGCCGGGCTGCTGGTGATCCTCGATCACGGCAACGGTTTTCTGAGTCTTTACGGTCACAACCAGACGCTACTGAAGTCGGCAGGTGACGTGGTAAAAGCCGGTGAGTCCATCTCCACTGTGGGTAACAGTGGTGGCCAGGACACACCAGCGCTGTATTTCGCAATTCGTCAGCAGGGTCACCCGAGTGATCCGGCGCAATGGTGCCGCGCGCAAGGATAGGCGTGAGTTACCGATATTAGGAGTTCGTTCGACATGCTGCATTTGTCCCGTCTTACCTCGCTGGCCCTGACGATCGCCCTGGTGATCGGCGCGCCTCTGGCGTTTGCCGCTCAACCGGCCCCGGCTGTCGCTCCGGCAGGTACTGCCGCCACCAGCAAGGCACCGTTGCCGCTGGAAGAGCTGCGCACCTTTGCCGAGGTCATGGACCGGATCAAGGCGGCCTATGTCGAGCCGGTGGACGACAAGACCCTGCTGGAAAACGCGATCAAGGGCATGCTCAGCAACCTCGATCCACACTCCGCCTACCTCGGCCCTGAAGACTTCACCGAGTTGCAGGAAAGCACCAGCGGTGAATTCGGCGGCCTGGGCATCGAAGTCGGCGCCGAAGACGGCTTCATCAAGGTCGTGTCGCCGATCGACGATACGCCAGCATCGAAGGCCGGCATCCAGGCCGGCGACTTCATCGTCAAGATCAACGGCGCGCCGACCCGTGGCCAGACCATGACCGAAGCCGTGGACAAGATGCGCGGCAAGATCGGCCAGAAGATCACCCTGACCCTGGTGCGTGACGGTGGTACGCCGTTCGACGTAACCCTCGCTCGCGCCGTGATTCAGGTGAAGAGCGTCAAGGCGCAACTGCTGGAATCGGGTTATGGCCTGATCCGCATCACCCAGTTCCAGGTCAAGACCGGCGAAGAGGTCTCCAAGGCCCTGGCCAAGCTGCGCAAGGACAACGGCAAGAAGCTCAACGGCATCATCCTCGACCTGCGCAACAACCCGGGCGGCGTATTGCAGGCGGCGGTGGAAGTGGTCGACCACTTCATCACCAAAGGCTTGATCGTCTACACCAAGGGCCGGATCGCCAATTCCGAACTGCGCTTCTCCGCCACCGGCAAGGACGAAAGCGAAGCGGTGCCAATGGTTGTGCTGATCAACGGTGGCAGTGCCTCGGCCTCGGAAATCGTCGCCGGCGCCTTGCAGGACCAGAAACGCGCCGTGGTCATGGGCACCACCAGTTTCGGCAAGGGCTCGGTGCAGACCGTGCTGCCGCTGAACAACGACCGCGCACTGAAGATCACCACCGCTTTGTACTTCACGCCGAACGGCCGCTCGATCCAGGCCCAGGGCATCGTTCCGGACATCGAAGTACGCCGTGCCAAGATCACCAACGAGGCGGACAACGACTACTTCAAGGAAGCCGATCTGCAAGGCCACCTGGGCAACGGCAACGGCGGCGCGGACAAACCGACCGGTTCCGGCGGCAAGGCCAAGGCGATGCCGCAGGATGACGATTACCAGCTGGCCCAGGCCCTGAGCCTGCTCAAAGGCCTGAGCATCACGTCCGGCCGTTGAGGATGTCTTTGCGTTTCGTCTTTGTCCTACTGTGCTGTCTGGCGGGTGCTGCTCACGCGGAACCAGCCAAACCAACACCTCAAAAAGCCTACCTGACGCTGATCATCGACGACCTGGGGCAAAACCTGCCCCGGGATCGCCGCGTGCTGGCCCTCCCCGGGCCGGTGACCACAGCGATCATGCCCGACACCCCGCACGCCACCGAATTCGCCCGCGAAGCCCATCGCGCTGGCAAGGTCGTGATCCTGCACATGCCGATGGACCCGGCCACCGGCCCGTTCGCCTGGCATCCCGAACTGCCCATCGAAGAACTGGAAAAACGCCTGAACGCTGCGTTCAAAATGGTCCCCTACACCGCCGGTATCAACAACCACATGGGCAGCCGCATGACCGCACAACCGGTGGCGATGGCGTGGTTGATGGGCGAGTTGCAGCGCCGCCACAAGTTCTTCGTCGACAGCCGCACCAGCGCCCAGACCGTCGCTGCGCAACAGGCGCAGAAAATCGATCTGGCGAGCGTTTCGCGGGATGTGTTTCTCGATGACGAACGCACCGAAGCAGCGATCCTGACGCAGTTGCAGACGGCGATCAGCTTGGCGCACAAGCAGGGTTCGGCCGTGATGATCGGCCATCCGTATCCACAGACTCTGGCTGTGCTGGAGCGTGAGTTGCCGAAGTTGAAGGCTCAGGGCATCGAGTGGATCGACATCAAGCAAATGATCAGCGTACGCAGTAATCGTGCGACAGCCGCTCATGGCAAAGACGGCGTTTACCGGTAACAAGTTGTCACCAAGCAATAAATAGATACCGCAGGACGCCACCTCCAGACCCGGATATTGAGACCCGTCGCGGCCACCGTGCCGTTTTCTCTATTCAGGATCAATCATGGACACCCAAACCCATCTCATATCACCGACTCGGCAAATGGAGCCCATAGCGGTTGAAAACCTGCTGATCAATTTCACCACCGAATTTCACAGGATCTGGGACAACACAGGCTCAAAGTCAAAACCCGGCAGCTTTTGGCGCCCCACTCCGGCTCCCGACCTGCTGCCCGGCTATTTCCCCTTGGGCGACCTCGTTATCTCCGGACGGGACAACATCAACGAAAAACGGGTAATGGCCGTTGTCCGTGAAGGAGACTTGCAAAATGCCGAGGCCGGCAAAGGCCCGGCACTGAGCAGGCCCAATGACTATCAATGGGTCTGGAGCGATACCGGCTCGCGGGCCAACGGTGACTGTTCTATCTGGCGGCCGATCCCACCCGAAGGTTATGTGGCACTCGGGCTGGTATGTTCCAACGACAGCAGCAAACCGTCCTTCAACGCCGTTCGCTGTGTACGCGCCGACCTGGTGGTAGCCTCAAGTGCCAGCACCCTGATCTGGAGCGACAAGGGCAGCGGAGCCGACCGCGACTTCAGCACCTGGACCGTCTCCCCCCCGAGCGCCCCCGCCGGGGAGATCTACTTTGCCCCCGGCACCTTTATCGGCGCTAACGGCTACAGCAAACCTGCAGCGCCCATCACCGCATACGCCTTGCGGATGCCGATTCCGCTTCAGGTCCAGACTCCACCGGCGGCTCCCGTACTGACCGGGCACGATGCCTCCGCCGCCCTGACGCCATCCAGGATCACACAGGTTGTCAGATTGCCGTGGTTCGCCGTCAGCGACCCGCTGATGCCAAGCCTCGTACAGCTGAAGACTTCACCGTTTTACCGCCTGGAAAGAACTGATCACTACTTGCTCGTCGGCGAAGGCCGGAACAGCTCTGACATGCATCGCCCTTTCAGGTGGAGAGCCAGCCGAGCCCAGTCATTCGAGATGGTGCGCACGTTCACCCGCAATACAGGTCTCGACATCGGCAACCAATGGTCTTCGGCAATGTCTGCGCTTCAGTCGGCCATCACCTGCTCAGCCAGGCTGGGCGACAGCTTCTGCAACACCGGATCGGCACCCTATGAATGGGTGAATTCCTCGGAGGCAGAAGTTATTGCGCTGGTTGGAAAAAACCGGTTCGCCGCGGTGTATCTGATGCAAAGCGACTACCGATTACTTCGCGAAGATGGCTCACAAGTGGAGGGCCGCCTCAGCTTTACCGATATGGATAGCCTGCATCTGGCGGATTACCCCGCCGAGCTGGAGCCGGCAAAGGACACGAAGAAGGAACTCGAGAAACAGACAGCCGTTGCGCCCGAACAGGAACCTGAAAAGCTGCCGGCTGCGGAGCCCAAGGCGGATCCGCAACCAACGACAGGATCAGCGATAGTTACAGATACCGCCCCATGATCTCGTCCACCACACCGTCCTTGCGCATCTGATCGAGCGCCGCCTGAAGCTTGGCAACGGCTTCGTCCGGCACGTCTTTGTTCAGCGCCAGATACAGCTCGGCGCTGTTGAAACGCAGGACGGTTTTCAGCCCGGTCACGCCATCCTGCCGCGCCAGATAACGGCCGGCAGGATCGCCGGTGGCCCACAGATCGATCTGGCCGCTGACGAGTTTTTTAGCGTTGTCCTGATCGCGCAGCACCACCACCGGCTTCAGACCCTGCTTGGTCAACGTCTCGGCAATCGCATCGCCCTTGTAGGCGCCGATCTTGTACTTGCGCGCGTCATTGAGGGTTTCGAGAGTGATCTTGCTGTCGGCCTTGGCCAGCATGACCCAGTCGTCCGGGCCGATCGGGCCGACCCACTTGAAGAGCTTTTCGCGATCCGGCAGGCGTGCCATGACGAACGCACCGTAACCGGGATTCTCCAGCGCCAGCTTGTAGACCCGCTCCCAGGGGAAGCGCAGGGTCAGGCTGTAAGTGATGCCGGCACGCTTGAACATCTCGCGCACGATGTCCGTGGCGATGCCGTTGATGTTTTCATCCTGGGCGAAATTCTTGCCGTTCTTCGCCATGTTGTACGGCGGGAAGTTTTCGGTGAGGAGCACCAGATCGGTGTCGGGACTTTCTTCGGCGTGGCCGGTGTTGATCAACAACACGGAGGCACTGGCGAGGGCGAGAAGCAGGCGTTTGATCATGTCGGGCTACCGAAATCCATGGCGTGCCCAAGAGTGCCTTGGGTACGCCATGCTGTCCACTGGCCTGTATGGATGTTTAACGCATTACGATACCGCGATGGGCCATGTAAGCCTTGGCTTCCTGAACGGTGTATTCGCCGAAGTGAAAAATACTCGCCGCCAATACTGCGCTGGCGTGGCCTTCAAGGATGCCGTCAGCCAGATGCTGCAGGTTGCCGACGCCGCCGGAGGCGATCACCGGAATGCCCAGCGCATCGCTGATGGCGCGGGTCACGCCGAGGTCGAAACCGTTTTTCATGCCGTCCTGATCCATGCTGGTCAGGAGGATTTCACCGGCACCCAGGCCTTCCATTTTCTTCGCCCACTCGACCGCGTCGAGGCCGGTCGGCTTGCGACCGCCGTGGGTGAAGATTTCCCAGCGCGGGGTTTCGCCCGGGCCGGAGACCTTCTTCGCGTCGATGGCGACGACGATGCATTGCGAGCCGAAATGCTGCGCCGCTTCGCCGACGAATTCCGGGTTGAACACGGCAGCGGTGTTGATCGACACCTTGTCCGCACCGGCATTGAGCAGGTTGCGGATGTCCTGCACGGTACGCACGCCACCGCCGACGGTCAGCGGGATGAACACCTGGCTGGCCATGCGCTCGACGGTGTGCAGCGTGGTGTCACGGCCATCGACGCTGGCGGTGATGTCGAGAAAGGTAATCTCGTCGGCACCCTGTTCGTCGTAGCGACGGGCGATTTCCACCGGGTCACCGGCGTCACGGATGTTCTCGAACTTCACACCTTTGACGACCCGGCCGTTGTCCACGTCCAGGCAAGGGATGATGCGTTTGGCCAGCGCCATGGTCAGTCCTCAGCCTTGGTACGAATCGCAGAAAGCTTGCGCTTCGGCGACGTCGAGAGTGCCTTCGTAGATCGCCCGGCCGGTGATGGCGCCGATGATGCCCGGTGCCTTGGCGTCGAGCAGCGACTTGATGTCACCCAAGTTGTGAATGCCGCCGGAAGCGATCACCGGGATCTTGGTGGCAGCAGCGAGCGCAGCGGTGAACGGTACGTTGCAGCCCTGCATCATGCCGTCTTTGGCGATGTCGGTATAAACGATCGAGGACACGCCATCGGCTTCGAACTGCTTGGCCAGGTCGATGACCTGCACAGTGCTGATTTCAGCCCAGCCATCGGTGGCGACAAAACCGTCTTTGGCATCGAGGCCGACGATGATCTTGCCCGGGAACGCGCGGCAGGCTTCAGCGACGAACGCCGGATCCTTCACCGCTTTGGTGCCGATGATCACGTAGCTGACGCCCGCCTTGACGTAGTGCTCGATGGTTTCCAGCGAACGGATGCCGCCGCCGATCTGGATCGGCAGGGTCGGGTAGCGCTTGGCGATCGCGGTCACCACTTCGCCGTTGACCGGCTGGCCTTCGAAAGCGCCGTTCAGGTCGACCAGATGCAGACGGCGGCAACCGCCCTCCACCCACTTGGCAGCCATGCTCACCGGGTCATCGGAGAACACTGTGGAATCTTCCATGCGGCCCTGGCGCAGACGTACGCAGGCACCGTCTTTAAGATCGATAGCGGGAATAATCAGCATCTGGCAAACCTTCAAATTTGAATGTTCAGCTTGGCTCGGAAATCAGTTTTTCTCGAGCGCCCACAGGTCGCTTTCGATGCTTTCAAACCGCTCCTTGAGGTGGGTCTGCACATCGAAAATCGCCCTGTTGTAATAGTGCGGAGCAATTTCGCGGGTAAACAGCTCAAGAATTTCCGCCGCCTCGAACGAACCCAGGTCCAGTTCGAAACGATCCTCCATGAACCGCTGAATCTTGCGGTTGGCCTCGCTCTCCTGCTCGGGAGTGAGGGTCAGGATCGGCGGTTTGGATTTCTTGACGGCCATTTACCAGCGACCATCCCATGCAGCGAAGTTCTGCAGCAATTGCAGGCCATGGGTATGGCTCTTCTCCGGGTGGAACTGCACGGCGAAACGCGAACCTTCGGCCAGCGCCGCGGCGAAATCGACGCCGTAATGACCGCTGCCGACCACCTGCCGCGGGTTGCCGGCGGCGATGTAGTAGCTGTGCACGAAATAGAAACGCGCCAGGTCCGGAATGTTGTGCCACAGCGGGTGATCCACCGCCTGCTTCACTTCGTTCCAGCCCATGTGCGGGACTTTCAGGTGCTCGCCGTCTTCATGCAGGTCTTTGCCGAAGAACTTCACCGCGCCCGGGAACAGGCCGATGCAGTCAACGCCGTCGTTCTCTTCGCTGCTGTCGAGCAAGGCTTGCATGCCGACGCAGATGCCGAGGAACGGACGATCCTGGCTGACTTCACGCACCAGCGAATCGAAACCGAGGCGACGGATCTCCGCCATGCAATCGCGAATCGCGCCGACGCCTGGGAAAACCACACGGTCGGCTTCGCGGATCACTGCCGCATCGCTGGTGATCAGCACCTTGCCGGCACCGACGTGCTCAAGGGCCTTGGCCACCGAGTGCAGGTTGCCCATGCCGTAATCGATAACTGCAACCGTCTGCATTACAGGACGCCCTTGGTCGAAGGCATCTGGCCGGCCATGCGGTCATCCAGCTCGACGGCCATGCGCAGCGCGCGGCCGAATGCCTTGAACACGGTTTCGATCTGGTGGTGGGTGTTGGTGCCGCGCAGGTTGTCGATGTGCAGGCTGACCAGCGCGTGGTTGACGAAGCCCTGGAAGAATTCCTGGAACAGGTCGACGTCGAAGCCGCCAACGGTGGCGCGGGTGTACGGCACGTGCATCTGCAGGCCCGGACGGCCGGAGAAGTCGATCACCACGCGCGACAGCGCTTCATCGAGCGGCACGTAGGCGTGGCCGTAGCGACGGATGCCTTTCTTGTCGCCAATGGCTTGCGCGAAGGCCTGGCCGAGGGTGATACCGACGTCTTCCACCGTATGGTGGTCGTCGATATGCAGATCGCCCTTGCATTCGATATCCAGGTCGATCAACCCGTGACGGGCGATCTGATCCAGCATGTGCTCAAGAAAAGGAACACCGATATTGAATCGGGCCTTTCCGGTGCCATCAAGGTTGATCGAGGCTTTGATCTGGGTTTCCAGAGTGTCGCGCTCGACAGACGCCTTACGTTCGGCCATCACCAGCTCCGCAAAATCATTGGGCGAAAAAGGCAGCCATTATAGGGGCGCGGGGCCGAAACAGAAACACGAGAGGTGATATGACAGACGGATAGAAGCCCCGACTGTCGCGGGTAGACATGTCCATACAAGCCATTACAGGCACCCGGAAACAAATGTGGGAGCGGGCTTGCTCGCGAAAGCAGTGGGTCAATCAACAGTGATGTCGACTGACCGGACGCCTTCGCGGGCAAGCCCGCTCCCACAGGGGTTCTGCGTTTTAACGGTTACTTAGTGGAACAGAACCGCCGTCTTCTGCAGGGTCACCCACACACCCCACGCCAACGGAATCCCCACCACCAGCCACGCAGCGATCGCCAATGGCTTGCTGCCCGGCGCGGCTTTCCACTCCAGCACGGTGCTGGCGTCAGCACCCTTGTCGTGGCCCAGCGCCTGTTCGGCGGCCAGTTCGGCGTCGGTCATGAAGTACTTGTCGGCCACCGGGCGCACCAGCAGGTTGCACAGGAAGCCCAGCACCAGCAGGCCGGCGAGGATGTACAGGGTGATGTCGTAAGCGGCGGCGCGTTCAACACCGATGCTCAGCTGATACTCACGCAGATAGTTCACCAGCACCGGACCCAGCACGCCAGCAGCAGCCCAGGCAGTCAGCAGACGACCGTGGATCGCGCCCACCATCTGCGTACCGAACAGGTCGGCCAGATACGCTGGAACGGTCGCAAAACCACCGCCGTACATCGACAGGATGATGCAGAACGCCGCCACGAACAGCGCAACGTTGCCCAGGTGGCCGAGGTTCGGGATCAGTGCGTACAGCGCAAAACCCAGTGCGAAGAACACGAAGTAAGTGTTCTTGCGGCCCAGGTAGTCCGAGAACGACGCCCAGAAGAAACGACCGCCGATGTTGAACAGGCTCAGCAGACCGGTGAAACCGGCCGCAATGGCAGCGATGGAAGCCAGTTGGCCGGCGTCCAGCTGACCGAACGGCAGATCGTTGCCCAGCAGCTTGCCGCCGAACACTTCCTGCAACAGTGGCGAAGCCATGCCGAGGATGCCGATACCGGCAGACACGTTCAGGCACAGCACCAGCCACACCAGACGGAATTGCGGGGTTTTCCACGCCACATTCACGTGAACGTGACGGTGGGTGATCATCGCGTTCGACGCTTTCTTCGCCGGCGCGGTCCAGCCTTCAGGCTTCCAGCCGGTTGGCGGTACGCGGTACGCCAGTGCGCCACCGATCATGAACACGAAGTAGATCGCAGCCATAGCCACGAAGCTCTGCCACACGCCCACGCCAGCCGGCGAAGCGAAATGGCTCATCAGAGCGGTTGCCAGCGGAGCGCCAACCATCGCGCCACCACCGAAACCCATGATCGCCATACCGGTCGCCATGCCGCGCTTGTCCGGGAACCACTTGATCAGGGTCGAGACCGGCGAGATGTAGCCCAGGCCCAGACCGATACCGCCGATCACGCCGGAGCCGATCCACATCAGCCAGATCTGGTGGGTATAGATCCCCAGCGCAGAAATCAGCAGACCGCCGCACCAGCACAGTGCCGATACAACGCCGGCCTTGCGTGGACCTGCGTGTTCGAGCCAGCCACCCCAGATCGCTGCCGAGCAGCCGAGGAAGATGAAGAACAGGGTGTAGATCCAGCCGAGCATGGAGATCGGCCAGTCGCATTGCGACGAGAAGACTTGTGCGATGAAGCTCATGTCCGGTGCGCAAGCCACCGGAGCGGTTACGCCCAGCGCCTTGGACAGCGGCAACCAGAACACCGAGAAGCCGTAGGCCATGCCGATGCACAGGTGAATGGCCAGAGCGGCCGGCGGGACCAGCCAGCGGTTGAAACCGGGCTTGGCGATGATGCGTTCCTTGGACAGGAACCCGGGCTGATCGGCTTTGAAGCCGTCCGCCGTAATGGTCGTGCTCATTGTGTATCCCCCAATTATTAGTATGGTTCGCCAGCCACTGCCCACCCCCGGCCTTTATGCACGCAGGCATGACCGTTTTTTGCGGGTGAAGCTCCTTGAAAGCGCGACGTTAAGTCGCAGATGGGCGGACGAACGGGCGAAGGTTACCATTTGCACGTGACAGAAAAACCAAACTGATATCACCTTTTTTGAGTCATCTGATCTCCTGATGCCGGGAAACCCCGATGCCGATCGTTGTCGAAGCGCTGTACATCACGGTTCAGCAGGCTGCACGGGACACCGCAACAGCGCGGGTTGATGCAGCGCTATACTCCCCGGCTAAATTACGAATTCGACTACTTACAAGGACTCGCCCATGAAAGCGTTCGGCAAAATCCTGGGTCTGGTACTTCTCGGGCTGTTGCTGATCATTGTGGCGGCGGGCTTCGCCCTGACCCACCTGTTTGATCCCAACGACTACAAAGACGAGATCCGCCAGATAGCCCGCGACAAGGCCCACATCGAGCTGACGCTCAATGGCGACATCGGCTGGAGCCTGTTCCCGTGGCTCGGCCTGGAACTGCACGAGGCCAGCGTCGCGACCCTGGCCAAGCCTGCCGAACCGTTCGCCGACCTGCAGATGCTCGGCCTGTCCGTGCGCGTACTGCCGCTGCTGCGCCGCGAAGTGCAGATGAGCGACGTGCGCGTCGAAGGCCTGAACCTGCGCCTGAACCGTGACAAGAATGGTCACGGCAACTGGGAAGACATCGGCAAGGTGCCGCCCACGGCTGGCAGTACACCAGCGCCGACCACCACGGCCGAGACCGCACCCGAGGCCACCCCACAACCGGAAAAACCGGCCCAGCCGATCCGCCTCGACATCGATAGCCTGACCGTCAACAACGCACGCGTGGAATACAACGACGAGCTGACCGGCAAGCAATTCAGCGCCGAAAGCATCCAGCTGAGCACCGGAGCTGTTCACGACTCGACCAATATTCCGGTCAAAGCCACCGCGTTCCTCGGCACCAACCAGCCAGTGCTGCGGGTTCGCACCGAGCTCAACGGCGAGCTGCGTTTCGAGCGCGCCCTGCAACGCTACAAGTTCGAAGACCTGAAGCTTTCCGGCGAAGTCGCCGGCGATCCGCTGCAAGGCAAGACCGTGACCTTCGCCGCCCAAGGCCAACTGCTGCTGGACAAGGCTGCCAACGTCGCCGAATGGACCGGCATCAAGCTCTCGGTCAATCAACTACGTGCATTGGGCGAGCTGAAAGCCAACGACCTGGACAAGACGCCACAGATCAGCGGCGGGATTTCCATCGCCCAGTTCGACCTGGCGAAATTCGTCGACAGCATCGGCCAGACCCTGCCGGCCATGGCCGAAGGCAGCCTGAGCAAGGTTGAACTGGTCAGCCGTGTCGCCGCGACGCCGACCAGCGTGTCGCTGGACAACATCAACCTGAAACTCGACGACAGCAGCTTCAGCGGCCGCATCGCCGTCGAAGATTTCGCCAAGCAATCGCTGCGTGCGGTCCTCAAGGCCGACACCTTCAACGTCGACCGTTACCTGCCGCCGAAATCGGAAAAAGCCAACAACGCCACGCAGGTTCGTCAGGCCGAAGTCGCCAGCACCGAGGCCGATGCGATGGCCGGTGCCGGCAGCACACCGCTGCCGGAAAAACCGAGCAAAAGTGCCTGGAGCACCGAGCGCCTGTTCCCCGTTGAGCGCCTGAGCAAGCTCGACGTCAACGCTGACCTGACCTTCGGCCAGTTGACCCTCGACAAGCTGCCAATTCAGAACGCCGCACTGAAAGCCACCGGCCAGGGCGGCCTGCTGACCCTGGAGAACCTGCGCGGCGAGCTGTACAACGGCGACTTCGAAGCCAAGGGCACGCTGGACGTGCGCCAGACCGCGCCGATACTGAACCTGCAGACCCGGATCAACCGGGTGCCGGTGGAGAAAATCCTCGAAAGCCAGGGCAAGAATCCGCCGGTCAAGGGTCTGGTCAATCTCACCAGCACCGTCACCGGCAGCGGCAACAGCCAGCAGGCGCTGATCGAAACCCTCAATGGCAACGCCAGTTTCGTGATCAACAACGGCGTGCTGCTCAACGCCAACCTTGAGCAGCAACTGTGCAAGGGCATCGCCACACTCAACCGCAAATCCCTGAGCGGCGAGCCGCGCGGCAAGGACACGCCGTTCCAGGAACTCAAGGGCAACCTGACCTTCCGCAACGGCGCGGCCAGCAACCCGGACCTGAAAGTGCGCATCCCCGGCATGAGCGTCAACGGTGACGGCGATATCGACCTCAAGGTGCTGGGCATGGACTATCGCGTCGGCATCATCGTCGAAGGCGACACCAGCGCCATGCCAGACCCGGCCTGCCAGGTAGGTGACAAATTCGTCGGCATCGAATGGCCGCTGCGCTGCCGTGGCCCGTTGGAACTGGGCGCCAAGGCCTGCCGCGTGGACAACGAACGCATGGGCCAGGTCGCGACCAAACTGGCCGGCGACAAGATCAGCGAAAAAATCGACGAGAAACTGGGTGACAAAGTCAGCCCGGAACTGAAAAACGCATTGAAGGGGCTGTTCAAGCGATGAGAGCGGAGCAGTTTTCCACGGCGGTGCTGGAATGGTTCGACCGCCACGGCCGCCATGACTTGCCCTGGCAACAGAACATCAACCCGTATCGGGTGTGGGTGTCCGAGATCATGTTGCAGCAGACTCAGGTCAGCACCGTGCTCAATTACTTCGACCGCTTCATGGCCGCGCTGCCGACGGTCGAGGCCCTGGCCGAAGCGCCGGAGGACGAAGTGCTGCACCTGTGGACGGGGCTGGGTTACTACACCCGCGCGCGCAATCTGCAGAAGACCGCGAAGATCGTCGTCAGCCAGTACGGTGGCGAGTTTCCCCGGGATGTCGAGAAGCTCACGGATTTGCCGGGCATCGGCCTGTCGACTGCGGGCGCGATCGCCAGCATCAGCATGGGCCTGCGCGCGCCGATCCTCGACGGCAACGTCAAACGGGTGCTCGCGCGCTTTACCGCGCAGGAGGGCTACCCCGGCGAGCCGAAGGTCGCCAAACAGCTGTGGGCCAACGCCGAGCGCTTCACGCCGCAGGATCGGGTCAACGCCTACACCCAGGCGATGATGGATCTGGGCGCCACACTCTGTACCCGCAGCAAACCGAGCTGTCTGCTGTGTCCGCTGGAAAAGGGCTGCGAAGCGCACATGCTCGGCCTGGAGACGCGTTACCCGATCCCCAAGCCGCGTAAAGCCATCCCGCAGAAACGCACATTGATGCCACTGCTGGCCAACGAGGACGGCGCGATTCTGCTTTATCGCCGCCCGTCCAGCGGATTGTGGGGCGGTTTGTGGAGCCTGCCGGAACTCGACGACCTCGACGACCTGCAACACCTCGCCGCGCAGCACTCGCTGGAACTGGGCGAGCAGCAGGCGCTGCCGAGCCTTGTCCACACCTTCAGCCACTTCCAGCTGTCCATCGAACCCTGGCTGGTTCAGGTACAGGAAGCCGGCGGTCACGTGGCCGAGGCCGACTGGCTCTGGTATAACCTCGCCACCCCGCCGCGCCTGGGCCTCGCCGCCCCGGTCAAGACCTTGCTCGAACGCGCGGCCGCCGTCTTGAATGCAGGAGAGTCGACATGACCCGCACCGTAATGTGCCGCAAGTACAAAGAACAACTCGAAGGTCTGGAGCGCCCACCGTACCCGGGCGCCAAGGGCCAGGACATCTTCGAACACGTCTCTGCCAAGGCCTGGGCTGACTGGCAGAAACACCAGACCCTGCTGATCAACGAAAAACGCCTGAACATGATGAACGCCGAAGACCGCAAATTTCTTCAGGGCGAAATGGACAAGTACTTCTCCGGCGAGGAATACGCTCAGGCGGAAGGCTACGTTCCGCCTGCAGAGTAAACCCCGCGAAATCGGGGGTCGGATCGTAAGCGACGGAATTAATTTAAGAAATTTTAAAAAAGTCGTTGACGTAAATCCGAAAAACCCTTTTAATGCGCCCCGTTGCCCAGATAGCTCAGTCGGTAGAGCAGGGGATTGAAAATCCCCGTGTCGGCGGTTCGATTCCGTCTCTGGGCACCAAATACCGAAAACCCTGAATCGCAAGATTCAGGGTTTTTTTATGCCTGCGATTTGATGACGGCCCGATCCCGCCCTTCTTGCAGGCCGGAATTCGCGATACGTTGCCCAACCCTTACGGAAGAGGGTCATCCCCGCGATGAACCAGAGAAGAACCCGCGTCCCCCTGCCCCATCCCGCGCAACCCGTAAAACGCACCGACTGGCTGATGATCGCGCTCGGCCTGGTGCTGATCCTGTGCATCGGCCTGATTGCCTACGAAACCGTGGACGGTCTGATTCAGGGGCGCATCAGCAACATGGCGCGGGGGAAATACTTCGCCGTGTATTCACAGGCCGAACAATCCTTCGACTACTGGTTCACTGTTGCCTCGCACTGCATCTTCGCACTCTTCCTGGCGAGCGCAGCCTGGCTACTGATCTGGATGGGGCGCACCGCGACGGTCACGCCACCAGGGCGTGACCGCAAACGTCCCTAGCTGTTGTCGTTCCAGTGGAAAACCAGATTGCGCGCAGCACCACCGCCAATTTCCGCCGCATCCCGGCGCGTTTCACCATTGCGGGTCGCGACGACCGTGTATTTGCCGGGTGGCAACTGCACATACACCAATGGCCCGGTCTGATTCAGCGTCAGCACGGTCTGGCCGGGGGCTTTCTGAATCATCACATCGACATCGGCGGTGTACTGGTTTTGCATGCCGACGGCGAACGTCATGTGCAGGTTGTAGCCCGCGGATTGCTGAATGGCTTTCGACTCATCTTCACCAATCCCGCCGGCCAGATAGCGAACACCGTTTTGCTCCTGCTGCTGTACCTGCACAGCGGCATTGTCGATCGGCTCCAGACTCGCAGCCTGCGCCATGATCGGAAACAGCAGCACCGCCGCAGCGGCAACGGACAGCACGAAGGAAAGAACGCGTTTCATGAGGACGACTCCCGGGCTCTCGCGGAACCCAATCGTTACCTCTGTTTAGATTTTGTCTTGCGGGGTGGGTTTTAGAACGATTGGGAGTTGCGGTTGATACGAAAAGGACTACACGCCGTACTCCTCGTTCGCGGACTTCGTCAGCCTGATCTCGCAAAACCCGCCCACTCTTCCTTCAGTGGCATCAGAGGCGGCCGGCATCCCCAGACCAAGGCAATTGGCATGCTCTTGCTTCTGTTCCCCCTGAGCCGGAAGACCTGATGAGCCAACTAAAACCTGCTGACACGCAAGATCCAAAAATTGATTCGCTACTGGGCGACCTGGGCGAACTGATACGCGAGGCGCGGCAGAAAGTGCTGCGAACGGTCGACACGATTCAGGTCCAGACCTGCTGGCAGATCGGGCGACACATTGTCGAGTTCGAGCAACAGGGTGCCCGGCGCGCGGGGTATGGAAAACAGCTCCTGGCTACGTTGGCAAAGGAACTGACTGCGGACTTTGGGAAAGGCTTCGACGTTACTAATCTTCGAAAAATGCGGCAGTTTTATCAGCTCTTTCCAATTCGAGACGCACTGCGTCTCGAATTGAGCTGGACCCATTACCGCAGGATATTGCAGGTCGAAAGCGAACCCGCCCGGCAGTGGTACATGAACGAAGCCGCTGCGCAAAACTGGTCAAGCCGCGCACTGGATCGCCAGATCAACACGCTCTACTACGAACGCCTGTTGCTGAGCCGAGACAAAACCGACGTCTATGCAGAGGCAGCCACCAACATTGCCGCGATGAAAAGCAATCCCCGGGAATTCATACGCGACCCCGTACTTCTGGAGTTTCTTGGCCTGCCGTCACCGGGCAAGCTTCAGGAATCCGAACTGGAACAGGCCCTGATGGATCAGCTCCAGGGATTTCTCCTTGAGCTGGGCAAAGGCTTCGCTTTTGTCGGTCGCCAGCAACGCATCAGCGCTGGCGACGATGATTTTTACATTGACCTGGTGTTCTACAACTACCTGCTCAAATGCTTCGTCATCCTCGATCTGAAGCGCGGCAAACTCAGCGCCCGCGACGTGGGCCAGATGGACATGTACATCCGCATGTACGACGACCTGAAACGCAGCGAGGGTGACGGGCCAACAGTGGGGATCATCCTCTGCGCACAGCAAAGTGAATCGGTGGCGCACTACACGATCCTCAAGGGCAATGAACAACTGTTCGCCAGCAGCTACAAACTGGTGCTGCCGAGCGAAGAAGAGTTACGAGCGGAGTTGAACCGTGAACACACGCTGCTGGAAGAACGCTTGAGTGATCAACCGGATGATTAACCGGCGACGGATTGTTCACCGAGCTGGCTGGGACTATCGTTGGCAGCTACTCCGCGAAGGTCGAGAGCCATGGGTTTTCAAGAGACGCACGCACTGGAAGATGCTCAGGACAGAACCGCACTCGCAAGCGCCGTTCAGGACGAACCCTTCCACGAGTCCGCTGCGGATGGCTATCCCCTTGGCGGATTCACATGGCGCCACGCGTTGCCCGACCCACTGCGCCCGGTGGTGATCATCAACGCCGCCACGTCCGTGCGCTGTCGCCACTACTCGCGCTTCGCGGCGTACCTGTTCGCCAACGGCTTTGACGTGATCATTTACGACTACCGGGGTATTGGCGAATCGCGGCCGAAGTCGATGAGGCATTTGCAGGCTTCGTGGACGGATTGGGGCGCGCTGGATTTCGAGGCGATGCTCAAGCGCGCGCAGCGGGAGTTTCCCGGGCAGCCGATCGATGTAGTCGGGCACAGCTTCGGTGGCTGCGCAGCAGGCCTGGGGGCCTCTGGAAAGATAATCCGACGACTGGTGACGGTCGGCGCGCAATTCGCTTACTGGCGCGATTACGCGCCCGAGCACCGCTGGCGGATGTTCGGCAAATGGCATCTGCTGATGCCGCTGGTCACACTGTTGTGTGGCTACTTTCCGGGCAAGCGACTTGGCTGGCTGGAAGACACGCCCGCCGGCGTGGTGCGCGACTGGAGCACGCCTGCCGCGCGTTATGAGCGGCGCCCGAGCGGCAGAGCGATGGCGGACTTGCCCTTCGCCAACGTCCGGGCCAAAGCCCTGGCAATCAGCATCAGCGACGATCCCTACGGCACGATTCCCGCCATCGAACGCCTGCTCGCTTACTTCCACAACGCGCAAAAGACCCACCTGCGAATCGAGCCGCAGGACATCGGTGAGCAGCAAGTCGGACATTTCGCCTTTTTTCGCAGCGCATACCAAGCCACACTATGGCCCATCGCTCTGACCTGGCTGCAGACCGGCGAACTAGCCTCCGACACACCGGGGCGCAAAATCCCACGCAGCCAAGCCCTTTAACGCACCACGGAACACACACCATGGCTTCCGCCAACAAGCAGCAAAAACGCGCCGCCCGGGCCAAGACCAAGGCCAAGCAGAACCGCACCAAACGTGCGGAAGCGCCAGTCGAGCTGGACCCGAACGACGACCGCATCGACTTCGAGTCGGTGGACCTGACCGAACTGTTCAAGAAAATGATCGACGCCGAGAAGATCAGCCAGCAGGCCCTGTGCACCGCGTTCCTCGAAGACCCACTGCTGGAGCTGGTGTACGAGCAGGAAGGCGAAGAAGGCGCGATGGATTTCATCCTCGCCGCGCTGATCGAGTACCGCCAATGGTCCACCGAGACCGACGAGGCTGGCGCTCTGGCGTGGATCGAATCGCCGGATTTCCAGAAAGACTATGTGGCCGCGTCCGACGCAATCGCCGCACAAACCCAACAGAAAAACTGAGTTCCCATGGCATCCCTGAACAAGCAACAGAAACGCGCCAAACGCGCCAAGGCCAAAGCCAAGCAGATCCGCATGGTCGGTCGCAAACCTCTGGCGCAGGACGATGACCTCGGCCACCTCGCCGAGCCGATCCCGGAATACACCCTGGCGATGTTCAGCAAGATGCGCGACGCCGAAGCCGTCAGCCGCAACGAAATGCTGCTGACGCTGCTCCGCGAGCTGGCGTTCATCATCGTCGATCACCCTGAACTGCTGGACATGGAAAACGCCGAGAACGAAGGCATGGCCGCCACTCACCTGGCCGCCGACATGCTGATCGACTACCGCATGTGGGCCGACGGCATGGATCGCGAGACCGCCCAGGCCTGGCTGAGCGAACCGGAGTTCATCAGCGATTTCGGGATTGCGCTGGACACCTACGGTCAGTCGGTGGAAGCGCAGGAAGAGAAGAGCGAATAAACCGCTCGCAGTAACAAAAACGGCCGCTTGTCATCACTGACAGCGGCCGTTTTGCGTTACGCGTTGCGGATCAGTTCAGAACCGCGGCGCCACGTTTTTCCAGATTGCGGCGGCGAGCCACCAGCAGGCCGGCAGCGACCACCAGCAGGCTGAGCAGGCCGGTCGCGAGGATTTCCACGCGGTGGGCGTCCTGAAACAGCATGATGGTCAGGGCCGCCACGATGAATACGATCACCGCGTAGGTCAGGCCCGGGAACAGCCACATGCTGAAGACGATTTTCTCGCCGCGGGCCATGCGCTGTTTACGCATGCGCAGTTGCGAAATCGCGATCACCAGGTACACCAGCAGCGCGATGGCGCCGGAGCTGGCCAGCAGGAATTCGAACACTGCAGCCGGAGCCACGTAGTTGGCGAAGGTGCACAGGAACGCCGCACCGGTGGACAGCATCACCGCCCAGTAAGGGGTGCCGCTCTTGTTGGTGCGGGTCGCCATGGCCGGTGCATCGCCACGCTTGCCGAGGGAGAAAAGCATGCGCGAAGAAGTGTACAGCGCCGAGTTCAGGCAGCTGGTCACAGCAACCAGAACCACGATGTCGACGATCATCTTGGCGTTCGGGATGCCCATGCGCTCAAGCACGGTCTGGTAGGAACCGACGCTGGCCAGAACCGGGTCGTTCCATGGCACCAGGGCCACAACGATGAAGATCGATACGAGGTAGAACAAACCGATCCGCCAGATCACCGAGTTGGTGGCCTTGGAAATCTGCTTGCCCGGGTTCTTCGATTCCGCGGCCGCGATGGTCACGATCTCGGTACCCATGAAGGAGAACATGGTGGTCAGGATCGCGCCCAGCACCGCGCCCATGCCGTTCGGCAGGAAGCCCTGGGTGTCGAAGATGTGCGAAACGCCGCTGACCTGGCTGTCCGGCAGGAAGCCGAAAATGGCTGCGACGCCGAGGATGATGAAACCGATGATCGCCACGACTTTGAGCAGGGCGAACCAGAATTCGAACTCACCGTAGTTTTTCACGCTGAACAGGTTGGTCACCGTCAGCAGCATGGTGATGATCAGCGCGAAGGCCCAGATATCCACACCCGGGAACCACGCGTGCAGGATGGTTGCAGCGGCGTTGGCCTCCAGCGGAATCACCAAAACCCAGAACCACCAGTACAGCCAGCCGATGGTGAAACCGGCCCAGTGACCGATAGCGCGGTCGGCGTAAGTCGAGAACGAGCCAGTGTCAGGCGAGGCAACAGCCATTTCGCCGAGCATGCGCATCACCAGCACAACCAGCGCGCCAGCAGCGGCGTAAGCCAGCAGAACAGCGGGACCGGCAGCGGCGATGGCGTGGCCGGAGCCTACGAACAGACCTGCACCGATCACCCCGGCGATCGACAGCATGGTCACATGACGCGGTTTGAGCCCCTGTTCGAGGCCATTGGAGCTTTGGGTACTGCTCATTGAAACTACCTTTGCGAGGAAAGCGATTCAGTCCGGCCCGTCTGGTTTTCCTTCTCGTAAAAAGAAACCAACGGGGCGTTCCAGATTCTGCACGCAATAATTGCGCCAAAATGTTTCAAACTCTTCTGGCCTGCGGTTTTCAGCGCGACCGGACAGTCATCGCAAGTCCTTGAGAATACTGGCCTTTCGCCAAAGCGTTACCCTGCGACCCACTTTCTAGACGAATCAGCGCACCAGAAACACACTGAAAAAGTACGGGATGCACAATAAAAGGGCGAATGAGGAACGTTCGGCCGGTTAGCGCTTCCAACACCCCGCCAAAGCTGGCAACATCGCGCCTTTTTTTACGCGACACCCACGGGAATCCACGTTCAAACACCCGTTCGGTTGTTGATGGGGCGACAGTCTGCTGCGCCGATGCGACAACCTGCCACACGCCATCCGTTTACCGCTCGTAGCGCTGTTGGCTGCCATTGAAACGCTATGCTAGCTTGGCCGCCTCGCCAGGAAGGCCAACCAACAGCAGGAGCGCAACATATATGAGGAACGCACATGGCTGAGGCCACGCCCGCGCTTGAAATCCGCAACTTGCACAAACGCTACGGACAGCTTGAGGTGCTCAAAGGCATCTCGCTGACCGCCCGCGACGGCGATGTGATCTCGATCCTGGGTTCCTCCGGTTCCGGCAAGTCCACGTTCCTGCGTTGCATCAACCTGTTGGAAAACCCGCATCAAGGCCAGATCCTGGTCGCCGGGGAAGAACTCAAGCTCAAGGCCGCCAAGAATGGCGAACTGGTTGCCGCCGACGGCAAGCAGATCAATCGCCTGCGCTCCGAGATTGGTTTTGTGTTTCAAAACTTTAATCTGTGGCCGCACATGAGCGTGCTCGACAACATCATCGAAGCCCCGCGCCGCGTGCTCGGCCAGAGCAAGGCCGAAGCCATTGAAGTCGCCGAAGCGCTGCTGGCCAAGGTCGGCATCGCCGACAAGCGCCACGCGTACCCGGCGCAACTGTCCGGCGGTCAGCAACAGCGCGCGGCGATCGCCCGCACGCTGGCGATGCAGCCCAAGGTGATCCTGTTCGACGAGCCCACCTCCGCCCTTGACCCGGAAATGGTCCAGGAAGTACTTAATGTCATCCGCGCATTGGCCGAAGAAGGCCGCACCATGCTGCTCGTGACCCATGAAATGGGCTTCGCCCGCCAGGTCTCCAGCGAAGTGGTGTTCCTCCACCAGGGCCTGGTAGAAGAGCAAGGATCGCCACAGCAGGTGTTCGAAAACCCGCTTTCGGCGCGCTGCAAACAATTCATGTCCAGCAACCGCTAACGGAGCTACCCGCATGCAGAACTACAAAAAGGTCTTCCTGGCCGCCGCCGTCACCCTCGCGTTCAGCGCCGGTGCCATGGCCGAGACCCTGAAGATGGGCATCGAAGCGGCTTACCCGCCGTTCAACAATAAAGACGCCAGCGGCAACGTCGTCGGCTTCGACAAAGACATCGGCGACGCCCTGTGCGCCAAGATGAAAGTTGAATGCTCCGTGGTTACCTCGGACTGGGACGGCATCATCCCGGCCCTGAACGCCAAGAAGTTCGACTTCCTGATCTCCTCGATGTCGATCACCGACGAGCGCAAGCAAGCGGTGGACTTCACCGACCCGTACTACTCCAACAAGCTGCAATTCATCGCGCCGAAAAACGTCGACTTCAAAACCGACAAGGCTGCGCTGAAAGGCAAAGTGATCGGCGCCCAGCGTGCGACCCTGGCCGGCACCTTCCTGGAAGACAACTTCGGTGACGACATCACCGTCAAGCTGTACGACACCCAGGAAAACGCCTACCTCGACCTGACTTCCGGTCGTCTGGACGGCATCCTCGCCGACAAATACGTCAACTACGAGTGGCTGAAAAGCGACGCCGGCAAAGCCTACGAATTCAAGGGCGACCCGGTGGAAGAAAGCGACAAGATCGGTATCGCTGTACGTAAAGGCGACCCGATCCGCGAGAAGCTGAACGCCGCGCTGAAGGAAATCGTTGCCGACGGCACCTACAAGAAGATCAACGACAAGTACTTCCCGTTCAGCATCTACTGATCCTGACCTGCCGGATCGGCGCCGTTACATGACGGCGCCGATCCCCGGCCTTGCCTGCCGCGATTTGAAAAGAAATCCATGATTATCGACCTCTACGGATTCGGCCCGGCGCTTTTCGCCGGCGCGCTGATGACCGTCAAACTGGCACTCTCGGCCCTGTGCCTGGGGCTGGTGCTCGGTCTGCTCGGCGCCTTGGCCAAGACTTCCCCGTACAAGCCGTTGCAATGGCTTGGCGGAACCTATTCGACCCTGGTGCGTGGCGTCCCGGAATTGCTCTGGGTGCTGTTGATCTACTTCGGTACGGTCAACGCGATGCGCGCGCTCGGTGAGCTCCTCGGCAATCCCGAACTGGAACTCAGCGCCTTCGCCGCCGGCGTCATCGCGCTGGGCCTGTGCTTCGGCGCCTACGCCACGGAAGTGTTTCGTGGCGCGATCCTCGCCATTCCCAAAGGCCATCGTGAGGCCGGCGTGGCCCTGGGCCTGTCGAAATGGCGGATCTTCACCAGACTGATCATGCCGCAGATGTGGCGCATCGCCCTGCCCGGCCTGGGCAACCTGTTCATGATCCTGATGAAAGACACCGCGCTGGTGTCGGTCATCGGCCTGGAAGAAATCATGCGCCACGCGCAAATCGGCGTGACCGTGTCCAAGCAGCCATTCACCTTCTATATGGTGGCGGCGCTCATGTACCTGTGCCTGACCGTGCTGGCGATGATCGGCATGCACCTGCTGGAAAAACGCGCCGCACGCGGCTTCGCGAGGAGCGCTCAATGAATTGGGAAGTCATCATCAAGTGGCTGCCGAAACTGGCTCAGGGCGCGACGCTGACCCTGGAACTGGTGGCCATCGCCGTGATCGCCGGTTTGCTGCTGGCGATTCCACTGGGCATCGCCCGCTCTTCGAAGCTGTGGTATGTGCGCGCTTTGCCCTACGCCTACATCTTCTTTTTCCGTGGCACGCCGTTGCTGGTTCAGCTGTTCCTGGTCTATTACGGCCTGGCGCAGTTCGATGCGGTGCGTAACAGCTCGATGTGGCCGTACCTGCGCGATCCGTTCTGGTGTGCCACCGCGACCATGACCCTGCACACGGCGGCGTATATCGCCGAGATCCTGCGCGGCGCCATCCAGGCGATTCCGCCGGGTGAGATCGAAGCTGCGCGGGCGCTGGGCATGTCCCGCCCGAAAGCGCTGTTCTACATCATCCTGCCGCGTGCCGCGCGCATCGGCCTGCCGGCCTATAGCAACGAAGTGATCCTGATGCTCAAGGCCAGTGCCCTGGCCAGCACCGTGACCTTGCTGGAACTGACCGGGATGGCGCGCACGATCATCGCCCGCACTTACTTGCCGGTGGAGATCTTCTTCGCGGCTGGCGTGTTCTATCTGGTGATGGCTTACGTGCTGGTTCGCGGTTTCAAACTGCTGGAACGCTGGCTGCGCGTCGATGCGTGCCAAGGGCGCTGATTCTTCCGGCGTGCTGACGGGCGAGGCCCTGCTCGCCCGTTTCACGGCACTGGATTCATTTCTCACAGCCCATCAGGCGTTGTGGAAGCCCCGCCCGTTCACTCATCTGCAACTGCCTTGGGAAGCGTCCTACCCGGAACTGGCCTCGTGGCTACGCGGGCGGTCGCTGGAAGATGCGGAAAACGCCCATAACCAGCCTGCCGAACTCTTGAATGCGCCGAAGCCGTTTGCTTCATTGGCGGCGTTGTCGCTTGAGTTGAGTGCGGTGGGTGAACTGCCTGCACATTCGCTGGAAGCCGCCGGGCATCGTCTTAATGTCGATGTGCCGGGGCGCAAATGGCAGCAGATCGAAGCCTTCGCCAGCCGCTTGTCGTTTGCCGCGCAACCGAGACACTGGCTGGATTGGTGTTCGGGCAAAGGTCATTTGGGGCGGCGTCTGCTCGGTGCTGATCAGCAACTCACCTGCCTGGAATATGACCCGGCGCTGGTTGCCAGCGGTCAGGCGCTGAGTCAGCGGCATCACCTGCATGCGCTGCATGTGGAGCAGAATGTGCTCGCGGCGAACACCGCTTTATTGCTGAATGCAGAACACACGCCTGTCGCCCTGCATGCTTGCGGTGATCTGCATGTGCGGCTGATGTATCTGGCTAGTGCCGCCGGTTGCCGGCAATTGGCTGTTTCACCGTGCTGCTATAACCGGATCAGTCGCACTGAATATCAGGCGTTGTCCTCCGCAGGTTCGCGATCAGACTTACAGCTCTCGCTGGAAGATCTTTCACTGCCAATGAGCGAAACCGTCACCGCCGGTGCCCGCGTCCGACGTCAGCGTGACACCTCCATGGCCAGGCGACTGGCCTTTGATCTGTTGCAACGGCAAGTGCGCGGCGTCGACGAATACCTGCCCACGCCTTCTCTGCCCAGCGCCTGGCTGGAGAAACCGTTTGCTGATTACTGCCGCGACCTGGCAGCGCTGAAAGAGTTATCCACAATCGGCTCGCCAGATTGGCTAGCACTGGAAGCCGCCGGTTGGCAGCGATTGGCCGAAGTTCGCAACCTGGAACTGCTCCGCGGACTGTTCCGACGCCCGCTGGAGCTTTGGCTGAATCTTGACCGGGCACTTTTCCTCACCGAACAAGGATACGTCGTACGTCTCGGCACCTTCTGCGAGGCGCCGCTCACACCGCGCAATTTCCTGCTGCTGGCCGAACGCGTTTAATCTTTCACGACCTGTGGATAACTCTGTTGATGGATTTATCGTGGATCCAATATCCACGGCTGTTTCAGGCCATTAACAGCACTGGTCATTTTTTGTTCACATAAATAAAAAACCGGCAAAACAGGGATTTGCGACTCAAATGAGAACCCGTCCACAAAAACCTGCCTAAGCCCGCCCTCTTCAGAGCCTGTTGTGCATAAGCCCTCGACCAAAAGGACATAACCGCCGAATCGCGGACGCCGGCAACGGGCAATTGCGCCTGCCATCCGCCCTTGCTATACAGACCTACGCCGTGCAGGTAGCGCGCGCCCGAACAAGAAAAATCTGACCGACAGGAAGCGACCGTGACGTTCATTTCTTACGCACAGAATTTCGAGGACGTTCGCCTTTGGCGCGCCCTGCAGTATTTTGAAAACGGCTTTTATATCGATGTCGGCGCCAATGACCCGATCCACGATTCGGTCACCAAAGCCTTTTATGATCGCGGCTGGCAAGGTATTAACGTCGAACCGATGCAGAACTACTACGACGCACTCCGCCAGCATCGCCCCCGCGACACCACGCTGCAATGCGTGGCCAGCGACCAGCCGGGCGAACTGACTTTCTACGGCATTCCCGACACCGGGCTGTCCACCGCTGACCCGGTCGTTGCGCAAGAACGCAAAAACCTCGGCATGGACGTGCAAAGCCTCACCGTCAACGCACGCACACTGACCTCGATCTGCGAAGAACACGCCGCTGAGCGGCCGATCCACTTCCTGAAAATCGACGTCGAAGGCCACGAAGAAACCGTCCTGCGCGGCATGGACTTCAGCCGCTTCCGCCCCTGGATCATCCTCATCGAAACCCCATGGGAGCGCGACCACACCTGGGAACACCTGGTGACCGACGCCGGCTACACCAACGTCCTGTTCGACGGCCTCAACAGCTTCTTCCTGGCCAACGAACACATCAATCTCAAACCCGCGTTCGACCTGCCACCGTGCAACCTCGACAACTTCCAGCTGTGCAAAGGCCACAACCTCGCCCACCCGGTAAACCCTGCACTGGAAACCGCCCTGCAACGCGCCGAACAAGCCGAAGCCGAACTGCGCGCCATGCAAAACAGCCGCGCCTGGCGCACTGTACAAAAACTGCGCAACGTCCTGCGCCGGGCGTGATTCGCAGAGGGCGCAAAAATAGTCTGAATTCAGGGGTTTACAGAAGCACCCGAGTCGCTATAATCGTCGCCCACACGCCGGTATAGCTCAGATGGTAGAGCAACTGACTTGTAATCAGTAGGTCCCGGGTTCGATTCCTGGTGCCGGCACCATACAAAACGAAGCCCCTGCAGAAATGCAGGGGCTTTGTTGTTTCTGGGGATTATGAATGCCCGCGTTTAAACGCTTACGATCTGCCGGCGTAATTCTTCTTCACGTAACGGTTGATGTAACTGTTTAAACCTCGCCCTGCCACAGCCAAACGCATTAGCTCTGCCACAATCACTGCGCCGGGCTTGTGCGAATCATAAAGATAATTTCTGTAAGCACCCTCTGCGAATTGAATCGTGATTGATCCCCGCCCTAGTTCATAAGCAATCACGCCCGAATCTCCAGCCAGGTTCTTATACTGCTCCATAACATCCTTCCCCGACCGTACGATCGCGAGTAACTGTTTCTAATCAAAATAGACGACTCTCAACATGTCCTTAGGCTTAGGCTCGCTGATTTTCCCCTTGAACTCGCGGGAGCTTCGCAAGGCGCTGGTCGATGAAAATTCATAAACCGTCGCCCACAAAAAAGCCCTCGCATCTCTGCAAGGGCTTTGTGTTACCGCATCAATCAGTGCCCAGCACTCTGCCCGCCATCTACATGCAGAATCTCGCCAGTCACAAAGTTCGCGTTATCGAGATACACCACCGCCTGCGCGATATCGTCGATTTCGCCCATGTGCCCAACCGGATGCAGAGCGCCCAGTGCCGCGTGGGTTTCCTCGCCATGCATCGGTGTCTTGATGATGCCCGGCGATACCGCGTTCACCCGGATTCCGCGTTTAGCGTATTCGATGGCCAAGGATTTGGTGGCGGCGTTGAGGCCGCCCTTGGTCAGCGAAGCGAGGACCGAGGGCACGCCGTCGATGGCGTGGTCGACCAGGCTGGTGGTGATGTTGACCACGTGGCCCTTGCCTTGTTTTTCCATCTCGGCGATGGCCAGTTGGGTGATGTAGAAGAAACCGTTGAGGTTGACTGACAGCACGGCGGCGTAGTCTTCCGGTGTGTAGGCGGTGAACGGTTTGGCGACGAAGATGCCGGCGTTGTTGACCAAGGTGTCGATGCGGCCGAAGCGGGCCACGCCTTCGCTGATGACGCGCTGTGCGGTGGCGGGGTCGCCGATGTCGCCGGCGATGGTCAGGATCTGCGGATCGTTCGACGGTTTGATCGAGCGCGAGGTGGCGACGATGTTGTAGCCCAGTTCACGGAAGGCCTTGACCATGCCTTCGCCCAGACCTTGGGAAGCACCGGTGATAACGACGGTTTTTTTCGAATTGCTCATGATGAAATCCTCAATCAATAAGTAGGTGTTGAATCAGGCGGTAGCCAGTTGTTTCAGCATTTGTTCGTAGTACTCGACCGATTGCGAACCGGACACCAGGTGCTTGCCGTTTAGGATCAGCGCGGGCACCGAGTTGATCCCGTGCTGCCGGTAAAACGCCTGCAGTTGCCGCACTTCGCTGGCGAATTCGTCGTTGGCCAGCACCTTGCGGGCCCTTGCCGCATCCAGTCCCGCTTCGGTTGCCAGACGGATCAGCGTCGGGTGATCGTTGGGGTTGTCGCCGTCGCGGAAGTAAGCGCGCAGCAGGATCTTTTTCAGCGCGACCTGCCGCCCTTCCTGCGCCGCCCACATCAGCAATCGATGAGCGTCGAAGGTGTTGTGAAAGTGCGTGCGTTTCTCCAGGTCGAACTCGAAACCGATGGCTTTGCCGCGTTCGATCTGCATCTTCTTGCCGGCGGCGACGTCTTCGGCGGTGCGGCCGTATTTGCGCATCAGGTGCTGCACGGCCGGTTCGCCTTCGGCGGGCATGTCCGGGTTGAGTTCGAAGGGCTTGTAGGTCAGCTCCACCGAAATCTCGCCGGCCAGATTGCCGATCGCCTGCTCCAGCGCTGTCGCCCCGAGTGCGCACCAGGGGCACACCACGTCGGAGACGAAATCGATGGTCACGGTCGGGGTCATGACTGACCCCGTTCCGCCAGCTGTCGGCGGTACTCAGTGGTAGTGATGCCGGCGTAGCCCCAGTTATCGGTGTCGACTTCTTCGATCACGATGTGGGTCAGGTCCGGGCGCTTGTTGAGGACGCGTTCCAGGGTTTCAGTGATTTCGGCGATCACCTGAGCTTTCTGCTCGCGGGTAACACCGTCGCGGGTGATGCGTACGCTGACAAATGGCATGACGACGACTCCAGTGACCTGCCCTCGGGATGATGGTCAGGTGTTGGAGCTCAATGTAGGCGCGTGCCGGGAGGGGAAAAAGTAGGGGTGGGGTACTTCATTTGTGATGCGGTGTAATGAATTGATACGCCTATGTCGCTACCGCTTACCCATTGAAGCCGTAGGTTGACACATCAGATTCAGTGGCCGAGAATCGGCCCCAAGAGCGCGAAACCGACTGCCATCAGGTGGCGATAGTCGGCGTTAGGAACCCCGTTGATGACCTGAAAATCAGCGTTCGGGTGAGACCTCTTCTCCCCTGCTTGAGGGAGCACAATATCAAGTAACTTTTTCGTGAAGGGCAGCCTGCTAAGGCTGCCCTTTTTGTTTGGGCCATCGGTAACGTTGGAACAGCAGCTCTCCATGCCGATGCTTGTTCAGTCCCTTTTTGTCACAATTCATGAAGTTCCAGAGTACGTTGCCGTGATCGATATGGATCACGACCAGCATCTGGTATTTCGTGTTGTAGACACCGATGTATGTCAGTCGGAAAGAGTCGTCATCGTAGGAGATCTTCCAGATCTCTAACGGCTTTTTCAGGGTGTCTTGCGCGAAGTCTGTGAAGCGCTCCCGAGCATTCGGGCGTTTTTCCACAATGTGCAACAAGTGCTCGCGCCTCACCAGAACAGGGCAAATGGGTGTCTCAATCACTGTTGAATTGAGGCCGTCATGAAGTCCGAAGCCTTTGGCAACTTGCTCCCATGCAGCCTCCAGACTCTCGGCACCCGGACATTCTCTGATCGCAGAAGTCAGCAACCCCAGATCAATGTCCCGAATGTCCGGTAAACCAAGATCCTTCCAGTTCTTTTGTTCAGGTAACGCCCTGCTCCCAGGCACACTCATTGGCATCTTCTCGCTAGCTTCGCGGATGCCGGCATTGCCTGGATATCCAATGGCCTCGGACTGAAAAAGTCCCGAAAGTAACTGCCTGATATTTCAGCCACTTGTGCTGCGGTAATAAATCAGCCCGTTCTTGTCTTTCAATAGGAGGCTTCCGGCATCAACGCTGAACAGCGCGAGATGGCTGTACGAATTTGTCCCAGCCGCTGTAATCCAACCGCACAAAAAAAGTGCCCGACTCCTAAGAGTCGGGCACTTTTTTTGACCCCAATCACCCCCACGTCACCAAAAACCCCGATCCTGTGTCAGCCTCCAGCCATCGGCGGGGACATCAATTCGCTACTAATTGCGCGACAACTATGCTCAGGTACAGGAATATAGCCGGCAAATGGCGCCGTTCAGGCCGTCACGTACACAACAATACCCAGCCCACTTCAGAGGGCATTACCCATGGATAGCAGAACCTTACGCAACCTCATGCGCATCGTGCAGACCGGCTCGTTGTCGGCCGCAGCCGAGCATTCGTGCCTGACTGTGCAGGCCCTGGCCGCACAGTTGAACAAGGTCGAAGAGCAGTTCGGTTTCCGCTTGTTTAGACGATCCAACAAGGGGCTGACGCTGACGCCGCAAGGCACCGAGCTGACGCCCTATATGGACAGAGTGCTGATTGCCACGCGGCAGATGGAAGAGAAAGTCGAAGCGTTGAAGGTGCCGGGACAGCGCACGTTGAAAGTGGCGTTGAACACCACGCTGGCGCCGGACTTCAACCGGCGAATGATCGGACGCCTGATCGAGGTGTTTCCTGATTACCAGATGGAATTCAGCTACGCCGAGTCGATGGAAAACCTCAGCAAGCTGAAGAACGAAGACTTCGACCTTGCGGTGCTGATCGGCCCGCAGCGTCCGGGTCTTCCGAGCATTGTCCTGCCGGAAGTGCAGGTGCAGGTGGTCGGCGCGCACTGCGGTCAGGAGAACGATCCGCTGACGTTGCTTGGCAACAAGTTTCAGGTGCGTCCCGCAGAAGATTGTCCGTATTCCCACAGCTTTTTGCGTTTTCTCGACGCCGGGCTGGGCAATCACGAGAACAGTCAGCGGACGATCTACTCCTGCAGCGAAACGCTGACCCTGTCGCTCATCACCCAGATGGACGCCGTCGGCATGGTCTCCCGCGAGGCCGCGCAGAAGAACGGCCTGACGATTTTCCCCGGGTTCGAGGATTTCCTCGAAGTGCGCCTGGCGGTGAACAACCCGGATCTGTCCGGCCAGGCGTTGAACGACGTGGTCGATCTGCCGCTACATGAACGAGCCGAGCGCAATGTACGCAGCCGTCCCAACCGCCACACTGAGAAAGAGGTTTTTGCTGAAATACGCACATAACAGCGTCGGAATCGCTGCATAGAATTCCGGGCGATCGAGCTGTATGTGCTGATCCTTGATCAACAAGGGTGTCAGGCTGATCGCAGCGACGATCGCCACCGGCAGGTACTCCAGCGCCCGGGCGACGAAGGGCGGCCAGTGCTCGGTGTTGACCTGCAGCGGCAAGGCCCGTGGCAGGAAGGTCACGGCCATCATCAGCGCGACCACCAGAATCAGGAACGTTTGGTCAGGCATACACCCACTCCGCAGCCCACAAACGTGGCGATGAAAACGTTGAATGGCGAGCTGCCCACCAGACTCAGTGCGCCCATGCAGACGACTGCGGCCAGAGCGGCGATGAGTTTGTTGCGGGTGTTGCACAGCGAGACCAGCACGTAGAGCATCATCGCGGTCAGCGCGTAATCGAGCTGGTATTTGATCAGGTGCGACGCGTACTGCGCGCACAGAGCGCCGAGCAATCCGCCGATCACCCAAGAGGTGTGGCAGAACAGGTTGAAGCCGATCAGATATCGAATGTTCACCGGCGCACCAGTGCCCAGTTTGACGCTGTGGAAGGCGAACGATTCGTCGGTCAGCCCGCCGGCGTAACACCAGCGCTCCATGCGGCTCAGACCCAGCGCCCGCAGGGCCTTCGCCATGTAGACCGACATCAGCATGTGCCGCGCGTTGATCAGAAACGTGGTCAGCACAATGGTGGTCAGCGACGCCCCGCTGCTGATCAGCGCCAGCGCCGCAAATTGCGAAGCCCCGGCATACACGAACAGACACATGGCCACCGGCAGCCACAGCGGCAGCCCCGCGTTGACCGCCATCAGCCCGAACACGAACGACACGGTGAAGTAACCGGCCACCACCGGGCTGGCTTCGGCAAAGGTGCGCGACGGCTGACGGTCGACCATCAGCGGCGCACTGCCGGATGTTTCATTCATAGATCCCTCTCAAATGTTCGCTCGCCGTGAGGTTCGCAAAAACCCTGGGCCGTCCAGAAACGCTTGCCCGCGAGGTTAGCATCGTCGACGAACAGAAACATCCGCAGCACACCGACCCGTTTCATGTCAGCCGACGCCGCTTCCACCAACCGCTGGCCGACGCCCTGGCTGCGATAGCGCAGGCTGACCGCCAGATGATTGATCGTGCCGCGACTGCCCAGCATGCCGCCCAGCACCGCGCCGACGATTTCGCCTTCAACATCGAAGGCCAGATACGCCGTGGTGGTTTTCTGGATCAGCACGCCGCGCAGGCATTTGGCGTCCTGCCATTCGCAGAACGACACTTCGTCGAACTGGCGGAAGAAACGCTCCATGCGCTGCGCGTCCTTGGCCGTCGCGCGCCGCAGCACCACCGGCGTCGAGCATTCGACGCCGTCGATTTGGGCAATCTGATTAGCGAACAATGTCGAAAGCGGTCCCGGGCCGCGAGAAAGAAATTGCCAGGATCTGCCGGTACGCCATGGCATGGGTATGGGTGTTGCGCGCCGGTGTCACGTAGTGGCGCATGTCGCGGTCGAGGAAGTAGGTGGTGTCGAGGATTTCCTGGTAGGTGGTCGAGGCCAGTTGATGCTCGTGGATGTCGTACAAACGACTCTCGGCACCCTCGACATTGTTGCGGCCCCAGAAGTGCACGCCGCTGAACGGATAACCGTCGCAGTGAATCCCTTCCGGGGTGATTTCCAGTTGTTTGCCGGGTTTGATCTCGATGCGGATCTGATGGATCTGGCACTGCCAGATTTCATCGTGCAGCTCTTCCGGCAACACGCTTTTGTACACTTCGAAATCGGTGTCGATCAGGCTGCGCATCACCGGCGAGCTGATGACTTCGTCCGAGAAGTCCTGGAAGTGCCGTACCACGCCGCCCACATAGCTGTTGTTGGCCTTGGATTGCACGTACGCGCGATGTTCCAGTTGCTTCAGTTCGCGAGTCTTGGGGTTGTACTCAAAGTCGCTGTAACGACGGTAACGCATGCCGGCTTCGGCCTGACCGTAGTAACTGTCAGGCTCCATGTTTTCCCAACTTTTGGTCAGTCTGACGAAGTCGGCGAAATGACCGTAGAGATTGAAGTCAGCACCCTGCACATTGGCGTACTTGTCGCGCCGTAGCGATTCGCCCACTTCTCTGGTTAAAACGATCATTACCAAATTCTCCGCTGCATTGAGCGGCCTAATCTATTAGGTGGAGAATTTGCGTCCATGAGAAAGAATTTCAGGCATTTAAAGCCCTGTTTGAAACGCGATTTGAAACGGCTTGAAAGTGCATTTCAAATGACAAAAACACGGGTTTTTATGCTGTTTTTTCAAAAAGCGTCAAAAAAAAACCCCGAACAAGTCGGGGTTTTTCTGTCGCGTTTCGCGGGTTCAACCGATCATCAGAAGATGTTGATCGGGTAGTCCACGAACACACGCAGTTCGTTGCCGCTGACGTTGTATTCGCTGGATTTCTGCGAAACACGCAGGATCGAGCTACGCAGCTTGATGCTCAAGTCTTTGGCCGGGCCACTTTGCACGACGTACTTGAACTGGTTGAAGATCTCGCGCTCGGTGCCGCCTTCGCTGGTGGACGTGGTGATGTTGTCACCACGCACGTACGCGAAGTTGTAGCTCAGACCCGGTACACCGAATGCGCTGAAGTCCAGGCCGTAGCCCAACTGCCAGCTGCGCTCGTCTTCAGCGTTGAAGTCGGACCAGTAGGAGTTGGCCAGGTAGATGGTGTTGCCACCGTCACCCACGCGACCCTGACCTTTCTGGTAACCGCCGTAGGCGTAACCCAGGTTGCTGTCGCCGGTGGAGCGCTGGTGCGCCACGGTGAACGAGTGCGGGCCGGTGGCGAAGGTCGCTGCCAGGCTCCAGATCTTGTTGTCGTCGCCGGTCACACCGTTTTCGCGGACGTAGGAGTTGTCCAGCTTGGTGCGGTAGCCGTTGAAGTCCAGGGTCAGGGACTGATCCTTGTCGATCGGGAACACGTAGTTGGCGTTCACGTATTGCTTCTTCAGCACGTCTTCGACGTCGGAAGCGTACAGCGCTGCCTTGAACTGTTCGGTGAACTGGTAGCTACCGCCCAACACGTTGATCGACTTCAGACCACCGCTGTCACGGCCTTCAGCGCTTTTACGCGATTCAGCGGTGAAACGACCGGCATTCAGTTCCAGGCCTTTGATCTCTTTGGAAGTGATCAAGGTACCGGTGTAGCTTTCCGGCAGCAGACGCGAGTTGTCGTAGTTCAGCACCGGCAGGGCCGGCATCTGGTCGCCGTAGGTCAGTACGGTGTTGGACAGACGGAATTTGACCGCTGCGCCGCCCTTGGACAGGTCGTCAGCCGCGTTGCCGCTGTCACCCTGTTTGAAGAAGTCGATACCGCCAGCGCCGCTGCGGCCCTTGCCGCCGTCCAGACGCAGCGCGTACAGACCGAACGCGTCCACACCTACACCGACGGTGCCTTGGGTGAAACCGGACGAGAACGTACCGATAGCCGCTTGGCCCCACTCGGCTTTATCGTCGTTACCGTCTTTGTAGTCACGATTGATGTAGGCATTGCGCAGCAGCACTTTGAGGCTGCTGTCTTCAACAAAACCCTTGGACTCGGCCTGGTCGTTAGCCATGGCCGAAGTGGCACTCAACATCCCCAGTGCGATCAGACTGATTCGCTTGTTCAACATTTTGTTTTCCTTATTACGGGTTGAAACGCGCTGTGTCGAACGGCTGAAACGGCGCTTATTGCACTCTTTTATTCACCCCGAAACAAAAAGACCCGCTCAAGACAATGTCATGGCGGGCCTGCTCCTAATTTTGAGTCATGGCGGTTAGCCACAGGCGTTGGGCCGAATCGTAGCCGCGCCCTCAACAATGTGTCAATTTCAAGAATCGTCTTTAAATAGGCGAAAAACGTCTAAAAAAAGTAAATTTTGCGATGGCTTCGTGCACGGAATTGCTCGCAGTCAGGGATTTTGATGCGGGATTACGCGCAACCATCGAGGCCACAGACCTGCAGGGTTTCAGTCCCTGGTGCGGGTGTAAACGACTCGCTCAGCCATTGAGCGAAGGCTTCGGACTTGCCCAGCCACGGCCCGATATCAACCAGTGTGAACTGACCGTCCTGTTCCAGTGCAAAAGTTGGAAAACCCTGCCCACCAACTTTTGCCAACAGGGCGCGGCTGTTCTTTATATGTTGTTCGGTGTCGACGGACTGCACGGTGTTCAAGAAAATATCGGCGTTGTAGCCCAACTCCACCGCACATTCCAACAGCACACTTTCGTCGGCGATTCGCCGCCCTTCGACATAGTGCGCAGTCTGCAAACGGCCAAGTAGTTCCAGGCCACGACCGTCGATTTTTTCCGCTGCCATCACAGCAGCAATCGGTGGTGCCGAATCAAACACCGCCGAATGATCGCGCAACAATCCTTCGAAGTAGGCGTCGCCGAATGGCTGACCGGTGTATTCGGCAATGCGCCGATCATGCGGCATTACGTAATTGCGCAGTTGCGGTGAAACGTTCTGGCGGTTGGCACCGGTCATCATGCCGCCTGCGTGGGCGATCACCGGCAGCACTTGCTGTGCGGCTTGCACCAGTGGTTTGGCGCCATAGCACCAGCCGCACAGCGGGTCGTAGATGTAATGAAGAGTCATCGGAAAGCTCCGGTCTGAAGGTGGGAAAAATGATGTCGGCACATTAGTCCCTCGGTCGTTGCGGAAAAACGCCGGAATGGCTTTCAGTCTGTTTCGGCAATCGATCAAATGCACTCGTTGTCCGCTCCGATACAAATCTGAAATAAATTGACACAATCAAACCACGGAACCTTTCAGGAATAATTAACGGAAGTAAATGCAAAGCATTACCATTCGCGCGCTCGAATTCTTCCACCCTTTCGGATGCGCTTTTCAATGCCTGCCCCGTTCCGTCTCACGCCCGTCACGCTTGGGCTTTCTGCCTTTTTGTCTTCCGGTTTTGCTTACTCCGCGACCGAACTGCCCGCCACCTCGATCAGTGCCGAAACCCAGGCCGACGACCCGCGTGTGAAGGTCAGCAATACCGCGACCCGTACTTCAACACCCGTGCGTTACGTGCCCCAGGCAATCGACTCGGTCAAGACCGCCAACTTCGCCAACTACGGCACCAATGACTTGGGCGACGCCTTGAGCGGCATGCCCAACGTCAGCAGCGGCGGCGACACGCGCTTCGACAGCCTGCGCATCCGTGGCTTCGATGCCAGCAATGACTTCTATCTGGACGGCATCCGCGACGACAGCCAGTACAAGCGCGACCTGCACAACATCGAACGCGTCGAAGTGCTCAAAGGCCCGGCCGCTGTGTTGTATGGCCGTGGTAGCCAGGGCGGGATCGTCAACCGCGTGAGCAAGGCTCCCGAATTCGGTCGCCGCTCGACCATCGAGGCCCAGGGTGGCAGCGAAGATCTGCGCAGCCTGTACGCTGACCTCAGCACCGACCCGAGCGACAACATCAGCCTGCGCCTGAACATGGGCAACATGGACGAGAACAGCTTCCGCGACGGCGTCAGCGGCAATCGCCAGCTGTTCGCACCGTCGATGAGCTGGCAGCTCACGCCTGACCTGAACTGGCTGGTGCAATACGAATACAGCCGCTACAACCGCACACCGGATCGCGGTATTCCCGGGGTCGGTGGACGTCCGGCAGATGTCGGCCGGGACACGACCTACGGCAACGATCACGATTTCATCGACGACAAAACCCAGTCCCTGCGCTCGAAGCTGAGCTATGAAATCAACGATAACTGGCAGCTGCGCCACACGCTCGGCGTGTTCAAGCTCGACAGCGATTTCGACAACACCTACCTCACCGGTTACACCCCGACGACCAAGAAGGTCACCCGGCAGCACTGGCAACAGGATCTGACCACCCGCAACGTGTTCAACAACGTTGAGCTGGAAGGCGGTTTCGAAACCTTCGGCCTCGAGCATCGCCTGCTGACCGGCCTCGAAACCGGCAGCCAGCGCCGCGACCCGACGCTGTACAACGCCGCCACCGGCCGTGGTACTCAACCGGTGCCATCGCTGGATCTGTACACCCCCAACCGCGACCTGCGCCACACCGGGCGCATGCAGGTGTCGAGCAGCAGCCACACCGAAGTCGAAAGCCGCGCGGTCTACGTTCAGGATCAACTGCGCCTCAACGATCAATGGCAATTGCTCGCCGGTCTGCGCTACGACACCTTCGATATCGAGTCGACCAACAAGCTGCGCAACATCTCCGAAGACCGTGACAGCCATAGCACCAGCCCGCGTTTCGGCGTGGTCTGGACGCCGCTGCAGAACCACTCGTTCTACGCCTCGTGGACCAAGACTTTCTCGCCGGTCGGCGGCGGTCTGATCGGCATCACCCCGGGCGCGGCCGGCAACACCAATGACCTGAGCCCGGAGCTGACCAAGCAGAAAGAAATCGGCGTGAAGAGCGACTGGCTCGACGATCGCCTGAGCACCACCCTCGCCGTCTATGAGCTGGAACTCTACAACCGTCGCACCACCGATCCGAACGACCCGACCCTGACCGTGCTCAGCGGTCTGCAACGCTCGCGCGGGATCGAGCTGACCGGTACCGGCAAGATCGTCGGCAACTGGTACGTGCGCGGCGGCGTCGGTGTGCAGGACGCAACTATCGAGAAGGACAACAACGGCCTGGAAGGTAAACGCGTGAACAACGTGGCCAAGCGCAACGGCAGCCTGTTCCTGACCTGGAAACCGGAAATGGGCTGGTACGCCGAAACCGGCCTGACCCTGGTCGGTCAGCGTTATGCCGACAACGCCAACACCACCGTGCTGCCGGGCTACGGTCGCTGGGACGCACTGGTCGGCTACCGCCACAAGGACTGGGACCTGCGTGGCGCCCTGAACAACATCACCGACCGCGAGTATTACTCGTCGGCCACCAGCGCGTTCCAGATCCAGCCGGGCGCACCGCGCAGCCTGGTGGTTACCGGCACCTACAGCTTCTGATATCGCGCCCATAAAAAAAGCGCTGCCATCCCGGCAGCGCTTTTTACAATCCTTGTTTGTTCTTCTTATCCTTCCATCACATCCCAAAGTGCTTCCAGTTCGGCCTCGCTGAACAGGCCAGCGGGGTAACGCTCGATCATCATCCGGCGCGGATCAGGTTCCCTGATCTGACGCGTTCCATTGGACTTCAACCAGTGCGCGACAATCTGGAGCGACTCACTATTTACAGCCATGGGATGCAACGTCCGCTCGCTGATTACGTTCACTTCGGCGTTCATTTCAGCGCTCTCTCCCCGTTCATGAGCGGCTACGTTATCCAAGGTTTATGACAGAACTGTTGAAGTTCTCCCCCCTCCCTAGTGCGCCATGAGCGATACAAGACCTATGCCAACGTCATGAAATTGTCGACCGGCGGACATAAAGAAACCCGCAGTCCTGACGGGCTGCGGGTTTCTCTTCAACCGTGGGCAACAAATGACTGCCCGGTCGTTTTTTCAATCAACTCAAGCTGTTACATCCGCACTCACTCTTTGTGCGGTGCGGGTTGCTGTTGGGTAAGGCAGTGAATATTGCCACCGCCCAGTAACAGTTCGCGGCCCGGCACCATCACCACTTCGTGTTGCGGGAACAGGTTCTGCAGGATCTCCCGGGCCGGCGCGTCCATCGGATCGTCGAAGCTTGGCGCGATGATGCCGCCGTTGACGATCAGGAAGTTCACGTAGGAACCGGCCAGACGCACGCTAGGGTTACGTTCCTGAGTGCCATCCACCGGATCCACGCCCGCGCACTCTTCTTCAGTGGCGAACAGCGGCCCCGGAATCGGCATCTTGTGCACCGTGAACGGGCGGCCCTTGGCGTCGGTGCTGCTTTCCAGCACTTTCATCGCGGCCTGGCAGCGCGGGTAGTTCGGATCCTGCGGATCGTCGGTCCACGCCAGCAACACTTCGCCCGGACGCACGTAGCAGCAGAAGTTATCCACATGGCCGTCGGTTTCGTCGTTGAACAGGCCATCCGGCAGCCAGATGATCTTGTCCACCGACAGGTTTTCGCTGAGCACCGCTTCGATTTCTTCGCGGCCCAAATGCGGGTTGCGATTGCGGTTGAGCAGGCATTCTTCGGTGGTGATCAGGGTGCCTTCGCCGTCGACATGAATCGAGCCGCCTTCGAGCACGAAACCTTCGGTGCGATAACGCGAGCTGCGCTCGATTTCGAGGATCTTGCCGCCGACCTGGGAATCGCGGTTCCACGGCGAATACAGGCCGCCGTCAAAGCCGCCCCAGGCGTTGAAGTCCCAGTTCACACCGCGCACTTCGCCGCTGTTGTTGATCACGAAAGTCGGGCCGCTGTCGCGAACCCAGGCGTCATCGCTGGACATCTCGACCACACGGATATTCGGCACGTCGAGGCGAGCGCGAGCGTTTTCGTACTGGCCGGCGGACACCGCCACGGTCACCGGTTCGAAACGCGCGATGGCCTTGGCCACAGCGGCATGGGCAGCCTGAGCTGGCTTGCCGCCCAGACGCCAGTTGTCCGGACGTTCCGGCCAGATCATCCAGGTCTGGGTTTGCGGTGCCCATTCGGCCGGCATGTAGAAGCCATCGGCGCGTGGTGTGCTTTTCAATGTGGTCATGTCGATCAGACTCCAGGGAACCGTCGAGGGTTTTCAACACGCCGTACAGGGATGGACGACGGACTATGGCGACTTTATAAACGATAAATATCGGCTTTAGAAGCCAATAATAAAAAACAATCTGAATTAGCCCCTTCAAATACCGATACAAATCGGTATTTGAAGGTTGCGGATCGTTTCAAAGCCCTTCTTCAAGCACCTTCGCCAGCATGTCGACAAAGAAATCCACGCTCTGACGCGAGGTGACCATCGGCGGCTTGATCTTCAGGACGTTCAGGTAATCGCCGGTTGGCTGCATGAAAATCCCCAGCGCCCGCAGACGATCACACAACAGCGTGGTTTCCTCGGTCGCCGGTTCCAGGGTTTCCCGATTGCGGATCAGCTCGACCCCCAGATAGAACCCGGAACCGTGCACCGCGCCGACCAACGGATATTGATCGATCAACGCCTCCAGCCGGGTCTTGAAGTGAGCGCCGACCACTTGGGCGTTTTCCCAGAGTTTTTCTTCTTCCATGACGTCGAGCACCGCCATGCCGATCTGGCAGCTCACGGGACTGCCGCCGGCGGACGAGAAGAAATAACCCTCGGCTTCCAGCGCCTCGGCGATTTCCCGGCGGGTGATCACAGCACCCAGCGGCTGGCCGTTGCCCATGCCTTTGGCCATGGTGATGATGTCCGGCACCACGCCCTGCTCTTCGAAACCCCAGAAGAAGTGGCCCATGCGCCCGTAACCGACCTGCACCTCATCGGCGATGCACACGCCGCCCCGGGCGCGCACCAGTTCATAGACTTTTTTCAGGTAACCCGGCGGCAGCGAGATCCCGCCCGCGTTGCCGTAGACCGGCTCGCAGATGAACCCGGCCAGTTGGCGTTTCTGCTCATCAATCTTCGCCAGATGATGTTCGACGCTGCGCACGTAATCCGGCGCCGAATCCGGGCCGCGAAATTCGCCGCGATAGGTGTTTGGAGCGGTGACCGCATGCACCCAGTCCGGGCGACTGCTCAGGGCCTGCGGGTTATCGGCAATCGAGGTCGAGACCGCGTCCGCGCCGACCGTCCAGCCGTGATAGGCCTCCAGCACGCTGATCATGTCGCGGCCACCGCTGGCGGCCCACGCCAGGCGAATCGCCAGGTCATTGGCCTCGCTGCCGCTGTTGACCAGGAACACCCGATCCATGCCCTCCGGCGCCAGCTTCAGCAAGCGCTCGGAAAACTCGGCGACCGCCGCATAGTTAAATCGCGAGTTGGTGTTGAGCAGCGACCACTGCCGGCTCGCCACCGCCGCCATGCGCGGATGACCGTGGCCGAGCACCGCGACGTTGTTGAGCATGTCGAGATAGGAGCGGCCCTGCATGTCGATCAGGTGATTGCGCCAGCCGCGCTCTATGCGCGGCGGGTCGACGTAATAATGCTTCTGGGTGCGGGCGAAACTGGCGTCGCGGCGCGCCAGCAGGGTTGCCGCGTCCAGCTCGGGTTCGGCGTCGCAGGCCAGGCCCAGCAGCGCGGCCGGTGATGGGGAAAGTGCTTGCCAAGCAGCCGCGCGGGTCGGCGTGCAGAACAGCGGCGCTTCAAGCTGTGCGCCGCGAATCAATTGCACGATCAACGGACCGTCCACCGAACCCATCACCTGGCCTTTGACCAGCGCTGCGCCGCCGTGCAACGAAGGTTTCACGCCCCACAAACGCAGGCTCAGTTGCGGGCCGTCGAGTCGCAGCGCGCCGTCGGCCGACAGGTGAAGTACGCCAGCAAACGGCGCTTCCACCGTCGAGCCTAGCGGTACGTGCAATTCAACGTGCAGCGGGAACGTCTCTGGTTCCTCGGCACTGTCCGGCCGGGTGCGCGACAACCGGTATTGCCCGTATCGACTGGCCGCCAGACCGTGGATGGCCGCGGCTTCACTCAACAGGCGCTGATCGATGCCAGGTTGCTCCCAGTTGCCCGCCTCGAAGTGCGCGCTCAACACCCCCAGATCGATCAACGCGAATTCGCGCCCGACCAGATCGGGCAGCAACGGCGCAAAACCTTCACTGTCGATGGCTGGCAATGTCTGGCCGACCGCCGTGAGAATCGCCGCCTCCATCAATGCCAGCGGCACCGAAGTGGCGACCCGGAAGATCTCCCACTCGTGGGTCAGGTTATCGCGGCTGTAGGTATTGCCCGGGTCGATGCTGACCTGTTGCTCGCCACTGAGCACCAGCACCGCCGCCCGTGCCACGATCAGCGGCCACAGCGCCAGCAGTTCTTCGTGTTGCAGCGGATTGACCGCGTGATAAGCCTGCACGGCCGGCAGAATCACGAACGGATCGCCGGCGGCGTGATGCAGCAGCGCGGCGCAGGTGACCGACAGATCGGTGATGCGCCAGGTGCGCACCAGATCGCCGAAATCGATAACGCCCTGCAATTGCCAGTGCCGCCGGACGTCACGCTGCCAGACCACGTTGTCATCGGTGATGTCCATGTGGATCGCCTGCACCGGCAGCTTTTCCAGCAGCGGCTGCAAACGAAGCCTGGCCTGTTCGGCAGCCTCGGCGATCAGCGCACGCTGGCGCTCGTCTTCGATCACCGGCAGCAGGTGCTCGATCAGTGCGCTGGCGTGGCGCGCGTCCCACTGCAATGTGCGCTCGAGCCCCGGATGGTCGAACCCGGCCAGGGCCAGATCCATTTCGCCGCAGAGCCGGCCGAACCCGGCAACAACCTCATGGCCAAGATGATCGAGAGCCGTCAGTGGCTGGCCCTCAATGTAATCGAGCAGTCGCACATGCACCGATTCTCCACCGACGTCCAGGGTCAGCAGGTCTTGGCCGTCATTGGCCGGGATGACCCGGGGAACGTGGACATCGCAGTGTTCAGCCAGATATTTCAGGCCAGCATGCTGGGCTTGCAGTTCGACCAGCGAATAGTCGCCCCGACAGATCTTCAGCACGAAGCGCCCACGCTCGCTGTCCACGCGATAGTTGAGGTCCTGTTGGCTGCCCAGCGCCTGCAACGTGCCGTTCAAGCCGTAATGCTGCGCCAGCAGATGCCGGGCCTGCTCCAGCGAAACCTGAGGGCTGGGCAAACTGGCGCGATGAATCAACGTGGCGAACGACATGGAACGACCCCTGAAATTTTATTAGGCGCCTATATCGCCATTGCTACGGGCGATTAGCAACCCCCGACCATCCGTCCCCCGACGCCCTGCGAGGCAGGTGGATTTGCATGCCCCCCTCGCACCCTCCCGCACTTTGCGCAAGAATGTCGGCCATTCAAACCTGCCACTGGAATATCCCCATGAATGTAATCCCCACTGACCTGCCTGGTGTCCTGATCATCGAACCCAAGGTGTTTGGTGATGAGCGCGGGTTCTTTTACGAAAGCTTCAATGCCAAGGCGTTTCAGGACGCGACCGGCCTCGACACGCAGTTTGTGCAGGACAACCATTCGCGCTCGCAGAAAGGCGTTCTGCGTGGGCTGCATTACCAGTTGGAAAACACCCAGGGCAAACTGGTCCGCGTCACCGTCGGCGAAGTCCTCGATGTCGCCGTGGATATCCGTCGCAGCTCGCCGCATTTCGGCAAGTGGGTGGCCGTGCGTCTGTCCGCCGACAACCATCGCCAACTGTGGGTACCGGAAGGTTTCGCCCACGGTTTCGTGGTGCTGAGCGAGTTCGCCGAATTCCTCTACAAGACTACTGACTACTACACCCCGTCGGCCGAGCGCAGCATTCGCTGGGATGACCCGGATCTGGCTATCGACTGGCAGCTGGACGAAGCGCCAAAACTGTCGGCCAAGGATCAGGCAGCCGCCTTCTTCAAGGACGCCGACGTCTTTTCCTGAAGTCCTGTGTGAATTTTCAGCGCCGCTGCACACCCGACCACGGGTGCGCAGACTGCGCCGGCAAGCCTAGGCATAATGCGCCTGTACCCACAGGCGCTCGATGCTCATGACTCCGACCCTTCCCCGCCGCCCCCGCTGGCGCAGTCTTGCCCTGCTGGCTCTGTGCCTGGCACCGCTGCTGTGGCCGCTGGAACATCTGGCCGAGCGCTATTACCGCAGCGAACTGGCCGGCCAGAACCGCCAGACCCTCGACCTCTACGTCGCCAACCTGCTGGGCACGCTGCATCGCTATGAAGTGCTGCCGCAAATCCTCGGCGACCTCCCGGCCCTGCGCGCGGTGCTCGGGGCGCCGGATGACGGCGTGACCCAGGGCAACGCCAACCGCCTGTTGAAGAACATCGCGGCGCAGACCGGCGCCGAAGTCATGTACCTGATGGACACCAGCGGCCAGACGCTCGCGGCATCGAACTGGGACAAGCACGACAGTTTCGTCGGGCGCAATTTCTCTTTCCGGCCGTACTTCAGCGAGGCCATGGCCGGCCGCCTCGGGCGCTTCTTCGGTCTGGGCACCACCTCCGCCAAGCGCGGCTACTTCTTCGCCGCTGCCGTGCGCAATGGCGAGAAAATCATCGGGGTGCTGGTGATCAAGGTTGACCTCGACCACACCGAAAGCCTGTGGGGCAAAACCCCGGAACAACTGCTGGTGACCGACCACAACGGTGTCGTCATCCTCACCTCGCGCCCGGAATGGCGCTTTCGCGCGACCCGCACTCTGAGTGATGCCGAGCGTGCGGCGATCACCGCAATCCAGCCCTACCCGACCCGCGAGCCACGCCCGCTGAATCTGAGCCCGACCGCGTGGCTGCCGCAGACCCAGGACATCGCGGAAACCGGCTGGAGCGTCAGCATTCTGGCCCCGCGCACGTTGATCGACCGACCGGTGCGCACGGTGGTGGCGATCGGCGGCGCCACCTTGCTGGTGGTGATGCTATTGCTGGGCCTGATGATGCAGCGTCGTCGTCATTATCTGGAACGGATCGCATTCGAAGCCAAGGCCCGACGGGAGCTTGAGGGGCGGGTCGCCGAACGCACCAGCGATCTCGAAGGCCTCAACCGCCGCCTGAAACAGGAAGTGCTTGAACGCGAACAGGCCCAGCAGGAACTGGTGCGCGCCCAGGACGATCTGGTGCAGGCCGGCAAACTGTCGGCGCTGGGGACAATGTCGGCGAGCATCAGCCACGAACTTAACCAGCCGCTGGCGGCGATCCGCAGCTACGCCGAGAACGCCGAAGTGCTGCTCGACCACGAACGCACCGAAGATGCCCGCGGTAACCTCAAGCTGATCAGCGAGCTGACCGGGCGCATGGCCTCGATCATCGCCCACCTGCGCGCCTTCGCCCGCCGCGACCGCCACGCCCCGGAAAGCGTCGCCCTGCAACCGGCGCTGGACGACGCGCTCGCCTTGCTGGCCAAACGTCGCCGCAGCATGGATGTCGAGCTGATCCGTGACCTGCCCGCCGCCACCCTGTGGGTCGAGGCCGGGGAAACCCGTCTGCGTCAGGTGTTGGGTAACCTGCTGGCCAACGCCCTCGACGCCCTGACGGAAAAAGGCCCGCCGCGCAAATTGTGGCTGAGTGCCGAATCCACCGACGAAGGCGTCAACCTGTACATTCGCGACAATGGCCCGGGTTTCTGCATGGAAGCCCTGGGCCGCGCCAGCGAACCGTTTTACACGACCAAGACCCGCACTCAGGGTCTCGGTCTGGGGTTGGCCATTTGCGAAACCCTGATGCGCGCCTTCGGTGGTGAACTGTCGTTCGCCAACCACAAGCAAGGTGGCGCCTTGATCACCCTGCGGCTGCGCGCCGGCGCGCCCGGGGTCAGCCTGCAACCGTCCGAGGATCGAAGCGCATGACCATCGACAACCGCATTCAGGTGGTGCTGATCGACGACGACCCGCACCTGCGGCAGGCTCTCGGCCAGACCCTGGATCTGGCCGGCCTGAAAATTCTTCCACTGTCCGAAGCCAAGGGCCTGGCCGCGCAACTCGAGCGCGACTGGCCGGGCGTGGTGGTCAGCGACATCCGCATGCCCGGCATGGATGGCCTGGAACTGCTGAGCGAACTGCACGCCCAGGATCCGGAACTGCCGGTGCTGCTGATCACCGGCCACGGCGACGTGCCACTGGCCGTGCAGGCCATGCGCGCCGGTGCTTATGACTTTCTGGAAAAACCCTTCGCCAGCGACGCCCTGCTCGACAGCGTGCGCCGCGCCCTGGCTCTGCGGCGCCTGGTGCTGGACAACCGCAGCCTGCGCATGGCCCTGAGTGATCGCAACGAACTGAGCGCGCGGTTGGTCGGCCAGTCCGCGCCGATGTCACGCCTGCGCGAGCAGATCGGCGCACTGGCGGCGACCAAAGCCGACGTGCTGATCCTCGGCGAAACCGGCGCCGGCAAGGAAGTCGTCGCCCGCGCCCTGCACGATCTGTCGAGCCGGCGTAACGGCCCGTTCGTGGCGATCAACGCCGGAGCGCTGGCCGAGTCGGTGGTCGAAAGCGAATTGTTCGGCCATGAGCCCGGCGCTTTCACCGGCGCGCAAAAGCGCCGGATCGGCAAGTTCGAATTCGCCAATGGCGGCACGCTGTTCCTCGACGAAATCGAAAGCATGAGCATGGATGTGCAGGTCAAACTGCTGCGCATGCTGCAGGAGCGCGTGGTCGAACGCCTGGGCGGCAATCAGTTGATCCCGCTGGACATCCGCGTCATTGCCGCCACCAAGGAAGACCTGCGTCAGGCCGCCGATCAGGGACGTTTCCGGGCGGACTTGTATTACCGCCTCAACGTGGCGCCGCTGCGCATTCCGCCACTGCGTGAACGGGGCGAAGACGCGTTGATGCTGTTCCAGCATTACGCCGATGAAGCCAGCGCGCGCCATGGTCTGCCACCGCATGAACTGCAACCGGCGCAACGGGCGTTGCTGCTGCGGCATTCATGGCCGGGCAACGTGCGGGAATTGCAGAACGCGGCGGAGCGCTTTGCCCTCGGCCTGGAACTGGCACTGGACAACACGCTGCCCGATGGCAGCCCCGGCACCACCGTCGAAATCACCGCAGGTGGGCTCAGCGAGCAAGTGGAAAACTTCGAGAAATCCCTGATCGCCGCCGAACTGGCCCGCTCTCACGGTTCCGTGCGCAGTCTCGCCGAAGCCCTGGGCATTCCGCGCAAGACCCTGCACGACAAACTGCGCAAGCACGGGCTGAATTTCGCTGGCAGCGGCGGCCATTCCGACGAATCCGAATGAAGCACGCTCAATTCACTTTTCTGCCGCAAGAGGTCCGGGCATGAAGCACGACAGTCGTTATCTGGAATCCGTTCTTCACCACGACATCCCGCTGACCCGGGACATGGGCCTCAAGGTGCTCGACTGGCAGGAACAGCAACTACGCCTGCACCTGCCGCTGGACGCCAACGTCAATCACAAGAGCACCATGTTCGGCGGCAGCCTGTATTGCGGCGCGGTGCTGGCGGGTTGGGGCTGGCTGCATTTGCGTTTGAAAGAGGAAGGTATCGAGGACGGGCACATCGTGATTCAGGAAGGACAGATCAGTTATCCACTGCCGGTCACCGGCGATGCCATTGCGATCTGCCCGTCACCGAGCACTGTGGTGTGGAAGAAGTTTCTGGCGATGTATCAACGCTACGGACGGGCGCGACTGACGCTGCATACGCGGGTCGTCAATACAGGAAGCGATGAAGATGCGGTGACGTTCAGCGGGCAGTACGTCCTGCACCGCTGAAGACAGAAAGCGCTTACGAGCGGGCGAGTTCGAGCAGCTTCGCCCGCCATGCGGCTTTCGCCGGCAACGCCAGGAAGAAACCGTTCAACAACGACTCTCGTGGTGGATAACAGAACGCTTCGCCACTCAGGTCCAGCACCTCGCCACCCGCCCCTTCCAGAACGCCCTGCGCCGCTGCCGTGTCCCACTGCGAAGTCGGCGCCAGACGCGGGTAGCAATCGGCAGCACCTTCGGCCAGCAGACAGAACTTCAGCGAACTGCCGATGTTGGCCAGCTGCAACTCGCCAAGGCTGGCACTCAATCCGGTCAACAAGCGCTCCTGCTCCGGGCTCGAATGACGGCGGCTGGCAACCACGGTGAAGGCTTCGCCAGGACCGGGCACATCACGAACCTGAATCGCCACCGGCGTACCGCCCGTATCGCCGCGCCAGGCACCGAGTCTCGCGCCGCCGACGTAGAACCGCCCGTTGGTCGGCATCGACACCACACCGAACACCACCCGGCCATTCTCGATCAGCGCGATGTTGACGGTGAATTCTTCGCTGCCGCTGATGAACTCCTTGGTGCCATCCAGCGGATCCACCAGCCACCAGCGCTGCCAGCCCGCGCGCACGCTTTGCGGGATATTGGCGTCCTCTTCGGACAGCACCGGAATGCTCGGATCCAGCGCTGTCAGGCCGGCCACGATCACGTGATGCGCGGCCATGTCCGCCGCCGTCACCGGCGAATCATCGGACTTGGCGGTGACGGCCACATCGGCACGCCAGAACGGCAGGATCGCCTCACCGGCCCGTAATGCCAGCTCGACCACCGGCGCCATCAACGGATGGGGAAAACTCATCGGCATCTCACTCATGACTGGAAAAATCCGCGCTGGGTCAGCAGGTCGCGGGTCAGGTACAACGCCGCCAGGGCGCGTCCCTCACTGAAATTCGGATTTTGCGCCAGCGTCGACAGCTCCCGCAGGTTGACCTTGTCCACACGCATCGGCTCGGGCTCATCGCCTTCGAGGCGTTCTTCGTACAAATCGGTGGCCAGCACCACCTGTATCTTCTGGCTCATGTAACCGGGGGACAACGACAGCTCGGTCAGATGCTCCAGTTGTCGCGCGCCATAACCGGCTTCTTCCTTGAGCTCGCGTTCGGCGGCAGCCAGCACATCTTCGCCGGGTTCGATCAGGCCTTTGGGCAACGACAGTTCATATTCGTCGGTGCCACCGCAGTATTCCTCGACCAGCACCGCGTGCTCGGCATCGAGCATCGCCACGATCATGACCGCGCCATAGCCGGCGCCCTTGCCGACCAGCCGCTCGTAGGTGCGTTCCACGCCGTTGGAGAAACGCAGCTTCAGCTCTTCGACGCAGAACAGCCGGCTGGTGGCGACGATCTCGCGGGCAAGTACGGTGGGTTTCTGGCGCATGCAAAGCTCCTTGGCGTGAACGCGCTACTATAACGCGGCTTTTCCGATTGTTTGCGTCGGATATCTTTCTACCGTTCGAGACGTTGCCATGCCTTCATTACCGTGGTCCGACATCGATACCGTTCTGCTCGATATGGACGGCACGTTGCTGGATCTGCACTTCGACAACCACTTCTGGCTGGAACACCTGCCGCAGCGCTACGCCGAACTGCATGGCGTGAGCCGGGCCATGGCGGAAATGGAATTGCAGCCACTGTTCGAGCGCCATGCCGGTCAATTGCAGTGGTACTGCCTGGACTTCTGGAGCGCGGAACTGAAGCTGTCGGTGCGTGAGCTGAAACTGGAAACCGCCCACCTGATCGCCCTGCGCCCGGACGCCGACACCTTTCTGGAAGCGATCAAACGAGCCGGCAAACGCGTGGTGATGATCACCAACGCGCACCGCGATTCACTGTCGCTGAAACTGGAACGAATCGAACTGGCACCGTACTTCGAACGGATGATCAGCTCCCACGATTACGGTTTCCCCAAGGAGAACCCGCAATTCTGGGACGCCTTGCAGGCCGACATCGGTTTTGACCCGGCACGCAGCCTGTTCATCGACGACACCTTGCCGATCCTGCGCAGTGCGCGGAATTTCGGCGTGGCGCATCTGTTGGCCGTGAAGGAGCCGGACAGCCGCAAAGGGCCGAAGGACACCGGGGAGTTTGCGGCGGTCGAGGATTATCGGGATTTGATTGCGGGCCTGTAGACCGCATCGTCCTCATCGCGAGCAGGCTCGCTACCACAACTGAAATGCATTCAAATGTGGGAGCGAGCCTGCTCGCGATAGCGATATCTGCGGTTATTCAGGAATACGCAGCGTCTGCCCCGGATAAATCTTGTCCGGGTGTGACAGCAGCGGCTTGTTGGCCTCGAAAATTTTGTTGTACTGGTTGGCGTTGCCGTACACCGCCAGGGAAATCGCGCTGAGGGTGTCGCCCTTCTTCACGACCACAAAACGCGCCGCCGCCACAACCGGCCCGGTCACGGTGATCTGGTCATCGACGCTGCCGACACCGGCAATGTTGCCCACTGCCAGAAGAATCTTCTCTTTCTCTTCCTGGCTCGCCACTTCACCGGTGACCGTCACCTTGTCACCGTCCACGGTCGCCTGGACATTCGGGTTACCCAACCCGACCTTGCTGATGTGCTCCTTCAATTGCTCGCTGGCATTGGCGTTGCCAGGGGTCAACAGATCTAGCAACTTCTCACCGGCCTCTTTCACAAAGCTCAAAAGACTCATAGCGCACACTCCTTGATTTAAGTTCCAGACGCCCAAGCCTAGACCACCCCGGACAAACCCGGTTCCGGCCCGACCAATGACCCTGCCCTCGCGCAAGCGGTAGAATCGCCCACCCTTGCCAGCGCCCCGGAGCGAAGATGGACATCAAGCAGCTGAAATTCCTCATCGCCCTCGACGAAACCCGCCACTTCGGCCAGGCCGCCGCCCGCTGCCACATCACCCAGCCGACCTTGTCGATGCGCCTGCGCAGCCTCGAAGAAGAACTCGACCTGCCGCTGGTCAACCGTGGCCAGCGCTTCGAAGGGTTCACCGCGCCGGGCGAACGGGTACTGGCCTGGGCGCGCACGGTGCTGGCGGCTTATGACGGCTTGCAGGCGGAAGCGGCGGCCTGTCGCGGCAATCTGATCGGCACCCTGCGGCTGGGCGTGGTGCCGTTGTCGAGTTTCGATGCGCTGCCTTTGATGCAGCGCCTGCACGCGCAACACCCGAACCTGCGCTTCGAACTGTCCTCGCTGAGCTCGGAACAGGTTCTGGAGCAACTGGCGAACAATCGCATCGACATTGGCGTGTCTTATCTGGATCGCCTCGACGGCGAGCGGTTTGAATCCCTGGCCTTCAGTGAGACGCAGATGGGCCTGCTCTACGACCAGCGGTTCTTCAGCTTTGGCGAAGCACCGCTGAGCTGGGAATCACTGATCGAACTGCCCCTGGGCATGCTCACCAGCGGCATGCACTTTCGCCAGTCCATCGACCATAACTTCCACAGTCGTGGCCTGACGCCGCAACCTTTGCTGCAAACCGACGCCGTCCACCAATTGTTGCAAGCTGTGCACGGCGGGCTGTGCTGCGCGGTGATGCCGCTGGACGGCGGTCTGGAAAACCTCACGGATAACCTGCGCCTGCAACCCATCGAAAACGCCCAGACCCTTGCCCGACTGGGGCTGATCATGCGTCGCGGGGCACCACGATCGGCGCTGGCCGAGGCGTGTTTCGCGCTTTATCAGAAATCACCCACGGACGCTTGATCGACGGCATCTATCGAAGGATCGACACTAGCGATTAGACGCGACAACTTGCCGCGCCTAGTCTTAACGTTGATCAATCCGTCGGTGATGCCATGAACGCCAAGCGCCCGGCCTGCGCGGCGCCTGCTCTCGAAACGCCCGCGCCAGCCGCCAGTCAGACCTACAGCTACAGCGATCTCCCCCTCGCGGAATCGGCCAGCACCGCGCTGGCCGAAGAAGTCGCGTTGGCGATTGCCTACAACGGCATCAGTCAGGCCGTGATGCTGGTGACGCCGACCGACCTTGAAGACTTCATCGTCGGTTTCAGCCTCGGCAGCGGCATCATCGAAGACGCATCGGACATCTACGACCTGCAATTGACCGGCTCGGGCTCGGCGCAATACGCACAAGTGACCATCGCCAACCGCGCCTTCTGGAACCTCAAGCAACAGCGTCGGCAACTGGCCGGCACCAGCGGTTGCGGGTTGTGCGGCGTGGAAGCGGTGGAGCAGGCGCTGCCTGATTTGAAGGTTTTGCCCGGCGCACCTTTACCGCCCATCGAATGGCTCGAAGGTTTGCGTCAGCGCATCGGCGCGTTCCAGCCGCTGGGCCAGCACTGCGGCGCGGTGCATGCCGCGGTGTTCATGAACGCCAGTGGTGAATTGCTGCTGGGCCGTGAAGACATCGGCCGGCACAACGCCCTCGACAAGCTGATCGGCGGCCTGATCCGACAAAAGATATCCACAGCCGGCGGCCTGGCGATTGTCACCAGCCGTTGCAGCCTCGAATTGATCCAGAAAGTCCTGCGGGCCGGGATTCAGACCCTGGTCAGCCTGTCCGCGCCCACCGGCCTCGCCGTGCAATGGGCCCGACGCCACAACCTCAATCTCATCCACCTGCCGCAGAAGAACGCGCCGCGGGTGTATAGCCCAGAAATGGAGAAACACCCGTGAGCCAACATCATCAAGCCGACCAGAAACCCGTTCCGCGCTACAAGCCTTACAAGGGCCCGGCCGGTGGCTGGGGCGCCCTGATCAGCGTGGCCCAGGCCTGGTTGACCAGCGACAACGCGCTGAAAAACCTGCGCATGATGCTCAAGACCAACCAGAACGGCGGCTTCGACTGCCCGGGCTGCGCCTGGGGCGACTCGCCGGAAAGCGGCATGGTCAAGTTCTGCGAGAACGGCGCCAAGGCGGTGAACTGGGAAGCGACCAAGCGTCGAGTCGATGGCAAATTTTTCGCCAAGCACAGCGTCACCGCGTTGCTGGAACAGAGCGATTACTGGCTCGAGTATCAGGGCCGTCTGACCGAGCCGGTCGTGTATGACGCCGAAACCGATCGCTACAAGCCGATCAGCTGGGACGATGCCTACGCGCTGATCGGCAAACACCTGCAAGCGCTGTCGAGCCCGGATCAGGCCGAGTTCTACACCTCGGGCCGCGCCAGCAACGAAGCGGCGTACCTGTATCAACTGTTCGTGCGCGCCTTCGGCACCAACAACTTCCCCGACTGCTCGAACATGTGCCACGAGGCCAGCGGCGTGGCCCTGGCGCAGAGTGTCGGCGTCGGCAAAGGCACCGTGACCTTCGACGACTTCGAACATGCCGATGCGATTTTCGTCTGGGGCCAGAACCCCGGCACCAACCACCCGCGCATGCTCGAACCCCTGCGTGAAGCGGTGAAACGCGGCGCTCAGGTGGTGTGCATCAATCCCCTGAAAGAACGCGGCCTGGAACGCTTCCAGCATCCACAGCACCCGATCGAAATGCTCACCAACGGCGACAAGCCGACCAACACCGCGTATTTCCGCCCGGCACTGGGCGGCGACATGGCGGTGCTGCGCGGCATGGCCAAGTTCCTGCTGCAATGGGAACGCGATGCGCAGAAGGCTGGCGCGCCGGCGGTGTTCGATCACGACTTCCTCAATGAACACAGCGTCAACGTGCTGGAATACCTCGGCGTCGTCGATGACACGCCGTGGGAGCAGATCGTCGCGCAGTCCGGCCTGACCCTGGTGGAAATCGAGCAAGCGGCGCGCATGTACGCCAAAGGCAAGAACGTGATCATGTGCTGGGCGATGGGCATCACCCAGCACCGTCACTCGGTGCCGACCATCCAGGAAATCGCCAACCTGATGCTGCTGCGCGGCAACATCGGCAAACCCGGCGCCGGTCTGTGCCCGGTGCGTGGCCACAGTAACGTGCAGGGCGACCGCACCATGGGCATCAACGAGCGTCCGCCGGTGGCGTTCCTCGATTCCCTGGAGCGTCGCTTCCAGTTCAAGGTGCCGCGTCACAACGGGCACAACGTGGTCGAAGCGATTCACGCGATGGCAGAAGGTCGCGCCAAGGTGTTCATCGGGCTGGGCGGCAACTTCGCCCAAGCCACACCGGACAGCCCGCGTACCTTCCAGGCCCTGAGCAACTGCGACCTGACCGTGCAGATCAGCACCAAGCTCAACCGCAGCCACCTGGCTCACGGCAAGGATGCGTTGATCCTGCCGTGCCTGGGCCGTACCGACATCGACATCCAGACCGAAGGCCCGCAAGCCGTCACCGTGGAAGACTCGTTCAGCATGGTGCACGCGTCCAACGGTCAGTTGCAGCCACTGTCGAACCAGATGCGCTCGGAGCCGTCGATCATTGCCGGCATCGCCGCCGCGACCCTGGGCAGCAAACCGGTGGACTGGAACTGGCTGGTGGCCGACTACCGGCGCATCCGCGAGCTGATCGCCGACACCATTCCGGGCTTCAAGGATTTCAACGAGAAGGTCAAGAACCCGGGCGGTTTCTACCTCGGCAACAGCGCCGGCGCGCGCAAATGGAATACCACTTCCGGCCGGGCCAACTTCAAGCCGAACATGCTGCCCAAGGACCTGATCCACGAGCGCACTCGCGCTACCGGCCAACTGCCGGACCTGATCCTGCAATCGATGCGTTCCCACGATCAGTACAACACCACGATTTATGGTCTCGACGATCGTTATCGCGGCGTGAAGGGGCAACGTGATGTGCTGTTCGCCAACGAGGCGGACATCATTCGTCTGGGCTTCAAGCCGGGGCAAAAGGCTGACATCGTGTCGCTGTGGGACGACGGCCGCGAGCGTCGGGTGAAGGGCTTCACGCTGCTGGCGTTCGATATTCCGGCGGGGCAGGCGGCGGCTTATTACCCTGAGGTGAACCCGTTGGTGCCGCTGGAAAGCACCGGCGATGGCAGCCATACGCCGACGTCGAAGTTTATTGCTATCCGGCTGGAAGCGGCGAGTGAAACGGGGCTGATCATGGCCAAGTCGGCCTGATCCTGATCGCTCCCACGTTCTGCGTGGGAGCGCAGCCAAGGACGCTCTGCGTCCGAAAATCAGACTCGATAGAACGCGCAGACACTTTTCAAACGCCCACAAAAAAGGCCGCTTTGTGATCAAAGCGGCCTGTCCGAAGTAGCTAAAGACCGGCGAAAAACCGTTAAGTTCCGTCCAAAAATCAGTAACTTGCAGAATTGTATACAAGTCGTGTTATTCGTCGGATTTCGATTGTCACGCCCATTCCAGAGCCTCAGGATCGCGCCGTCATCCCTTTGAGGCTCCTCTATGAAGTTCTCCTCGATTCTCTTGTTGTCCCTTGGCCTGGTCAGTGGCTTCGCTTCTGCCGGAGGCACCACCGAAGCAGGTGTGGGCGGCGCATTGGGCGGGGTTCTTGGCTCGGTCGTCGGTCAATCGCTAGGCGGCAGTACAGGTTCAACCATTGGCGCAGCCTTGGGCGGCGCGGGTGGTAGTGCGGTCGGCGCCGACAAGCGCAGCCGTGGCGAAGCAGCCATCGGCGGTGCGCTGGGCGCAGCCGGCGGCAACGTGGTCGGCCGCAGCATGGGCGGCACCACCGGCAGCCTGATCGGCGCAGCAGCCGGCGGCGGCGCGGGTGGCGCGCTGGGCAACTACATGGGCAACAAGAGCGATGACGACGATCGTCATTACGACCGTGGTCGTGACCGTCGCTACTACCGTGACGACCACCGTGGTCGCGGTCATGCCTACGGCCATCGCAAGCATCACAAGTACTATCGCCACCGCTGAGGCGAAGGCTTGAAGAAAAATCGCAGCTCCCCCGGGCTGCGATTTTTTTTGCCTGTCACACCGTCAGGCGTTCCAGCGCATCGCGCAATGGGGCCGGAATCGACACCGGCTGATTGGATGCCCGGTCGACGAATACATGCACGAAACGTCCGGCGGCACAGGCTTCCTGTTCTCCCTCCTTGAACACCGCCAGTTCGTATTGCACCGAACTGTTGCCCAGCTTGCCGACCCGCAGACCAATCTCGATTCGATCCGGAAAAGCGATCGACGCGAAATAGTCGCAGGACGAACTCACCACAAACCCCACCACCTCGCCGTCATGGATATCCAGCCCTCCGACCTGGATCAGGTACGTGTTCACCGCCGTGTCGAAGAAGCTGTAATAGGTGACGTTGTTGACGTGGCCGTAGGCGTCGTTGTCATGCCAGCGCGTGGTGATCGGCTGGAAGTGCGGGTAATCGCTGCGTTGCGGCATCGGGTTGGACATCAGTGTCGATTCCTGGAGTGATCTGCCCAGTCTAAAGGTAAAAACCCTTGCCTCGCGCCGCCAGCTCGCCGATCAATGGCGCCGGCCGCCAGTGGTCGCCCTGCCGGGTTTCCAGCGCCAGCAATCGCTTGTGAATGTCGGCCAGCCCCTGATCATCCGCCCAGGCCATCGGTCCGCCCCGCTCCGCCGGGAAGCCATAGCCATTCAGGTAGACCTGATCGATGTCATGCGCCGACTCGGCAATCCCTTCCTGCAGGATCTTCGCGCCTTCATTGACCAACGCCAGCAAGCACCGCTCAAGGATCTCCTCCGAGCCGATATCCCGCCGATGAAATCCCAACCCTTCGCTGACGCTCAACACCAGCGCATCGACCTCGGGATCATGCTCGGCCTGACGGCTGCCCGGCTCGTAATGGTAATAGCCATTACCGGACTTCTGACCGAAGCGACCCTGTTCGCACAAGCGGTTATCCACCTGAACCTCGGGCGCGTCCTGCCCCTTGCCGGCCAGCTCGCGGGCACGCCACTCGAGATCGATGCCGACCACGTCGTACATGCGAAACGGCCCCATGGCGAAACCGAAGCTCTGCAATGCCGCATCGACCTGGTGCGGGTACGCCCCTTCGAGCAACATCTTGCGTGCTTCAAGCACATACGGATGCAGCATGCGGTTGCCGATAAAACCGTGGCAGTTGCCCGACACCACACTGACCTTGCCCATGCGTTTGCCCAGCTCAAGCGCCGCTTCAAGCACTGCCGGTGAGGTCTGCGCGCCACGGACGATTTCCAGCAATTTCATGATGTGCGCCGGGCTGAAGAAATGCAGGCCCAGCACTTGAGTCGGGCGTCGTGTCGCGGCGGCAATGGCGTCGATGTCCAGCGCCGAGGTATTGCTCGCCAGCAGCGCCTCGGGCTTCAGCACGCCATCGAGCTCGCGGAAGATCTTCTGCTTGAGTTCGAGGTTTTCGTACACCGCTTCGATCACCAGGTCGACGTTGCGAATCGCCACATAGTCTGGCGCCGCACTGATACGGGCAATCCGCGCATCGGCCTCGGCCTGGTCGATCCGTCCCTGTCGCACGTTGTGCGCGTAGATATCGGCCACCGTGGCCAGCGCCTGTTCGAGCATTTGTGGATTGTTATCGACCCACTGCACTGACACGCCGGCGTTGGCCAGGCACATGACGATGCCGCGGCCCATGGTGCCGGCGCCGATCACGGCGGCCTGCTGAATAGCGAAGGATGTCTGGCTCATGTTGTTCTCTTGTTGGCGATCCGAAGACAGCCATCACCATAGTCAGCCACCGGGCATTTTTGAAGTTCATTGCCGTGATGATCGACATTCAGCAGATGGATTCGAGACCTCAAAGATGTGTCTGAGCCCAGGCCCGAACCTCGGCGTAAGGATATTCCTCCAGCGCCGCAAACCCGGAAATGGCCCGGGCCTTGAGCTTGGTAAACAACGGCACGCTGATTCCGCACAGGAATCGGGTCAATCGCTCCGCCGACGGAGCACTGCCAGCGTGCTGCTGATGCCTGTGGATAAAATCGCCGCACAACGCCGCAAAATTTTTATCCACAAGCGCCGGCAGTTCCGGAGGCGCCGGCAACCGGGCGACGTGCCCGTGACACACCGAGCAATGTCCGCACTGCTGCGGCGCATTGTGATCGCCAAAATATTCGGCCAGCCGATATCCGAGGCATCGCTCGGTGGTGAACAGCTCGAGCATGGCGTGAATCCGCGCCACTTCGGTTTGCTCATGGCGGGTGAAATACTCATGCAGTTCAGCGCTCAGGGTCTGGCTGTCGAAATCGCCGCGCAGGACGTTGTAGACCTCGGTCATTTGCTTGCTCTCAAGCTCGACCCAGCCCTTTTCCTGAAAGTAATCCAGCGCCTTCACCACCCGATTGCGCTCGGCGGAATACTGCTCGTACATCGCCTCGAAATTCACCGTAGCCCAGGTGCGTGCGCGGCTTGAGGTCTGGATGATCGCGGCGACGAAATCCCTCCGTTCACCTTCGAAACGCTCAAGCAACGCCTCGGGCTCCAGCAGGTATTTGAAACGGTATTCGGCGTAGTACGCGTAGCGCGGGGCAATCAGTCCTCGCAGCTCCAGTTGCACCAGTAACGTCTTCAAAGGCAACGAACGGATGTTGCTCTGGTCCGCCAGCGGCCCGAGCAGAAATTCCCATTGGCCTTCGGGTGCGGCGGCCTGCAATTCGTCGAGCACGTGACGAATACCGTCCTGTTCCGGCGTGTCGCCATACACGAAGTTTTCCAGCACATTGAGGCTGTCGCGGTTGGCCAGCACCAGGCAGTCGGACGGCTGCCCGTCACGCCCGGCGCGGCCGATTTCCTGGCTGTAGTTTTCGATGGATTTGGGCAGGTCGAAATGCACCACGTTGCGGATGTCGCTCTTGTCGATGCCCATGCCGAAGGCGATGGTGGCGACGATGCAATTGGACTGCCCGCCCATGAAGCGCTTCTGGATCGCGTCCCGTTGCTCATGGGGTAAACCGGCGTGATAAGCCTCGGCCTGAATGCCATTGCGCTCAAGATGTTCGGCAATCTGCTCGGCGGTTTTCTGCAGGGTGACGTAGACAATACTCGGCTGGCCCGCGCGCTCGCTCATCCACTCCACCAGCCGTCGGCGCTTGTCCTGCCCACGCACCGGCTCGACCAGCAGATTGAGGTTGGGTCGATAGAAACCGGTGGTCACCACATCTTCTGCCGCGATGGCGAATTTCGCCTGCATGTCGGCGATGACCTTCGGCGTTGCCGTGGCGGTAAGCAGCAGGGTCTGCGGGATGTTGAACTGGCGCTGGTAGTCCGGCAGCTTGAGGTAGTCGGGGCGGAAGTTGTGGCCCCATTCGGAGATGCAGTGCGCCTCGTCCACCACCAGCAGCGAGATCGGCACCTGCTGCAAAAAGTTGCGAAAGCGCTCGTTCTTCAAGCGCTCCACGGAAATCATCAGGATCTTCAGTTCGCCCGAACGGGCGCGAGCCATCACATCGTTGGCGTCTTCGCGGCTCTGCGCCGAATCGATGCTGCCTGCCGAAATCCCGTGTCGTCGCAAAAACTCGAGCTGATCCTGCATCAACGCCAGCAGCGGCGAGACCACCAGCGTCAGGTGTGGCAGCAGGAGTGCCGGTACCTGGTAACAAAGGGACTTGCCGGAGCCGGTGGGAAATATCGCGGCGGCCGAGCGCCCGGCGAGAACGGCGCTGATTGCGGTCTCCTGGCCGGGTCGAAACTGTGGATAACCGAAAACCTGTTCCAGGGTGTTGTGCATTCGCTGTCACTCCGTTGACCGCTGTGATGCCAACAGCCTAGCGGGCGATCGCAGCGAGTCGAGAAAAGGTCGGGGGTCAAATCGATACGGGATGATACCCGACGACCTCCAGCCTTTGGCCAACGTCGTGACGGCGGGGCCGTGACAGCGGGACTACGGCTGCAACACCGCCACTCGCAATTGCTCGTTCAACAGCTGCTCATGCACGCCCTGGCTTTTGCTGGCCCACAGTGCATGGGCCGGGCTGATATCACCGGTGAATGCCGCCGCCAACTGACGCAGGTCGGCGACACTGCGCACCCGAGGACAGAACGCTTGCTCGTCGCAGTTCTGGCTGGCGTTGCGATAGGTGGTGAGCAAACGATCCCATAGGCCGTCACGCACTTGGCGGATCGACTTGAGCTGCACATGCGGCACGCCCAGACGTTGTTTCAGCCCGGACTCATCCAGGCCTTCGCTGGCCAGCAGTGCCTTGCCGAACATCAGCACTTCGGCGCGGGACGCCGTGTCGATGCTGGCCTGGGTCGTGAGTGCGTCCGGCCATTCGGTGCGCTCCACTTGGGTGAGCACCAGTCCATTGCCCGCCTCGGAGGCCAACGCCAAACGACAACCACCCGCCCATAGCAAAACGATCGAGGCCATTCGTAGCCACTGCATACCTAATTCCCTTTAAGTCTGTGTCGGACGTTTGGAAACACCCCACGGATTCTGGCGCGCACCATACAGATGTTTAACGGGAATCGCCCGACAAACACGTAGGAAATTTCGCCCATCAGGGTTTGGCTGTGAAAAAGCCGCAAAAACGCGTAGGGCAAATGCCCGTACCCCGGAAAAACCCCTACGAATTCTGTCCATTGTGGCTGTCTTGTCCCACTCGACGGCGCCCTTCTATAGTGGCCGGCGCGACTGAAAACACTGTGTCGGCCCGCCGAAGCGACTTCGTAAAGGACACGCCTCAACCATGAACATGTTCACACCGCTGAATACTCGTTTTCGCCCTCTCAAGACCTGCAACGGCGACAACCCGGTAATGGTCATCGACACCGCAGCTGCACCGGGTGACCTGCTCAATGCCGCCGATCAACGCCTGCGTGCCGCCAGTGATCTGCTGGAAACTCTTTACTGTTTGTGTTTCAAACAGGCCGATGTGAAAGATATCCCCAACATCGTCAATGCGCTTTATTTGTTGACGCAGGACGGCTGTGACTTGCTGGAAGTTGCCAGACAGCAAATAAATAGTTAAAGCCAGCTGACCAACTTACAAAGTTCGCAACAACCCATCACTTCCATTACAACAAAGATTGGAACTAGCCTGTTTGCTCTTACATCAATCAAGAGCAACAACATGACTACGCTGACTATTTTCTTTTGCGGTACAGGTTCGACAAAGTTTGATAACGCCCACGAAAACTATTGGGACGGTGAATTGGTTTCCACACTTGCCTCTCATCACGTCGGTCGCGAGTTCGCCGAATGGATCGTGGTCGATGGCCCCGGCACCAGCAACCTGCAAGCCGATGAACTGTTCACCCAATCCAAGGACTACGGCCTCAGCGGGACCTTGTTCGGCAAGGGCTGGGAGGAAAACGTCCTGCACGCGATGAACATCATCAAAGGCAAGTGCGACTGGCAGCGCGAGCAACTGACCGAAGCGGAATACAACCGCCTCAAAGCCGCTGGCATCCCGATTGAAGATGTAAAAGTCGAAGGTTCCTGGCTGTGGCGTAAATATAACTATGGCGATCGCAGCGTCACGCAACAGAAGTTACAGGAACAGATTATTAAAACCTTTCGCAAGGACGGTGTTATTCCAACAAAAGTCAATCTGGTGGGCTGGAGCCGCGGCGGCATCAGTTGCCATATGCTGGCCAATGCCATGTTCAACGACAGTGCACTGAAAAACATCCCAGTGAATATCTTTGCCATCGACCCGGTACCAGGTATTGGCAACTTTCAGGAACAACGGGTAAAGCTCAACGCCAACGTAAAAGAATATGTGGGTTTCTATGCACGGGATGAGCGCTCCAAGGGCTTCAGTTGCGTCATCCCGCAAACCGCGACCGGCACCAAGACCAGCATCTTCCCCATGCCCGGCCGTCACGCCACCCTGGTCGGCAACGCCTCCGCCGACGGCAACAGTGGTCCAAAAGTGCTGGCCGAACCCGGCCTCATCGTCCGCCACTTTGCCGAGGTCTGCCTGAAACGCTGGGGCACCGTACTCGACAAAAACCTCAACCTCACCGACGCCGACCTGCGCAACCATGCCGCCACCATCGTCAACTCGGCAGCGAAGTACAAGGCCATGGAAAAGTGTTCCTACACCTGGTTCACCGAGCTGGATCAAGGCGAGCGCTACGTTTCGTTGGGCAGCAAAGGCGTTCCGTTTTCGACGGTGAAAGGCACGATCTACAGCCCGGCGACCGGGCTGACCACGAGTGTGCTGGATGTTGAGGGGTATCGGGCGATTCGTTGAAAACCGTGATTGATCTGTAGGAACGGACTGCCCGAATCTGCATCCCGTTCCTACACGCAGCGGCGCCTTGTCTTCTATCGGCGCCAGTGGGCTGAAACCTATAGTTGTGACTGTCGCTGCCAATTCAGCGACTCGGGCTTGGTCACCCGAATGGATCATGCATTCGCGTCCGCTGTATGCTGCCGGCACTCAATTGCCAGCAGCGTTATGGTGGCTGTGTTTGGGACGCTTTCGAGCGTGCCGGGTATGTGCATGATCCTCACCGGTTGACCAACCCGAACACAGTCGCCTCCAGTCGCTTGGTCACGATGTGGTGGCTTCATTCGAAGCAATTGAGGATCTAAAAAATGAAATCATGGAACGAGCTCCACTCCGATCGCTACCGCCCACTCGACTCCAACCTCACCGATACCAAGCCCCTCGTCATCGACACCGAAGCCAACCCGCAAGACATCCTCGAATGCGCCGTCCAGCGCCTGCGCGCCTCAAGCGACCTGCTGCAAACCCTCTACTGCCTCTGCTTCAAACACGCCGACGTAGAAGACATCCCGCACATCACCCACGCGCTCTACCTTCTCACCAAAGACGGCTATGACCTGCTCCAGGTCGCCCAGCAACGAATGCTCAACTGGAAAGCGCCGGCCTGACGAATTCCTCGGCAGGCGTGTTCACAGCTAGAACTGCCTGCCCCTATCTCGAACACTGACGCTGACATCTCCGGCGCGAAACTTAAGGATCAGAATTTTGCAAACTATTATTGATTGCGTACGATGGGAGCCATTGTTCAACCAAGGGCTTGCCTTCATGACCACTGAAACCATTGATCACAGCACTCTCACGCGGCTGTTTGAGAACGGTTCGATCAGTAGCGCACATATCGTCGCCAAACCCGGTGGCTGGTCGATTCAGATTCAGCAAGGAAGCAAAGAATACTCACTGACCGCACAACGCAGTGGCCAGGTACGTCTGTTCAAGCGGCTTGAAACACTGGTGACCTACCTGCAAGGAGTGGGCATCAATCACTTCGATGTGGACGCCTCCAGTTACGACCCCCTACAGATAAAAACCTATGCTCGCCCTGATCGCGCCGAAGCGATGAAACAAGCTCATGAAGCAGCTGCGTATGAAGAATGGGTCAAGCAACAGGTACAAATCAGCATTGATGACCCAAGACCCAGCGTCAGCGATGAAGACGCTCGCAGGATATTTGCCGCCAAACGGGATGCCCTGCGTCAGCGAGCACGTTGATGAGGTTGGTCTGGCGCCAAGAAGCGCTGGATGACCGAGACAACATCATGGAGCGTATCAGCCAGGAAAATCCCGTTGCAGCGATTGAACTCGATGAGGCCTTCGAACTGAAAGGAGAAAGCGCTCGCCAGCACCCAGCCCTGTACCGAAAAGGTATCGCGGAAGGTACCCGCGAAATCGTCGTCACTCCAAACTACGTCATCATCTACGCAATCAAAGTTGACGTTGTGGAAGTACTACGAGTGCTGCATACCAGACGGCAATGGCCATGATGGCTGGAGAGAAAATGCTCAGGGGATTCGCGGCTCCTTAAGTAGCATTATTCTGGCTGTTTAACGCGGATTGTGCGGGAATAATGGCAGTTGATCTGACAATGAAATCCAACCCGTCACCCACAAAAAAGCCGCCCTCAAGAGGCGGCTTTTTCATTTACCAGAACTAAGTCTTACAACTTAGGCCCGGCAGCCTTGATCGCGTCGCTCACTTCGAACTTCTTGAAGTTCTCGATGAACAGACCGGCCAGTGCTTTGGCAGCTTCGTCGTACGCAGCCTTGTCAGCCCAGGTGTTGCGTGGGTTGAGCAGGTTGGTTTCGACGCCCGGTACGGCCAGTGGCACGTCCAGGTTGATGGTGTCCAGGTGCTCGGTGGCTGCACCGATCAGCGCGCCGCTCTGGATCGCTGCGATCACCGCGCGGGTGGTCGGGATGTTGAAGCGTTTGCCGACGCCGTAGCCGCCGCCGGTCCAGCCGGTGTTGACCAGGTAGACCTTGGAGCCGAAGCCGCGGATGCGTTTGATCAGCAGCTCAGCGTATTCGCCGGCCGGACGCGGGAAGAACGGTGCGCCGAAGCAGGTGGAGAAGGTCGACTTGATGCCGCTGCCCGAACCCATTTCAGTCGAGCCCACCAGAGCGGTGTAGCCGGACAGGAAGTGGTAGGCCGCTTGTTCTTCGTTGAGGATCGACACTGGCGGCAGGACGCCGGTCAGGTCGCAGGTCAGGAAGATCACAGCGTTTGGCTCGCCGCCCAGGTTCTTCTCGGAACGCTTGGCAACGTGCTCCAGCGGGTAGGCCGCGCGGCTGTTCTGGGTCAGGCTGACATCGGCGTAGTCGGCGTGCTTGGCGTCGTCGATCACGACGTTTTCCAGCACCGCGCCGTGCTTGATGGCTTTCCAGATGACCGGCTCGTTCTTCTCGGACAAGTCGATGCACTTGGCGTAGCAGCCGCCTTCGATGTTGAAGACAACGCCTTCGCCCCAGCCGTGTTCGTCGTCACCGATCAGGTAACGGCTTTCGTCGGCGGACAGGGTGGTCTTGCCGGTGCCCGACAGACCGAAGAACAGGGTTACGTCGCCTTCTTCGCCGATGTTGGCAGCGCAGTGCATTGGCAGTACGTCAGCGGCCGGCAGCAGGAAGTTCTGCACGGAGAACATGGCTTTCTTCATTTCACCGGCGTAACGCATGCCGGCGATCAGCACTTTCTTCTGGGCGAAGTTGATGATCACGCAACCGTCGGAGTTGGTGCCGTCACGCTCAGGCACGCACTCGAAGTTGGCGACGTTCAGCACTTGCCACTCTTCGCGACCGGCCGGGTTGTACTGAGCCGGGTTGATGAACAGGCAACGACCGAACAGGTTCTGCCAGGCAGTCTGGGTGGTCATCTTCACGGCCAGGTAGTGATCTTCGGCCGCGCCTACATGCACGTGGGAAACGAAATGCTCTTGCGCGTTGTTGAATGCTTCAACACGAGCCCACAGCGCGTCGAACTTGTCGGCCGGGAACTTGCGGTTGATCGGGCCCCAGGCGATTGCAGCCTGGGTGGAAGGCTCTTCAACGATGAAACGGTCGACTGGCGAACGGCCGGTGCGGTGACCGGTGCGAACAACCAGAGCGCCGGTATCGGCAAGCTCGCCTTCACCGCGGTTCAGGGCTTCTTTTACCAGATCATCAACACTCAGATCGGTGTACACGGCGTTATTGGCTTGCGTCATGAGGTTCCCCGTCGGCCAGTGGCCGAGTGTGCTCCAAACGTTTTGTAGTAGAAAGTCGTGCACTACTACCGCGAAAAAAGTGGGCCGGATTATGCCAGAAAAGCCCAAAAAGAGTAGGGCCCTCCCGTCGTAACGGCGTTATTCCGTCGTTGAGCAGTGAATTTACCTGCGCTGAACCGTTTTAGTGCCGGGTATCTGACGGCGTCTCGACGCCCGCGCCAGCGAACAATTGAGCGATATCTGCCGCATCGAACAGGTAGCGCTGGTTGCAGAACTGGCAATCGATCTCGACTTTTCCACCTTGCTCGGCCACGAGTGCCTGCGCATCTTCCAGACCCAGGCTGACCAGGGCATTGCCCGAACGCTCGCGGGAGCAGCTGCAGTGGAAGCGCAGTTTCTGCACATCGAACAGACGAACCTGCTCTTCATGGTAGAGGCGATGCAGAACCGTTTCGTTGTCCAGGCTCAACAGTTCATCAGCGGTCAGGGTGTTGCCCAGCGCGGTGATGTGCTGCCAGCTGGCGGCGCGTTCTTCTTCGTCTTTCAGGCGATCGGCCGGCAGTTGCTGCAGCAACAGACCACGGGCACGACGGCCATCGGCGCACAGCTTGAAGCGAGTGCCGACCTGCTGGGACATGACGAAATAGTTGGTGAAGCAGTCGGACAGGGTTTCGCCGTCGAGGTCGACGATGCCCTGATAACGCTGGCCGGCGATCGGGTCGACAGTCAAGGCCAGGACACCGTTCGGCATCAGGTCGCCGAGGGTCGCATCGGCCGGAATCTGCTCGGCGTGATAGCGCGCCAGGCCACGGATTTCTCGCTCGCTGGAGCATTCGATCATCAGCAGCGGGATCGGGCCTTCGGAGCGGGCCTGAAGAATCAACAAGCCATCGAATTTCAGGGTGCCCACCAGCAACGACGCGGCCGCCATCAGTTCGCCCAGCAATTGCGCAACCGGTTCCGGGTACGGGTGCTTGGCGAGCACTTCGGCATAGCTGCGCTCCAGCGACACCAGTTCGCCGCGCGTGTCGCTGTCATCGAAGATGAAGCGTTGGGTGTAATCGGTATCGAGGAAATCGGTCATAGGTCTGGGTATCTGAATGTGATGACAAAATGGTTACAAAGAATGAAAATCCCGCGCTTCTGGCATCCTTTTTGATGCCGATGTTCAGCCACGGGAGGCATTTTATGAACAATCCGGGTTTGTTCCAATCAAGGTGGAACCTCGGCCGGCTGGTTCTGTGCAACATCGTGCCATTGGCACTACTGGCTTTCTGGTTATGGCCTACGGGTCAGATGCTGTGTGTGATTTTCGACGAGTGGCTGTTCCGCACACTCAATGCACCGCTGGCCAGCAACCCCATATGGCTCCACATCTGGGCAATTGCAAGTCTGCGACCGTTCGACATCGTCGTCGGCCTGATTCTGCTGACGCTGCTGATCAAGGGCGACTGGGTGTTCAGGGCGATTGACGTGCGTCGCGCCTTTTTCGGATTTTTTTCGATCCTGCTGCTGATGGTGGTGATCCGCGCGCTGTTTTCCAAGTTCGCCGATCACATGGGCTGGCAGCACAGCAGCCCGTCGATGGTGCTCGAAGGCGCAGTGCACATCAGCGATTACTTCCCGCACCTGGAGAAGACCTGGGAACTGAAGGACCGCTCGAGTCAGAGCTTCCCCGGTGACCACGCTTCGGTGCTGCTGATCTGGGCACTGTTCATGGGCGTGTTCAGTCGCACGGTCGGCCAGTTCCTGGTGATCTGGGGCCTGGCACTGCTGTTCATGTTGCCGCGCCTGGTCGCTGGTGCACATTGGGGCCAGGACGATTACATCGGCGGCATGCTGTTGGCGGTGTGGGCACTGGGCTGGGGTTACTACACGCCGTTTGCTTATCACGCGGCGAATTTCTGGCTGAAGGTCACGGCGCCGGTTTTCCGGCTGCTGGGCAAACTGCCGATGGTTTCGCGGATGAGTGTGGTGTCCGCGCAGTAATCAACGGTGACTGAAAAAAACGCAGCCGCCGGCGGGTCTTGAACCCAGGCCGGCAGGCTGCGTTTTTTTATTCGCCGCTACTGTTCCCACGAAATTTAAACAGATCCCGGCGCTGCTTCTTGCTCGGTTTGCCGTCGGTGGTCACGCCCAAGGCGCCCGCCTTGCGCATCGCCGCAGCCGCTTCACGTTTGGCAATACTCGCCTCGGTCTCGGCATACAGCGTCTGCGCCTCAGGTGCACCGCGACGCACGATCGACAGGGCCTGAACCACAACGGTCTTCTCATCGAAGCCGGTGCGAATCTCGAACTCATCGCCAATGCGTGGCTCTTTGCCAGGCTTGCAGCGCTCTCCCCGACAATGCACCTTGCCGCTCTCGATGGCAGCCTTGGCCAAAGCGCGAGTCTTGAAAAAACGCGCGGCCCACAGCCACTTGTCGAGACGGACCTTGTCGTCCTCTTCCTGTTTTTGCGCCATATGAATTCCTCGTTCAGCCAGTAGTCGGAACTGTACTACCGATTCTGTCGGGCGCAAGAATCCGGCCCTCCAGATAAACTGTGATCTTCGCCGGTTCAACGGCATGGAGTGATCGAGTGACCAAATTTCCGTCTTCATTGACCTCGCCCAAATCCGGGTGCCTGGGCTGCCAGCAAAGCGAGCCGCTGGGCTTCGATTTTTCGTTCGCTTATCAGCCCATCGTGGATCTGCGTGACGAATCGGTGTACGCCTATGAGGCACTGGTTCGTGGGGCGGCCGGTGAAGGCGCTTTAACGGTGTTGGATCAGGTTACAGAAGATAACCGCTACCGTTTCGACCAGCTCTGCCGGACTCGGGCCATCGAAGGCGCAGCCGAGCTTAATATGCAGACACACTTGTCGATCAACTTCATGCCCAACGCCGTCTATCGTCCAGAGTTATGCATTCGCAGCACCCTGGAGGCTGCCAGAAAACACAATTTCCCGATCGACCGGCTGATTTTCGAAACACTGGAAAGCGAGCACGTAGATAACTATCGCCATTTGACCAATATTCTGCGTGAATACCGCGAATTCGGCTTCAAGACGGCCATCGACGATTTCGGTGCCGGCTATTCGGGGCTCAATCTGCTGGCCGATTTCCAACCGGACTTGATCAAGCTCGATATGGCGCTGATCCGCGATATCGACCGTGACCGTGTTCGTCAGGCTATCGTTCGGGGGATTGTCACAATCTGTGCGGAGTTGGACGTTACAGTCATCGCCGAAGGCATAGAGAGTGCGGGGGAGCGGGATTTCCTGGCGGACTGCGGAATATTTCTGATGCAGGGTTACTGGTTCGCCAGACCCGCATTCAAAGCGTTAGCCCAGGTGTCCCCTGAAGCGTGGACGCGTTAATCGTTGGTTTTTTCCATTGAAGACATTTGACCATTTGACCGTTATCGGTCTGCGCGAGTGGGTGGCGCTTCCGGATCTGGGAGTCGCTGGCCTTCGGGCAAAAATCGACACCGGCGCCAGCACCTCCAGCCTGCATGCCACCGACATCGAGCCGTTCGAACGTGACGGCGAGAAGTGGGTGCGCTTCACCGCGCACCTGGGCACCGTCGTGCAGTTACGCCATCGGCGATGCGAAGCGCCACTGGTCGCCCGCAAGACCATCAAGAGTTCGAACGGTCAGGCCCAGGTGCGCTACGTGATCAGCACCACCCTGGCCCTGGGTGACCGGGTTTGGCCGATCGAGTTCACCCTCGCCTGCCGCAAGTCCATGCGCTATCGCCTGTTGCTCGGTTCCAAAGCCCTGATCGACGGCCAGCTGGTGGTCAATCCGGGCATCAAATATGTACAAGACAAGCCGGTGTTCCCGGTATCTACCTCCTCCACAGGTGTTGCATGAAGATCGCTGTGCTGTCGCGGAACCCGCGTCTGTATTCCACCCGCCGTCTGGTCGAAGCCGGAACCGAACGCGGGCATGAAATGGTGGTGATCGACACCTTGCGCGCCTATATGAACATTGCCAGCCACAAGCCGCAGATCCACTACCGCGGCAAACCGCTGGAGGGTTTCGATGCAGTGATCCCGCGGATCGGCGCGTCGGTGACGTTTTATGGCTGCGCAGTGTTGCGCCAGTTTGAAATGATGGGCGTGTTTCCGCTCAACGAATCGGTAGCCATCGCCCGCTCGCGGGACAAGCTGCGTTCGTTGCAGTTACTGTCACGCCGGGGCATCGGTTTGCCGGTGACCGGCTTCGCCCACTCGCCGGACGATATTCCCGACTTGATCGACATGGTCAACGGCGCGCCGCTGGTGATCAAGGTGCTGGAAGGCACACAGGGCATCGGCGTGGTGCTGTGCGAAACCGCGACGGCGGCGGAGTCGGTGATCGAGGCCTTCATGGGCCTGAAGCAGAACATCATGGTGCAGGAATACATCAAGGAGGCCGGCGGCGCCGACATCCGCTGCTTCGTGGTCGGCGACAAGGTGATCGCGGCGATGAAGCGTCAGGCCAAGCCCGGCGAGTTCCGCTCCAACCTGCACCGGGGCGGCAGTGCCAGCCTGATCAAGATCACCCCGGAAGAACGCATGACCGCGCTGCGTGCGGCCAAGGTCATGGGGCTGTCGGTGGCGGGTGTGGATATCCTGCGCTCCAACCACGGGCCGCTGGTGATGGAAGTGAACTCGTCACCGGGTCTGGAAGGCATCGAAACCACCACGGGCAAGAACGTGGCGGGGATCATCATCGAGCATCTCGAGAAGAATGGCGGGCCGAACATGACCCGCACAAAAGGCAAGGGTTGAACCTTGAATCAGGCGGCCGCAAGGCCGCCTGAAACTTAAACCGCGTCTCGCGGCAGCATCAATCCCAGCGGCAACCGGACCCGTGCTTCCAGCCCGCCACCGGAGCGGTTGCGCAGTTCGACATTGCCGCCGTGCATCGAAGCAATCCGCTTCACAATCGCCAGTCCCAGTCCGGTGCCCTTCCCGCCCCGCGCCCGATCGCCACGGGTGAACGGGTTGAAGATCGCCTCAAGCTCGGAAGGGTCGATCCCCGCCCCACGGTCCATCACGCTCAGCACCACGTACGGCGCGCTGGTGTCACCGGACACATAGGCTGCGACGTCCACGCTGCCGCCGGCATGATTCAGCGCGTTGCCAATCAGGTTGTTCAGCAGACGCTTCATCGACACCCGACGCAGCGGGAACGGCTGGATCGGTTCCAGGCGCAGGCGCACTTTCTCTTCGGTCTGGTTATAGGGCGCCGCCACTTCACGCACCAGATCGCTGAGGTCCACCTCCTCAACCGACTCGTCCCGACCATCGCGAATGAAGGCGAGGAACTGGTCGAGGATCGCGTCCATGTCTTCGATGTCGCGCACCATGTCGTCGGTCAGGTCGGTGCGGTCGCCCATCAACTCCAGTGACAGCCGCAAACGGGTCAGCGGCGTCCGCAAGTCATGGGATACCCCGGCGAGCATCAGCTCACGCTCGCGACCGGCCTGCTCGACGTCTTCGGCCATCTGGTTGAAGGCACGATAAACCTCGGCCATTTCGCTGGGGGTGTCGCTGATCGGCAGGCGCACGCTGCGGCCCTGGCCGAGTTGCCGGGCGGCATAAACCAGACGTTTCAGTGGCTGGTTAAGCTGGCTGACGAAAATCCACGCAGACGCCGTGGACAGCAGGCCGATCGCCAGGAACCAGCCGAGCACGTTCCAGATTTTCTGGCCACGCAACGGGTGCGGGTACAACGGCACTTTCAACCAGCCATCACCGAGGCTCGGGGCACGAACCCACAAGGCCGGCGGCGAATGCATGCGCAAGCGCACTTCGGTGTCGGCACCCAGTTCCGCCTGCATCTGCCGCTGGTAGATTTCACTGTACGGCCAGTGCTGTTCGCCTTCCGGCACACCGGCGCCGACCACCCGGATCAGCGTGGCGGCATCGGCGATTTTCGCGCGGTTCTCTTCGTCGGCGGCCCAGTAGGCGCGCAGCGTCAGGGCGACGCCGTGGCTGTATTGGCGATCCACCAGCACGTCCTCGTTCATCAACAGATAAACCAGGGTCAATGCCTTGGAAAACAATACGACGATGAGCACCAGCCAAAGGGTGCGGGAGAAGAAACTTTGGGGGAACCAGACGGGGGTTTTCATGGATAACCGCTACACACTTGCAGGAGCGAGCAATGCTCGCATATTGCGGATTGCGAGTCTGCGCGGACGGCGTTTCCGACCGTTTCCCGCAGACCCGCTCCTACAAATCACCCATCACTTGGTGGAGTTGCCATCCGGCACGAACACGTAGCCGACACCCCAGACAGTCTGGATGTAGCGCGGCTTGGACGGATCAGGTTCGATCATCCGGCGCAGACGGGAAATCTGCACGTCGATGGAACGCTCCAGGGCATCCCACTCGCGGCCACGGGCCAGGTTCATCAGCTTGTCGCGGGTCAGCGGCTGACGGGCGTTCATCACCAGGGCCTTGAGCACCGCAAACTCACCGGTGGTGAGCATGTGCACTTCGTCGCCGCGTTTGAGTTCGCGGGTGGCCAGGGACAGCACGTAGTCGCCGAACGTGACGTTTTCTTCTTCACTGCCCGGCGCGCCCGGCACCGGCGCGGCCTGACGGCGCAGCACGGCTTTGACGCGAGCCATCAGCTCGTCCGGGTTGAATGGCTTGGCCAGGTAATCGTCGGCGCCCAGTTCCAGGCCCTTGATACGGCTCAGCTCGTCGCCCTTGGCGGTGAGCATGATGATCGGAATCTGATTGTTCGCGCCACGCAGGCGGCGGCAAGCGGTCAGGCCGTCTTCGCCCGGCAGCATCAGGTCGAGGACGACCAGGTTGAACACTTCACGCGACAGCAGACGATCCATCTGCTCGGTATTCGGTACGGCGCGGGCACGGTAGCCCTTGCTGACGAAAAAGCGTTCCAGCAGGCTGCTCAGCCCCGGATCGTCGTCAACGATGAGAATTTTTTCGCCTTCAGCAGTTTGTGCAGTGCTGCTCATTGGATGCTCCTTTTAGCTCGGCGCGCATTATGGCGTAGCTGCCGTTATACGCACCGTGTGCATTGTTAGCAGATTTTTCCTTCACTGCCAGAAAACCGGGGCTTGTGCCTACAGACTGCGTCCCCCCCGAATGACAGAACGCTGGTTATAATGCGCGGCCTTTTGTGTCAGGCAACGTCTGAATCGTTACCGCAGGTGGCCGTCCTTTATTTTCATGGGCGCCGCAGTAATTGTTCGATTTCACGGGTCAATGGGATGCCTTTTGACCCAGGCAGCGGCCAGCATCAAGCCGCCCCACCAGACTCCGGGCCTTCATTTACGCGCCTGCGAGCCTGCTTTCACAATTTGTCAGGTGGTTTTATGGACAGCATCAACAGCCGCATCGCCGAGGAACTCGGCGTACGCCCACAACAGGTCGAAGCGGCCGTCGCGCTACTCGATGAAGGCTCTACCGTTCCCTTCATCGCCCGTTACCGGAAAGAAGTGACCGGCAGCCTCGATGACACCCAATTGCGTCATCTGGAAGAGCGTCTGCGCTACCTGCGAGAACTCGACGAACGGCGCATCAGCATTCTTTCCAGCATCCAGGAGCAGGGCAAACTCACCCCTGAGCTGGAGCGCGAAATCAAACTCGCCGACACCAAGACCCGCCTCGAAGACTTGTACCTGCCGTACAAGCAGAAGCGCCGCACTAAGGGCCAGATCGCCCTGGAAGCCGGCCTCGGCGAACTGGCCGACGGTCTGTTCAACGACCCGTCGCTGGCCCCGGAAGCCGAAGCCGCGCGCTTCGTCGACGCCGAAAAAGGCGTGGCCGACGCCAAGGCAGCGCTGGAAGGCGCCAAGTACATCCTCATGGAGCGCTTCGCCGAAGACGCCAACCTGCTGGAAAAACTGCGCACCTACCTGAAACAGGAAGCCACCCTCAGTGCCCGCGTGATCGCCGGCAAGGAAGAAGAAGGCGCGAAATTCCGCGATTACTTCGAACACGACGAACCGCTGAAAAGCATGCCGTCGCACCGCGCGCTGGCGATTTTCCGTGGCCGCAACGAAGGCATTCTCAGCTCTGCACTGAAAGTCGGCGACGAACTGCCGGGCACCCTGCACCCGTGCGAAGGCATGATCGGTCAGCACGTCGGCATCCAGAACCAGAACCGGCCGGCCGACAAATGGCTGGGTGAAGTGGTGCGCTGGACCTGGAAGGTCAAGCTCTACACCCACCTGGAAACCGACCTGCTGGGCGAGCTGCGCGACGGCGCCGAAACCGAAGCGATCAATGTGTTCGCCCACAACCTGCACGACCTGCTGCTGGCCGCCCCGGCCGGCCCGCGCGCCACCCTGGGCCTCGACCCGGGCCTGCGTACCGGTTGCAAGGTCGCGGTGGTCGACTCCACCGGCAAGCTGCTGGATCACGCCACGGTTTACCCGCACGTGCCGCACAACAAATGGGATCAGACCATCGCCATTCTGGCCGCTCTGTGCGCCAAACATTCGGTCGACCTGATCGCCATCGGCAACGGCACCGCCAGCCGTGAGACCGACAAGCTGGCCATCGAGCTGATCAAAAAATACCCAGCGATGAAAATGACCAAGGTCATGGTGTCCGAAGCCGGCGCATCGGTGTATTCGGCATCGGAGCTGGCAGCCAAGGAATTCCCGGATCTGGACGTGTCCATCCGCGGCGCGGTATCGATTGCCCGTCGCCTGCAGGATCCGCTGGCCGAACTGGTGAAAATCGATCCGAAATCCATCGGTGTCGGCCAGTACCAGCACGACGTGTCGCAGCTGAAACTGGCGCGTGGTCTGGACGCCGTAGTCGAGGACTGCGTGAACGCCGTCGGCGTGGACGTGAACACCGCCTCCGTGGCGCTGCTGGCGCGGATCTCCGGCCTCAACGCGACGCTGGCGCAGAACATCGTGACTCACCGTGATGAGCACGGCGCGTTCAAGACCCGCGCCGCGCTGAAGAAAGTCGCGCGTCTGGGCGAGAAAACCTTCGAACAGGCCGCCGGCTTCCTGCGCGTGATGAACGGCGACAACCCGCTGGACTCCTCGGCCGTTCACCCGGAAGCCTATCCGCTGGTGCAACGCATCGCCGCTGAAACCGACCGCGACATTCGCTCGCTGATCGGCGACGCCTCGTTCCTCAAGCGTCTGGATCCGAAGAAATTCACCGACGAGACCTTCGGTCTGCCAACCGTCACCGACATCCTGCAGGAACTGGAAAAACCGGGCCGCGACCCGCGTCCGGAGTTCAAGACCGCCGAGTTCCAGGAAGGCGTCGAGGACCTGAAGGACCTGCAACTGGGGATGATCCTCGAAGGCGTGGTGACCAACGTGACCGCGTTCGGTGCGTTCGTTGACATCGGCGTGCATCAGGACGGTCTGGTGCACATTTCGGCGCTGTCGGAGAAATTCATCAAGGATCCGCGCGAAGCGGTGAAGGCCGGTGACGTGGTGAAAGTGAAGGTCATGGAAGTCGATATCCCGCGCAAACGCGTCGGCCTGTCGATGCGCATGAGCGACACCCCGGGCGAGAAAATCGACGGTGCCCGTGGCTCGCGCCCAGGCTCGGCGCCACGCCAGTCGCAGGGTTCGGCGCCACGCAAGGAAAGCACCCCGGCGGCTCCGGCGAACAACGCCATGGCATCGCTGTTTGCCAACGCCAAGCAGTTGAAGAAACGCTGATGGGCATTCCGGCCGGGCTCGTCGAGAGCGCGTTTTTCAAGCTGTTGGGCTGCCGCCTGCACAGCCTGGAAACCGGGGTGGCGCAAGTCGCCCTGGCGCTGGAACCCGAACTGCGCAATCGCGGCGGCAAGCTGCACGGCGGCGCACTGTTCAGTCTGGTGGATATCGCCATGGGGCTAGCCTGTTCCAGCACCCATGGCTTCGACCAGCAGAGCGCGACCATCGAGTGCAAGATCAACTACATCCGCGCCGTCTCTGAAGGCGAGGTGATGTGCACGGCGCGGGTGATCCACCCGGGCCGACGCACGCTGGTGGTCGAAGCCGACGTGATGCAGGGCGACAAACTGGTCGCAAAAGCGCAAGGCACGTTCGCTGTCCTGTAGATGTTGTTCATCATTTTGAGTTAATTTCGGCGCTGTGATCGCAGCGTCGGAGTTTCCTGTGGGAGCGGGCTTGCCCGCGAATGGGGCGTATCAGCCAGTATCAACTTGTCTGACACACCGCTTTCGCGGGCAAGCCCGCTCCCACAGGGATCTCATTTTCTTCGCGTGTATCAGCCAGATTCAAGGATTGAAGTCGGCGTTTCCAACATGGGTTTAACCACCCGAAAACCAGGCGAAAACGCCAGTTTCAACTTCACCCTTGTAGACCGTCCTGCCCACCCCCATATTGGGGCGACTGACGCGTGAAGGAATCCAAATTGAGCGAACTTCTCAACCGCCGCCTGGCTCTGCTCGGCGAGCGCGCTAACCTCTCTCTGCTTGAGCAGTGCCTTCACGGTATCGAACGTGAATGCCTGCGCGTGACCGGCGAAGGCCGCCTGGCCCAAACGCCGCACCCTGAAGCCCTGGGTTCCGCGCTGACCAACGAACAGATCACGACCGACTATTCCGAGTCGCTGCTGGAGTTCATCACGCCCGCCCTGCCAGACCCTGCCGATACTCTGGCGAGTCTGGACAAGATTCATCGCTTCGCCTACAGCAAGCTCGGCAATGAGTACCTGTGGAGTCCATCGATGCCGTGCCCGTTGCCGGCCGAGGAAGACATCCCGATCGCCTATTACGGCACCTCCAACATCGGTCAGCTCAAGTACGTCTACCGCAAGGGCCTGGCCCTGCGTTACGGCAAGACCATGCAGTGCATCGCCGGGATTCACTACAACTTCTCCCTGCCGGAAAAGCTCTGGCCGTTGCTGAAAGAGGCCGAAGGCTTCGTCGGCACCGACCGGGATTTCCAGTCGTCGTCCTATATCGCGCTGATCCGCAACTTCCGCCGCTACAGCTGGCTGCTGATGTACCTGTTCGGTGCTTCGCCGGCGCTGGACGCCGGTTTCCTGCGCGGTCGTGCGCACCAGTTGGAACAGCTGGATCCGGACACCCTGTACCTGCCCTACGCCACCAGCCTGCGCATGAGCGACCTCGGTTACCAGAGCAATGCCCAGGCCGGCCTGACGCCGTGCTACAACGACCTGGCGAGCTACACCGACAGCCTGCGCAAAGCGGTGGCCACACCGTACGCGCCGTACGTTGAAGTCGGCACGCACCAGGATGGCGAGTGGGTGCAACTGAACACCAATATCCTGCAGATCGAAAACGAGTACTACTCGAACATCCGCCCGAAACGCGTGACCTATACCGGCGAGCGGCCGATCCAGGCCTTGATGGCCCGTGGCATTCAGTACGTCGAAGTGCGCTGCCTGGACATCAACCCGTTCCTGCCGATGGGCATCGACCTCACCGAGTCGCGCTTCCTCGACGCGTTCCTGCTGTACTGCGCGCTGAACGAAAGCCCGCTGCTGACCAACAACTCCTGCGGCAACGCCACCTCCAACTTCCTCAGCGTGGTCAAGGAAGGTCGCCGTCCGGGCCTGCAATTGCAGCGCGACGGGCAACCGGTCGAGCTGAAGGAATGGGCCGCCGAACTGCTGGAAAAAATCGCTCCGCTGGCGGCGATGCTGGATCAAAGCCACGGCGGCGATGCCCACAGCAAGGCACTCGATGCGCAGCTGGCCAAGGTCAAGGATTCGTCCCTGACACCTTCGGCTCAGGTGCTGGCGGCGATGGCCGCGCACAAGGAAAGCTTCGCGCAATTCTCCCTGCGCCAGAGCCAGGCCCACGCCGAGTTCTTCCGCAGCGAACCGTTGGCGGCTGAGGAACAAGCGAAGTTCGAAGAACTGGCGCGGTCTTCGCTGGCGCAACAGGCTGACCTTGAGCAGAACGAGGTGGGCGATTTCGACGTATTTGTCGGGTCGTATCAGGCGAGCATTCTGGCGATCAGCAACTGATCGTTTGTCTTTGGATTGATCGTTCCCACGTCGAGGCATCGAACCGCCTGTGTGGTAACGCCTCACGCTGATGATCATTCCCACGCTCTGCGTGGGAATGCCTCAAGGGACGCTCTGCGTCCCAGTGACGCGGAGCGTCACAAGCTGAGTTCCCACGCAGAGCGTGGGAACTGACAAAGACTCCCCGGCTTAGATTTTTCCGCTCATAAGCTCATTCTAAAAAGTTATTTATTTTTAGATTCTTAGATCATTTAGTCTCCTTTCACGCCGACGCTCGGTCGCCTGATATGGAGCTCTTCAATGAAACTGAATTTCCCGCTTCGCCTGCTGGCCGTGGCCTCTCTGGCTGCTGCGAGTTTCCTGGCTCAGGCCGCCGACCTCACCGTCGCCTACCAGACCACCGTTGACCCGGCGAAAGTCGCCCAGGCCGACGGCGCCTACGAGAAAGCCACCAAGGCCGACATCAACTGGCGCAAATTCGATAACGGTGCCGACATCATCGCCGCCATCGCCTCCGGCGACGTGCAGATCGGCTACCTCGGTTCCAGCCCGCTGACCGCTGCAATCACCCGCAAAGTCCCGGTGGAAACCTTCCTCATCGCCACCCAGATCGGCGCCGCCGAAGCGCTGGTCGCCCGCGACGGCTCCGGCATCAAGACGCCGCAGGATCTGGTCGGCAAGAAAATCGCCGTGCCGTTCGTGTCCACCGGTCACTACAGCCTGTTGGCCGCACTGAAGCACTGGAACATCGACCCGTCGAAAGTCACCGTCCTCAACCTCGCCCCACCAGCGATCATTGCTGCGTGGAAACGCGGTGACATCGACGCCACCTACGTCTGGGATCCAGCGCTGGGTGTGGCCAAGGAAAACGGCAAAGTGCTGATCACTTCCGGTGAACTGGCCAAGTTCGGCGCGCCGACCTTCGACGCCTGGATCGTGCGCAAGGACTTCGCCGAGAAGCACCCGGAAATCGTCACCGCATTCGCCAAGGTCACCCTCGACGCCTACGCCGACTACCGCAAGGATCCGAAAGCCTGGCTCGCCAACCAGAGCAACGTCGACAAGCTGGTGAAGCTCTCCGGCGCCAAGGCCAGCGACATCCCATTGCTGCTGCAAGGCAACGTCTACCCGCTGGCGGCGGATCAGGTCAGTGACCTCGGCGCGCCGACCACCAAAGCCATCACCGACACCGCTGCGTTCCTCAAGGAGCAAGGCAAGGTCGAAGCGGTACTGCCGGACTACGCGCCGTACGTCAGCGCCAAGTACATCACCAACTGATCGGGAGTTAATTGCGATGGCCTTGCTACAGCTGGAGCGCATCAGCGCACAGTACCCCGGCAGCCCGGAACCGGTACTGTCCGACATTTCCCTGACCCTCGGCCCTCAGCAATTGCTGGTGGCCCTCGGCCCGTCCGGCAGTGGCAAGACTTCGCTGTTGAACCTGATTGCCGGCTTCGTCGAACCGAGCGCCGGCCGTATCACCCTCGACAACGTGCCGGTCAAAGGCCCGAGCGCCGAGCGCGGCGTGGTGTTCCAGGACGATGCCCTGCTGCCTTGGCAGGACGTGTTGGCCAACGTCGCTTTCGGTCTGGAACTGGCCGGTGTGGCCAAGGACAAACGCGAACAGCGCGCCCGGGAAATGCTCGCGCTGGTCGACCTTTCCGGCTTTGAACATCGTCGCATCTGGCAGCTTTCCGGCGGCCAGAAGCAACGCGTTGGCCTGGCCCGCGCCCTCGCCGCCGATCCGCGTGTTTTGCTGATGGACGAACCCTTCGGCGCCCTCGACGCCTTTACCCGCGAACAGATGCAGGAGCTGTTGCTGCAAGTCTGGCAACGCACCGCCAAACCGGTGTTCCTGATTACCCACGACATTGAAGAAGCGGTGTTCCTCGCCACTGACCTGATTCTGCTCGCGCCGAATCCGGGGCAGATCGTCGAGTGTCTGCACCTCGACTTCGGCCAGCGCTACGCCGCCGGCGAATCGGCGCGGGCGATCAAGTCCGATCCGCGCTTCATCGAAACCCGCGAACACGTGCTGGCCAAAGTGTTCTCGCAACGCAGCGCCGTTCAACGGCAGGAGCGCGCATGAGCAGTTACGACGTTTCCGCCACCGCCGTGAAACCCGCCGCCACATCGGTGGTGATTCCCGTGCGTCGCAGCCTCAGCACCCGCTGGATCAGCCTGCTGACCCTGTTCGCGTTGCTGGTGATCTGGTGGGCCGTCACGGCCACCGGTCTGATCGAACCGCTGTTCCTGCCGCCACCGTCCGCCGTGCTGCAAAAAGGCTGGTTGCTGGCGACCACGGGCTACATGGATTCGACGTTGTGGCAGCACCTGGGCGCCAGTTTGAGCCGCATAGGCCTGGGCCTCGGTTTTGCGATTCTGACCGCAGTGCCGGTAGGCATTGCCATCGGCGCCAACCGAATCGCCCGTGGCGTGCTCGATCCGCTGATCGAGTTCTACCGGCCGATTCCGCCACTCGCCTATCTGCCGCTGATCGTGATCTGGTGCGGCATCGGCGAGTTGTCGAAAGTGCTGCTGATCTACCTGGCGATTTTTGCCCCGATCGCGATTGCAACCGCCACCGGCGTGCGCACCGTCGACCCGGCCAAACTGCGCGCCGCGCAGTCGCTGGGCGCCACTCGCGCACAACTGATCCGCCACGTGATTTTGCCAAGCGCCCTGCCAGACATTCTGACCGGTGTGCGCATTGGTCTGGGTGTCGGCTGGTCGACTCTGGTCGCCGCTGAACTGATCGCGGCCACCAGCGGCCTGGGCTTCATGGTGCAGTCCGCTGCGCAATTTCTGGTCACTGATGTGGTGGTACTGGGGATTCTGGTCATCGCCCTGATCGCCTTCGCCATGGAAATGGGCCTGCGCGCCCTGCAACGCAAACTGGTGCCGTGGCACGGCCAGGCCCACTGATTTTTCAGCACTGACTACCCCGACAGTTTCGGGGCCCCGGAATTGAAGAGAACCACCATGAGCAGCCTGAACATCACCCCTTTAAGCTCGGCCCTCGGCGCACAGATCAGCGGCGTCGACATCAGCCAGCCGCTGAACCTGGAACAGCGCGACGCCATCGAGCAGGCACTGCTCAAATACCAGGTGCTGTTCTTCCGCAATCAGCCGATCGAGCCTTCGCAGCAGGCGCGTTTTGCCGCCTATTTCGGCGACCTGCACATTCACCCGATCTACCCGAACGTGCCGGAACAGCCGGAAGTGCTGATCCTCGACACCGCCGTCACCGACGTGCGCGACAACGCCATCTGGCACACCGACGTGACCTTCCTGCCGACCCCGGCCATGGGCGCGGTGCTCAGCGCCAAGCTGTTGCCGGAGTTTGGTGGCGACACATTGTGGGCCAGCGGGATTGCCGCGTATGAAGCGCTGTCGGCGCCGATGAAAGCCATGCTTGAAGGGCTGACCGCGACTCACGATTTCACCCGCTCGTTTCCACTGGAGCGCTACGGCAACACGCCGGAAGCATTGGCGCAGTGGGAAGCGGCACGGCGCAAGAATCCACCGCTGTCGCACCCGGTGATTCGCACGCACCCGGTGAGCGGGCGGCGTTCGCTGTTCGTCAGTGAAGGGTTCACGTCGAAGATCAATGAGCTGTCGGAGACCGAGAGCGAAGCGGTGTTGAAGTTCTTGTTCGCGCATGCGACGCGGCCGGAATTCACCATTCGCTGGCGCTGGCAGAAGGATGACATTGCGTTCTGGGACAACCGTGTGACGCAGCATTACGCGGTGGATGATTACCGTCCGGCGCGGCGGGTGATGCAGCGGGCTACGGTGTTGGGGGATGTGCCGTTTTTTCGCTGAACAATTGATCGTTCCCACGCTCTGCGTGGGAACGATCAGTGTGTCGTTATTCCGCCGTAGAAGGTTTCTCCCAAAGATTGATCCCGCCCTCCAGGGCAAACCGGTCAATCTCCGCCAGCTCTTCCGCACTGAAGCTCAAATTCTTCAAAGCCCCGACGTTCTCGATAATCTGCTCCGGCCGGCTCGCGCCGATCAGCGCCGAAGTCACCCGAGGATCGCGCAGCGTCCACGCCAACGCCAGTTGCGCCAGGCTCTGCCCACGACGCTTGGCAATCTCGTTCAACGCCCGCACATGAGCAATATTCGCCTCGGACAAGTGCGAAGACAGCAACGAGCCACCGCCCGGACGATTGATCCGCGCATCCGCCGGCACGCCATTGAGGTATTTGTCGGTCAGCAGCCCCTGCGCCAGCGGGGTGAAGGCAATCACGCCGGTGCCGAGTTCGTCGGTGGTGTCGAGCAGGTCCTTTTCCACCCAGCGGTTGAGCAGGTTGTACGCCGGTTGGTGAATCAGCAGCGGCACTTTCCACTCTTTGAGCAACGCGGCGATCTCGCGGGTTTTCACCCCGGAGTACGACGAGATGCCGATGTACAGCGCCTTGCCCTGCTGCACCGCCGTGGCGAGGGCGCTGGCGGTTTCTTCCAGCGGGGTGTCCGGGTCGAAGCGGTGCGAATAGAAGATATCCACATAGTCCAGGCCCAGGCGCTGCAGGCTCTGGTCGAGGCTGGCCAGCACGTATTTGCGCGAGCCGCCGCCCTGGCCGTAAGGGCCGGGCCACATGTCCCAACCGGCCTTGCTGGAGATGATCAGTTCATCGCGATACTGCTTGAAGTCTTCGCGCAGCAAACGGCCGAAATTGGTCTCGGCGCTACCGTAGGGCGGGCCGTAGTTGTTGGCCAGGTCGAAGTGGTTGATCCCCAGATCGAACGCCGTGCGCAGCAACGAGCGCTGAGTATCGATCGGCGTGCTGTCGCCGAAGTTGTGCCACAGGCCCAGGGACAGCGCCGGCAGCACCAGACCGCTGCGTCCGACGCGGCGGTAAGGGATGGAGTTGTAGCGATTCTTGGCAGCGGTGTAAGTCATCGAATCCTCTCTTGTCGGTCTTGAATCGGGTGTCGATTGCTACGCAAATCTGTTGCCGGGCCGGGCGAGGCCAAGGTTCTGGCGCAAGGTCCGGCCCTCGTATTCGGTTCTGAACAGTCCACGCCGTTGCAGTTCCGGGACCACGCCGTTGGCGAAGTCTTCGAGCCCGCCGGGCAGGTGCGGCACCAGCACGTTGAAGCCGTCCGCCGCGCCCTGCTCGAACCATTCCTGCAAACGGTCGGCAATCTGCGACGGTGTGCCGACGACGCTGTAATGCCCGCGACCACCGGCGATTCTGCGACCCAGCTCGGCCAGGGTCAGATGCTCCCGGCCGGCCAGTTCGGTCAGCAGTTTCTGCCGGCTTTGCTGGCCGCTGTCAGTCAGCGGCAACTCCGGCAGCGGCCCGTCCAGCGGGTACTTCGACAGATCGAAGTTGCCCAGCATACGCCCAAGAAGGGCGACGCCAACCTCGGGTTCGACCAATTGCTGAAACGTTTCACATTTTTCCTGCGCTTCGGCTTCCGTCTGCCCGACCACGACAAACACGCCGGGCATGATTTTCAGCGAATCGGCACTGCGTCCGTACTTCGGCAAGCGTCCCTTGAGGTCGGCGTAAAACGCCTGAGCGCTGGCCAGCGAGGTCTGCGCGGTGAACACCACTTCGGCCGTCTGCGCCGCCAGTTCACGTCCGGTTTCCGACGAGCCGGCCTGCACGATCACCGGCTGACCCTGTGGCGAACGCGCGACATTCAGCGGGCCTTTGACCTTGAAGTGCTCGCCGACGTGATTCAGCACGTGCAGCTTTTCCGGGTCGTAATACGCGCCGCTGGCCTTGTCGCGGATGAAGGCGTCGTCCTGCCAACTGTCCCAGAGCCCGGTGACCACCTGATGAAATTCCCGGGCGCGGCTGTAGCGTTCGGCATGGCCGATGTGTTCGTCGCGGCCGAAATTCTGCGCTTCGGCGGCGTTGTCCGAGGTCACCAGATTCCACCCCGCTCGCCCGCCCGACAGGTGATCGAGGGAGGCGAATTTACGCGCCACGTGGTACGGCTCGTTGTAGCTGGTGGTGGCGGTGGCGATCAGGCCGATGTGTTCGGTCACTGCGCTCAGGGCCGAGAGCAAGGTCAGTGGTTCGAAGTGATCCGAACGGGCCATGCGGCTAGCAATGTCCTGGGTTGGCGCGGCGACGCTGTCGGCGACGAACAAGGTGTCGAATTTCGCCGCCTCGGCAATCTGCGCCAGGCGTTTGTAATGGGCGAAATCCAACCCGGCGTTGGCCGGCACGTCCGGATGACGCCACGCGGCAACGTGGTGCCCGGTGGCCATGACGAACGCGCCGAGTTTCAGCTGTCTGCTCATCTCAGAAGTCCTTGCGCAGTTGCACGCCGAAGTAGCGCTCGTCGTCGCGAGGCACAGCGCGGTAGATGTAGTTGCCACCGCTGGCGAGCAATGGCGAATACGACTTGTCGGTGAGGTTCTTGCCGAGCAACGCCACGCGCCAGCCGTTGGTGTAATCGGCCAGAGCCACGCTGGCGTTCCAGAGGCCGTAGGCGCCCTGTTTGGTGTCGGCGTTCTGGCTGATGTCGTACTGCACTTCGCTCTGCCAGCTGTAGTCGGTGCCGAGTTCGATATCCAGGCCGTTCTCCAGCGGGATGGTGTAATCGGCCCGCACGTAGCTTTTCCAGTCCGGGCTGAACGGCAGCGGTTTACCGTTGACGTTGCACGACGCCGCCGCGCCTGCCGGGCAGGCGAACTCGTCGATGCGGGCGCGGGTGTAGGCCAGCGCACCCGAGAATTTCAGTTGCTGGGTCGCCTGCAGGGCGAAATCAAGTTCCACACCCTCGGTGCTGACGCTGCCGGCGTTGATCAGGCGCGTTACGACTTGCCCGGCGACGGTGTCGAAAAAGTTCGCCTGATAGTTGTCGTAGTCGCTGTGGAAAACCGCGAGGTTGGTGGTCAGGCGATTGTTCCAGCTTGAGGCTTTGATCCCCGCCTCCCAGGTGTTGGAAGTCTCCGGTTTCAGCGCTTCCGTGTCGCGCGGCTGCATGTTGAAGAACACGTTGTAGGCCGGGCCTTTGTAGCCACGCGAATAGGTCAGATACGTGGTGACGGTATCGCTCAGGTCGTATTGCAAACCGAGCCGGCCGGACCAGCCATCCTCGTCCACCGAACCGGAACTGCGGGTGGCTGGCTGAATGCCGCTGACGGTGGTGGCGGAGGTGGAAACACGACGGTGATCGTATTCCAGATCGTCGTGGGTGTAGCGCAGGCCGGCAATGCCACGGAAGTCCGAAGTGAAGTTCAGCGTGCTCTCGCCGAACACGGCGTAGCTGTCGCTGGTGGTGCTGTAATCGGCGACGCCGCGATCAGTGCGCGTGGTGGTAGTCAGGGTGCGTTGATAGGTTTCCTCGTCCTTGCCGTGCATGTAGAACAGGCCGCCGACGTATTCGAGGAACTCGCCTTTCGGCGACGCCAGACGCAGCTCCTGCGAGTACTGGTCGAAGGCCAGATCGCCCTTGTCCGCTGTGCCCGGGAACGCCGCCGTTACCGTGCCGAGGCGGTCACCGTCCTGATACTGGGTGTTGTCCCAGCCGCGCCACGCGGTGATCGAGGTCAGGGTGTAATCCCCCAGTTGCCAGTCGAGCTGGCCGGACAGGCCCTTGTTGGTGTCTTCGACGTGGGTACGGGTGTCGGTGTTGATGTCGCGGTTGTGGCTGGTCGCGCCGACCGGGCTCAGCGCATTGGCGAAGGCCGGGGTCAGAGCCTTGGTGACGACGCCGTTGGGGCCGTCATCGTGGGACTGCATGTAGTCGGCGATCAGGGTGAACGTGATGTCGTCATTCGGAGTGAATTCCAGTTTGCCGCGCACGCCGCGATGGTTGTAACCGTTGACCTCCTGACCGTTGTGCTTGTTGTCGGCGTTGCCGTCGTAAGTGCCGAACAAGGTGCTGATCGAGCCCTTGAGCGTGTCCGGAATCAGGCTGCCGCCGATGCCGAAACGGGTGCGGCTTTCGTTACCGCTGTAGTACGACTGATCAATGTAGCCGTGGGTCTCGGCGGTCGGCGCCTTGCTGGTGATGTTCAGCACGCCGGCCGAGGCGTTCTTGCCGAACAGCGTGCCTTGCGGGCCGCGCAAGACTTCGACGCGTTCCAGATCCAGCAGATCGAGAGTGGACTGGCCGGGACGGGCGTAGACCACGCCATCGATTACCGTGGCCACGGTCGGCTCGACGCCCGGCGAGGTGGAAATAGTCCCCACGCCACGCACGAATAGCGAGGTGTCCTTGTTCGACGCGCCAGTGCGGAAATTCAGCGACGGCACTTGCTGGACGATGCTCGCCACGCTGTTGCGGTTGTCGCGCTCCAGCTGCTCACCGTCGATCACCGACACCGCCACCGGCACCTTTTGCAGCGACTCTTCGCGGCGGGTGGCAGTGACCGTGACGGACTTGAGTGTCGGCTCCTGATCGGAGCTGTCGGCGGCGAACGCGGCCGGCAGCGGCAGCGCGGCCAGCCCGGTGAGTAGCCAGCCCGCAGCGCGGATCGATTGCGCCAGTTTGTGTGTCGCCCCAGGAATGTTGTGCATGTTTGCCCGCTCGAAAAGTTGCCCTGAACCGCTGCCGTTCTGCGACGACAGCGCCTGTCTCGGTGTCTTGGGCATTCGCTCGAGCGAGTAGCAGACAACGCGCCTTGTTAGCGCTAACATCGCCAGTATTGGCAAGTCGGACATAGACCGTCCAATACTGAAAAATTACTTTTATATGCGTTTTGGTTTTTAAGAAGGATCGAGCCTTGAGCGAAGAAAAGCCCCGCAAACGCCGTGGTGCCGGCCGCGTGACCCTCAACGCGGTAGCGCGCCAGGCCGGTGTTTCGGCGATTACCGTGTCGCGCTACTTCAACCAGCCGGAACAGGTCTCGCCCGAACGCCGCGAACGGATCGCGGCCGTGGTCGCCGAACTGGGTTACGTGCCGAATCTAGTGGCCGGCGGGCTCGCCTCGGCGCGGGGGAAAATCGTCGGCATGGTGATCCCGAACATCTCCGGGCCGATCTTCGCCAACACCATTCAGGGTTTCAGCGACACCCTCAGCCGTCACGGTTATCAGCTGTTGCTGGCCTCGAGTTACTTCAGCACAGAACAGGAAGAAAACGCCGTGCGGGCGTTCCTCGGCTGGTCGCCTGCAGCGCTGGTGGTCACCAGTCATTTCCACAGCGCGGGCACGGAAAAGATGCTCGCCGAGGCGGATATCCCGGTGATCGAAACCTGGGATTACCAACCGGATCGCGAGCCGATGCAGATCGGCTTTTCGCACTTTGAAGTGGGTGTCAGCGCCGCTCGTTATCTGCACGGCAAAGGCTATCGACGCATCGCGTTCGTGCAGAACAGCGCACCCGGCGACTTCAGCGCACTGGAACGCCGCGACGGTTACGCCGCGACCGTGCGCAAGCTAGGACTTGAGCCTTGGGTATTCGCACCGGACGCCGATCGCGCCCCGTTCGAGGCCGGCAAACAAGCGATGCAAGCACTGATGAACGCCTCACCCCGCCCCGACGCCATCATCTTCGCCAACGACAACCTCGCCGCCGGCGCCCTGCTGGCCGGACAACGCGCCGGCCTCAACATCCCCGAAGACTGCGCCGTCCTCGGCTTCGGCGACTACCCGTTCGCCGAGATGCTGCTGCCGAGCCTGAGCACCATCAAACCGCCCGCGCTGGAGATCGGCGTGCTGGCGGCAACGCGGGTGCTGGAAAGTCTGGGCGTGTTGCCGAGCGATGAGGTGCAGCGGCTGAACTTGCTGCAGTGCACGGTTATTGAGCGGGAAAGTACCTGACGAATATGGCGTGGGCGGGTTTGGCTATGCTCTAAATGAAACCGAGGTGGCGCCTTCGCGGGCAAGCCCGCTCCCACAGGTTCTGTGTTGCGTACAGAATCTGTGGAGGACACAGAACCCTTGTGGGAGCGGCGGTGCGACGATTCGACTTGCCCGCGAAGGCGCCCGACCAAACACCGACTATGCCGCAGGCCTCCCCATGCACACCGCAATCATCATTTTCTTCGGCCTGATCCTGCTGGCGCTGATGTTTTACATCGGCGAGCGCATCGGCTTCAGTCGGCAGACGCTGGCCTATGGTTTCGCGGCGTTGTGGCTGGCGTTGACGGTGATCAATGGTGCAGTCGGCGTGGTGCACGCCGGGCAGCCGCTGGGGTCGGAGATTGCGATTGGCAGCGCCGTGTATGGCGTGCCGCTGGCGGCGATGGTGTTGTTCATGGTGCTGAGCGCCGAGACCTGAAAGCGTCCCGGCGCCCTGCCCCGATCAACGCACCAGATGCAGGAACTGCATGTGCCGTTCGTACTGGTCGAGGATGTCGTTGATGATCTGCTCTTTGGTGTAGCCGACCAGATCGTAGTCCTGACTGCCCTCGCTCAAGTGCACTTCGGCGCGGTAGTAGCGGCGATTGTTGAGCTGCTTGGAGCCCATGCCTCCGCGGGCGAACGACGGCGTGAAGTAGCCGCGCATCTGCACCTGGTAGATGAACGGGTGCTGCTCGCCGTGACCGATTTCCAGACTGACGCTGTCGTGCGCCGGATCCGGCTGGGTGACCACGTTCAGGCCTTTCTCGGCGAATACGGCCGTCACTTCTTCGATGGCCGGTTTCACCGTGGTGTCCATGAAGCGGTACACCTCGTCGCGCGACGGGAAGTGCACGGCCTGGCTCAGACGCTGACGCCAGCCGCCCTTGCCACGCCGTGAGCCGGAGACCGGCGCCAGCGAATGCAGTTGCGCGATCTGCTTCTGCGACTCCAGGTAGAACGCCTTGTGCAGGCCCCACATCATCAGCAGCAGAATCAGCGAGAACGGCAGCGAGGTCAGCACCACCGCCGACTTCAGCGCATCGATGCTGCCGGAGAACAGCAGCGCACTGGTGATCAGCGCGGTCATCGCGCCCCAGAACACCCGCAGCCATTTCGGCCCGTCTTCATCCGGGTTGCCGCCCTTGGCCGACAGGGTCGAGAGCACCACGGTGCCGGAGTCGGCGGAGGTGACGAAGAACACGAAGCTGATGAACACCGTCACCGCGATGACGGTCTTGCCCCACGGATAGGTTTCCAGCAGCAGGTAGAGGGTCATCGACGGGTTGTCGAGGGCCGACATGCCCAGCGCCGACATACCGTGATTGAGCACCTGGTCGATGGCGCTGTTGCCGAAGATCGACATCCACGCCAGGGTGAAACCGAGCGGAATCAGCAGCACGCCGAAGACGAATTCGCGAATGGTCCGGCCACGGGAAATCCGTGCGATGAACAGGCCCACGAACGGCGACCACGCGATCCACCAGGCCCAGTAAAAGACTGTCCAGCCGCCGAGCCAGTCGCTCGGTTTGTCGTAGGCGTAGAGGTCGAAACTCTTCATCGGCAACGCGCCGAGGTAGTCGCCCAGATTCTGGATCAGGGTGTTGAGCAAATGCTGGGTGGGGCCGGCGAACAACACGAACAACAGCAGCGCACAGGCCAGCAGCATGTTGATGTCGGACATGACCCGCACGCCTTTATCCACACCGGAGACGGCGACGATGATCGCCGCGCCCATCATCAGCGTGATCAGGCCGACCTGAATCCACTGGGTGTGGGCGATACCGAACAGGTAGTCCAGACCGGAGTTGAGATGGAGCACGCCGAAGCCCATGTCCGCACCGAGGCCGAACACCGTGGCGATGATGCCGAAGCCGTCCACCGCGTAGCCGATGGGGCCGTTGATGCGCTTGCCGATCAGCGGATACAGCGCCGAACGCAGGGCCAGCGGCAGGTTATGCCGGTAGGCGAAATACGCCAGCGCCATCCCGACGAAGGCGAACACGCCCCAGCCGTGCAGGCCCCAGTGCAGGAACAGAATCTGCATCGCCTGACGCGCCGCCTCCGCGGTGCCGGCCTCGCCTTGCGGCGGCTGGAGCATGTGGGTCAGCGGCTCGGACACGCAGAAGAAAAACAGCGTGATGCTGATCCCGGCGGCGAACAGCATGCCGGCCCAGGACAGGTAACTGAATTCGGGTTCGTCGTGGTCGGCACCGAGTTTGATCTTGCCGTAGCCCGATAACGCGGTGACCACCACGAAGACCAGATACAGAGTCATCGCGAGCATGTAGTACCAGCCGACCGTGTTGGCCGCCCAGTTTTGCGCTTCGAGAAGCCAGGCGCCGGCCTGTTCCGGCATTGCGATGACTGTCAGGCCGAACAGCAGGATCACCGTCGCGGCGAACCAGAACACCGGCGGATTCATGCGCACCAGACCGCTGGCGGGGGTGGACGATGCACTCATGAACGGTGCACCTCAAGAGATTGGAAAATGGCTGAAATGATCGGACTCAGCAAAGGCAAGCCTCCTGTTGTGAGCGGGCAGCGAACCGCCGGTTTAACTTGAATGAACGTTCAAGTTAAACATGGATAGTACGCTCAGGACTAATCGCAGGGCTCAGCGGTACTTTTCGTACGCTAGCTCAAGGAGGGGTATGACGCTTTAGTGAGAGCGATCGTTCCCGCGTTGCGCGGGAACGATCGGATAGAAAAATTACTTCTGCGTCCCGTCATCATGCTGCAGGTTGGCCTGGGTCAGGTTGCACCCGGCCGGTACGCTGCGGGTCAGCCACACGTTGCCGCCGATGGTCGAGCCTTTGCCGATGGTGATCCGCCCGAGAATCGTCGCCCCGGCGTAAATCACCACGTCGTCCTCGACAATCGGATGGCGTGGATGGCCCTTCTGCAACTGGCCGTCCTCGTCCGCCGGGAAGCGTTTGGCGCCGAGGGTCACCGCCTGATAGATCCTGACGCGCTCGCCGATGATCGCGGTCTCGCCGATCACCACACCCGTCCCGTGGTCGATGAAGAAGCTGCGGCCGATCTGCGCGCCCGGGTGAATATCGATGCCGGTCGCCGAGTGGGCGATTTCCGAACTGATCCGCGCCAGCAGCGGCAGACCTGCGCGATACAAATGGTGAGCCAGACGATGGTGAATCACCGCCAGAATCCCCGGATAACACAGCAGCACTTCATCAACGCTGCGCGCCGCCGGATCGCCGTGATACGCGGCCAGCACATCGGTATCGAGCAGGCTGCGCAGGCCCGGCAGCGCGAGGGCGAAATCCTGGATGATCCTGATCGCCTGCGCCTCGACTTCAGTGTCAGCCTGGGCGCTGTGACGGGCGACGTAACGCAGTTCGAGTCGTGCCTGAGCCAGCAATGCATTCAAGGCAACGTCGAGGGTATGGCCGACGTAGAAATCCTCGCTTTCCTCACGCAGATCCACCGGCCCCAGCCGCATCGGAAACAGTGCGCCGCACAGGGCTTCAAGGATTTGCGCCATCGCATCACGGGACGGCAACTCGCGCCCGCCCTGCTCGCCGGAAGCACGGCCATTTTGCGCACGCCACTGATCCCGCGCGGTACGCAGCTGGCTGACGATGGTCTGCAATTGCCAATGGCTGGAACGCTCGCTCACGGTAAAGACTCCTCACGGGCGGCCGGACTGTCTGGCCGCGTCAACGGCGCCTACTTTACGGCAACCCCACCGGGGCGAATTAAGAACCGATAGTGCTGGGCTAAGCACATTTGGCTATAAGCGATTGGCGGTTGCCCCGGTAAATCGGCGTGCCTATAGTCCTGACATCTCCTTGCATCAGTACGGAACCATGTCCACACAACCGATCAAACAACAGCTGGATCGCTTTAACCGCCTCGACCTGCTCGGCCAACCGACCCCACTGGAAAAACTCGAGCGCCTGTCCACCTGGCTCGGCCGCGATGTCTACATCAAGCGCGATGACCTGACGCCTCTGGCCATGGGCGGCAACAAGCTGCGCAAGCTCGAATACCTCGCCGCCGATGCCCTCACCCAAGGCGCCGATACGCTGATCACAGCTGGTGCACTGCAATCGAACCATGTTCGCCAGACCGCCGCGCTGGCCGCGAAACTGGGTCTGGGCTGCGTGGCCCTGCTGGAAAATCCGCTGGGCACCGACGACAGCAACTACACCGGCAACGGCAACCGCCTGCTGCTGGACCTGTTCGACACCAAGGTCGAGCTGGTCGACAACCTCGACAACGCCGACGAACAACTGGCCGCCCTCGCCGTGCGCCTGCGCAGCAACGGCAAGAAGCCGTATCTGGTGCCGATCGGTGGCTCCAACGCCCTCGGCGCGCTGGGTTACGTGCGCGCCGGCCTGGAGCTGGCGGAGCAGATCAAGGACACCGGCCTGCAATTTTCCGCCGTGGTTCTGGCCTCGGGCAGCGCCGGCACTCACAGCGGTCTGGCGCTGGCCTTGAGCGAAGCCCTGCCGCAACTGCCGGTGATCGGCGTGACGGTTTCGCGCAGCGAAGAAGATCAGCGCCCGAAAGTCCAGGGCCTGGCCGAACGCACCGCCGACCTTCTGGGTGTGGCGCTGCCGGACAGCTTCAAGGTCGAGTTGTGGGACGAATACTTCGGCCCGCGCTACGGCGAGCCGAACGCCGGAACCCTGGCGGCGGTGAAGCTGCTGGCGAGTCAGGATGCCGTGCTGCTCGATCCGGTCTACACCGGCAAGGCCATGGCCGGGCTGCTCGACGGCATCGGTCGCGGACGTTTCGACGACGGCCCGATCATCTTCCTGCACACCGGCGGCGCCCCGGCGTTGTTCGCGTACAAGGACTTTCTGTAGGCCTGAGCGCGTTCCCGCGCCCGACGTGGGAACGCTCAGCGTCAGCTTGGCTACATATTCATTAAAAGAATAACAAACGGAAAATTCATTATTTTCCATTCTAAAAGAACCGTCATATAGTCTCGCCGCAGGCGAATTTCGCGAGAGACGCATAAGCTGCTTTAAGGCAGGATAGCGCTGTCGTCCAATTCCCGGATTCGCCAACTTTCCTTAAGCGTCTTCCATAAGAAAACACAGGGGCTTGTCATGATTCTTTCCGCACTACGTCGAAATCTGCTGGTAGGTTCGCTGGGCCTGGCACTGAGCGCCGGTCTGATCAGCAACGCCGTTGCCGGTGAGCAACTGCAACAGATCAAGGACAAAGGCGTTATCAACGTCGGCCTGGAAGGCACTTACCCACCGTTCAGCTTCGTCGATGCCGACGGCAAGCTGTCGGGTTTCGAAGTCGAGCTGTCCGAAGCCCTGGCCAAGAAGCTGGGCGTGAAGGCCAAGATCCAGCCGACCAAGTGGGACGGCATCCTCGCAGCCCTGGAATCCAAGCGTCTGGACGTCGTGGTCAATCAGGTGACCATCTCCGAAGAGCGCAAGAAGAAGTATGACTTCTCCGAGCCGTACACCGTTTCCGGGATTCAGGCGCTGGTGCTGAAAGACAAGGCAACCGCGCTGAACATCAAGTCCGCCGCTGACCTGTCCGGCAAGAAAGTCGGCGTGGGCCTGGGCACCAACTACGAACAATGGGTCCGCGCCAACGTGCCGGGTGCCGACGTTCGCACCTACGACGATGATCCGACCAAGTTCGCCGACCTGAACAACGGCCGTACCGACGCGATCCTGATCGACCGTCTGGCGGCACTGGAATACGCCAAGAAAGCGCCGAAAACCGTCGCTGCCGGTGAAGCCTTCTCGCGTCAGGAAGCCGGTGTAGCCCTGCGCAAAGGCGAGCCTGAACTGCTGGCCGCCGTGAACAAGGCCCTCGACGAACTGCGTGCCGACGGCACTCTTGAGAAGCTGTCCACGAAATACTTCAACGCTGACGTCACCCAATAATGGAAGAAGCTTTCCAACTCGCACTGGACTCCGCGCCCTTCCTGTTGAAGGGCGCGTACTACACGGTAATCCTTAGCCTGGGCGGCATGTTCTTCGGCCTGCTGCTGGGCTTTGGCTTGGCGTTGATGCGCCTGTCGCGTTTCAAGTCGGTCAGCTGGCTGGCCCGCATCTACGTGTCGTTCTTTCGCGGCACGCCGTTGCTGGTGCAACTGTTCGTGATCTATTACGGCTTGCCGCAATTGGGCATGGAACTCGACCCGCTGCCGGCGGCACTGATCGGCTTCTCGCTGAACATGGCCGCCTACGCCTGTGAAATCCTGCGGTCCGCAATCGGTTCAATCGAGCGCGGCCAGTGGGAAGCCGCTGCGAGCATCGGCATGACCCGCGCGCAGACCCTGCGCCGGGCCATCCTGCCGCAGGCGATGCGCACGGCCTTGCCGCCGCTGGGCAACAGCTTCATTTCGCTGGTCAAGGACACCGCACTGGCCGCCACCATTCAGGTGCCGGAGCTGTTCCGTCAGGCACAGCTGATTACCGCCCGGACTTTCGAAGTCTTCACCATGTATCTTGCCGCCGCGCTGATCTACTGGATTCTGGCCACGGTGCTGTCGCACTTCCAGAACAAGTTGGAAGAGCGGGTCAATCGGCACGACCAGGAGTCCTGACCCCATGATTGTCGTGGAAAAACTGACAAAGCAGTTCAAGGGTCAAGTCGTGCTCAACGGCATTGATCTGGAGGTGAAGGAAGGCGAGGTCGTGGCAATCATCGGCCCCAGCGGCTCGGGCAAGACCACGTTCCTGCGTTGCCTGAACTTCCTCGAGCAACCCACCAGCGGCCGGATCAAGGTTGGCGATATCGAAATCGATACCAGCCGCCCGCTGAACCAGCAGCAGAGCCTGGTGCGCAACCTGCGCCAGCACGTGGGCTTCGTGTTCCAGAACTTCAACCTGTTCCCGCACCGCACCGCTATGGAAAACGTCATCGAAGGCCCGATCGTGGTCAAGAAGACGCCCCGCGATGCAGCCATTGCCCTGGGCAAGAAGCTGCTGGCCAAGGTTGGCCTGGCGGGCAAGGAAGACGCCTACCCACGGCGCCTGTCCGGTGGCCAGCAACAGCGCGTGGCGATTGCCCGGGCGCTGGCGATGGAGCCGGAAGTGATCCTGTTCGACGAGCCGACCTCGGCCCTCGATCCGGAACTGGTAGGTGAAGTGCTGGCGACCATCCGCGGCCTCGCCGAGGAGAAACGCACCATGGTGATCGTCACCCACGAAATGGCGTTCGCCCGTGACGTGGCCAACCGAGTGGTTTTTTTCGACAAGGGCGTGATCGTCGAACAAGGTGAAGCGAAAGCGTTGTTTGCCAATCCGAAAGAAGAACGCACCCGACAGTTCCTCAGCAAGTTCAGAAACAACGGCTGATCCGTTAAATTTCCCGAATACAAACTTCCATGGATGGAAGTTTCGCTTACACCCTCCCCTATAAAAAACTTAATCCAGCGACTGCATTACATATATATGTCCTGCAACAGTCTCGCCGTGATTAGAGTTCGCCCCCTGCAAATTTCCAGCTGTACAAACCGACCGACGACAGAACAATAAAATCCGGCAAAAGCTGTGGCCCGATTCGCTATGCAGAATAGGTAGAGTGCCTTATCCGCGTAGGAAGCTTCTGATAAATCCGTAATTCTTCAATTAACTAATCCTCTCCGTTGACACGCCATTCAGCGAACTTTTATCTAGTCACTCATCGCGCCCCACAACATTACCAAGACCCGATAACGAATGGCCGAACGACCCTGTTTTTATTACCGGGCAATTCACGCCATTTGAACTTTCAGAAATGGATTTCGCTGCAAGGCTTCAAGGAGAGGACTTCATGACCCGCACTTCGCACATCCCCGAACTGGCCGCGCCGAGCCTGGCGCCATCCCAACACAACGGCATCAACCTCGCGGCAGCGGCTCATCTGCTGGTCGGTGTACCGCCCTACCCGGACATGGACACCGGCGATCTGATCGAACTGTTCTGGGACAACTGCTACGTCGCCTCTCACCTGCTGACAGCACAGGACGTCGCCGCCCCGGTCAGCCTGCGAGTGCCGGAGAGTTTTATCGCCAGCGGCTCGTCACGCATCCACTATCGGGTCATGCGGGTGGGTCATGGACCATCGCTGTCGGCAGCCGCGCGGGTCACGGTCAAACTCGACTGCCCCGGTGGGCAGCCTCCAGCGCTGTGTGGCGACGAAAACCAGCAACTCGCCCCCGTGACCCTGCCCGACACCATTCGCCGTCAGGGCGTCAACGCGAACCAGATCAGACGCGGCGTCCCGCTGACCATCGAGCCCTATCTGAACATGGCCGAAGGCGACGCCATCACCCTGCGCTGGGGCGATGTACGGATGGACCTGGCGCGCATCACCCCGGCCGATATCGGCAAGCCGATTCAGGTCTGGGTGCCGCCGGCGATCATCACCGAGGCCGGCGAGGACCTGCGGCTGGACGTGACCTACTGCATCCTCGACCGGGTCGGCAACAACTCGCGCTGGGCACCGCCGCGAACGCTGAAGATCGGTTGCGTGAATCCCTACCTCAAGGTGCCGCTCAAGGAAACGCTGAAGGCAGCAGAGCCGCGAAAAAAATGAGCATCGACGGTCGGCGAGGGACGAATTCCTTCGCCACCGCACGCTTAACCAGACGGACCACGCCCCCTTCTATACATATTCCTAAAAGTTAGTTTATTTAAATTTTATACGCGCTTAGGGTATATGAACCGGACCACCGGACATTCTTTCGTTCGCCGCACTTTTGCGGCGTTTTTCATGAGATGTGAGGTAGGTAACATGGTCCGGAACACAATCACCCCAGTGCAGATCGCCAGGGCATTGCGTGCAGCCAAGGAGCGGCACTGATGTCCAGTCTGGCAGACGCAAACGTCCAGAGTGACCTGGACATCGCCCCGTTGTTGTTGCCCGCACAAGTGCTGCGCAACGACGCTCAAGCCATCAAGGCCGCCCATGAGCTGGCGCAAGTCGCCCGCGTGCAGGCCGCCAAACGTGATCGTCAGCGCAAGCTGCCGTGGTCGGAAATCGAACAGTTCACCCGCAGCGGCCTCGGCAGCATCGCGATTCCGCGCGAGTACGGCGGGCCGCAGGTTTCCTTCGTCACCCTGGCCGAGGTGTTCGCGATCATTTCCGCGGCCGACCCGGCACTGGGGCAGATCCCGCAGAACCAGTTCGGCATCATCAACCTGATCCTCGGCAGCGCCACCGAACAGCAGAAAAAACTGCTGTTGCAGAGCGTTCTGGAAGGCTGGCGCATCGGTAACGCCGGGCCTGAACGCGGTACCAAGGACACCCTGGAATTGAAAGCGCGCATCACCGCCGACGGCGATGACTACGTGATCAACGGCCAGAAGTTCTATTCCACCGGCGCCCTGTTCGCCCACTGGGTCGCGGTCAAGGCGCTCAATGATGACGGCAAACAAGTCCTGGCTTTCGTCCGTCGCGGCACGCCGGGATTGCGCATCGTCGATGACTGGTCGGGTTTCGGCCAGCGTACAACCGCCAGCGGCACGATCCTGTTGAACAACGTGCGGGTCGACGCCGGCCTCGTGGTGGACAACTGGAAAATCAACGAAAAGCCCAATACCCAAGGCGCGGTGTCGCAGCTGATTCAGGCTGCAATCGACGCCGGCATCGCCCGTGGCGCGATCGATGACGCCATCGAATTCGTCAAGACCCGCGCCCGGCCGTGGGTCGACGCCAACGTCGAACGCGCCAGCGACGATCTCTACGTGATCGCCGACATCGGCAAACTGAAAATCGAACTGCACGCTGCCGAAGCGCTGCTGCGCAAGGCCGGGCAAGTGCTGGATCAGGTGCATGCCGCACCGCTGACCGCCGAGTCCGCCGCCCGCGCGTCGATTGCCGTGGCCGAAGCCAAGGTGCTGACCACCGAGATCTCGCTGCTGGCCAGCGAAAAGCTTTTCGAACTGGCCGGCAGCCGCGCCACCCTCGCCGAATTCAACCTCGACCGTCACTGGCGCAACGCCCGGGTGCACACCCTGCACGACCCGGTGCGCTGGAAGTATCACGCGGTCGGCGCCTATCGCCTCAACGGCAAGTTGCCGGCTCGCCATTCCTGGATCTGACGACCAGAACACTTTTGACCAGATCTCTGGAGAAACACATGACTTTTTCCCATCCCGTCGCGGTCATCACCAGCGACGAGCAAGCCCTGATCGTCGCCAGCGACCTGGCCGAAGACTTCCAGCGCGACAGCAACCTGCGCGATCGCGAACGCCGCCTGCCGCTGCCGGAGCTCGACGTGTTTTCCCGCTCCGGCCTGTGGGGCATCAGCGTGCCCAAGGAATACGGCGGCGCTGGCGTGTCCAATGTGACCCTGGCCAAAGTCATCGCCCTGATCGCCCGGGCCGATGGCTCGCTGGGGCAGATTCCACAGAACCATTTCTATGCCCTCGAAGTGCTTCGGGTGAACGGCAGCCACGAGCAGAAACAACGGCTGTACGCCGAAGTTCTCGCCGGCCAGCGCTTCGGCAATGCCCTGGCAGAACTGGGCACCAAGACTGCCCATGACCGTGTTACCAGCCTGAAACGCGACGGCAGCGGTTATCGCATCAACGGTCGCAAGTTCTACGCAACCGGCGCCATTTACGCCCAACGCATTCCAACGTCGGTAGTCGATGAAAACGGCGTGCAACAACTGGCCTTCGTCCCGCGCGACAGCAAAGGCCTGACCGTGATCGACGACTGGAGCGGCTTCGGCCAGCGCACCACCGGCAGCGGCTCGGTGGTGTTCGAAGACGTGTACGTCGCCGCCGAAGATGTCATCCCTTTCCAGAGCGCCTTCGAACGCCCGACCCCGGTCGGCCCGCTGGCGCAGATCCTTCACGCCGCCATCGACACCGGCATCGCCCGCGCCGCTTACGAAGATGCGCTGCACTTCGTGCGCAGCAAGACCCGGCCATGGATCGATTCGGGTAACGACAAGGCCACCGAAGACCCGCTGACCCTCAAGAGTTTCGGCCACTTGAGCATTCGCCTGGACGCCACCGAAGCGCTGCTCGAACGCGCCGGCGAATTCCTCGACGCGGCCCAGGCCGAGACCAACGCCGAGACGGTTGCAGCGGCCTCGATTGCCGTCGCCGAAGCACGGGCGATCAGCACCGAAATCTCCCTGGCCGCCGGCAGCACCCTGTTCGAACTCGCCGGCAGCCAGGCCACCCTGATCGAGCACGGCCTCGACCGCCACTGGCGCAACGCCCGGGTGCACACCCTGCACGACCCGGTGCGCTGGAAGTATCACGCGGTGGGCAATTACTACCTCAACGATGAAAACCCTCCGCTGCGGGGGACCATCTGATGAGCAAGAAAAAGATCCTGCTCAATGCGTTCAACATGAATTGCATCGGCCACATCAACCACGGGTTGTGGACGCATCCCCGCGACACCTCGACCCGGTACAAGACCATCGAGTACTGGACCGAACTGGCGCAACTGCTGGAGCGCGGGCTGTTCGACGGGCTGTTCATCGCTGACATCGTCGGCGTGTACGACGTCTATCAGAACTCGGTGGACGTCACCCTGAAAGAGTCGATCCAGCTGCCGGTCAACGATCCGCTGCTGCTGGTATCGGCGATGTCCGCGGTGACCAAAAACCTCGGATTCGGCCTGACCGCCAACCTCACCTACGAGCCGCCGTATCTGTTCGCCCGACGCATGTCGACCCTCGATCATCTGAGCCGTGGACGGGTGGGCTGGAACATCGTCACCGGTTATCTGGACAGCGCCGCCAAGGCCATGGGCCTGAGTGAACAGGTCGAGCACGACCGGCGTTACGACCAGGCCGACGAATACCTCGAAGTGCTCTACAAACTCTGGGAAGGCAGCTGGGAAAACGGCGCGGTGCTCAACGATCCACAGCAGCGGATCTACGCGCAGCCGGACAAGGTACACAAGGTCGAACACAAGGGCGAGTTCTATCAGGTCGAGGGTTATCACCTGTGCGAACCGTCACCGCAGCGCACGCCGGTGCTGTTCCAGGCCGGCAGTTCGGATCGCGGTCTGCTGTTCGCCGGGCGGCATGCCGAGTGCGTGTTCATCAGCGGCCAGAACAAGCCGTCGACCAAGGTGCAGGTGGACAAGGTCCGCGCCAGCGCCGTCGAAGCGGGTCGCAATCCCGAGGACATCAAGGTGTTCATGGGCCTGAACGTGATCGTCGGCGAGACCGAAGACGCGGCCTGGGCCAAGCACGCCGAATACCTGAGCTACGCCAGCGCCGAAGCGGGCGTGGCGCATTTTTCGGCGTCCACCGGGATCGACTTTTCCCAGTACGAAATCGACGAACCGATCCAGTACGTCAAGAGCAACGCGATCCAGTCCGCCACCAAGAACCTGCAGAACAACGACTGGACCCGGCGCAAGTTGCTCGACCAGCACGCCCTCGGCGGACGCTACATCACCGTGGTCGGCTCGCCGCAGCAAGTGGCGGATGAACTGGAATCGTGGATCGCCGAAACCGGCCTCGACGGCTTCAACCTGACCCGCATCGTCACCCCGGAAAGCTATGTGGATTTCATCGATCTGGTGATTCCGGAACTGCAACGGCGCGGCTCGTACAAGACCGCGTACGACACCGGCAGCCTGCGGGAAAAACTGTTTCACGGCGAAGCGCATTTGCCGCAGCAACACACCGGCGCCCACTACCGACACTAACCCCGGCACTGATCGTTCCCACGCTCTGCGTGGGAATGCAGCCTTGGGACGCTCTGCGTCCCGACAGCGGACGCAGAGCGTCCATTGAGGCGCGCTCCCACGCGGAGCGTGGGAGCGATCAGGCTAAATTCACTGACTGGAAAACCACCATGACCAAGAAACGCCTGTCCCACCCAGTCAAAGCACTGGCCCTGGCCTTCGGCCTGTTCAGCTCGGCGGTGTTCGCCGCCGATGCGCCGTTGAAAATCGGCACCACCGCCGCCTTCGCGATTCCGCTGGAAGCCGCCGTCGAAGAGGCCTCCAAACAAGGCCTGAAAGTCGAGCTGGTGGAATTCACCGACTGGATCGCGCCGAACGTCAGCCTCGCCGCCGGTGACATCGACGTGAACTACTTCCAGCACATCCCGTTCCTGGAAAACGCCAAGGCCGCCTCCGGCTTCGACCTGGTGCCATTCGCCCCGGGCATCATCAACAACGTCGGCCTGTACTCGAAGAAATACAAAAGCTTCGACGAGCTGCCTGAGGGCGCCAGCGTCGCCATCGCCAACGACCCGATCAACAGCGGTCGCGGTCTGCAACTGCTGGCCAAGGCCGGTCTGATCACCCTCAAACCGGGCGTCGGCTACAAGGCCACCGAAGACGATATCGTCGCCAACCCAAAGAAGATCAAGATCCTGCAAGTCGAAGCCGTGCAACTGGTGCGCGCCTACGATGACGCCGATCTGGTCCAGGGCTACCCGGCCTACATCCGTCTGGCGAAGACGTTCGATGCGGGCTCCGCGCTGCTGTTCGACGGCCTCGACCACAAGGAATACGTGATTCAGTTCGTGATCCAGCCGAAGAGCAAAACCGACCCGCGCCTGATCAAGTTCGTCGACATCTACCAGCATTCGCCGGCCGTTCGCGCCGCACTGGATAAGGCCCACGGCAAGCTGTACCAGGCCGGTTGGGAAAGCTGAGGATGACGGCAGCCATTCAACGGCGACTGGATCTTCCAGAGCCACCCGCGCTGGCACAGCGCACCGAACTGCATCCAGAACTGAACCGCGCCCATGTGCGCTTCGTCGGGCTCGGCAAAACCTACGTCGGCAAACAAGGTCCGGTCGCCGCCCTGCAAGGCATCGACCTGGCGATCCAGCGCGGTGAAGTGTTCGGCATCATCGGCCGCAGCGGCGCCGGCAAGTCGTCGCTGATCCGCACCATCAACCGCCTCGAACAACCGACCTCGGGCCGGGTGCTGATCGATCAGGTGGACATCGGCGAGTACGACGAGGATCGCCTCGTTGCCCTGCGCCGGCGAATCGGCATGATCTTCCAGCACTTCAATCTGATGTCGGCGAAAACGGTGTGGCAGAACGTCGAACTGCCACTGAAAGTCGCCGGTGTCCCGAAAGAACAGCGGGAGAAAAAGGTTCGCGAACTGCTGGAACTGGTGGGCCTGCAAGCCAAACACAAGGCGTATCCGGCGCAGCTTTCCGGCGGGCAGAAACAGCGCGTCGGCATCGCCCGCGCGCTGGTGCATGACCCGGATATTCTGCTCTGCGACGAAGCCACTTCGGCCCTCGATCCCGAAACCACCCAGTCGATCCTTGGCCTGCTGCGCGAGATCAACAAACGCCTGGGCCTGACCATCGTGCTGATCACTCACGAGATGGCGGTGATCCGGGAAATCTGCGACCGCGTCGTCGTGCTGGAACATGGCCGCATTGTCGAGCAGGGCCCGGTCTGGGAAGTGTTCGGCAACCCGCAGCACGAGGTCAGCCAGACCTTGCTCGCACCGCTGCAACACGCCTTGCCCGAAGAATTGCAGAGCCGTTTGCAGGCACAACCTTCATCGTCCGATGCGGCCGTGGTGCTGCGCTTGCAGTTCACCGGCAGCCAGCAGGACGAACCGGATCTGGCCGCGCTGTTCGCCGCGCTCGGTGGCCGGGTGAAATTGCTGCAGGGCGGCGTGGAACGGATTCAGGGCCACGCGCTCGGGCAACTGCTGCTGGCGGTCGCGGGTTCGCAGCTGAATGCCGAGCAATTGCGTGAGCGCGCCGGGCAATGGGCACAACGCACGGAGGTGCTGGGTTATGTGGTTTGATCGCTTGCTGCAGGGTTTTATCGACACGTTTCTGATGGTCGGCGTGTCGTCGCTGATCGCACTGCTGGCGGGGATTCCGATGGCGGTGATTCTGGTCACCAGCGACAAGGGCGGGATCTACGAAGCACCGGTGCTCAATCGCGCGCTGGGTGCGTTCGTGAACCTGTTTCGCTCGATCCCGTTTCTGATCCTGATGGTCGCGCTGATTCCGTTCACCCGGCTGATCGTCGGCACCACCTACGGCGTGTGGGCAGCCGTCGTGCCGCTGACCATTGCGGCCACGCCGTTCTTTGCGCGAATTGCCGAAGTGAGCCTGCGTGAAGTCGACTACGGCCTGATCGAAGCCGCGCAAGCCATGGGCTGCCGGCGCTGGCACATCGTCTGGCATGTGCTGTTGCCCGAGGCGCTGCCGGGGATCGTCGGCGGGTTCACCATCACCCTGGTGACGATGATCAACTCCTCGGCCATGGCCGGAGCGATTGGCGCCGGCGGCCTGGGCGACATCGCCTATCGCTACGGCTATCAGCGCTTCGACAGCCAGATCATGCTGACCGTGATCGTGCTGCTGGTGGCGCTGGTGGCGCTGATTCAACTGGGCGGCGATCGCCTGGCGCGAGGGCTGAACAAGCGCTAGAACAATCGATGAGCGCTGCCCTCCCCGGCATCAATCATCGATCAGGCTGTCGAGCCACGCGTATTCAGTTTTGCTTCGATGTAGCGCCTGCATGCTTTTTGCCGCGTAAACAATGCTGTCGGCGTTGTTCGCGGCCAAATGCGCGCGCAGCGCCGGATTTGCATTGAACAGGCCGACCGCCGTCTGAAGATCCAGATCGTCGCCGATCCCCAGATAATCACTGATCCCGAACAGCAGGTTGTCGTGATCGTCCGTAAAAGCGTTCACGTACTCGACTGTCAATCCACCGCGCATGATCACTTCGGAAACACTGCGCTCCGGAATGTCGTAGACGGTCAGCGGCTCCAGACTCAGCAAGCCACGCTGGCTGTCACCCAGATAGAAGAAATCCGCGGCGTTGGGACCGATGGTCCTGAAGCGATCGATGCGGTTGGTGTGCAGCATTTCATGGCCCAGGGACATGCCTAGAATCTCTTGCTGCATGTACTTGCGGTTGAGGAAGAAGCGGCCATGGAAATCCTTCTTGTACATCCATGCGGCACTGTTGTTTTCAGTTTCCACTGCGAAGAATTTCTCCTCCCCCCAGATCCCTTGGTACTCCCTGGAAAGCGCAAGACCTCGCGCCACCGAGTCAGAGAACTGCTGCGCCACGGCCTGGTGCCCTGCGCCAAAAAAACTTTCGTAAACCGCGCTGGCACCGTCGTATTTCAAGCCAATGGCGTGAACGGCATCAGCGAAAACGCTTTCGACCACTCGCAACTCTGTGCGAATCAATGCGGCCTGCTCCGGTGGAAACTGCTTCAGCCCCCGTGCAATCAGCGTGGCTTCCTTTGCAGTCTCGTGCTCGATCGCGTCATCAATACCGGTGTGAACCCGACTGTGCTTTTCCGAATCTTTCCTGATATTGCGGATGAGCTCATCGATGTCGATATCGATGACATTGCCTGCGTCGCCGGATGACCGAGCCCGTTCCGGCGACCATTTCTTGCTGTGCGGATCGAAGAACAGGACCGGTCCCGAAGCCGTCCACTCGGACATCAAGGTCGCGCGATATTCACCGCCCGCTGCGGTTTGCCGAACCTGGACAATCTCGCCGGGGGCGACATCGACGAACGTGCGTCCCTTGATAACCCTCAACCCCAGGGCATCAGGCGCAGGCAGGGTGGCCGGCGCTTTCAGGCGATAGTCCGCAAGCGCCCCGTCCCCGAAACGACCCGACAGGACCTCGGCGGTCGGCAAGGATGAAACAATGACTGCGGCGTCTGGCATATCCGGTTGGCGAACGGCCTCCACATCCGTTTGATCCATGTCCCGAAAACTCTTGTGCGCAGGTTCGTACTCGGGAAAGTCAGCACCGGATCTTTTACGCAGTGCAATGGCGTCTGCCAGGCAGTGGCTGGAGGACGCGGTGGAGGTTTTGCGAGTATTGCCCATGAAAAAATCCTTGTTGAGTAAATCCCCCTGAAAAAATCGGGCAGACATCGCGCTAGTCGTCTATCGCGTGGGCGCTATTGCAACCGATCGGGAACGGTCAGGTGCGGTAAATATGTATTGCACTTGAACCGGCGTTTTGTGCTTTGTCCGGATCTGGATCCTCTGAACCGCGAAAGCGCTTATAGTCTGCCGATCTTCCTTTCAGCCCATGACGACCATGAAGCAGACCTCTACCGACCTCGAACAGATCACCGCCACCACCCTCGGCCATTACAACTCGGTGGCCGAGGATTTTCGTGAAGGCACCCGCGATCACGATGTCAGCCAGAACATCGACGCCCTGCTGCGGCACATCCAGGCTGAGGCGCCGTTTTCCATTCTCGATTTCGGCTGCGGACCGGGTCGGGACTTGCAGACATTCACCCGGATGGGACACGTCGCCGTCGGCCTCGACGGCGCGGAAAAATTCGCGCAGATGGCGCGGGAAGACAGTGGCTGTGAAGTGTGGTGCCAGGACTTTCTGAAGCTGGATCTGCCGGCAGAACGCTTCGACGGGATCTTCGCCAATGCGGTGCTGTTTCATGTGCCGTTGCAGGAGTTGCCCCGGGTCTTGAAGCAGTTGCACGGGACATTGAAACCGGGCGGCGTGCTGTTCAGCTCCAATCCGCGTGGGGATAACCGTGAAGGCTGGAACGGGCCGCGTTATGGCTCGTATCACGATCTTGAAGCGTGGCGCGGGTTGTTGACCGCTGCCGGGTTCGTCGAGCTGGAACATTACTACCGGCCGGCGGGGCTGCCGCGTGAGCAGCAGCCCTGGCTGGCGAGTGTCTGGCGCAAAATCGTGTAGTTGGCGATGAGCGCAAAGCGCTCGCCTTACTGCGCCTCTTTCTTCGGCTCGCGAATCTTGTACCAGGCCACGTACAGCGCCGGCAGGAACAGCAGCGTCAGCAAGGTCGCAATCACGATCCCGCCAATCATCGCGTAGGCCATCGGCCCCCAGAACACTTCCCGGGCGATCGGGATCATGCCCATGCTCGCCGCGGCGGCGGTCAGCAGGATCGGGCGACGCCGGTGTTCGGTGGCTTCCACCACCGCATCCCACGGCGCATAACCTTTGCGCTCGAACTCGTCGATCTGGGTCACGAGGATCACCGAGTTGCGGATGATGATGCCGATCAGCGCCAGAATCCCGAGGATCGCCACGAAGCCCATTGGCGTGCCGGTCGGCACCAGCGCCAGCACCACGCCGATCAGCCCCAGCGGCGCAACACTGGCCACCAGAAACAGCTTCTGCACGCTGTGCAACTGGATCATCAGGAAGGTCGCCATCAGGAACAGCATCAGCGGCAACACCTTGGCAATCGGCCCCTGCGCCTTGCCACTCTCCTCGACCGTACCGCCGGTGGCGACCTTGTAGCCCACGGGTAATTTGGCCGCAAAGTCATCAATGGACGGCTTGAGGATTTTCACCAGATCGGTCGGCTGAATCTCGTCACGCACCGACGCCTTGATGGTGATGGTCGGCAGGCGATCACGACGCCACACCAGCGGTTGCTCCAGCTCATAACGAACCGTGGCAAAGGCCAGCAGCGGAATCGACGTGCCGTTGGGTGTGACGATCTGCAGGTTCTGCAGGGTTTCCGGCGTACCGCGTTCCGAACTCACCGCGCGACCGACCACGTTGATCAGGTAGATGTCGTCGTTGACCTGGGTCAGCGGCGCGCCACTGACAATGCTGTTCATCAGGTTCGCCACGTCTTCGGACGAGAGCCCGAGCTGGCGCGCCTTGTCCTGGGCGATGTCGATACGCAGGACTTTGCCCGGTTCGTTCCAGTCGTAAATGATCTCGCCGATGTGCTCGTTCTTGTCCAGTTCAGTTGCCAGGTCGATGGCGTGCTTGCGCACCTGATCGATGTCCTTGCCGCTGATCCGGTACTGGATCGGACGCCCCACCGGCGGGCCCATTTCCAGCGCCTGCACGTAACTGCCGATGCCGACGAAGTCCTTGTGCAGCCGTTCGCGCAGACGCTGACTCAGGGCCTCGCGGGCTTCGAAGTCTTTGCTGACGATCACCAGTTGCGCGTAGTACGGGTTCTGCAATTGCTGGTCGAGTGGCAGGTAGAAACGGATCGCACCCTGACCGATGTAGGTGCTCCAGCGCACGATGTCCGCGTCGCCCTTGAGCGTGGCCTCGAGCTTGTCGACGGCCTTGCGGGTCTCGTCGATTGAAGCGTTTTGCGGCAGGTTGAGGTCGACCAGGATTTCCGGTCGATCCGAGGACGGGAAAAACTGATTCTGTACAAACCGCATGCAGAACACCGCCAGCACAAACAACAGCACAGTGATGCCGATGGCCCACCAGCGATTGCGCATGCACCACAGCAAACCGCCATTGAATGCACGACCAACACGCCCCGGTTCGGCTTCATGGGGTTTCACGTTGGTGCTGAGAATGTGCACGCCAATCACCGGGGCGAAGAACACCGCCACGATCCAGGACACGATCATCGCCACGGCAATCACCGCGAACAGCGTGTAGGTGTACTCGCCGGCAGAACTGGCGTTGAGACCGATGGGGACGAAACCGGCGACCGTCACCAGCGTACCGGTGAGCATCGGGAACGCGGTCGAGGTGTAGGCGAACGTCGCCGCCTCCTCCTTGCTCTCGCCCATTTCCAGGCGCGTGACCATCATTTCCACGGTGATCATCGCGTCGTCCACCAGCAGGCCGAGGGCGATGATCAGAGCGCCGAGGGAAATCCGCTGCATGGTGATGCCGCTGTATTCCATGAACACAAACACCATCGCCAGCACCAGCGGGATCGAGCACGCCACCACCAGCCCGGCGCGCACGCCGAGGCTGATGAAGCTGACCACCAGCACGATCACCACCGCTTCGAACAACGCACTGGTGAAGCCGCCAACGGCTTCCTCCACCACCACTGCCTGATCGGACACCGTGTGTACGCCCACGCCAACCGGCAGATCTGCGGTCAGTTCATCGATGCGCTTATGCAGGGCCTTGCCGAACTCCTGGACGTTGCCGCCCTTCTGCATGGCAATCGCCAGACCGATCGCCGGCTTGCCGTCGAAACGGAACTCAGGTGTGGCCGGGTCGACGTAACCACGGGTGATGTCGGCCACGTCCGCCAGACGATAGAAACGGTCGTTGAGTTTGAGATTGACCTCGGCCAGGTCTTTCTCCGAAGCGAACTGCCCCGAAGTCCGCACGGAAATCCGCTCGGGCCCCGCCTCGATGACACCGGCCGGGGTCACCGCGTTCTGCGATTGCAGGCTCTGCACCACTTGGCGCTGATCGATGCCCAACGCTGCGAGTTTGCGAGTGGAGAAGTTCAGATAGATCACTTCGTCCTGCTGGCCGATCATTTCGATCTTGCCCAGCCCCGGCACATTGCGGATCTCGGCCCGCGCCTGTTCCACGTAATCGCGCAACTGGCGCATGGTCAGGCCGTCGGCGGTGAAGGCGTAGACCGAGCCGAAAACATCACCGAATTCGTCGTTGAATCCCGGCCCCTGAATGCCTTGCGGAAACTGCCCGCGAATGTCGTCGATCTTCTTGCGCACCTGATACCAGATTTCCGGAATGTCCTTGGCGCTGGTGGTGTCGCGCAGATACACGTACACCGTCGATTCGCCGGGGCGCGTGTAGCTTTTCACGTAGTCGAGGGAGTCGAGCTCTTCGAGTTTTTTCTCGATGCGGTCGGTGACCTGCTTGAGGGTTTCCTCTTGGGTCGCGCCCGGCCATTTGGTCTGGATCACCATGGTCTTGATGGTGAACGACGGGTCTTCCTCGCGCCCCAGATTGAAGTAGGAGAACACCCCCATGAGCAATCCGACGAACATCAGATACCAGACGAAAGACTGATGCTTGAGGGCCCATTCGGAGAGATTGAAAGAGCCTTTCATTGACTGTCCTCGTCAAGTTTCACGGATTGTCCGGGTTTGAGACTGTTGACGCCGGCGCTGACCACACGCTCGCCGTTCTTCACGCCCCCTGCGAGCACCACGCTGCTGTCGGTGCGGCTGATCACGCTGACGTCGCGCGGGTTGACGGTTTTGCTCTGGGTGTCGATGACCCAGATTCGCGGTTTGCCATCGACCTCCTGCAACGCAGTGACGGGCAATTCGATACGCGGCTTGATCGCCGAGCTGAGGGTGACGCTGATCGCCGTGCCGAGGCGGAAGCCGTCGGGCGTATTGGCCAGGGTCAGCCGTGCGCGTCGGGTGCGTGTCGCACTTTGTGCCTGCGGTTCGATCTCGCGCAGGGTGGCCGTGGTGTTGATGCTCGGATCGAGTTGCCCGGCCACCAGAAACACCACGTCGGACGGGATCTCATCGACCAGGGTGTCCGGCAGATCGATCACCGCTTCCTTGATGTCCGGTTGCGCCAGGGTCACCACTTGCTGGCCCGCCGTCACCACTTGCCCGGCCTCGGCGTTCCACGCAGTGACCACGGCTTTGTGATCGGAGCGCAGCTCGGTGTAGTCGAGTTGATCCTTGCTTTGATTGACCGCCGCGCGCGCCTGATCCAGTGAGGCCTGGGTGGTTTTCAGGTCCGTCATGGCAATGTCCAGTTGCGCCTGCGCACCCACGCCCCGGTCGAACAGCGCTTGCTGACGGCGGGCATTGGCCTGGGCGTTGATCAGTTGGGCCTGAACTTTGGCCAGGTCGCCCTGAGCCGAACGCAGCTGGTTTTGCTGATCGGACGGATCGAGGGTGGCGAGCAGCGTGCCCTTCTGCACCTCGGTACCGACGTCGACGTTGCGGCTGGCAATGCGCCCGCCGACACGAAAACCGGTGTTGCTTTCATAGCGCGCCTGAATGCTGCCGGCGAAACGCCCGAGGTTTTCCTCGCTCATGGCTTCGACCTTGACCGACAACACCGGCCGTACCGGCTCCGGCGGTGGCTCGCTTTTCGAGCAGGCGGCCAGCAACACGCCAATGGATAACAGCCCCAGACGCTTCATGGCTGTGCTCCCGGTTGCAGATCCTTGTAGGTGTTTTCGGCAATTTCGACCTTCATGCCCGGATGCAGCAACTGCCCACCCGCAACAATGACTTTTTCCCCACCCTTGAGGCCCTCGCTGATGATGACCTTGCCGATCAGGTAGCGGCTGACGGTGACGTTGTGCAACTGCGCTTCGCCTTTGTCGTCGACCATCCACACGGCTGGATCGCTGACGTTCTTGGTCAGCGCCGACCAGGGCAATTCAACCGCCGACTTGCCGGTGCCCTTGGCCGTGGCGCTCACCACTGAGCCCAGTTGCATCCCCTGCGGCAGGCTGTCGAGGCTGACCTTGACCTGCACCGTGCCGGACTGCGCGGACACCGCCGGGGTGATTTCGCGCACGGTGCCGGTGGTCTTGATGGCGGGGTTGTCGAGCAGGCTGACGACAATCGAGCGCTCCGCCGGCCGTTCGGCCAGCAGGGATTCGTAAACATTGAACACGGCGTCACGGTCGCCGTCACGGGCCAGGCTGAAAATCGGTGCCGTGGCCTGAACCACCTGACCGACTTCGGCCTGACGCTCGGTGATGACGCCCGGCGCATCGGCGATCAGCGAGGTGTAGCTCAGTTGATCCTTGGCATTGGCCAACTGCGCCTGGGCCGCGCTCAAGGCACTCTGGCTACTGCGCAAGGCGGCCTGCGCGGAATCGTATTCGCTCTGGCTGGTGTAGCCCTTGGGCAACAGTTTCTGCTGGCGGACGAACGCCGCGGCGCTCTGTTTGACCCGCGCCTGCTCGGCCACTACCTGGGCCTGGGCGGAATCGACGTTGGTCTGCAAATCCTTCGGATCGAGCTTGGCCAGCACTTGTTTGGCCGAGACCCGGTCACCGACATCGACCATGCGCTGGATGATCTTGCCGCCGACCCGGAACGACAGTTCGGTCTGCACGCGGGCCTGAACATCGCCGGTGAGGGTCACGGCGGCGGCGTAATTGGCGGGGTTGACCTCCTGCACGAAGACCCGGGGCAGGTATTCGGCGGGGGCCTTTTTCTCGCCGCACGCGCTCAACAAAGCGAACAGACTCAGCATGACCGCTGTTTTCAATCCGGGACTCGCCATGCAGACTCCTTCCTGTGTACGAACGTGCAAGTGACGATACGACTGTGAGCTTAGAACAGGGTTCCGAGTCTGTGTGCGCGAATCTTATACTCCCTGCAATCGTTCCCACGCTCTGCGTGGTAACGCCGCCATGGACGCTCCGCGTCTGCCTTTGACGCAGATGCATTCCCACGCACAGCGTGGGAACGATCAACGAGGATTCAATGCTCAAGACCCTCGCGGTGGCCAATTACCGCTCGATCAATAAATTGGTGATTCCGCTGGGCCGTCTGAACCTGATCACCGGCCCCAACGGCAGCGGCAAGTCGAACCTGTACCGGGCGCTGCGGCTGCTGGCGGAAACCGCTCAGGGCGGCGTGGTCAATGCGCTGGCCCGTGAGGGAGGGCTCGACTCGACCTTCTGGGCCGGGCCGGAAACCATCAGCCGACGCATGCGCAACGGCGAGGTGCCGATCCAGTCCACGGTGCGCCAAGGTGTCAAACGCCTGCGTCTGGGCTTTGCCGGGGAAGATTTCAGCTATTCGATCGCCCTGGGATTGCCGGAGCCAAGCCTCTCGTTCTTTTCCCTCGACCCGGAAATCAAAAAGGAATGCATCTGGGCCGGGCCGCTCTATCGTCCGGCCAGCCTGCTGGTGGATCGCGACGGGCCGATGATCCGTGCCCGTGAAGGTCGTGGCTGGGATGTTCTGGCGCAATACACGCCGAACTTCGACAGCCTGTTCGATCAGGTCGGCAGCCTGCGCACCTCGCCGGAAGTGTTCCAGATGCGCGAGTTCATCCGCCGCTGGCGCTTCTACGATCACTTTCGCAGCGACGCCGACGCCCCGGTACGCCAGCCGCAACTGGGCACGCGCACGCCGGTGCTGCACCACGACGGGCGCGATCTGGCAGCGGCGTTGCAGACCATCCGCGAGATCGGCGATCCCGAGGCGTTGCAGGCGGCGATCAGCGACGCCTTTCCCGGCGCACGGCTGAATATCGCACCGCTGGCGGGCGGACGCTTTGCCATCGAGTTTTTTCAGGAAGGATTGCTGCGGCCGTTGTCGGCGGCGGAACTGTCGGATGGCACGTTGCGCTATCTGCTGCTGGTCGCCGCGCTGCTGACGCCACGCCCGCCATCGCTGATGGTGCTGAACGAGCCGGAAACCAGCCTGCATCCGGACCTGCTGCCAGCGCTGGCGCGCTTGATCATCCGCGTGTCGGAGCAGTGTCAGGTGTGGGTGGTGTCCCATGCCCGGCGCTTGATTTCGGCGTTGCAGGAAGACCCGGAATGCAATTGCATCGTGCTGGAAAAAAACCTCGGCCAGACCGGGATCGTCGGGCAGAGGATTCTGGATGAGCCGGCGTGGAATTGGCCTGATTAGCCTCACACTCTCGATCCCACACCGTATCTGATCGTTCCCACGCTCTGCGTGGGAATGCCTCTGGGGACGCTCCGCGTCCAGTGACGCGGAGCGTCACGGGCTGCATTCCCACGCGGAGCGTGGGAACGATCATCTGTCAGGGAGTTAACCCTGCCACTTCCCGCCTTCAACAATCACGCTCTCTGGCTTGGTGTCATCACTCAGCTCTTTGCGCACATATTGGTCATACAGCTTGAGCAGGTATTTCTCTTCGCCCAGCTTGGCCAGTTCGGTGTTCACCCAGTCGCGCAATTCGATATTGCCCTTCTTCACCGCCGGGGCAATCGGCGCTTCGGCGCCAAGTTTTTCGTCCAGAACGCGGTAGCCCGGGTTCTGCTTGGCCCAGCTGAACAGCACCAGATTGTCCTGCGCGTAGGCATCGCCACGGCCGTTGGCCAGGGCTTGCAGGGACTCGGAGTTTTTCTCGAACTTCAGCAGTTTCCAGTCCGGGTGGTTCTTGGTCAGCCAGATATCGGCGGTAGTGCCGGTGGTGACGATGGTGGTGCGGGTCGCCAGGTCATCCAGTTTCTTCACTTCGCTGCCTTGGGGCACCAACGCCTGCACCGCGACCTTGAGGTTCGGATTGGTGAATTCCACCGCTTCCTTGCGCTCCGGGGTCACGGTCATGTTGGCGAGGATCAGGTCGACCTTGTCGCTTTGCAGGAACGGAATGCGGCTCGCCGGCTCGACGGCCACGAACTCGACCTTGTTTTCGTCGCCCAGCAGATCCTTGGCGAATTGACGGCCGATGTCGGTATCGAAGCCGACGTAACGCCCCGCTTCGTTGACGAAACCGAACGGCGGTTTGTCGGTGAATACGCCAACGATCAGTTTGTCGCGGGCCTTGATCTTGTCCAGGTAACCGGCCGGCGCGGTGCTTTCGCTGGCGACTTTCGGCTTGGCCGGTTCTTCGGTCTTGTTGCAGCCGGCCAGCAGCGCAAGGCTGATCAGCGGTAAAGCAAATAGGGCTTTGGCAGTTTTCATGGCAGTTCCAGTTCCTTGGGTTGAGTCGTTTTGGGCGAAGTCGTTGAAGGCAGTGCTTCAACGTAGGAGAACTTCTCCAGGAACTGCTGCGCGCGTGCGGTTTGCGGGTTCGTAAAGAAAAGCTCGGGCGGGTTCTGTTCAAGGATGCGCCCGGCATCCATGAACACGATGCGATCGGCCACCGCGCGGGCGAAGGCCATTTCGTGGGTGACGATAAGCAGGGTCATGCCTTCGCGGGCCAGGCCCTGAATCACTTCCAGCACTTCCTTGACCATCTCCGGATCAAGGGCGGCGGTGACTTCGTCGAAGAGCATGACCCGCGGGTTCATGCACAACGAGCGGACGATGGCGATGCGTTGCTGCTGGCCACCGGAGAGCTGGCGCGGGAAGGCGTCGCGCTTGTCCGACAGGCCCACGCGCTCAAGCAACGCTTCAGCTTGCTGCTGTGCTTCGCGGCGTTCGCGCTTCTGCACCTTGAGCGGGCCGAGCAGCAAATTATCGAGCACGCTCATGTGCGGAAACAGGTGATAACTCTGGAACACCATGCCGATCTGCTGACGTACTTCGCGCCAGTCGGTGGCCTTATCCAGCAATTCGCGGCCGGCGAATTTCAGAGAGCCACTGTGGGCGGTTTCCAGACCGTTGAGGCAGCGCAGCAAGGTGCTTTTTCCGCAGCCGCTGGGGCCGAGGATGACGATGACTTCGCCGGACTTCACTTGCAGGTCGATGCCCTTGAGCACCTGCTGTTCACCGAAGAATTTGTTGAAACCCTGAAACTCGATCAATGCGCTCATGCTTGCGTCCAGCGCCGCTCCAGCACGCGCGAGGCGGCCGACAGCGGGTAGCAGATGAAAAAGAAAAACAGGAACAGCGCGCCGTAGATCAGCACCGATTCGTAGGTGCGTTCGATGATCTGCTGGCCGACCTTGATCACATCCACCACGCCGATCAGCACCGCCAGCGAACTGGTCTTGATGATCCGCGTGTAGACGTTGATGGTCGGCGGCGTCATGCGCTTCAGCGCCTGGGGCAACAGCACGTAGCCGTAGAGCTGCGCCGCGTTCAGGCCGATCGACAGCCCCGCCTCACGCTGCCCGCGCGGCAACGAATGCAACGCACCGCGCGCCACTTCGCCCACCTCGCTGGCGCCCCACAGCGACAGCACCAGCACCGCACACCAGAAGCTCGGCAGGCTCAGACCGAAGAAAATCGGCAGGCCGAAAAACAGCAGGTACAACCAGACCAGCACCGGGATCGCCCGGAACAGCTCCAGATAGATCCGCAGCAGCGCGTTCAGCCACGTCACGTTGAGCGTGCGCAGCACGCCGTAGAGCACGCCGCCGACGGTGCTGATGGCGATGCTCAGGAACGAGATCGACAGGGTTTGCCCGGCGCCTTTTGCCAACTGCGGCAACGACACCCAGAGCAGTTCAAGACCCGAACTGGCCATGCTGGAGCCTCCTTTCCAGACGGCTCAACAGCAGCGACAGCGGCAGGAACAACAGCACGCAGATCAGCGTCAGCACGGCGAGCATTTCGTAGGTCTTGTAGTAGAGCGCGATGTAGCTTTTGGTGGTGTAGAGAATTTCCGGCACCGCCACGGCCGAGACCACGGTGGTCTCCTTGAGCAGGAAAATGAAGTTGGCGAACAGCGACGGCAGGCTGAGGATTCCGGCTTGCGGCAGGATCACGTAGCGCAGCAACTGGCCGTGGGACAAGCCGATGGAGCGACCGGATTCCAGTTGCGCCTGAGGCACCGCATCGACGCCGGCGCGCAGCACTTCGGTGAGGTAGGCGCCGCCGAGAAAAGTCATGGTGATGATCGCCGCAGTGAAACCGGAAACCTTGATCCCCAGCGCCGGCAGCGCGAAGTAGACGAAGAACAACTGGATCAGCAGCGGCGTGTTGCGCGCCAGCTCCACATACAGCCCGACCAGTTTTTGCAGGTAAGGCGTGCGGAACACCAGAATCGTCGCATTGAGCAATGCCACCAGCAGCGAGGTGCCAATGGCGATCAAACCGACCTGCAGCGTCACGCCCACGGCTTTGAGAAACGCCGGCAGGATGCTGAGGATAAATGCGTAATCGAAGGTCATGAAACATCCTGACGCCGCTCGGTAAGCGACGGTGGTGCAGTCCATGGACAGCGGGTAACTGTCCGGCAGGCACCGACTTTAAAGGTATAAGAAAAAGAATTTAAATACCGTTAAAGCATATTGATATCACGCAAAAAACTATCCTGCGGGTTTGCTCCGACAGAATAAGAAGGCTATTTTTCCTTTCGCTGTAGGACGGATCTTTTTTTCGTAAAAGCCCTCCAAGGACGAACAGCTTTTGGCCAGACTCCCCCGGCCGACCCCATAACAAGGAAGAGAACATGGACGTAAAAGTGCCGCAGCGACCGGACCCGCAGGATTTCGTGAAATGGCTGGTGGCTTTGCGCAGGGCGCTGAAAACCAGCGCTGCGTAGCCCCCACTTCGATCGTTCCCACGTCGAGGCGTCGAACCCTCTGCGTGGGAATGCAGCCCGGGGCGCTCCGCGTCCCATCAAGAGCCGAACGCAGAGCGCCCGATGAGGCATTCCCACGCAGAGCGTGGGAACGATCATCGCAAACGCACACACAAAAACGCCGATGACCATCGCTGGTCATCGGCGTTTTTTTCAACCTTGAAGTGGGTTGCTGTTGCGTCGGATCAGAACGCCGGCAGTACCGCGCCGTTGTACTTCTTCTCGATGAACGCTTTGACTTCAGGGCTGGTCAGGGCAGCGGCCAGTTTCTTGATGGCGTCGCTGTTCTTGTTGTCTTCACGGGCGACCAGGAAGTTCACGTAAGGCGAATCAGCGCCTTCGATCACCAGGGCGTCCTTGGTCGGGTTCAACTTGGCTTCCAGCGCGTAGTTGGTGTTGATCATGTCCAGATCGACTTCTTTCAGAACGCGCGGCAGCAGGGCCGACTCCAGTTCCTTGAACTTGAAGTTGTGCGGGTTCTTGGCGATGTCTTTTGGCGTGGCCAGAGCGTTCTTAGGATCTTTCAGCTCGATCAGGCCAGCCTTCTGCAGCAGGATCAGTGCACGACCGCTGTTGCTGCCTTCGTTCGGAATGGCGATGGTGGCGCCGTCCGGCAGTTCGGCCAGGGTCTTGTACTTGCTCGAGTAGCCACCGAACGGTTCAACGTGAACACCTTGCACGGTCACCAGGTACTTGGCCTTGTCGTCCTTGTATTTGCCGGCGTTGAAGCTGTCCAGGTAAGGCTTGGTCTGGAAGTAGTTGGCGTCCAGACGCTTCTCGCCCACCTGTACGTTCGGCTGCACGTAGTCGGTGAAGACCTTGATTTCCAGATCCACGCCTTCTTTGGCGAGGGTCGGCTTGATCAGTTCGAGGATCTCGGCGTGCGGTACCGGCGTCGCAGCAACCACCAGTTTCTCGCCGGCCTGGGCCAGGGAAGCAGTCAGAGCAGCCGCCAATGCGGTAAACAACAGAACCTTTTTCATGCAGTGTCCTTATCGAAAATCGGTCGTCATCGACGACGGCATTAATACGTGTGCCAGCGATGTGCTACTGCTGGCGTGAAGCGGACAATACCGGGATTTTTTATTCCCGGACAATAACGTTTATTCAGCTTCATATTCCATTTTGTTCATGTTGAACAAAATGGTTACAACGCCTCGCTCAGGCTCAACAGCAATTCTTTCAATGCCTTACGTTCGTCGACGGTGCCGTTGAGGCTGATGTTCGCCACTTGACGTTCGATCTGAACCAGCGGCCCAGACACCTCGGGCAGGTTCAGGTGTTCTGGCAGAATTTCGTCGCCGGTACTCACCAGCAGCGCAAAATGAATAACGTTTTCCAGCTCCCGGGTGTTGCCCGGCCAGCTGTGCTGCTCCAGCACCTGTTGCGCCGCTTCGCTGATCAGCGGCACCGGCAGATCCAGGCGCTGGCTGTAGATGCCAAGGAAGTACTCGGCCAACGACAGAATGTCGCCGACCCGCGCGCGCAATGCCGGCAGTTCCAGATGCCCTTCGCTGAGATAGTGATAAAGCCGCTCGTGGAATTTCCCCGCCGCCACTGCTTGGGCCAGATCGATGCTGGTCGCAGCGACCAGGCGCACGTCCACGGGGCTTGGTTGATGTGCACCGACGCGGGTGACTTCGTGGTTTTCCAGGGCGGAAAGCAATTTGATCTGGATCGGCAGCGGCAGGTCGCCGATCTCGTCCAGGTACAAGGTGCCGCCGTTGGCCGAACCGAACCAGCCGGCGCGACTGCTGGCCGATCCGCTGTAGCTGCCGGCGGCGTAGCCGAACAACTCCGCATCGGCGTAGGTCGGGCTGATCGCCCCGCAATTGACCGAGACAAACAGCCCGCTGCGATCACTGGCGCGGTGTATGTGGCGGGCGAGCAATTCCTTGCCGGTGCCGGTCTCGCCGTGAATCAACACAGAGGTCGAGCGCGGTGCGAGCTGGGCCATTTCCTCGCGCAACTGACGCGAGCGTGGATCGACGAACACCAGCGCCTTGGCGCGGATGCTCAGGGGACTTTTTTCCGCATCGGGAAAGGTCAGCAACGGCTGACCGAAGGTTTCAAAACTCATGGCAGACTCCCGCCCCAAATCGCCGGGAGACGGGGGCGTTGAAAAAAATAAAAGTGATCAGGCACGGCGCCGGGCGTGATGTTCCATGCGGTTTTGCAGGCGATACAGATAAGCGAATCCCTGCTCCCAGCGTTGATGCCCGGACTTCACGTTGATATGGCCGGCGCCCGCGAGAATCCCCGCCTCGGCGCCCCAGTTGCGCGCCAGTTCCAGCGCACGCGGCGCACTGACGGCGGCGTCGTTGTCGGAGCTGACGACCTGGCTCGGGAAGGGCAGCAGATCGGTCGGGATCGGCGCGAAATTACGCAGTGCCGGCACGCACGCCGGACGCTCGACATCCGCTGGCGCAACCAGCAGCGCCCCGCGTACCTGACGCAAATGATGCAGCGGCGCGGTGGCCGCCCAGTGCGCCACAGTGATGCAGCCCAGGCTGTGCGCGATGAGAATCACCGGCGAGCTGTCGGCAGCAATTGCCTCAGCCAGCGCAGCGACCCAGTCTTCACGACGCGGCGTCAGCCAGTCGACCTGCTCCACCCGCGCGCTGTTGGGCAGGCTGTTCTGCCAGTGGGTTTGCCAATGATCTTCTGGCGATCCTTGCCAGCCCGGCACAATCAGATAACGGATTGATTCGTTGCGCATGGGGGAGCTCTCCTGCGTCGTGTCTGTTCCTGAACGAGTATAGGGACGGGATTTATATTCGTTAAGGAATAAGAAGCTATTTATTAAGACCTGAAAAGAATATTAAGCATTGGGCAAAAAAAGGGGCCGCACCCTGCCAAGGAGACGGCCCCGGAAAAACGTGAAACCCTTATCGTGCAGTGATCACCGACAGCTTGGTGATGCCCGCCCGCTCAATCGAAGCCATGGCTCGCGCCACTTCGCCGTAATTCACCCCGTCGTCGGCCTGCAATTGCACGCGCACTTCCGGGTCCTTCGCCTTGGCCGACTTGAGGTTGAACTCCAGCAGGTCCGGCTGGATTTCGTCCTTGTTGATAAATAGTTTTCCAGCACCGTCGATGCTCACCACCAACGGGTCTTTCTGCTCGACCGGCGCCACCGCTTCGGTCTTCGGCAGGTTGATCGGTATCGCGTTGGTCAAAAGCGGCGCGGTGACGATGAACACCACCAGCAGCACCAGCATCACGTCCACCAGCGGCGTCACGTTGATTTCGCTCAGCACCTCGTCGCTGTCTTGCGTGGAGAAGGCCATATCAGGACGCCTCCTTCACTTTTGTTGCGTTGCCCTGGGCCGCTGCCTTATGCGCGGTCGGGTGGATCAACACGCGGAACGCGCTCTTTTGCGCCAGGCTGTAGAAGTCGTGGGCAAAGTCGTCCAGGTCCGCCGCCGTCAGTTTCAGACGACGCAAAAAGTAGTTGTAAACCAGCACCGCCGGCACCGCGACCGCGATCCCCACACCGGTGGCGACCAGCGCTGCACCGATGGGCCCTGCGACCGTTTCCAGGCTCGCCGAGCCCGCCGCGCTGATGCCTTTCAACGCTTCCATGATTCCCCACACCGTGCCGAACAGACCAATGAACGGCGAGGTGCTGCCAATACTCGCGACCACCGCCAGACCGGTTTCCAGCGAACGGCGCTCGCGGACGATCTGCTGGCGCAAGGCACGTTCGAGGCGATCCTGATGATTGATCGCCTGGCTCAGGTCGTTGGCCTGCGGCGCCTCGCCCACTTGTATCGCCGCATAACCGGCCTGTGCCACCCGCGCTGCTGCGCCGGGCTGGGTTTCGCTCAACTCGGCGGCGGAGTCCAGACTCGACGCCGCCCAGAAGCGCTTGTGAAACTTGCGGTCCTGCGCCTTCAACCGGCCGAACTGCAAAGCCTTGAGCAATGCCAGGCCCCAGGTGGCGACAGAGAAGACCACCAGCAGCCAGATCACCGCGCTTTCGATGGATTCCAGTGGAGATGCCAGTAACGTCATGATGTGTTCCCTCGTGTAAACGTTTAGCGCGAAATTGGTTTCGGTTTAATGAATCTTGAAATCGATAGGCACGCTGACCCAGCCGTCCTGGGCGACATCACCCTGCTTGGCCGGCACGAAGCTCCAGCGCTTCACGGCGTCCAGCGCCGCGTCGTCGAGCTGTTGCCGGCCACTGCTTTTCTGAATCTGGATCTCGCCCGGTTTGCCGCTGGCCAACACGTGTACCCGCAGCAACACCGTGCCTTCCCAACCGCGACGCTGGGCCAGCGACGGATACTCCGGCGCCGGGTTCTTCAGGTACGCCGCGTTGGCCGAGGCCGGCGTCACCGGAGCAGGCGCTGGTGGTGCAGGTGGCGCTGGCGCGGCGACCGGAGCGGCCGGTTGTGGCGGAGCCGGTGGTTGCTCGACCGCCTTTGGCGCTGGTTTCGGTACAGGTTTGGCGACCGGTTTCGGTTTGGGAATCGGTTTCGGTTTCGGTGGCGGCTTGGTTGCCAGTTCGTCCTCCACCGGTGGCGGAGGCTCGACCACAGGCGCCGGTGGCGGCGGTACAACCACAGGTGGAGCTGGTGGCGCCGGGCGCGAAAATTCGATGGTCATCGGTGGAATTTCCGGCGGCACGATCGGCAGCGCCGGTGTCGGATGCTGGGTGATCCAGTAGATCACCGCGCCATGCACCACCAGCGCCAGAACGCCGAGCAGAATTGTTTCGCGGCGGCTCAGAATGCCCTTGGGCGCGCGCTGCAAACGCAGTTGCCCCAACGGCACGCGATGGGGCCGGCCGAGATCGACCAACTCGCCGCTCGGCGCCTGGCGCCACAGCACCTCCTGTGCACTGGCGGCGGTCTGGACATTGCCCATTGATTTACTCCCTGCGGTCTCTTTGCGTTTTTTCGCGTAGCCGATTCGCCGCTTGTTGAATCCCCCACGGCGTGATCGATGGGTCAATCATTGGGCTAGACGCTTATCTCCGAAAGTAATCTTTCATGTTATGAATAGACGCTTATGGAATATATGAAACGGTCATTTCCGCCAAAGCCACGGCCTGCAAGGCTTCCAGCGATTCGCCGAAATCGACATGCTTTCCTGGCATAAAAAGTATTCATCCAAGGCATTGGGTTATCGATGACCCGGGATTCAGTGACAACTAATGCCAAGGTGATAGTTGACGAGCTTTTTAAGAGGTAAATAAAAAGGCCGATGCATGTTTAATGCATCGGCCTTCGATTTACGGAATTTCTTATTGCTTCAGAAACTCACCACCCAAATTCACAACTTCACCATCGAAGTTCACGCGCGAGCCGGTAGCCCGGAGTTTCGCGTAGTTGTGATCAGGCGAAAACAGCGTCCAGGTCTGATAACCACTATTTCCGTTCTGAGCCAGCACCGCGATTGTAGTCGGGTTGCCGGTGCTGTTCTGGAAGTGGTAGTTCCCGTAACGGATGTCATAATTCACGCCACCCTGGCTGAGGGTGCCGCTGAAGCTGCCATTGGAATCATTACCGTCGGTGATAACCAGCTTGGCGCCAGAGTTGGCATTTACATAAGTGCCATTAATGCTCGACATAACGAGATTTCCTTTATCGTTGGATAAGTGTCTTCCGATGAGAGCAAGTTTCCTCCTGGAAACTCACGACACTCAGGATGGTTGGACATTCATTTATTGTCCACGCGACTTTTCAACGAAATTGCTATATGCACTATTCATGTCGCTCATAAATTATTTCGATTCGGAAGACTCTTAATAACTAACGACTGGCATTGGTTTGTTGCACACCAATGGCCGGCGCAATCACTGCCGTTTCCGAGCGCGGCGTTCCTGCCGGCACCCAGTCATAACTCACAGGAAGGGCCCGATAGACCCAGTTGCTGATCGCGTCGCTGCCCGGCGCCTTGCCCAGATAAGGGCTGACGTATTCCCAGACGTTTTCACCACTGGCCGTCACCTGGAAAAACCGCCCGTTCATGCCTTCATCGATCAGCGTATTGCCGTTGGGCAAGCGCCGCGCGCTGCTGATGAACGAGCTGTAGAACGCCCACCCCGGCTGCTTCGAATTGGCGGCGCTGTACTGCCAGACGATTTCATTTTTCACCGGGTCGATCTCCAGCACCCGCGAACCGGAAATCAGCCCCAGCGTGACGTTCGGGTAACCCGCCGAACCCTGGTTGTCGAACACCAGCAGATTGCCCGCGCCGGGCAATCCGGCCGGGATGATGTGCGCGTCATGCTGACCGACGAACTGGTCCACCGGGCGCGGGATTTTCTGCGCGGTTTTCGGATTGGCCAACGGCAGATTCGGCCCCAGGCGCCAGACCACCTTGCCGCTGTGTTTGTCGATGATCACGATGAAGTTGGCGTTGCGCGAATCGATCAGCAGGTTGTCCGGGTTGAAGCGCTTGTCGCCGGCATCGAACCACTTGTTCGGCCCGACCAGGCTGAGGTTGTTGATGTGCAAGTAATCCGGATTTTCACTGGCGCGAACCAGCTTCAACTGCTCGGCGGTGAAGCCGAATTCGTTCAAGTGATCCGACGCCAGCCACTGCCATTTCACCGCACCAGCGGGGCTGACTTCGTAGATTGCATCGTCGATCACCTCGGGCACCTTGAAGCCTTTGACCTTGTGCACCTTGTTCGCCAGCACCACGGTGTTGCCGTTGCTCAGGCGACGCTGATCGTGATGCTGTTGCGCCGCACCACCGGGCGCCTTGTCGCCCCACTGCCAGACGACTTTGCCATTCCAGTCCAGCTCGCCGACGCTCTGATTGCCGAGGCCATTGCCGGCGGAGCCGAGCTTGCCTGGATCCTTTTCGCTCAGTTGCAGCAACACATGGCCGCGCTCGCCACCCACCAGTTTCGGGTCGATGATCGCCGACGGGAAACCCGACTGCGGCCAGTTCTTGACCTCGTTGCCGTTCATGTCGATCAGGCGCGTCTGCTTGTCGGCACCGCTGAAGATCACATATTGATTGAAGGCCTTGGCCGGGTCGTAACGGGTGACGCCGGTGGGGTAGACGCTGGGCGCGGCGAGCGCCCCGGCACTGAGCACTGCGCCGGACAACAACACCGGTAAAGCGGTTTTGATGCGCAACATGATGCAGCTCCTTGAAGGGTCGATCAGAAGTCATAGCGACCGGTGACGCCAAGGGTGCGCGGCGTACCGAGCAGGCCTTCGTAACCGCCGTTGCCGCCGGTCCACAGGGTCGTGTAGTAGGTTTTGTCGAAGGCGTTTTTCAGCCACAGCGAGACGTCCCACTGACCCTGATTGAAATCGCCGCGCAGGCCGGTGGAGAGATTGACCACCGCATAGCTCGGGATCTGGCCATAGTCGGAATCTTCGACCGTGCCCACCGCTTTAGAGCGGAACGCGTAGCTGCCGGTGACGTAAGGTTGCAGGCCGTTATCCAGATTCCATTCGTACTTGCCGTTGGCGTTGCCGATCCATTTCGAGGCGCCGACCACCTGATGACCGCTGAGGTCGCACGAGGCCGGAGCACCCGGTGCCTGGCTGACTTCCGGCGGGCACGGCGCGTCCTTGTACGAGAGGTAACTGACGTCGTTGTACGAGCCGTTGAAGTTCAGCGTCAGGCCGCGCAACGGGATCACGGTGCTCTCGAACTCCACGCCGCGCGAGCGCACTGAACCGGCGTTGGTCAGGTATTGCACACGGTTGACGTCGTCGTAGGCGTTGGTCTGGTAAGCGTTGACCTGAGTCCAGAACACGTTGGCGTTGAGCTGCAAACGCCGATCCCACAGCGTGCTCTTGAAGCCGAGTTCGGCGTTGTTGGCGCGCTCGGTGCCGATCAGCAACGAGTCGGCGCCAGCGGTCGGGGCCGAGCCGACCACAAGGTTGACCCCGCCGGATTTTTCGCCGTGAGACAAGGTGGCGTAGCCGAGCAGATCATCGGTGAAGCGATAGCTGAGATTGAGCAATCCGGACGGGCTGGAGCTGTACTGATTCAGGTCGCCGGAATCGTAGGCGCCGGTCCGGCCGCGTCGCGCGGTGGCGGCGGCACCCGTGACAGCGGCGCCACCGACCGGCGCATCACGATTGACCCAGGCGTTCTTCTCTTCATAGGTGCCACGCACCCCGGCGGTGAAATCCAGACGCGGGGTCAGGTGCCAGGTGCCTTGGGCGAACAGCGCGAAGCTGTCGGTCTTGATGTGGCCACGACCGACGGTGTTGACGTTGGCCAGCGCACCCCGTGGCGTGCCGTTCCAGATGTCTGCCTGCGGGCCGTAATAGGCGAAGGATTTGTTGTCCAGGTCCGAGCCGAAATAGTAGGCACCGAGGACGTAATCGAAGAACTCGCCCTTGGGCGACGCGAGGCGAAATTCCTGGGAATACTGTTTGTCCTCCACCGACACCCCGGCGTTGTAGGTCGCCGGCACGTTGAGGCCATCGTCGTTGCGCGGGGTGAAATTCCAGAAGCGGTACGAGCTGACCGAGGTCAGGGTGAAGTCGCTCGGCAGGGTCCAGTTGGCCTCCACCGACGTGCCGCCCTGATGCACGGTGACGTGCTGGTCGTTGTCCAGATTGACCTTGCGGTGCGAGCCGTTGACCAGCGTCGCGCCGGCAGCGGCGGCGCGGGCCGAGTAGAGATTGACGCCATTGATGGTCGGCCCGGTGTTGTACAGCACGCGGGTGCCGGCGCTGGAATCCTCTTCGTTGTAATCACCGATCCAGCGCAGATTGAAATTCTCGTTGGGCTTGAACAGCAGTTGCGCCCGGAAGCCGTCGCGGGAACCGCCGTTCAGGTCATGGCCGTTGAATTCGTTCTTGATGTCACCGTCGCTGCGGGTGCGATAGGCAGAGATGCGTCCGGCCAACTGATCGTTGAGCGGCCCGGAAAGCGTGCCCTTGGTCTGGAAGTAACCGTCCTCGCCGACCGACGTCTCGATGCTGCGCTCCGGGGTGAAACTCGGCGCGCGGGTACTGATGTTGATCACCCCGGCGGTGGTGTTCTTGCCGAATAAAGTCCCCTGCGGCCCGCGCAGGACTTCGAGCTGTTCGATGTCCATCAGGTCGAACACCGCCATCCCCGGGCGACCCAGATAAACGTTGTCGATGTACAGCCCGACGCTGCCTTCCAGACCGTCGCTGGCCGGGTTGTTGCCCAGGCCCCGGATCGACACGCTGGACTGGCGCGCATGCATGTAGGCGACGTTGACGCTGGGCACCAGTTGCTGCAGATCCTGAATCCGGTAGACCCGTTGCGTCTCCAAAGTCGTGCCGCTCACCACGCTCATGGGCGTCGGCACGTCCTGAGAACTTTCTTCGCGACGGCGGGTGGTGACGGTCACGGTTTCCAGTTGCGAAGTGGCGGTCGCGGTCTTGCCTGCCGGTGCCGGCACAGGGGTTTCCGTTTCCGCAGCGTAGCCGTGGGTCCAGCTGGCACTCCCCGCCAGCAACAGGGCCAGAGGCAGACGTTTGAGCCGTCGTGGCGGCGGCGGTGAAGCGAGGTTCAACGGACTCATGGGGCTGCTCCTGGTCAAAAAACACGCAGACATCTTCCGTGCTGCATATTCTTTTAAGTTATTTATTTATGTTTTTACAAAGATTTACTGCATAAGAGATTGCCTTTATAAGGAGTCGACCTAATGCATATCCAATGCATTTCCCGGATATTTTTTATGTGAAAAATGCATATCGACTTGCGCCAGCTCAGACACTTCATCGCCCTCGCCGAACAACGCAGCTTCGTCGCCGGCGCGCAGGCGGTGAACCTGTCGCAGTCGGCATTCAGCCGCAGCATTCAGGCGCTGGAACACAGCGTCGGTTGTCAGTTGGTGGATCGCGGGCGCAAGGAATTGCCACCGACCAAACAGGGCCAGGTGCTGCTTGAACATGCGCGGCGACTGGTCAGCGGTGCGCAGCAGATGGCCAACGAGATCAGCCAGTTCAACGGGCTGGAGGCGGGGGAATTGCGCTTCGGTTGCGGCCCGGCGCCGGCGGCAGGATTGATCCCGCGAGCGATCGGCAGCTTCATCGGCCGATACCCGAAAGCGCGGGTGCATTACCAGGTCGATGACTGGCAGAGCCTGAGCAAACGGCTGCTGAGCGAAGAGTTCGAATTCTTCGTTGCCGATACTCGGCACTTCGAGGCGGATCCGGATTATCTGACCCACCGGTTGCGACCGCGCAAATGGCATTTCTGCTGCCGCTCCGGGCATCCGCTGGCCGCATCGGATCGGGTCACGGCCGAGCAATTGATGAGTTATCCACTGGCCGTGAGCATTCGTCCGCCGAATCTACGCAAGGTCATCGTCGATCTTAGTGGCCGCCCGGATTTCGTCCCGAATGTGGAGTGCGAGAACAGCGCCAGCCTGCTCGGCGTGGTGCTGCGCTCCGACGCGATCGGCATCGTCGGCGCCTATTCGGATGCGCTGCATCAGGCCCGGGGTGAGTTGGTGTGCTTGAAGGTCGAAGGGTTGGCGGATGATCTGGAGGAGCTTTACACCCGTTACGGAATTGTCAGCCGCGCCGGGTATCGCTTGTCACCGTTGGCCGAGGCGATGATCGAGCAGATCAAGGCGATCGATGCGGTGGAAGAAGAACTGTGTTCACTGGACAATTTTGCCGTCTGACGCACCGCCTTCGCGAGCAAGCCCGCTCCCACATCTGGAACGCGTACTCCTGTGGGAGCGGGCTTGCTCGCGAAGAGGCCGGTACAGGCGCCAATGCATTTCTTGCATGAAACACATTCCCCGAATGCACTTGCCGAACACCCTCGCCGAAAGCGAAAAACCTCGCCTGTCTTTCTGACTGGTGAACCCCATGTCCAACCCGCAAAACCCTGTGCGCAACGTGCTGTACATCATGTGCGATCAACTGCGCCGCGATTACCTGTCCTGCTACGGCCACCCGCACCTGCACACCCCGAACATCGATCGCCTGGCCGCCGCCGGCGTGCGCTTCAGCCGCGCCTATACACAGGGCACGATCTGCGGGCCGTCGCGGATGTCGGCCTACACCGGGCGCTATGTCAGCAGCCATCAAGTAGCGTGGAACGCGGTGCCGCTGCCGCTGGAAGAACTGACCATCGGCGATTACCTGCGGCCCCACGGCATTCGTACTGCGCTGGTCGGCAAGACCCACGCCACGGCCAACGTGGATGCCTTGCAGCGGCTGGCGATCAACCCCGAAAGCGCCCAGGCCGAAGTGCTCAACGAAGTCGGCTTCGAGCCGTACTTTCGACACGACGGCATCTTCCCGGACGATCCACTGTTCGATGACAAACGCGAATCCGCGCCTTACACCCATTACCTGCGGGAACAGGGTTTCGAAGGGCGTAACCCCTGGCACGACTGGGCCAACGCGGCCGAAGGCGACAACGGCGAAATCCTCAGCGGCTGGAAAATGCGCAATGCCCATTTGCCAGCGCGAATTCCCGAGCAACATTCAGAGACTGTCTACACTACAAATCGAGCCATCGACTTCATCGGTGAGCAAGGTGAAAAACCGTGGTTTTTACACCTGTCCTATATCAAACCCCACTGGCCCTACATCGTACCGGCGCCATACCACACCTTGTACAGTACGAAATCGATTCTCGAACCGGTACGTAATGCCTCTCCAAGCGACCACCCGGTCTATCAGGCCTTTCGCCAGCATGAGGAAAGCCTGAATTTCTCCAAAGATCCGGTACGACTGAACGTAATCCCGACGTACATGGGCCTGGTCAAACAGGTCGATGATCAGTTGGGGCGGCTGTTCGATTTCCTGCAAAGCAACGGTCGCTGGGAGGACACGCTGATCGTGTTCACCAGCGATCACGGCGACTTTCTGGGCGATCACTGGCTGGGCGAGAAGGAGTTTTTGCTGGAGCAGGCGGTGGGCGTCCCCCTGATCTTGCGCGACCCGCGTGCGGCGGCGGATGTCACGCGGGGCACGGTGGACGAACGCCTGGCGGAAACCATCGACGGCGTGCCGACCTCTCTCGAAGCGCTGGGTGTGAGGGGCGCCGAGCATCGACTGGAGGGTCGCTCGTTGATTCCGCTGCTGCACGGTGAAAGTCCTGACTGGCGCCGCTATGCGATCAGCGAATACGACTATGCCTTCCAGGCCCCGGCACGTGAGCGACTGGGCCAGCCGATCGACCGCTGCCGCATGACCATGGTGCGCAGCGAGCGCTGGAAATACCTGGCGTACGACGGCTTCCGGCCGCAGCTTTTCGATCTGTTGAATGACCCGCAGGAGCTGCAGGATCTGGGCGCTGATCCGGCGTATGCGGCAGTGCGCGAGGAGCATGCGGGGTATCTGTTCGAGTGGGTGCGCGGGTTGAAGCGGCGCACGACCATCAGTCATCAGGAGATTGATTTGCGTGGGCAGCGGTTTCGTTATGGGGAGCCGGAGACTGAGAAGCTCGTTCAGATTGGCGTCTGGTGATTGAGATTGTTGTTGATCGTTCCCACGCTCCGCGTGGGAATGCAGCCCGGGACGCTCCGCGTCCCAAAGCGGACGCAGAGCGTCCCTTGAGGCATTCCCACGCAGACGGTTCGACGCCTCGACGTGGGAACGATCAGTCAGACACCGACGATTTCTGCGCCTTTGATGGTCTGGCTACGCTGCCCATTCGCCCCGACCGGCACTTCCCCTTTGAGCGTCACCCGACGCACCACACGATCCTGAGTGCCGTAATCATCAATCGCATAATGCTGCGTCGAGCGGTTATCCCAGATCGCCACGTCACCGGCCTTCCAGCGCCAGCGCACGACGTTCTCCTGGCGAATCACATGGCTCTGCAGCAAGCCGAACAGGTGCGCCGAATCAGCCTGGGAATAGCCCTTGATGCGCTTGACGAAGTGCCCCAGCAACAAGCTCTTTTCGCCGCTGATCGGGTGTACACGAACCACCGGATGTTCAGTCTCGTAGACGGTCGAGGTGAAGATCTTGCGATAGCGCTCGAGCTTCTCCGCCGACACGTCCGGCTTCACGGCGGCGTAGTCGTACTCGTTGCTGTGCACGGCCACCAGTTTGTCTGCCAGCTCACGCAATTCCGTCGGCAGTTCGTTGTACGCGGTCGCGGTGTTCGCCCACAGCGTGTCGCCACCGAACGCCGGAGCCACCACCGAACGCAGGATCGAGGCTTTCGGGTAGGCATCGACGAAGGTCACGTCGGTGTGCCAGGAGTTGGCGCGCTGCCCTTCGGCGCCGTCCAGTTCCAGCAGATAACGGGTGCCCTCGCGGGACGGCACGGTCGGGTGCGCCACGGGCTCGCCGAGCAGATGCGCGAAGGCTTCCTGGCGCTGATCGTCGAGCTGGGTCTGCTCGCGGAAGAACACGACCTTGTACTGGATCAGCGCCTGTTGAATGGCTTCAACCGTCGCGGCATCCAGCTCACCGGACAGGTGCACTCCACGGATTTCGGCGCCGATACGGCCGGCCACCGGATGAATGTCCAGCGCGTGGACAGCGGGTTTTACAGCGAGTGCGGCATTGCTCATGGGTAGACCCTCATCGACTGCTTGCGGTTGGACGGCAGCGAAACAACGCTCTATCTATATTCCATTTACATCTAATAGATATTCACATGCTTCGTTGACGGAATAAGAGCTTGCATTTAAAACCTCAAGCAACCTCGTCGCAAATGCCTTCGAGCTATTTTTAGGATGCCGGAAAAGCATATGGATCTTCGCCAGTTGCGCTACTTCATCGCCCTCAACGAACACCGCAGTTTTGTCCGTGCGGCTGACGCCATGGGCATCACTCAACCGGCGTTCAGCCGCAGTATTCAGGGGCTGGAGCAGGAGTTCGGCTGCGTGCTGGTGGATCGCGGCAACAAGGATCTGCGCCCCACGCCCGAAGGCCAGGTGGTTCTGCAACACGCCCTGACCCTGGTGCAGGGCGCCGCATTACTCAGCGCCGAAGTGACGCAGATGACCAAGCTCGACGCTGGCGAACTGCACTTCGGTTGCGGCCCGGCGCCGGCGGTAAAACTGGTGCCGGACGCGGTGGCGCAATTCATCAATGCGCACCCGAAAGTGCGCACCTGTTTTCAGGTGGATAACTGGGAAAAACTCAGCCGCGCCCTGAGCCGCGAAGAGATCGAATTCTTCATCGCCGACATCCGCCATTTCGAGTCCGACCCGAACTTCCAGACCCAGCCGCTGACACCCAAGCGCGGGGTGTTTTTCTGCCGGCCGGGGCATCCGCTGCTGGCCAAGGAAAGCCTGTCGACCAACGACATGTTCGACTACCCGCTGGCGACCACGCTGATCCCGCCGGGCATTCGCAAACTGCTGGCAAATCTCAGCGGGCGGATCGATTTCTCACCGACCATCGAGACCGAGCATTTTCCAGCGCTGGTGAAAGTGGTGCTGCAATCCGACGCGATTGGCGTGGGCACTGAAGAGGCGTTTGTCGAGGACATCGCCCAAGGCTCGCTGGCGCTGCTGCACTGGCGCAATCTGCCGCAGAACCTGGAGAGCATGAATGCGCGATGCGGGATAGTGAGCCGCACGGGATTCCGGCTGTCACCGGCGGCGCGGGCGATGATCGAGACGCTGGTGGCGGTGGATAAACAGGCGATCAGCGTCGCGGTTTGAGGGTCATTCCCACGCCTTGCGCGGGAATGACTGCATGACTCAGAGCTTCGCGGCCGCCAGCTCAGGCGCCACCCACTCGTTCACCTTGAACGGCTTGCGAATCAGCTTCTGCTGCGCCGCCAGATCCACCTTGCCCTGCAGGTTTTCGAGGAACAGCGGGTCCAGTGTCGACGGGAACACTTCGCTCAGATTCTGATCCTTCAGATCCTGGGTCAGGATCACTGGCGGATAGCTCGCGAGTCCCGACACAAGCTGCACGTAAGCGTCCTTGTTGCTGTCCTGAGTCAGCCACTCCACCGCCTGCTGCTGCGCCTTGAGCAGCTTCGCCACGGCTTCCGGATGCCCGTCGACAAACTTGCCGGTACCAACCAGCACCGACTGCACACTACCGGCGCCACCGAGGTCTTTGGTGTTAAGCGGCAACTCGGCCAGGCCTTTGGCCTGCAATGCAGTCAGCCCGGAACTGCCCCACGACGCATCGATCTGCTTCGCCGCCAGCGCCGCAACCGCTGCGTTGAAATCGAGGTTGATCACTTTCACGTCCTTCTCGCTCAGGCCCACGCTGGCCAGCGCCGCATCGAACGACAGCTGGGTCGCGGTGCCCCGGAAGATCGCCACGCGCTTGCCTTTGAGATCCTGCAGCGTCTTGATCCCCGAACCCGGCACCACGCCCAGGTATTGCTTCACACCCCGGGCGCTGGCGCTGAGCAGGCGCGTATCCAGACCGTTGGACTTGCCGATGATGGCCGCCAGATCTCCGAGATAGGCCAGATCCACCTGACCGTTGGCGAACGCCTCGTTGATCACCGGCCCGGCGCCCTTGAAGAAGCTCCACTGAATCTTGATGCCCTGATCGGCGAAGGCCTTTTCGAAGATCTGCTGATCGCGCAGCACGTCCACGATGCCCCCGCCGCTGTGTTGAGTACCCGCGCTCAGATCAGGCACGGCAATCCTGATTTCCTTGAGCTCGTCGGCCTGGGCAGAGAACGCCAGCAGACCCGCCAGCGCCGGCGCGGCAAACAGACTGATGACACGTTTGAAGGGAAGGTTCATGGGTGCGGCTCCTGATCACGGCGGGCATTGAGGAGCCGAAAGTAGGCGCAATCCGTATCAGCGCTTAAATACTTAAAAAGCACATTTTTATAGCTTTTCACGCTAAGCCAGCAAAGTCGGGACATGCAGAGCCGTATGCATGGAGAGCATCGAAAATATTCTTCAAATGCATTGGATGCGCGCCGGGCTGGAGGCCTTAAATGGCGCTGCTTATCTCCAAAATGATTATTTTCCAACTCACTTATAACAATTTGTTTTTAGCTAATTCCGCTGACTCGATCCAACCCGACAACGGAGGTCACCATGGCCCGTGAATCCCTGCTCAGCCTGCCACTGGCCGCACCGCCGTTGAAAAGCCGGCGAACCTGGCCAAGCCTGAGCCACCGCGTTTTACCCTGGATATTGCCGCTCGGACTGTTCGCCCTATGGTGGCTGGCGGCGCGCAATCAATGGATGAGCGAACAGATCCTGCCGGCGCCATCGCTGGTGTGGAACAGCGCGATCGAGTTGTCCCAGGGCGAGTTATGGAGCCATTTGTGGATCAGTCTGCAACGGCTGTTCTGGGGCCTGCTGGCGGGCGTTACCGCCGGCGCGGTACTCGGTGCGGCGCTGGGCTTCAGCCGTCGTCTCGAACGCCTGATCTTCCCGACCTTCGCCGGCCTGGCCCAGGTGCCGACGCTGGCGTGGATTCCGCTGTTCATGGTGTTTTTCGGCATCGGCGAAACGCTGAAACTGGTGGTGCTGGTCAAGGCCATCGTGGTGCCGGTGACTTTGCACACACTGGTCGGCGTACGCGATGCGCAACCCAAACTGCGTGAAGCCGCCGCGGTTTTACGTCTGCCGCCACGCTTGTTGATCCGCCGACTGGTGCTGCCCGCCGCGCTGCCAGCGTTCATGGCCGGCGTGCGTCTGGCACTGGCCGCTGGCTGGACGTCGTTGCTTGCCGTCGAGCTGCTGGCCTCCAGCGAAGGCATCGGTTACCTGATGGTCTGGGCGCGTCAGCTGTTCATGCTCGACATCGTCTTCGTGTGCATCGTGGTGATCGGTCTGATCGGCGTGGCGATGGATCGCGGCATCGGTCTGCTGGACAGGAAACTGGTGCACTGGCCGCACCCAGCCACGGCGGAGATTCGTCGCGGCCCGCGCTACGAAGGCTGGCAACGCGTGCAGCCGTGGCTGCTGCCGCTGGCGCTGTTTGCATTGTGGCAACTGGCGGTCGATCAGCAATGGATCGATGCCAACATTCTGGCCAGCCCGTGGGTGGTGCTTGAGGCGACGAAAAACGGATTGCTCGACGGCACGTTGATCTCCGGCATGGCCCTGAGCCTGGGCCGCACACTTGGTGGCCTGTTGATTGGCGGCGGCCTCGGCCTCGTGCTGGGTTTATTGCTGGGTCTGTCGCGCACCAGCGAACGCGTACTCGGCCCGACCCTCGCCGCCCTGCGCCAGATCGCGATTTTTGCCTGGGTGCCTCTGCTCACCGCGTGGTTCGGGCTGGGCGAACTGGCGAAGTGGGTATTCGTCGCCCTCGCCGCTTTCTTTCCGTTGTTCGTCGCGACTCAACGCAGCGTCGCCAACCTCTCGCCACAACTCAACGAAGCCGCGCAAGTGCTGCGCCTGAACCTTGCTCAACGCCTGCGCCGACTGGTATTGCCGGGCGCCGCGCCGGGGATTTTCGCCGGCCTTCGACTGAGCCTGATCTACGCCTGGCTCGGCACCATCGGCGCCGAATATTTCATGCCGTCCAACAGCGGCATCGGCAGCCAGATGATCGGCGCCCAACAACTGCTGCGCATGGACCTGATCATGGCCGGGATGCTGCTGGTCGGCCTCACCGGCGCCCTGCTCAACCTCATTGGCCAACGCCTGGAAATCCGCGCCACCCGCTGGAGACACGCATGAACGCACCGATTGTCAGCTTCAACCATGTAGGCAAATCCTTCGACGTCGACGGTTTCGAACTGGAGGCGATTCGCGAATTCAACCTCGACATCGCCGAGGGCGAATTCGTCGCCATCGTCGGCTCCAGCGGCTGCGGCAAATCCACTTTGCTGCGTTTGCTGGTGGGCCTCGATACGCAGTTTCGCGGGCAGATCACAGTCGATGGCAAAGCCGTCAACGGCATTGACGGCGAGCGCGGCATCGTGTTTCAGGAACACCGTTTGTTCCCGTGGCTGACCGTAGCCGACAACATCGGGCTGGGTCTGGTCAACGAGCCGCTGAGCGCCGCTGAAAAACAGCAACGCATCAACGATTTCATCGAGCTGGTGGGCTTGCGCGATTTCACCCGCGCCTACCCGCATCAACTCTCCGGCGGCATGGCCCAGCGCGTGGCGATTGCTCGCGGGCTGGTAGCGAGCCCACGGATCCTGTTGCTCGACGAACCCTTCGGCGCCCTCGACGCGCTGACCCGCCAGCAGATGCAGGACGAGCTGCTGGCGATTCGCGAACGGGCAAAGATCACCACGATTCTGGTCACCCACGATGTCGAGGAAGCGATCTTCCTCGCCGACCGCGTGGTGGTCATGGAACCGCGCCCCGGCCGGATCAAACAGGTGGTGGACATCGCCCTGCCCCATCCGCGCCAGCGCAGCAGTTTCGACTTCCACCAGTTACGCGAAGAACTGCTGCACGAACTGACCAGTGACGACCATTACCAACCGAGCGCACCGGTGCAGATCCGCGATCTGCCGCTGTCGTTCATTGCCTGCTGAACAGGAGCCTGTTGATGCCGCAACGTCCCAACTTTCTGGTGATTCTGGCCGATGACCTCGGCTTCTCCGACATCGGTGCCTTCGGCGGCGAAATCGCCACGCCGAACCTCGATGCCCTGGCCAACAACGGCCTGCGCCTGACCGATTTTCATACCGCACCGACCTGCTCGCCGACCCGCTCGATGCTGCTCACCGGCACCGATCACCACATCGCCGGCATCGGCACCATGGCCGAAACCCTGACCCCGGAGCTGATCGGCAAACCGGGTTACGAAGGCTATCTCAACGACCGTGTCGTCGCGTTGCCGGAGTTGCTGCGCGAAGCCGGTTACCAGACCTTGATGAGCGGCAAATGGCACCTGGGCCTGACCGCGGAACTGGCGCCTCACGCCCGTGGCTTCGAGCGTTCGTTCTCGCTGCTGCCCGGCGCGGCCAACCACTACGGATTCGAACCGACCTACGATGAACACACGCCCGGCCTGCTGAAATCCACCCCGGCGCTGTACATCGAGGACGACACGTTCATCGACGAATTGCCCAAGGATTTCTATTCCTCCGACGCCTTCGGCGACAAGCTGTTGCAGTACCTCAAGGAGCGTGACCAGAGCCGGCCGTTCTTCGCGTACCTGCCGTTTTCCGCGCCGCACTGGCCGTTGCAGGCGCCCGCCGACATCGTCGAAAAATACCGTGGCCGCTACGACGCGGGGCCGGAAGTGCTGCGCCTCGAGCGTCTGGAAAAACTCAAATCGCTGGGGCTGATCGAGCCGGATATCGAGCCGCATCCGCTGATCCAGCTGACCGCGCAATGGGACGCGCTGAGCGATGAACAAAAACGCATTTCCGCCCGGGCGATGGAGGTCTACGCAGCGATGGTCGAGCGCATGGACTGGAACATCGGCCGCGTCGTCGACTACCTGCGCCAGCAGGGCCAGCTCGACAACACTTTCATCCTGTTCATGTCCGACAACGGTGCCGAAGGCGCACTGCTGGAAGCCTTCCCGAAATTCGGTCCGGAGCTGGTGACGTATCTGAGCCAGCACTACGACAACAGCCTCGAAAACATCGGGCGCGCCAATTCCTACGTTTGGTACGGGCCGAACTGGGCGCAGGTGGCGACCGCGCCGTCACGCCTGTTCAAGGCCTTCACCACCGAGGGCGGGATTCGCGTTCCGGCACTGCTGCACTATCCGCAGCTGCCGCTGAAGGGGCAGATCAGCCATGGTTTCGGCACGGTGATGGACATCACGCCGACCATCCTCGATCTGGCCGGCGTGCGCCATCCCGGCAAGCAGTGGCACGGCAAACCGGTGGCGCCGTTGCGTGGTAAATCGTGGCTGGGTTTCTTGTCCGGCGAAACGGCGCAGGTGCATGACGAACACACCGTTACCGGCTGGGAGTTGTTCGGGCGCCGGGCGATTCGGCAGGGGCAGTGGAAGGCGGTGTGGATCCCCGGGCCGGTGGGGCCGGCGACATGGCAGCTTTATGACCTGGGCAGTGATCCGGGGGAGATTCATGATCTGGCGGCGAGTCAGCCGCAGAAGCTTGAAGCGCTGATTGAGCATTGGCAGCGGTATGTGGAGGAGACCGGGGTGATTTTGAGTGAGTCGCCGTTTCAGCCGGATTGAGGGGGGCTGATGTAAGGCTATCGCCGGTTCGCCGGCGATAGCTTCGGATACCTTCAAGCCTGAGCCGTCTGCACTTCTTTCTGCTGGACTTCTTCCTTGCGAACAAACCTGTTCGCCCGCCCAAACGTCCCGAAATCGTTAAACCGAACCCCCATCTCCCGCATCACCTTATGCGCCACCGGCACCGTCAGCTGGCGAATATAAAACGGCTCCTTCACCACAAAATGATGAATCCCGTGACTGCTGCCGAAGTTGAAGCAGAACGCCTGCAACGGCCACAGCCACCACGGATTCAACACCTGGCACTGCTGCAGCACATTACCCGGCTCCACATCCCCGTAGTAATGCATGTTCGAACTGATGAAGTGCAGGCAGAAGGTGCGCAATACATTCGGGCCAATGATCACCACCGCGGCGATGTCGATCACTTGCATCACCGACAACGTGGTCGCTGACCATTCGATCGGCGAGCCCATCAAGTAAGCGATTCCATTGGCGGCATGGAACCCGAGAAACACGTACCACGCGCTCCAATGCACCAGCGCCAGCGGCGCGTAGACCTTCAAGGTGCGTTTGATGATGCTGAACTTGTGCGCCCAGGTCTTGGCCCGGAGCATGCGGATGAACGCCGACATCACGTTGTCGCCGACCATCAGCAACCGCGCGAAACCCCAAGGCTCGCCGTTGGTGATTGCCCGTTCTTCCATGTCGGTTTCAGTGCCGGACACCTTGTGATGATTGAGGTGCAAATGGCGGCGAATCCACGGGTTGATCGTGCTCGGCCGCGCCAGCCACACCATGCCCATCATCAGGTTGTGCGGCACGCGCTGTTTGCGGAAATACATGCTGTGGATCAGGTCGTGTTCAAGCTCATGGGTCAGCGAAGCAAAAAACGCGTTGAGCAACAGACACGCCCACCACGCCATGTGCCCGTTGATGTATAGCGCCGCCGAACCGATCATCCCGGCCATGGCAAACGCCAGAATCCCCGCGCCGAGGGCGTCCTGATGCTTGAGAATCGGGTAGCGCTCACGCAGCTCGACGCCTTTGGCCAGCACCACTTCGCGAATATGCGCTGATCGCTGGGCAGCATTGTGTCGCTGGGGACTTGCAGAAGTACGGTCCATGCTTCCATCCTCTGGTTATTGATGTTCGTATCCTGCCCCGCGCGGATTCCGAACGCGGTAGCCGAGAACGCCAACCTGTTGACCGGAAGCGCCAATCAGCATGAAGGAACCGACTTCTCTCGCCAGCTGGACCCGTGCACTGCGCAAGCAACTCGACGCGCTGGGGCTGGACAGCACTGCCCTGTGTCAGCAGGCCGGACTCGATCCGCAACTGATGGACGACCCGAACGCCCGCTATCCGTTGTCCGCGACCACACGCCTGTGGGAAATCGCGGTGCAGGTCAGCGGTGATCCGGCAATCGGTTTGCGAGTGTCGCGGTTCGTCAGCCCCACGACATTTCACGCGTTGGGCTATGCGTTGGTGGCCAGCGGCAGCCTGCGTGAAGTGTTCGAGCGGATCGTGCGTTATCACCAGGTGGTCAGCGACGCGCTGGAACTGGAGCTGACCCGCACCGAAGACCGCTATCGGTTTCGCCTGAAAATCCCGACCGACAACCCCGCTCCGGCCTTCGAAGCCATCGACGCCTTCGCCGCGATCTACGTGCGTACCTGTCGCAATCGCCTGGGCCGCGACTACGCACCACTGGCGGTTTATCTGCGTCGCCCGGAACCGGCCGATGCGCATCAATGGCACAAGGTGTTCCGCTCGCCGGTGCATTTTTCCGCCGAAGAAGACCGGATCGAATTCGCCCTCACCGACTTCGACAGCCACCTCGACGACGCCAACCCGGAACTGGCCGAGCACAACGAGGCAGTGCTCAAACGCACCCTCGCCCAGCTCCAACCGCTGACCTGGGAGCGCAAGGTGCGCGACGCCATCGAAGAACAACTGCCCGAAGGCGAACCCAGCGCCGAACGCATCGCCCAGGCCCTGCACTTGAGCCTGCGCAGCCTGCAACGGCATCTGGCGGACGAGGGTTGTCGCTTCGACACCCTGCTGAATGAAAGCCGCGAGAACCTCGCGCTGCTGCACCTGCGCGATCCGCAATGCTCGCTGAGCGAGGTCAGTTATCTGTTGGGATTTGCCGACACCAGCAGCTTCAGCCGCGCGTTCAAACGCTGGACGGGGATGACGCCGGGGCAGTTTCGGGATCAGTTGCGCTGACGGGGCTGGAATTTGTACTGAATCGACCAGCCTCTTCGCGGGCAAGCCCGCTCCCACAAGGATTGGGGCGTACAAAAATTTGCGTCACACCTCGACTACTGTGGGAGCGGGCTTGCCCGCGAAGAGGCCATTCAGATCGCTGCAAATCCAAGCTCAAAAACCGTACCCGTTGCATCACTACTCACCCGCACCCGCCCACCATGCAACTGCATGATCGACTGCACGATCGCCAGTCCCAGGCCGCCGGAATCTCCCGGCTCCGCGCGGGACGGGTCGACGCGGTAGAAGCGGTCGAACAGTTTGCCCAGATGCTCATCCGCGATGACCGGGCCGAGGTTGTGGACTTGCAGCCAGCACACGCCTGGTTCATCGCGCCGGCGCAGGCTGATGACCGAGCCGGCGTCGGCATGGCGTACAGCGTTGGCCAACAGGTTGCCCAAGGCGCGTTGCAGCAGTTGCTGATCCGCCAGCAACTCTCCACTGAACGTGTTTTCGAGGCAGATTTCCCGGTCATCGGCCAGGGCTTCGAAGTAGTCGCACAACTCATCACCGATTTCGTGCAGTTCCAGCGTGCGCAGATCGAGCGCCCGCTCAGCCTGCTCTGCGCGGGCGAGAAACATCAGGTTCTCGGCCATGCGCTTGAGCCGCTCGAACTCTTCCATGTTCGAGGCCAGCACTTCCTGATACTCGGTGCTGCTGCGCGGGTAATTCAGTGCCTGGCCGTTGCTGGCGAGCAAAGTGTGCAGGGGCGTGCGGATTTCGTGGGCAAGGTCGGCGGAAAACTGTGAGAGGCGCTGGAAGCCGTCGTCCAGCCGCACCAGCATGCCGTTCAGCGCGTGCACCGGTTCCAGCAATTCCGCTGGCGTGCCGGCGGTGGGGACGCGTTGGTCGAGGCTGCGCAGGTCGATGCCGCGCAGCGCCTCACTCAGCTTGCGCAGAGGCAGCAAACCTCGGCGCAACAGCACCAGACCAAGCGTGAAGGCGAGTACGGCACCCAGTCCGACGGCCAGATACAAGCGCAGGCGATAGCTGCCGAGCATCTGCTCGCGCTCGCTCAAGACTTTGCCGGCGATCACGGTCAGCGTTTCGCCGTTCGGGCCTTGGGCCTGACCTGACAACAGGGCCAGCTCGACACCGTCCGCCGCCTGCCAGGTCAGCACATCGCGGCGTTGCGGCGGTTGATCCCGGGGGATGGCCTGCACGGCTGGCAGTGCGCGTTGGCGTGGGTTGATCGTGATCACATTCGAGCCGTCCGCGCGTTGCACCAGCAGCAGACTGTCGAGATTGCCAAGCATGTTCTGGTACAGCCGTGGCCGCGCCTGCAAGGCGTCGAGGCTGTCGCTGTCGGCGAGCAATGCGCGTACCTGTTCCAGACGACCGAGCAAGGCCATGTCATCGCGCCAGGCGATCTCCGAGGCCAGCGAGCGATACAGGAACACGCCAATCGCGCTGAGCACCAACGCGCAGACGGCGGCGAACGCCAGGGCCAGGCGCCAGGCGATGGATCTAGCGCGCATCGTCGGGCGCTTCGAGTTGATAGCCGACCCCGCGCACGGTGTGGATCAGTTTGGGCATGTACGGGTCATCGACTTTCGAACGCAGCCGGCGCACCGCGACTTCGACCATGTTGGTGTCGCTGTCGAAATTCAGGTTCCACACCTGCGAAGCAATCAGCGTGCGCGACAGCACTTCACCCTGTCGGCTGGCGAGCAAATGCAGGAGGGCGAATTCCTTGTTGGTCAGAGCGATGCGCTGACCGCCACGGCTGACCCGACGGCGCAGCACGTCGATTTCCAGATCGGCGATGCTGTACGACTCGGCTTCGCGCATCGGCCCGCGCCGCAACAACGTGCGCACCCGCGCGAGCAATTCGGCGAAGGCGAACGGCTTGAGCAAATAGTCATCGGCCCCCAGTTCGAGGCCGCGCACGCGGTCTTCGATGGCATCCTTCGCCGTCAGGAACAGCACCGGCGTGGCGCCACGCTGACGGATCAGCTGCAGCAGTTGCCAGCCATTGAGGCCCGGCAGCATCACGTCGAGGATGATCAGGTCATATGCCTGCTGCTCGATGAAGTAGCGCCCGTCGAGTCCATTCAGCGCCACGTCCACGGCGAAACCCGACTCGCCCAGCCCTTTGGCGAGGAAATTCGCGGTTTTGGCTTCATCTTCTACGACCAGCAAACGCATGGCACACCTCGATTGATCAGTAGCACAGGCTAGGCCCCTTCGGCGGCGTTGCCCATTACAAACTTGTAATCCGGCTGACGAGGTTTCGACGGGGACCGGCGGATAAGGTGGCGGCCTTCGCTTCTGGAGCCTGCCCATGTCCGCTAAATACTTGATCGCCAGCCTGGCAATCAGCTTCGGCACTGCCGCAATCGCCGCGCCTGAGCTGCCACGGTACGCCGATCTCGATCTGAAAACCGCACGGCTGCTGGCCGATGCAGCGCTGGAAAACTGCACCGCCACGGTGTCGCTGCTCGACCGAGGCGGCAACCTGCTGGTGACCTTGCGCGGCGACGGTATCGGCCCGCACAACACCGCCGCCAGCCAACGCAAAGCCTACACCGCGCTGTCGACGAAAACCCCGACCCGGCTGTTCGCCGAGCGCGCCCGAAGCAACCCGGAAACCGCCAACCTCAACACTCTCGACGAGCTGCTTTTGCTCGGCGGTGGCATTCCGTTATTCGCCGAAAAAGAATTGGTCGGCGCCATGGGCGTGGCCGGTTCCGGCGGCGGCGAGCAGGACGAGAACTGCGCGATCAAGGCTGCCGACCTCGTCGGCCTGTCCATCAACCGTATTTGAACCCTGGAGCATCACCATGACCCCACTGCGCATGACTTTCGCCGCGCTTGGCTTGAGCGCTTTTTCGAGCCTGGCGCTGGCCGCCGGCAACCCGCTGAGCGTACACGTGCTCAATCTGGAAAACGGCCTGCCGTCGCCGGGCATCAACGTGACGCTGGAACGTCATGTCGGCCAGGACTGGCAGCCGCTGGCGCAGGGCACCACCAATGAACAGGGGCGGATCGCCGAACTGTTCCCGGCTAACAAGCCGTTCGAGGCGGGTGAATATCGAGTGGTGTTCAAGACTGGCGAGTACTTCGAGAAGACGAAGCACGAGACGTTTTTCCCGGAGATTCCGGTGATTTTCAAAGTGAAGCAGACGGATCAGCACTATCACATTCCGCTGCTGCTCAGCCCATATGGCTTCTCCACTTATCGCGGTTCGTAAGCCATTGATCGGTAGTGATCAGAGTGTCGCCAGTGCGCGCAATCGCGCGGCGTCGAGGATCTCGATCTCGCCATAACTCAATCCGATAATCCCCTGCCCCTGCAACTCCTTGAGGATCTGGTTGGTGGTCTGCCGCGACAACGACAGCATCGACGCCAACTGTTCCTGGGGCAGTTGCAGCACCCGGCGCGGTGGATCAAGTTCGCCGTAGCCTTCGGTAATCATCAGCAAGCGATGGGCCAGACGCGCAGGGGCCGGCAGCAGACTCAATTGTTCGAGATTGATGAAGGTCAGGCGCAGTTTGTGGCTCATCAACAGAGCGAGATGGCGCCAGTAGACGGGCTGTTCGTCGAGCAGTTTCAGCAGCGTGGCCTGGGGAATGTTCAGCAAGGTGCAAGGCCCGACCGCGTAGGCATCGTGGGTACGCGGCTGGCCGTCGAACAGGCAGATTTCACCGAACCAGTGCGGCGCTTCCACCAGGCTCAGCAACGCCTCCTTGCCCTGCTCGCTGACCGCGCCGATGCGTACCGCGCCGTCGAGCACCGCGTACAGCCCGCATGGCGCATCGCCGCGCTGGAACAAGCGCTGCCCCGCCGCCAGCCGCCGCTCCCGGGCCGCCGCCAGCAGACTATCCTGAAAGGACGAAGGCAGATGACTGAACCATTGCCCGGTCAACAGACGCTCGCGCCAGACCTTATCCATGCGTTCTCCTAAAGATTGTCGCCTGCCTGACAGAGCGAGCCGTGAACCCGGGGCATGATTCGATCACCCTACAGGAGGAACAACAATGAAAAGCCTCGTCGATCATTTGAGTCAATACGCCGCTTACCACCGTGACCCGCGCAACATCGCCAGCCACTTTATCGGCATTCCGCTGATTGTGGTGGCGGTGGCCGTGCTGTTGTCGCGGCCGGAATGGTCGGTGGGCGGCTTGTGGATTTCCCCGGCGGTGATCGCGGCCCTCGCTTCGGCGTGGTTTTACCTGCGCCTGGAACTGAAACTCGGGGTGTTGATGACCGTGTTGATGGGGCTGTCGGTGTGGGCCGGGCATGTCCTGGCGCAGCAGAGCACCATGGTCTGGCTCAGCAGCGGTCTGGCGATGTTTTTGATTGGCTGGGTGATCCAGTTTGTCGGGCACCACTATGAAGGGCGAAAACCGGCGTTCGTCGATGACTTGAGCGGGTTGATTGTCGGGCCGCTGTTTGTGGTGGCCGAACTGGCGTTCATGCTCGGGATGCGCCATGAGCTGAAAGAGCAGATCGAGGCGCGGGCGGGTGTGGTGCGGGTCAATCCGAATCGCGCGGCTGTCTGAACCACTGCCCGGCTCGCTCGTTCCCACGCTCTGCGTGGGAATGAATCCCGTGACGCTCCGCGTCACAGTGGACGCGGAGCGTCTATAGCGGCGTTCCCACGCGGAGCGTGGGAACGAGCGAGATCAAACGTTGGCGACTTTCTGCCAGACCTTCGGCTTGAAGAACAACGTCTCCCCCTTCGCCAACCCGGTCAGGCTGTCGTGGTCTTTCACCACTTCCGCCTCGATCAGATCCGTCTGGCCTTCAACCTTCAACGTCACCCGCGTGGTCGCGCCCAGCGGACGGATATCGCGGACTTCAGCGGCGTGGTGATCCTCCAGCTCATGCCGCGACAGCGACACTTCGTGCGGGCGGAACAGCACGTGATTGTCATCGCCCAGATGCAGACGGTTCGAATCGCCGAGGAAGTGATAGACGAAATCGCTGGCCGGGTTTTCGTAGACGTCGCCCGGTGAGCCGATCTGCTCGATCACACCCTTGTTCATCACCACGATGCGGTCGGCCACTTCCATCGCCTCTTCCTGGTCGTGGGTCACGAACACCGAGGTCAGGTTGATGTCTTCGTGCAGGCGCGCCAGCCAGCGGCGCAGCTCTTTACGCACCTTGGCGTCGAGGGCACCGAACGGCTCGTCGAGCAGCAGCACTTTCGGCTCTACCGCCAGCGCACGGGCCAGAGCGATACGCTGACGCTGGCCGCCGGACAGTTGCTCCGGATAACGATCCGACAGCCAGTCCAGTTGCACCATGTTCAGCAGCTCGTGAACCTTGGTCGCGATCTGGCTTTCAGTCGGGCGCTGGTTTTTCGGCTTCATGCGCAGGCCGAATGCGACGTTGTCGAACACGGTCATGTGGCGGAACAAAGCGTAGTGCTGGAACACGAAACCGACGTTGCGATCCCGCACGTCATGGCCGGAAACGTCCTCGCCGTGGAACACGATGTTGCCGTTATCCGGGGTTTCCAGACCGGCAATAATGCGCAGCAGGGTGGTCTTGCCGCAGCCGGACGGGCCGAGCAGCGCCACCAGTTCACCGCTGTGGATGTCCAGGCTGATGTTGTCCAGCGCCTTGAACGCATTGAAATTCTTGCTGACGTTACGCACTTCGATCGACATGAATTATTCCTCCGCGGCGCTGGCGCGCAGGCGGTTGATACGGTTTTCGCTCCACTGCTTGAGCAGCAGGATGAAGAGCGCCAGGATCAGCAACAGGCTCGCCACAGCGAACGCGGCCACGTGGTTGTATTCGTTGTAGAGGATCTCGACGTGCAGCGGCAAGGTGTTGGTCACCCCGCGAATGTGCCCGGAAACCACCGACACCGCACCGAACTCACCCATGGCCCGCGCGGTACACAGCACCACGCCATAGATCAGGCCCCATTTGATGTTGGGGACGGTCACGTGCCAGAACATCTGCCAGCCGTTGGCGCCGAGCAGGCGCGCGGCTTCCTCTTCCTGAGTGCCTTGTTCCTGCATCAGCGGGATCAGCTCACGGGCCACGAACGGCACGGTGACGAAGATTGTCGCCAGCACGATGCCCGGCAGGGCGAAGACGATCTGGATATCGTGATCCTGCAGCCACGGCCCGAACAGGCCCTGGGCGCCGAACATCAACACGTAGACCAGACCCGCGATCACCGGCGACACCGAGAACGGCAGGTCGATCAGGGTCACCAGCATACTCTTGCCGCGGAACGAGTATTTGCTCACGCACCACGCGGCGCTGACACCGAACACCAGGTTCAGCGGCACCGAAATCAGCACCGCAATCACGGTGAGTTTCAGGGCCGACAAGGCATCCGGTTCAAAGATCGCCGTGAAGAACGCGCCGAGGCCGTTCTTCAAACCCTGCGACACCACGATGAACAGCGGCAGCACCAGAAACAGGAAGAAAATCAGCCAGCCGAGGCCGATCAGGATCCGCCGCGAAGTGGCGCTGCCACGGCGGGCGGCGTTGGCCGAGGAAGCGGCCGCAATAGACGATTGGGACATGGTTCGCGCCTCCTTATGGGGTTTCGATGCGCCGCTGCAGCAAGTTGATCAGCAGCAACAGGACGAAGGAAACCACCAGCATCAACACGCCGATGGAGGTAGCGCCGGTGTAATCGTACTGGTCGAGCTTGACCATGATCAGCAGCGGCAGGATCTCGGTTTTCATCGGCATGTTGCCGGCGATGAAAATCACCGAACCGTACTCGCCGACGCCCCGGGCAAACGCCAGGGCAAAACCGGTCAGCCAGGCCGGCAACAGCGCCGGCAGCAGGATGTGACGAAATACCTGCAAAGGTTTCGCGCCGAGGCACGCCGCGGCTTCTTCGACTTCACGCGGGATGTCGGCCAGCACCGGCTGCACCGTGCGCACCACGAACGGCAAGGTCACGAAGGTCAGCGCCAGCGTGATCCCGAGCGGGGTGTAGGCGATCTTGAAACCGAGGTCGGCGGCGAACTGCCCGACCAGCCCGGTCGGCGTGTACAGCGCCGTCAGCGCAATACCGGCCACGGCGGTCGGCAGGGCGAACGGCAGATCGATCATCGCGTCGATCACCTTGCGCCCCGGGAACGTGTAGCGCACCAGCACCCAGGCCAGCAACGTGCCGATGATGCCGTTGATGATCGCGGCGCACAGCGCGGTGCCGAAGCTCAGCTTCAATGCGGCGAGAACGCGGGGCGCGGAGATGATCGTCCAGAACTGGTCCCAGGTGAGTTGGGCGGCGTGGACGAACATCGCCGCCAGCGGGATAAGCACAATCAGGCTGAGGTACACCAAGGTGTAGCCCAGCGTCAGCCCGAAGCCGGGTATGACGGGGGAGATACGACGCGACATAAAAGTCCTTGGTTTGAGAACGCGCAAAGCCCCGAACATAAATCCGGGGCTCGTTTTAGGCTATTGAAACTTACTGCGCCTGATAGATCTGGTCGAACACGCCACCGTCGTTGAAGAATTTCGGCTGTGCGGTTTTCCAGCCGCCGAAGTCCTTGTCGATGGTCACCAGTTCCAGTTTCGGGAACTGCTGGGCGTACTTGGCTGCCACGTCCTTGTCACGCGGGCGGTAGAAGTTCTTCGCCGCTATTTCCTGGCCGGCCGGGCTGTACAGGTGCTTGAGGTAGGCTTCGGCGATCTGCTCGTTGCCCTTCTTCTCGGCGTTCTTGTCGACCACGGCCACCGGTGGTTCGGCGAGGATCGACAGCGAAGGCACGACGATGTCGAACTTGTCCTTGCCGCCGTCTTCTTTCAGCGCCAGGAAGGCTTCGTTTTCCCAGGCCAGCAACACGTCACCCTGACCGTTGTTGACGAAGGTGATGGTCGAGCCACGGGCGCCGGTGTCCAGAACCGGAACGTGCTTGAACAGGGTCTGTACGTATTCCTTGGCTTTGGCTTCGTTGCCGCCGTTGGCTTTCAGGCCGTAGGCCCATGCCGCGAGGAAGTTCCAGCGCGCACCGCCGGAGGTTTTCGGGTTCGGGGTGATCACCGAGACGTCGTTCTTGACCAGGTCGCCCCAGTCCTTGATGCCTTTCGGGTTGCCCTTGCGCACCAGGAACACGATGGTCGAGGTGTACGGAGTGCTGGCTTCCGGCAGACGCTTCTGCCAGTCAGCCGGCAGGGTCTTGCCGAGCTTGGCGATTTCGTCGATGTCGCCAGCCAGGGCCAGGGTCACGACGTCGGCGCGCAGACCGTCGATCACCGCACGGCCCTGCTTGCCCGAACCGCCGTGGGATTGCTGGATTTTCACGGTGTCGCCGGCGTGCTCCGACTGCCAGTACTTCACGAACTCGGCGTTGTAATCCTGATACAGCTCGCGCGTCGGGTCATACGACACGTTGAGCAGTTCGTAATCCTTGGCAACCGCGGAACCGGCAAACACAGCACTGGCCAGGGCGGCCAAAGCGTAACGGCGAATCGACGACATGGTGAAAGCTCCTGGAATTCTTGGTGGTGGCTTTTTCTTATGGATTGCTGGAATCGGGTTGCTCGTTCAACGACCGCAGCCTGTGGCAGCTTCTGCCAACAGCTCCCCGCAGGAGCTGCCGCAGACTACGAATCAGGCCGGTTTGTTACCCGGTTGCTGCAGACGGAATTTCTCTTTGCGTTCGATCTGGACCACCTGGGCGTTATGCACAGTGATTTCCACCGCGCCGAAACGCAGGTCGCGCAAGGCGCTCTGGATTTCGCGCAAGATGGTGCTTTCGTCCTGACCGTCAACGCTACGCAGGGATGCGCTCATGGTGCTGCTCCTTTGTATGGGATATGCCTGGCAGTGGGCGGCACTGCGTTTGGCGTGGGAGCAATATAAGAGAGCTTTGGATATTCTTAAAAAGACTATTTAAGAATGTTTATATAACTGGAAAACATTATGTGGTGCAGCAAGGGTTTGCGGCGGATTTGCCCGTCGGCAAACCCGCCGTAGGCCGCCCTCAACCGATCAAGGGCGCCCGGTTCCAGTCGATTTGCGCTTCCGGGACCGGCCGTCCGAACCAGTAGCCCTGCCCCAGATCACAGGCCTGCCCCAGCAGGAACGCCGCCTGTTCCGCCTGCTCGATACCCTCGGCATGCACCTGCATGCCCATGCTGCGGGCTAGGGCGATGATCACCCGGACGATCGCCGCATCGTCCTCGTCCCACGGCAGGCCGGCAACGAAGCCCTGATCAATCTTGAGCTTCTGCACCGGCAGGCGCTTGAGCCGCAGCAACGACGAATAACCGGTGCCGAAGTCATCGATGGCCAGACGAATGCCCAGCTCGCGCAGACGATGCATCTGTTCCAGCGCGACTTCCGGATCGTCCATCACCGCACTTTCGGTGACCTCCAGTTCCAGATAGGCCGGATCCAGGCCGGTCTCGTGCAGCACCTGCGCAACCTGCTCGTACAACTCGCGACGGGCGAACAAACGTGACGACACGTTCACCGCGACAAACGACAGCACTACTCCCGCCTGCTGCCATTGGCACATCTGCCGGCAGGCCTGCTGCATGACCCAGGCGTCGATTTCCGAGATCAGCCCGGTGCGCTCGGCAATCGGGATGAACTCCGCCGGCGACACCAGGCCACGCTGCGGATGCTCCCAGCGCACCAGCGCTTCGACGCCGATCAGGCGACTGGTTTGCAGGTCGTGTACCGGTTGGTAGTAGACCCGCAGTTCCTGCTGCTCCAGCGCGCGGCGCAACTCGAAGGCGATTTCGACCCGCTGCTGGGCGTGAGCCGTAAGCTCTTCGGTGTACAGCGCGTAGCCATTGCGGCCGCTGCTCTTGGCCTTGAACAGCGCCGCATCGGCGTTGCGCAACAGCTGTTCGGCGCTCAGTGCATCACTGGGAAACAGGCTGATGCCGAGGCTGGCGTTGATGAACAGTTCATGGCCGTCGAGGCAGAATGGCTCCTTGAGCGCATCGAGAATACGCTGAGCCAGCGCTGCCGCCTGTGCCGGCTGTGGACAACTTTCCAGCAGGACCGCAAATTCATCGCCGCCCAGCCGCGCCAGGGTGATGCCCGGCCCGAACAACGCCTGCAAACGCGCCGCGACTGCCTTGAGCAAACGGTCACCAATGGTGTGGCCGAGGCTGTCGTTGATCAGTTTGAAATGGTCCAGATCGATCATCAGCAATGCGCAGCCGCGCTTGTGGGTCTGCGCCGATGCCAGCGCCTGTTCGGCGCGGTCGCTGAACAGCAGGCGATTGGGCAGGTCGGTCAGCGGATCGTGGTGGGCCAGGTGTTTGAGTTCGTGTTCGGAATCCTTGATCGCGCTGATATCGGAGAACACCGCGACGTAGTGGCTGAGCCGACCGTCTTCGTCGCGGATCACCCGGATCGTCTGCCACTGCGGGTAGATCTCGCCGCTTTTACGGCGGTTCCAGATCTCGCCGCTCCACTCGTCCTGCGCCTGCAACGTAGCGAACATCGCCTGATAAAAACCCGGCGGATGGTGCCCGGACTTGAACAGGCTGGGCTGCTGGCCAATCACTTCTTCACGCTGATAGCCGGTGATTTCCATGAAGGCGCGATTGACGTGCACGATCAGCCCCTGCCGGTCCGTGACCAGCACGCCCTCGCGGGTGCAATCGAATACCGCAGCGGCCTGACGCAGGCGTTCGCGATCCGCCTGGCGCTCACGCAATCGGGCGCCGATGCCCAGGCATTCGAACAGCCGCGACCGGGCCAGGAAGATCAACCCGGCGCTGAGCGCTACGAACAGATAGCCGTTGATCAGTTGCCAGCGCAGCAGTTCGTCAGAGTTATCAAAGAAACTGTTCAATAAATAGCCAGTGCCTTGCAGCCAGACAACGGCAAGGACCAGGTAAAGCAGCGCTGCACGCACAGCATCGCGGTATGTGGCAGACATTCGGCCGTCCATGTCCCTACAAAAATGTCGGGATTATAGGTCAAGAAACATCCAGCCATCTCTTATCTGAAAGGGCGACTGGTTTTATCTGTGTGCTTGGTGATAATGCAACGGCTGTTTTTTCTTTATCGAGGGCCCTATAGCCTATGTGGTACGAAGGTTTTCTTGGCTTGTCGGCCTGGTCACTGGTCGCCGTCACCCTGGTGATGACCCACGTGACGATCGTTGCCGTCACGGTCTACTTGCACCGCTACTCGGCCCATCGCTCTCTGGAGCTGAATGCCGGGCTGAAGCATTTCTTCCGTTTCTGGCTGTGGCTGACCACAGCGCAGAACACCCGCGAGTGGACCGCCATCCACCGCAAGCACCACGCCAAATGCGAAACCGAAGACGACCCGCACAGTCCGGTCGTCAAGGGTCTGTCCACTGTCCTGCGCAAAGGTGCCGAGCTGTACCGCGAAGAAGCGCAGAACCCGGAAACCCTGCGCATCTACGGCAAGAACTGCCCCGAAGACTGGATCGAGCGCAACCTCTACAGCCGCTACCGGCTGCTGGGCGTAGCGATCATGGCCGTCGTCGACCTGTTGCTGTTCGGCACCATCGGCATCACCATCTGGGCAATCCAGATGATGTGGATCCCGGTCTGGGCGGCCGGCGTGGTCAACGGTCTCGGCCATGCCGTCGGTTACCGCAACTTCGAATGCCGCGACGCGGCGACCAATCTGGTGCCATGGGGCATCCTGATCGGCGGCGAAGAGCTGCACAACAACCATCACACCTATCCCAACTCGGCCAAGCTGTCGGTCAAGAAGTGGGAGTTCGACCTCGGCTGGGCCTGGATCCAGGTCTTCAGCTTCCTGCGTCTGGCCAAGGTTCAGCGTGTTGCCCCGATCGCCCACCGCGTCGAAGGCAAGGGCAGCCTGGACATGGACACCGCCATGGCGATCCTCAACAACCGCTTCCAGATCATGGCCCAGTACCGCAAGCTGGTGATCGGCCCGCTGGTCAAACAGGAACTGGCCAAGGTCGATCATTCGGTACGCCACCAGTTCCATCGCGCCAAGCGTCTACTGTCGCGGGAAACCAGCCTGCTGGAAGATCGCCACCACGCGCGCATCCAGAGCATGCTCGAGCACAGCCAGGCGCTGAAGGTAATCTACGAGAAACGTCTGGCCCTGCAGCAGATCTGGGTCAAGACCAGCGCAAATGGCCACGACATGCTCGCCGCCATCAAGGAATGGGTACACGAGGCCGAGGCCAGTGGCATCCAGTCTCTGCGTGAATTCGCCGACCAGTTGAAAACCTACTCGCTGCGCCCTGCCGCCGTCTGATGCCGTTGATCGGTGCGCCCCCATTCCAGGGCGCACCCTTCGGAACTTCACCCCCGATCCCCTATCTCAAAGACACTTCGCCACCCCCGGCGGGCTTTCCCGTGGCCGTTGTCGACTTCCCGGCACGCCCTTTGAGATTCGTGTCGATGGTCAACAACAATCAAAAAGACTCATCCCCTCCCCAGTGGCCCGAGGCCGCGCAGACCCTGATGGCGTTGATGCACGCCCAGGGCGAAGTCGCCCGACTGAGCGAACGTGAACAGCTGTTCAGTTCGCTACTGGTCAGCGTCAACGCCGTGCTTTGGGCCTTTAACTGGGAAACCCGTCAGGTGTTGTACGTCAGCCCCGCCTACGAACGGATTTTCGGCCGCTCCGCCGCCCTGCTGCTGGCCGACTACAACCAGTGGCGCGACAGCATCTACCCCGATGACCTCGAATACGCCGAACGCAGCCTCGCCGAAGTGCTGCACAAAGGCGCCGTGGAAGACCGCGAATACCGGATCATCGACGCCGACGGCCAGGTGCGCTGGATCAGCGACAAGTGCTTCATCAACCGTCAGGACGAACCGGGGCAACCGGTGATCATCGTCGGCATCGCCGAAGACATCACCGACAAGAAGCAGATGGAAACCGAGCTGCAACGCCTGGCCACCACCGACGTGCTGACCCAGAGCAGCAATCGCCGGCACTTCTTCGAGTGCGCCCACCGCGAATTCGAAAACGCCCGCCTGCAGGGTGCGCCACTGGCGTTCCTGCTGCTGGACATCGATGACTTCAAAGTGATCAACGACACCTACGGCCACCCGGAAGGCGACAATGTGCTGCAACGAATTGCCGAATGCGGTCGTGCTTCGTTACGCCGGGGAGACCTGTTCGGGCGGATTGGCGGTGAGGAATTTGCTGCGGTTTTTCCGGGCTGTGCGCCGGACATGGCGATGCAGGTGGCCGAACGGCTGCAACGGGAAATCCAGCGGCTGAGCTTCAATCACGCCGATCAGACGTTCGGCATCACCGTCAGCCAAGGCCTGACCAGCCTCACCCCGGAAGACGAAAGCCTCGACACACTGTTCGCCCGCGCGGACGCGGCGATGTACGAGGCCAAACGGCAGGGCAAGAACCGGATCATTTCCGCCTGATTCCAGACCGGATGCGCAATCAAGCCGCTATTTGCGCATCCGCGTCAGCTCCGGCAACCCGATCTTGAGCAAGCGCGCCGTGCGGCTCTTCGCCAACTCCTCAACGCCTTCATGCTCGGTCAGCCGGGCCATCTGCGCCGCCATGTTCATCACCAGCGCCTCGCGGGAGTACACCCCGCCACCGAGCTGGTAGACCGAGGCAATCAACTCGCGCAGCTCCAGTGGCAAACGCCAGCGGGTGCGCAACGCCGAGCCGTAAGCCGCACCGAATTCCGCCAGCGCATCGCCGACTTCCTCCAGTTCATCCAGCTCGCCGCCGGCCTGCTTCCATTCCTGCAGACAACGCAGCAACGCCAGATCACCGAGGCGATGGAGCATCCCGGCGCAGTAGCAGCGCTCCTGATCCAGATCGAGCAGCCGCGCCAAGGTGCGGGCGTACTCGGCGGTGTGCAGCGACAGGCCCCAATAACGCTCGGCGTAATCCGCCAGGCATGGGTCGCTGAGTCGGGCGCTGCGTTTGAGTGCAAGGCCAAGAATCAGGTTCATGCTTTGCCCGGTGCCCAGGCGATGCAGCGCCTGCGCCAGAGTCTGCACTGGCGCGCCATGATGCTGAGCGGCGCTGTTCGACGCTGCGATCAACACGGCGGTGATCTGCGGATCGGTGCGGATTTCCTCTTCCAGCAGCTTCAAGTCCAGCCCGTTGGGGTTGAGGCTGCGTTTGACCGCCACTTGCACGTCGGTCATCAGCGGCGCGCCATCGGCCTGCTCGCGGCGACGTTCGAGGAATACCGAGAGGGTCATGCCCGGCGCCAGCGCCGGTACTTCACAGAACACTTCTTCACCGGCGTTCAGCAGCAGACCCTGCAAACGTTCGGTCAGGCTTTCCATGTTCAGGGGTTTGGCCAGGTAGGCGGTCGGCGCCAGCGGCAGGGCTTCGCGCACGCTGGCGCTGTCGTTGCGACTGCTCATCAGAATGAACGGCAGCGGCGGATTGCGTTTGCGCTGGCGGACACTGCGCAACACGCTCAAGCCATCGACGCCGGGCAACTCCCAGTCGACGATCGCCAGGTCATAGGGGACTTCGCTGAGCAGCGTCATTGCCTCCTGGCCATCGGCGCACAGGTCCAGCCGCGCGTCGCAGCGCACATTCAGCAACACTTGTTTGAGCAGGTCACGCGACCAGAGATCGGCCTCGGCAATCAGCACTCGGGGTACAGCGGGTAAATCGACGGCAGTCATGCTCGCCCTCCCTTGCAATGCTTGAACCTTAGCCAATGCTGGCGTTTCGGTACAACCTGAAAACCGCGCAAGTGTTTCTCCAGGCATGAAAAAACCCGCCGAAGCGGGTTTTTTGTCGATCCGATCACACGGTGCTACGGATTACAGCTCCGAGAAGCACTCTTCGATGATCGCCAGGCCTTTGTCCAGTTGCTCGTCCGGCGAGGTCAGCGGTACCAGGACGCGCAGAACGTTGCCGTAGGTGCCGCAGGACAGCAGGATCAGGCCCTTGTCACGCGCCTTGGCCACGACAGCCGCGACGGCGGTCGGGTTTGGTTTGTGGCTGTCGCCGTTTTCGAACAGCTCGACCGCGATCATCGCGCCCAGGGCACGGACTTCGCCGATCACCGGGTACTTGGCCTGGATGGCTTTCAGGCCGGTGACCAGACGCTCGCCGACAGCCTTGCAGCGGTCCAGCAGTTTTTCTTCTTCGAACACTTCCATCACGGCCAGGGCCGCGGCGCAAGCGATCGGGCTACCGGCGTAGGTGCCGCCCAGGCCGCCTGGAGCGATGGCGTCCATGTATTCGGCCTTGCCGCACACACCGGCCAGCGGGAAGCCGCCAGCGATGGATTTGGCGAAGGTGGTCAGGTCGGCAGCAACACCCATCTGTTCCATGGCGAAGAAGGTGCCGGTACGGCCAGCGCCGGTCTGCACTTCGTCAGCGATCAGCAGGATGCCGTGCTGGTCGCACAGAGCGCGCAGACGCTTCATGAATTCTTTCGGCGCGACGTAGAAACCACCTTCACCCTGAACAGGCTCGATGATGATCGCGGCGATGTCTTTCGGCTCGGCGTCGTTTTTGAAGATGCGTTCGATGGAAGCGATCGAGTCGTCGATGCTCACGCCGTGCAGTTCGTTCGGGTACAGCGCGCGGAAGATACCGCCTGGCATCAGGCCCATGCCGGCCGAGTAAGGCACGACTTTACCGGTCAGGCCCAGGGTCATCATGGTGCGACCGTGGTAAGCGCCGGTGAAGGCGATCACGCCAGCGCGGCCAGTGGCAGCACGAGCAATTTTCACGGCGTTTTCAACGGCTTCGGAACCGGTGGTCACCAGCAGGGTTTTCTTGGCGAAGTCGCCCGGTACGCGAGCGTTGATTTTCTCGCACAGCTCGACGTACGGCTCGTAGGCCAGAACCTGGAAGCAGGTGTGGGTCAGCTTGTTCAGCTGCTCGGTCACGGCGGCGATGATTTTCGGGTGCACGTGGCCGGTGTTCAGTACGGCGATACCGCCGGCGAAGTCGATGAATTCACGACCTTCAACGTCGGTCACGGTCGCGTTCTTCGCGGACTCGGCGAAGATCGGGTGAATCTGGCCAACACCACGTGGAACAGCTGCGGTACGACGGGCCATCAGTTCAGCGTTAGTCTTGCTCATTACAGTCCTCATTCGCCGCTCATCGGGCGGCGTGGTTCAAGGATAAAGCGGGAGGAATCGGCGGTGGCAGCATGCGATGATCGACTGCCACGGCGTTCCCGGCCGCAGAGAAAATTCCGGTTTGAAACGACGCAAAGGGACAGCGCTCTCGTGCCCTTTGCGTTTACAGCGATCTTCTACCGAGGCTTAGATGCCCAGGCAGAGGTATTTGATTTCCAGGTAATCTTCGATGCCGTACTTGGAGCCTTCACGGCCCAGGCCCGAGGCCTTGATGCCGCCGAATGGCGCGACTTCGTTGGAGATCAGCCCGGTGTTGACGCCGACCATGCCGTACTCCAGGGCTTCAGCCACACGGAACACACGGCCCAGATCGCGAGCGTAGAAGTACGAGGCCAGACCGAACTCGGTGTCGTTCGACATCGCGATCACGTCGGCTTCGTCTTTGAAGCGGAACAGCGGCGCCAGCGGACCGAAGGTTTCTTCCTTGGCCACGGCAGCGTCTTTCGGCACGTTGGTCAGGATGGTCGGCTCGAAGAAGTTGCCTTCCATCGGCTTGCCGCCGGCCAGAACGGTTGCGCCTTTGCTCACCGCGTCAGCGATGTGCTCTTGTACCTTGGCCACGGCTTTCTCGTCGATCAGCGGGCCAGTGGTGGTGCCTTCTTCCAGACCGTTGCCGATCTTCAGCTTGGCGACTGCCACTTTCAGCTTCTCGGCGAACGCATCGTAGACCGAATCCTGAATGTACAGACGGTTGGCGCAGACACAGGTCTGGCCGTTGTTGCGGTACTTGGAAATGATCGCGCCTTCGACAGCCTTATCCAGGTCCGCGTCGTCGAACACGATGAACGGCGCGTTGCCGCCCAGTTCGAGGGAGACTTTCTTGATGTCCTTGGCGCATTCCGACATCAGCTGACGACCGATTTCGGTCGAGCCGGTGAAGGACAGTTTGCGCACGATCGGGTTGCTGGTCAGCTCGCTGCCGATGTCGCCGGCGCTGCCGGACACCACGCTGAACACACCTTTAGGAATGCCGGCGCGCTGGGCCAGTTCAGCCAGAGCGAATGCGGAGAACGGAGTTTGCGAAGCAGGCTTGAGTACCATGGTGCAACCGGCAGCCAGGGCCGGGCCCGCTTTACGGGTGATCATCGCCGCCGGGAAGTTCCACGGGGTAATGGCAGCGGTAACGCCGATCGGTTGCTTGATCACGATCAGGCGCTTGTCCGGCTGGTGGCCTGGAATCACGTCGCCGTAAATGCGCTTGGCTTCTTCGGCGAACCACTCGATGAACGATGCGGCGTAAACGATTTCGCCCTTGGCTTCGGCCAGTGGTTTGCCTTGTTCGAGGGTCATCAGGCGAGCGAGGTCGTCCTGGTTCTCGATCATCAGTTCGAACCAGCGACGCAGTTTGCCTGCACGCTCCTTGGCGGTCAGTGCACGCCAGGCCGGGAGCGCCTTGTCGGCGGCTTCGATGGCACGGCGGGTTTCGGCAGCGCCCATCTTCGGCACGGTGCCCAGAATTTCGCCGGTGGCCGGGTTGTTGACCTTGATCGTCTGACCGTTGTCCGCGTCGACCCATGCGCCATCGATGAAGGCTTGCTGGCGGAACAACTGGGTGTCTTTAAGCTGCATGTCGGCTTTCCTTAACAGCACCGCGCAAGGCGCGGAGCAAAATTATGATTGTAGAAAGGCGCCTCGCAAGGCTGCCGTCAGGGAAATCATTTACCGGGCTGGCACATAAATAGCGCACGACTCAAAACGCGTGCGGCTCAGCACCTGGATAAGGAGCGTTTGAAATCTCAAACGAATCCTAGGTTCAAAGGGGTTGCAGGACAATAGGGCGTTCGAAAAAAAGAACAAAAACGCCGCAATTGCTGAACATTTCAGATCAACGTACCAACAGCCCTGATCGCATGGAAACCATAGAACAGCCTCCCCAAAGCGCCAAGCGAGCCTTTTGCAGGACGTTACAGCTTTATGGAATGCAGGGGTTTCTTACCGACATGCATACTGACAATCCACGCCCAAACCCGGCATGGACGCCCCGAGCCGACCTAGGTATGATGTCGCCCGCTGCACCAGTAGCTCAGCTGGATAGAGTACTGCCCTCCGAAGGCAGGGGTCGTGGGTTCGAATCCCGCCTGGTGCGCCATGAACAAAACGAAAAAGCCCCGGACTGCAAGGTCCGGGGCTTTTTTGTGTCTGCTGGCTGGCGACTCACTCCGTCGTCCAGTCAAACTCGTCGTATTCATCATCGTCTTCTTCGTCCTCGATCAAGTCATCATCGAGAACGTCTTCCTCCAGATCCTCTTCAGCCTGTTTGGCCAGAAGAAACTCCTTGCGACTCTCCGTTACTGCCCGCCGCAGTTCCTCACCCTTCACCGGGCAGTTGAGCATTTGGGCGATGCGGTCGATTTTTTGGGCCACGGCATCCTCCAGCGCATCGGCAATGACCCGATAGTGCGCGTTTTTGCGGGTCAATGCCAAATGGCGGATGGCTGATACGGTCAGTTCTTGCGGATTTTTTCCAGTCGCAGGTCGAGATTCACGTTCGGGTAGCGCTTGTGCAGGTTGTTGAACAGGTTGTCGGCCGCTTGCGACTGGCCGGACTCGCGCAGGCGCAGGACTTCGCGCAGTTGCTCGTCGAGACCGTTGACCGGGGCGGCGGCGCGCTTGCTGACCTTGGCTTCGTCTGCCGTGTCGGCGCTGATCGACTCGCTCTGCATCGGTGCAGCCATTTCCGCCATCGGCGCGGGAGCTGGCGCAGAAAGCGCCCCGGCGGGGGTCGACAACGATCGGGCCTCCTGACGGAGCACAGGCGCGGCCGGTTTGGCAGCAGGGGCGAAATCGTATTGAGCCACGGGCTCCGGCGCGCGTTGCACCAGCGACAGCATCAGCGCGATGCCGACCAGACTGGCAAAAGCCACCTGGTAGCGCGGTTGCTGGCAGGCCTTGAGCCAGCGTTGCCACAGGCTTTGCCGTGGTGCCGGGGTTTCACGGCGGGCGGCATTGAGGATCAGCGCATCGAGATGCGCCGGCGGTTCGGCGTTGTGCTGTTCGCGCACGTGCTTGAGCAGTTGCTCTTCGGGTGTCGGGCGGGCGTCCGTCATGTCAGTACCTCCTCGGCCAGCAGCCGACGCAGTTTTTGCTGGGCGTAGCGCAAGCGGCTCTTGACGGTTTCCAGCGGTGTTTCGGTGAGGATGGCGATTTGCGCCAGGTCGAGGTCGCCGTGGGCGCGCAGCAGGAACACTTCGCGCTGGTCGGCGGGCAAGGATTGCAGGGCGCTCTCCAGGCGCTCGCTGTCGCGGCTGAGGTTGAGCAGTTGTTCGGGATCGGAGGCGTCGTCGCTGACGGCGTGAGTCTGTTCGTCGTAGCTGTCATACAGCGGTTGCCGGGCGCCGTGTTTGCGCCAGTGGTCGATCAGGCGATTGCGGGCAATCTGGAACAACCACGTACGAAAGGTCGCCCGGCCTTGTGGCTGACTGGCGCTGCGGATCAGGCTCAGCCAGGTCTCCTGGAACACCTCGTCGGCCAGTTCCGGTTTGCCGCTCAAACCGAGCAGAAACCGGTAAAGGCTCTGGCGATGGCGCGCGTACAGGATCTCGAACGCCTTGCCGTCACCCTCGCGATAACGGGCCAGCAGCGATTCGTCGCTGCTGGCCTCAAGGCGGTCGGCGGAGGCAAACAGCTGTGTGATGAAGCCTTTGAGGCGGCTCACTATTCAATCCGTCGCTCAGTGGACATTGCGTTGGAGGCAGTGGAGGTACGCAGGCTCTGCGCCAGTTCAACCAGCTGCACGAATTCGTTGCGCAGGCCGAAGCGGTCATCGCCGCGCGCACCTCGGGCCAAGGCTTCGGTGTCCTTCAAGCTGAAATCGCCGGTGTAGCGACCGTCCTTGAGTTGCTGGGAAAACGCGGCGACGGCGGCAGCGAAACGCAGATCCTCACTGGCCGGCGCAACCTGGCTGGCAATCGGCCGCTCGATCAGCAGACTTTTCCCACCCTCAGGCTTTTGATATCGCACACGCAGCATTGCCAATTCTCCTTTCTTCTCGGAAACCACTGCATCGGTTTTTCCGTAACGCAGCGGTTCCAGCCAGCCCTTCTCGCCTGTCGGGACAATTTCATACAACGCCGTCACCGTATGGCCTGCACCGATTTCACCGGCATCGACCTTGTCATTGCTGAAATCCTCACGCTTCAACGCGCGGTTTTCATAACCAAGCAACCGGTATTCGCTGACCTGCGCCGGGTTGAACTCGACCTGCAATTTGACGTTTTTCGCCACCACGGCGAGGGTTGAACCGAGTTGATCCACCAGCACCTTGCGCGCTTCGCGCAGGTTGTCGATGTAGGCGTAGTTGCCGTCACCGGCATCGGCCAGTTGTTCCATCAGGTGTTCATTGTAGTTATCCACACCGAAACCCAGTGTGGTCAGGGAAATCCCGGTCTTGCGTTTATCCACAGCCATTTGTTTCAGGCTGTCGAAGTCGCTGATGCCAACGTTGAAGTCACCATCGGTGGCCAACAGGATGCGGTTGATGCCTTTGGGGATGAACGCCTGCTGCGCCATCTGATAAGCCAGCTCGATGCCCGAAGCGCCGGCGGTCGAGCCACCGGCGGTCAATTGCTCGATGGCTGTGCGAATTTTCGCCTTTTCCCGTCCAGAAGTCGGCTCCAGCACCACTCTGGATTCGCCGGCATACACCACCAGCGACACCCGATCCTGTTCGCGCAATTGATCGACCAGCAACTTCAGGGTGCTTTTGACCCGTGGCAAGCCTTCGGGGCGGTCCATCGAGCCCGATACATCCACCAGAAACACCAGATTGGCCGGGGCCAGTTCCGCCACTGCACGGTCGGACGCTTTGATACCGATGCGCAGCAAGCGGGTGTGCGGGTTCCACGGTGAAGCGGCCAGTTCGGTGGTCACGCCAAAGGGCGAGCCATCGCTCGGCAACGCGTAGTTGTAGGGAAAGTAATTGACCATCTCTTCCAGCCGCACTGCGCCTTCCGGCGGCAGTCGACCCTGATTGAGCAGGCGTCGCACATTGGCGTAGGCGCCGGTGTCGACGTCGGCGCTAAAGGTCGAGACCGGGGTTTCGGCGACGCTGTGGATCGGGTTGTCGGCCAGCTTGGCGTACTGCTCGCGCTGTTCGTCGCGATAGCCTTGTGGATAACTTTCACCGGTCGGCATCGGTGCAAAACTGGCGATCGGCGCCGCCAGTGCACTGCGCTTGGCCATCGCGCTATCGGTCATGACCGCTTCAGGTTGCACTGAAGATTTCAGTTCGGTCTGCGCCGGAGGTGGCGCGACGGTGGTTTCCGGAGTGGAGGAAACACCGCAACCGGCAACCACCAGCAACACACTGGCAGCAAGGGGGCGCAGAAGCGTGGAAGGAAGGGACATGGGGGCTGACCTCGGGGAAGAATTGATCCATTCATCCCCTGAGACGGGCAGCCCTGTCAGTTCGGGTTAAACCTCGCCGAAAATTTTTTCAGCGGTGATAACGCCGCACCGCACTGCTGTTGCGCAGCACGTGGCCTTTGATTTTTTCCATCAGCTGGGCGCGGGTCAGGCCGGCGGGCAAGGCGTCCGGGGCCAGATCCAGGGCGTAGATCTGGATGATGTAGTGGTGCGCGCTGTCGCCCACCGGCGGGCACGGGCCGATGTAGCTGGTGGTGCCTTTGCTGTTGGTGCCACCGACGCCTTCAAGGGCTGATTTGGCGCCAACGCCGGCCGGAATCTGCCGGGTCGTGGCCTTGATCCCGTAGTGAACCCAGTGATCGACGCCCGCGCCTTTCTGGCCGTCCGGATCGTGCATGACAATGGCGTAGCTCAGGGTTCCGCTCGGGCCGGCATTCCAGCTCAGGGCCGGCGACTGGTTCTTGCCGCCGCATCCGGCCGCATCGCTGGCCGCCGCCGAGGTGAACAGACGGTTATCCGACACACCGGGAATGCTGAGGGTGAAACGCTCCTGGGCCTGCGCCGGAAACTGCACGCAAAGGGCGACGGCAGCGGCCGCCAGCCAAGGGTTGAGAGAGGTCAATCGGGTCATTCCGGGAGCACCTTGTGCAGTTGGGCCTTCGTCGGCCTGCAAACTATAGCCGTACCGTTCGTGCCGTGGCAGTGGGAAATGGCTGAACCTCGCAATGCAGCCCAAACTCGTAAGAGAAATGCCTGTGAGGAGCACGACCATGACCCTGCACCGTGTCGCCCGTTTCGCCGATGTGCCTGAAGACCGTGGGCTGGAGGTGCAAATCGGCGACTGCAAGATCATCCTGCTGCGCGCCGCCGGCCAGTTGCGCGCCTTTCAGGGGGAATGCCCGCACGCCGGCGCGCCTCTGGTGGAAGGTGCGTTGTGCCACGGCCGACTGATCTGCCCGTGGCACAAGGCAGCCTTTCGCGCCGAGGATGGCGCGTTGTGCGAACCTCCGGCGCTGGACAGCCTCAAGCGCTATCCGCTGGAACTGCGCGGCGACGAAGTGTGGGTCGATGACCAGCCGCTGCCGGATCCCCACACCCCGCCGCAGGACGATCCGCGCACCTTTGTCATCGTCGGCGCCGGTGCCGGGGGAACCGCCTGCGCCGCCGCCCTGCGGGAAAAAGGCTTCGGCGGGCGGATCGTGCTGATCGACCGCGAGCCGGACGCCGGCTACGACCGCACGGTGCTGAGCAAATTCGTGCTGTCCGGGGAAATGCCGCCGGCGGAAACCCCGCCCCTGCGCGATGACGACTTTTACCGCGAACAGCACATCAACCGGGTTTCAGGCGAGGTCAGCGGGCTCGATGCCGATACCAAAACCCTTCACCTGAGCGATGGCCGCACACTGCATTACAGCGCGGCGGTGCTGGCCACCGGCGCAACGCCAAACGCGCTGAAACTGCCCGGCGCCGACCTGCCCCAGGTGTTTGTCCTGCGCTCCAAAGCTCAGGCGCAATCCATCATGGACGCCGCCCAACCCGGCCAGCGCGCGGTGATCATCGGTGACAGTTTCATTGCGCTCGAATGCGCTTCGGCCCTGCGCCAGCACGGTCTTGAAGTGACTGTGCTGGCGCGCCATGCGATTCCCTTCGCAGCGCAATTTGGTGAAGCCGTCGGCAAGGCGATCCGGGCACTGCACGAAGAAAACGGCGTGAAATTCATCACCGATCACGAAGCCAGGGAGATCACCGGCGACGGCAAGGTCGAGGCAGTGTTGCTCGACAACGGCCTGCGCCTGTCGGCGGATCTGGTATTGGCGGGAATCGGCGTACATCCGGCCACCGAAGCGTTCGGCGACTTGCCGCGCGAGGACGATCAATCACTGTTGGTCGATGCCAGCCTGCGCGTCACCGACAACCTGTGGGCGATTGGCGATATCGCCACCTTCCCGTTGAACGGCAAACCACAACGCATCGAACACTGGCGCCTGGCCCAGCAGCACGCGCGGATCGCCGCCGCCAACCTGCTCGGTGGCGATGAGCATTACCTCGACGTGCCGTATTTCTGGACCTGGCATTTCGGCCGCAACTACGACTATCTCGGCCACGCTGAGGCGTGGGATGCGGTCGAATTTATCGGCGAACCCGAACAGCCGCCGTTTATCGGGCTGTTCGGGAGCAAGGGCGTGGTGGTGGCAGCAGTCGCCTGCGAAGAGGAACGAGCGATGGCCCTGCTCGCCGAACGCATGAAGCAACCGCTGACGATGGAGGAAGCCTGGCGACTGATTCGCGCCGTCAGGTGATCCGGTTCAGCGGCTCGCGGTTGTCGTCGTCCTCGGCGTGCAGAAAAATCACCCGAGGATGTTCCAGTGGCGCCAGCGGTGGCGGCAGCTCTTCGGGGTGGACCGGCCACAGATGCGGCACCACGTGACTGACGTCACCGTCCTGATCGTTGTGGATGGTCATCACGCCCGGCCCGCGCAGTTTCTGAAAGCGCTCGTCGCACAGCTTGAAGCTGCGGCTCAGCCCTTCATCGTCGACCACCGGGGACGGCAGGCGACGCTGGGCGAAGCTTCGGCTCTTGCGTTGCTGATAGCGCGCCCAGCCGATCAGGATCACCGCGTTGACCAGCGCCACCCACAGATAAATCTGCAAGGTGCCGAGGGCTTCGAACGCCGAGTTGTCGATGCGCGGCCCGCCTTCGTGGGTCTCGATCAACGGCCACAGGCCGCGCACCAGCAGATACAACAGGCCGACCCAGGCCAGCACGGTGAAGAACGCATCGACCACCACCAGAAACGGCCGTTGGCGGGTCCGGATGATTTTCATTTGATAACCTCCTCTTCGTCGTCCCCGATCGGTTTGATACCCCGGTCGGGACTGACCCAGCGCGCACGCTTCTGGTGTTGGCCGAACAGTACTTTGGGGAAACTGACCAGCGTGGTCAGCAGGCTGACGAACCAGAACGCGATCGGGTACCACACCACCCAGAACATGGTCTTGCCAAGGCCCGGTTCGTAACGCCGGTCAATGATGATGCTGACCGCGAACTGCACCAGGCAGACAAACGCCAGCAGCAATCCGGTAAACGCCGGCGGCATGAGGTGGTCGACGGCAATGGCTTCAGGCATGACCACGAACTTGCCGACGCCCCAGAAGATCACCGACAACAGGAAGGTGAATGCCCAACCGGTCGACAGGCAGTATTCGAACAGCAGCGGCCACAGGTAACGGTGGCGGTACTGCCAGATCCCGCGAATGTTCTTGAACAGCACTTCGGCGCCGCCCTGGGCCCAGCGCAGACGCTGTTTCCACAGACCGCGCAGGGTTTCCGGCATCAGGATCCAGCAAAGGGCACGGGGCTCGTAAAAGATGCTCCAGTGGTCCAGTTGCAGCTTCCAGCTGATGTCGATGTCTTCGGTGATCATGTCCGGGCTCCAGTAGCCAACCCGGTTCAGCGCGGTGCGACGGAACGCGACGATCACACCGGACACGGTGAAGATCCGCCCGAACACCCGCTGAGTGCGCTTGATCAGCCCGATGATCGACGAGAACTCGCCGACCTGAACCCGCCCGACCAGAGTCGAACGCGTGCGGATCCGTGGGTTGCCGGTCACCGCACCCAGTCGTGCGTTGTCGAGCATCGGCGCCACCAGATAAGCCGCCGTGTTCGGCGCCAGCAGCGCGTCACCGTCGATGCACACCAGATATTCGCTGCGCGCAGCGATGGCGCCCATGCGCAGGGCCACGGCCTTGCCCTGGTTTTCCGCCAGGTGCAGCACCCGCAATCGCGGATCTTCCTTGGCCAGTGCATCCAGCACTTCGGCGGTGTTGTCCTTGGAGCCGTCGTTGATCGCGATGACTTCGATGTTCGGGTAGTGCTGCGCCAGCGCCGCGTGGATGGTGTCGGCGGCGTTGTCGCCTTCGTTGTAGCAAGGGATCAGGATCGAAATCAGCGGTTCGCCTTCCAGCGGTGGCGGCAGGGTGTCGTCCTTCCAGGGCCAGTGCCGTTCCCAGTGCAGCCAGAAATACAGGCCACCGGAAATCCACAACCCGGACATGAACAGCGGGTAGAAGAACACGAAGTCCATCAGGAATTGCCCGGTGACCAGGAAGATCAGCCCCAGCGGGACGCCGAGGACGATCGCCAGAACAAGCAGGGCCAGCAGTCTATCCAGCATGTCATGGGTTCCATTTGTTGGAGAGCGCAGGCCGCACGGTTTTCAGGTCCGGCAGGTTCTCGAGGAAGTTGTCCGGGTAGTAGCCGAAACTGGTGGCGCCCTGACGCTTGAGGCGGCCCATCCAGTCGGCCAGTTGTGCGCCGTCGATGTCGGCCTGGTCCTTTTTCGTCCAGTCCCGGGCCTGCAATTCGAACACCGTGCGATCCAGCGCACCGGGGCGCTGTTTGATCTTCGCTACCAGCTCTTCAAGCCACGGACCGGATTGCGCCTGGGTCTGTTTTTCCATGAGCGGCATGGCCATCGGCGCCGTCCAGTCGTAGCTCACGAGGAAGTCGTCGAGGTTCTGCGCGAACCACGCTTCGCTGTGCGGATTGAGCACCGGCTCGGCGAAGATGTTCCGCGCGGTGAGCACTTGCGGGCCACGAATCGCGCGCACTTTGGCAGTCAGCTCGTTGGTGAAGTCGATCAGGTAGCGGCTCTTGAAGCGGGTCCAGCGCTGCATCGCCGCCGGATCGTCACGCAGAGCGGCGATCGAGCCCGGCAAGCCTTGGGCGGTGTAAGCCTCCAGGGCCTGAGGGCTGGCGTCTTCGAAGTCCGAGAGCACCGCGTCGTCGTGGTAGAGAATGCCGTCGACCGAAGTCAGGCGTGCCACGTCTTCGTAGATCTCGCCGATGATCCGTCGCACCTCGGGATCGAACGGCGACAGGCGTTTGTATTGATCCGGGTCGACAGCGGTCGTGCCGGTCTTCGGATCCCAGCGCGTCACCCGTGGCAGCTTCGAATCCAGTTCGAAACTCAGCACCGGCATCCACGCAAAGACCTTCACGTGAGCCCGGGTGCGCAATTGCCAGGCGACACGGTCGAACAGGTCGGCGCGCATCGGCAGATGACGGTTGGGGAAGTACAGCGAATGCACCAGGCCATCGCCCTTCGGATCGGCGAAGGCTTGCAGGAACACGGTGTTGGCGCCCATGTCGGCCATGCGCTGGATCAGTTTGCCGAGGTTGATTTCCTGCTGCGCCGGGTCCGGGTCGTAGACGTTATCCAGATCCACATGCACCACACGCATGGTGAAGTCCGATTGCACGCCGACCACGCTGTTGGCGAAGTGCTCGCCGTCAGGGTCGGAAGCCACCAGGAAACGCGGCCCGCTCATCAGGTTGTCGAGGGCATCGAGGCCGTCATCGAGGGTCAGGGCCATTTCATAGCCCTCTTCGCTGACCACGGTCAGCGATGTGCCGTCCGCCGTCCCGTAAGGCCAGACCCAGATGCGCGGCTTTTTACCGGTGTTCTTGCGGATTTTTTCCGAAATGGCCTGCACGTCAGCGCGGATCCGCGCCTGGAAATCGGCTTCGGATTCGTAGCGTTTGCTCACCGGATCGTAGCGTCGGGTCGCGGCCGCCGGCTGCAGGTTGCCTTGCGGGTTGGCGAGGATGCCTTTGTGGCTGGCGTCGGTGTGGGCGGCGATTTCCACCAAGCCCGATTGGGAGATTTCCCGCACTTGAGCCCAGGTCAGGAAGTCCGAGCGCGGACGCGGCGTGCCAGCGAAGTCCACCGGTTGGTTCAGCGGCGTATCTATCCAGGTGCCGACCGGCGCCAGCAGCGCATGCCAGTTGTAGGCGCGCAACACCGGCAGTACGCGGGTGTAGAAGCTTGAGTAACCGTCGTCGAAGCTGAGCAGGATCGCCTTGGGCGGCAGTTCCGGCCCGCCTTTGCGCGCGGCCATGATCTGGTCGACCGTCACCGGTTTGTAGTTGTTCTCCCGCAACCAGGCGAGCTGTTCGAGCAGGCGCTCGGTGCGCACCGCCACCACCGCCTGATCGGGGTCACGGTCTTCGACGTCGTGGTAGGCAATGCCCAGCACGTGGTTTTTCGGCCAGGGCTTTTCATTGGCTGCCAGCGGTCGCTCGGACGGCGGCACGAAGGCCGGGGCTTGCTGGGCGCAGGCGCTGACCAGCAGCACTCCCAGCAGAAGGATGAAACGCGAAATCAAAGGCATCTTCAAACTCTTCTAGAAGCGGAAAGTGAGGTCGACGAGCAGACGCAGATCGGTTTCCCGGTCACCGTCGTAGGGCCGGTTGATCACGCTGAACAAACCGCCCACCTCGAACACGTCGTTCCAGGCGTAGCGCTGGCCGTAACCGAGCAATGCCATGCCGCCGGTGCCGTGATCACGCTGGCTGTAAGTACCCGTACCGGCCTGGAATTGCTGGCTCCAGACGGTTTCGTAGCGGTGGTACAGCACGTGGTTGACGTTCAGCAGCGGCATGACGCTGAAGTCCGACTTCGGGTTGAAGTACGGCACGTCATCGGACTTGGAGTTGTGGCTGGTGCCCACTTCCAGGCCCGCGTCGACTTGCAGGTTCGGCGCGCTGTAGACGCCCTCTTTTCCGGTCAGCAAGGCTTCGACGCGGTTGTTGCCGTCGCTGAAGTGCGACGGACTTACCGCCAGCCGCCACTCGCGGCTCTCGTTGGCGCGCCAGCGGATGAAACCGCTGCCGCCGTTGGCCTTGATGTCGCTGTTGAGTGCCCGCAGCGGGGTCTCGGCCGACAGGTATTCGAGGCTGCCTCCGTATTGCCAGTGATCGTCGATGTCGCGGGCAATCGCCAGACGCGCGCCCTGCTTGTCGCCGAAACCATAGGAATGGTTCGACACTTCGGCTTCGAGGGTCATGTCGCGTGTGCGACGCTCCAGACCGACACGCTGGAAGCGATGGTGGCCGGTGCCTTCGGCGAAATCGCCAGTGGCGTATCCGGCCCCGGCGAACACTCGCCAGTCTTCATTGATCGGCGGGCTGTAAAGGGTGGTCTGGATGCCGAAATCCCGGCTGCCGGTAACCGCACCGGCATCGCCACCGTTGCCGCCGTTGGCCTTGCCGCCGTAGGCCTCGACGCGCAGCTCGGACATGTCGTGCACTTCGCGCTCACGGGCCAGACGCTGGACCTGACGGTTGTCGGGGAAACGCGCCACCACGTCATCGGTCAGCGCATCCATCTGCCGCCATTCCTGCAAGTCCATGGCGGTGCGGGCCTGCGCGACTTCCAGGCCCATGTCACGCGGTGCGATGCTCTCGGTTTCCTTGAGCTGGTTTTCCGCGCGGCGCGGCCAGTTACGGGCCAGGTACAGATCGGCCTGGGCCAAGCGCAGGCCGATGTTGCCCGGCACCTGATCCACCAGGGTCTGCAAGCGTTCTTCGCCGTGAGGCAGGTCGGAACCGTAAGTTCCGGCCTGCGCCGCCAGTTGCTGGGCGTCCATCCATTCGTCGTTGGGGTTGCCGATCGGCAGGCCCTTGAGTTCGACGCGCGGCTTCTGCGCCCTGGCCTGATCTTCAGCGACTTTGCGCGCCTCTTCGGCGCGGTCGCTTTCCAGCAGCGCGTAATACAGCGCCGTGGTGTCTTCGAGTCGGTCGCCGACATCGGCGTCCGGCGCTGCCAGCACCTGACGGTAAAGATCGGTGGCGATTTCCGGCTGGCGCTGATCCAGATAGGACGCCGCCACCCAGCGTAGGGCGTAGGTCGGGATCTTCACGCCTTCGGCTTGCAGCTTCTGGTATTCGCTGATGACTTCGGCGGTGCGCGCCCGGGCCTTGAGCGCGCCCATGCGGTCGATGCGCCAGCGGGTCACGTCGTCGTGGGCAGTGGCGTCCGGCGTCCAGGTGGCGAGCAACTGGTCGTAGTCGGCCAAGGCACGATCGGCGATCACGTAGCGTTCTTTTTCGCTGCGGGTGGCCAGTTCGGCGAGACGCACGCGTTCGGCAGCCAGATCGCCTTCCAGACGTCGCAAGGTGACGGGATCGATCAGCCCCGGACGTTGTTTCGCCAGACGCAATGCCGGCTCCGGCAGACGCGCCTTTTGCAGGGCGACCACGTATTCGCGGGCGACTTCCGGTTTATTGCCGGCGCGAATGAAGGCCTGATCGTATTCGAACAGCGCGTCGTACGGCTTGCCGGCGCGATTCAGGGCGTAGCCCAGCGCCAGTCGGCGGGACGGATCATCGGGTTTGGCGGCGACCAGCGAACGGGCGCGGATCACCCCTTCGTCAGGCTTGCCGGAATCGGCCTGGGTCAGCGCGAGACCGAGTTGCAGGTCGGCGTTGTCCGGCTCCAGCGTCAGGGCCTTGTTGTAGACCTGGATCGCCTGATCCCAGCGTTTGAGGTTGCGGTAGGCCCGGGCGGTGGCGGTCAGCGCCTGAACCGGCAGTGCCCGGCCACGACCCTGAGTCTCGTAGACCTGCACTACTTCGGCGTCGAGCCCGGCCCAACCGGCAATTTGCAGGTGATCGCTGACCTGGCCGGTGGTGGCCTGGGCCGGCGGCACCTGACGCAAAGCAGTCAGCGCGGGCGTGTAATGCCCTGCCCGGGCATCGAGCACCATTTGATCGTAGGCCGTATCGGCGAACGCGAACGCCGGCCAGAGCAACTGGCTGCACAGCGCGACTCGAAACAAAGGGCGTAAACCACGATGTAATACAGGAACATCAATACGCGGCATTCGTCAGCATCCTTACATGGCCAGCCGGGTAGCAACGCCCCCCCTTGCCCATTTCGTAACGGAGGCCAAGCAAAAAACGCTCAGCCAAGCTTATCCAAGCAGTCTTGCACGCAAGCGTAGATCAATATTCAGAACACAATAATTGTTCAGATTCGTGACGATGGTTTTTCCGACCGGCCGCAAACCCGGACGCCAGACAGCAAAACGCCCGGCGTCTGCGGGTGCAGAGGCCGGGCGTTTCGGTGTAGCGCGGGGCGTTTACTGAGGCTGTTCGATGCTGCCGAACTTGCTCATCAGGAAGCCGACGAACTGCTCGACGGTCATCTTCTGGCCGTTGAATTCCACCTGATTGGCGGCGTAATGCAGTTTGGTGACAACGTTGGTGCCATCCAGGGTCGCCAGCTGCGAACCGACGGCCATGCCGGCGAACATGTCGGCGCCAGCGCTGGCCTGGTCAACGATGGCCTTGGCATCGGTCTGACCGTCGATTTGCGCCTGGACGCTGAGCAGATCGACCAGCATCGGCTTGGACACCAGCACATTGACGTCAAGCAGCGCGATCAGCTGTTTGCCCAGTTGATCCGGCGGCAGGTCCATTGACTGTGGCTTGGCCAGATCGAGCACCAGACTCGCCCGGCTTTCGCCGTTGGCGGTTTTCAGCGACAGGTCTTCCAGCGCCAGTTGCGGCCCGGCTGCCAGCAGTTTCTGCAGGTCGGCCTTGACCTGGGTGGACTCGGCCTCGGTCAGGTTCAGCTCCGGTGCCGGCAGGCCGGCGGCGGTGGCTTCGGCAGCAGCTTTTTCGTAAGGCTGGAGCTTGGTCTGGTAGATCTGCATCAGCGACATGGCCGACGGAATGTCGAGGTTTTTCAGACTCATGGCCAGGTTGGCCGAACCGATTTTCTTGTCGTTGAGGGTCACTTCGCCGACCTTGTAGTCGGCACGGCCGGAGGCGTTGCTGCCGTTCTCTTCGGTGCGGTTCTTCATTTCGAAGTTCTTCACGCCCAGCACCGATTGTTTGACGCCGAAGGTGGTCTTGCTGCTGGTCAGTTCCAGGGTGTTCTCGCCGGTGTAATAGCCGTAGGTGCTCTTGGCGAGGTTGCTGGCCAGGGTCAGGCCGTTGAGTTCGATCTGCACCGGCGCCTGATCTTCGGCGACCGTGGTCAGGTGCAGGCTGTCCATGTAGCCGTCGGCCTTGACCTTCTGGGCCTGGGCGCTGGCGGAAATGTCCATGTTCAGGCCGGAAAACTTCAGGCTCGACTTGTCGTCCAGCGCGGCTTCCAGCGGCAGCAGCTCGAGGTTGCCGGTGGTGGATTGGTCGTAACCGATGTTGACCACGCCTTTGAGCGGCGCGGCGCCCTTGGTGGCGGCAAACCATTTTTCGGTGATCGGGGTCTTTTCCAGTTCGTAGTGACTGGTGGCCATGACCGGCAGCCACTTCAGCGACACCAGACGCGAGAACGGCAGCGGGCCGTGTTCGATGTGATCGACGAACAGCAACTCGACCGGCGCCTCGCCGAACATTTCACCCTCGCCCTTGAGGCGATAGTGCGCGGTGCTGCTGAAGGTGTTGCGCTCAAGCGATACCAGTTCCAGCGACGCACTGCCGTTGGAGCCGGCCATGGCGGTCTGCAACTCGCTGTTGGCGTTGGCGACGGCATTGTTCAGCACGCCTTCGATTTTGGTGCCGGTGTACCAGGCCCCGCCTACGCTGATGGCGCCGATGGCCACAACAATTCCGAGAAGCACGCCTGCTGATTTATTCATGAATGACCTGATCGATTTCCGTGGCTGAAAGTGTGGTCGTCTTCCCTGAACCCGTGACCGGGCCGTGGCGCGACTCCGCTGAATTTAGCGGTGGAGATTAGCACTGGCAGTGCGACGCGGCCCAATGTTTAAAGGTTAAAGAGTGTCGACAAGTCATGGACAAACAAAAAGATCGCCGGGTTCGGCGATCTTTTCGGGATCAGGAATATTGCACCTCGATCTCATCGAGCTGATGGTCGAAGCTTTTCAGCCGCGCGGTCCAGGTGTACACCAGCACTTCGAAATCCCGGTCGATCACCGCCCCGCCCGGCCCGTCGCTGCGCGGGTCGCAGAAGTCCAGCTGATAGCGCTCGCGGGCCATGGCCGTGGCGACGTCCGACAGTTCGCGGGCGTTGTTGAGCCAGTGCCAGCCGTCGCCGGCGACTTGCCGGTCGAGGGCCAGACATTGTTTTTTCAGGGCTTCGAGGCTTTTTTCCAGCGGCGTGCCGGTGAGTTCGCCCATGACTTCGGCGAAGGTCCGCCCCGGTTGCCAGTAGCTGCCCCAGAAGTAGCGGTCGAACACGGTTTCGACTTTGCGCAGCGCGACTTTGGTGTCCCAGATCAGCAGCAGCGTCTTGCTCTGCTCAAGCTGGCGTTTCTTGAGTCGCTGGCTTTGCACCAGCGCCGACGCCACGACCACGATCGCCATGACCGCGATCAGCGCCACGGTGCTGTCGAGGAAGACCATTGCCTTGTCGATCTGGTGGGCCAGCATGATGCCGTAGAAATAGGTGGCCGACAGCAGCACCAAGGCTACCAGGGCGCACCAGAAGCCGAGAGCGTAAGGGTTTTTCATTATTGGTTTCCCCTAGACCTGCGCTAGCGATGTGCACTGAAAATGCGCCTGGTTCGGGGCGCCCTTTCAATACTTCAAAGCATAGCAACGGCCTCAGGGTTTGCTGGCGCTCGAGGCTTGCGTTCGTCCGCTTTCCCAACCGCCGCCCAGGGCGAGGAACAAATCGATCTGGCTCATGGCAACCTGGGTGTTGGCGGCGGCCAGTTGCGCGGTGACGTCGGTGTAGGTGCGGGTGGCCTGCAGGTCGGCGAGGAACGACTCGCGGCCGGCCTGGAAGAAGCGGTGCGTCTGGTCGGCCGCCAGTTTCGCCGACTGCTCGGCATCGGCCAGCGCATCGCGGCGTTGCAGCAGCGCGGAGTACTGGGACAGGCCGGTCTGGGTTTCGCGGATAGCGTTCAGCACGACACCGTCAAAGTGCGCCAGCGCGCCCTGGGTTGTGGCTTCGGCTTCGCGGATACGGGCCCGGGCGCCGTTGGTCGGCACACTCCAGCTCAGCGACGGACCGAAGCCCCAGCGGTTGGTGGACGGTTTGCCAAGGTTGTCCAGAATACCGACGGTGCCGATTGTCGCGCCGAAACTGATGTCCGGGTACAGCTCGCCGGTGGCGATACCGACTCCAGCCGTCGCGGCCGCCAGACGCCGCTCGGCCTGGCGGATGTCCGGCCGACGCTTGAGCAGCGCAGCGCCATCGCCGACCGGCACCAGTTGAGCGATTTTCGGCAGTTCGGCGCAGGTCGCGGTGCCGGCCGGCAATTGATCGACAGGCTTGGCCAGCAGCATCGACAGCCGGAACAACCCGGCCTGCCGCGCCGCCTCATAGCGCGGCATGTCGGCGCGTAGGGATTTGAATTGGGTCTGCGAACGGGTGACCTGGGTTTCGTCGCCGCGCCCGGCATCGCGCAGACGCTGGATCAGGGTGGTGCTCTGGGATTGCAGGTCGAGGGAATGCTGGGCGATTTCCCGTTCCTCGTTCGCCGCGCAGACCTGGGTGTAGGCCCGCACCACGTCGGCGACCAGGGTGATGCGCGCGGTATCGGCCGCGGCCTGGGTTGCGTCGGCGTTGGCCTTTGCCGCTTCGATCCCGCGTTGCAGCGTGCCCCACAGGTCGAACTGGTAGGACGCGCTGATACCGATATCGCCGATGTTGGCCACCGGTACTTTCTCCGGCAGCAGGAATGCCTCGCCGGATTCCTGCAAGCGTTGCGCGCCCATCTTCACGCCGCCGCTCCAGCCACCGGCCGCCTCGGCTTCATCGACCTGCGCACGGGCCCGCGACAGGTTCGCCGCTGCCACCCGCAGATCGGTGTTGGACGCCATGGCCTGCTGCACCAGTTGATCCAGGCGCGGATCCTGATACAGCCGCCACCAGTCCGCCGGCACCGGGGCCGACACCACCGGCTTGCCGGCCACCGCCAGGTCGCCCTGGAAATCCTTGCGCTGGATCGCCGCGTCTTCGGGCACGTGGTAGTCCGGCCCGACCATCGAGCAGGCCGACAGCATCATGCCCAAACCGGCGATCATCAGGGCCCTGCTCATTTGGCGGGCTCCTGCGGTTGATCGTCGATGATCGACACGGTGGCGGTGCGCCCGGCGATCATGCGGAAGTCATCCGGCACGTCGTCAAAGGCGATACGCACCGGAATCCGTTGCGCCAGACGCACCCAGCTGAACGCCGGATTGACGTTGGGCAGCAGGTTGCTGCCGCTCGAACGGTCACGATCTTCGATGCCGGCGACAATGCTTTCGACATGCCCGCGCAGGCGAGCACGGTCGCCGATCACGCGGATATCCACCGACTGCCCGATGTGGATGCCGTCGAGTTTGGTCTCTTCGAAATAGCCGTCGATGTGAAACGAATTGCTGTCGACCACCGACAACACCGGACGCCCGGCGGTGACGAACTCCTGCGAGCGTGGTGCACGGTCGTTGACGTAGCCGTCCACCGGGCTGCGGATCACCGAGCGGTCGAGGTTGAGCTGCGCACTGTCCACCGCCACCAGCGCTTCGGCCAGGGCCGATTGCGCGCGGGCCACTTTCGACTGGCTTTCTTCCAGCTGTTCGGCCGGCACCAGATTGCCCAGACCACGGTTACGCTTGGCTTCACGCTGCGCCTGGGCGAGGGTTTCTTCGCGATCAGCGACCGCCGCCTTGGCCTGGCGCAACGCCAGTTTGAAACGGTCCTGGTCGATGCTGAACAGCACCTGGCCGCGTTTCACCAGCTGGTTGTCCTTTACTTCGACCTGCTGGATCAGCCCGGACACGTCCGGAGCGATCTGCACAATGTCGGCGCGAATGTGGCCGTCGCGGGTCCAGGGCGCGAACATGTAATACATCACCATGCGCCAGACCACGACGACGGCGAAAGTCACGATCAGCAGCGTCAGGACGACGCGACCGAGGGTCAGAAACGGTTTTTTCATGTCATCAGGTATCGACTGAGTGAATCCACGCCGTACAGCATCACGGCGTAGAGAGCCACGTTGAACAATGCCCGGTGCCAGACCAGACGGTAGAAATGCAGGCGTGTGAGCACGCCGTGTACCAAAACAAACAGCACATAAGTGATGCCCATCAACACCAGCAGGGTCGGCAGGAAAATGCCGCTGATGTCCAGATCACCGATCATAGGGGCGCTCCTTCGGGCAACGGTTCTTCGGGCTCTGCGTTGGAGACGAATTCCACGCCGGGCAACAGCGCCAGGCGCAAACCGCTCAAGGCGTGCAACAGGTTTAGTCGGGTTTCTTCATCGCCGTGGCCATTGAGCGCGCGGCGGGTGCGATCCATGGTCATCAGCAAGGCGCTTGGCGCCGGCAAGCGTTCCCCGGCCTTGAGGCAGGCCCGGAAATATTCGCCGACCTCTGCCACCACTTGCTTGAGCAACGCGTTCGGCGCGCCCGTCACTCGCGGTGTATAGGCAAGCAAGTCGAGCAGGTTCAGCCCCACGCGCACCTCGCGCATGGCGATGCCGGTGTCCTGGCCGGTCAGCGCCAGACGCGGCAGGTGCTGCATCAGGCGGTCAAGCAGTTGCACGCCCAGTTGCCGGTGTTCAGCGAGGTTCGCCGGTTCGGTCATGCTGACGATGTCTTTCCAGCTGAAACGGGTCAGGCGCTTGGCCGCCAGCTCGGCGCCGAACGGCCGGGCGATCAGCGTCCAGATGAACGCGAACAACAGTCCCATCGGGCCCGCCAGGTTGGAATTGACGAAGGCGAAGAAGTCCGCGTCGTAAGCACCGGAAATGCTGATGAACGACGAGGTATTGACCAGCGTCAGCAGCATGCCGAGATAGAAACGTGGCTGCACCGTCAGGGTGCCGACACAGATGAACGGCACCGCGAACGCCAGCACCAGCATCGGAAAGTCATGCAGGTTCGGCAGCACCAGAAACAGGTATAGGCTGGCAAACAGCACCGACATCCCGGTCCAGAAAAAGAACCGGTAGATCTGCGGCGCCGGGTCGTCCATCGAGGCGAAGAAGCTGCACGACACCGCCGCCAGAATCACCGCACTGCCACCGTCGGTCCAGCCCAGCAGGATCCACAGTACCGAGGCGACGATGATCGCCAGGATGGTCGAGACCACCGAATACAGCATCAGCCCACGGTCGATGAATGGCGTCAGGCGACCCAGCCGCCAGTGGCGATAAACCGCGCGCCAGCTGTCCTGGCGCTCGCACAGGATCGCGTCCTGCAGGCTGCGGCAGTCCTGCCACAGATCGATGAATTCGCCGAGGCGGTACAGCGCATTGGAAAACAGCAACTGTTTGCGATCTTCGAGGGCGTCGGCGCTCGGTTGCAGCGCTTCGAGCTGATCCCGCAACGCTTGCCAGCGCTCGAGATCGGCGTCTTTGTGGCCGAGCCATTCGCGGGTCGCGGTGAGCAGCGGCGCGAACTTTTCCACCAGCTCCGGTGTGCGCCGTTCGAGGGCATAAAGCGAATCTTCGAGGGCATCGATCACCGGCAAAAGGTGGATCATCCGCCCACGCAATTCCTTGGTGTTGCGCACCGTCTGCGGCCGCGCACCTTCGTGCGGCAACTGACCGATCATCAATTCCAGGCTGTTGAAACTGCCAACCATCGCCATGCGCAGGGCTGCGACCTCTTCGGGCTGCACGTCGCGGCTGAGGAATTTCAGACTGTAAGTTGTGGCGTCGGCGAACCACTTGCCCACGGCATCGTTGAACACCGGTGCCAGGCGCCGTGGCCAGAACATCGCGCCGACCACCGCCGCCACGGCGATGCCGAGAAAGATTTCCTCGGTCCGCGACTCGGCCACGTCCCACACCGCCAGCGGGTTATCCACCACCGGCAGGGCGATCAGCGGCAAGGTGTAGCCGGCCAGCATCAGCGCGTAGTTGTTGGCGGTGCGCAGGTGCAGGGACAGAAACAGCAGAATCCCCGTCCACAAGGCGATGACCACCACCAGCACATACGGGCTCTGGACGAACATCGGCACGAACAGCACTGCCGCCGCCGCACCGAGAAACGTGCCGATCGCGCGATACAGCGCCTTGGAGCTGGTCGGGCCGAGGAACGGGCTGGAAACGATGTACACCGTGGCCATCGCCCAATAAGGACGCGGCATTTGCATGAGCAAGGCGATGTACAGCGCGATCATCGAGGCCGCGAACGTGCGGATCCCGTAGAACCAGTCCCGCGCGGGTGGCATGCCGGAAAAGAACCCGTTCACGGATTGATCACCGTTGGCGGAGTGGCCGCCTCAAAAGCTCTCAGTACCCGAAGCGTAGCCTCCAGATCGCGCTGGTCGATGCCTTCGAGCACTTCATGACGCAGGCGCACCAGTTGCGCTTCGACCGCTTGCACCAGCTCACGGCCGGTGTCGGTCAGGCTCAGGCATTTGGCGCGACGGTCCTGGGCATCTTCAGTGCGGCAGACAAATCCGGCGTGACACAACTGGTCAAGCAGGCGCACCAGCGACGGCGACTCCATCCCCGCCGCCTGCGCCACCTGCACCTGGCGCACACCCTCGCCCAAACGCCCGATCATCAACAACGGGACGGCGCAGGCTTCGGAAATTCCATAGTTGACCAGCGTGGTCTGGCAGATCTTCCGCCAATGCCTGGCGGCCACCACCATGGCACTGCTGATATTCATCTGGAGAGCGTCGAGGTTATTCGGCACGAGGGAATGCACACACTGTTAGTTTGCTAACTATCAATATCGCATTGGTGGGGAAATTCAGTCAAGTTTTGAAACAAATTGGGTTGCGTGCTTCAGCTCAGCGTCTTTTCGCGTTTTCGTAAACGTCGCTTCGCTCGCGCTTACCCACGGCGACTACCGAGACAACAACCCGCTCTTCGATCACTTGGTAAACCAGTCGATAACCGGACGCTTTGAGTTTGATCTTGTAGCAGTCAGGCATGCCGTGGAGGGAGTCAGCCGGAATACGGGGACGCTCAAGACGCTCAGCCAGCTTCTTTTTAAATTGATCACGCAGCGTATGACCCAGTTTGTTCCACTCTTTGTGGGCGGAAGGTAGAAATTCGAGCTTATAGGTCATCCAGGCTCACCGGTATGGGAGTCTCGTGACTGCGAGAACGAACGATTTCTGCCAACTCGAGATCATCGAGCCGCTCCATCATGGCTTCGTAAACGTCAGCCGGCACCATGTAGCCCATGACCCGGTTGTGATTCAGGACAGCAACTGCTCCTCCGTGCGCGCCGTTAAGCACTGCGGAGGGGTTTTTCTTCAATTCAGAAACACTGACAGCCATATCGGCCAGAACACTTTGCATAATAAAAGACCTCAATTGAGGTCGTAATTCTGGTCTAAGGAAGCATTACTGGCAACCGGGTGAGTTGATTCAGCTTACGAACGGCAAGCTGATAATTACCCCCGCCCCTTCCTCAACATCACATCCAACTGATCCACCACCTCCGCCCAATCCGCATCATCGAGAATCTCGTCCCGCAGGAAATCCGCCTGGCTCTTGGTCCAGAAAAACGCGTCGCACAGGTGCAGTTCGGGTTTGAGCGGGGAATGGGTGGCGATGAACTGGTCGATGCTGACCGGGTCGTTGTCCAGGCCGAGTTGCTTGAACAGGGATGGGAGGCTGTGCGTCGGGTTTTCCATGTCGGAACTCCTGCGAGTTTAAAGGGTGTGAAAGATTTTTCGCGAGCAAGCCCGCTCCCACAGGTTTAGCGCAGAACCTGTGGGAGCGAGCTTGCTCGCGATGGGTGTCGGCACAGACGCTAAAAAAGCTACTGACTCAGTTCCCGCACCTGCGCACGCGGCACCATTTTCAGGAACTCGGGCATGCTCATGTGCAGCAGGTTGTTGTGGTTGCCGGCTTCCAGGTAGATGTCTTTCTGCCGGGTCAGCAGCGGGTCGATGACCATGTCCAGGCCGTAGGAATCGCCCAGTGGCGGCACGGCGCCGCGTTCGCAGTCGTCGAAAATGTGCGCCAGATTGCTTTCGCGGGTGATTTGCCATTCGCCGCTGCTGCGCACCTTGCTCAAGTCCAGGTGGCGGCTGGCGGGCAGCACCGCCATCAGGTAGTGCCCGTGACGGTCGTCCAGGATCACCGATTTGGCCACCCGTTCTGCGGCAATCCCGGAGACCCGCGCCGTTTCCAGGCTGCTGGACGAGTGCGGGTGAGTGACGATGTCATATTCGCATTGCGCCCGGTTGAGGCTGCTCTGCACTTTCTTGGCCATACGCATGATGCACCTCGGTGCCCGCCGACGCTGCGCGGCGGACGGTAATGAAACGCTGTGGCTGTCCTTGAAAGTCTAGTCCGGCGAGCCGCGAACACCGGGAAATCCGCCCACTGGCGAGGCAGGCGGATTGATCAAAAATCATCCAGCCACAGCCTCAACTAGACTGTAAGAACAAGTCCTGACTCTCGCGGAGGGTCACGTGAACATTCGTTGCTGTGCGCTTGCCCTGTTGCTGCTGAGTGGATCGGTGGTTGCGGCTGACGGTCTGTTTACCGCCGTCAGTCCGGTCGGCCTGTGGCTGATTACTCTGGGCATCACCTTCCTGATCGCCGAAGCCGCGCTGCCCAACTACGGGGTGATCGGCCTGGGCGGCATCGTCATGTTTGTGATCGGCGCGCTGATTCTGAGCAACGCCGAACTGCCGGTGCCGATGATGATCGGCCTCGGGCTGGTCAGCGCCCTGCTGCTGATCGCGCTGCTGGTCCGCGCCCTGAAAACCCGACCGCGCCAACCGGTCAGCGGCGATGCCGGCCTGCTCGGCAGTGTCACGGCGGTGACGGTGGTGCAACCGGAAGACAGCCGCAACGGCTGGGTGCAATTACAAGGAGAACGCTGGCAGGTGCTGAGCGCCACGCCGCTGTACACCGGGCAACCGGTGCGCGTGGTCGGACGCAAGGGCCTGTTGCTGCAAGTGGCCGCGACTGACGCGGCACCGCTCGGAGAGTGATCATGGGTCTGCAAATCGGTTTTGTCGCGCTGCTGCTGTTGCTGATCGCCTTGGCCGGCTCGACGTTCCGCATCCTGCGCGAATACGAACGCGGCGTGGTGTTCCAGCTCGGACGCTTCTGGCAGGTCAAGGGGCCTGGGCTGATCCTGTTGATTCCGGTGGTGCAGCAAATGGTCCGGGTCGATCTGCGCACCATCGTCCTCGACGTGCCGCCGCAAGACGTGATCACCCGCGACAACGTCTCGGTGAAGGTCAACGCGGTGCTGTACTTCCGCGTGCTCGACCCACAGAAAGCGATCATCCAGGTCGAAGATTTCCTCATGGCCACCAGCCAACTGGCCCAGACCACCCTGCGCGCGGTGCTCGGCAAACATGAGCTGGACGAACTGCTGGCCGAGCGCGAACGCCGGAACATCGACATCCAGCAAGTGCTCGACGCCCAGACCGACGCCTGGGGGATCAAGGTCGCCAACGTCGAAATCAAGCACGTCGATCTCAACGAGTCGATGGTGCGCGCCATCGCCAAGCAGGCCGAAGCCGAGCGGGAACGGCGAGCCAAGGTGATCCACGCCGAAGGCGAATTGCAGGCCTCGGAAAAACTCATGCAGGCCGCCGAAATGCTCGGCCGCCAGCCCGGCGCCATGCAGCTGCGCTACATGCAGACCTTGAGTTCGATTGCCGGCGACAAGAGCTCGACCATCGTCTTTCCGTTGCCGATCGAGTTGCTCAAGGGGATGGCGGATCTGTCGGCGAAATCGTGAGCGCGCGCAAGCGTTCCAGCGCGGCATAAGGCGCACGGGCGCAATGTTCGACCCGTGCCTGCAACAGCGCCGATGCCTCGCGGCGCTTGTGCTCGCTATCGACGAGAAAGGGTTGTGACGGCTGCTTCGCGTGCTGCGCCGTCGCCGCCAACGTCTGTTCACATTGCGCGGCACTCAGCTTGAAAAACCGCGCCAGCCGTCCGCTCATCGCGTCGGGCAATTCGCTGTAATTGAGCGCCAGCCCGGCAGAATCACGGCAATGCACCCACCCCGCCTCCAGCAGGCGCCCCAGCCGCCGGGCGATGAAATCCTCGCGACCCTCGAACGGCAAATCATCGTCCAGCACACAATCGCCGAGCGCGCCCGGCACCATGTGCAGGCCGGGGCGACGCAGGTGAGAGACAGCGATTTCCAGCGGATCGCGATAAACAAACAGCCACGGCGTATCGGGAAAGCACTCGTGCAGCAACGGCCATTCGCCGATGTTCCAGGCGTCGAGTTTGATCACCAGTCGCTGCTCCGTACCGCACCGCCGCTGACCGTACGCCGAAAGCAATCCGGCGATGGCCGCGCGGCGTTCTTCGTCCGGCAGAGCGCTACGCAGCAAGGCATCAAGGGGCGGCGGCTCCGAGACCACGATGTGATCGTCGAGCCGGGCAAGCATCTGACTGATCAGCGTCGAACCGCATCGCGAGGCGTGGAGGATAAAGGCACTCGGCGGCAGACCCGGACTGAGCGCTTGCCAATCCATGAGCGCCGACAAGGGTGTTTGCCGGCGGAACGCCTGATTGAACGGCAGGCGCAACGCGTCTTCGACGGCCTCACGAAAGAACGGCTGATGCAGCGGCGTGTCGCCAAACCAGCACCAGTCGACCTGCCATTGCCCGGCGGTTTTCCAGATGCGAATCGGCAACCAGCCGTCGAAATTCACAGACGCCATTGTTCGTTCCATGACCGGCGACCGTTACGCATCGCCGCCAGCAGTTCTTCACGGGAAAAATGCAGACCGCGCTCAGTGGCCAGCGCCAGCGTCTGGGCGATAAATGCTTCTGGGTCGTGCAATGCCTGCAACGTTGCGGACAACACCGGATCCGTGACCAGCAACCGTTGAAAACGCTGCAGCGCCGTCTCCGCGCCATCGGGCTGCGGAGTGGTCGGCAAACCGTCAACAACCATCTGCTCCAGCCAGGGCGCGGGGCGGCAATCGAGCACCAGATGAACCCGAGCTGTGCTGTCGCGATTGTCGACCCGATGCGGCCGGGCGAGATCAAGAAACCAGCATTCTCCCGCCGTCATCGGCATACGCTGGCCGTCGAGCCAGAAGTCCACGGCGGGCGGACTGAGCAGTGGAATATGCAGGCGCAAATCGGCGTCCGCACCCTCAAGATCGTAGTCGCGATGCTCATGAATCTGCCCGCCCGGCCCTAGTCGCAGCAGCCGCGCACTGACGATTTCCAGCGGCAGATCCCGCAGCGCCTGCTGCCAGCGACGATCATTCAGCCAAGGGGCGCGTTGTACGGGTTCGGCACTGCCGGGGGACAGTTCGGTCAGCGCATCGGCGGCGGAAATCAGCGCCACGCCGCTCCAGTCGCCGGCGAAATAAGCGGTGTTGAAATGACCGCGCCAGGCAGCGTCGTCAATCGCCGCCAGCGCCTGCAACAGCAACGGCAGGTCCATCGTCACCGGCAACCGTGAGAACGCCGGCCGGCTCATGCCTTGGGCAACACCGCAGTTTCGCCGAGCCAGGTCAGCAACCGGTCCAGACAGGCTTCGACCGTCAGCGTGCCGGTGTCGAGCACCAGCGAAGCCTGGGCTGGCGCCTCGTAAGGTGCCGATATGCCGGTGAACCCGGCCAACTCGCCGCGTCGGGCCCGGGCGTAATGCCCTTTCGGATCGCGCTGCTCGCACACCGCCAGCGCGGCGCTGCACCAGACCTCGCGATAGTCCTCGCCCAAACGGCGGGCAAACACCTCGCGCAGTTCCGCCAACGGCGCGATCATCGCCAGAATCACGATCTGCCCGTTCTCCACCAGCAACGCCGCCAGCTCACTGGCGCGGCGGATGTTTTCCAGGCGGTCGGCATCGGTAAACCCCAGGTCGCGGTTGAGCCCGACCCGCAACCCATCGCCATCAAGCACCACGCTTTGCAGACCGCAACTGAACAACTCGGCATGCAACGCCTGGGCAAGGGTCGATTTGCCCGCCGCCGGCAGACCGGTCAGCAGCATCGCCGTGCCGCGGTGGCCGTTGCGGGCCTCGCGTTGGGCACGGCTGATACTGGCGGTCGGCGCCAATACGTCACTGCGCGGAGGCATGGGCCACCGGCACTGAAATATTCCCCGAGGCCCACGCCGCTTCGCGGTTGGCCAGCGCGGTGGCGATCGACTGGACTTCGGTCGACTGCACCTGATCCGGCAGCGGATCGAGGCCGGCGCTGGCGAAAATCTGGCCGTAAGCATTGCGCAGATCGGCGTAGGACAGGTCCCGACGCAAGTCGGCCTGCAAGGTGTTGAGCTCGCCCTGAATCAGGTCCAGCTCACCAATGCCGTCGGCCTGACGACGGTTACGCAACTGACCGACGATTTGCCCGTCGATGTCCGACAGTTGCTGGTTGGTCTTGAACTGGCGCAGCGCCTCCTGATAGTTGGCATTGGCCACGTAAAGCTGTGCCAGCACTGCAATCGACATCGCCTGACGCCGTGCAGCAGCAACTTCTTCGCCGGCCTTGGCCACGTCGATGGCCGCCGGGGCGGAGATCACGTTGAACAGGTTCCAGGTGACCTTCACGCCGTAGTCGGCCCAGCCCTGCTCGACCAGAAACGAGTTGCTGTCGTAATGCCCGCCAGCGGAGAACTCCAGGCCCGGCAGCAGACGCAGCATGGCCTTGCGGGTTTCGGCGGCGCTGATCCGGGTCTGGTAATCCTGCTCGCGCAGTTCCGGACGGCTGGTCAGGGCTTCCTGTTCGAGTTTGCTCAGATCGACCTTGAGTTCCGGGATCTGATAACCGTCATCGGTGGCCAACGTCAGGTTGGTGCCCAGCGGCAGGTTGATCAGGGTCGCCAGTTCGGTTTTCGCCAGCGACAGCGCGCGGCGTTGTTCTTCCAGTTGCCGGGTCGCCTCGATCAGCGAACGCTGGTAGCCGAGGGACTGCACCGGATCGCCGATGCGCTGTTCGCTCATGCTTTCGCTGTTGCGGCGGGCGGTGTCGACCCGCGCCATCAGGCTGTCGATCTGCTTGAGCAGACGTTCGGCGGCCATTGCCCGCCAATAGGCCGAGCGCACGTCCTGAACGATGGTGTTGATCACCTTGCGCCGGCGTTCCTGAACGATCAGGCGCTGGTCGCCCTGCTGCTTGGCGCTGATGTAGCTGACGCCGAAATCGAGGACGTTCCAGACCATGGTCAGGTCCGCGACGTCGCGGTCGCGGTCCTGGGAGGTCGACGGTTCCAGGGACTGGGTGCCGGTGCGCACGCTCTGGCTGCTGGAGGCGCTGACGTTGTTACGCCCGACGTAGCCGGCGTCCAGCGCCATGCGCGGCAGCATGTCGAAACTGGCAAGGTCGAGCTGCCGCTTGGCCAGCGCTTCCTCCATGATTTTCAAGCGGCCTTCGAGGTTGTATTTCACCGCGCGTGCCATGGCCTGGTGCAGGGTCAGCGGACCGCTCAGCGGTTCCTGGCCCTTGTACATGCTTTGCAGGTCGGCCCGGGCCCTTTGTTCGCTGACACTGCGTTCGATCGGTTCACTGGTCACTGCACATCCGCTGATCGCCAGCGCCAGCAGGCTGGCGCCGAACAACTTCTGACTTTTCTTCATCCCTGGATCGCCCCTAGGTCCCGCACATATGTGAGTTGTTGTGTGTTGTCAGGCCGGCATTTCGCTGATGCCGACCTGTTGCAGTGCTGCTGCCAGGTTGTCGACCCGGTGCTGCTCGCTGTCCTTGATCTGTTGCAGTTGCTGGCCCAGGGTCGGCGCGCCGAACACACCGCGCAGGCCCTGGGAAATATCGCCGCCCTTGATCGACTGGCTGCCGAAGGCATTCAGCGAATCGCGCTCGGCGCTGCTGTCCTGATTGAACAGGCTCGACAGCGTGCTGCTGCCGAACACCCCGCCATCGCCGCCGCCGAATCCGAGGAAGCCATGACCGGAACCGTCACCCAGGTTGTCGCTGCTGCTGAAAACCTGGGCAATGAAGCTCGGGCTCAGCGCACCGCGGTTGATGAAAATGTCCCCCAGCGGACGGATGCCGTTGCCGATCACCCGCTGCTCGAACAACGGCGCAAAAGTCAGCGGTGAACCGAGGTCACCGGTGGGCGGCGTGAAGACGATGGGTTGCAGCGGAACGTTCGGCAGTGGTGGCGGTGCGACCGGATCGCTGCTGCGGAATTCCGGATCTGGCGTTACCACGATCAGCGGAGAAGTCGGTGTCACAGGAGGCACAGGCACCACCGGCACCGTGTTGATCACGTAATTGCCGGAGCTGCTGACACTGCTGCCACTGTTGCCCGACAGGTCGCTGACCCCGGCCGTGTTGAGGCTGACCGCATTGCTGGCGCTGTTGACGTTGGCGTTCGGCGTCAGGGTCGCCGTCCAGGTCTTGCCACCGTCGCTGCTGCTCAGGTTGGACAAGGTGCCGTTGGCTACGCTGAGGTCCGACAGGTCGAAACCACTCACCGCTTCATTGAAGGTGATGATCACCTGCGAGGTCTGACCGACGCCCAGATTCGGATTGGCGATCACCACCGTGGCGGTCGGCCGCTCGCTGTCGAGGGCGTAGTTGTTCGACACCGCCACCGTGCTGCCGGCATTGCCCGCAAGGTCGGTGACGTTGCTGGTGTCCAGGGCAATGAAGTTGCTCGGGTCGGTGACATTCGCGGTCGGCGTGAAGGTCGCGGTCCAGGTCTTGCCGCCATCGTTGCTGCTCAGGTTGCTCAGATCACCGTTGGTCACGCTCAGGTCGGACAGGTCGAAATTGCTCACCGCCTCGCTGAAGGTGAAGGTCACCGTGGTGCTCTGGCCGATGCCCAGATGCGGGTTGGCGACCACGATGTTCACCGTCGGCCGGGTCGCATCGAGGATGTAGTTGTTGGAGATGGCGATGCTCGCCCCGAGGTTGCCGGCCAGATCCTGGACGCCGGCGGTGTCGATCAGGATCAGGTTGGTCGGGTCGTTGACGTTGGCTGTCGGCGTGAAGGTCGCGGTCCAGGTCACGCCGCCGTCGCTGCTGGTCAGGTTCGACAGCGAACCGTTGGCGACGCTGATGTCCGACAGGTCGAACCCGCTCACTGCTTCGCTGAAAGTAATGGTCACGGTGGTGGTTTCACCGATGCCCAGGCGATTGTCGGCGACCACGATGGTGGCGGTCGGCAGCGCGGTGTCGATCGCGAAGTTGTTGGAATCGGTGGTGCCGACGCCACTGTTGCCCGACAGGTTGGCCACCCCGGCGTTGTTCAGGGTGATCAGGTTGCTGCTGTCGGTGATGTTGTTGGTTGGGGTGAAAGTCGCAGTCCAGGTGATGCCGCCGTCGCTGCTGCTGACGTTGCTCAACGTGCCGTTGGCGATGGTCAGGTCGCTGTTGTCGAAACCGCTGACCGCTTCACTGAAGGTGATGGTTACCAGAGAGGTTTCCCCGGCCTTCAGCGAAGTGTCGGCAACCACGATGGTGGCGGTCGGCACCTGAGTCTGCACCTGATAGTTGGCCGAACTGGTGGTGCCGGTGCCGGTGTTGCCGGCCAGGTCGGTGATGCCGGTGTTGTTCAGGACGATCAGGTTGGTCAGATCGGTAACGCCGATGTTCGGCGTGAAGGTGGCCGTCCAGGTGATGCCGCCGTCGCTCGACGAAACGTTGCTCAGGGTGCCGTTGGCAACGCTCAGGTCGGAGTTGTCGAAACCGGTGACCGCCTCGCTGAAGGTGATGGTCACCAGCGCGTTTTCGCCGGGCCGCAGGTCACTGTCGGTCATGACGACGGTCGCCGTCGGACGCTGACTGTCGACCGCATAGTTATTGGAATCGGTGGTGCCGCTGCCGGCGTTGCCCGCCAGATCGGAGATGCCGGTGTTGTCCAGGGTGATCAGGTTGGTGGTGTCGGTGATGCCCGCCGCCGGCGTGAACGTCGCGGTCCAGGTGATGCCGCCGTCGCTGCTGCTGACCGCACTCAGCGTACCGTTGGCGATGATCAGGTCGGCGTTGGTGAAACCGGTCACCGCTTCGCTGAAGGTAATGGTCACCAGGCTGGTCTGACCGACGCCGAGCGCGGTGTCGGCGACCACGATGGTGGCGGTCGGACGGACCGTGTCGATCGAATAGTTGTTCGAATCGGTGGTGCCGCTGCCGGCATTACCTGACAGGTTCTGTACGCCGGTATTGTCCAGCGTGATCAGGTTGGTGGCGTCGGTGATGTTGGTGGTCGGTGTGAAGGTCGCCGTCCAGGTGATCCCGCCGTCGCTGCTGCTGACCGCGCTGAGCGTGCCGTTGGCAATCGTCAGGTCGGCGTTGGTGAAACCGGTCACCGCTTCGCTGAAGGTAATGGTCACCAGCGAGGTTTCGCCGATTTTCAGCGAGTTGTCGGCAATGATGATGGTCGCGGTCGGCACCACGGTGTCGATGGTGTAGTTGTTGGAGTTGGTCGTGCCGCTGCCGGCGTTGCCCGAAAGGTCGGCGATGCCGGTATTGGCCAGCACGATCAGGTTGGTCGCGTCGTTGACGCCCAGGTTCGGCGTGAACGTTGCCGTCCAGGTGATGCCACCATCGCTGCTGCTTACCGCCGTCAACGTGCCGTTGGCGATGATCAGGTCGGCGTTGGTGAAGCCGCTGACCGCTTCGCTGAAGGTGATGGTCACCAGCGAGGTTTCGCCGGCAGTGAGGTTGCTGTCGGCGACCACGATGGTTGCGGTTGGCCGCACCGTATCGATCGCATAATTGTTGGAATCGGTGGTGCCGCTGCCGGCGTTGCCCGACAGGTCGACGATGCCGGTGTTGTCCAGGGTGATCAGGTTGGTGGTGTCAGTGATGCTGGCGCTCGGGGTGAACGTCGCGGTCCAGGTGATGCCGCCGTCGCTGCTGCTGACCGCGCTCAACGTGCCGTTGGCGATCGTCAGGTCGGCGTTGGTGAAACCGCTGACCGCTTCACTGAAGGTGATGGTCACCAGCGAGGTTTCACCGATCCGCAGGTTGTTGTCGGCCACCACAATGGTCGCGGTCGGGCGCACGGTATCGATGGCGTAGTTGTTGGAGTCGGTGGTCCCGCTGCCGGCGTTGCCGTTCAGGTCCGCGATGCCGGTGTTGTTCAGCGTGATCAGGTTGGTCGCGTCGGTGATGCTGGCGGTCGGCGTGAACGTCGCCGTCCAGGTGATACCGCCGTCGCTGCTGCTGACCGCCGTCAACGTGCCGTTGGCAATGGTCAGGTCGGCGTTGGTGAAACCGGTGATCGCTTCGCTGAAGGTGATGGTCACCAGTGAGGTTTCGCCAATTTTCAGGGCGTTGTCGGCCACCACGATGGTCGCGGTCGGACGCGCGGTGTCGATCGCGTAATTGTTGGAATTGGTGGTGCCACTGCCGGCGTTGCCGGCCAGATCGACGACCCCGGTGTTATCCAGGGTGACCAGGTTGGTGGTGTCGGTAATGTTGGTGGTCGGCGTCAGCGTGGCGGTCCAGGTGATGCCGCCGTCACTGCTGCTCAGGCCGGTCAGGATGCCGTTGGCCACTGTCAGGTCGGCGGTGGTGAAACCGCTGACCGCTTCGCTGAAGGTGATGGTCACCAGCGACGTTTCACCCACTGCCAGACTGGTATCGGCCACAACAATGGTCGCGGTCGGGCGCACGGTATCGATCACATAATTGGCCGAATCGGTGGTGCCGCTGCCGGCGTTGCCGGCAAGGTCAGCGATACCGGTCTTGTCCAGGGAGATCAGGTTGGTGGTGTCCGTGATGCTGGCCGTAGGGGTGAACGTTCCGGTCCAGGTGATGCCGCCGTCGCTGCTGCTCACGGCGCTCAGCGTGCCGTTGGCGATGGTCAGGTCGGCGTTGGTGAAGCCGGTCACCGCCTCGCTGAAAGTAAAGGTCACCAGCGAGGTATCGCCGATCTTCAACGCCGTGTCGGACATCACGATAGTCACGGTCGGCCGTGCGGTGTCGATCGCGTAATTGACCGAGCTGGTCGTGCCGACGCCCGCCACGCCATCGCTGATGGCGGTCACACCGGTGTTGTCGAGGGTGATCAGGTTAGTGCTGTCGGTAATGTTGTTTGTCGGCGTGAAAGTCGCGGTCCAGGTCAGGCCGCCATCGCTGCTGCTGACCGATGTCAGCGTGCCGTTGGCGATGGTCAGGTCGGCGTTGGTAAACCCGGTGACTGCCCGGCTGAAGGTGATGGTCACCAGCGAGGTTTCACCGATTTTCAGGGCCGTGTCCGCCATCACGATGGTCGCGGTCGGTGGTTCCACATAGGCGGTGTTGAGCGTGCCGCCATTGTTGTAGATCGCCGCGAAGGCCAGCGGTACAGAGCCCGTCACGCCACCGCCCAGTTCTGCGCCGCCGGAACCGCTGCCGGCCGCGTTGCCGCTGATGGCGCTGAAGTTGGCAGCGGTGATCAGTACCGTGCCGCCCTGGTTCCAGATCGCGCCGACACCCCGTCCACCGTCGCCGCCGTTCAGGTTGTTGCTGCCCTGGCCGCTGCCGCCACCACCACCGCCGCCCGCGCCGATGTTGTTGCTGATGACCGAGGTGCCGACGATTTTCAGCGTGCCGGTGGAAGCGTTGTAAATGCCGCCGGCCGCATTGCCGCCGACGCCGCCAACCTTGTCCCAGCCAGCGCCGCCACCGCCGCCACCGATGGAAATCGTGCCGTTGCTGGCCGTGCCGCCATTGCCGCCATTGCTGTAATAGGACACGCCCACACCGCCCGCGCCGCCCGTGGTCGAGCCGCCGCGCCCGCCCATGTGCGTCGCGTCGTAGCCACCGCCGTAACCGCCGACACCGCCGCTGCCGGCCTGGCCGCCCAGCGTACCGGTGCCCGGCCCGGCCGTGCCGCCATGACCGCCGCTCTGACCGCCAAGACCACCGCCACCGCCGCCGCCACCGCCGTAAAACGCACCGGTGACACCACCGCCACCACCACCGCCGGCCGCCGCGTTGCCGGTGACCGAAACGTTGTTCAGGGTCAGGATGCCGGCGTTGAAAATCCCGCCGCCCATGGCGCCGGTTGCCCCGTAGCCGCCATTGCCACCGTTGCCCGAGACCAGGCCCCGGGTGATGACCAGACCATCCAGGGTCACCGTGCTGCCGGAGGTGATTTCCACCACTCGGGTCCGGTATTGGCCGTCGAGCGTAACGTCGGCAACCCCGTCGTTGTTCAGGTCGCCATCCACGGTGACGTTCTTGTTGATCAGCAATTCCGAGGTGAGCTGCACCGTCATGCCGCTGCTGAAGGTCACGATGTCGCCGTTCTGCGCCGACGCCAGCGCGGCGCGCAGCGAGCCGACCCCGGTGTTGGCATTGTTGGTGGCGGTCCAGGTGGCCAGGCCCCACTGGTATTCGCTCATCGCCCGGGTCGACAGCACGTTGGCGCTTTCGATGTTGCCGGTGGCGATCTCCAGATCCCAGTCGCCGCCCACCCCGGTGCGGTTGTTCGAGGCGGCCACATCGCGGCCGGTCAATTGCGCCAGCGAGTCGACGAAGCTCAGGCCACGATCGCCTTCGGCGGTGTAGCAGCCGTAGATCAGGATGTCGCCGCCGACGTTCATGTCCTTGCCGATTTCCGCCAGGATCGCGCTGCGCTGGGCGACGTTGTCGGCCGACAGGTAACTGTTGCCGAGCCACAGGTCACCGGCGTTGCCGTGAGCGATGATCTGCACCGAGCTCACGCCCTGATGCTGGTCGAGGTAATCGGCGATCTGCTGCAAACCGTCCTTGCCGGCATCGAGCTTGACCACTTGCGTGCCGGGGGCCACGCCCTTGAGCAGGCTGTCGGCATCCTTGACCCGGGAATCGACGAACACCACGCTCTGCCCCGGCACCGCGACCGGGCTGGCGGCGGGCGTGGCGTCGGCCTGGCCGTGGGTGTCCTTGCTGGCGCTCGGGTGGTCGGCAGCCGGCGCTTTCGCGGCATCGGCGGTGGCATGGCTGTCAGCCTGGGCGGCGGTGTCGGCCACGGTGGCCACGGTGGCCGCGACGGCGCCGTCGAACAGCATGCGCGGTTCCAGCGACATGATCATGGGCGCCGCCAGCGTCCGTTGGCCTTCGGTAACCCGCGACTTCTGCTTGCTCCACCACATGTTGCTCACCCGGACTCGAACACAGTTGTTGACGCATCAATGAAAAACGCCGCGATCAGCTGATCGCGGCGTCGGACTTCATACGAATGACATTGGCAGCGCTGGCTGAGCCATCGAGCCAGAAGGACAGATCGGCGTATTGCTTGAACAGGTCCGGCGGCAGGATCGTGCGCCGCGACTCAAGGGCGACCTTGGGCTTGACCTTGTGCAGGCCGGCCACGCCCAGGGCCTGGTCGAACTCCGGCGCGTCATAGGCCAGGTGCTCGAAATCGTGCTCGAACCAGGGTTCGCCGATGAAGTCGTAGACCAGCCGCAGCACCCGCTCGGGGGCCTGGGTCAGCAGGTCGTAATCGACGATCAGCAGCGAATCGGCGTGCTCGCCGTAATAGGCTTCCTTGAGCGCCGCCCAGGCGAAACCCACCAGACGATTGCGCTGGGCCAAAGTCTCGCAGCGGCTGTAGACAGTGTTGCGCTCGACCGCATCGCCGAACAGTTTGGTGTTTTCAAAAGGATTGGCGCGGTACAGCCGCTCAAGGCTGTCCATCACCCAGGCGACATTGCGCACACAGGCGATGACCTTGGCTTGAGGGAACAGGTCGTTGATGGCCGGCAGTCGCGCAGACCACTGGCGGTTGGTGTCGAACACCACCGGTTTGTCGGCCTTGTCGGCGTAGTAGGAATCGAACAGGCCGCGCAACAGGCGGCGGCGCATGTCGGTGTCGATCACCGCGCCGAATTCGCTGCCGGCGCTGCACTGTTCAAGGACCCCGGAGAACAGCGCGCCGACCGGACTGGTCATGCCGGCATGAAAACGCGGGTTCTGCAGGAGGATTGCAGAAAGGAGGGTAGAACCTGAGCGCGGCAAGCCGGAGATAAAGTGGAACTGCTGCAATCCCTTCACCGTATTTGTAAGTCCTTTTGTCCCACGAGCGTAGTCCAACAATACCCTTTCGACTAGTAGTGTTTTGATATCAAAACAGAGCAAAACGGACTTAAAAATATCGGCTTTATCGCGAATAAAATGGTGAAGCGTTTAAGTCAGTTTTCTCCCGATCCATTGGGCGCCTGCAACGAAAAAAGTCGCGCTTTCGCCCCGCCCGCCTGCACCTGGTCCCGCAGCTGCCAGGTCGCAGGCAGGGGCAGAAATGGATCGGGTACTTCCACGTCCAGATCACCGATCAACCAGACCCGGGCACTGTCCTTCGGCAGGTCTCCCAACCGATCGAGGTAAACCTCATCGGACACCAGCGTGCCGAAGCCGTAGTGGTTCGGGCGGGTCGAGCGCCCCTCGACGGTGGGCGGCGTAAACAGCCGGACTTGAGCGTCTGTACGGTTGTAATAGACGTAACTGAGGTACCAGAGCATGTCGCTGGTAACGATCCGGTCGCCGCTCGTGAAGTGGCGGTTGACGTAATCGACCATGACGTTGAACTGATCGTTGCGATCGACCGTGGCGTTGTTGTTCAACCCGATCATCTCGACCCCGACCAGCGACAGCAGCACCGCCACCGCCAGCACGCGCACGCTGGTGTAGAGCCGATCGATGGCCAGCGCCGCCAGCATCGGCAGCCCCAGCGCGTAGGCAGTCAGGTAACGCTCGATGAACACCGGCGTAACGAAGGACACGGCGAACACCAGCAACAACGGCACGCCGGTATAGACCGCCAGCAGCACGCTGCCATGGTTCACGCTGCGATCCCGGGCGACGGCGACAGCCGCCAGCACCAGCAAGGCCAGCGGCACACCGCCGAACAGCAGCAACGGCAACTGCTCGCCCTCATCCTGGATCAGCCAGAGCCAGATCATCGACGGCAGCGAAGACAGGGTCACCGGATCTTCCCAGCCCACATCGCCGCCGGCCTTGAGCGCGTCCATGTGTTGCAGCAGGTCAAGCAGGTTCGGCAACCACGGCAGGTAGAGCACGACAATGGCCAGATTGGCCAGCCACCAGTCCTTGCGCTGGAGATGCTTCAGGCGATAACCCGGCAACAGGCGGATCAGCCCCAGATACAGCCAATGGCTCAGCGCCGCCAGCACAGCGAAATAGTGGGTGTACAACGCCGCCGTCATCAGCAGCGCGTAGATCAGCAGATAGCGGTGACGCTGCGGGCGCCGGATCCACTTGACCAGCACCAGCGTCGCGCCGATCAGCAGCAAGCCAAGCAACGCATACATGCGCACTTCCTGGCTGTAGCGCACCGCCGTCGGCAACAGCGCCAGCAACACCCCGGCGATGATCGCAGCGCGGCGGGTGGCCAGCCGGTCGACCAGGCTCACGCCGAGCCCGACCGTGGCGATACCGGCCAGTGCACTGAAACTGCGGATGGCCAGCAGGCCGTCGCCAAACACGCCGATCCAGCCGTGCAGCAGCATGAAATACAGCGGCGGGTGCACGTCGAACGCGGCGTGTGTCCAGATCCCGCCCAGCGAATAGCGCGCCAGCAGCAGGCTCGAACCTTCATCACCCCAGATCGCGGCAGCGGTCAGGTCATAAAAGCGCACCACGGTGGCCAGCAACAGGATCGGTATCAACCAGTGCTCGCGCGCCCAGCGCAACAGGCGCCGGACACCGGCATTCGGTGCGGCGAACGGATCCTGGGTATCCCCCAGCGGCGTCTCGCGAAGGACCTCCATCAACCTCCCCTCAGCGTTTTTTGCGAACATGATTTGCGTCATTGACTGCGAACACTGTAGGCCAGCGCCGAAGTCGACGCGCGGCCGTGACGACGTCCGGCAAGTCCGTCGATCCGGGTCTACGCTACGGCTTGGCGTGACCTGCCCGCGCAAAAGGAAGGAGTCAGCAAAACGTTTCGACCGGCCCGACAACAAGGGCGACCGCGCGGCGCGCCGACCACACAACAGAAGGATGAGGAACCATGGAAGTCTTTATGGGTACGATTCAACCGTTCGCCTTCAACTTCGCCCCGAGTGGCTGGGCCTTGTGCAACGGGCAAATCCTGGGCATCTCGCAATACCAGGCGCTGTTCGCCTTGCTGGGCACTTACTACGGCGGCAATGGCACGACCAACTTTCAACTGCCCAACCTGCAAGGTCGCGTGCCCGTCGCACAAGGCACTGGACTGGGCCTGACGCCGCGCGTCATCGGTCAGGTGTACGGCACCGAAAGCGTCACCGCCACCATCGCCAACATGCCCAACCACACTCACGCGATGACCGGCCTCACCGCCAACACGGCCTTGTCGCTGGCAGTACCCGCCAGCAATCCGGCGACCGTGCCGACCGCCACCAACTCGTACCTCGGCGCGTCCGGCGGCGGCCCGGGTTCGGCGAACATTTACTCCGACGCCCAAGGCGCCACACCGGTGCCGCTCAAGGGTGTGACCACCACCGTCACCGGGGACATTTCCTCCACCGGCGGCAGTCAGCCACTGCAAGTCTTGAACCCGGCCCTGGTCCTCAACTTCAGCGTTGCCCTGAACGGCCTGTTCCCGTCGCGCAACTGAGCAAACGCCGGGGGCTTCACCGCCCCCGGCCGTTCTTTTTTCACTGGAGTCAGACCATGCTGCAAGCGGTTCAGATTCAACACGTCCAGCCGTTGCTCGGACAGCGACGCACGCTGCACCTGCCCGATGGCACGGCATTGCCGATCCGGATCGATCACCTGGATGAGGTCCCCGCGGCGAAAACCCGCTACAGCGAACGCATGCCCTTCTGCCTCGAATTCAACAGCCTGGTGCCGACCGAGTTCGTCGACGGGTTATGCGCGCTGGAACTGCCGGAACTCGGCCGGGTGGAGGACATTTTCGTGTCGCGGGTGCCAGCGATGGGCCGGGATCCGCAGTTGGGGTATTTCTGCATTTCCTTCAACTGAAACCCCGCCTCACTGCGGGTACCACACCAGCCGCTCCGCCGCCGGATTGCGCTCCTCCACGGCAAACCCCAGCGCCAGGTAATGCTGGCGCGCATGGGGGTTGTTGGCCCAGACCACCGTCGCCACCGGGCAGCGCACTTGTTGCGCGGCTTTTTGCACGCCTTGCAGCACGGTTCGGCCATAGCCCTTGCCCCGCGCCTGGGGAATGAAGGCGAGGTACAACACGCGGATTTCATTGACGCCGAAATCGGTGCTGAGTGCGCCGATGGCCGTGCCGAGTTTTTCCACGATGTAGTGCATGGCATTCGGATGGTTTTCACCCATGCCCTGCTCCTGCACCTGAAATTGCTGGGCAACGATTTGCTGCACCCGTTCCTGCTCGCCGTCGATCCATTGCAGATCCGGCCGCGCCGATTGATACAGGCTGTGCAGAAAGGGTTCGTCAGTCGCCCGCGAAGGCCGCACCACCAATCCGTCCGCCGCCAGGTTTTCCGTCATCTTCATGCTCCCTAGAAACCGCTTTCCCTGACCCCCAGCGCCGCCATCCGGCGCCAGGCCACGCCGAGCACCGATTCGCCGCTGCCCTGCAACACCACCACGCCGCGCAGCGGCTGCACCGGGGTCGGTGCCTGCTCCAGCGTAGTCAAACGTACGCCGTATTGCGCCTGCACCGGTTCCGCCCGTTGCTGCTGATCGCGGCGCACGGCAATCGGCCCGTGGTGATCGGAAGTCAGCGCTTCCTGATCGACATAGGCCACACCGTTGGTGTCGATTTCATTGAGTTGCACCGCGATGGCAGCATGCATCGGGTCGTCGGCGATAAACCGCCCGGTGGCGCCGGGCTTGACCCGCCACAGTTCGGCTTCGGCCAGGTAACCGCGCAGTCGCGTGCCGTCCTCGACCACCCGCGCCAGCGCATCCTTGCTCGACAGCCAGCGACCCGGCGTCAGGTTCGGCAGCAGATCCCGCATGGTGCCAGCGTGGGGGGCACGCAACAGCAGGCGTTCGCGTTGGGCGGTCAGGCCACGGTATTCCGCCACCGCTTCGGCAAGGCGTTGCTCGACGATGCCGGCGTCGGCAGCGGTTTCACTGCGACCGGCCTGCCGACGCATCAGCAATTGCTGGATGCGGATTTCCCGGCGGACGATGGCCTGCCGCGAGTCGAGGTCCGGCGATTCCAGTTCGATCAGCACATAGCCCTGAGCAACGGTCTGACCATCCTCCACCTTCACGGCTTTGACCCGCGCCGCCGTCGGCGCGTGCAAGGCACTGGCGCGACCGCCCTCGAGCATCGTCGGCAATTCGACCGAGCTGCGCCACGGCACGATCAGCACCAGCAACAGGCCAAGTACCGCCAGGCTGCTGAGCAACACCCGGGGGCCGTGAGCCTGTTCGCGGCGGCTCCACCACTGGCGCCACTCACTCATGATCGGCAGAAAGATGAACCACACCAGTTCCACCAGCATCAGGAAGATCCCCAACACCTTGAAGAACAGGTGATAGACCGCCAGCGCGATCCCGAAAAACAACGCCGCACGCCATAACCACGAGCCATACCCCCAGATCAGCAAACGCCGCTGCATCGTCGGCGACCAAGGCTCCGGCGCCGGAGCGCCATAGCCGAACAGAAATTCCCGCAGCCGCCAGCGACACAGGGCAAACGCCCGGCCCTGCAAATTGTCGACTTCCCAGAGATCGCTGAGCAGAAAGTAGCCATCAAACCGCATGAACGGGTTGAGATTGACCACCAGTGTGGTGATCCAAGTCGCGCTGGCGAGCATGAACGCCGCCGTGCGACCGGGCCCGTCCGGCAGGAACGACCAGACCAGCAGCGCGATGCTCGCCAACAGTAATTCCGCCAGCACCCCACCGGCACCGATCAACAGTCGCGCACGTCGATCATTGACCCGCCAGGCATCGCTGACATCGGTGTAGAACATCGGCAGCAAGACCATGAACGCCACGCCCATGCTTTGCACTCGACACCCGGCGCGCTTGGCCATGAACGCATGACCGAACTCGTGACAGAGCTTGGCGAAGAACAACGCGATGCCGAACGCGATCGCGCCGCCGAGGCTGAACAGGTGCGGAAAGGTGCCGACGAACCGCTGCCAGTCCCGCGACACCAGAAACACCCCGAGCGCCAGCGTTGCCGGCAGACCGTAGCGCAGGACCCTCGGACCGAAGCGTTCCAGCCACGGCCAGGCACGGTTGAGAAAAGCGTCCGGGCGCCACAGTGGAATGCGGAAGAACAGGTATTGATGCAGCAGGATTTTCCACAGGCTCTGGCGTTGCACGAGGGCCTTGAGTCGATAACTGGCGCGCTGTTGCTCATCAAGGGCGCTGATCAGATCGTGGCCGCGCAGGAACTCCAGCAGTTGCGCCAGCTCGTTGCCGTCCAGAGGTAAACCCGGTTCACGATTGGCGGCGCGCAGCACTTGTTCGGGATCGCCCAGCGACCAGTGGCGCAACAGGCGCATAGCCGCCGCGCCGAGCTTGAAGTAGCGCCCGCGCACCGGGTCGGCCAACGTCCAGCGCGGCGAACCATCCAATGCCGGCGCCGCCGGCGACAATTGCAGGTCGGCACGCAGGCTCGGCAGGGTCATTTACAGGCCTACGCTCTGGCGCAGCCCGGCGAGTGGGCGCCGCAGCAGGTACAAGGCCAGCGGCGCCCGGTCGCCGAAAATTTTTGCGGTGCCGCGCAGGCCGATGCGCGGCGGGGCGTCGGCGAAATTGGCGTCCAGCCGATAGGCCAATTGGCCGCCGGCGGTGGGCTGCGCCTCGTAGGCCGAACGTTCGAGGGTGGCGAGGTGGCGTTGCAGCGGATCGCTGTCGAGAAACAGCGCGACTTCGGCGCCCGGCTCCAGCGAGATTGCGTCGCCCACCCCCAGCTCGATACGCAGTTCGGCTTGGCTCGGGTCGGCGATTTCCATCAGCCGTTCGCCGGTCTGCACCGGTTTGCCGGTCCAGCGCTCGGCATCGGCGAACACCGCAATGCCGTCGCGCTCGGCACGCACTTCGCTGCGGTTGAGCAGTTCGCGGGCATAGTCGCGTTCGGCGCGTTTCTGTTCGGCGCGGGCGGCCAGCAGGTCGACCCGGGAGCTGGATTCGGCGTCAACGAACGCGCGTTGGGAGTTGGCTTTGAGTTCCGCCTCGGCAACTCCGAGTGCACGCTCGGCGACATCGGCCTGAGCCTTCAGCGTCGTGCTTTCAAAGCGCAGCAACAAATCACCGGTTTTCACGCTCTGGTTGGGTTTGACCAGAAACTCTGCGATTACTCCGTCCAGCGGCGCGGCGACAACCCGCCCGCCCTGAGGCACCACTTCGGCAGGCGCCAGCACCGACTGGCGCACCGGGATCAACAGCCCGAGCAACAACACGGCGACCAGCGCCACCTGGCGTTTGCGGGTCCAGCGCAGCCGCCATGGCTTGCGCGGTTGCAGCGCCAGCCAGGCATGGCTGTAGGTGTCGCCCAGCTGCGACAGCAACACTTGTTCAGAAGGGTTCCACGGCAGATCACGGGCCAGCCACAAACCGCCGAACACCTGATCCTGACGATCAATCAACGGCAACCAGAACACTTGCATGGCCGATAGACTGCGCCAGTCGGCCTGGATCGATTCGCCGACCATTTCCGGCGTGATCACCCGCGCCTGTTTCAGCACATCCTGCTTGAACAACTGCGCCACGGCCTGCTCGACGAACGCCACGAACGGCGCATTCGGCTCCACCGCACTGACCCCGGTCACCGCCTGCACTTTGCCGGCGATCAGCAGCGCCGCATGGCGAAAACCAAACAGTGACTGGCCGTCATTGACCAGGCTGTAGGCCAGTTGCGAAATGTCATGGGCCGCGCGGGTCTGCCGTTCGAGATCGAGAAACCGCGCGAATACTTGCTCGGCGGCGCCGCTCACCGGGGCGTTCACTTAAGCTCCGGAAAGCGCGCGGTGCCGCTCATGCCGGCGAGCAAGCCTTTGGCTTCGGGAAGAGTTGCGACCAGCAACAGGGTCTGGCTGCCTTCATCGATCCGCGCACCGAGGCGTTTGACCGTGGCGTCGATGGCCTGACCGGTTTCATCAGGCACGAAGCTGAATGACTGACCGGGCTTGAGCCTGGCCATCCAGCGCGACGGCACCAGCAGATGAATTTCCAGGGTGCGGTTGTCGACCACATCGAGCAGCGGCGCACCGGCCGGCACGCTTTCATAACGCTGCACCTTGCGCTCGACCACTTGCCCGTCGAACGGCGCGACCACGCTGCAGCGTTTGACCTGGACTTGATAAACCTGAGATTGCGCCTGGGTTTCGCTGACCTTGGCCTCGGCCCGGGCCACTTCGAAACGCCCGACGGAATTGAGCGCCGCCAGTTGCCGGTTGTGCGCCAGCTCTTCACCGGCGCCACGGCTGGCGGCCTGCGCGGCATTCAACTGGGCCTGATAGGCCGAACAGTCGAACCGCGCCAGGGTATCGCCCTTCTTGAACGACTCGCCCTCGCTGAACGGCAACTCGACGATGCGCCCGGACAACTCGCTGGCCAACGTCGCCTGATCCCGCGCCCGCAACACACCGCGCGCTTCACTGCTGGCCGACGCATTCGCCGCCCCGCCGTTATCCAGCAGCGGATCGTCTGGCGCGGGCGTTTGAGCCTGAACTGCACACGTTACAAAGGTCAATCCGACAACCCAACCACGAAAACGCCGCATAACCGTTACTCCCTGACGGATGCTCGGAGTCTACGACAGCGGGGATTAGCGTCAAGCGAAAGGCCATCATTCGTCTTGAGGTGGGCGCTTTCGTCGCTTACAAACTTTAGGGAAGTTTCCTACGCGTCTTTCCAAAAGGCCGTTATTGCCGATTTATCGTTCGTTGCTTACTCTCACCGCACTCAACCCCGTACGTAGCGATTCAGTTCGCTGGCAGTTGGGGTCAAAGAAACCGGCTTCGGCCGGTTTTTTTATTTTTGCGCTTTTGCACTCAACGCTGCGCCATCTCCCCCACCGGATACACCGACTCCCATCCCCCGCCCAACGCCCGGTACAGCCCGACCATCGCCAGTGAAACGCCGGTGGAGCTTTCCACCCATTGTTCCTGGGTGGCGAGCAGTGCGCCTTGCACGGTGAGGACGTTGACGAAGTCGACCACGCCTTCGACATATTGCTGTTGCGCGGTGCGCAGGGCGATCTGGTTCTGGCGCACGGCTTCAGCGAGGCTGTCGCGGCGGCGCTGGCTGGCGTTGTAGGCGGTCAACTGGTCGTCGATTTCGTGCCAGGCGCGCAGGACGGTCTGTTGATAACCGATGGCCGCTTCCTGCTGCTGGGCTTCGCGCAGTTGAAGCACGCCGCGCAGGCGGCCGCCGTCGAACAGCGGCAGGCTGAATTGCGGGCCGATGCCGAAGGCGCGAGAGCCCCAGGAGCCGAAATCACTGAGCTGCATGGCTTGCGAGCCGAGATTGCCGGACAGGGTGATGCGCGGATAGAAATCGCCCTTCGCCACGCCAATGTTGGCGGTGGCGGCATGCAATCGGGCTTCGGCCTGGCGGATGTCCGGGCGGCGCTCGGCCAGTTGCGACGGCAGGCCGATGGCGACGGTCAGCGGCGACTGTGGCACCGGCGCATCTGTGGATAACTCTTTCGCCAGCGCCTGCGGCGGTTCGCCCATCAACAGGCTGATGGCATTGATCAGTTGCGCCTGACGCTGCTCCAGTGCCGGCAGCCGCGATTCGATGGCCGCCACTTGCGCGGCCGCTTCGGCGACGTCGAGATCGGTGGCTACGCCATCGTTGAGGCGCAGTTGCGAAAGCTTCAGGCTGTGCCGCGCCACATCGAGGTTCTGCTCGGTGACCGCGCGGGTGTTTTGCACGCCGCGCAGTTGGATGTAGTTCTGCGCGGTGTCCGCGAGTACCGCCAGCAGCACGCCGCGACGGTCGTTTTCCGCGACTTCGAGGTTGGCGTCGGCGGCTTCGGTTTCCCGGCGCACGCGACCCCAGAAGTCCAGCTCCCAGGAGGCCGAGAAACCGGCATCCCACAGGTTGAACGCGGAATCGCCGTTGTGCCCGGACGGGTCGTTCAGGCCTTCGCCGCTGTTGCGTTTGCGGGCGTAGCTACCGGTGGCGGCGGTCGTTGGATAACGGTCGGCGGTGATCACCTGACGGGCGGCGCGGCTTTGTTGCAGGCGGCTGCTGGCCAGTTGCAGGTCAAGGTTGCTGCGCAAGGCGCGCTGGGTCAGGGCCGAGAGTTGCGCGTCGTGAAAGACTTCCCACCAGCGCTCGTTCAGCGGTTCGCTGACGGCCTGGCTGGGGGCGCTTTTTGACGGCTTTGCCCAGTCGGCGATCTGGGTAGCTTCGGGTTTCTGGAAGTCCGGGCCGACGGTGCACGCCGCCAACGCCGACAGACTCAGGACCACTGTCAGGGACTGAAAGCGCTTCATCGCTGTGTCACCTCACGCACCGACGTCGCCGAGCTTTGGGTATCAATGCTCGCCTCTACCGACATCCCCACCCGCAGCCGTTCGGCCAGTGGCTGGCCCGGATCCAGCAAAACCTTCACCGGAATCCGCTGTACGACTTTGGTGAAGTTGCCGGTGGCGTTGTCCGGTTTGACCGCCGCGAAGGTCACGCCGGTAGCCGGGGCAATACTCTCGACGCGGCCGGTGAGCGCTTCGCCGCCGAGGCTGTCGACCCGCACGACAACATCCTGCCCCGGCTGCACATCGGTGAGCTGGGTTTCCTGGAAGTTGGCGACCACATACGCCTGCTTCAACGGCACCACCGCCAGCAGTTTGCTGCCCGGCGTCACGTACGCACCGACCCGCACGGCGCGCTCGCCGATCATGCCGTCCTGGGGCGCGGTGATGCGCGTGTAGGACAGCTCGAAACTGGCGATTTCCAGCGCGGCCTGAGCGTGTTTCAAACTGCCTTCGGCGGCATCGCGCTGCGCCGTCAGAATCTCGACCTGTTTACGTTCCGCCGCCAGTTTCGCGGTGGCCGTGTCCAGCCGCGCAGAGGCCTGATCGATCCGGGTCCGCGCCTGTTGCGCATTCTGCACGGTGCCGGCACCGACGCCCGCGAGGTGGTTGTAGCGGTTCAACTCCTGCTGTGCGAAAGCCATTTCAGCCTTGGCCGAAACCACCGACGCCTGCGCCTGTGCAATCACCGAGGTCTGGCGCTCCAGGGTGGCATTGGCGTTCTGCAACTGCGCGCGGGCCACCAGGGTTTGCGCATCAGCGGCCTCGGCGGCAGCGCGCAGGTCGCGGTCATCGATCAGCGCCAGCAACTGCCCGGCCTTGACCTGCTGGTTGTCTTCCACCAGCACCTCTTTGATGAACCCCGCCACACGCGGCACCACCAAGGTGAAGTCGGCGGAGACGAAGGCGTCGTTGGTGTTCTGCTGGGTGCGCTTGCCGAACAGGCCGGGCATCGCCAGATACACCAGCACACCGACCGCCAGCGCAGCGGCCACAGCCACCGCGAGTTTTTGCTTTGCTTGAGTCGTCATAAGAACCTTCTATTTCAGTCAGGTCGGCGCGCGCGGCGGAAAGATCCGCGTCGGCAGCCAGAAAATCAGCAGGATCAGCGCCACCGCGACGCCAGCCATGCACAGATAAAGATCCGAAGAAGTCAGCACCACCGCCTGTTCGTGCAGGCGATGGGCGAGGCCGGGGTCGTTGCTCGCGGCCAGCGGCGAGTTGCCGAGGCGATCGACCAGCATCGTCGAGTGAAAATGCAGACGCGAAGTGGTCAGCGCCTCGATCACGCCGGTGGCGACCACCGCCGCCAGGCCTTTCACGGTGTTGAACCACGCCGAGGCGAACGGCCCGTCCTGTGGCTGGATGCTGCCGGTCGACAGCATCAGCAACGGCAACACCGCCATCGGCTGGCCGAAAATCTGCAGCCATTGCAGCACGTAGAAATCGTCGCGAATCCATTCCGAGGTCAGCTGCGAGCCGCCGAGGCACGAAAGCGTCAACATGCTCAAACCGATGCCGAGCACCCAGCGGCAATCGACCCAACGCAAGTTGCACAACGCCGCCACCAGCGGCAGCGCGATCAACTGCGGCAATGCCGCGATCAGCATGATCGGCGCGGTCTGTACCGGTCGGTAACCCTGCACCTGAGCCAGGTAACTCGACGGAATCAGCACCACTGCCAGCAGCACCACCAGCACGCCGGCCAGGGTCATCAGGGCGAACGACAGGTTGCGAATGCCGAGCATCTGCAACTTGAAAAACGGAATCGGCTGCGACCATTCATTGATCAGAAACGCCACCAGCAACAGCGAACCGGCACCGAGCAAAGCGCAGATCAGGTTCGACTCGAACCAGTCCAGCCGATTGCCCTGCAACAGACCGATCACCAGCATGCAGATCGCCGGAAACCCCAGCAGCAGGCCTTTCCAGTTAAATGTTTTGAGGCGTTCCAGACGCAGCGGATCCTGCGGCAAGCCATAGGCGACAGCGGCCATGGCGATCAGGCACGGCACGATGATTTGCCAGAACGTCCACTGCCAGCCGACGTATTCGGTCCACAACCCGGCCAGCGGCGTACCAAGACCTGGGCCGAAGGTGGCGGTCAGGGCGTAACCGGCGAGACCGTAAAGCTTGATGTTGGCCGGCAGAAACCGCAGCGCAACGGTCATCAACATCGGCGGCAACGCACCGCCGGCCAGGCCTTGCAGGATGCGCATCAGCAGCAGGCTTTCGTAGTTCGGGGCGAACGGGCAGAGCACCCCGAGCAGGGTGAACACGCCGATGGCGCACAGGGTGAAACGACGCAGGGAAAAGGTCACCGAGCACCACGGCGCGAATGCCATGGCCGCCACCGAGGTCGCGGTATAGCTGGCGACCAGCCAGGTGCCTTCGTCGTAACCGATGCTCAGGGCGCCGCGAATGTCGGCCAGGGCGACCTTGGTCACCATCTCGTTGAGACCCGACACCAGCACCGCCAGCAGCACGCCGACCAGACCGATGATGATCCGCGCCCCGAACACCGGTGGCGCGGCTGCCATCGGAGCGGCAGCGGCAATCGGCGCCGTGACCGTCAGGGATGTCATGCAGGCAAACTCCGGAGGGAAAAATACCGGAGCATGGTAGTAGGGCTTAGTGCTGACGAAAATTGACTTCTCGGCAGTTTATAAGTGCATCAGACGCAATCGTCAGGGCTGTGCCGCCAGCCAGGTTTCGTCGCAGCAGGTCTTGAGGGTTTCGCGCAGCCAGCGGTGGGCCGGATCCTTGTCGAAACGCGGGTGCCAGGCCTGGGTCAGCATCAACGTCGGAAGCGGAATCGGCAGGTCGAACGAGCGCAGCTTCAAGCCCAGCCGCCGCACGCTGAGCAACGCTTCCTTGGGTACTGGCAGAATCAGGTCGGAATCCGGCAGGGCGAACATCGCCGCATGGAAACTCGGCGCGATCACCGCGACTCGCCGCTCCAACCCCAAGGCATTCAAAGCGGTGTCGATAGGCCCACGGGCGATGCCCCGGCGGGACATGCTGATGTGGGAGAACCCGGCATAGCGCTCGGCGGTGATCTCGCCATCCAGCAGCGGGTGATCCTCGCGCACCAGGCCGACGAAGTGGGTGGAAAACAGGTTCTGTATTTTGACTTCCGGGGTCACCGGGCGGGTGTTGCTGACACTCAGGTCGATCCGCCCTTCGCGCAGGGCTTCATCATCGCCGTCACCCTCGGGGACGAAACGCAACTCACAGTGCGGCGCCAGTTGATCGAGGGTGTCGAACAGCTTGCCGCCGTACACGCCGACGAAAAAATCGTTAGCGCGAATGCTGAAGCGCCGGCGCAACGTCCCCAGTTCCACCGCATCGGCCGAGCGAAACAGCAGCGCCGCCTGTTCGACCACATCGCGCACCTGCTCGCGCAACTCCAGCGCCTTGGGCGTCGGCACCAGACCGCGACCGGCGCGCACCAGAATCGGATCGCCAATCGCTTCGCGAATCCGCGTCAGCGTGCGGCTCATGGCAGCCGAACTGAGGTTCATCCGCCGCGCGGCGCCGACCACACTGCCCTCGTCGAGCAAGGCGTCGAGGGCGACCAACAGGTTCATGTCCGGGAGTTGCATGCTGAGCACTCATGACCGATCAGGATTGATTCGCACGCAATGCTAGCAGATCAGAAAATCAGCGCTGCATGCCCCAGCGTTTTACCGTCACCCGCTCCAGCGTGTCGAACACCAGGTTCTCCACCAGCAAACCGATGAGGATCACCACGGCCAGACCGGCAAACACCTTGTCGGTGTACAGCTCATTACGGTTCTGGAAGATGTACCAGCCCAAACCACCCTTGCCGCTGGTGGCGCCGAACACCAGTTCGGCGGCGATCAGGGTGCGCCAGGCGAAGGCCCAGCCGATTTTCAGCCCGGCGAGGATCGACGGCAGCGCCGCCGGAATCAGGATGAACAGCACGAAGCGCATGCCCTTCAAACCGTAGTTCCGGCCGGCCATGCGCAAGGTTTCCGAGACGCCGAGAAATCCGGCATACGTGTTCAGCGCCAGCGCCCACAGCACCGAATGCACCAGCACGAAAATCAGGCTGTTCTGTCCCAGCCCGAACCACAGCAATGCCAGCGGCAATAGCGCAATGGCCGGCAGCGGGTTGAACATCGAGGTCAGCGTACTCAGCAAGTCCCGGCCGAATTGGGTCGAGACCGCCAGCGTGGTCAGGGCGAAGGCCAGGACGATGCCGATCAGATAACCCTTGAGCAGCACCACCAGCGAGATCCACACCTTGCCCAGCAGTTCGCCACTGAGCAGGCCGTCGTACAGCGCATGACTGGTTTGCAAAAAGCTCGGCAGCAGCAGATCGTTGTTCTGCACCCGGGCCACCACTTCCCAGAGCACAGCGAGCAAAATCAGAATCACGCTTTTACGCAGCCAGCCCTGTTGCCACAGGCGCTGGCCCAGCGGCAGCTCGCGCTCCACCGGGACGCTGGTCAGCGGTTGCAGATCATTTTCGAATTCTTGACGTACGGATGATGAATGGCTCATCGGGCAATCCTCCGGGTGGCTCAATAAGCGATGCGAATGTCGTTGAAATCGTGCTCGCGCTCGGTTTCCAGCGACGGCCCTTCATCGAACAGCAAACGGTGAATGCGCCGTGCCGACTCTTGAAACGCCACGCCGCCAAGGCTGTGCAGATCGTACTGATGGCTGTGCACTTCCGCCCTCACCCGGCCCGGGTGCGGCGACAACAGCAGGATGCGATTGCCGACCACCAGCGCTTCTTCGATCGAGTGGGTGACGAACAGCAAGGTGAAACGCACCTCCTCCCAGAGCAGCAGCAACTCCTCCTGCATCTTGCGCCGGGTCAGGGCGTCCAGTGCGGCGAACGGCTCGTCCATCAGCAGGATTTTCGGCTGCATCGCCAGCGCCCGGGCAATCGCCACCCGCGCCTTCATGCCGCCGGACAAGGTGTGCGGATAGGCATCGGCGAACGCCGCCAGACCGACCTTTTCCAGATAGTGCAGCGCACGCTCCTCGGCTTCCTTTTTCTTCAGCGTGCGCGAAGCCAGCAGCGGAAACATCACGTTCTGTTTGACGGTTTTCCACGGTGGCAGTTGATCGAACTCCTGAAACACCACGATCCGGTCCGGCCCCGGCGCGTCGACGCGCTGGCCCTGCAGACGGATCTCGCCCTCACACGGCGCAATGAACCCCGCGACAGCTTTGAGCAAGGTGGATTTACCGCAGCCGGACGGGCCGAGCAGCACGAAGCGATCCTGTTGATCGACTTCAAAACTGACCTGGTGGGTGGCGCGCACGACGCGCTGCGGCGTGCGGTATTCGAGGCTGACCTGGTCGACCGCCAGCAGCGCTTGCGCGGTGGCGATCGGGTTGCTGGCCGCGTGGCCTTGCAAAGGGGCGTTCATGTCGATCAGCTCCCCTGCAACGGTTTGGCGTCCTGGAAGAAGTAGTCCTTCCACGATTCGGGTTTGTTCTTGATCGCGCCGACGCGGTAGAGGAATTCGGCGAGCGGGTAGGTGTTTTTCGGCGTGACGCTGAATTCGAACTGCGGGTTGTCGATGATTTTCAGCAACGCGGCGCGGTCGATCTTGGCCTTGGTCACGCGGATGTAGGTGTCCGCCGCCGCGCCTTTATCGTTCTGCGCGAATTGCGCGGCTTCGGTCAGGGCTTCGACAAACGCCTTGTAGGTTTTCGGGTTCTCGTTGCGGAATTTCTCGGTGGCGAACAGCACGGTCGGCGAGTTCGGGCCGAGCACGTCATAGGAGTTGAGCACCACGTGCACATTCGGATTTTCCAGCGCCTGATCCTGGAACGGCGGGTTGGAGAAGTGCCCGGTCAGCTCGGTGCCGCCAGCGATCAAGGCAGCGGTGGCGTCCGGGTGCGGAACGGCGATGGTGTACTTGTCGAGGCGATTGAACTCCTTGTCGCCCCACTGTTTGGCCGCCGCGTATTGCAGGAAGCGCGACTGCACCGAAACCCCAACCGCCGGCACCGCAATGCGGTCCTTCTCGGTGAAGTCGGCGATGGTTTTGACCTTGGGATTGTTGCTGACGAGGTAGTACGGGAAGTTGCCCAGCGAGGCCACGGCTTTGACGTTCTGCTTGCCGTGGGTGCGATCCCAGATGGTCAGCAATGGCCCGACACCGGCGCCGGCAATGTCGATGGAGCCGGAAAGCAGCGCATCGTTGACCGCCGCGCCGCCGGACAACTGGGTCCAGTCGACCTTGATGTCGAGCCCTTCCTGCTTACCGTACTTCTCGATCAGTCCCTGATCGCGCACCACATTGAGCAATAAATAGACAATACCGAACTGTTCGGCGATACGGATTTCACCTTCGGCGTGGGCCACGGTCGGCGCCACCAGGCTGCCGGCGATCAGGCTGAAACCGAGGCCGATGGCCGCCGCCAGCGGCGCGAATGGAAGACGTTTGGACATGATCGGATCTCCGGCAAATCAGAAAGGCGCGTCGCCCTGGATGGTGGTGCGATACAGCTTGCGGCGCAGGTGCGCGGGGCAGCCGGCGGCAAGGTGGATCAGCGAGCGGTTGTCCCAGAACACCATGTCGTGGGGCTGCCATTGATGGCGATAGATGTTCTGCGGCAGCACGCTGTGGGCGTAGAGCTCGTCGAGCAGTTGTTTGCTCTCGTCTTCCGGCAGGCCGACGATGCGAGTGGTGAAGCCTTCGCTGACGAACAATGCTTTGCGGCCGTTTTCCGGGTGGGTGCGGACCACCGGGTGCACGACTTCGGCGACCTGAGCCAATTGCTCCGGGGTCAGGGTCGGGCGCCAGTTGCCTTCGAATTTGGTTTCGCTGTAGCGCGCGGTGTAGGAATGCGCAGCCGAGCGGCCTTCGACGGCTTTGCGCAGGGCGTCGGGCAGGCTGTCCCAGGCTTTATGCATGTCGGCGAACAGGGTGTCGCCGCCTTCGGACGGCAGCTCCTGGGCGTGCAGCATCGAGCCGAGGCTCGGCAGCTCTTTATAGGAAAGGTCCGAGTGCCAGAACTTGCCGGCATCACCGAGGCCGATGTTCTGGCCGTTCTCGACGATGTTGGAAACGATGAGGATTTCCGGGTGATTGGCCAGCAGGAACTGCTTGAGCACGTGGATCTGCAACACGCCGAAGCGGCGGCTGAAATCGATCTGCTGTTGCGGGGTGATGCGCTGGTCGCGGAACACCACGACGTGGTGATCGAGGTGCGCGCGGTGGATGCGGGCGAAGTCTTCATCGTTGACCGGGCGGGTCAGGTCGAGGCCGATGATTTCGGCGCCGACGGCACCGCTGAACGGGCGGATCTCGAAAGTTTGCGTCGCGACAGTCGCGGCGCTTGGGGTAGCAGTAGCTGCGGACATCAATCAATCTCCCACGCACGGCGCGCTCAAGGGCGCGCGCGTCGATCAGAAACTCACGCTGGATTGCGTGTTGGTTCGTGTCGTGCGGCGCGCCGATTGGTCGGCAGGTACGCAGGAGGCTGACTTTATAGCTATAAGAAGCGGAATTTAAATACTGTTAACGAATAACGATATGGCGATTGCTTAGGAATGGACTGGATGGTGAGTGACCATTTGTGTCACTTCTGGACGGAATGTGTTGTTCCGACAGACGCCTTCGTCGGATCGCCGCCCGGACCAAGCTCGCTCCCACACTCGATCGCGTGTCTCTGGAAAAACGCAGTCGAGTGTGGGAGCGGGCTTGCTCGCGAAGAGGCCTGAAAGGCCAATAAAGATCTAGCGTTCGTGCAACGCCTCGGCCCGCGCCCGGATGATCGGTTTGAGCAGATAGCTCAGCACGGTCTTCTTGCCGGTGATGATGTCCACCGACGCCACCATCCCGGGGATGATCAGCAACGGTTTCTCGTCAGTGCCGAGATGGCTGCGTTCGGTACGCAGTTTGATGATGTAGTAGGTGGTTTTCTTGTCTTCGTCGGTGATGGTGTCGGCGCCGATCTGTTCCAGCTTGGCCTTCAGACCACCGTAGATGGTGTAGTCATACGCGGTGAATTTCACCGTGGCTTCCTGGCCCGGATGCAGGAACGCAATGTCCTGCGGGCGGATCTTCGCTTCGACCAGCAGGGTGTCGTCCAGCGGCACGATTTCCAGCAGGTCGCTGCCCGGCTGAATCACGCCGCCGATGGTGTTGACCAGCATCTTGTTGACGATACCCCGCACCGGCGAGGTGACGAGCGTACGGCTGACCCGGTCTTCCAGCGCCTTGCCGGTGGCCTGGGCCTTGTTCAGGTCGGTGCGCGCTTCGTTGAGCTGAGTCAGGGCTTCGCTGCGGAATTTACCGCGAGTCTCGTCAATCTTGCGCTGCACTTCCTTGATCGCCGATTCAGCGCGCGGGATCGCCAGGGTGGTGGCGTCGAGCTGACCACGGGTTTCCACTTCGGCACGTTTGAGTCGCAGCACCTCCACCGGCGACACCGCGCCCTGGGCCACCAGCGGCTCGGACATGTTGATTTCCTGGCGTTGCAGGCCAAGTTGCTGGCGGTACTGCGCCTGCTTCGAGGTGAACTCACGCAGCTCTTGCTGACGCTGGATCAACTGCTCCTGCAAACCACCAACTTCGTCGTGCAGTTGCTGACGACGGCTGATGTACAACGATTCTTCACTTTTCGCCTGACCCGGCACGGCTTTGAGCACGTCCTCGGGGAAATTCAGCGGGCGGTCATCGACCTCGGCGCTCAGGCGCTCGACCCGCAGCAGCATCGACAGCCGATCAGCCTCGGTTTCGCCGACGTTGGACGCAAAACGCGTGTCGTCCAGGCGAACCAGCGGCGCGCCGGCTTCGACGATCTGGCCTTCCTTGACGAACAGCTCGGAGACGATCCCGCCCTCGAGGTTCTGGATTTTCTGGATTTTCGACGAGGGAATCGCTTTGCCGTCGCCCTTGGTCACTTCGTCGATGACGGCGAAGTTGGCCCACAGCATCAGGAACACGAAGAAACCGATGATCGCCCAGATCGTCAGCCGCACTACGCGCGGCGCGTCCTCGATCAAGGCCTTGTTAACCTCCGGCAGCGGCTGGCCCTGCAGCGATGCCGAGCCCTTGAAGTAGCGGCGGATCGAATCCTTGAAACCCGACTTAAGCAACACTGATCTGCCCCTTCTTCAACGCTTCCATGACGGCCGCTTTCGGGCCGTCGGCGAGGATCTGTCCACGGTCGACCACCAGCAGGCGATCGACCAGCGACAGCAGCGATGCCCGGTGCGTCACCAGCACCACGGTCTTGTTTTCCACCACCGCCGCGAGGCGTTGCTTGAGGCGTTCTTCGCCGGTGTTGTCCATCGCACTGGTCGGTTCGTCGAGCAACAGGATCGGCGGATTGAGCAACAGCGCCCGGGCCAGGGCGACGTTCTGGCGCTGACCGCCGGACAGGTTCTGCCCGCGCTCGCCGACTTGCAGCTCATAACCCTGCGGGTGCAGACGGGCGAATTCGTGGACGCCGGCCAATTCGGCGGCCTGCAGGACAAGCTCGTCCTCGACGTAACGGGCGCCGGAAACCAGGTTGTCGCGCAGGGTGCCGGCCAGCAGCTGGATGTCCTGCGGCACATAGCCGATGTTGTAGCGCAGCTCGCTGACGTCGATCTGGCGGATGTCGACGCCATCCACCAGTAACGCGCCGTCGTCCGGCTGATACAGGCCGACCAGCAGTTTCGCCAGTGAGCTTTTGCCGGAACCGCTGCGGCCGATGATGCCGATCTTCTCGCCGGGACGAATCACCAGGTTGATGTTCTTCAGCGCCGGGTTCTGTTGTTCCGGGTAGGTGAAGTTGAGCTGGCGGCATTCGATGGCGCCTTGCAGAACCTTGCGGCTCAACGGGCGCTCTTCGAAATTGCGCTCCTGCGGCAACTCCATCATCTGGTCGACCGAGGTCATGGTGACCCGCGCCTGCTGGTAGCGGGTCAGCAGACCGGACAGCGATGCCAGCGGGCTGAGGGCGCGGCCACTGAGCATGTAGCAGGCGATCAGGCCGCCCATGCTCAGGTTGCCGGCGATGATCTGGTACACGCCGAAGACGATCATGATCACCCCGGCCAGTTGCTGGATCAGCAGGGTGATGTTCATCGCCAGACCGGAGAGCATTTTCACCCGCAGCTCGAGACGGCTGAGGGTGCCGATGGTCTGTTCCCACTGATACTGGCGTTCGCTTTCGGCGTTGTTGACCTTCACCGCGTCGAGGCCGGCGAGGGTTTCGATCAGGCTCGACTGACGCTCGGCGCCGAGGGCCATGGTGCGTTCCATGGTTGCCACCAGCGGCTTCTGCAAGGCGTAGCCGATCAGCAGCGCAATCGGGAAGGCCAGCACCGGAATCCACACCAGATGCCCGCCGAGAATCGCGATGACGATGAAGATCAGGATGGTGAACGGCAGGTCGATCAGGCTGGTCAGGGTCAGCGAGGCGAGGAAGTCGCGTAGGCTCTGGAACTCGTGGATGTTCTGGGCAAAGCTGCCGACCCGCGCCGGGCGGTATTTCATGGCCATGCCGACGATGCGTTCGAACAGCGTGGCGGAGATGATCAGGTCGGTTTTCTTGCCGGCCAGATCCAGGCACAGGCTGCGCAGGCTCTTGAGGATCAGGTCGAACATATAGGCGCCGGTGATGCCCAGCGCGAGCACCCACAGGGTCGCTTCGGCCTGGTTCGGCACCACGCGGTCGTAGACGTTCATCACGAACAGCGGCGCGGCCATGGCGATGATGTTGATCAGGAAACTGGCGGCGATGGCGTCGGCGTACAGCCAGCGCGAACGCTTCAGGGTGTCGCGAAACCACGAGCGCGCACGCGGGATCAGCGTGCCGTGGTTGACGTCGAATTTGTGCTGGGGCTGGGCGAAGAACACTTTGCCGGTGTAGTCGTCGGCCAGCAGCTCGCGGCTGACCAGGGACTCGCCGCCGTCGCTTTCGCTGAGCAGCACCCGCGCGTCGTTCTCACCCTGCCAGCCGAGCAGGACGGCACTGCGGCCATCCTTGAGCAGCAACAGCGCCGGCATGGCAATCGTCGGAATTTCTTCCAGCTTGCGCTGCAGCACCCGCCCTTGCAGCCCGGCGCGCGCCGCTGCACGGGGCAACAGCTCGACACTCAGGCGTTGTTTGGGCAGCGGCAGGCCGGTGGTCAGCATCGCCGCGCTGGCGGGTTTCTGGTGGAGCATGCAAAGAGCGAGCAGACCATCCAGTAACGGATCGTCGTGCAACGCGCGTGGATCATGACTGAGATGAACTCGACTGACTTCTGATTCCACGCTCGACACTCTTTAGCAGTTGAAAAGGGACAACTCAATTCATCCCAGGCAGCTGGACCTTGGGCTTCACGTCGTTCTGCACAACGGATGCCAATGGTGCGACCACTCCCTGGCTCTTGAGCAATTCGCCCATGGTCGCCTTGATTCGATACTGAGTAAATAACTGAATGTTTTTGATTTCAGCCAGACGCCGCGAAGCGGTGAACAGCTCGTTTTCACTGTCGAGCAAATCCAGCAGGGTCCGTTCGCCGAGGCTGAACTGACGCTGGTAAGCGGTGCGCACCGAGGTGCTGTGATCAACGTACTGCTGAGCGATCGGCACCTGAGCGTTGGCGTTGTTCAGGGCGTTCCAGGCCAGGCCCAGTTCTTCATTCAATTGGCGCAAGGCGTTGTTGCGGATGTCCAGCGCCTGGTTCGACAGGTACGACTTGGATTCCAGGTCCGCCTTGTTGCTGCCGCCCGAATACAGGTTGAAGCGCATGCGCAGCATGGCCTGCCATTCGTTGTTGTGACCGTTCTGGCCGTCGAGGTCGTTGTCGGCGGTGCGGCCCAGCTCGGCGTCGAAACGCGGGTAGAAGGTCGACTTGGCAGTCTCGTATTGCTTCTCGGCCGCGGCGATATCGGACTCGGCCGAACGCAGGATCGGGCTGTTTTCCAGCATCTGCTGGCGCGCTTCATTCAGGTTGGCCGGCATCATCGCCATGAACGGCGCCGGACGCTCCAGCTGATCGGGCATCTGGCCGACGGCGCTGAGGAAGTTGGTTTCCGAGTCGGCGAGATTGGTCTGCTCGGTGATCAGGTTGTTGCGGGCCTGGGCCATCCGCGCTTCGGCCTGATCGAGGTCGGCACCGCTGCCGACGCCGCGCTCGGTGCGCAGCTGGATCTGGTCGTAGATGCGTTGGTGGCTTTTGAGGTTTTCTTCGGCCAGACGCACGAATTCGCGACGGGTCAGCACATCCAGATAAACCTGGGCCACGGTCAGCGCGGTGCGTTCGGAAGTGCCGAGCAGGGAATACGCGCGGGAGTTGACGGTGGCTTGTTGACGCCCGACTTCGCTGGACGTCGCAAAACCGTCAAAAACCATTTGCGACAGACGTAAACTTGACTCGCTGCGGTTCAGGGTTTCCCAGTGATTGCCGCCACCATTGGCGCGGGTGGTCACGCTGTCGGTGCCTTCACGACCATAACCGCCCAGCAGATCGACCTTGGGCAGGTATCCACCTTTTGCAGCCTTTAACTGATAATCCGCGGCCAGTCGGCTGTTGACCCCTGCCTGGATTTCCGGATGGACATCCAGTGCCTGCTGCATGGCTTCTGGTAAGGATTGTGCTTGTACGAAAGACGCGGCGAGAGCGAAGGGTAGAGCCTTGAACAGGTGCGAACGCATGGTAAAGATTTCCCAGAACTTCTTGTCTTGAATCACAGCAAAATGACGAGCTGCGTCGGAAGATGGCAACCGGAATGACCGTATGTCGGAAAGTTTAAAACCGGAACTGGATCACACGCTGAAGGGCAGGTCGCCGCATAAATATCAATGTGACATTACCGGGGCGATTGTTTAGGATGGCTCCCAGAAGGTCAATAGTTTGGCATAAAGTTAATAGCGAAAGAATATAGCCAAAATATTGACGAATAACAGCGTCAACTTTGCTTCATCTTTTTTTAAAAGTACGTCCAGACTGAATCGGCGCAGACAGCCATCAGGTCTATGGAAGTCAACTGAACGTGACACCCCGGAGAGTCTTCAATGAGCAGTGTTGTTGCCATCGTCAAAAGCATTGTCGGTCAGGTTTTCGTGGTGTCCCCAGAGGGCGTCCGTCGCGTACTCGTTGAAGGCGACCGACTGTTTGCCGGCGATCAGGTCGACACCGGCGTTTCCGGCGCCGTGTCCCTGGAACTGGCCGATGGCCGCACGATCGATCTGGGCCGTGACACCCAGTGGAGCGCCGATACCCCGGACTCCAGCACCGACCTGGCCGAAGCCACCGCGCAAGCCGCGCCGTCGGTAGAAGAACTGCAACAAGCCATCGCCGCGGGCGTCGACCCGACCACCGCTCTTGATGCCACCGCTGCCGGCCCGAGCGCCGCGGGGACTGGCGGTGCCGCCGGTGGCGGTCACAGCTTCGTGATGCTCGATGCGACCGCCGGCCGCGTCGACCCAACCATCGGTTTCCCGACTGCGGGCATCAACGCTGCCGGCCAAGCCGCGCAGAACATCACCGGCGGCCAGACCACCGACACCAACGCCAATGCCCTGCGCGAATCGACCCTGAGCCTCAGCGCCACGCCGAGCATCACCGAAGCCGGCGGCGTGCTGGTGTACACCGCGACCCTGACCCAGGCGCCGCTGACCGACCTGACCATCACCCTGTCCAACGGCGCGGTGATCGTGATACCGGCCGGTTCCACCACCGGCACCGTCAACGTGCCACTGGCACCGAACGACACTGTTTATAACGACCCGACCCAGATCGACGTGACGGTCACCGGCACCACCGGCGGCGGCGGCATCACCGTGACCCCGCCGACCACCCCGGCCACGACCCAGGTCACCGACACCATCGACACCACCACCGTCACTCTGACGGCGGGGCCAAGCGTGACCGAGGGCGGTCAGATCACCTACACCGCCACGCTGACCAACCCGGCGCAGACGCCGGTGACCGTCACGTTGTCCAACGGCTCGACCATCACCATCGGCGCCGGCCAGACCACCGGCACCGTCAACGTGCCGACCGCGCCGAATGACGTCTATAACAACGGCAGCACCGTCACCACCACCATCACCGGTGCCACCGGCGGCAACTTCGAGAACCTGGTGCCGAACCCGACACCGGCCGTTACCACGATCGTCGATTCGCGAGACACCACCGGCCTGACCCTGACCGCTACCGGCACCGTGGTCGAAGGTGGCCAGATCACCTACACCGCGACCCTGACCAACCCGGCGCAGACGCCGGTGACCGTCACCCTGTCGAACGGCTCGACCATCACCATCGGCGCCGGTCAGACCACCGGCAGCGTCAACGTGCCGACCGCACCGAATGACGTCTACAACAACGGCGGCACCGTCAGCACCACTATTACCGGTGCTACCGGCGGCAATTTCGAGAATCTGGTGCCGAACACGACGCCAGCGACTACTACCGTCACCGACTCCATCGACACCACCAACCTGTCGCTGAGCGCGACCGGTTCCGTGGCCGAGGGCGGTTCGATCCTCTACACCGCCACCCTGACCAATCCTGCCGGCACCCCGGTGACCGTGACGTTGAGCAACGGCTCCGTCATCACCATCGAGGCTGGCAAAACTACCGGCACCGTGACCGTTCCGGCGCCAGCCGATGACGTCTATAAAGACGCCGGCAAGGTCGAAGTCACTATCAAGGACGCCACTGGCGGCAACTTCGAGAACCTGGTGCCAAGCACCGTTCCGGCCGTCACCGAAGTCACCGATACCATCGACACCACCACGGTGAAACTCACCGCGACCGAATCGGCGGCTGAAGGCGGCACTGTCACTTATACCGCTACTGTCGGCGCACCAGTGACCGGCTCTCCGGTCACCGTGACGCTGGCCAACGGTCAATCGATCACCATCGAAGTGGGTAAAACCACCGGCACCGTGACCACCACTGCGCCTAACGACGCATTGGCCGGCAATGCACCACTGACCAACTCGATCACCGGCGTTTCCGGCGGTAACTACGAAAATCTGGTGGCCGACAAGACTCCGGTTTCGACCACGGTTACAGACGTTGCCGACACCACCAATCTGACCCTGAGCGCCACCGGTACTGTCGCCGAGGGTGGTTCGATTGTTTACACCGCGACCCTGACCAATCCGGCCGGCACACCAGTGACCGTGACGTTGAGCAACGGCTCCGTCATTACCATCGAAGCCGGCAAAACTACCGGCACCGTGACCGTTCCGGCTCCTGCCGATGACGTCTATAAAGACGCCGGCAAAGTCGAAGTGACCATCAAGGACGCCACCGGCGGCAACTTCGAGAACCTGGTGCCAAGCACCGTTCCGGCTGTTACCGACGTGACCGATACCGTCGACACGACCACCGTCAAACTGACCGCGACCGAGTCAGCAGCTGAAGGTGGCACCGTTACTTACACCGCGACAGTTGGCGCCCCGGTAACCGGCTCGCCGGTCACCGTGACCCTGGCTAACGGTCAGTCGATCACCATCGAAGTCGGCAAAACCACCGGCACCGTCACCACCACCGCACCGAACGACGCATTGGCCGGCAACGCACCGCTGACCAACGCGATCACCGGCGTGAGCGGCGGCAACTACGAGAATCTGGTCGCCGACAAAACTCCGGTTTCGACCACCGTCACTGACACCGTCGACACCACCAACCTGACCCTGAGCGCCACCGATTCCGTGGCCGAGGGCGGCTCGATCATCTACACCGCGACGCTGACCAATCCGGCCGGCACTCCGGTGACCGTGACCTTGAGCAACGGCGCGGTCATCACCATCGAGGCCGGCAAAACCACTGGCACCGTGACTGTCGATGCACCGAAAGATGACGTCTACAAGGATGCCGGCAAAGTCGAAGCGACCATCACCGGCGCAACCGGCGGCAACTTCGAAAACCTGGTGCCAAGCACTGTTCCGGCCGTGACCCAGGTCACCGATACCATCGACACTTCGACCGTCAAACTGACCGCGACCGAATCGGCTGCTGAAGGCGGTACCGTCACTTACACCGCGACGGTCGGCGCCCCGGTAACCGGCTCGCCGGTGACCGTGACCCTGGCCAACGGTCAGTCGATCACCATCGAAGTCGGCAAAACCACCGGCACCGTGACCACCACCGCGCCGAATGACGTGCTGGCCGGCCATGCACCGCTGACCAACTCGATCACCAACGTCAGCGGCGGCAACTACGAAAACCTCGTGGCCGACAAAACCCCGGTCAGCACCACCATCACCGACACCGTTGACACCACCACCGTATCGCTGACCGCCACCGGCAACGTCAACGAGGGCGGGCAGATCGTCTACACCGCCACCCTGACCAACCCGGCCGGCACCCCGGTGACCGTGACGTTGAGCAACGGCTCCGTCATCACCATCGAAGCCGGCAAAACCACTGGCACCGTGACCGTTCCGGCTCCTGCCGATGACGTCTACAAAGACGCCGGCAAAGTCGAAGTGACCATCAAGGACACTTCCGGCGGCAACTTCGAAAACCTGGTGGCCAACCCGACACCAGCGGTGACCAACGTCGCCGACACCATCAACACCACGCACCTGACTCTCAGCGCCGAAAGCTATGTGCTCGAAGGCACATCGATCACTTACACCGCGACCCTGACCAACGCCGCGCAGACGCCGGTGACCGTCAATCTGAGCAACGGCCAGACGATCGTTATCGAGGCCGGCAAGACCAGCGGTTCGGTGACCATCCCGGCGCCGAGCGATGACGTCTACAAGGATGTCAGCAAGCTCACCGTGACCATGACCGATGCCAGCGGTGGCAACTTCGAGAAACTCGACGTCAGCAAGACGCCGGTCAGCACCACGGTCAACGACACCATCGACAAGACCACGCTGACCCTGAGCGCCAGCGACACCGTCAGCGAAGGTGGCCAGATCACCTACACCGCGACCCTGAGCAACCCGGCCGGCACCGCCATGACCGTGACCCTGGCCAACGGCGCGGTGATCAACATCGCCGCCGGTGCCACTAGCGGTTCGGTGAATTTCCCTGCGCCGGCCAACACGCCTTACATCGATGGCGGCAAGGTGCAGACCGCGATTGCCAGCCACAGCGGCGGCAACTTCGAACAGGTCGATGCCAACCGTACGGCTGTGGTGACCAAGGTCACCGACACCGTCGACACCACCAACATCAGCCTGAGCGCCACCGGTTCGGTCGCCGAGGGCGGTTCGATCGTCTACACCGCGACCCTGACCAACCCGGCCGGCACGGCCATGACCGTGACCCTGAGCAACGGCGCGGTGATCAACATCGCCAAAGGCGCGAGCACCGGCACCATCACCGTCGCCGCACCGGGCGACGACGTGTACAAGGACGCCGGCAAAGTCGACGCCAGCATCACCAAGACCACGGGCGGCAATTTTGAAAACCTGGTGGTCGACAAGACCCCGGCGGTGACCGACGTCACCGACACCATCGACAACAGCACCGTTTCCCTGAGCGCCACGGCCAGCACTGTTGAAGGCGGCGTGGTGGTTTACACCGCCTCCGTCACCGCACCGGTGACCGGTTCGCCAGTGGTCGTGACCCTGTCCAACGGCCAGACCATCACCATCCCGGTCGGCGCCAGCAGCGCCAGCGTCAACTACACCGCACCGAACGATGCACTGGCCGGCGGCAACACGCTGAGCGTGAAGATCGACGGCACCAGCGGCGGCAATTACGAAAACCTGGTCGCCGACAAGACCCCGGCCGTGACGTCAGTCACCGACACCGTCGACACCACCAACCTGACCTTGAGCGCTACAGGTTCCGTGGCTGAAGGTGGTTCGATCGTTTACACCGCGACCCTGACCAATCCGGCTGGCACGCCAGTGACCGTGACTCTGAGCAACGGCTCGGTAATCACCATCGAAGCGGGTAAAACCACCGGCACCGTGACCGTTCCGGCTCCGGCCGATGACGTCTACAAAGACGCCGGCAAAGTCGAAGTCACGATCAAGGATGCATCCGGCGGCAACTTCGAGAATCTGGTTCCGAGCACCGTTCCGGCCGTCACTGAAGTGACTGACACCATCGATACGTCGACCGTGAAGCTGAGCGCCGATACGTCGGTGGCTGAGGGTGGCACCGTCACCTACACCGCCACTGTTGGCGCTCCGGTGACTGGCTCGCCGGTCACCGTGACTCTGGCCAACGGTCAGACCATCACCATCGAAGTCGGCAAGACCACCGGCACCATCACCACCACCGCGCCGAACGACGCACTCAACGGTCATACCCCGCTGAGCAACTCGATCACTGGCGTGAGCGGCGGCAACTACGAAAACCTCGTAGCCGACAAAACCCCGGTCAGCACCACCGTGACCGACACCGTCGACACCACCGATCTGACACTGACCGCGACCGGCACCGTGGCCGAAGGTGGCTCGATCACCTACACCGCCACCCTGACCAATCCGGCTGGCACTCCAGTGACCGTGACGTTGAGCAACGGCTCCGTCATCACCATCGAGGCCGGTAAAACCACCGGCACCGTGACTGTCGATGCGCCGAAAGACGACGTCTACAAGGACGCCGGCAAGGTTGAAGTCACCATCAAGGATGCGACTGGTGGCAACTTCGAGAACCTGGTGCCGAGCAATGTTCCGGCCGTTACCGAAGTCACTGACACCATCGACACCACCACGGTGAAACTGACTGCAACCGAGTCGGCGGCGGAGGGTGGCACTGTCATTTACACCGCGACCGTCGGCGCTCCGGTGACGGGTTCGCCTGTGACCGTGACTCTGGCCAATGGTCAGTCGATCACCATCGAAGTGGGCAAGACCACTGGCACCATCACCACCACTGCGCCGAACGATGCGCTCAACGGCCATGCGCCGCTGACCAATGCGATCACCGGTGTGAGCGGCGGTAACTACGAAAACCTCGTGGCCGACAAGACTCCGGTCAGCACCACCGTGACTGACACCGTCGACACCACTAATCTGACCCTGAGCGCCACTGACTCGGTGGCCGAAGGTGGCTCGATCACCTACACCGCCACCCTGACCAATCCGGCCGGCACTCCGGTGACCGTGACGTTGAGCAACGGCTCCGTCATCACCATCGAGGCCGGCAAAACCACCGGCACCGTGACCGTCGACGCGCCGAAAGACGACGTCTACAAGGACGCTGGCAAAGTCGAAGTCACGATCAAGGATGCGACTGGTGGCAACTTCGAGAACCTCGTTCCGAGCACTGTTCCAGCGGTTACCGAAGTCACCGACACCATCGACACCACCACGGTGAAACTCACCGCGACCGAGTCGGCGGCCGAGGGCGGTACCGTTACTTACACCGCCACCGTTGGCGCGCCTGTCACCGGTTCGCCTGTGACCGTGACCCTGGCCAATGGTCAGTCGATCACCATCGAAGTGGGCAAAACCACCGGCACCATCACCACCACTGCGCCGAACGACGCGCTGAACGGTCACACCCCGCTGACCAACTCGATTACTGGCGTGTCTGGCGGTAACTACGAAAACCTCGTAGCCGACAAAACGCCGGTCTCGACCACCGTCACCGACACCGTCGACACGACCAACCTGACCCTCAGCGCCACTGACTCGGTGGCCGAGGGCGGTTCGATCGTTTACACCGCGACCCTGACCAACCCGGCCGGCACCCCGGTGACCGTGACGCTGAGCAACGGCGCCGTCATCACCATCGAGGCCGGTAAAACCACCGGCACCGTGACCGTCGATGCGCCGAAAGATGACGTCTACAAAGACGCCGGAAAAGTCGAAGTCACCATCAAGGATGCAACTGGCGGCAACTTCGAGAATCTGGTGCCAAGCACTGTTCCGGCTGTCACCGATGTAACCGACACCATCGACACCACCACGGTGAAACTCACCGCGACCGAGTCGGCAGCTGAAGGCGGCACTGTCACTTACACCGCCACCGTTGGCGCCCCGGTAACCGGTTCGCCTGTGACCGTGACCCTGGCCAACGGTCAGTCGATCACCATCGAAGTCGGCAAGACCACCGGCACCGTTACCACTACCGCGCCGAACGATGCGCTCAACGGCCATACGCCGCTGACCAACTCGATCACTGGCGTGAGCGGCGGCAACTACGAAAACCTCGTAGCCGACAAAACGCCGGTCAGCACCACCGTCACCGACACCGTCGACACCACCAACCTGACCCTGAGCGCCACGCCGGAAGTCAACGAAGGTGGCCAGATCACCTACACCGCAACCCTGACCAACGCCGCCGGCACCCCGGTGACCGTGACGTTGAGCAACGGCGCTGTGATCACCATTGAAGCCGGCAAAACCACCGGCACCGTGACCGTCGATGCGCCGAAGGACGACGTCTACAAGGACGCCGGCAAAGTCGAGACGACCATTTCGACCACCACCGGTGGCAACTTCGAAAACCTGGTCACCAGCACCGCCCCGGCGGTCACCACCGTCAATGACACCATCGACACGTCCACCGTGTCGCTGACCGCCACCGCCAACGTCGCCGAAGGCGAAACCGTGGTCTACACCGCGACCGTGACGGCGCCAGTGACGGGCTCGCCGGTCGTCGTGACCCTGTCCAACGGCCAGACCATCACCATCGCCGTCGGCGAGACCACCGGCACCGTGAACTTCGTCGCGCCGAACAGCCCGCTGGCGGGCGGCAGCTCGCTGAGCGTGACCATCGACAAGGCCACCGGTGGCAACTACGAACATCTGGCGGTGGACGGCAAGTCCGCCGACACCTCGGTGTCGGACACTGTCGACACGACCAACCTGAACCTGACGGCCACCGATTCGGTTGCCGAGGGCGGTTCGATCACTTACACCGCGACCCTGACCAACCCGGCGGGTACGCCGGTGACCGTGACCCTGTCGAACGGCGCAGTGATTACCATCGAAGCCGGCAAAACCACCGGCACCGTGACCGTCGATGCGCCGAAAGACGACGTCTACAAGGACACGGGCAAGGTTGAGGCAACCATTTCGACCGCTACTGGCGGTGGTTTCGAGAACCTGGTGCCGAGCACCGTTCCAGCCGTGACCAACGTCACCGACACCATCGACACCACCACGGTGAAACTGACCGCGACCGAGTCGGCGGCGGAAGGCGGCACCGTTACTTACACTGCGACCGTGGGCGCACCTGTGACCGGTTCGCCTGTGACCGTGACCCTGTCCAACGGACAGTCGATCACTATCGAAGTAGGCAAGACCACCGGCACCGTGACCACCACCGCGCCGAACGACGCGCTCAACGGCCATGCGCCGCTGACCAACGCGATCACTGGCGTGACTGGTGGTAACTACGAAAACCTCGTGGCTGACAAAACGCCGGTTTCGACCACCGTCACTGATACCGTCGACACCATCAACCTGACCCTGAGCGCCACTGGCTCCGTGGCCGAGGGTGGTTCGATCGTTTACACCGCGACCCTGACCAACCCGGCCGGCACGCCGGTGACCGTGACCCTGTCGAACGGCGCCGTGATCACCATCGAAGCCGGCAAAACCACCGGCACCGTGACCGTCGATGCGCCGAAGGACGACGTCTACAAAGATGCAGGCAAAGTCGAAGCGACCATTTCGACCGCCACCGGTGGCAACTTCGAGAACCTGGTGCCGAGCACCGTTCCGGCCGTGACCGAAGTCACCGATACCATCGACACCACCACGGTGAAACTCACTGCGACCGAGTCGGCCGCGGAAGGTGGCACCGTCACTTACACCGCGACCGTGGGCGCACCTGTGACCGGTTCGCCAGTCACCGTGACCCTGTCCAACGGTCAGTCGATCACCATCGAAGTGGGCAAGACCACCGGCACCGTGACCACCACTGCGCCAAACGATGCGCTGAACGGCCACACGCCGTTGACCAATGCGATCACTGGCGTGAGCGGCGGCAATTACGAAAATCTGGTCGCCGACAAAACCCCGGTCAGCACTACCGTGACCGACACCGTCGACACCACCAATCTGTCGCTGAGCGCGACCGACAGCGTGGCCGAAGGTGGCTCGATCGTTTACACCGCGACCCTGACCAACCCGGCCGGCACCCCGCTGACCGTGACTCTGTCGAACGGCGCCGTCATCACCATCGAAGCCGGTAAAACCACCGGCACCGTGACCGTTGCCGCGCCAGCCGATGACGTCTACAAAGACGCCGGCAAAGTCGAAGTGACCATCAAGGACGCAACCGGTGGCAACTTCGAGAACCTGGTTCCGAGCACCGTTCCAGCCGTAACGGAAGTCACCGACACCATCGACACGACGACCGTGAAGCTCACCGCTTCCGAAACGGCCGCTGAAGGTGGCACCGTCACTTACACCGCGACTGTTGGCGCGCCAGTGACTGGCTCGCCTGTGACCGTGACCCTGGCCAACGGTCAGTCGATCACCATCGAAGTGGGCAAAACCACTGGCACTGTCACCACCACCGCGCCGAACGATGCACTCAACGGCCACACGCCGCTGACCAACGCGATCACTGGGGTGACTGGCGGTAACTACGAAAATCTCGTCGCCGACAAAACTCCGGTTTCGACCACCGTTACCGACACGGTCGACACCACCAACCTGACCCTCAGCGCTACCAATTCTGTGGCCGAGGGCGGTTCGATCACTTACACCGCCACCCTGACCAACGCTGCGGGCACTCCGGTGACCGTGACCTTGAGCAACGGCGCCGTGATCACCATCGAAGCCGGCAAAACCACCGGCACCGTGACTGTCGACGCACCGAAAGACGACGTCTACAAAGACGCCGGCAAAGTCGAAGCAACCATTTCGACCGCCACCGGTGGCAACTTCGAGAACCTTGTTCCGAGCACTGTCCCAGCCGTAACGGAAGTCACCGACACCATCGACACCACCACGGTCAAACTGACCGCGACCGAGTCGGCGGCAGAAGGCGGCACTGTCACTTACACCGCCACCGTGGGCGCGCCTGTGACCGGCTCGCCAGTCACCGTGACTCTGTCGAACGGTCAGTCGATCACCATCGAGGTGGGCAAGACCACTGGCACCGTCACCACCACCGCACCGAACGATGCGCTGACCGGCCACACGCCGTTGACCAACGCGATCACCGGCGTGACGGGCGGCAACTACGAAAACCTCGTCGCCGACAAAACCCCGGTTTCGACCACTGTCACCGACACGGTCGACACCACCAACCTGACCCTCAGCGCCACCAATTCGGTTGCCGAGGGCGGTTCGATCATCTACACCGCGACCCTGACCAACGCCGCTGGCTCGCCAGTGACCGTGACTCTGTCGAACGGCGCCGTGATCACTATCGAAGCCGGCAAAACCACTGGCACCGTGACCGTTGCCGCGCCAGCCGACGACGTCTACAAAGACGCCGGCAACGTGCAGGCGACGATCACCAATGCCAGCGGTGGCAACTTCGAAAACCTGGTCACCAGCACCACGCCAGCAGTAACCAGTGTCACTGACACCATCGACACCACCACGGTGAAACTCACCGCGACCGCGTCGGCGGCTGAAGGCGGCACTGTCACCTACACCGCGACCGTGGGCGCGCCTGTGACCGGTTCGCCAGTGACCGTGAACCTGTCGAATGGCCAGAGCATCACCATCGAAGTGGGTAAAACCACCGGCACCGTGACCACCACGGCGCCTAACGATGCGCTCAACGGCCACACGCCGCTGACCAACGCGATCACCAACGTGACGGGCGGCAACTACGAAAATCTGGTGGCCGACAAGACCCCGGTCAGCACTACCGTGACCGACACCGTCGACACCACCAACCTGTCGCTGAGCGCGACCGGCACCGTGGCCGAAGGTGGTTCGATCACCTACACCGCGACCCTGACCAACGCTGCGGGCACCCCGGTGACCGTGACCTTGAGCAATGGCGCTGTCATCACCATCGAAGCCGGTAAAACCACGGGCACCGTGACCGTCGCAGCGCCAGCCGATGACGTCTACAAAGACGCCGGCAACGTGCACGCCACGATCACCAACGCGACGGGCGGCAACTTCGAAAACCTGGTGACCAGCACCACGCCAGCGGTGACCAGCGTCACCGACACCATCGACACCACCACGGTGAAGCTGACTGCAACCGCAACAGCTGCTGAAGGTGGCAACGTTGTCTACACCGCCACCGTCGGCGCGCCAGTAACTGGCTCGCCAGTCACCGTGACCCTATCGAACAGTCAGTCGATCACCATCGAAGTCGGCAAAACTACCGGCACCGTGACCACTACCGCGCCGAACGACGTGTTGACCGGTCATGCGCCGCTGACCAACGCAATCACCGGCGTGAGTGGTGGTAACTACGAAAATCTGGTGGCTGATAAAACCCCGGTTTCGACCACCGTCACCGACACCGTCGACACCACCAACCTGTCGCTCAGCGCGACTGGCACCGTGGCAGAAGGTGGTTCGATCACCTACACCGCAACCCTGACCAACGCCGCTGGCTCGCCAGTGACCGTGACCTTGTCGAACGGCGCCGTGATCACCATCGAAGCCGGCAAAACCACCGGCACCGTGACCGTTCCTGCGCCAGCCGATGACGTCTACAAGGACGCCGGCAACGTACAGGCAACGATCACCAACGCCAGCGGTGGCAGCTTCGAGAACCTGGTCACCAGCACCACACCAGCGGTGACCAGCGTCACCGACACCATCGACACCACCACCGTGAAACTGACCGCGACCTCGACGGCAGCTGAAGGTGGCACCGTCACCTACACCGCGACCGTGGGTGCGCCGGTGACTGGCTCGCCGGTAACCGTGAATCTGTCGAACGGTCAGTCGATCACCATCGAAGTGGGTAAAACCACCGGCACCGTGACCACCACCGCGCCGAACGACGCGTTGACCGGTCACACGCCGCTGACCAACTCGATCACCATCGTTTCTGGCGGCAACTACGAAAATCTCGTGGCCGACAAGACGCCGGTCTCGACCACCGTCACCGACACTATCGACACCACCAACCTGACGCTCAGCGCGACCGGCACCGTGGCCGAGGGTGGTTCGATCACTTACACCGCGACACTGACCAACGCTGCGGGCACTCCGGTGACCGTGACCTTGAGCAACGGCGCCGTGATCACCATCGAAGCGGGCAAAACCACTGGCACCGTGACCGTTCCTGCACCAGCCGACGACGTCTACAAGGACGCCGGCAACGTGCAGGCCACGATCACCAACGCCAGCGGTGGTAATTTCGAGAACCTGGTCACCAGCACCACGCCAGCGGTGACCAGCGTCACCGACACCATCGACACCACCACCGTGAAACTGACCGCGACCACGACGGCAGCTGAAGGTGGAACCGTCACCTACACCGCTACCGTGGGTGCGCCGGTGACTGGCTCGCCGGTAACCGTGAATCTGGCCAACGGTCAGTCGATTACCATCGAAGTGGGTAAAACCACCGGCACCGTGACCACCACCGCGCCGAACGACGCGCTGACCGGCCACGCGCCGCTGACCAACTCGATCACCAACGTTTCTGGCGGCAACTACGAGAATCTGGTGGCTGATAAGACTCCAGTCAGCACCACCGTCACCGACACCATCGACACCACCAACCTGTCGCTCAGCGCGACCGGCACCGTGGCTGAAGGTGGTTCGATCACTTACACCGCAACCCTGACCAACGCCGCTGGCTCGCCAGTGACCGTGACCCTGAGCAACGGCTCGGTGATCACCATCGAAGCGGGCAAAACCACCGGCACCGTGACCGTTCCTGCGCCAGCCGACGACGTCTACAAGGACGCCGGCAACGTGCAGGCCACGATCACCAACGCCACGGGTGGCAATTTCGAAAACCTGGTGACCAGCAACACACCAGCCGTGACCAGCGTCACCGATACCATCGACACCACCACCGTCAGCATCACCGGCAGCACCTCGGTGACCGAAGGCCAGACCGCCAGCTACACCGTCAGCCTGACCCACCCGGCGCAGACCGAAGTGACCCTGAAAATCGTCTACAGCGGCACCGCCGCCGACGGTTCGGACTTCACCGGCGTGTACACCGTGAAGATCCCGGCGGGTGCCAGCAGCGCGCAGTTCAACGTTGCGACCATCGACGACAAGATCACCGAAGGCACCGAGAACTTCGTGGTCAAGATCGACTCGGCCACCGGTGGCAACTTCGAAAACCTCGCTGTCAGCACCACCAACGGCAGCGTCAGCACCTCGATCATCGACAACGATGCACCGCCGGTCATCGACCTCGACGCCAACAACTCCAGCGGTGCAACGGGTGCCGACTACAAGGTGACCTTCACCGAGAACACCCCGGGCGCAGGCGTGTCGATTGCCGACACCGACATCAAGATCACCGACCCGGACAGCACCATGCTGACCGGCGCCACCGTCGTGCTGACCAACCGTCAGGACGGCGATGCGCTGAACCTGGGCAACAGCGTCAACGGCATCACCATCAATGCCAACAGCACCAACGGCACCGTCACCCTGACCCTGTCGGGCAACGCGACGCTCGCCGACTACATGCAGGCCATCAAAAACATCAGCTTCACCAACAGCAGTGAAGACCCGAGCACCGTGCCGCGGATCATCACCGTGACCGTGACCGATGGCGGCAACTACTCCAACACCGCGACCACCACGGTCAACGTGGTGGCAGTCAACGATGCGCCGGTCGCTGCACCGGTCAACGTCACCGGCACCGAAGACACCCCGCTGGTTCTCGGCTGGTCGACCTTCGGCGTCAGCGACGTCGACAGCCCGGCCAGCAGCCTGGGCGTGAAAATCACCCAGCTGCCGGGCGAAGGCAAACTGCAGTACCTGGACGGCTCGACCTGGAAAGACGTCGCCAACAACCAGACCTTCAGCAAGGCCGATATCGACGCCGGTAAACTACGCTTCCTGCCGGATGCCAACGAGTCGGGCGTGAACGGTTACGGCGGCACCGGCCTGGGCAACAACCAGGCTGACTACGCGCAGATCAAGTTCCAGCCAACCGACGGCCAGTTGCTGGGCAACACCGGCACCGTGAAGATCGACATCACGCCGGTGGCGGATGCACCGACCCTGTCGGTCGGCGACAACAGCGTGAAGTCCACCGGGCTGATCAAGGAAGTCTGGACCGGTCTGTCGGGCCTGGGCACCGACGGCAGCGGCGCGAACTCGACCACCCTGAAAAACGTGATCGACGGCGCGGGCAAGCCGAACACCAGCGGTACCGTGAACAACGTGCAGTCCGACGGCAGCGTGACCGCCGGTACTGCGTCGAAAACCTCGGGCCTGATCTATCTGGAAGCCGGCAAGACCTACACCTTCAGCGGTACCGGTGATGACAGCCTGCTGGTGACCATCGGCGGCAAGAACGTAGCCTCGACCACGTGGGGCGCGGGTGGCAACCTCAACGGTTCGTTCACCCCAACCACCAGCGGCTACTACACCCTGGACATCTACCACCACAACCAGAGCGGCCCGGGCAGCTACGACGTCAACCTGTCGGTCAACGGCAGCACGCCGATCGACCTGAGCAGTGCCGGCGTGCCGATCTACACCGGCGTGCAGGATCTGGTGAATGCCGGCGTGACCGTCTCCGATCTGCACGGCACCAACGGCGAAGGCTATTACGACGGCTACAAGCTCAACACCGGCGCCGAAGGCACCACGGTGAAACTGTCGTCGATCAGCACCGCGCTGACCGACACCGACGGCTCGGAAACCCTGAGCATCAAGATCAGCGGCGCACCGGTCGGCTCGGTACTGAGCGACGGCGCAGGCCACAGCTTCACCGTGACCGCCACCAGCGGCGACGCCAACGTCACCGGCTGGAACCTCGGCACCCTGACCGTAACCCCGCCGACCTACTACAACGGCCAGTTCAACCTGACCGTGACCTCGACCTCCACCGAACAAGTCGGCGGCTCGGCCAGCACCACCGCGACCATCCCGGTCACCGTGGTGCCAGCGGTGTACAACGCGGTGGTCGCCACTTCGGCCGACGACACCGTCACCGGCACCGACGGCAACGACATCATCGTCGCCGACATCGGCGGCCTGACCGTGGTGCCGGGCACCAACTACAACATCGCGTTCATGGTCGACAGCTCGGGCAGTATGAGCGCCTCGTCGATCAACGCCGCCAAGGACTCGCTGACGTCGGTGTTCAATACCCTCAAGCAGAGCCTGGGCAGCAACTCCGGCACGGTGAACATCTTCCTGGTGGACTTCGATACCCAGGTCAACAAGTCGGTGTCGGTGAACCTCAACGACCCGAACGCGCTGACCTTGCTCAAGGCCGTGCTGGACTCGATGTCGTCCGGCGGCGGCACCAACTACGAAGACGTGTTCAAGACCACCGCCAACTGGTTCCAGAGTGCCGAGGCCGTGGCCAATACCGGGGCGAAGAACCTTACGTACTTCATCACCGACGGCCAGCCGACCTACTACCAGAGCAACGAGTCGGCCAACCCGACGCTGTACGGCAACAAAACCCTCGATAGCCTGATCACGACCAGCAACTATCAATTGGGCAAAGCCATCAGCCTGTACCCGGACAGCACGCACCAGATCGACATCAGTGCCTCGGGCTACGTGACGGTCTGGACCAAGTCCGGCGGCAGCTGGTCGTACCAGAACTTCGGCACCCTGCATGCCCAGGGCGACGGTACTTACGAGTTCTCAAGCCTGGCAGGTTCGGGCAACAGTACCGGCTCGACCACCACCGACAACTCCACCAGCAGCTTCGCACTGCTGGACAAACTGTCGACCGTCGAGGCCATCGGCATCAACAACGGCGTCAGCCTCAACGACCTGAAGCCGTATGACTCGGACCACGCGCCGCAGACCAACATCGATCCGAAGGACCTGGCCAACTCGATCATCGGCCACACCGAAGCGACGATGCCGGGCAACGACACCGTCAGCGGTGGCGACGGCAACGACATCCTGTTCGGCGACCTGGTGAGCTTCAACGGCATTGCCGGCGAGGGTTATCAGGCGATGCAGGCGTTCGTGGCCAAGGAAACCGGGGTCGACGTCAGTAAAGTCACCACCAGCAACGTGCACCAGTACATCACCGAGCACTATCAGGCGTTTGATGTGTCTGGTGCCCACGATGGCAACGACACACTGCTGGGCGGCGCGGGCAACGACATCCTGTTCGGCTCGGGCGGCAACGACCTGCTCGACGGCGGCAAGGGCAATGACGTCCTGCTCGGCGGTACCGGCAACGACACGCTGATCGGTGGTCAGGGCAACGACATCCTGATCGGTGGTTCGGGTGCCGACACCTTCGTCTGGAAAGCGGGCGACACCGGCAACGACGTGATCAAGGACTTCAAGGCCAGCGAAGGCGACCGCATCGACCTGCGCGACCTATTGCAGGGCGAGACCGGCAGCACCATCGACAACTTCCTGAAGATCACCACGGTCGACGGCGTGTCGTCGCTGCAAGTCAGCTCGGGCGGCAAGTTCAACTCGGGCGATGCCGCAGCCGCCACACCGGACGTGACGATCAAGCTGGAAGGCAACAACTGGTCCACGGCCAACATTCACAACCTGATTGCCGGCAGCGATCCGACCATCAAGGTCGACCACAACAACAGCTGATGCGTGAACAACGGCCGCCCCACTTGGGGCGGCCGTCACGTTTGCGGTGCTTGAACCGGTGACGATTGCATCGGCGCACCGCATACTCGCGCGCAGTTGGCTATGCTGCTGACAGCATGACGCTGGTCCATTTCCGAGGGATGCTCAATGTTTTACGTGCAACGCGATGCGCAGGGTCAGTTGATTCGCGTGGAAGCTGCGGCCTACGCCGAGGCCACGGAAACGCTGCCGGCCGACCACCACGAAATCCAGGCCTGGTACGCCAACGAGGCCGTGGAGAACAGCCTCAAACAGCTCAAGCAGAGCGACCTGGAAATGATCCGGGTACTCGACGACCTGATTCAGGTGCTGACCAGCAAAGGCGTGATCCGCGTCACCGACCTGCCGCCGGCAGCCCAGGCCAAGTTGATGGACCGGACCCAGGCGCGGGAAGCGCTGGGCGGGTTGAGTCAGTTGATTGATGAGGATGAGGGCGGGTTGATCTGATCCGTTTGAAGTCGAGTTGATCGTTCCCACGCTCCGCGTGGGAATGCATCAAGGGACGCTCCGCGTTCCAGTCACACCATCGGCATTGCGTCGGACACCGTTGTGACGCGGAGCGTCACGGGCGGCATTCCCACGCAGAGCGTGGGAACGATCAGGCTCACCGCCAAGGCTTGGGCTCACCGAAGAGCTGCCCCTGCACCCCATACAACCCCATCTCGCGAATCACCGACAATTCCCCTTCCGTCTCGACCCGCTCGGCAATCAACGGCAGATCGATGCTGTGCGCCGCGCGCTGGATCGCTTCGATGAACAGGCGCTTGTCGCTTTCCTGATCGATCGCCCGGATGTAGCTGCCATCGATCTTCAGGTACGCCAGCCCCAGCCGCGCCAGGTTGCCGATCATGCTGAAGCGTCCGCCGAAGCGCTGCAGGCTCAGGGAGAAACCGAGTTCGCGCAGGCGCCGGGTCAGCTGTTCCAGCACCGCTTGCTCCGGCAATTGTTCCTCGCCGATTTCCAGGGTCAGGCGCGCACCGAGGTTGGAATGCGCCCGCAGGATCTCGAACACTTTGTTCAACGCCTGCGGATCGGCCAGGGTCGCCGACGACAGATTCAGCGCCAGGGATTCTTCATGACCGGCCATTTGCTCCAGCACCCGCTCGAGCATCAACCGGTCCAGTCGCGCGGTCCAGCCGAAGCGCTCCAGCCACGGCAGGAAGCGTCCGGCGGGAATGGTCTGGCCCTGCTCGTCGAGCAAGCGCGACAGCACTTTGTAATGCAGCACCAGTTGCGTGTCCTGCGCCGCCACTACCGGCTGGAAGAACAGCTCGAAACGCCGCTGGTTCAGCGCCTGATCGAGCAAGCGATGCCAGGCGTGGTGATCGTCACCGACGTCCGCCACCAGGCTTTGATCGAGGCACGCCCAGTTCTGCTCGCCCTGCCCTTCGGCCTGGGCCAGCGCCTGATCACCAAGGCTGAGGACCGCTTGCGGCGAATCTCCGTGAGCGAACGGTGCCAGGCCGATGGAGGCCACGGCGGCCACGTCGGTGGCGCCTGTCGCGTGCAGACTGCTCAGCGCACTGTCGAGACTCTGCGCCAGTTGCAGCGCTTCTTCGCGGGTCAGCCCCGGCGCCAGCACGGCGAATTCACCACCGCGAATCCGGGTGACGAGGTTCTGGGTTTCCGGGTATTTGGCGCACTCGCGGGACAGTTGCTCGCCAACCGCTTTCAACAATTCATCGGTGCGCTGACCGCCAAGGCGCTGGTTCAGCCCAGCCAGATCCTTGACCCGCAACAGCAGCAGATAGCCGGAGCTGGCCTGCTCCGGGTTGCTCACCCGCGCATTCAACTGCATCTCGAAATAACGCCGGTTGGCCAGCCCCGTAAGGTTGTCCTGATAGGACTCGGTGCGCAGTTTTTCACTGCGCTCGGCCTGCTCCTGAAACAGTGCCTTGAGCTTCTCGACCATCTGGTTCATCGCCAGCACTACGCGCCGCAATTCAGGCGTGCGCGGTAGGTCCGGCAGACTCAGGAACTCACGACGAGCGATGGCGTGGGATTGCTTGACCATGTAATCCAGCGGCTTCAATTGCCGACGCAGCAGCAGCGCGCCGAGCACCGCACTCACCGCACCACAGACCAGCAACCAGCCCAGGCTGCCGAGTGCGCTCTGCCAGAGTTTGGCCAGGGCGAACATCGGGTGGCTGACCACCTCGACCCGCGCCGCCTGCTCCCAGCCACGGCTCACCAGCGCATCGCCACCGGCCGGCTCCAGGCCGATCAGTTTGACGAACCAGTCCGGCACGTTGGTGACCGCCGGAATGCCATTGCGCTCGACGATGGTCTGGTCAGTCTTCAGGTCGACCACGCGGATGCTCGAGTAATAACCGCTGTCGAAGATCGAACTGACCAGCAGCTCGACCATCGCCGGGTCATCGATGTTCGGCGTCAACGACAGCGCCAGCGCCGTGGCCGCATCCTGGGCGTGGGAGCGCAACTGGTTGACGTACTGGGTGCGCGAGCTCTCCAGACTGACCATGAAGCTGCCGGTGAAGGCGACCACCAGGAACAGACAGATAGCGATCAACAGCTGTTTGAACAAAGACATCTGAGCGCGTGCTCCTAGTTAGTCGTCTCGACCGGAAATCCTTCGGCCTGCATTTTCTTCAACACATCCTGCCAGCGTGACAGGCGTTTGGTGTCACCGACCTTCTTGTTGCCCTTGGCGCCCGGCAGGTACAACCCTTCGGCATTGAAAGAGTAGACCGGCAGCAAATCGGTTCGCTCGGCGGCCGGTTTGATCGGATCGATCAGGCTGTCGAGCACCAGCGGCATGGCGTCAGGGCTGGAATAGTAAGTCAGGACCATGTGCGCGCGGTTCTGGCGCAGCGCCTTTACGTAGGTGATGCGCAACTTGTCACTGGCCACACCGAGGTGGCGCAGGCTGAAATACTTGGCGATCGCATAGTCTTCGCAGTCGCCGGCGCCTTTCCACAAGGCTTCGATGGGGGTTTCCCAATAATCGACCTCGTGCCACAGATCGATGTCTTCGACGTAGCGCATCTGTTTGTTGAAAAACAGGTTCACCACTTTGAGCTTTTCCATCTCGCTGACCTGCTTCTGCGTGGCCAGCAGATTCTGCCAGGCATCGATCCGCTGTTGCCCCGCGCCCAACGGCCCGTACAGTGCCGTGGCCTTGCGGCTGATCGCGGAAAAATCCCAATCGGCATGCAGGCCGCCCAGCATGATGCCGGCCAGCAGCAGCGCGCAGGCAAGCCAGCGCGCAATCCGTGGGATTGCGAAACGTACCGCCAATGCAAGGCATCCAGGGCAGAGAGGAAAGCGCTTGATGGTGAAGGTTAGCCCAGCAAAAAACAATGGCACCCTGAGATCATCGCTGGCGCGCTAAACTTCAGATGTGACAGGGTTCTTCTACACGGTTTGACAACCTGTAGAGCAATCACTAGTGTCCTTTGGATCCAAATCCGCAGTCATAGGGTGTGCAGTTGTGACCCAGAAGCCCAAGCCACTCCACAGCATCAAAGTCGACGGCCCGATTCCCGCGCATCTGGCGCGCTCGGTCATCGAAGAAACCCTGCGCGCCGCGATTCTCGACGGGCGTCTGCCCTGCGGCACCGCCGTGCGCCAGCAGGATCTGGCCGACCTGTTCGGTGTCAGCCGCATGCCGGTGCGCGAAGCCTTGCGTCAGCTCGAGGCCCAGGGCCTGCTCAACGTGATTGCGCACAAAGGCGCGGTGGTGGCGCCGCTGATCCAGGGCGATGCAACGGAAACTTACGAGCTGCGCATCCTGCTGGAGTCCGAAGCACTGCGCCAGTCGATCCCGCTGCTGACCCCGGCCGATCACGAACGCGCGGCCGGCTACATCGAAGAGCTGGAAATCGAACACGACTACACCGAAATCGGTCGGCTCAACCGTCTGTTTCACATGGCGCTCTACAGCAAGGCGCCCAATGGCCGGCTGTTGCGGCTGGTGGAAGACGGCCTGAATGAAGAAGAACGCTTCCTGCGCTTCAACCTCGAGGCCATGGGCCTGGGCAAGCTCTCCCAGGACGATCACCGTGCGTTGTTGCAGGCCGTGAAAGAGCGTGACACCCCGCACGCCGTGACACTGCTGGAGCAGCACCTCAATCGCGGTGTCGAAGTGATCACCCGTTACCTCGCCAGCTCCGCCGGCCAAAGCCGCAAAGCGGCGCGCTGAATCCTCCCTCCCGGGTGAGCCTCCACTCACCCGGCGAATAACCCGCTTACAAATCCCCCCACCGGTCACGGTCATTTGCCGTGGCACATCGGCGCCTGCGCTCTAACCTCCCCCCTGCTTTGAACAGCCCGGAATTTGCACCGCAAGGAAGTCATTTTCGACGATAGCCGCGGCGCCGATTTACGCGCACCCTTGAATCGCCAACCCAATATAGAACGGGGACGCGCCGCCCCGGCAGCAGTCCCCGCACCAGGAACCTACGGAAGGAGCCTTGTCACGGGAACAGGAAGAAACGGCGCCGTTACAGCCCGACTTCATCCCCTCATATTCATTCAATTACTCAATTGGAAAGTTGCTTCGAGTGAGGCATTCACTCTTGTCGTTCAATTTTGGCCATTAAACGCCGAAAGGAGTAACTACGCCCAAATAAAACTTAACTTATAAGTTTTATCAGACCCACTCATACTTCAAAAACAGTCAACTAAAAATAATTAAAAATAAACTTGTTAAGTTGTTTTGCGATGTATTAGTTTTTCTTCGCCGAGTTTGGATCCGAAATGACAAACCCGGCACAACCTTGCAGTACGGCCTCGATTGCGACGGTTTGACCGTCCGCTGCTGTCTCGGGCCCTTCAGACATTGCCTGCTTTCATCGAAACCGAATGAGGCTGTCGTTCGCCTGGAGAAACTTGTTCAGCGTTATTAGCGATTGATTGAGCAATCCCTACTTCCCTATTAGCCAGAGTCTCGCAACCATGCCAACTAAAGAGCAACTTACACTAAAGAAAGCCGAACTCAGCGTTCATCCGATCTTCTCCGAAATCGATTCTTTGGCGACATTACGCCGTTTCATGGAGTCCCATGTATTTGCTGTCTGGGACTTCATGTCGCTGACCAAGCGCCTGCAGCAGGAACTGACTTGCACGCGTCTGCCGTGGTTGCCGCCACGAGATCCGCACGCGGCACGACTGATCAACGAAATCGTGCTCGGGGAAGAATCGGACGACCGGCTGTCACACGGGCATTACAGTCACTTCGAACTGTACCTCGATGCGATGCGCGAAGTCGGTGCGGACACGACAGCGGTGGAGCGCTTCGTGACGCTGCAACAGGAAGGCGTGAGTTACGACGTCGCCCTGCAAAGCGTCGAGGTCGATCCGGCGGCTGCGCGGTTCGTCCGTGACACGCTGCACACCGCACTGAATGCACCCGGTCACAGCGTTGCCGCCGCCTTCCTGCATGGTCGCGAGAGCGTGATCCCGACCATGTTCCAGCGCATGCTCGATGCCTGGGGCATTGGCGTCGAACAGGCGCCGACCTTCCGTTACTACCTCGAGCGACACATCGAAGTCGACTCCGAAGACCACGGCCCGGCCGCAGAACAACTGCTGGACCGACTGGTGGACGGCGATCCGCAGCGCGAAGCCGAGGTCTACGCCAGCGCCATCGCCGCCGTGGAAAGCCGCATCGCCCTGTGGGACGGCCTGCGCCTGAGCATGCGCGAACCGCTGGCGGAGGTGGCCCAATGAACGCCGCCGACTACCAGTCTTTCGCCGATGCCTGGGAAAGCCGCGCGACCATTCGCACCCGGCCGCGCCGCGTGCTGGAAGATGACGCGCGGCTGATCTATCCGCTCAGCCGCCAGCCGTTGGTGCTCAGCGAAACCTTCCTGCGCGAATGCCCGGAACAGCGTGATTTCGCCCTGGTGCAGACGCTGTACAAGTTCATCAACGACGTGGTGATTTTCGAAACCGAGATCGTCGACAAGACCGCGCGCAGCATCGCCAAGAACCGCTTCGCCGTGGCCTTCCCGTTCGCCTGTCGCTACGACGCCATGACCGTGGTCGTGGACGAGGATTACCACGCGCTGGTGGCGATGGATTTCATGCAGCAAACGGTGGCCATGACCGGCATCGAGCCGATCGAGCTGCCGAATGAAATCGAACTGAGCCGGGCGATTCCGGCCGCCGTCGAGCTGGCCCCGCAACATCTGCGCAGCGCCGTGGAACTGATCTGCGTCGCCATCGCCGAAAACACCGTGACCGGCGATGTCGCGGCGTTCGCCCGGGACGACACGGTCAAGCCGTCGATCAAGGGCCTGATGGCCGACCACTTGCTCGACGAGGGCCGGCACTCGAGTTTCTGGGCGCGGATGGTGCGCATCTACTGGCACACCGCGAGCGATGCGGATCGCGAATGCATCGCGCAGATCCTGCCGGTGTTCATCGGCCACTACCTGACCAACGACATCCAGAAGTCCTTCGACCTGCGCCTGATCGACGCCCTGCCAGTCAACGAGGCAACCCGCCGCGCACTGAAAGACGAGATGGCCGGGCTGGCCTTCCCGATCAATCGCCACCACCCGCTGGTGGGCAACATCGTGCGGTTTTTCCACAACAGCTCGCTGCTCGACACACCGTGCGTGCAGCACGCCCTGCGCGACTACCTGGTTTGACAAGGAGGCTGACATGAGACGTCTCGACATTTTGCTGAGGGGCCGCAGCCAGGCCTTGACCGACCTGGCGCAGGAGCTCGAACAACACGGTCATTCATTGCTGACGCAAGCGGCTCCGTCGGTGGATCTGGTGATCGATGACGGCAGCCTTGCGCCGCAGGATCACGGCGTGACACCGCACCTGACTTTGCGTCTGGGTATCGGTGCAACGGGCGCCGGCGGTTTGCCGGTGCTTGATCTGCTGTGCCTGTACAACTCGACGTTGCTGAGCCGCGTGCCCATCGCCGACGAACCGTCCGGCAACGGTCAGGCCCTGCGCCAGCGAACACTGGCGCAGGTGGTGGACGAGGTGGCGCTGCTGGTCAGCCGCTTTTCCCGCGATGCCGAGTATTTCCAGCATGCGACGACGGCCCGTGCGCCGGACTTCGAGCAGGTGGAAAACCTGTTGTTTCTCGACAGCCTGGCCTACGTCCATCGCCTCAATGCCACGGCCAATCCGGGGTTGCTGCAACAGGCACGGATCCCGGTGATCGAGCGGCTGCAACAGAGCTTGATCGAGCACGCTGAACGCCCGGCGCTGCACCTCGCCGAGCAGTCGATCAGCTACCGCCAGTTGCATGCTCACAGCCGTGCAATCCAGCAACGCTTGCTGGCAATGCTGGAGACACAACCGCAACCATGGGTGGTGGGGATTTGCCTGCCGAAATGCGATGCGCTGTTTGCTTCGATTCTGGCCATTCTCGGCAGCGGCGCGGTGTATCTGCCGCTGGAACCGAGCCATCCGCTTCAGCGCCAGCAGTACATTCTGGAAAACGCCGGGGCGGTGCTGTTGCTGCACGACGGCGAACACCCGCTGAGCGGTTCGATGCCAGGGCTGGATGTCTGTCGCATCAACCGCACCGACGCCGATCTGTCGCAACCGTTGATGCGTCGTCGGCCCGAGCTCGATGCGCCGTGCATGGCGCTCTACACCTCGGGTACTACCGGGCATCCGAAAGGTGTGCTGCTGAGTCAGGCGAACCTCGCGCACTTCACCGCGTGGTACGCCGATTACGTGCAGTTGCGGGCCGAGAGCCGGGTGCTGCAGTTCTCGTCGCTGAGTTTTGACTCGTCGCTGATCGATATCTTCCCGACCCTGCTCGAAGGCGCAGAATTGGTGGTGCCCGACGACAACCAGCGCCGTGATCCGCTGCAACTGGTGGCGCTGATTCGCCGTCGGCAACTGACCCACGCGTTCCTGCCGCCGGCACTGTTGAGCATCCTGCCGCTGGAGCAACTGCAAAGCGTCGGGCAAATCATGACTGGCGGCGACGTCTGCGAGCCGTTCGTGATCGAGCAACTGACGCGCCAGGGCAAGCTGCACAACCTCTACGGCCCCACCGAAGCCACGGTGCTGATCACCGCGCGGCAACTGCAACCGGGCGACAGCAATCGCACCCTCGGCGGGCCGATTGCCAACAGTCAGGTACTGATCCTCGACGACGATTTGCAACCGGTGCCTGAGCAAACGGTGGGCGAATTGTTCATCGTCGGCCCCGGCGTATGCCTGGGTTACCTGAACAATCCGCAGCAGACGGCAGAGCGCTATCTGGATCTGGAGTTGCCGGACGGTCAGCGTCTGCGCGCCTACCGCAGCGGCGACATGGCCAAGTGGGGCGAGGATGGCATCGAACTGTGCGGACGCCGCGACAATCAGGTGAAGATCCGCGGCTTCCGGGTCGAGCCGGAAGAGATCGAGCGCTGCCTGCGCGAGAGTCAGCTGTATCGTCAGATCGCCGTGGTGATCGACAGTCAGCGGCGGATTCTGGCGTTCCTCGCCCAGCCGCAATCGGATGCCGCGCGCGAGTCTTTGAAAGCTCACGCACAGCAGTTCTTACCCGACTACATGCAACCGGTGGCATGGACGGAACTGCCGACCATGCCATTCGCCGCCAATGGCAAAGTCGATCGAAAAGCCTTGCTGGAACTGCCGGTGAGCGTGCAGGACAGCGGCCCGAAATGCCTGCCGGCCAACGCCGACGAAGCGCTGCTGCTGGAGATCTGGGGCGAGTTGCTGGAGCTGCCGACCAGCGATATTTCCACCGACGAAAGCTTCTTCAATCTCGGCGGTCATTCGATTCTGCTGTCACGCATGCTCCTGCGTCTGCGGGAGGAATTCGGCCGCAGCATTTCGATCAACCGCTTCATTGAACTGCCGACCATCATCAAGCTCGCCACCCTGGTGCGCGGCACCGATGACAGTGCGGTGCTCAGCGCCCAGGCGATGGCCGACGCCGAGCGAGCGCTGGAAATCGAGCCGCTGCCGATCAGCCGCATGGGCGATGTGCACAAGGTGATCGTCACCGGCGCCAACAGTTTTGTCGGTGTGCACATCGTCGAGGCGCTGCTGGGGTGGGGCGCCAGCGAAGTGGCATGTCTGGTGCGCGACGGCGGCGGGCAGACGGCGGCGCAGCGCTTTGCCCAGTCGTTGCGAGAGAACCGCCTGGAACATCTGGACCTGAGTCGGGTGCGGGTCTATTCGGCGGACATCGCACAGCCTCAACTCGGTCTGGCCAATGAGGATTTCGAGCGACTGGATCGCGAGTTCGGCGCGCTGGTGCACAACGCCGCCAACGTCAATCACGTACTCGACTACGAGTCGCTGGCGGCGGACAACGTCGAGCCGATTTTCGAACTGCTGCGGCTGTGCGAAGGGCGCAGCAAGAAGGTGTTCAATTTCGTCTCGACGCTATCGGCCTCCAGCACCGTCGACGGCGCAGGCCGGGTGCTGGAACTGCCCGCCGCACCGACGCCGCCGATCTACATCCGCAACGGCTACAACCTGTCGAAATGGGTCGGCGAGCGCATCCTCGAACGGGCGCGGGAGCGTGGGGTGCGGGTCAATCTTTATCGGCCCGGAAACATCAGTTTCAACAGCCTCAGCGGTGTCTGTCAGCCGCACAAGAACCGTTTGATGCTGATGCTCAAGGGCTCGATCCAGCTCGGTCAGGTGCCGGCCTTCGCGCTGAATTTCGACCTGATGCCGGTGGACTTTCTCGCCCGCTTCATCGCCTTCCACGCCAGCCGTTATTCGGCCGAACGGGCGGTGTTCAACCTGCACAACCCGGAGCCCCTGAGCTGGGATGCCTACGTTGCGTCGTTCCGCGAAACCGGCAGCGAATTTTCGCTGGTCAGCGTCGCCGACTGGCAACAGCAACTGGGCCGGGTCGATGCCGATAACGCGCTGTTCGGCGTGCTTGGTTTCTACCTCAACGGCTTCGAGGAAGACATCGGCGACATCTCCCTGATCGGCCACGCCAATGCCCAGGCCGGCGTGCAGCAAATGGGCGCGCACTACCCGGAAAAATCCCCGGCGCTGCTGCGTCGCGGCTGCGACTACCTGAAAGAAATCAACTTCATCTGACTCAACCACCAAGGAGCAACACCATGAGCGATCTTCAACCCGACACCCTGATCAAAAACCCTCACGGCTGCCACGTCGTGTCTTCGGTGGAAGTGCCGGTGGACGCCAGACAAGCGTGGGCGGTCGTCGGCAAGTTCGACGGTTTCGACCGTTTCATTCCGGCCCTGTCGCACATCGAAATGACCGGCGAAGGCGTGTCTTCGCTGCGCAAGAAGTTCTTCAAGGATGGCAACGTGGTGGTCGAGCAACTCAACTCCCGGGACGACCAGGCGCTGAGCATGACCTGGACCACAATCTACAACACGCTGGGCGTGGCCAACCTGTGGGCGGCGATGAATGTGGAATCGCTGGGCGCGGGCAAATCGCGGGCGACCTGGACGATCATCGCCGAGCCGGCAAGCGGCGGGCCCGAGGCACTGCCGGGGTTCAAGGATTTCGTGCAGGGGTTCGCCGATGATGCGATGAGCAATGTGCTGAAGCTGTTTGTGTAAGGCATGAAAAAGCCCGCTGCGGATTACTCCGCAGCGGGCTGTTTTTTGACCGCAAGCGATCAGATCTTGAAGCTGTCCACCAGCTGTTTCAAACGGTTGGCCTGCTGCGACAACGCATCGCAATCCTTCAACGTTTCATTGAGGTTGGCCACGCTCTGCTGGTTCAGCAGGTTGATCTGGTTGACGTCGACGTTGAGGGTTTCCACCACCGCAGTCTGCTCTTCGGTAGCGGCTGCCACCGACTGGTTCATGCCGTCGATTTCGCCGATGCGCTGGGTCACGCTGACCAGGCGCAGACCGGCCTGGTTCGCCACTTCAACGGTCTCCTCGCTGGACGCCTGACTGGCGTTCATGGTGGTCACCGCTTCGCGGGAACCGACCTGCAGCGAGGTGATCATTTTGTGGATTTCTTCCGCCGATTCCTGGGTGCGGTGAGCGAGGTTGCGCACCTCGTCCGCCACCACCGCAAAACCGCGTCCGGCTTCACCGGCACGGGCCGCTTCGATGGCCGCGTTGAGCGCCAGCAGGTTGGTCTGTTGGGAGATGCCTTTGATCACATCGAGAATGTGGCCGATGTTATCGGTGCTGGCATTCAGGGTTTCGATCTGGGTGCACGACAGGCTGATCTTCTGCGACAGCTCGGTCATGGCCTGAATCGTCTGCTCGACCACCTGACGACCGTCATCGGCCTGCTCGCTCGCGCCGCTGGCGTGTTGCGAAGCGTCGGCCGCGTTGCGGGCGATCTCCTGGGTGGCGGCACCCAGTTGATTGATCGCCGCAGCGACACTGTTGGTGCGCGCGCTTTGCTCGTCAGAGCCGATGATTGAGGCGTTGGACGATGCCATCACGCGTTGCGACAGGTCGTGTACGTGGCGAGTCGCGGAAGACACTTCGGAAATGGAGGCGTGAATCCGCTCCACGAACTGGTTGAACGAACTGCCCAGCTCACCGAACTCGTCCTTGCTTTCCACTACCAGACGACGGGTCAGGTCACCTTCACCCTGAGCGATGTCCTGCATCGCACGGCCCATGGTAATCAGCGGACGCATCAGGACGGTGATCAACAGGCTCAGGAATACCGCAATCGCGCCCACGGCAACGAACATCGCAATCACTGCCGAGGTACGGAACTGGCTGAGTGCGGCGTAGGCCTTGTCGCGGTCGATCGACAGACCGATGTACCACTCGGCATTCGGCAGACCCGCGACCGGGGTGAACGACAGGATGCGTTCCTGGCCGTTGAGCACTACGTTCTGGTTGCCCTTCTGGATACGCACATCGGCGTTCGGGTAGATGTCCTTGAGGTTCTTCATCACCTGGTCTTTATCCGGGCTGACGATCACCTGACCGTCACCGCTGACCAGGAACGCGTGGCCCAGGCCGCCGAAGTCCACCGAGTTGATGATCTTCACCAGAGTTTCCAGGCTCAGGTCACCACCCACCACACCGAGCAGCTCGCCGTTCTTTTTCACCGGCATGGCGATGGTCACCACCAGACCGCCAACGGCGGCCATGTATGGCGGGGTCAACATGGTCTGGTCAGCGGCCACGGCTTGCTTGTACCAAGGGCGCTGACGCGGGTCGTAGCCGTCCGGCATCTTCGCGTCAGGGCGCTGGGTGAACACACCGTTGGCCTGGCCGACGTAGGTGAACTGGAAGTTCGAGGTGAAGGCCGGTTGATCGACCAGCCCCGGGAAGTCGGCGTTCTTGCCTTGATGGGCGACGTTCTGTGCGAGATTTTCCAGTACCAGAATCCGCCCGCTCATCCAGTTCTGCACACTGCTGGCGGTCAGGTCGCCGGCCTGCTGGACGGAGGACTGGAGGTTCTGGCGAATGGTGTTTCGCTGCAGATAGTCGTTGTACAAAGTGAACAGCGCGAACGCCAGGACCACGACGCCCGAGGCGGCCAGCAGGATTTTATGGCTGAACTTGAGATTCATTTCATGGGACTTCTTATGCCAAAAGTGGGGATGCGTTCCGGATGCAACATTCCATGTACAGCGCAGGCAGCGTTCTGATGGCCGCTCTACTTTGGTGCACGCATGTCTCACCAGTCTGTCGGCACGCTTTGGAGAAAACTTAGGGCTTTGCAGGAAATGGACGGCATTTCTGCCAGATTCCCGCCGAACGGCGTGCCAGAGCGTTCGCCTGTCATTTTTTGATGACTGTTTTGCAGCGCCGGTTGCAAATTCTGTAACCCTTGATGACAATGCGACTAATTATCATTTGTGACGTTCGGGCTGTCGCGTTCATGTCCTCTCCTGAGTTTGCAGTACAGGCGCTTTACAGTAGTCATCACGGCTGGCTCAACGGCTGGTTGCGCACTCGGCTGGGCAATGCCGCCGATGCAGCGGATCTGGCTCAGGACACGTTCGTGCGTTTGCTGCAACGCACCGAGCGTCTGGAACTCAAGGCACCTCGCGCATTCTTGCGCACGGTTGCTCGGGGTTTGTTGATCGATCATTGGCGCCGTGAAGAAATTGAACGCGCCTATCTGGAAACCATCGCCCATTTGCCTGAAGCCGAAACCCCGAGTGCCGAATCCCGCGCATTGGTGATCGAACTGCTCGAAAGCATTGCCCGCATGCTTGAAGGCTTGAAGCCGAAAGTGCGTCAGGCATTTCTGCTGGCGCAGTGCGAAGGTTTGACCCACAAGCAGATCGCCGAGCAAATGGGCCTGTCCTTGCGCTCGGTGGAACGCTACGTCGCCGATGCGCTGTATCACTGCTACGTGCTGCGGTACGAAAACTGATGCCGGTGGATAACCTCTCGCTTGGCCGACGCGCCGAGCCACCGCAACAAGTCGTCCGACAGGCCATTCACTGGCTCCTGCGCCTGCGCAACAACCATGGCAATCCGCGCCTGAATCGCCAGTGCGAACAATGGCGCGCCGAACACCATGATCACGAACTGGCCTGGCAGCGGGTGCAGTCTCTGCAAGCCGAACTGACCCACAATCTGCGTGCCGTGCCCGGTGCGCAGGTGGCGTTCAACACGCTGGAAAACAGTGCGCAGGGGTTGGGTCGACGTCAGGCGTTGAAGCTGTTGTCCGGCGCGCTGCTGATGGGCTCCGCAGGATGGCTGGCCAGCGACACTTCCGCCTGGCAACAGTGGAGCGCCGACTACGCCACCGCCACCGGCGAGCGCCGTGGCTTCCAGTTGCCGGACGGCACGCGGATCGAACTCAACACTGCCAGCAGCGTGGATCTCGATTACACCGCGCAGCAACGACTGATCAAACTGACCCGTGGCGAAATCATCGTCACCTGTGGCGGTGCCGATGAAGGTGCGTCCTTTGACCGACCACTGCGGGTGCAGAGTCGTCATGGCAGTTACGAGCCGTTCAAGGCGCGATTCATTCTGCGCCAGGAAGATGGATGCACGCGCCTGAGCGTCACCAGTGGCCGGGTCGCGATTCACTCCGCCGGCAACTCGACGGAAGCAATCGCCGGTCAGAGCTACTTGATCGATCACCATCAAATTCGCCCGGCGCCGCCGCTGGACATGGACGCCGGTGCCTGGGTCGACGGGCTGATCGTGACTCGCAACATGCGGCTGGGCGACTTTCTCAGCGAAGTCGGCCGGTATCGTCAGGGATTTCTGAGCTGTGCGTCGGACATTGCGGATTTGCGCCTGTCCGGCGTGTTCCGTCTTGAGGACACCGACAAGCTGCTGGCGATCCTGCCGCAGACCCTGCCGGTGCAATTGCGCTACCGCACCCGTTGGTGGGTGACGCTGGAGTCTGTGGCCTGAAATTATTTTGGCGGGTTTTCGTGGCAAGTCCGGCTTAGTCAGTAAGCACTTCAACTCAGCCTTCGCGACTGCCTACGGAAACCTACAATGACTGCGCGCGTTACCTGTAAGAACCCTCTGAATTTCTCTGCCGAATCGGGCCTGTTGCGCCACGCCGTTCGGGCGGCGCTGTTTTCTACCGCCCTGGGTGTTGGCGTGTTGCCGAACCTGAGCGTCGCGGCCAATGCCAGCGAGGTCAGCAGCCACCGCTACAACATCGCCGCAGGGCCATTGGGCGATGCGCTCAACCAGTTCGCACGCCAGGCGGGCATCACGTTGTCGATGACGCCGCAGCAAACCCAGGGCCGGCAGTCACCGGGTGTACAGGGTGAGTATTCGACCGATCAGGCCTTGAGCCACTTGCTCGGCGGATCAGGTCTGGAGGCGGTCAGCCAGGACGGCAGCAGCTATGTGTTGCGCTCCGTCGCAGAAACCGAAGCACTGGCCCTGCCGACCACCGACATCAAAGGCTTCGCCCTCGGCAACGCGCTGGGCAGCATGGACGGCTACAACGCGACGCACAGCCAGATCGCCACCAAGACCAGTACCGCGCTGCTGGAAACTTCGCAAAGCGTGTCCGTGGTTACCCGTGAGCAAATGGACGACCAGGGCTCGCAAACCGTGTCCCAGGCCATGCGTTACACCCCCGGTGTGCTGACCAATCCTTACGGCGCCACGCACCGTTACGACTACGTGGCAATGCGCGGCTTCAACGATGGTTCGGTGGATAACATCTACCTCGACGGCCTCAAGTCGATGGGCGACAGCGGCACCTACAGCACTATGCAGGTGGACCCATATTTCCTTGAGCGTGTCGATATCCTGAAGGGCCCTTCGTCGGTGCTCTACGGCCGTAGCTCGCCGGGCGGTCTGGTGGCACTGACCAGCAAGAAACCGTTGTACGAGGCCTATCATCAGGTACAGGCCACCGTCGGCACTCAGGGCCAGCGCGGTGTCGGTTTTGACTTCAGCGGACCGGTCGATGACGACAAGCGTATCGCCTATCGTCTGATCGGTTTGACGGATCAGTCCGACACGCAATTCGACCACAACAAGGAAAAGCGCTTCGCCCTCGCACCAACCGTCAGCATCGATTTCAACGAAGATACTTCGCTGACCCTGCAGGCGTATCTGCAGCATGACCCGGATGGCGGCTACCACGGTGGCGTGCCGGCCGACGGCACGATTCATCAGCGCAACGGAAACCGGATCTCGCCGCATTTCTTCGAAGGCGAGCCGGGCATCGATGGTTACTCCCGTGATCAGCAGTCGTTCGGTTACCAGTTCGAACACCGCTTCAATGACGTCTTCACCGCGCGGCAGAATTTCCGCTACCTCGACTCCAAAGTGAACATGGATCAGGTGTATGCCTATGGCTGGACGTCGCCGACCAGCAACGAACTGAATCGCTACTACACCGGCGGTGACGAGCGTCTGCACGCGTTCATCGTCGACAACATGCTGCAGGCTGAATTTTTCACCGGCGCGACCAAGCACACGGTGTTGATGGGGGCGGATTATCAGCGGCGCAAAACCGTGGTCGACTGGACTAGTGGCGGCCTGGCGCCGATCAATGCGTTCAACCCGGTGTATGGCAATTCGGCTATTACGCCATACGGCGAGACCAGCTATCTGCGGCGTCTGGAGCAGACCGGCGTTTACCTGCAAGACCTGATCGAGATGGACAAGTGGCGCTTCTCGCTGGGGCTGCGTCAGGACTGGGTGGAAACCTCCGACGAAAACCGCATCGCCGAAGCGGGCCGTCCGGTTGGCACCGAGATCAATGATCGACGCACCAAGCTCACCGGTCGTGCCGGCGCGCTGTATCTGTTCGATAACGGCCTCGCGCCGTACGTCAGCTATTCCGAGTCGTTCAACCCGAATTCCTACGCTGACAGCGCCGGCAATCCGCTCGCACCGACCGATGGAACGCAGTGGGAAATGGGCCTGAAGTATCAGCCGCCGGGTACCGACAATCTGTTCACCGCCTCGTTGTTCCGCATCGATCAGGAGAACCTGGCGACCAAACTGCCGCAGGAAAACTTCTATCGCGCTGTAGGTGCTGTCCGCTCTCAGGGTCTGGAACTGGAAGCGCACATGCAGTTGACCGACAACCTGAAAATCCTCGGCAGCTATACCTTCACCGACATTGAATACTCGAAGTCGATGACCAGCACCTTGAGCACACCGACCAATTTGATCGAGAACAAGGGCAACTCGCCAACCCAGGCGCCACGGCACATGGCATCGCTGTGGGCCGACTACAAGTTCGACAGCGCGGCACTCGATGGTCTGCGACTGGGCGGCGGTGTGCGTTATGTCGGCTATAGCTGGGCGGATGCAGAGAACACCATGAAGGTGCCGTCCTACACATTGTTCGACGCATCGATTGGCTATGACCTCGGCAAGGTCGGTCTGAAGGGTGTCGACGTACGCCTGAATGCAAACAATCTGACCAACGAATCCTACGTGGCCTCCTGCGCCAGTCTGGACTTCTGCTACATGGGCGAAGAGCGCAACGTCGCCGCGACGGTCAGTTACCAGTTCTAAGCCTTTGTCTTGTGCATAAAAAAGCCAGCCCCTGATTTCAGGGGCTGGCTTTGTCGTATCTGTGGAGGAAGTTTTCATGCGTTCGTTTCTGGTTTTATTGCACCGGTATATCGGATTGGCCACGGCGGTTTTTCTGCTGCTGGCCGGGATCACGGGCAGCATTCTGGCGTTCAACCATGAGCTGGATGAGTGGTTGAATCCGGAGTTTTACGCGGCTTCGGCCGAGGGGGAGCGTCTGCCGCCAGGTGGGCTGGTTGATGCGGTGCAATCGGCCCATCCGAAGTTGCAGGTCTGGTACATGGAGTACCCGAATGAGGCAGGCCACACGGCATTGCTGGCGGCGGTTCCGCGAAATAATCCGGCGACGGGCGAACCCTTCAAAGAACGCAATGAAGTGTTCTACCTCGACCCGGTCAGCGCAGAGCAAAAAGGTCAGCGTTACTGGGGCGAGTGCTGTTTCCAGCGTGAGAACTTCGTTCCGTTCATTCTTGAGTTTCACTACAACCTGACACTGCCCGGTAACTGGGGTTTGCTGTTGATGGGGTTGGTGGCCATCGCTTGGGTAATCGATTGCTTCATCGCTCTCTGGCTGACGTTACCGCGGGGTAAACCGTTCTGGAAGAAGTGGTCGAAGGCCTGGAAGATCAAGGGCGGGCATGCCTATCGACTCAACTTCGATCTGCATCGGGCAGGGGGCTTGTGGCTGTGGTTGTTGTTGCTGCCGATAGCCGTCAGCAGCGTGGCGATGAACCTGCCGAGCCAGGTCTTTAAACCGGTGGTGTCGTTGTTTTCTGCGATTGAACCGAGCGTGTATGAGGCGCGAGGGCGAATGCCTGCCGAAGAGCTGGGGATCACCCGATTGAGTTATCAACAGGCATACGAAAGGGCACAGCAGGAGGGGAAAAGGTTGGGGCTGACAGCAGCGATCGGCGAGTTGTATTACAGCTTTGAATACAACTTCTACGGTGCGGGGTTTGGGCAGCATGACACCGAGGCCCACGGTAAATCCTGGTTGTTCTTCCACGGTACTGACGGACGATTACTGGGGCAGGAGATCGCAGGAAAAGGGACGTTGGGAGAGAGGTTTTATCGGTTGCAGTTGCCGATACATGGGGGACGGATCATAGGCTTCACCGGACAAGTGATGATCGCGGTATTGGGTGTTCTGATTGCGGTGTTGTCGGGGACTGGCGTCTACATCTGGTGGCGCAAATGGCAGGCTCGTCGGAGCAGCAAGGCACGCAGAGCGGTTTGAAAATCGGATTTTTGTGGGCACTGAAACGACAAAACCCCTGTCTGCGTTAGCAGACAGGGGTTTCGGAATTCAATCTTGACGATGACCTACTCTCACATGGGGAAACCCCACACTACCATCGGCGATGCATCGTTTCACTTCTGAGTTCGGGATGGGATCAGGTGGTTCCAACGCTCTATGGTCGTCAAGAAATTCTGTGACCAGCCCGTTACCGCAGTAACGTTCCGGCAAAAATCGGTGACTTCTACTAAAACAAAACCCCAACTGCTTTCGCAATTGGGGTTTCGGAATTTAATCTTGACGATGACCTACTCTCACATGGGGAAACCCCACACTACCATCGGCGAT